>CAWHQY010000023.1:0-553075 GCA_963831505.1 uncultured Alphaproteobacteria bacterium | reverse complement strand
CGCGCTGTTCCGCGCACTGCACAGGCTGGATTTCCCGCCGCTCGCCACGCATCCGTGGCTGCGCACGGGGGCCATCGTCATGCTGTGTTTGTGCGGTCTTGCGTTCAGTCTTACCGGAGTAGTGCAGGCGTGGCGGAGGGGGCGGATGTGGATCGGACCGAAAACCGGCCGAGAGGGCTCGTCCCCTCAATTGCCGGCGGTCGCACGCTAAAGTGCGATGACTTTAGGATGAAGTGTCATCGCGCTTCGGCTTCTTGTTTGGGCATGATCTCCGCACAACCGCTACGCGTTTGTTAGCCAAGGGAAACCCGCTTCGCATTTTTCCGGATCATGCCTTAATGTCGCTTGATCGCGATCCAGGTCCCGGAGCAACCGTCGGATCGGTCAAACGTACCTGAGCCGGTCTCCAGGTCCATATGCCCTTCGGCTGTAAGCGTCATGCCGCCGCCGGCGCCAACCGAATGCAACGTGCCGTCCGGATTCACCTGTCCGCTGCCGCCGCGGACGATAATTCGGCCCTGCTTGATCGTTGCTGCGATGGAGCCGGTATTTTTGCATCCCGCACTTGTGAAGGTCCACCGGCCGTCAAATGCAGCGAGGCTCGGTTGCGGCGGCGAGCCGGGTTCGCGGTCGTCGCCGGTTCCCGACAAAAATGCCAGGCTGAGATTTGCGGCGCTCGCGTCAACCGCCCAACCGGCAACAACAAGCAACGCCGCCAATCGGGCGGTGAACTCCCACGGCTTCATCCGAACGCCCCGTCGACAGTCGCAAAAGCTTACCGTCGGCGGTGAACCTTGCAACCCCTCGACAACCCGTGCGGCACGAGCTTGTCACCCATGTCTTGGGTACGTTTCTTGGGTACGTTCTGTTACCCATGTCTCCGGGCTGGACAAAGCGAAGGCTGGTGCCGCAAGAGGGACTTCGAACCCCCGACCCCGTCATTACGAATGACGTGCTCTACCAACTGAGCTATTGCGGCGAACCGTGAAACACGCGTCCGGTTGCGGCCAAAAACGCGTGCGCCCCTGATATCGGGCACAAGCCCGATTGGCAAGAAAAACGGCGTCTTTGCGCATGATCTGATCGGCAAACCGGGTCCCACTTTGCCGGATCATGCGGTTTGAAGGATTTATTACCCGCCCCAGCGGGCCAGGAAACCGCGCCAGCCGCCGGCCTGCGCCTTTGGCGTGCCGATTTGTTCCACAAATTCATCGCTTGGCGCCTCGTCGTCGATGCCGGGGTCGTCGGGCGCGCGGACGATCGGGATCACGGCGGGGATCGGCCTGGCCGGTCTGGTGAGGTCGGCGCGGGTGCGGAACAGGGGCGCGGGCGCGGCGGTACCGGCGATTCGGCCGACGCTGTCGGCGCCGCGGGGGCTGAGGCCACCGGCGCGGATGCGGATGTGGCGGGCGCTGCCGTCGGAGGCGGCATCACCACGGGCTCGGCGGGCTTTTCGGCGGGCTTGACCTCACCCGGCGAGTTGTCCTGTGCGGCCGGCGGCCCAATCGCCTCGATCTCGCCCCCGCGCGGCGGCTCGGCGAGGCCCTCGTTCGCCGCGATCTCGCGGCGCGGCGATGGCGCGGCCAGCATCGCTTCCTCAAAAGGCGAAGACTCGATGGTCGCGCCCTTGTCCGACGACGGCAGGCTCGCGACGGGAGTGTGCCACTGGAACGCGTCGATCCGTCCCGTCACCGGCGACACCGGCCGCCAGCGGTCGCTGACATAGCCGTCTGCGGTCCAGGCCGGATCGTGGCGCGCGCGCACGGCGCGGAGCGTCCACATCCGCGCCTTGCCGCTGTCGCCATGCTCGATGCGTTCGATCTCCGCCATCAGCATCGCCACGCGCTGGGTGGGATTGGCGACCAGCGAAGCGAGAGCTTGGCGCGCCTTTGCAAATTCGGATGCATCGATCGCGGCGCGCGCGATCGCGAGCTTGCCTTCGACATGATCGGGCGTCTTCGCCGCCAGCGTCTCGATCCGCACCAGCCGCTGGCGTGCGGAATTGCCCAGCCGCACATGGGCGTAGGCATCGGCGAGATCGGGATGCGGATGCTTGAGCCACGCCGCCTCCACAATCCGCATCGCGCGCCGCACCTGATGCGCCTCGCTTTCGAATTTCGCGGCGAGCACCGCAGCCGGCACCAGCGTCGGCGCGAGCTTCACCGCCTCCATCGCGCTTTCGCGCGACATGTCGCGGTCGACCTTTTCCAGTTCGAGCGCGCGCGCGGTTAGCAGCACGCCGCGGCGGCGGCGATAGACCGCCTTGTCGATCAGGCCGGAGGCGAGATCGTTGTCGAGGATCTTCAGCGCGGCGTCCCAGTCGCCCTGCGCGCAGCGGAAGCCGAGCACGGCATGCGAGGCCCAGGTCGAGGCCGGCGCAAGCTTCAGCGCCTCCTCTGCGATCAGGACGGCCGCGACCGCATCGTCGGCGCGCTGCGCCTCGATGAACAGACCGCGCAAGCCCAGAAGCCGCGTGTCCTCGCGCTCGGCCATGGCGCCGAACACCGCTCTTGCGCCTTCGCGGTCGCCATCGAGCTGCGCCGATTGCGCGTGCAACAGCAGCGCCAGCGGATCGTTGCCGGCGAGTTTTCGCGCGACTTCGGCATGCTGTCGGGCGGCGGCGGAGTTGCCATGGCCGATCGCGAGCAGCCCATGCGTGATCGCGTGCCGGCCGCGGGCATGGCGCCGCTCGTGGCGGCGCCGGCGCAAACGGCCCGGCGTGCGCAACAGCGCGCCGAACATCCCCAGCATGAACATCGCCGCGACGACGATGATGGCGATCCCCAGCGCGAACACCGGCAGCGTGGTCGTGAGCCTGGTGCCGCCCCACGACACCGCGACATCGCCCGGCTGGTCGGCCACCCATGCCGCGCCCGCCGCCGCCAGAGCGATCAACAGCAGAAACAGAACGATGCGGATCATGAAAAGCCTATTGCGCCGAATTCGCCAGCGAAGCCATTGCCTCTTCGGCGAATTGACGGGACGCGGCGAGGGCTGCGTCCCGCGCTGCGGCCTTGTCGAGCCAGGCCTGCGCAGGCGCGCGGTCGGCGGCATCGAGCGAAGCCAGTTCGCGCCGCGCATCGGCAAGGTCGTTGCGCAGCGCCGCCGCGGTGACGCGCGCGACCACGGCGCTGCGGTCGTTGCCGGCGGCATCCGTTCGCTCGATGCGCACCAGCTTTGATGCGCCCGCCTGCAGGCGATCGACAATGCCGGAGCCGGTGGTCGGGCTTTCCGCCGCCGGCGACAATTTCGACACCAGCGTCAGCAATTCGCGGGTCAGCGCCGGCGGGTGCGGCACGCCCTTCTCCGCGAACGGATCGAGCGGCTTGAGCTTGTCGGCATCGGGCGCGAGCGCCTTCGCGGCCTGGAGCGCGCCGCCAAAGGGATCGCCATGGCGGACCGCGACGTCGAGCAGCGCCGACGCGACGACGCGGCGGAGCGGCTGATCGTCGGCCGGCTTGCTCGCAGCAGCCTGCGCGCGGTTGGTGCGCTCGATCTGATCGATGCGTGCGCTGATGGCGGAGAGGTCGACCGCGGACGCGGACGCGCCGGAATCGCGCGGCGCCGATTTCGCCTCATTGACGGCGCCCGCGAGCTTGTCCGACTGCGCATGAAGATTGGCGAGGTCGCCGCGCAAGGAGGCGAGCGATTTCTCCAGCGTGTCGATCCGCGCGGTCATTGCGGGATCGGCCACGGGCTTGGCAATTTTGGATTCGAGCCCGGCGACGCGCTTGCCGAGATCGTCGACCGCAGCCGCGCTCACCTGCGGCGCGGCGGGCGGCGCCTGCACGGTTGGCCAGCCCAGCAGCCAGCCGACCAGGATCACGAGGCTGGCTGCAACAGCGCCGGAAAGCGGCGCGATCACCCAGGGCGAAATGGCAGCCGCCGTCCTGTCCGGTTCGGCATTCGATTTGGGCTCGGCAGGCTTGTCTTCGGGCGCCGTGTCTACAGCAGGCTGCTCTTCGGGAGGCTCGGGCTCGGAAGGCTTGGACTCGGAAAGCTTGGACTCGGAAAGCTTGGACTCGGAAGGCTTGTCGTCAGAAGGCTTGGGCTCGGCCGATGCCGTCTCCGAGACCTTGGTGGCCTCGAGATCGATCGTCGGCGGCTCGCGCTTGACCTTGCCGGCCTCCGGCACGGGCCCAGCGTCCTCTAGTACGTCATCGGCCATCCCTGCGGTTCCCTGGCTGGTTCCCTGGTTGGTGGGTCTCAAGACTATACCGGAATCGGCGCGCTCTCTTACGCCAATCAGGGCCGCAAAGCACGCTCCAAAGCCCCGAACAGGGCATTTTCGTCCGGGCTCGCCGCCACCAGCACCCGCAACGCGCCGGCCTCGCGCAAAATCGCGGCCACATTGGCCGAAATGCAGCATTGCGGCACGGCCAATGCGGTGATCTCGACCCCATCCGCCCGCGCCGCCTCCAGGAAGGCGCGCGCGCTGCGCTGGGAATAATGCAGCACGGCTTCCACGGCGTCGGCGGCAAAGGCGTCGCGGGTTTCGCGCGACAGGCCTGACAGCGCGGCCATCCGGTAGGTCGTCCGTGTGACGACCTCGAAACCATGGTCGGCTAGTTCGCCCGCGAGATCGCGCGAGAGATCGGCGCCGGCGAGATACAGCAGTCGGCTGTTTTTCGCCTTGAGATCCTTGCGCACGCGGTCGCGCAATTTTCCCGCATCGCCCTTGGCCACGATCACCTTGGCAAAGCCGAGCCGGCGTGCTTCGGACGCGGTATGTTCGCCGACGGCATAGAGCGGCAGCTTCAGGAGCGGCCCGAGCTGCCTTTCGACCGCACGAAACGCATTGGCCGAGGTGACGATGATAGCGGCATGGTCCTGCCCGAGATCGTCGGCCAGCACCACCGGCTCGAAGCGGAGCATCGGCGCCAGCACGACTTCGAAGCGGCGATCGCGCAAGGCCCGTGCGGTCGCCTCATTATCGGGATGCGGGCGGGTGACGAGAACGGCCATGGGCAGCCTTGCCATGAGGAATCCGCGGTGACGGCGATTGCAACCGCGATGCTACGCGGTTACTTACGAAACGACGGGATTAGCGCAAGGGTTTAAATTGGATAGCGACAAGCCGACTTTGGTGCTGGGGATCGAAACCACCTGCGACGAGACCGCAGCCAGCGTGGTCGAGCGGCAGCCGGACGGGTCGGGGCGGATCCTGTCCAATATCGTGCGCTCGCAGACCGAGGAGCACGCGCGCTATGGCGGCGTGGTGCCGGAGATCGCGGCGCGCGCGCATGTCGATCTCCTCGACGGCATTATCGACCGCGCGATGAAGGACGCTGGAATCGGCTACGAGCAGCTATCGGCGGTCGCGGCCGCAGCCGGCCCCGGCCTGATCGGCGGCGTCATTGTCGGGCTCACCACGGCGAAAGCGATCGCGATGGTGCACGACACGCCGCTGATCGCCGTAAACCATCTGGAAGCGCATGCGCTGACGCCGCGGCTCACCTGCGCGATCGCCTTTCCCTATTGCCTGTTCCTTGCCTCCGGCGGCCACACCCAGATCGTCGCGGTCGCAGGCGTCGGCAATTATGTGCGGCTCGGCACCACGGTCGACGACGCCATGGGCGAGGCCTTCGACAAGGTCGCGAAGATGCTGGGCCTGCCCTATCCGGGCGGACCGCAGGTCGAGCGCGCGGCCAATGACGGCGACCCCACGCGCTTCGCCTTTCCGCGGCCGATGCTGGGCCGCGCGGACGCGAATTTCTCGCTGTCGGGGTTAAAGACCGCCGTCCGCAACGAAGCCAGCAAGATCACACCGCTGGAGCCAAAGGACATCAGCGATCTCTGCGCAAGCTTCCAGGCCGCGGTGCTGGAATCGACGGCGGACCGGCTCACCGTCGGCCTGAAAATGTTCGCGGAGATTTTCGGCCCGCCGCGTGCATTGGTCGCGGCCGGCGGCGTCGCCGCCAATCGCGCCATCCGCGGCGTGCTGCAGGACGTCGCGGCAAAGGCGCAGACCACCATGCTGATTCCGCCGCCTTCGCTCTGCACCGACAATGGCGCGATGATCGCATGGGCCGGCGCCGAGCGGCTCGCACTCGGCATGATCGACACCATGGAGGCGCCGCCGCGGGCGCGCTGGCTGCTCGACGCCAATGCCACCGCACCGGCGGGCTATGCCAACTCCCGCGCGGGATTTTAGGTGATGAACAAAACATCGCGCGGCGCGCTCTCCCTTCACCTCTCCCCGCATGCGGGGAGAGGGGACGTTGAGCACTGACGATGCCCGCGTTCAATTCGGTCGCTGTCGTCGGCGCCGGCGCGTGGGGCACGGCGCTCGCTTCCGTCGCCGCGCGTGCGGGGCGGGATGTGACGCTCTATGCGCGCGACGCCGATCATGCGAAACGGATCGCGACGACGCGGGAAAATCCGCGGCTGCCCGGCATCAAGCTTGGAGCCGAGATCGCGGTGATCAACGATATCGCGCATGCGGCGAAAGCCGACATCATTCTCGTCGTCACGCCCGCCCAGCACCTGCGTGGCGCGATGAATGCGATCGCGCCGCACCTGCATCATGGCACGCCGGTGATCGCCTGCGCCAAGGGCATCGAGCACGGCACGCATAGATTCATGACCGAGATCATCGCGGAATCCGCGCCGCGTGCGGCGCCCGCGATCCTTTCGGGCCCGAGCTTTGCGGAGGATGTCGCGCGCGGGCTTCCCACCGCCGTGACGCTGGCCGCAAAGGACGAAGATCTCGCCGCCCGCCTGGTGCAGGCCCTGGGCTCGGCGACCTTCCGGCCCTATCACACCAATGACGTGCGTGGCGTCGAGATCGGCGGCGCGGCCAAGAATGTGCTGGCGATCGCGGCCGGCATCGTCGTCGGCAAGAAGCTCGGCGCCTCCGCACAGGCCGCGCTGACGACGCGCGGCTTTTCCGAGTTGGCGCGGCTCGGGCGCGCCTGCGGCGCTCGCGCCGAAACCATGACCGGCCTTTCGGGATTGGGCGACCTGATCCTGACCTGCTCCAGCCCGCAATCGCGCAATTTCGCACTCGGGCTGGCGCTCGGGCGCGGCGAACCGAAACCCGCCGGGAAGCTCGCCGAAGGCGAGTTCACGGCTCCCGCGCTGATCGAACTTGCGGCTTCGCAAAAAATCGAGTTGCCGGTATCAATGGCCGTCGCGGCGATCCTTTCCAGGAAACTCACGATCGACGCCGCGATCGAAGGTTTGTTGACGAGGCCCTTCAAGGCGGAGGAATGAGCATGGCGTACTGGCTGGTGAAATCCGAACCTTCGGCATGGTCATGGGACCAGCAGGTGGCCAGGGGCGCCAAGGGCGAGGCCTGGACCGGCGTGCGTAATTTCACCGCGCGGCAGAATCTCGTCAACATGAAGAAGGGCGACAAGGCGTTCTTCTATCATTCCAACGAGGGCAAGGAGATCGTCGGCATCGCCGAGATCATCAAGGAATCCTATCCCGACCCGACCGACAAGACCGGCAAATTCGTCTGCGTCGACATCAAGGCCGACAAGAAGCTGCCGACGCCGGTGACCATGGCGGCGATCAAGGCGGACAAGAAGCTCGCCGCGATGGCGCTGGTGAAATATTCGCGCCTGTCAGTTCAGCCGGTGACGGCGGAGGAATGGAAGCTCGTCTGCAAGATGGGCGGATTGTAGGGGCGTAGATCGCAGGCTCAATCCTCCGGCAACGTGAACACCGCGCACGGCGCTGGAATGCCGCGAAGCGGGTGCGTGCCAAGCGCGATCAGCGGCACGTCGGTCTCGGCCGCGAGCGCGCCGGACACCAGCACCGTCTTGCCGAGCGGGCGGCACAGCCCTTCGAGCCGACTCACGAGATTGACGGCGGGACCGATCGCCGTGAAATCCAGCCGATCGGCGGCGCCGATATTGCCCCACAGCATCTCGCCGAGATGCAGCGCGGCGCCGAAAGGCAAAGGCGGCAGTCCCTGCTTGCCTCGCTCCTGATCGAGATGCGCCATCCCGGCCCGCGCGGCGGTCACAGCCCGCAGGGCCGCATCGCAGGCGCCGCGCGGCGCATCGCCGGTGACCGGAAAGATAGCCAGGATGCCGTCGCCGATGAATTTCAGCACCTCGCCGCCGAAGGCGTGAACCGCGCCGGCGACGCGGTCGAACCAGGCGTCGAGCGCCGCGATCACCATCGCCGGGGGGCTCGCTTCGGAAAGCGCGGTGAAGCCGCGCAGATCGGCATAGAGCAGCGCGGCCTGAATGGTCTCGCCGACGTCACGGCGCAATGGCGCCGCCATCACCCGCGCCGCACTGCGCCGGCCGAGATAGGCTTCGAGCGCCGCGGTCAGGTTGGCGCGCGCCGCAAGCACGGCGAGCGGCGCGGCGGCAAAGCGCGCAGCCTCGCGCAGTTGTTCGACCTCCCGAGACTTGAACGGACGCGGTCCGATCCAGCCGAGCGACGGCCCGCCCGGCCTCAGCCCAACGCTGTCCTCATGCACGACGCCGCCGGCGATCCCGGCAAGCCATTGCCGGCCTGCATCATTGGGCGAATCTTTTTCCAGGGCCGCGAGGGGTCTGCCCGGCGCAAAGCCCAGGGCTTCGATCACTTCGCCGCTCCCGGCGCGCCACAGCCAGGTTCGCCGCGCGATCAGCGGGTGCGGAATGTCGAGCGTGAGCGCACCGCCCGCAAGCGGCAGGCCATCGGCGACCAGATGCGCGCCGAGCTCGGCAAGCAACCGGTCGGCGCCCGAGGTCTCGGCCGCCATATCGACGAGCCAGGAGAGCGTCGAGGAAAGCTGCAAGGAAGACTGCATGGCGCGATCATGGCGTTTGCGCGTCACATTTGTCACGGCCTATCCCGTGACGGCGGGGCTTGACGAGGAACCCTGACGCCGCCATCTGCTTGGTTCAACCTAGGGAAGAGCCGATGACTGATGCGTTCGTGGTCCGACGCGAGACCCAAATCGCGGCCCCGCCTGCCACCGTTTTCGCCTATTTGACCGATCCGCAGAAAATCGTGAGCTGGATGGGCGCAGAGGCGTCGACCGAGCCCAATCCCGGCGGGCTCTATCTCGTCAAAGGCATCGGCGAGCGCGGCAATGTCGCGCGCGGCGCGTTCCGCGAGGTCGTGCCGGTCCACCGCCTTGCCTACAGCTTTGGCTGGGACACCACAACGAGGAAGTGCCGGCGGGATCGAGCCTGATCGAGATCGACCTGATCGACCGCGATGGCGGCACCTTGCTGCGCATGACCCATAGCGGCCTGCCGAACGCGGTGCAGTGTGAAAACCACAACAAGGGTTGGGCCCATTATCTGGGCCGGCTCACCGTTGCCGCTACGGGCCGGAATCCCGGTCCCGATCTGCGCATGTCGGCGGCGAAAGCAAGTTGAGCTGAAATAAGCGCATGATCCGGAAAAGGCCGGCCCCGCACTTGATGCGGGGTGTGTAGCGGTTTTCCGCAAGGCATGCCCCCGGGCTTGACCCGAGGGATCAGGCGGAAACAGGAATCCGCGTTACGCCGCAGCCGCGGTGACGACCTGCGCCAGAAGCTGCTCGCGCTTCTTCTGCGTACGCGGTCCCTTCATCGTCGCCGCAAAACGCTCGAGGATGCCGTCCTCGAAGGCGGTGACGATGGTGTCGTGGACATAGCTCTTGCGACAGATCGCCGGCGTATTGGAAAGCTGGTCGGCCGCCGCGCGGATCGCTTCCAGCACCTGGCGCTTGCGGCCGTGCTGGCTGGTGGCCGGGGTGATCCGCGACAGCGATTCCACGACGACAGCGGATGCCATCAGCGTGCGAAAATCCTTCAGCGAAATCTTGATGCCGGCGATCTCGCGCAGAAATGCGTTCACGGTCGTGGTCGAGACGCCGCGCACCACGCCATTGGCGTCGCGATATTGGAACATGCGCTTGCCCGGCACGGTCTGCAGGATGCCGATCGCGCGCACGAGCTTCGCCGCGTTGCATTCCTTGCGCACGGCCTTGCCGCCCTTGGCCTTGAAGGTCAGCACCACGCTATCGTCTTCCAGCGTGACGTTGGACTTCAAAAGCGTGGTGGCGCCGCGGGTGCCGTTCAGCCTTGCATAGGATTCATTGCCGGGACGGATCGCGGTGCGCGCGATCAGCTCGATCACGGCGGACAGCGCGAACTCCCGCGTCGGCTCCTCGCCGGCGAGATGCATGGAGACGTTGCGCCGGATCTTCGGAAGCGCCGCGACGAGCTTGGCCAGGCGATGCGCCTTGCGCTGCTCGCGCACCTTCTCCCAGTCGGCGTGGTAGCGGTATTGCAGCCGTCCGGCGGCGTCGACACCGACCGCCTGCAGGTGCGAATTGGGGTCGGCGGCGTAGCGCACCTCGCGATAGGCCGGCGGCACCGCCATCCGGTGCAGCCGGCGGATGGTGCCGACATGCTTGATGCGGGTGCCGTTGGCGCGGACGAAGCTGTAATTCTTGCCGCGCTTGACGCGGCGGATGGTCAATTCGTTCTGGTCGCCGAGCTTCAGGCCGAGTTCCTGGGCGATATCCTCAACGGAAGTCTTGGGCGCCACCGGCTTCGGCTGGGAGGCCGCGGGCTTCGGCGACTGGCCGAGCATCTCCGCCAACGCCACGGCAGGATCGGCGGAAGCGGGCCGTTGCGGCTCGAGATTCTGCTGATCCGTCATGGTCGTTAACGCCTGGCTCCTGTGTTCGTCCGGTAATGCCTTTTCGCGAGGCTTCGTTCCGGAGGGGCCGTATGGCCTGGGGACGCCATTTAGGGGGTCGCGGCCGCCATGGCCAGTCCCGATTATGACGCAGGAGGTTATTAGATACCTTTTGTGGGCGCATTCGCTAGATAGCGTTGATTTGGGACCAAGAAAAAACGTGAACGTGATCGCCAGCCCGGTCAGGGGACGATCTCGCGGCGGCCTTGATGCGGCGCAACTACGGGGCCCGCCGAAGGTTCTAATGTTCATCTTGTCCGCACCGGACGCGCCGACGCATAATCGCGTTAACAATGAAAGTGGCTTCAGCGTCGTCATGTTCGCTGGCGCCTGTGGGAGGGTCAAATGTCCGAGAAAACCTACGACGTGCCGGCTGATTGGGCGAAGCGCGCCTGGATTGATCAGGCCAAGTACAAGGAAATGTACGCCCGCTCCATCTCCGACCCCAACGGGTTCTGGGCCGAGGAGGCCAAGCGCGTCGACTGGATGAAGGCGCCGACCAGGATCGAGAACGTCTCGTTCGCGCCCGGCCACATCTCGATCAAATGGTTCGAGGACGGCGTGCTCAACGTCGCCCATAACTGCATCGACCGGCATCTGGCCAAGCGCGGCAACCAGACCGCGATCATCTGGGAAGGCGACGATCCCTCGCAGTCGAAGCACATCACCTACAAGGAGCTGCATGACGAGGTCTGCAGGATGGCCAACATCCTGCGGACGCGAAACGTCAAGAAGGGCGACCGCGTCACCATCTACCTGCCGATGATTCCGGAAGCGGCCTACGCGATGCTCGCCTGCGCGCGCATCGGCGCCATCCATTCGGTGGTGTTTGCGGGCTTCTCGCCCGACAGCCTCGCCCAGCGCATCAACGACTGCAAATCCAGGGTGGTCATTACCGCCGACGAAGGCATGCGCGGCGGCAAGAAGGTGCCGCTGAAGGCCAATGTCGATGCCGCCCTTGCAAAGACCGAAGATGTCGACTGGGTCGTTGTGGTCAGGCGCACCGGCGGCAAGGTCGACATGAAGCCGTCGCGCGATCTCTGGTACCACGAGGCGGCCGCGATGGTGACGACCGAATGCCCGCTCGAGCACATGCATGCGGAAGATCCGCTGTTCATCCTCTATACGTCGGGCTCGACCGGTACGCCGAAGGGCGTGCTGCACACCACCGCCGGCTATCTCGTGTTCGCGTCGATGACGCATCAATACGTGTTCGACTATCACGAGGGCGATGTCTACTGGTGCACCGCCGACGTCGGCTGGGTCACCGGCCACAGCTACATTCTCTACGGGCCGCTCGCCAACGGCGCGACCACGCTGATGTTCGAGGGCGTGCCTAATTATCCGGATAATTCGCGGTTCTGGAACGTCATCGACAAGCACAAGGTCAACATCTTCTACACCGCGCCGACCGCGATCCGCGCCCTGATGCAGTCGGGCGACGATCCCGTGAAGAAGACCTCGCGCAAGTCGCTGCGGCTGCTCGGCTCGGTCGGCGAGCCGATCAATCCGGAAGCGTGGGAGTGGTATCACCGCGTGGTCGGCGACGATCGCTGCCCGATCGTCGACACCTGGTGGCAGACCGAGACCGGCGGCATCCTGATCACGCCGCTGCCGGGCGCGACGAAACTCAAGCCGGGCTCGGCGACGCAGCCGTTCTTCGGCGTGGCGCCCGAGATCGTCGATGCCGACGGCAAGGTGCTGGAAGGCGAGACATCCGGCAATCTCTGTCTCACGCGGTCGTGGCCGGGACAGATGCGCACGGTCTATGGCGATCACGCGCGCTTCGAGCAGACCTACTTCTCGACCTATAAGGGCAAATACTTCACCGGCGACGGCTGCCGCCGCGACGCCGACGGCTATTACTGGATCACCGGCCGCGTCGACGACGTCATCAACGTCTCCGGCCATCGCATGGGCACCGCCGAAGTCGAGAGCTCGCTGGTCGCGCATGCCAAGGTGTCGGAGGCCGCCGTTGTCGGCTATCCGCACGACATCAAGGGCCAGGGCATCTACGCCTATGTCACCCTGATGGCCGGTACCGAGCCGACCGAAGAGCTTCGCAAGGAATTGGTGGCCTGGGTGCGCAAGGACATCGGGCCGATCGCCTCGCCCGACCAGATCCAGTTCGCGCCGGGCCTGCCGAAGACGCGTTCCGGCAAGATCATGCGCCGCATCCTGCGCAAGATCGCCGAGGATGAGCCCGGCAGTTTGGGCGACACCTCGACCTTGGCCGATCCCGCCGTGGTCGATGACCTCGTCAAGAACCGGCAGAACCGGAAGGGGACGGCGGCATAGCGTTGGAGCCGGCCCCCTGCAATTCGTCATTCCGAGGCGATGCGTAAGCATCGAACCTGGAATGTCGAGATTGCGGGTCTGCTTGCGCACTATCCCGGAATGACGCCGTCAGTCGAGACAGAACGCGCTTGACCAAGGCCCCTCACGCAAACGTCAGGAACTGTGGCGGCTCTGCGGCCGTTTTCCGGCAAGTGTTGTTTTCGGGTCATTTACTTTGATTCCAACATTTCCTTTTCTCCCCCTGCTCGAATGCAGCCGCGGGCCCGCGTGGAAACCATCCGGCTAACGCGCGCGGTTAAAAATGCGTGGGTGGGCCGCCCTTTTGGCCGGTTCGAGCGAATCTGCCGTCCTTCGGGGCGGGCGAAGCGGAGAAAATCGATGTCGAAGCGGATTGTGGTGACGCTGGCCGTCACCATCGGGGCTGGCCTTCTGGCGACGAATGCGGCGCAGGCGCGGCCGGAAATGGTGCCGGTTCGCGGCAGCGAGTATTCGCCGGGAACCATCGTGGTGAAAACCAACGAGCGGCACCTCTATCTGATCCTCGATGACGGCCATGCGATGCGCTACCCGGTCGGCGTCGGCAAGTCCGGCAAGCAGTGGGCCGGCGTGACCCGGATCGACGGCAAGTACCGCAACCCGGCCTGGTCGCCGCCGAGGGAAGTCAAGCACGACAAGCCGAACATGCCGGACGTGATTCCCGGCGGCTCCCCGAGGAATCCGATGGGCGTGGCGGCGATGACGCTGTCCGGCGGCGAATACGCCATCCACGGCACCAACATGCCGGGCTCGGTCGGCGGCTTCGTGTCCTACGGCTGCATCCGCATGCTCAACGACGACATCACCGACCTCTACGGCCGCGTGTCGGTCGGCACCCAGGTCGTGGTGACGCGCTAATATCGGCCTTTGTCATTCCAGGATGCGCGAAGCGCAGACCCCAGATGCGCAATCGCGCATCGGAGATCTCGAGATTCTCAGTTGCGCAATTGCGCACCAAGGTTCGCTCGTTTCACTCGCTCCCCGGAATGACGACGCGGAAAACACAAAAGCCGTGCGAGAAGCGCGGCTTTTTGTTTCAGAAATCCGACGCGATGCCCTTGTTCTCCCAATCGCCATAGCGCGTCGGCTCCGGCCCCTTCGGACCGTGGAATTCCTTCGGCATCGGCTTGGCCTGGGCGGCAGCCGCCCGACGGCGGGCCTCGGCCTCGGCGAGCGCGCGTTGCGCCGCCGGCGTCAACACCTTGTGCTCGGGGCGAGCTTGCGAGGGATTATCAGTCATCACCAACCCTCCTGCTTCGGGACCACCCTCTCAACAGATCGTGGGGCCCTGATGGAAATTCCAGGGGCAATTCTTATATTTGGCATATTCGCATGGCAGTTGTGGGGCCGTAATGGCATGCCCCGAGTGCTAGCGGAATTGCCTTTTTCCCTTCGGGTAAACTTCCTGCATGCCGTCCCAGAGATTAGCTCGCCCTGCTGAAGTGCCCGGTCTCGCGGCGCGGCGGATCGCCGCTGACATTCTGGACGGCGTCCTGCACAAGCACCGCACCCTCGACGACCAGCTTGACGGCGCGGGTGCCCACCCTGCTCTCAAGACACTTGCCGACCGCGACCGCGCGCTGATGCGCCGGCTGGTGGCGACGATCCTGCGCAGGCTCGGGACGCTCGGCCATCTGTTGTCGCGGCTGCTCGATCGCGGCATTCCGACCGATGCGCCGCGCGCGCAAAGTGCGCTGCTGATTGGCGCGGCGCAGATCCTCTGGATGGACGTTCCCGATCACGCCGCCGTCGATCTCTCGGTGCGGCTGGTGCAATCGGATCGGCGCGCCGCGAAATATGCCGGCCTCGTCAACGCGGTGCTGCGCCGCTGTGCCCGCGAGGGCGCCGGCCTTGTCGATGAAGTGAAAGCCGAGACACTCGACATTCCGCCCTGGCTCCTGAAGCGCTGGACCGCGCATTACGGCGAAGCCACCGCGAGAGCGATCGCGCATGCGATCGGCCACGAGCCCTCGCTCGACATCTCCGTAAAATCCGACGCGTCGCAATGGGCGACGCGGCTGCACGGCGAACTCTTGCTTACCGGCACCGTGCGCACGCTGCTGCAAGGCTCGGTGACCATGCTGCCGGGCTTTGCGGAAGGCGCGTGGTGGGTACAGGACGCCGCCGCCGCTTTGCCGGTGCGCCTCTTCGGCGATGTCAAAGGCAAGAGCATTGTCGATTTCTGTGCCGCGCCCGGCGGCAAGGCCGCGCAACTCGCGCACGCCGGCGCGCGCGTGATCGCGCTCGACCGTTCGCCCGCACGCGTCGCGCGGCTGAAGGACAATCTGGCGCGGCTGGCGCTGCCGGCCGAGGCCGTGGTCGCCGATGCCGTCGAATGGCAGAGCACAGACAGCGGCGGCTTCGACGGAATCCTGATCGATGCGCCCTGCACCTCGACGGGCACCATCCGCCGTCATCCCGATGTCGCATGGCTCCGGCAGGAAGCCGACATCGCGGCGCTGACCGCCCTGCAAAAGCGCCTGCTCGAGCGAGCGGCCGGCCTGCTCAAGCCCGGCGGTACGCTGGTTTATTGCACCTGTTCGCTTGAGCCCGAGGAGGGCGAAACCGCCGTGGCCGCGCTGTTGGCAGGCGGGTCCGGCTTCAAGCGCGTGCCGATCGAGGCCGGCGAAGTCGCAGGCCTGTCTGAAATCGTCAACGCCGAGGGCGATTTGCGTACCCTGCCTTGCCACCTGCCGCATGTTGAGCCGCGCCTTGCCGGGCTTGACGGATTCTACGCCGCGAGACTGGTTAAGACCTGATTTTGACTGGGATTTTCGTCCCGTAGCGCTGATTCGCGCTTATTCAAGATGGTGTCAGTTTCGCGTTTCCGGATTAAAAGGATTCGCTCGAATCCTCTCCCCTCTAGGCAAAGCGTGTCGGCCGCTCAACGTAGACGCATTTCGACCCTGATCATGGGCCGTTTCGCACGGAGCGTGATGGCGCGCGCGAGCGGCGGCTCGGTCGCGCTGTCGAAGCTTTGGCCGGGCCGCACCGACCGCCTGATCATCGCGCCGCACGACTTGCGCACGGCGGATGCCACCCGCGCCGCCGAGATCTACGCCGGCCGCTTCGTCTTCGCAGGCAAGATCGTGACCTGCCATGGCCGCTCGATCTTCGAGCTCGAGCCGCCGTCGGAGGATTGGGAAGTGGCGCTGCTCGGCTTTGGCTGGCTGCGTCATCTGCGCGCCGCCGACACCGCGCTGACCCGCGCCAATGCCCGCGCGCTGGTCGACGACTGGATTTCCAATCCGGGCAACAAGCCGGTCGGCCGCCGCGCCGACGTGCTGTCGCGCCGGGTGATCTCGCTGTTGTCGCAAGCGCCGCTCGTCCTCAGCGACACCGACAGCAAATTCTATCGCCGCTATCTGCGCGGGCTGACGCGCGAGATCCGCTATCTGCGCTACACCATGATCGACATCCCCGACGGGGTGCCGCGGCTGCAGGTCTTGATCGCGCTCTGCTACGCCTCGCTTTGCCTCGCCAACCAGGCGAAGCACATCCGCAGCGCCAGCAAGAAGCTGTCCGATGAATTGCAGCGCCAGATTCTGCCCGATGGCGGCCACATCTCGCGCAATCCCGGCGCCCTGATCGATCTTCTGATCGACATGCTGCCGCTGCGGCAGACCTTTGCCGCGCGCAACATCGCGCCGCCGCCGGCGCTGCTCAACGCGATTGACCGCATGATGCCGATGCTGCGCTTCTTCCGGCACGGCGACGGCACGATTGCGCTGTTCAACGGCATGAGCGGCACGCCGTCCGACCTGCTCGCGACGCTGCTCGCCTATGACGACACCCACGGCACGCCGATGTCCAGCATGCCGCATACGGGCTTCCAGCGCCTCGATGCCGGCTCGATGACCGTCATCATGGATACCGGGCCGCCGCCGCCGGCCAATGTCAGTCACGAGGCCCATGCCGGCTGTCTTTCGTTCGAGCTGTCGTCGGGTCCTAGCCGCATTGTCATCAATTGCGGCATGCCCTCGACCGGCCGCGACAACTGGCGTGCCTTCGCGCGCTCGACCGCTGCGCATTCGACGCTGACCTATAACGATACGTCGTCCTGCCAGTTCGTCGAGCTGTCGGCGATGAAGCGCTTCCTGCATGGCGCGCCCATCGTGAGGGGGCCGGAGATCGTGGAGAATTTCCGCGAGGCGGTCAGCAACGGCGTGCTGCTCTCCACCTCGCATGACGGCTATGTCGCGCGCTTCGGCGTGATCCACCGCCGGGTGCTGATGATCTCGCCCGACGGCAACAAGCTCGACGGCGAGGACACCGTCTCGCCGGCGCCCGGCGCGCGCATCAGGGGCAATGACGGCAGCTATGCGGTGCGGTTTCACCTGCACCCTTCGGTGAAGGCGAACCGGCTTTCCGACGGGCGCGGCGTGATGCTGGTGCTGCCGAACCGCGACGTCTGGACCTTCGAGGCGCTCGACGACAAGGTGGAGCTGGAGGACAGCGTGTTCCTCGCCGGCAATGACGGCCCGCGCCGCACCGCCCAGATCGTGATCCGGCAGGACTCCCGCCAGGTCTCCTCGCTTCGCTGGAGTTTTGTGCGCTCGAATACCTCGCCGCCCGCCTCCGGGAGCCGCCGCAACGCGCGCCACGAGCCGGAATTACCGTTGTAAAACGCGCTTCGTCCCGGTTTTCGCCGCCGCCAAACCATGCTACGCGGCGGCCTTATTGTTGGCGCATGATCTTCTCGGAAAACCGGTCTCCACTTTTTCGGATCATGCGCGCAGCCAGGACAGATAGATGACCGACCATGCCCGCCGCGTCACCCGCGCTCTGTTGTCCGTCTCGGACAAATCCGGCCTGATCGATTTCGCCCGCGCCTTGGCGGGCCACCATGTCGAGCTGGTCTCGACCGGCGGCACGGCGAAGGCGATCGCGGAAGCGGGGTTGAAGGTACGCGACGTTTCGGAGCTGACCGGCTTCCCCGAAATGATGGACGGGCGGGTCAAGACGCTGCACCCCAAGGTCCATGGCGGATTGCTTGCGATCCGCGACAATGCCGATCACGCACAGGCGATGAAGACGCACGGCATCGCGCCGATCGATCTCCTCGTCGTCAACCTCTATCCCTTCGAGGCGACCGTCGACAAAGGCGCGGATTTCGAGGAGTGCATCGAGAACATCGATATCGGTGGCCCTGCGATGATCCGCGCCGCGGCCAAGAACCATGACGACGTCGCTGTCGTCGTCGAAGCCAGCGACTATCAGGCGGTGCTCGACGAGCTCAAGGCCAATCAGGGCGCGACCACGCTCGCGCTGCGCCGGCGCCTCGCCGCGAAAGCCTATGCGCGCACCGCCGCCTATGACGCCGCGATCTCGAACTGGTTCGCCAATGAGCTGAACACCGAGGCGCCGGACTTCCGCGCCTTCGGCGGCCGGCTGATCCAGGCGCTGCGTTATGGCGAGAACCCGCACCAGAAGGCGGCGTTCTACCGCCTGCCCGACAAGCGGCCGGGCGTTTCCACCCTGCGCCAGCTCCAGGGCAAGGAACTGTCCTACAACAACATCAACGACACGGATGCGGCCTTCGAGTGCGTCGCCGAGTTCGATCCGAAGCGTACGGCGGCCTGCGTCATCGTCAAGCACGCCAACCCCTGCGGCGTCGCCGAAGGTCCCGATCTCGCCAGCGCCTATCGCAAGGCGCTCGCCTGCGACTCGACTTCGGCCTATGGCGGCATCATCGCGCTGAACCGCGCGCTGGAGGCGGAGACCGCGCGCGCCGTCACCGGCATCTTCACCGAGGTCATCATCGCGCCTGACGCGACGGAGGAAGCGATCGCGATCGTCGCGGGCCGCAAGAATCTTCGGCTGCTGCTGACTGGCGGCTTGCCTGATCCCCGCGCAATCGGCCTCACAGCGAAGACGGTTGCCGGCGGGCTTCTGGTGCAAGGCCGTGACAACGCTGTTGTCGATGACATGGTGCTGAAGGTCGTGACCAAACGCGCGCCGACGGAACGCGAGATGCGCGACCTGATCTTCGCCTTCCGCGTCGCCAAGCACGTGAAATCCAACACCATCGTCTACGCCCGGGATCTCGCCACCGTCGGCATCGGCGCGGGCCAGATGAGCCGCGTCGATTCCGCGCGGATCGCCGCGCGCAAGGCGCAGGATGCGGCTGCCGAGTTGAAGCTCGCGGAACCGCTGACCAAGGGTTCCGCGGTCGCCTCCGACGCGTTTTTCCCCTTCGCCGACGGCATGCTGGCCTGCATCGAGGCCGGCGCCACCGCGGTGATCCAGCCGGGCGGCTCGATCCGCGACGACGAGGTGATCAAGGCCGCCGACGAGCACGATATCGCCATGGTCTTCACCGGCACGCGGCATTTCCGGCACTGAGGCGCGATCGGCGCTCGGTCATCATATGATCGGATGACGCCGACACGGGCGCTGCCATCAAAAATCTCATGCGCGATCACGCCGACGCGTTTTGGCATCCGGCCTTAGCTCCCTGTAGCATCGAGGCAAAGCTGGATTGGCCCGAACCTGCGGTGCGAATCGATGATGCTTGTTGTTCGTAGCCGGCGCTGCATCCTCGCAGCCCTTGCGTTCTTCACCCTGCTTCCCGCGAGTGCACTCGCGCGCGACGCCTACATGCCGCCGGCACCTGACGCCATTCATGCGGTCCCCGCCGAGCATGGCCTGGTCGTGGCGCAGGAGAAGATCGCCGCCCGGATCGGCGCCGACATCTTGCGGCAGGGCGGCAACGCGGTCGATGCGGCGGTCGCGACCGGCTTTGCGCTGGCGGTCACCTATCCACGCGCCGGCAATCTCGGCGGCGGCGGCTTCATGGTGATCCATCTCGCCGACCGCAACGAGGACATCGCGATCGACTATCGCGAGACGGCGCCGGCTGCGACAACGCGCGAAATTTTCTTGGGCCCCGACGGCAAGCCCGACAACGCCAAGTCCCGCGATTCCGCGCTCGGCATCGGCGTGCCCGGCACGGTCGCGGGGCTCGCGCTGGCGCTGGAGAAATACGGCTCCGGTCAGTTCACGCTGGCGCAACTCCTGAAACCGTCCATCGAGCTGGCGCGCGACGGCTTTGTGGTGACCGACGACACGGCTGACACTTTGCCTCAATGGTACCGGCGGCTGGCGAAATGGCCGGCCTCGGCGAAGATATTCTCGCGCGCCGATGGCGTCCCGCTCGGCGAAGGCGACAAGCTCGTTCAGAACGATCTGGCGGCGACGCTCTCCGCCATCGCCGAACAGGGCCCGCGCGGATTCTATGAAGGGCCGGTTGCTGAAAAACTCGCGCAAGCCATTCGCGCTGCCGGCGGCATCATGACCGTGGACGATCTGAAATCCTACCAGCTCATGATTCGCGCGCCGGTGCGGGGCAGCTATCGCGGCTATGACATCGTTTCGATGCCGCTGCCCTCCTCCGGCGGCACGGTGCTGCTGGAGACGCTCAATATCCTGGAAGGCTTTCGGATGTCGGACCTCGAGCAGGGCTCGCCCGCCTCGCTGCACCTGTTGATCGAGGCGATGAAGCGCGCCTATGCCGACCGCGCCCGCTATCTCGGCGATCCCGCTTTCGTCAACGCGCCGACCAACGTTCTGCTGGCGAAGGACTACGCCACAAAGCTGCGCGCCGGTATCGATCCCGAGCGCGCCACGCCCGCGGATAAGATCATTTCGGCGCTGCAGCCGCGCGAAGGCAGCAACACCACGCATTTCTCCGTGGTCGACAGCAAGGGCAACGCGGTCAGCAATACCTATACGCTGAACTTCTCCTATGGCGTCGGCATGGTCGCGGAAGGCACCGGCGTGCTGCTCAACAACGAGCTCGACGATTTCACCGCAGCGCCGGGCGCCTCCAATGTCTTCGGCCTGGTCGGCTACGAGGCCAACCTGCCCGGCCCCGGCAAGCGGCCGCTGTCCTCGATGGCGCCGAGCATCGTGCTCAAGGACGGCAAGGTGGTGCTGGTGACGGGATCGCCCGGCGGCAGCCGCATCATCTCGACCGTATTGCAGGTGATCGTCAACGTCCTCGATTATCGCATGGATGTTGCCGCGGCGGTCGCAGCCCCCCGGCTGCACCATCAGTGGATGCCGGACGAGGTGAAGGTCGAGCCCGGTTTTCCGGACGAGGTGCTCGCGGGCCTCCGCGCGAGGGGCCATGACGTCGCGGAATCGATGGGCTATTCCTCGGCCAATTCGATTCTGGTGACGGCGAACGGCCTGCTCGGCGCACCAGACCCACGTACCCGCGGCGCGGAGGCTGCGGCGCAATAGCGCGCATTGCCCCGTCCTTGCATCGGAGTAGAGTTGGCTTTTCGGAGGCCTCACATGACTTCGCTCAAGGGCAGGACGCTGTTCATCTCGGGTGCGAGCCGCGGCATCGGGCTCGCAATCGCGCTCCGCGCCGCGCGCGACGGCGCCAATGTCGCGATCGCAGCCAAAACCACCGAGCCGCATCCGAAGCTGAAGGGCACGATCTACACCGCTGCCGACGAGGTGCGCGCCGCCGGCGGCAAGGCGCTGCCGGTGGTGTGCGATATCCGCGACGAGGCCCAGGTGATCGCCGCGATCGAAAAGACGGTCGCCGAGTTCGGACGCCTCGACATCTGCGTCAACAATGCGAGCGCGATCAGCCTGACCAATTCGCAAGGAACGGACATGAAGCGGTTCGACCTGATGATGGGGATCAATACGCGCGGCACCTTCATGGTGTCGAAATATTGCATCCCGCATCTGAAGAAGTCCGATAATCCGCATATCCTGATGCTGTCGCCGCCGCTCGACATGAAGCCGAAATGGTTCGAGCATTCCACGGCCTACACCATGGCGAAGTTTGGCATGAGCATGTGCGTGCTCGGCCTGTCGGCCGAATTGAAAGGCGCGGGTGTCGCCGTCAACGCGCTGTGGCCGCGCACGACGATCGCTACCGCCGCCGTCGGCAATCTGCTCGGCGGGGACGCCATGATGCGCGCGAGCCGGACGCCCGACATCATGGGCGACGCGGCTCATGCCATTTTCACCAAACCATCGCGCGAATTCACCGGGCATTTCTGCATCGACGACAAATTGCTCTATGCCGACGGGGTGCGTGACTTCGATCGATATCGGGTCGACCCTTCGGTGCCGCTGATGGCGGATTTCTTCGTTCCCGACGACGACGTGCCGCCGCCCGGCGTCACCGTGCAGGCGCTGCCCTCGGTTGGCTCCGGTCAGCAGGCGCGGTAGAGGTCGCGCGGGCAACAGCGCGGGGACATCCGTGATTTGGCGCAGGCTGATGGTCGCGGGGGTGCTGATCGCCGCCGTTCTGGTCGCGCTTGGCGTCATCTATCGCCCCGACCGCGCGATCCGCACGGCGACGGGCTCCGTCGCCGACGCGCTCTGCGCGAAAACCTTCGTCTCCGGTCTCGATCCGCAAGCGAGTTTTGCCGAGATCATGGAGCGTCCCGGCATTCGCCGCCTGCGATTTGCGATGCGCTACCGGATCGATCGTATTGCCAGGACCGCCGATGTCTCGGCGGCGGGCCTGTTTGCGACGCACGCGATATTCCATGAGGGTCTTGGCTGCGTGCGCGTGCAAGGCGCTCGCGAGCCGTATGTGCTCAGGATCGATCTCGAGGCCCTGAGAAAGCCGAAGGCTCCGCCGTTGCTGCCGGAGATCGCGGGCCCTGCCGTGGTCGAGCCCTCCGATGCCGCGCTGAAAGCCGCACTCGACCATGCCTTCGAGGAGCCGGCCGAGCCGCCGTTTCGCAGGACCAAAGCGGTGGTCGTGGTGCGCGACGACCGCGTCATCGCCGAGCGCTATGCGCCCGGTATCGGCATCGACACGCCGCTGCCGAGCTTCTCCATGACCAAGTCGGTCGTCAACGCCCTGCTCGGCATCATGACCCAGCAGGGCCTCACCTCGCCTTCGCTGCCGGCACCGATTCCGGAATGGCATGGCGCGAACGATCCGCGCCGCGAGATCGAGGTCGGCCATCTCATGCGCATGACCTCGGGGCTCGCGCTGGACGAAACCGGTGATCCGCTCAATCCGTCGGAGCAGATGTTCCAGCACAACGATATGGCTCGTTTTGTCGTGGACGCGCCGCTGATCGCCGCGCCGGGAACGCGCTGGGCCTATTCCAGCGCGACCACGCAGATCCTGGCGCGGATCATCCGCGAGGCCGTGGGCGGGCCCGAACAGACACTCACCTACGCCTGGCGCGAGTTGTTCGATCCCTTGGGCATGCGCAGCGTGACGCTCGCTTTCGACGGATCGGGCACGCTGCAGGGCGCGAACAACATGCTGGCGAGTGCGCGCGACTGGGCGCGGTTCGGCCTGCTCTATCTCCATGACGGCGAGATCGGCGGCAAACACATCCTGCATGAGGAATGGGTGAACTATACCACCTGGACGACGCTGGATACGGATTATGCCGCGGGCTTCTGGACCAATCGCAGCGAACACCCCTATGCCAAGCGCCGCGTGCAACTGGGTATTCCGCGCGACGTCTATTATGCGTCCGGCAATCTCGGCCAGCGCTGCGTGATCATTCCCTCGCAGCGCATGGTCGTGGTGCGGATGGGAGATGCCGTCGATCCCACGGGCGACATGAGCGGGCTGGCGCGGCTGATCAGGGAAGTGATTGAGGCGACCAGTCATTGACCGTCATTGCGAGCGAAGCGAAGCAATCCATGCCACGAGCCAAAGGGTGGATTGCCTCGTCGCCCCGCTTCTCGCAATGACGGTGAGCCTTACCGCCCCACCACATACGGCCCGCCCTTCTCCAGCGCGCGTTGATAGGCCGGGCGCGCATGAATGCGCTCCAGAAACGCCATCGCCTTGGGATGCCCGACCTCCAGCCCGCCACGCGCGGCGGCGGCTTCGAGCGGAAAGCTCATCTGGATGTCGGCCGCGGTGAACTCGTTGCCGGCGAACCACTGGCTCTTCGACAATTCCTCTTCCCAATAGGCCATGTGCTGCTTGAGCTGCGGATTGACCAGGTTGGTCAGCGCCTGGTTGGAAACCTTGCGCACCAAAGGACGCAGCAGCGCCGGCGCGCGCTTCGGCATCAGCGTGAACAGGAGCTTCATCAGGAGCGGCGGCATTGCCGAGCCCTCGGCATAGTGCAGCCAATAGGTGTAGCGCTGCCGCTCCGGCGTCTTCGGCGGCGGAATGAAGCGGCCGTTGCCGTAGGCGTCGACGAGATATTCCACGATCGCCCCGGATTCCGCGATCGTGTTGCCGTTATCGGTGATGACGGGCGATTTGCCGAGCGGATGGATCGCGCGCAATTCCTTTGGCGCGCGCATGTCGCCCTGCCGCTGGTAGCGCACGATCTCGTAAGCCACGCCGAGCTCTTCGAGCAGCCACAGCACGCGCTGCGAGCGCGAATTGTTGAGATGATGAACCGTCAGCATGGATGTCCCCCGGCACGAACTTTCAGGCGCCGTTCCCGTAACAGGCATTTTGGGCGTTAGCGACAGGACGAAAGCCTCTCCCAATCTATTTATTTACCCGGGTAATATTGACAGGGCGAATTATGTCCGGGTATAAATGGGGCAAGAGGAGCCTTCCATGACAGAAACATTCACCGCCTTCGAGGGCGTCCGGCGCCTCGCCGCCGGCCCCCTCGCCGAAATCGCCCCCGTGATCCAGCGCGCCGAACGCCAGGCGTCCGAGCCGATCGCGATCTTCAGCGACGCGAGCGGACGCGCAATCGATCTCGACTTGCGCGGCAGCGTCGACGAGATGCTGGCGTGGCTCGCCAACTCGGCAAAGAAATCCGAAGAGCAAACGCCGCCGAGCGAACCGCGCGGCCGCGGCCGGCCGAAACTCGGCGTGGTCGCGCGCGAGGTGACGCTGTTGCCGCGGCACTGGGAATGGCTGAACGCGCAGCCCGGCGGCGCCTCGGTCGCCTTGCGGAAACTCGTGGACGAAGCCCGCCGCGCCAATGGCGATCGCGACCGCCAGCGCGCCGCGCGGGACGCCGCCTATCATTTCATGTCGGCGATGGCCGGAAACCTCGTGAATTTCGAGGAGGCCTCGCGCGCGCTGTTCGCCGACGACCGGCGGCGCTTCACGGGGCTGATCGCGTCCTGGCCGGCCGACATTCGCGACCATGTCGTCAAGCTTGCGTATGCCGATCATGCCGAATTGACCGCTTGAACATCGCCTTCCGGGCTGGTTGAATGATAGTAATCATATCAACCAGCCTTGTCACACAGCCCGGGAGGCCGCCTTGAGCACCAATCCGCAATTCATGTTCGATTTCGGCAGTCCGAACGCTTACCTTAGCCACGAGGCGATTCCGGCGATCGAGAAGCGCGCGAACGTCAAGTTCGAATATGTGCCGATCCTGCTCGGCGGCATCTTCAAGTCCACCAACAACAAGTCGCCGGCCGAGGCGCTCGCCGGCGTCAAGAACAAGCGCGAATTTCACCAGATCGAGACCGAGCGCTTCCTCAAGCGGTTCAATGTCAGGCCCTATGTCTGGAATCCGTTCTTTCCCGTCAATACGCTGAACCTGATGCGCGCGGCGGTCGCGGCGCAGCTCGAAGGCGTGTTCGAGAAATATGTCGAGGCCGCCTTCCACCACATGTGGCGCGAGCCGAAGAAGATGGACGACCCGGAAGTCGCCGCCAAGGCGCTGAGCTCGTCCGGGCTCGACGGCGCGAAGCTGCTCGCGCGCGCGCAGGAGCCGGAGGTGAAGGCAAAACTTTTGGAAAACACCCAGTCCGCGGTCGAGCGCGGCGCGTTCGGCTCGCCGACCTTTTTCGTCGGCAAGGAGATGTTCTTCGGCAAGGAGCAGTTGCGCGAGGTCGAGGAGATGGCGTCGGGCAAGTAACCACCACTGTCATTGCGAGCGAAGCGAAGCAATCCATTCCGCCGCGGTTTCGACATGGATTGCTTCGTCGCTTCGCTCCTCGCAATGACGACGCAGGGAGCAGCACAAATGCAAAAGCGTAACGCCACCGTCGCCGTGATCGGCGCCGGCGACTACATCGGCGCCGAGATCGTCAAGAAATTCGCCGCCGAAGGTTTTGCCGTGTTCGCCGGGCGGCGCAACGGCGAAAAACTCGAGCCGCTGGTGAAGGAAGTGGAAGCCGCAGGCGGCACCATCTTCGCCCGCTCGCTCGATGCACGAAAGGAAGAGGAGACCACGGCCTTCCTCGCCGATGCCGACAAGCACGCGCCGCTGGAGATCTGCATCTTCAATGTCGGCGCCAACGTCAATTTCCCGATTCTCGAGACCACCGACCGCGTGTTCCGGAAAGTGTGGGAGATGGCGTGCTGGGCGGGCTTTGTGGCGGGACGCGAAGCGGCGCGGCTGATGGTGCCGCGCGGCCAGGGCAACATCTTCTTCACCGGCGCGACGGCCTCGCTTCGCGGCGGCAGCGGTTTTGCCGCCTTCTCCGCCGCCAAATTCGGCCTGCGCGCGGTGGCGCAATCCATGGCGCGCGAATTGGGGCCGAAGAACATCCACGTCGCGCATCTCATCATCGATTCCGGCGTCGACACCGCCTGGGTGCGCGAGCGCCGCGCCCAGATCTGGGGCAAGGAGGCGCTCGACAACCCGGACCTGTTGATGCCGCCGGCGTCGGTGGCGGGCGCCTATTGGCAGCTCTACCAGCAGCCGAAAAGTGCCTGGACCTTCGAGATGGAAATCCGCCCGTTCGGCGAAAAGTGGTAAAGGAGCGAATGGTGAGTAGCGAATGGCGAGTGGCGAGACTAACCTAATACTATTCGCTACTCGCTATTCGCCCTGCCCAAATCCATCCAAGAACAAGAAAAGGTGTTCTCATGCGTGTTCTCGTGGTCGGCGCTGGCGCCATCGGCGGATATTTCGGCGGCAGGCTGCTGCAGGCCGGCCGTGACGTGACGTTCCTGGTGCGGCCGAAACGCGCGGGCGAACTGGCGTCCGCCGGCCTCGTCATCAAGAGCCCGAACGGCGACGTCACGCTCGAAAATCCGCCGACCGTGCAGGCCGACACCATCAAGGACAAATTCGACGTCGTGCTCTTGAGCTGCAAGGCCTACGACCTCGACGACGCCATCAAGTCCTTTGCGCCGGCGGTAGGACCGCAGACCTCGATCATCCCGATGCTGAACGGCATGGCCCATCTCGACACGCTGGACCTGAAGTTCGGACGCGAGCGGGTGCTCGGCGGGCTCTGCGCGATTGCGGTGACGCTCAACGAGCAGCGCGAGGTGGTGCAGCTGCAGCCGATGCAGTCGCTGAATTTCGGCGAGCGCGACGGCACGAAGAGCGATCGCGTCCGCGAGATTGCGGAGGTGTTCTCATGCGTGAGCGGCGCCACACCCAGCGAGAACGTCATCCATGACATGTGGGAGAAGTGGGTGTTTTTGGCGTCGATCGCCGCCTCCACCTGCCTGATGCGCAGTCCCGTCGGCGCCATCGTCGCGTCACCCGGCGGCAGGGATTTCCTGCTCGGCATCGTCGACGAATGCAGCGCGGTCGCCAAGGCCGCGGGCCACGAGCCGGGCGGGCCGTTCTTCAGGCGCATCAGGGGTATGCTGACCGCGGAGGGCTCGCCGCTGACGGCCTCGATGTTCCGCGACATCAAGGCGGGCGCGAAGGTCGAAGCCGATCACGTCATCGGCGACATGATCGCGCGCGCCGATGCCGAGAAAATTCCTGTGCCGAAGCTTCACACCGCCTACACGCATCTCAAGGCCTACGAGAAGCTGCGCGAGCAGAACGTGTGACCGGGAAGGAGATCTCGTCCCTGCGAAAGCAGGGTTGGCGTGTAACCGCACCGTCATTGCGAGCGAAGCGAAGCAATCCGTGTCTCAGCGTGGGGAGAGATGGATTGCTTCGTCGCTTCGCTCCTCGCAATGACGGAGGTTACATGCTTGCCCGGGACGACAGCTAGAGATGCGCGATATAATGCGCGAGCGCGGTGATCTCCTCATCGCTGAGGGGATAGGCGACGTCGGCCATCGCGGCCTGGCCGCCGCCGACGCGCTGGCCGGATTTATAGTCATGCAGCGCCTTCACCAGATATTCCTCGTGCTGGCCGATGAGGCGAGCCACCGCCTTGGTGCCAGCAAAATTGTCGCCATGGCATGAGGCACAGCGCCGTCCGGCCGCGGCCTGCTTGCCCTTCGCGGACAGATCGGGATCGTCGTCCTTCGGCGGCTTGGGCGGCTCCAGAGCGGCGAAATAGGCGCCGATATTGCGGATGTCCTCGTTGGTGAGCTGTTCGACGATCGGCTGCATCTGCTCGTTCTTGCGCGAGCCGGCGCGAAAATAAACCAGTTGCCACTGGATGTACTGGTCGAGCTGCCCCGCCAGCGAAGGGATGTCTTCCATCTGCGAAATGCCGTTCTCGCCGTGGCAGCCCTTGCAGACCTCAACCTTCTCCTTGACGTCGGCGGCGAGGGCGAAGGACCCCGCGATGAAGGCGCCACCCAACGCCGCTGCGACCAATAGCTTGCGCATCTCGACTCCTCACCGCTCGTCATGCCCGGCCTTGAGCCGGGCATCCATCAAACGAAAAAACTTCCTGTTCGATGGATTGCCGGGTCATTTGGCCCGAAGACGCGCTTCGCGCTTTTGCCCGGCAATGACGACAAAGAACACAACGCCCACCAGCCCAAAAAGTTGAGGCTGCGGCGCCGGAGCATCCGCAGCCTCAATTCCCCTGGCCCGTGCTACTTGCTGTAGCTGATGCGATAGATCGCACCCGCCCAGTCGTCGGCCACGAGGATCGAACCGTCCTTGTTGAGGATGATGTCGTCGGGACGGCCGAGATAGCCCTGGTCGCCCTCGATCCAGCCGGAAGCGAACACTTCCTGCTTGGCACCCTTGCCGTCCGGCCCCGCCGTGATACGCACGATGCGGCCGCCCTGGTATTTGTGACGGTTCCAGGAGCCGTGCTCGGCGATCAGGATGGAGTTCTTGTACTCGGCGGGGAACTGGCTTCCGGTATAGAACTTCATGCCGAGCGGAGCCACGTGAGCGCCGAGATTATAGGCCGGCGGCGAGAACTCCGAGCACTTGTGACCCATCGCGAATTTCGGATCCGGCAGGTCGCCCTGGTGGCAATAGGGATAGCCGAAATGCTCGCCAATCTTGTTGATCACGTTGAGCTTGTCGGAGGGCAGATCGTCGCTGATCCAGTCGCGGGCGTTTTCCGTGAACCAGTATTTGCCGGTGCGCGGATCGACGTCGCCGCCGACCGAGTTGCGAACGCCGAGCGCATAGATCTCCGCGTTGCCGGTCTTGGGATCGACGCGGCGGATCTGCGAGACGCTGGTCGGGGGAACGCCGACATTGAAGGGAGGTCCGAACGGAATGTAGAACCAGCCTTCCTTGTCGACCGCGATGTATTTCCAGCCATGTGCGGCGTAGGACGGCATGTCGTCATACACCACCTTGCCCGAGCCGAGCTTGTCGAGATTGTCCTCGGCATTGTCGTAACGGATCAGCTTGTCGACCGCGATGACGTAGAGCGCACCGTCCCTGAAGGCGAGACCCGTGGGCATGTTGAGGCCCTTGAGGATGGTCTTGACCTCTCTCTTGCCGCCATTGTCCTTGATGGCATAGACGTTGCCGAGGCCGAAGGAGCCGACGAACAGCGTGCCCTTGTCGCCCCAGGCCATCTGCCGCGCGGCCAGCACGCCCGAAGCCCAGACCTCGATCTTGAAGCCCGGCGGCAGCTTGATCTTCTTGACCAGCGCGGCGAGTTCGGTATCGGAGGCGCCGGTCGGCGGACCGTTCGGCGGCGCCAGGCCCTTCTGCGCCTCGGTTTCGTCGCCGAGGAACCAGTCATCCGGCGGATGGGTCCAGAATTCCTTGGTGCCGGATTCGTACTTTTTCAGAGCCCGATTCTTATCAGCCTGCGCTTGCGCACCGGCCACGCTCGCGCCCGCAACAATGCCGATTGTTGCAAGCGCAAGAACAGATCGATGGAATACCGATTTCATCGCGTCACTCCCTATGCAGCCAGGCGGCTGCGCGAATTATTTGTTTTGGACGTTTCGTGAGACGAACCGTAGGTCTGAGAGGGTCAGACAAAAAAATGTTAGCACATCTCAGGCGGGAGAGAAGTGCGACGAGCGCAAAGCCAAGCAATCGAAATACTGAAGCATTCGAAATAATATTGATCGGGAATTTTCCCGAGGCAATTTTTCGATTGGACCAATTCATGTCGGCTGCGTTGCAGCGCAATATCCGGACGGAGCGAACGGCCGGCGGGACCAGCGGCGCCTTCGCGAGGTGGGCGCGCTTCCACGCGGGAGACATCAGACGTGCGTGTTCCGTGACACAAGGCCACACGCAAAACGCGTGTGGCCTGGCTCATACTCGGCCTGCCTTTGGGGGCGATAATCTCGATCCCGGGAAAACGTTGGGGAAATACTCCCTTTGCTTCCCACCGCCCCAAAACGGGCCGTGTCTGCGTGGACGTATTGGCCTCATGCGGGTTGGGCGAGGGTATCATGGCAAACAAGCGGATTATCCTGCTTTCCGACGGCACCGGCAATTCCGCGGGCAAGGTCTGGCGCACCAATGTGTGGCGCGTTTTCGAATCGCTCGACCTGACGAGCTCGGAGCAGATCGCGTTCTATGACGACGGCGTCGGCACCTCCTCCTTCAAGCCGTTTGCGATCCTGGGCGGCGCCTTCGGCTTCGGCCTGAAGCGCAACGTGCTCGACATCTACAAATTCGCCTGCCGGAACTTTTGTTCGCATCTCGACTACCTGAAGATCGAGGCGGCGGGCGCAAAGGCCGAGAACCGCGCCGAACGCTACGGCCCCTGGCAGAGCGACGACATCTTCGGGTTCGGCTTCAGCCGCGGCGCGTTCACCATGCGCGTCGTGAACGGGCTGATCTGCGAGCAGGGACTGGTGAGGTACAGCACCGAAGAGGAACTCGATCAAAAGGTCGCAGCCGCCTACCGGCAGCACCGGTCGGAAACCTTCAAATCGAAATTCCAGATCGAATGGCTGTTCCGGAAGCTGCGCAACGTCTTCGTTCGGGGCACGCACGACAAGACGGAGCGGCCTGTCGATCACATCGCCTTCCTCGGCCTGTGGGACACGGTTGCCGCCTACGGCTTGCCTGTCGACGAAATGACGCGGGGCGTCAGCCGGTATCTCTGGCCGCTCGAACTTCCCGACCGCCAGCTCAATCCGCGTGTCCGCAAGGCCTGCCACGCGCTGTCGCTCGACGACGAGCGCACCACTTTCCATCCCCTGCTGTGGGACGAGAGCCTGGAGCCGGTGGTCACCGGCGTTAGGTCTACCGCGTCGGAGCGCATCAGCCAGGTCTGGTTTGCCGGCGTGCATTCGAATGTCGGCGGCGGGTATCCGGACGATTCGCTGGCCCACGTATCGCTCACCTGGATCCTGTCGGAGGCAAGACAGCGCGGCCTTACGCTGAAGGCGGCGCCGGGCGCCGACCCCGATGCCTTCAGGCGCGTCGAATCGACCCAGGACAAGGACGGCCGGATCTACGATTCGCGCAACGGGCTGGGTGGCTATTACCGCTACGGACCGCGCAGCGTGGCCGCGCTGTCCAACAGCAAATATTCCGACGACAAGCGCGACAGCGTGAAGATCGAGACGCCGAAGATTCATCAGAGCGTGTTCGCGCGGATCGCCGTCGATGCGCATCTCTACGCTCCGGTCGCATTGCCGGCGGACTACGAGATACTGACCTATGACGAGAGGATCGTCCCGCCGGCACAGCTCGGATACGAGACCCCGCAAACGGCGCTCCAGCGCGAGGAATCCCAGGAGAAGGTGGTCGGAAGCGCGATCTGGCGGCGGCGCGTCATCTATTTCCTGACCGTGATCGCCTCGGTCTACCTGCTGGCCTATCCCTGGAATGCCCAGATCCCCGCATCGGCCGAGTTTACCACGCCGCTGCGGCCGCTTTCCGACGTCATCCGCCTGGTTGGCCTCGCGCTGCCGGGCGCCGCGTCGCGATGGAAAGATGCCTATGCCCGGGATCCGCTCCAGTTCATTCTCTGTGGAGGCCTTGTCGGCCTGTTGCTGTGGCTGAGCGCCAACCTGAAGGGCCGCATCACCGATCAGATGCGGCTGGCCTGGCGGCATAGCCTTGGCAAGTTCGACGTCCACACCGGAACATCCAGGGCATCGACGGAGGATGGGCCCTTTGAGCTCGTGATCTATGCCCTGCTCGTGCTGATCGCGCTCTATCCGCTGCCGGCGACGTTCGGATATCCCATTCCCAAGGTCGGCGATTCCTTCCAGACCGTGATCGATCGCGTGACCCAGCCCTACCTTCAGTTCTTTGCGATCGCGATCCCGATCACCATGTTGCTTCCGGTTTCGACCATCGCCTGGTTCAGGCTGAAGGACGGCTACAGGCAGGCGATCAGCAATCTCAAGCTCTGGATTGCGCCTGCGTTCTTTGCCGCAGTCTTCCTGTTCGGCGGCATCGAGCTTGCGAGCCACTACATCTTCAACATCGGCGACAGTTTTGGCGCGTTCTGCAAGCCCGATCCTGCGGCGCGCGAACTCGAGGTCTGCCACCAGAAGGAATTGAACGACTGCAAGGCGGACGATGCCGGCAATCTTCCAGCCACCTGTACACCGGCGTGCCGCGGCGTGGAGACGGAGATCGACACGCGCAATTTATGCGCCTCGGCCGGGGTCCAGCTCTCGCAGTATCACAGCTACAAATTCGAGATCCGCAAGAAGGACGATTGGTCCTTCCTCGGGGCGGCCTCAAGTCCCGGCGGAATGCCGTTGGCCTCGTTCATGCCCGGCGAAAGGGACGGCTTGCGGGACACCACGGTCGCATTGGGCCGCGCGACGCTATTCACGCTTGCCTATCCGCTCAGGCGCACGTTCGATCGTCCCTTCGGGCGGGTCATCATCCGCTATGGGGAAACCGGCAACGAGGAGAATTTCATCGATCCCGACCCCGACGTCGATCCAAGGGAGGTCACTCACCTTGAAGAGAGGTTCAAGCCGACCCGCGATGGCGAACTCTTCGTCTACCTGAACAAGCCCGTCAGCGGATTCTGGCCCGGCCTCTTCAACAATGTGAACAAGGGCACGGCAAAGGTCAGGGTCTATCGCGTCCCGAATTGACGATGCGTGGAAAGGGTCCGGCAACGGCACATGGCGCCCGGATGCGACGCTTCGATGTGGGATCGTCGTCGCGCAACGTTGGCGGACGCCGTAGATAAACCAAGGGCGCGGATGCTGATTTGATCGCAGTCTGCCTAAAAAGACGGCGGCGCAGCCTCCTGCGCCGGCCACACAACTATTTGAAATCCCTCAACTCTCAGGGCCTACCGCGTGGCATACAAGTTGCGTCTGTCGGCGCATGAAGTCTGCACCCGCCCAACTCAGCGTCCGCAACGTCCGCAAGTCCTTCCACAGCAAAGCCGGCGAAGTGCGCGTGCTCGATGATCTCTCCTTCGACATCAACGCCCGCGATTTCGTCAGCATCATCGGCCCGAGCGGCTGCGGCAAGACCACGATCTTCAACATCATCGCGGGCCTCGTCGAACCCGATTCCGGCACCCTGGTCCACCACGGCGAGGAGATCGAAAGCCTGCGCGGCCGCGTCGGCTACATGATGCAGAAGGACCTGCTGTTTCCCTGGCGCACCGTGCTCGGCAACGTGCTGCTGGGCCTCGAGACCCGCGGCGTCGATCGCACCACGGCGAAAGACAAGGCACGGGAGTATCTGAAAAGCTTTGGTCTTGCCGGTTTCGAGAACGCCTATCCCAAGACGCTGTCCGGCGGCATGCGGCAGCGGGTGGCGCTGATCCGCACGCTGATCATGGATCCCGACATCCTTTTGCTCGACGAGCCGTTCTCCGCGCTCGACTACCAGACCCGGCTTTATCTGGAAGGCGTGCTGAAGGACGCGGTCGAGACCTATCACAAGACCGTCATCCTGGTGACACACGACATCGATGAAGCGGTCGCGCTGTCCAAGCGCGTCGTGGTGCTGAGCGGGCGCCCCGCGCGGGTGAAGACCGTGCACGACATCGAGATATCCGCCGCCTCCCCGATCGCGGCCCGCAGCGATAGCCGGTTCTCCGGCTATTTCCACACGCTGTGCGCCGAGCTTGACATCCAGACCGAGAGTACCGCGTGACCATCACCCTCCCCGCCGGCGGCTTGCGCAAGCGCCGCACGCGCATGCCTCGCCGCATGCGTTTCGACACCACGCTTGGCCGCTCCGTATTGCAGGCCCTCGCCGTCATCGTGTTCTTCCTGCTGTGGGAGATCGGCGTACGGGCGGGATGGATCTCGGCGTTCCTGGTCGGCTCGCCCTTCGGCATCTTCGCCACCGGCTTCAAGATGCTGATGAGCGGCGAATTGTTGTCCGACACCTGGTTCACGCTGTTCGAGGCGATCCTCGGCTTTGTCATCGGGACCATCGTGGGCTCCCTGCTGGGCCTGGCACTCTGGTACTCGGTGTTCGTCGCCCGCCTGGTCGAACCCTTCATCGTTGCCATCAACAGCGTGCCGAAGATCGCGCTGGCGCCGATCGTCGTGCTGTGGTTCGGCACAGGCCTCATCTCGAAGGTCGCGCTATCGGTGTCGCTCACCGCGATCGTTGCGCTGATTGCCGCCTATCAGGCCGCCAAGGACGCCGACGCCGACTTGCAGTCGCTGTTGATCTCGATGGGCGCCGACAAGCACCAGGTATTCTTCAAGGCGGTAGTGCCCTCGACCCTGCCCTCCATCATCGCGACCTTCCGCATCAATATCGGCTTTGGCCTCGTCGGCGCGGTGGTCGGCGAGTTCATCTCATCGCAGCGCGGGCTCGGCCATCTCATCTACACCGCTTCCAGCCTCTACGACCTCAACACCGTCTGGGTCGGCCTGTTCACGCTGATGATCATGGGCTTCGCGCTCTATTACGTCATCGACGCGATCGAGCGCACCAGCCTGCCCTGGAAGCAGGCAAGCACCACGCACCAGGTCCAAGTCTAGAATAAGAAAAGGAGTTATCGCATGTCCTTGTCAACGCGCGTCGCTCGTGCCGCCGCCCTGATCACGATGCTGCTGGCGACGCCGGCGCTTGCCGAAGGCAAGAAGGTCACCCTGTCGCAGGCCTTCCAGTCGATGCTCTATCTGCCGCTCTATGTCGCGATCGACGAAGGCTTCTTCACCCAGCAGGGCCTCGATCTCACCAAGGAGACGGCCGGTGCGCCGACGGTCGCGCTCTCCGCGGTGATCTCGGGCAGTGCGCAGTTCTCGATCCATGGTCCGGAATGGACCGCGATCGCGGCATCCAAGGGTGCGCCGGTCGCGATCATCTCCAATGTCGTGAACGGCGCCGCCGTGTGGATCGCGACCAGCCCCGACTTCAAGTTCGGCAACATCAAGGACATCAAGGGACAGAAAGTCATCACCGGGTTGATGCCGACCACCTCGACCTCGCTGTTCATCAAGTTGCTCAAGGAGAACGGCATGGACGCCAAGACCGACGTCGAGATGATCCAGGTCGCGATCGGCACCGAGCCCGGTCCCTTTGTCGCCAAGCAAGCCGATATCGCCGTGATGTATGAGCCGGGCCTCGACCAGGCCGTGGCCAAGGGCATGAAGGTCGTGTTCGGCTTCCCGAAAACCTACGGCGCCTATGCCTTCTCGGCGGTTACGGCGCGGAACGATGTCGATCCCGACACCGCCCAGCGCGTGGTCAACGGCATGGAGATGGCGATGCGCTTCATGGCGAAGAACGAGTCCAAGACCGTCGAGATCGCCAAGAAGGAATTCCCGAACCTCGACCCCGCCGTGGTGGAAGCTGCCGTCAAGCGCATGCTCGCCGACGGCGTCTATCCGCCGAGCGTCGATATTGCGCCGGAGGCGCTCAAGGTGTCGATGGACACCCAGATCGCACTCGGCAATCTCGCCGGCCAGCCCGACTACAAGAGCTTCGTGGTGAGGAAATACATCGAACCCGCGGTGAGCATGAAGTAGGCTGGACCACGCGCCGCCACCCGGCAGAGCGTGGGTCTCAAGCAAGATGGGTTCGGGGAATTTGTTACGATGAATGAGTTGGCTGTGCTGCCGGCACCGAAGGTGGGTGCCGGCATCCTCGATTTGCTGCGCCTTTTCCGAACCGACCAGGCCGCGGCCGACCGCTACGCCGCGACCTGCCTGGGGAAAGCGAGGGCGATCGAGCCACGGCTGAGAGCCTTCGAAGTTCTGCCGCCCGATACCACGCGGCGGCCCGGCCCGCTCTCGGGCATTCCCGTCGCCATCAAGGACATCATCGCGACCTCGGACATGCCGACCACCAACGGCTCGCCGGTTTACAGGGATCACGTCCCTGCCGCCGACGCCTGGGTCGTCGAGCGCCTGAAAAATCTCGGCGCGACGATCTTCGGCAAGACCGTCTCGACCGAGTTCGCCTGGCGTCAGCCGGGACCGACGGTCAATCCGTGGAACGCCGAGCACACGCCGGGCGGATCGTCCTCGGGCTCGGCGGCGGCGGTCGCCGCGGGCCTCGTGCCGCTTGCGCTGGGCACGCAGACGCTCGGCTCGGTCATCCGGCCCGCGGCATTCAACGGCATTGTCGGATTCAAACCGAGCTATGGCGCGATCCCGCGCACGGGCGTGCATCCGCTCAGTCCGTCGCTCGACCATGTCGGCTTCTTCGCCCGCCGCGTCGACGATGTCGCGCTTGCGTTGTCATTGCTCGCGGCCTCGAGCGATAGCGATCTGCACGGCCGGCCCCTGCCCGGCTTCCAGATCGATATCCAGCGTGGCGTCGAACCGCTGGGCAAGCCACGGCTCGGAATCGTGCGGTTCGAGAAATGGTCGCGTGTCGAACCGGCACAGCAGCAGGTGTTCGACGCCGCGATCGAAAAACTGCGCGCCGCGGGCGCCGTCGTGGAAGAGCTCGTGCTCGCCGAACTCGATCGCGTCAATTGGCGCGCGATCCTCACGATCCTCGAAAGCGAGGGCGCGCTGCTGTTCGCCGAACTCGTCGCGCGCTATCCCGACCGCACCAGCGATCACCTGAAATCGCTGGTCGCAAACGGCAAGGCTATCGCCGCGCCCGATTATCTCGCGGCCAAGGCGCTCCAGGAGCAGTGCCGCTTCGCGCTCGGCGCGGAGATGAAGGGTTTTGACGCGCTTTTGACATTGCCTGCCTTCGGCGAAGCGCCGCGCGGGCTCAACTACACTGGCGACGCCGAATATTGCGCGCCCTGGACCTTTGTGGGTGCGCCCGCCGTGACGCTGCCGGCCGGATCAGGTCCGAACGGCTTGCCGCTCGGGATTCAGATCGTCGGCGAGTACCGGGGTGACCTTCACCTGCTCAAGGTCGCGAAGTGGATCGAAGCGATGCTAAGGTTTGACCCCGGCGTGCCGAAACTGGCGCAATGACAATCCCGCGTCGGGGCGTTGCATGATCCGAGAAGGATCCGGGAGATTTGGAGCGGGCGAAGGGGCTCGAACCCTCGACCCCGACCTTGGCAAGGTCGTGCTCTACCACTGAGCTACACCCGCATCCGAAACGTTGGCGGCGACGTATCGCGCCGGCAACGGCAGACCTATGCCAAATGCGCACCGTGAATGCAACAGTTTGAAGAGGGTCCGGAATCGGCCAAATCGACACGATCGAGCCTCATCTTGCGATAAAACCGGCTCAGACCGCTCAAACCTGGAGCCATTAACGTTCCGTTGCCGGCCGGTTGCGGCGGAACCGGGCAGGCAGGGCGATTCGAAGCCGTCGTCGACCCCTGGTCGGTCCCATGTCGACCCCGTGTCGGCCAGTTGGGCGGAGAGGCGCTGTCTCCCCCGATCCGATTGAATTTTCCGACCAAACCGCCAATTAAGGGTCCGAACGCCTGAAAACGCTTGCCGGGCTGTGCTAGAAGACAGCCCACTTTGGCAAGACCCGAGACTTAAGACCGAGACTAAAGACCCCAGACTTGAAGACATCGGACGAGGACCCCCGTGACGATCTTAGAACAGGGTAACGGAGCGGCGCCGCCGGCAGCGGCGGCCGATCTGATCAAGGAAACGACCACCCAGACCTTTGTGAAAGACGTGATCGAGGAATCGCGGCGCCAGCCGGTCCTGATCGACTTCTGGGCACCGTGGTGCGGCCCGTGCCGCCAGCTCACGCCGGTGCTCGAAAAGGTGGTCCGCAACGCCAAGGGCAAGGTCAAGCTCGTCAAGATGAACATCGACGAGCATCCGGCGATCCCGGGCCAGATGGGAATCCAGTCGATCCCGGCCGTGATCGCCTTCGTCAACGGCCAGCCCGCCGACGGCTTCATGGGCGCCGTCCCTGAAAGCCAGGTCAACGCCTTCATCGAGAAGCTGACCAAGGGCATGGCCGCGCCGGGCGAGCCGAACATTGCCGAAATCCTCCAGGAGGCCGAGGCCGTGCTGGCGGAAGGCGATGCCGCCGCCGCCGCGCAGATCTACGCTGAGGTGCTCTCGCTCGACGCCACCAATATCGCCGCGCTGGCGGGACTGGCAAAATGCTACGTCACGACCGGCGCGGTGGATCAGGCCAAGCAGACGCTCGCCATGGTGCCGGAGGCCAAGCGCAACGACGCCGCGGTCAAGGCCGTGCAGGCTGCGATCGACCTTGCCGAGCAGGCTTCCTCGCTCGGCCCGGTCGCCGAGCTCGAACAGAAAGTCGCCGCAAACCCGCTCGATCATCAGGCGCGATTCGATCTCGCGACCGCGCTGAACGCGATGGGAAAGCGGAGCGAAGCGACTGCCCAGTTGCTCGAGATCGTCAAGCGCGACCGCAAATGGAACGACGACGGCGCACGCAAGCAGCTGATCCAGTTCTTCGAGGCCTGGGGCGGCGCCGATGAAGCCACCGTCGAGGGACGCAAGCGTTTGTCGACGATCCTGTTCTCTTGAGGTTTTGCGCATGGTCTTTTCGGAAAACCGGTGCCCACTTTTCCGGATCATGCGCTAACCTAGCCGCCGGGGAGGTTCATGCCGATCAACGCCGAATATCGCGGGCCGGCCGACCTTCCCGAGGTGATCCCGGTATTTCCGCTTCCGGGCGCGCTGCTGCTGCCCCGCGGCCAGATGCCGCTCAACATTTTCGAGCCCCGCTATCTTGCGATGGTGGACGACTGCTTCCGTGACGGTCACCGGCTGATTGGCATGATCCAGCCCGACGTCACGCATTCGCGAGACGAGGAGAGGCCAACGTTGTTCCACGTCGGCTGCGTCGGGCGCATCACCCAGCTCGCCGAGTCCGGCGACGGCCGCTACATCCTCGAGCTCACCGGCATCGCGCGCTTCAAGGTGGTCGAGGAGCTGACGGTGTTGACCGCATACCGGCAATGCAGGGTGGACTACTTCCCCTTCATCGACGATTTCACCGCGCGCAAGGGCGAAGAGGCTGTCGACCGCGAGGCGTTGCTCGAGGTGCTGACCGATTTCCTGAAAGCCAACAACCTCAAGGTCGATTGGGAAGGCGTCGAGAGCGCACCGAACGAGGCGCTGGTCAATGCACTCGCGATGATGTCGCCCTATGGTCCTGCCGAGAAGCAGGCGATGCTGGAAGCGCCGGACCTCAAGACCCGCGCCGAAATCCTGATCGCGGTCACCGAGATGGACCTCGCCAAGAAACGCACCAGCGGCGACCCGCCGTTGCAGTGAGCGGAAGGCGTCATTCCCATCTTGAGACGTCGCTAATAGCCCGCGACCGCCATCGCCGCCGCGGCGCCGAGCACCATCCAGCCGAAATGCCTGCCGCGCGTGCCGACCGCATTGCCGATCGCGCTGAAGGCCAACACGCAGGCGAGCGTGACCACGATCCAGTGCCGGGCGGTCTCGGATGCCATCGAGGGTGCGGCGATCAGGAGCACGCCGCCGGCAATCCAGGCCACCGTCGGAACCTGCCAGACGAAGCGAAACAGCGTGCGCAGCCGCTGCGGTTCAATGGTCACGCGCGGAAATACCTTGGTCTCAGAGAGCACGCCGTGGATCAACGCGGCCACGATCGCGATCGTGCCGGAAACCTGCAGCAGGATGTCACGCATCTTCGCCTCCATACAGTACTGTATGGAGATAGGACGCACGCTGGCGCCTGTCAATACAGGTGTGTATGGTGGACGGGCGATGGCCGATCAACTTTCCGCGCAGGACTGGCTCGACCGGGGCCTTAAAGTACTCGCCGCACGCGGCGTGTCGGCACTCAAGGCCGAGCCGCTGGCGAAGGAAATGGGCGTCTCGCGCGGCAGTTTCTACTGGCATTTCGCCGATATCGGCGCGTTCCAAGCCGCGATCCTGAAACATTGGCGCGAGGTCGCGGCGGAAGCGATCATCGCCAATGTCGAGGCGGCGGCCGGCAATGAAGATCCGCTGGCCGTGCTGCTGCGGCAGGTGTTCTCGGAGAAGCTGGCGCTGGAGCGCGCGGTGCGGAGCTGGGCGGCGTTCGATGCCGCGGCAAAACATGCAGTGCAGGCGATCGACCGCCGCCGGCTCGATTATGTCGAGGGCCTGATCCGCGCCAGGGGCGTCGCGGCCGAGATGGCCGAGGCGCGCGCGCATATCCTGTATTGGGCGTTCCTCGGCTATGCCTTGTCGGACAAGCCGCTCGCCAGGGCGCAGCGCGAAGCGGTGCTGGCGGAACTCATCAGGATTGCCACCTTATGATCGCGCGCTTTACGGCGGATGTGCTAAGGCGGTCGCGCCGAGAACCGGAGACTGCTCGATGACCGCCACGCCGGAACGTCCCGAAAACACCGTCGATCCCAAGCTATTGGAGATCCTGGTCTGTCCGGTGACCAAGGGACCGCTGGAGTTCGATTCGGTGAAGCAGGAGCTGATCTCGCGCTCGGCCAAGCTCGCTTATCCGATCCGCGACGGCATCCCGATCATGCTGCCGGAAGAGGCGCGCAAGATCGATTAGCGCATGATCCGGAAAAGTGTGACGCGGTTTTCCTCGCGACAAACGCGGAGTGTTTGCGCGGAGATCATGCGCAAACAACCGGCCGTGCGGGCGATCGCAGCCGCGGTGCTGCTCCTCCTCACTGCTGCCGGCGCCTCAGCGGAGGAAAGCAGGATCAGCGTCGGCCCGATCGACGCCGTGCTCAACGTGCCGGCCGGCGTCGAAAAGCCACCCGTTGCGCTGTTGATCGCAGGCTCCGGCTCGACCGACCATGACGGCAACGGGCCGCAGCTCAAGCCCGCGACGCTGAAAAAGCTTTCCGACGAACTCGCGGCGCGCAACATCGCAACGCTGCGCTATGACAAGCGCGGCGCCGGCGGCTGGAAGAAGGAGTTCGGCCGGCCGGAGGATTTCCGCTTCAAGGATTTCGTCGACGATGCGGCCTCGCTCGTCGCCTGGCTGCGCGGCAGCCGCAAGTTCTCGAAGGTCGCCGTGATCGGACACAGCGAGGGCGGCCTGGTCGCGATCCTGACCGCGCGGCGCGTGGCGGTTGACCGGCTGGTGCTGCTGGCGACCGCCGCACGCAAGCAAGGCGACCTGTTGAAGGCACAGCTCGAAAAGCAGCTTCCGCCGGAAAAGCTCGCGCCGATCGCAAAAGCCATCGACGCCATCATGGCCGGCCAGACCGTCGATCCGCCGCCCGCGGGATTGGCGATCGCACCCGCGATGCAGCCCGGCATCGCCTCGGCCTTCAACGAAGACCCGATCGATCCCTTGCGGAAGATCGACATCCCGGCCCTGATCGTCGCCGGCGGCCGCGACAGGCAGCTCGCACGGCTCGATTTCCTGGCGCTGACCACGGCCGATTTTGCCGCCAAGACGGCGTGGCTGCCGGACATGAACCATGTGCTGGTGGACGTGAGCGACGACGCCGACGATCTCGCATCCTACAATCAGCCGGAGCGTCCGCTCGATCCCACGCTGATCGAGATCGTGGCTGATTTCATTCAGGCGGAGGGGTCGCGGTGATTCCCACCAGCGGCGTCGTCCGAGACAACCGAGCCCTGCGTCGTCATCGCGAGCCACGGGCTGTGATGCGCGTCATTGCGAGCGAAGCGAAGCAATCCATAGCGACAAAGGGGAGGCCTGGATTGCTTCGGAGCTCACGCTCCTCGCAATGACGAGACACTGGCTGGGTCCCTGCTTTCGCAGGGACGACACGGTGGCTACAGCGCTTCGCCCTTGAGCAGCCGCGGCACTTCGCCCGACAGGCCCGCGGCCTGGCGGATGAAGAACTCCTTCACCGGGGGCGTGCGGTCGACGAGGCCGAGCCCGATGTCGCGCACGGTGCGCAGCACCGTCGAGCGGTTGGAGAACAACAGGTTCAGCGAGTTGGTGGCTAGCCCCATCGCCATGGTGTCGAACCGCCGCCAGCGCTGGTAGCGCTCGAGCACGTCGGCCTGTCCGAGGTCGATGCCGAGCCGCGCGGCGTCGACCACGACTTCGGCCAGCGCCGCGATATCCTTCAGGCCCATGTTGAGCCCCTGGCCCGCGATCGGATGGATGACATGGGCGGCGTCGCCGACCAGCGCCATCCGCTCCGCGATAAAGGATCGCGCGACGAAATAGCCGAGCGGAAACGAACGCGGCTTGTCGAGCACCTTGATCTCGCCGAGATGCAGGCCGAAGCGCTGTTCGAGCTCGCTCAGGAATTCAGCCTCGGCAAGCGCCACAATACGCGCGGCCTCCGAACGCTTCTCGGTCCAGACCAGCGAGGAACGGTTGCCGGTCAGCGGCAGGATCGCGAACGGGCCCGCGGGCAGGAAATGCTCCTCGGCCCGGCCGTGATGATCGCGCTCATGGCCGACCGTGACGACGATGCCGGACTGATCGTAGTCCCAGCCATGGGTCGCAATCCCGGCGCGCTCGCGCAGTCTCGAGCGCGCGCCGTCGGCGGCGACCAGGAGGCTCGCCGCGATGACGCTGCCGTCCGCCAAGGTCACATCGACGCCGCCTTCGTTGGCGTCATAGGACGTGACGGCCGTGGCGCGAAGGTCGATGCCATGCGCCTCGGCGCGCGTCACCAGCGCATCGATCAGATAGCGGTTCTCGACCATGTGGGCGAACGGCTCGCCCGGCTCGACGTGACCGGCGAAGGTGAGGAAGACCGGACGCGTCGCGTCTTCCAGCTTCGAATCGGTGACGACCATGTCTGATATCGGCTGCGCGGTGGAAGCGATCTCGCCCCAGACCCCGAGCGCTTCGAACAGCCGCCGGCAGGCGGCGACGATGGCGGTGGCGCGGCCGTCGCGGCTCGGTCTGGTGGCGAGCGCCGGATCGGCCACGATCACGGCCACGTCGGCGCCGAGGCCCTGACGCAGCGCCAGCGCCAGCGCCAATCCGGCAAAGGCGCCGCCGCAAATCACGATGCTTCGCTGTGCCGACATCCGCCCTTACCCGGTTACGTCATCAGAGGATACTTGCTACCTGATATTAGCTGGGCGAAACAGGGCCGGGAAACAAGGTGCTTAACGCTTCACGCCGTCGTCATTCCGGTGCGATACGGCAGCATCGAACCCGGAATCTCGAGATTCCGGGTCTGGTGCTAACGCACCATCCCGGAATGACGGCTGTGAACGATTTGAAAGCTTCCGCATGTCCAAAGGACTGATCGACCTCATTTCCATCCTCGATATCGAACCGCTCGAGGTGAACCTGTTCCGCGGCAACAGCCCGAAGACGAGCTGGCAGCGGGTGTTCGGCGGCCAGGTGATCGGGCAGGCGATGGTGGCGGCCTGCCGCACCGTCGAAGGCCGGCTGCCGCACTCGATCCATTGCTATTTCATCCTGCCGGGCGATACGCAGGTCCCGATCATCTACCAGGTCGAGCGGCTGCGCGACGGCAAGAGCTATTCGACGCGGCGCGTCACCGCGATCCAGCATGGTAACGCCATCTTCTCGATCATGGTGTCGTTCCATGCCGAGGAGCAGAGCAATTTCAACCATCAGGACAAGATGCCTGACGTGCCGCCGCCGGAGAAACTCACCGCGGAGGAAGTCTCCAAGCAGCCGATATTCCGCGAGATGCCGGAATTCATCCGCCGCTACTACGAATCCGACCGGCCGATCGAATTGCGCCCGGTCGAGCTCGGCCGCTATTTCGGTGAGAGGATCGACGACGGCCGCATCCATGTCTGGATTCGGACGGCCGCAAAACTGCCCGACGATCCGGCGCTGCATCTGTGCGCGCTCGCCTATGCATCGGACTTCTCGCTGCTCGATGCGATCATGGCGCGGTATGGCAGGACGCTGTTCGACAAGCGGATGATGCCGGCGAGCCTCGACCACGCGATGTGGTTTCACCGCCCGTTCCGCGCCGACGAATGGCTGCTCTACGCGCAGGATTCGCCGAGCGCGCAAGGCGGCCGCGGGCTGACCCGCGGCCTGATCTTCAAGCCCGACGGCACGCTCGTGGCATCCGTGGCGCAGGAAGGCTCGGTGCGCGAACGGAGGTAATTGCGCGCATGATCCGGAAAAGTGGGGACCGGTTATCCCTCGCGACAAACGCGTAGCGTTTGCGCGGAGATCATGCGCCAGATCAAGAGGCGTAGGCGCCACGCTCCACGAGGCCAACCTGCGAGGTGTACCATCTCGCGTACCAGCGCAGCATCCACGGGATGGGAATGATGAACGCGCAGGCGAACGCAAACACGATCGTTCGCCACAACACGGCGAGACCCGATGCGACGAAGATGACTTCGCGATGGGTGCCGGCGATGTTGCGGCAATTCCAGCGCATCCAGGCGGTGGTGACCCACGCCCAGCCGATGATGGTGACGAAGGAAATCATCAGCAGCAGGTACCAGCCGATATAACCGACCAGGCTTCCCTCGAACTCGATCGGCAGCTTCTCGCCATTCGAGCTGATATTGCTGGCGATCCATCGGAGCGTCATCCAGGACAGGTAGGCCTCGACCGGAATCAGGACCAGCTGAACCCAGGCGTAGCCGGTCGCGCCGCCATAGCTGCAAAGGCCGAGCAGCACGAACACCCACCAGATGTCGCCGGCCTGTCCCGTGAAAGCCAGGTTCGGCCGGCCGGGCACGCGAACGTGCTCCACGATGTAGCGATAAAGAATGGTCGCCACCCACGGCGCCGGGATCACCAGCAACATGCCGATCATCATCAGCAGGCTTCGGCCGAGAAAGCCCCAGATCCCGACCTCGAGCGAAAACGGTCCGCCACCATAGCCGCCGGCGCTGGCGGCATAACCGCCGCCGCCCGTGACCGCGCCGCCCGGCGGAACGGCGGGAGGCGCCATGCCGGGGCCCAACAGGCCCGGCACCTCGCCGGCCTTTTGCCAGCCGGCCATGCCCTCGGACCAGACCAGCGTCTGCGGGTTGACGGCGCCTCGCGCGATCATGTCGCGAAACTGGGCTTCGGGATAAGGACCTTGCTGTTGGCCGTTCGACGCAAAAAACCAGGATCGGTTGGACATTTGTCTCCCCCAACAATCACTAAACAAGACCACTCGCGGCGGCGGGCACCCTAGCGCCTGCCAAAGACCGTATTCTGACGGACCACCCCAAGCCCTGTACAGGGCCTGGAGGACACAGCGCGGAATGTTTCCGCTTAACGCTGCAACTTTTTTATGCCATTTGCCTGAAAAGATGCCAGATTTGCGCAGCCGTCGATCAGCAACCACCGAAGGAAACCGAAGGCCTGACCATGAAACTCGTCGTCGCGATCATCAAACCCTTCAAATTGGACGAGGTGCGTCAAGGGCTCACCGCCATCGGCGTGCACGGCATGACGGTCACGGAGGTCAAGGGCTATGGCCGCCAGAAGGGCCACACCGAGATTTATCGCGGTGCAGAATATGTCGTGAACTTCCTGCCGAAACTGCGGATCGAGATCGCGGTCGCCAGCGATCTCGCCAACAAGGCCGTCGAGGTCATCACCTCGAATGCGCGCACCGGCCAGATCGGCGACGGCAAGATCTTCGTGACACCGATCGATCACGCCCTGCGCATCCGCACCGGCGAAACCGACAGCGACGCGCTCTAGCCGTGAGCTTTCAGGAGGCTGAGCTTTCAGGAGGTTGTCCATCTGGTCCGAACCGAGGAAGCTGAGGTTGCGAAGCTTCAGTGTTCCCACGGAGAGACCAGATGAACAGCCACAAGAATGCGCCTCTGACGCCTAAAGGTCGAGAGGCGATGGTGCGCAGTGTGAGCTAAGGCGGCCTGAGCCGGGCCGCGGCCGCGCGCCAGTTCAACATTACGCCGAAGATCGTGGCCAGATGGGTCCATCGGTTCCGCGCGGAAGGTGCATGGATTGCGCGACCGCTCGTCCAGACCTCATTCATTGCCAAGCCAAACAGCGCCTACCACATGCGCGGTGGTCGAGGCGTTGCGGGCGGTCTCTGCTACTGGACCTGCACGTCGCTGAAGCATCGTTTCAACTATGACGATTCGCTTGACGTGTTCGGCGTGCACGGCGTCGGCGGCATGACCGGCACGCTGTTGTGCGGCGTGTTCGCCACCGCCTCGATCGGTGGAACCGCCGGCCTGATCGAGGGCCACGTAACCTCCATCATTCCGTTACCTTTGTGCGTTCGCGATAGGCAATATTTTGTTTGAACCCAAGGCGCGCTCAGCGCCTGGGCAGAACTGCCTAAGTTTTAGGCGCGACCGAATAGCGCAGCTGCCTCTTATTCCCGCAAATCGCGAAAACAGCCGTGTTCATAATCCGTTAGGCAACGCCACCGTTCTTGGCACGGCATTTGATTCTAAGGGTCCTGGCTGTGGCCGCGTAGTGATCACTCTCCGCGTGGTGAACTCAGTCCAGAAACGCCCGGTCACGTCCTGCACCGGGCCCAAGCGGGGATAGGACCCATGAAAATTGTTATGGCGATCATCAAGCCATTCAAGCTCGAAGAAGTCCGGGATGCCCTGACCGCCATTGGCGTTCACGGTCTCACGGTGACGGAAGTAAAGGGATACGGCCGGCAGAAAGGCCATACGGAAATCTACCGTGGTGCCGAATACGCGGTGAGCTTCCTGCCCAAGATCAAGATCGAAGTCGCGGTCGCCTCCGAGCAGGTCGACAAGACCATCGATGCCATCACGTCGGCGGCAAAAACCGGCCAGATCGGCGACGGCAAGATCTTCGTCATCAACCTCGACCATGCGGTTCGCATCCGCACCGGCGAGGCCGATGCAGCGGCCCTCTGATTTCGCGCTCACCCATACCACTGAGGAGTAGAACAAATGACGTTTAAGCGTCCCAACAGCGCGGGATTGGCCGCCCTCGCAATTCTGGCGGGGCTTTGCGCCATCGGCTTCGCCGATGCCGCGCTTGCCCAGACTGCACCGGCAGCAGCCGACGCGGCAAAGGATGCGGCACCCGCCGCAGCGGCCGCAGCGCCCGTTCCCAACAAGGGCGACACCGCGTGGATGCTGGTTTCCAGCGCGCTCGTTCTGATGATGTCGATTCCCGGCCTCGCACTGTTCTATGGCGGCCTGGTCCGCACCAAGAACATGGCCTCGGTCCTGACCCAGGTGTTCGCGATCGTCTCGATGATCGGCGTGACCTGGACCATCTACGGCTACTCGATGGCCTTCACCGACGGCGGCAGCATGACGCCGTGGGTCGGCGGCTTCAGCAAGGCCTTCTTGCATGGCGTCGATGCCTCTTCGACGGCGGCCACCTTCTCCAACGGCGTGGTGATTCCGGAACTCGCCTACTTCGTGTTCCAGATGACCTTCGCGATGATCACCCCTGCCCTGATCGTCGGCGCCTTCGCCGAGCGCATCAAGTTCTCGGCGGTGATGCTGTTCATCCTGTTGTGGTCGACCTTCGTCTACTACCCGATCGCGCACTGGGTCTGGTTCGTGGCCGCTCCGGATGACGTCGCCAACGCCGCCAAGGCCCTCGCGGCCGCGGCCGATGGCGCAGCGAAGACGGCGGCGCAGGCCAAGCTCGACGAAGTCACCGGCGCTGTCGGCTGGCTCGCCGGCGCGGGCGCCCTCGACTTCGCGGGCGGCACCGTCGTGCACATCAACGCCGGCATCGCCGGTCTCGTCGGCGCCCTGATCATCGGCAAGCGCGTCGGCTACGGCAAGGACCTGATGGCTCCGCACTCGCTGACCATGACCATGATCGGCGCCTCCCTGCTCTGGGTCGGCTGGTTCGGCTTCAACGCCGGCTCGAACCTGGAGGCCAACGGCACCACCGCGCTCGCCTTCGTCAACACGATGGTGGCGACCGCCGGCGCCGCGTTCTCCTGGTTGATCTTCGAGTGGATCTTCAAGGGCAAGCCCTCGCTGCTCGGCATCTGCTCGGGCGCGGTGGCGGGCCTGGTCGCGGTCACGCCGGCCTCCGGCTTCGCCGGCCCGATCGGTGCGATGGTGCTCGGCTTCGTGGTCTCGCCGGCCTGCCTGTTCTTCGTCTCCACGGTGAAGAACGGCTTCGGCTACGACGACGCCCTCGACGTGTTCGGCGTCCACTGCATCGGCGGCATCATCGGCGCGCTGGGCACCGGCATTCTCGTCAACCCCGCGCTGGGTGGCGTCGGCCTGACCGACTACACCAACATCACGGGCAACAATGCCGGCACCTACGATTTCGTCACCCAGATGATCGCACAGGGCAAGGCCGTGCTGGCCACGCTGGTGTGGTCGGGCGTGGGATCTGCGATCCTCTACAAGATCGTCGACGTGATCGTGGGCCTGCGTCCGACGGTCGAACAGGAGCGCGAGGGTCTGGACATCACCGACCACGGCGAGCGCGCCTACAACTACTGATTCCTCCCGGGACTTAGGTCTCACGAGACCTAAGTCCACAACTTCGGTTTGGGCACATACCCGGCAATGCCCCGACCGTTGAGGGGCTCCAGCGCAAGTTGGAGCCCCTTTCTTTTTCGAAAAATCGGGGATTGCCAGCGCCGCATCCGGCATCCGCACGATCGGCGAAGGCGGGATGACGCCATGAAGCTCGAAGGCGGATGCTGCCGCGGTGCGGTACGCTGCGCCCGGCCGAAGCGCACTATTGCAGGTCGCGAGCCCGCCCTTTAGAACTTTTCCGGTTAGCCAATTGATTTCGACAACGAACGTGCTTGTTGGGTCTGGTTGCCCGATGTTGGATTGCAGCGAAGCCGGTTTTCGTCCCCCTGCACCGTACCCTCCGGAAACACGGCCAGGGTTATTTGGTTTATTGACGAGACTGCGGAGAAATCCGCTCGAATGCTGGAGCTCCGATTTCTTCCGGGAGCCGATCGCCAGGTTCCGGTTGCCATTTACCGACGCGTTTCTGGTCCACGATCCGCAAGCCATCAAGCGCGTCCTGTTGGATAATTCCGCAAACTACCGAAAGGACCCGATCCAACGCCGCATTCTCTCGTCCGGCCTGGCCGACGGATTGTTGAGCGTCGAAGGACAGCGCTGGGAGGTTCAGCGCCGGACGCTCGCGCCGCTGTTCTCCCATCGGGCCGTCACGGGCTTCACCGAGGCAATGCTGACCGCCGCAGACCGGTTCGCCGACAAATGGAGAAGGATGGCGCCCGGGTCGGCGATCGATGTGGCCGCCGAGATGACTTTGATCACGCTCAACGTGCTCGCGTTGACCATTTTCTCGGACGGAATTGGCGGGGACTTCGACGAATTCCGGCTTGCGATGAATTCCTATTTTGGCGTGATCGGCCGCATCAGCGCGTTCGATCTCTTGAATATGCCTCGCTTCGTACCGAGGCCGGGCCATCGGCGCTTGCGCCGGACGATGACCTATTTCGAGGGCGTCATCGACGAGATTATCGAAGTCAGGCGCCGGAGGCTCGCATCGCTCCCCGAGGGCGACGCCCCGAACGACCTGTTGACGCTCCTGCTGCGCTCACTCGATCCCTCGACCGGACGTCAATTGAGTCTCACGGAGGTAAGGTCGAACATCCTCACCTTCCTCTCGGCCGGCCACGAGACCACTGCGAACGCACTCGCATGGTCGATGTACCTGCTTTCGCAGTCGCCCGAATGGCGGTTACGCGTGCAGCAGGAAGCCGAGCGGGAATTGCAGGGCCCGTTGGACGGCTTGCTCGACCGGCTCGTCGCAACGAGGGCGGTGATCGAAGAGGCCTTGCGGCTCTATCCTCCGATCGCCGCGCTCAGCCGCTCGGCCGAGAAAGCCGACGTGCTTGGACAATTCGACGTCGAGCCTGGATCGCTGATCGTGATCGCGCCCTATGTGCTGCATCGGCATCACCGGCTGTGGAGCCAGCCGGATGTGTTCGATCCATCTCGTTTCATGCCGGAGTCCCGCACCGCCATTCCACGCTTTGCCTACCTGCCCTTTGGAGTCGGCCAGCGAACCTGCATCGGCGCAGCGTTCGCCCTGCAGGAAGCCGCCATCGTATTGGCCGTGCTCGTCCGCGACTTCGACATATGTTTGAGGCCGGATGCCGAGATATCGCCGGTTCAGCGCATTACCTTGCGTCCGGCGAAGGGATTGCCGATGCACGTCAGGGCGAGGACCGCAGCCGGTTGATCATCGAGGAGCAGCATTCCACCACGTGCCAAGGGCATGCTCGCCACTCCGCTTCAGGCAGACGGAACCCAGACCCTGCCGTCGAACAGCCGGCGCGCCGTCCGGTAGAACGATCCCGCGCGCGCGATCCATGCGCCGCCTTCCGAGGCGACGTCGGCGTCCACCGTCAACACGCCGGAAGGCATTCCGAGGCGCAGCGATTTGCTGCCCGCCGCCGGTGACAGGGCTTCGGCAACGACCGTGCCGGTGATGCGCGCGGCGACCGCCGTGCAAAGCGAGATCGTGACCGGCAGCGCCCGGTGCGGCTGCCCGCTCGAGACGACGCGAACGGTGAGATCGACGGCGCTGGCCTGAATGCTATCGCCGGTGAGCGTGCGCGCATCCAGGGGCGGACTGACGATCGCCATGAAGGGGACGGCGCTCACGGCGCGCGCCGCCTCGGCGTCGGGCGCGATGCCCATCCGGACCGAACCCTGCACCCGGATGTCCTCGATGAGCCGCATGATTTTCGAGTTGGCTTCGAGATGCTCGGGAAGCTCCGTACCCGTGAGCCCCATATCGCGCGCACGAACAAACACGGCGGGATTCGCCGCATCGACCAGCGAAGCGTCGATCGAACCGAAGCCCGGCACCTCGAGCCGATCTATCATTTTGCCTGATGGCAACAGCTTGCCTGTGGCCGCGCCGCCCGGCTCGACAAAATCGAGCCGCACCGGGGCGCCCGTGCCGGCGACGCCGGGGATGACGAGATCGCCGTCGTAGCGGGCCCGCCCGCCCTCCAGCGGGAACGTGGCGCGAATGATCTTTTTGGTGTTCGTATTGAAGATGCGCACCGTCGCGGTGTCGCCATCGGCGCGGACCAGGCCCTCGTCGACCGCGAAAGGACCGACCGCCGAGCTCATGTTGCCGCAATTGCCCTTGTAGTCGACCTTGCTCTCTTTCACCTGAACCTGCGCAAAGGTGTAGTCGATGTCCGCATCGTCTCGCGCGGAGGGCGCGAGCACGCAGACCTTGGATACCGAGGAGACGCCGCCGCCCATGCCGTCGAGCTGCCGGCCATAGGGGTCCGGCGATCCCATCGCCGCGGTGAACAGCGCCTCCCAGGCCGCGCGATCGGCCGGCAGGTCCCGCGCGTGGAACATGATCGCCTTGCTGGTGCCGCCGCGCATGAAGACGGCAGGAATGGGTCGCTGCATGGAAGGAGCCTTCTGGTGTTGGCCGGAGAACGAACACTATCTCTTTCCCTGATTGCAACGATTAAATTAGGATCGCGGCCGCTGATGGAGCCAGGGGAGGAGAGATTGACCAGGTCAAGGTGGATTGCCGGGCTCTTGCTCATGGCCGGCAGCGCCATGATGGCGATGCCGGACGCCGGCTTCGCGGCGGATGTGCGGGTGATGATCTCGGCCGGATTCTATCAGGCCTATGCGGAGCTCGGCCCGGCGTTCGAGCGCGAGAGCGGGCACCATTTGATCACGACCCGCGGTCCATCGATGGGCGATTCACCCGAAGCGATCCCGGCCCGCCTTGCGCATGGCGAAGCCGCGGACGTCGTGATCCTCGACGGAAGCGCGGCCGACGCTCTCGCTGCCCGGGGATTGGTGCGCGCCGACAGCAAGGTCACGCTCGCACGTTCGCTGATCGGCATGGTGGTGCGGCAGGGAGCTGCGAAGCCGGACATTGGCAGTGTCGAGGCATTCAAAAATGCGCTGCTTGCCGCAAGATCGATCGCCTACTCCGACAGCGGCAGCGGCACTTACCTCTCGACACAGTTGTTCGCGAAGCTTGGCGTCGCCGATCAGGTATTGGCCAAGAGCCGCAGGGTTCGCGGGCCGCCATCGGGCGAGCCGGTCGCCGCCGTCGTTTCGCGCGGCGAGGCCGAGATCGGCTTCCAGCAGGTGAGCGAGCTGCTGCACGTTGCAGGCGTGGACTACGTCGGCACGATCCCGGCCGAGCTTCAGCCGGGATTTACCTTCGCGGGTGCGCTCACGCGCCAGGCGCAGGAAGTCGAAGCCGCGACCGCGCTCCTCCGCTTCCTGAACTCGCCCGAGGCAGCCTCCGTCATCACCAGGGCAGGCCTATCGCCGGCCGCGGGGCATTAAGGCGTGATCCGGAAAAGTGTGAAGCGGTTTTCCCTCGCGACAAGCGCGTTGCGTTTGCGCGGAGATCATGCCCAAACAAGAAGCTAAACCGCGATGACGATTCATCCTGAACTCATCGCGCTTTAGCCCGCCGCCGATGGCCGCCCATATCAGGCTGCGGACCCCGTTCCGAATGTAAGCTGATTTCCATCAAGATCGGTCACGTCAAAGTCGCGCATGCCGTAGTCGTAGTCTTGCGGCGGCTTGACGATCCTGGCTCCCCGCGCGGCCAGTTCGGCATGGACCGCATCGACGTCCCTGACGAATACGCAGATGCCGCCGTTACCGGGCAGCCGGTTCGTCTGGCCTGCCGCAAGCAGGTGCAACTCAATTTCATCCCGGCACAGGCACACATAGAATGTCGGAGTGCCGTACTGGAACGTCACCGTGAAGCCCAGCACGTCGCGGTAGTGCTCGGTGCTGCCGGCGATGTCGGCAACGACGAATACCGTAGCCGCAGCAACCATCATTGGATTGTCTTCAGTCATCGGCGCCTCCAGGAAAATACGGGACGAATGCCAGCCGGGTATCCAGGGCAAGCGTGTCGGCCGCACGTCGGCCCTCAGCCGACAGCCGGAAAGCAACACTGGCTCATTCCATGATTGTAGCGATTAAACTAGGATTGCCGCCACGGAATTCGATCCAGAGCTGATCGCAGTTTGGCAGGAAACCCGACATGCAGCTTCCCTATCATGATCGCTATGCTTACTCGCCGATCGTCGACCGCCCGGACTATTCCTGGCCGGACGGAAAACGGCTGGCGGTTTATCTTGGCCTCAACATCGAACATTTCGCATTCGGCGCGGGTGAAGGACATCTCCTGACCGTCGCAGGCGCTGCGCCAGATCCCCGGACCTTCGCCTGGCGGGACTACGGCAACAGGGTCGGCGTGTGGCGTTGCCTCGATCTGTTCGATGAGCTGAACCTTCCGGCGGCCCACCTGATCAACACGGCGGTGTTCGACTATGCGCCGCGCATCGTCGACGCGCTCAAGGCGCGCGGCGATGAATTCATCGGGCACGGCCGCACCAATGCCGAGCGTCACAGCCATATGTGGGAAGCCGACGAAAAGCGATTCCTGCAGGAAATTCGTGACGCGATCGGGCGCGCGTCCGGAAAGCCGCCGCGAGGCTGGATGGCGCCATGGATGGCGTCCACGCACCACACGCCCGACCTCCTGAAGGAGGTCGGGTTCGATTTCCTGATGGACTGGCCGGCCGACGATCAGCCGCTCTGGATGAAGACGCGCTCCGGTCCGATCATGAGCGTTCCCTACCCGATCGAGATCAACGACAGCCCGCAGATACTTGTGAGGCATCACTCGCCGGAGCAATTCCGCGACTTCATCATCGGTCAATTCGAGGAGTTGCTGCGCCAGTCGGCGAAGCAGCCGCTGGTCTGCGGCATCGCCTTGCACACGATGATCGTGGGCCAGCCCTACAGGCTGCGCATGCTGCGCGAGGCGCTGCGGCACATCGCAACCCATCCGCAGAAGGACAAGGTGTGGTTTACCCGGCCGTCGGCGATCTACGACCATTGCGCCGCGCTGCCCGCGAGCCAATTTCCGCCGGCCTAGCAGGTACCGGCGACCTATGCATTGCGCGCCGCCGCAGCGTGCAACGATAGCGGCGTTATGATTCTCCGCCCTCAGACCCCATCGCCCCGCTCAACCTCTCGTTCATCGTCCCCAAAGAGGTCCAAAACGGTGCGCCGGACTACGACAAAAGCCAGCGCCAAACTCAAAGCAACAGCGACGTCAAATCCGATGGTGCCGACCGTGGAGGCATGATTGCCACCGCTGGCTTGCGCCACCGTGCCGGCGTCCGCCTTCGCAGGCGGAGCCTGTTGCTGCGTCTTTGAAGCCTCCGGCCGCGCCTGCGGCGCTGGCAGCGCGTCGGAAGCATCATTGCCGCCGCCGGCTTGCCCCGCTGTACCCGCGTCCGCCTTCGCAGGCGGAGCCTGCTGCCGCGTTTGCGGAGCCTCCGGCCGCGTCTGCGGCGTTGGCAGCGCGCCCTGGTTTGGACCCTCCCGGAGAGCGCACTTATTGCCGCTCCAGTCCGTATTGATGCCGGCTTGCGGCTTGCACGGCGGCAACTCGACGGTCAATCGAGCATGGGCAGGTGGCTGGCCAACCGCCTTCCTGCCAAGGTGGGGTGGCGGGCAATCATCAAACCAGTAATAGCCCCAGGGTTCTCGATGCAGTCGTACGTGCGACATCGCCGCGACCTCCGCAGCAAAGCAAAAGCATCGGGGCAACTGAGTCGGACGGCGACTGGTTCCAGTGCTGAATCGGGCGCATTGGCAACCGTTCCGGTTGTGCTACGCTGCAACCGCCTTCGATCGAAAAATCAAAGCCGGTGAAAGACGGTGAAAATACACGCCTCGACAGTCGTCCTGTTGATCTGGTTTTGCTTCCCGGCGGCAGCGCAGCAGACCGGTGCGGCCCTTTATGCCCAACGCTGCGTGCAGTGTCACGACAGCGGCAACAAGGACATTCGTGCGCCGAGCCGCACCGTGCTGCAGTCAAAGTCGTTCGATGAGGTTCTAAGCGCGATCACCACGGGCACGATGGCATCCTTCGCACAGGGGCTGACCAATGACGAGCGGACGGCCATTGCCTCCCTCGTCACCGGAAAGGTCGCGGAAGCTCCGCATGCGACGGCCGACAAGAGTGGGCAATGCGCGCAGACCGAGGCCGGCTTTCCGCAAGCGATCGACGGGCCGCGGTGGAACGGCTGGGGCGCGGATCTCAACAACAGCCGGTTTCAACTGGCCGCGATGGCTGGCATTGCTCCGGACCAGGTCCCCCGATTGCGTCTGAAATGGGCGTTCGGATTTCCCCTCACAACCAACGCCAACGCCCAGCCAACCGTCGCCGGCGGCTTGCTGTTTGTTGGTGGCGGCGACAGCAGGGTACGCGCCCTTGACGCAAAAAGCGGATGCACCCGATGGGCGTTTCCGACCGAAGCGCCGGTCCGGACCGCCATCAGTTTTGCTCCGCTGGATAACGATCAGCTTGCCATCTTCTTTGGCGATGTGCGCGCCAACGTCTACGCCGTAAACGCGATGACGGGCGCGCTGATCTGGAAGCGCAAGGTCGACGATCATCCGGCGGCCCGGGTCACCGGCGCACCAACCGTCTATTCCGGCGTTGTCTATGTGGGGGTTTCATCGATCGAGGAGGTCACGGGGTCTCGCCCCACCTACCAATGCTGCACGTTTCGCGGCAGCGTAGTCGCGCTGAAGGCCGAGAGCGGCGCGCAGATCTGGAAGGCCTATACCATCCCCGAAGCGCCGCATCCCACAAAGTCGAATGCCATCGGAACCCAGCTCTTTGGTCCGGCCGGAGCGTCGGTATGGTCCGCACCGACGATCGATGTTGAGCGCAAGGCGCTCTATGTCGCGACTTCGAACAGCTATTCCGACCCGGCAACAGACACCAGTGATGCCATCCTCGCGTTTGATCTTGCGACCGGCCGGATGATTTGGCATCAGCAGGCCACGCCAAAGGACAGCTTCGTCGTTGCCTGTTTCGGCACCGACCAGACCAATTGTCCGGAAGACCGCGGCCCCGATCACGACTTTGGCCAATCGCCGATCCTGGTGAGCTTGCGCAACGGACAACGCGAGCTGGTCATCGGCCAGAAATCCGGCGTGGTGCATGCGCTGGATCCCGACCAGGAGGGCAAGATCCTGTGGCAGACGCGGATCGGCAAGGGTGGCCCGTTGGGAGGGACCGAGTGGGGCTCCGCCGCGGACCAGGACCGAATCTATGTCGCCAACTCGGACGTGCGGTTTCTTCGCGACGGCACGAGGCGTCTTGATTCAAACGAAGGTGGAGGCCTGTTCGCACTGGATCTTGCGACCGGGAAAATCGCGATGCAGGTGGCGCCGGTTGCATGCGGCGACCGCAGCCAGTGCAGCCCTGCCCTCTCCGCAGCGATCACCCTCATTCCCGGTGTCGTCTTCTCGGGCGGGGTCAGCGGCTATTTGCGCGCCTATGCGACCGACGACGGTCGGCTGCTTTGGGAGATCGACACCGCGCGCGACTACACCACGGTGAATGGCGTTTTGGCCCATGGTGGTGCCATGGACGGACCCGGGCCGATCGTCGTCAACGGCATGCTGTACGTCAATTCTGGCTACGCGCAATGGGGCGGCCTGCCCGGCAACGTCCTGCTGGCATTCGAGGTCGGCAATCCTTGAAAAACGAAGTCTCGGCAAGAGCGCCGGCAATCGCGATACTTCGTCGATGTCGCCTCCTGGGCACTTTCCGGACGTGACGGCTGTATCCATCGAGACGCCAGGCGGTTCTCACTTCGAGGCCTGCGCGGACAATACGTTCTTATCGATCCGGATCTGAAGCCGGTTCTTGTGCAGACCGCCCTTGGCAGCAGCGAGCCCGAGTTCGGCGAGTTGTTTGCTCGTTGGACGGCATTGAGGGAAGGGGTCGATGAACAGTAGCTTGAAGCCGTAGCTTGCCGGCGGCACTTACCCGCCAGAGCGATTGGCGAAGCGCTTTTAGCCTCAGGTGCTCGCATAGGCCTTCAGGTCATTGCCGAGCGCCCAGTTCACGATGTTGCCGATGTAATCGTCGCAGATGGTATCGCCGTCGATCGTGCAAATGCTGAATGCGACCGGACGACCGTTCTGCCGGCACACGAAATAGCGCAACTACGTTGCGTTCGATGCAGGCAGATTATCGAAGTCGCGCGCGGTCTAATGTGAGGCCCCTCACGCGCGCTCGTGCCAGGTTGTCCGGCAATCAAATCGGCGTCTGTTCGCCGCGCGCGACAGCCAGCACACCGTCATCGGCAATTTACCGAAGGTCCGCTTGACGCCAACAGCCGCCTTTCAGGTCGCAAATCTCCCTGGAGATCCATAGATTGCCCTCATGAAGAAGATCGGCTTTCTCTCATTCGGGCACTGGACGCCCTCGTCGCAATCGCAGACGCGCTCTGCCGCGGATACGCTCCTGCAATCTATCGAGCTTGCCGTCGCAGCCGAAGAGCTCGGGGCAGATGGAGCCTATTTCCGGGTCCATCACTTCGCCCGCCAGCTCGCCTCGCCATTTCCATTGCTGGCCGCGGTCGGTGCGAAAACGAGCCGCATCGAAATCGGCACGGCGGTCATCGACATGCGCTACGAGAACCCGCTTTACATGGCCGAGGACGCGGGCGCGGCCGATCTGATCGCCGGCGGTCGGCTGCAGCTTGGCATCAGTCGAGGCTCGCCCGAGCAGGTGATCGAAGGCTGGCGATATTTCGGCTACCAACCGACCGAAGGCCAGACTGACGCCGACATGGGCCGGCGTCATGCGGAGGTCTTCCTGGACCTCTTGCGCGGCGAAGGTTTCGCGCAACCCAATCCGCAGCCCATGTTTCCAAATCCACCCGGCTTGCTGCGCCTCGAACCACATTCCGAAGGCCTGCGCGAGCGTATCTGGTGGGGTGCCGGCTCTAACGCCACAGCGATCTGGGCGGCAAAGCTCGGGATGAACTTGCAGAGCTCGACGCTCAAGAACGACGAAACCGGCGAGGCTTTCCATGTGCAGCAGGCCGCCCAGATCCGGGCCTATCGCGCCGCCTGGAAGCAGGCCGGCCATGCGCACGAGCCGCGGGTCTCGGTCAGCCGCAGCATCTTCGCGCTCATAGACGATCGCGATCGCGGCTATTTCGGCCTCGGCCGCGAAGACGAGGACCAGATCGGATTCATCGACCCGCGGACCCGCGCGATCTTCGGCCGCAGCTATGCCGCGGAACCGAATGTCCTCATCGAGCAGCTAAAGAAGGACGAAGCCATCGCCGAGGCCGACACCTTGCTTCTGACTGTACCCAACCAGTTGGGCGTGGCCTACAACGCGCATGTGATCGAGGCGATTCTGACCCACATCGCTCCCGCCCTCGGGTGGCGCTAACGAAGCCGTCCAGCATTTCTCACTTGCAAGGAGTTCTGACGTGAGCGTTGCCTTCACCAAGGAAGAAAGCGCCGAAACCGCGTCGGAGACGCTGCTACCCGACCGTCCGGTTTCGCCCCATCCCAACCTCGTCACGGAAGCGGGATTGAAGGCCTTGGAATTTCAGCTTCAACAGGCCCGCGAGGCGTATGAGACGGCGCAGAAGATCGAGGACGTCAACGAACGGCGGCGGCAAGCGGCAATCCCCTTGCGCGATGTGCGCTATTTTGCAGCGAGAGTTCGAACGGCCCAGGTCGTCGCCCATCCCACGTCAACCGACACCGTTGCCTTTGGGAGCGCTGTGACCTTCAGACGCGACGATGGACGCGTGCAGAAATATCGCATCGTCGGAGAGGACGAAGCGGACCCCAAGGCCGGTTCCATTTCCTTCGCATCTCCGGTCGCAAGGCTGCTGTTGGGCAAGGCTGTTGGAGATGAAGTCGACGCATCCGGTCAAAACCTGGAGATCATTTCGATCTCGTAGCGCGCCCCGCGCCGAACGCCGCTGACGTCTGGGATGATCGCGTCGCGCCCAAGGTCGGACGCGCCCGTCATGGCTCCGCTTGCGGTGCGATCAGGTCTACCGTCGGGAAATAGCTGCGATAGCGTCTGACATCGCGAGTCAACAGCGGTAGCTGCTCGACCGCAGCGTGCGCGCCGACAAAGAAATCCGGGAGGACGCTTGTCCGAACGCCTCCGGCGGCGCGATATTGAAGATAGGCCTTGCCGGCAAGGAATAGTGCCTCACGTGGAATCGAAACCAGGTCAATCTTCAGATCCAGAAGCGTTGCCTCGACACTTTCGACCGAGGCAAAGCGCGTCGAGACTTCAGCGTAGATCACATCGTTGACGACGAGCGGTCCTCTCGCTGCCGCGCGTTCGAGTTGTTCTTGAGACCAATCGCCCCAGACCTGCCCGTCCGTCACGACGTCGAGCAGCACGTTCGAATCGACCAATGTCATTCAGGTTCGCCGCGCAACAGGGCCATGAGCTCGTCGGTCGTCATGCCCGGTCCTGCAGAGCCGCGTGCCTTGGCAAAGCGGCTCGGCTCTCGCGTGCCATCCGCCTTCTCGATCACGATGCTCCCGTCGTCGGCGAGCCGGAAAGCGACGTGGCTGCCCGGCCCGATCCCGAGGTGATCCCGAATCGGTTTCGGAATCGTCACCTGCCCCTTGCTCGTCACCGTAGTTGCCATCGCAGCTCTCTCGGTATTACCTCTCAAAAATATGGTAATACCTTGCAAATTGCCAGTATCGTCGATGGTTAATCGCGTCTTAACCTCGCCGTATCTATGGTGGTTTGTCGCTTCCGGCCGGTCTCGTTTCGCGACCGGCAGCTTCAAGAAATGCTGGCGCTTTAACGTATGGCCATGACCGCTTCATCCCGCGCCCCCTTGGGGGCCGGACTCAAGGAAAGCGAACGCTCGCCTTTTGCGCGGACGACCGAGCTGCTCGCGCCTTATAAACCTGCCAAACCCTTGATTACGCTGTCATTGGGCGAACCGCAGCATCCGGTACCCGGCTTTGTCGGCCAGGTGCTGGCGCAGCACATCGCCGATTTCGGCCGCTACCCGCTGGCCAGGGGCATCGAGCCGTTCCGGAAGGCGGCGGCCGCCTGGCTTTCGACCCGATTCAACCTGCCCCGCGCCGTCGATCCCGACAGCGAAGTGCTGGTGCTGAACGGCAGCCGCGAGGGCCTGTTTTTCGCGGCGCTGACCGCCAAGGATTATGTCGGCGAGCGGCGCGGCCGGCCGGCGATCCTGATGCCGAACCCGTTCTATCCGGCCTATGGCGCGGGCAGCCGGGCCGCGGGCTGCGAGCAGATCTACCTGCCGACCACCCTCGCCAACGGTTTCCTGCCCGATCTCGACGCGATCGACGAGGCGACGCTGGCGCGCACGGTCGCGTTCTACATTGCCTCGCCCGCAAACCCGCAAGGCGCTGTCGCGACACCCGACTACTTCCGCAAGCTGAAGCAGCTCGCCGACCGCTTCGGCTTCATCGTGTTGAGCGACGAGTGCTACTCGGAAATTTATACGCGCGAAGCGCCGGGCAGCATGCTCGAATGCGCCGGACCCGATTTCAAGAATGTCGTCGCGTTCCAGTCGCTGTCGAAACGCTCGAACCTGCCGGGCATGCGCGTCGGCTTCGCTGCCGGCGACAGGAAGTTCCTCGCCGCCTTCCATGAGCTGCGCAATGTCGCTGCGCCGCAAGTCCCGGTGCCGCTGCAGCAGGTCGCGACCACCGCCTATGGCGACGAGGCGCATGTCGAGGAGAATCGCAAGCTTTATCGCATCAAGTTCGATCTCGCCGATCAGATCCTCGCCAACCGCTACGGCTACAAGCGCCCGGCGGGCGGCTTCTGCGTCTGGCTCGATGTGTCGAAGCACGGCGGCGACGAGGCGGCGGCGGTGAAGCTCTATCGCGATGCCGGCGTGCGCGTGATCCCGGGCAGCTATCTCGCGCGCGAGCAGGACGACGGCTTCAATCCCGGCGCGGGCTTCATCCGCCTTGCGCTGGTGGCGGACAGTGAATCGACGGCCGAGGCGCTGCATCGCCTGGTCGAAACTTTGGCTTAATCGCGGGGCTCAGGGCACATGCCGGCGATCGAACGCGTCATCCCACTGGTCAGTCATTTACCGGCCTCCATTCGCGACGCGCTGGTCAGGCGGCTTCGCGAGCTGATGGGCCTCGGCCTGATCGCATTCGCGGGCCTCGTGGCCGCGGCGCTGATGACCTGGTCGGTGCAGGATCCGAGCCTCAGCCATGCCACCTCGCGCGCGATCCGCAACGTCGTCGGCTATCCCGGCGCGATCGGCGCCGACCTGTTGATGCAGATCTTGGGGCTCGGCGCGATCATGCTGATCCTGCTGATCGCGGTGTGGGGCTGGCGCATGATGACCCATCGCGATTTCGATCGCGAAGCGCTGCGGCTCGGCTGCTGGGTGTTGTGCACGGTGATCGCGGCGGGCTTTGCCAGTTGCTGGCCGCATGGCGGCGCCTGGCCGCTGCCGACCGGGCTTGGCGGCGTCGTCGGCGACGCGCTGGTGCGCGCGCCCGCCGTCGTGTTCGGCCCTCCGGGCTTCATCTATCGCTTCGTGCTCGGCCTGATCCTGTTCGCCGCGATGGCCGTGACTTTCCTGATCGCTTGCGGCCTCGGCTCGCGGCCAAAGGACGAGGAGTTGACTGTTATCGAGGACGACGACGCGCCGTTCGTCGAAGATGACGATGAGGATCGCGGCTCGGTCTCGCTCGGCTGGATTTTCCATGCGCTGATGAGCGCCAAGGCGCGGCTGGTCTGGTTCTTCGGCACGGCCTATCGTTCGCTGGTTTCCTCCGGCCCGCAGCCGCGCAAACTGTCGTTCGAACGCCAGGAGCCCAATCTCGGCGGCCGTGCCGCGCCATCGATCGCGCCCGAGGCCGACGACGAGGAGCCGGAAGACGAGGAAGAGGACGAGGAAGAGCCGGCCGCGCGCGCCCCGCGCAAGAAGGCCGCACCCAAGGCGCCCTCCAGGAAATCCGACAAGTGGGATTTCCCGGCGGTGTCGATGCTGGCCGCGCCCAAGGCCACCGACCGCCAGCCGCTGTCCAAGGCCGAGCTAGAAGCCAATTCGCGCCGCCTCGAAGGCGTGCTCGGGGATTTTGGCGTGCGCGGCGAGATCGCCAAGGCCAATCCCGGCCCGGTCGTCACACTGTACGAGCTGGAGCCTGCGCCCGGCATCAAGTCCTCCCGCGTGATCGGACTTTCCGACGACATCGCGCGATCGATGAGCGCGCTGTCGGCGCGCGTCGCCGTCGTGCCCGGCCGCAACGCCATCGGCATCGAACTGCCGAACGCGCATCGCGAGAAGGTCTACCTGCGCGAGCTTCTGACCGCGAAGGAAGCCAACGACTTCGTCGCCAAACTGCCGCTCTGCCTCGGCAAGACCATCGGCGGCGATCCCGTCATCATCGATCTCGCCCGCACGCCGCATATGCTGATCGCCGGCACCACCGGCTCCGGCAAATCGGTCGCGATCAACACCATGATCCTGAGCCTCGTCTACCGGCTGCGCCCGGACCAGTGCCGGCTGATCATGGTCGATCCGAAGATGCTCGAGCTCTCCGTCTATGACGGCATCCCGCATCTGTTGACGCCCGTCGTGACCGACCCGAAGAAGGCCGTCGTCGCGCTGAAATGGGCCGTGCGCGAGATGGAGGAGCGCTACAAGCGCATGTCCAAGCTCGGCGTGCGCAATATCGACGGCTACAATGCGCGGCTCGGCGAAGCCAGGACCAAGGGCGAGGAGCTGACGCGCACGGTGCATACCGGTTTCGACAAGGAGACCGGCAAGGCGATCTACGAGGAAGAAAAGCTCGATCTGGATCCTTTGCCCTACATCGTCATCATCGTCGACGAAATGGCCGACCTGATGATGGTCGCCGGCAAGGACATCGAAGGCGCGGTGCAGCGCCTCGCACAGATGGCGCGCGCCGCCGGCCTGCATGTGATCCTTGCAACCCAACGTCCATCGGTCGACGTCATCACCGGCACCATCAAGGCGAACTTCCCGACCCGCATCGCCTTCCAGGTCACCTCCAAGATCGACAGCCGCACCATCCTCGGCGAAATGGGCGCCGAGCAACTGCTCGGCCAGGGCGACATGCTCTATATGGCCGGCGGCGGACGCATCAGCCGCGTGCACGGCCCGTTTGCCTCCGATGAGGAAGTCGAGAAGGTCGTGCGTCATCTCAAGACGCAAGGCCAGCCCGAATATCTCGAGGCGGTCACAGCGGAAGAGCCGAGCGAGGAGGACGGCGCGGTGTTCGACGCCACCGGCATGGGCGCCGACGGCGGCGGCGACCTGTTCTCCCAGGCCGTTGCCATCGTCAAACGCGACCGCAAGGCCTCGACCAGCTACATCCAGCGCCGGCTGCAGATCGGCTACAACCGCGCCGCCTCGCTGATGGAACGGATGGAACTCGAAGGCATCGTCGGCCAGGCCAACCACGCCGGCAAACGCGAAATCCTCGTCGCCGAGGAGGAAGAAGGCTTCTAAAGGCAGGGGCCAAAGTCGAGGCAATGCAGCAGGCGGCAGCCTGATTTCACGGAAAAACGATACCGCATTGCACCGAAACTACGGTAAAATGGCCGCAGCCAGTCAGGATTATGCGTTGAAAAGCAATCGAAAATTCCGAATCACCGCCTCGCGCACGCGCGCCCATCTGATCGCGGCGGGCGCAGCCGTCATCGCGGCCACGATGCTCGCGCAGGCGGCGCCGTCGACGGCGCAACAGACCGTTCCGATTCCAAAGCCCGCGCCGAAGGGGCGCGACAACATGCAGATGAGCGCGGAAACAAAGGGGCCGATGACGACCGGCGCCACGCGCGCCGCGCCGCCGGATCCCGTGATCCCCGATCCGCACCGCAATGTGCCGAGCAGCATCTTCACGACCTTCGACGCCAATCAGAAGGCACAGGCCGCCAAGGTCAGCAATTATCTGTCCTCGCTGCAGACACTGGTCGGGAATTTCGTCCAGGTCGGGCCCGACGGCACCAAGACCAAAGGCGATTTCTACATCCAGAAGCCCGGCAAGGTGCGCTTCGAATATGACCCACCGACGCCGATCGAGATCGTCGCCGATGGCTCGTCGCTCGCGGTGCGCGACCGCAACCTCACGACGCAGGACATCTATCCGCTGTCGCAGACGCCGCTGCGCTTCCTGCTCTCCGACCGCATCGACCTGATGAAGGACACCAATGTCGTCAACGTGACGGCGGACGATGTCTTCATCAGCGTCACCATCGAGGAGCGCCAGGCGCTGGTCGGCACCAGCCGCCTGATGCTGATGATCGGCGCCAAGGACGGCCAGCTCAAGCAGTGGACCGTGACCGATCCGCAGGGCTATGACACCACGGTCGCCGTCTACAATCTCGACTCGACCAAGAAGGTCGATCCGGGCCTGTTCAAGATCGACTTCACCACCTACCCGACATCGAAGGGCTGAAGACGTTACGTCGTTGCGAGCGATCGCGAGGCAATCCAGAACTTCTTGTTTGCCGGATTGCTTCGTCGCTTGCGCTCCTCGCAATGACGATCATAACTGTCCCCATGCGTCTTTCCCTCACAACCTGGAACATCAACTCGGTGCGGTTGCGCATCGATCTCGTCGCCAAATTCCTTAAAGGCCATCGGCCCGACGTGCTGTGCCTGCAGGAAACCAAATGCATCGACGACGCGTTTCCGAGGAAGCGCTTCAAGCGGCTCGGCTATGAGCACATCGCGCTGAACGGGCAGAAGGGCTATCACGGCGTCGCCGTGATCTCGAAGCTGCCGTTCGAAACCACGGACATCCGCACCTTCTGCGACAAGATCGATTCGCGCCACATCTCGGTCGCGTTCGGCGAGAGGGCTCAGCTGGCAAAGCCGCTGGTGCTGCATAATTTCTACGTGCCGGCCGGCGGCGACATTCCCGATCCCGCGCTCAATCCGAAATTCGACCACAAGCTGAAATTCCTCGACGAGATGAAGGCGTGCGAGCCGCTGCATCCGCGTGGGCCGGACCGCCACATCCTGGTCGGCGATCTCAACGTCGCGCCGCACGAGAACGACGTGTGGTCGCACCGGCAGCTTCTGAAAGTCGTCTCGCACACGCCGATCGAATGCGAGAAGCTGCTCTCGGCGCTTGCCGCCGGCGACTGGCACGACGTCGCGCGCGAGCGGATTCCGTTTTCCGAGAAGGTCTATACCTGGTGGAGCTACCGCGCCGCCGACTGGACCGTCGGCGACCGCGGCCGCAGGCTCGACCACATCTGGGTCTCGCGCGCGCTGAAGGACGCGGTCAGCGATTTCAGGATTTTGCGCGATGCGCGCGGCTGGGAGCGGCCGTCCGACCATGTGCCGGTCACGGTCACGCTGGAGGTTTGACGTGACGCCGCAAATTACGTCCTCATCCTGAGGAGCGGCGCCTTCGCCGCGTCTCGAAGGATGGCCGCGGGAGACAGACGGGCCTTATGGTTCGAGACGCGCGTTCCGCGCTCCTCACCACGAGGATGACTAAGTGCTCAGCTTCCCGCCCGCGATCAGGATGTCGCTCGCGATCTGGCTGGTGCGGGTGACGAATTCGTCACGCAGCCGCCGCGCTGCGGCGGGGTCGCTCTCCAGCACGCGCTGGAACAGGCTGCGGGCAATGCGGATGACGATGGAACGTTCCAGCGCGGTCGCGCTCGACGGCCGCCGCATGGCGACGACCAGCGCGAGCTCGCCCAGGAGCGCGCCGGGACCCACGGTCATCTCGGCGCCGGCGCCGTCATCGATGCGGAATCCGCCGCGCTGCACGACAAATCCGGAATCGGCATCCTCGCCCTGCTGAAACAGGACGGCTCCGCGGGCCACCTCGCGCTGCTCCGAGCCGATCGCCAGCATGCGCAGCGATTCGCGGCCCAACAGACGCAAGGTCGGGACCCGTTCCAGGAGGGCCACATCGTCATCGATGGACATAACGACTTCTGGTCAACCTATCCACAATTCGCCGGCGCGAACCGTATCACGGCACCAGCTTGTAGCCACCGGCTTCCGTCACCAGTATCTCGGGATTTGCGGCGTCTTTTTCGATCTTCTGCCGCAGCCGGTAGATATGGGTTTCGAGCGTGTGGGTGGTGACGCCAGAATTGTAGCCCCACACTTCCTGCAACAGCGTCTCGCGCGACACCGGCAACTGGCCCGCCCGGTACAGGAAGCGCAGGATCGCGGTTTCCTTCTCGGTCAGCCGGACCTTCCTGGCGTTGGCGCCGGTCAGCATCTTCGAGCCGGGCCGGAAGCTATAGGGGCCGACCGAGAACACCGCGTCTTCGCTCGCCTCGTGCTGGCGGAGCTGCGCGCGGATCCGCGCCAGCAGCACCGCGAAGCGGAAGGGCTTTGCGACGTAATCGTTCGCACCGGACTCGAGCCCGAGGATCGTGTCCGAATCCGTGTCGTGACCGGTCAGCATGATGATCGGCGCCTTGAAGCCGCCCTTGCGCAGGCTGCGGACGACCTCGCGGCCGTCGGTATCGGGCAGGCCGACATCCATCAGCACGAGATCGGGGGAGTTGGCCTTTGCCGCACTGGCGCCCTTGGCGCCGGTGTCGACCGCGGAGGCTTCGAACTCGTCATGCAGGGACAACTGCTCCACCAACGTGTCGCGGAGATCGGTGTCGTCATCCACGATCAGGATTTTGCGGGCATTGGCCATGGGTACAATCCTATTGACGGCAGCAGATGCAAACGGGGTGGTCGGCAGCCGCGAGTTGGTAAAGCTTGATGTCGACTTGACAGTTCTGGTGGCTGGTTTTCGGCTCCTCGCCTTCAGGTAGGGAACTGTTACCGATTCTCAAGGCGGGGCACTGTACCCCAAATTTCCGGGGCATTTTGATGAATGTCCTGTAATGAACCGGAGAGGTCTTCCGGAAACGCCGGCAAATATTCAGAACGCATGAAAAGAGACGTTTCTTCAAAGACTTATGATCCAAGCCCGCGCGATCGCCCGCTCGCCATGGTCCGGATTCGCGCGCGCGCCGGAAATTCCCGGCAGGGGTGGCTGACGGCGGGCGGAATCACGATTCCGGTGGCGCTTGGGCGTGGCGGCATGCTCGCCAACAAGCGCGAGGGCGATGGCGGAACCCCGCGGGGCATCTTTCATCCGCGACAAGTGTGGTGGCGTGCCGACCGCCATCCCAGGCCGCCGACGCATCTCGCCGTCCGCGCGATCCGCCCAGAGGACGCCTGGTGCGAAGACCCGGCCGATCGCCACTACAACCGGCCGATCCGGCGGATAGGCGAGCAGGCCGGCGACCGGCTCACCCGCAAGGACCATCTCTACGACTTCATCGTCGAGATCGATCACAACACCAAGCCGCGAATCGCCGGCCGCGGCAGCGCGGTGTTCCTGCATCTCGCACGCGAGAACTTTGGGCCGACCGCCGGCTGCGTCTCGATGACGCGATCGGCGATGCTGCAATTGTTGCGGCGGCTGGGACCGCGGACGCGGATCGTGATCGGATAGCGCGTGATCCGGAAAAGTGTGTAGCGGTTTTCCGACGAGATCACGCGCAAACAATAGGGAGGAGAGGCGACAATGCTGGATAAGAATCAGATCGCGGCCGCCTCGCGCACGCTCAACGGCCATTGGCGCGCCGGCACCAAGCTCGGCAATCTCGAAACCGCGCAGCGGCCGCTTAGCCGGGAGGAGGGCTATGCCGTCCAGGCCGAGATCGAGCGCACCTCGCGCCACAAATTGTTCGGCTGGAAGATCGCCGCCACCAGCGAGGCCGGTCAGAAGCACATCAATGTCGCCGGGCCCATGGCCGGACGCATTTTGCAGGAGACGCTGATCGAAGACGGCGACACGGCGGCGATGGCGGGCAACGAAATGCGCGTCGCCGAGCCGGAATTTGCCTTCCGCATGCGCATCGATCTGCCGCCGCGGCCGACGGCGTATTCGGTCGGGGAGGTGCTCGCTGCGGTCGACACGCTGCATCCCGCGATCGAGATTCCGGACTCGCGCTTTGCCGAATTCGTCAAGGCCGGCGAGGCGCAGATCATCGCCGACAATGCCTGCGCGCATCTGTTCGTGCTGGGCAAGGCTGCGACCGCGAACTGGCGCGCGCTCGATCTGGTCGAGGAACGGCCGGTCATCAGCCTGCGCGGCCAGCGATATGTCGGCCACGGCAGGAATGTGCTCGGCGATCCGCGTGTGGCATTGGCCTGGCTCGCCAACGAATTGCGCGGGCTCGGCGTGACGCTCAAGGCAGGGGAGGTGGTGACCACCGGCACCTGTCACCCGCCACTGCCAATTCAATCCGGCGATCGGATGCAAGCGGATTTCGGCGTGCTGGGGAAGGTGTCGGTGGGATTCGAGTAGGGCCGCCCCCGTCATTGCGAGGAGCGCACGCGACGAAGCAATCCACGCCTCAGCAAGCTCAGAGATGGATTGCTTCGCTTCGCTCGCAATGACGAGGTAGGCACGCGAAAGACAGATCAAGGCCTGCAGCCGGGCGAAAAAGCTCGCTCTGATCGAGGCGCTGAATCCGGAATGGAAGGACCTTTACGATACGCTCATGTGAGTGCGGTTTCCGTCATTGCGAGCGAAGCGAAGCAATCCATGTCGCCGCTTGCTGAGCCATGGATTGCTTCGTCGCTTCGCGCCTCGCAATGACAGTGGAGGGGCCAGCGACAGTAGCCTTACCCCCGATGCCCGAAGATCGCCGAGCCTACGCGGATATGCGTGGCGCCCATCTGGATCGCGATCGCGTAATCGGCGCTCATCCCCATCGACAGGTTCTTCAACCCGTTGCGCGCGGCAATTTTTGCGGTCAACGCAAAATGCGGCGCCGGCGCCTCGTCCACCGGCGGAATGCACATCAGGCCGGAGATCTCCAGGCCATAATTGTCGAGGCAGCTCGCGATGAAAGCGTCGGCCTCCTGTGGCGCGATGCCCGCTTTCTGCGGCTCCTCGCCGGTATTGATCTGGACGAAGAGTTGCGGCCGCCGCTTCTGGGATTCGATTTCTTTGGCTAACGCTTGGCAAATGCTCGGGCGGTCGACCGAATGGATGGCGTCGAACAACGCCACCGCTTCCTTTGCCTTGTTGGATTGCAACGGTCCGATCAGGTGCAGCGTAAGCCCCTTGTAAGCCGATATTAACGCCGGCCACTTCCCCTTGGCTTCCTGCACGCGATTTTCGCCGAATACGCGCTGTCCGCTTTCGATCACCGGCACGATCGCGTCCGCGGCGAAGGTTTTCGACACCGCGATCAGCGTGACGGAGGTGCGATCCCGCTTCGCATCGCTGCAGGCGCGTGCGATCTCCTGCTCGACCGCGGCAAGCGCGTTTGGTGAATGCGAGGTTACGGCGTGGCTGTTTTCGGTCGTCATGTCACCCAATAGAGCGTGGATTTACGGTGGTAGCTCGAATTTTACCCAGTTCCTGAAAGGGGTCTTCAACCATTCCGCGTAGGCTACACGCGGGGTAGGGGATCTCCGAATGTCTCGGATCAGTTTCAACCGCAAGAGAGCGAAACTCAAGCAGGTTCTCGGCATACGCGCGCGGCTTGCGCTGCTGGCCGTGATCCTGGTGGCGCCGCTGATGCTCGATCGCGCCCGCTCGCTGGAGGATGCGCGCGCCAAGCAGATCGCACAGGCCTCGGAGGAATTCCAGCGGCTTGCCAATCACAGTGCCGATACCCAGCGCGAGGTGATTTCCTCGGTCGAGACCGTGCTGAAATCGGCGGCCTATATCCGCGCCTCCGCCGGCGGCGTCATCAGCGCCTGCGATATCTTGCGCGCGAGCCTGCCCAACAACCTGCCCTGGATCCGCAACGTGCTGCTGGTCGGCGGCGACGGGAGGGTACAGTGCTCGACCAACAATACTTTTGTCGGCATCGATCTCAGCGACCGCGCCTACATCAAGAAGGCGCGCGCCACCGGTGAGATGGCATTCAGCGACTTCACCTTTGTCGAGGCGATCAAGACCGCGGTGATGCTCGCCGGCTATCCGGTCTCCGCCATCAACCGGGACTCGGACGCGGTCGTCGTCGCCAGCATCAGCCTCGACTGGATGTCCAAGCTGATGGACAATCTCGGCGGCAAGCCCGGCATTTCCGCCGCCCTCGTCGACAGCAACGGCACTGTGCTCGCGGCGCCGCCGGACCGGGCCAGCATCATCGGAAAATCGATCGACAGCGTGCCCCTGATGGCGGCAATCGCGGACAAGGCGCTCGATTCGAACAAGGACGAGGGCTCGCTGTCTTTTGAAGCCAACGACGGCACCAGACGTGCGCTCAGTTTCGCGCGAATTGCCGGCACCGGCGCGCGGCTGATCGCCAGCATCGACGAAGACCGCGTAACCGCGGCCATCAACCGCGACATCCGCACCGCCTATCTGCAGCTCGGCTTCGTCATCCTCTTTGTCCTCGTCGGCGCGCTGATTGCCGCCGAGCAGCTCATCATCAAGCCGATCAACCTGATGGCGGCGATGGCCAAGCGCTTCGGCCAGGGTGATGCGGCGGCGCGCGTGAGACACAACCGCCTGCCGGCGGAGTTCGTGCCGCTGGCGCGCGCCTTCAACGCGATGGCGGCCCAGCTCGGCCAGCGCGAGCGCGAGCTCGTCGCCACCAACGACCGCCTGACCGTGATCGCCTCGATCGACATGCTCTCGGGCCTCGCCAACCGCCGCGGCTTCCAGAGCCGGCTCGATTTCGAATGGATGAAGTCGCAGCAATATGACTGCGAGCTTTCGCTCTTGATGATCGACGTCGATCATTTCAAGCTCTACAACGACACCTACGGTCATCCCGAAGGCGACGCCTGCCTCACCAGGCTCGGCGAGACGCTGTCCGGCATCGCCACCGACACCATGGGCTTTGCCGGCCGCTATGGCGGCGAGGAATTTTGTCTATTGCTGCCGAATGTCGGCGCCGGCCGCGCGTGCGAGATCGGCGAAACGGTGCGCGCCGCGGTCCAGAACCTGGCGCTGCCGCACCGGACCTCGAGCCACCTTTATGTGACCGTCAGCGTCGGCGTCGCCTGCAGCAAGCCGAACGACGCGCTGCGCCCGGGCGACCTGATCGAGGCCGCGGACGCCGCCCTCTATGCCGCCAAACACCGCGGCCGCAACACCGTGGTCGAGCACGGGTTTGTGCGCGCGGACGATGTCGGTGGTGGTGTTGCGATGGCGGGTTGAGCCTGCGCGATCACAATCGGAGCTGTCATAATTGGGGTAAAGGGCTTGTAACGAGAGCAAATTCCCAAACTGATTTGCCCGACGGGGCTAGCTCTCGAAATTCCCGTCAAGCCCCCTCTGCGAAGATATTTCGCTTTTTCAGAAGACCGAATCAAGCGTATGTTTCACGCCGTCCCGCGCCCACAAGAGGGACGCTTCGCGGTCGTCACGGGTGTTGGGTGCGGGATGCGATGGACGCGATGGCATCAACTGACGAGTGATGCCAGCACGGACGGCGAAATCGCGTGGTCCTGGCACCCCGACGCTGGTGTCAAGTTGGCGGGTGATGATCCCGCTGGCGACGGCGGCTAACAAGCCCGGACGCCGGGGAGAACGCGTATAAGCCGTAAACCATTGCGCAGGGAATGCCGGTTGATCCGGCCAAACCTGTGGTGACTGCCGCCTGCGTTTTTTGTTGCAGGCGGGCCATGGGTGAGGTCGTCACCCGGCATTCCCTGCGCCCTCTGTCCCAAGAGGGCTGACGCATTTGAAAAACTCGGGCAAAACGCGCTGCGGGATCGAAAACGCATGTCTGCCGTCATGGCTAGCGCAGGCTTATTCCTGATTGAGCATGATCATTTCGGAAAACCGCCACACACTTTTCCGGATCATGCTCTACCCCGTCGCCCGCTCCGGCTCGATCTCGTTCTCCGTCACGACAAGATTGCGGCCGCGCTTCTTGGCCTGATAGAGCGCGCGGTCGCAGCGGTCGATCATGTCCTCCATGGATTCGCCGAGCTGGAACTGGCCGACGCCGATCGACACGGTGATGCCGGGCAGCTCCTCGCCGGAGGAACGGCGGGTGATCCTGCCCTCGGCGATCCCGCGGCGGATGCGTTCGGCCGTCGCCGTGCAGGCGACGAGATCCGCGCCGGGAAGAACCGCGATCAGCTCCTCGCCGCCGTAGCGGGCCGCGAGATCGCTGTCACGAACCCGTTCGCGCACGGCTTTCGCCACCAGCCGGAGCACCTGGTCGCCGACGCCGTGACCGAAATCGTCGTTGAACCGCTTGAAATGGTCGATGTCGATCAGGAGCGCGCTGAGCGGCCGGCCTTGTTCCATGGCCTCGGTCTGCGCGGTGCGAAAGAATTCCTCCAGCGCGCGGCGGTTGGGCAATCCGGTCAGCGTGTCGGTCCGCGCCCGCTCTTCCGATTTCGACAGCGATTCGCGGATCACGTCGAGCTCGCGCGACTTTTCGGTGAACTGGGTCTCGAGCTTCGCCGCACGTGTCGCGGCCTTGCCAAGCTCGTTCATCAGCGTCTCGACCAGAAGCCGCGAATCGACGCCGGCCTCGGAGCGGTCGGCGACTTCGCTGATCGCTTCCATCTGCGTCCGGTTGTCGGCAATGGCCGTGTTCAAAAACTGCTGCGCCGATGCCAGCACCGCATGCAGTTGCTGGGAAACCTGATAGGCTGCCGCTTCGTCGGTGCCCTTCGACCCCACATAGGTCGTATAGAGGTCGCGGTTGGTCGCGGCGTCGAACTTGCGCTTGTTGGCGACCAGGATGTCGATGGTACGCTTGAGCTCGGCCGGCGTGCCGAGCGCATATTTGAACCAGACGTGAAAATTCTGCGGCGTCGGGGGGACGCGCTGCTCGGTGACGGCGCGCATGGCCTTTTCGGCCACGCCGGTCACGTACTCGAAATCCAGCTGGTCGTATGCGTCGGCCAAGGGATGTGCGCCTGCTTCGGTGGGGGTCCATCTTTTCTTGTTGTTTGGATATGAAGGTCTCATGAAATCATTAAGTGCCTCTCAATTCTGCTCATTTTGATGCCATCCGGAAGCGCCGCGACGATCCCCCTCGGAAGACCTGCCCGGCAGGAGCTAAATTATTGACCCCGAAGCACCTTTTATGGCCTATTCCGCCCCTCTTTCAGACGGCCCGAAAGGCCCCGTAGAAACACCTGCCCCATGACCTCCGAACGCTACAACGCCCGCGAAGCCGAGCCCCGCTGGCAACGCGAGTGGGATGAAAAGGCGATCTTTTCTTCCAAAAACGACGACAAACGGCCGAAATACTACGTGCTGGAGATGTTCCCCTACCCGTCCGGGCGCATCCATATCGGCCACGTGAGGAACTACACGCTCGGCGACGTGCTGGCCCGGTACATGCGCGCCAAGGGCTTCAACGTGCTGCATCCGATGGGCTGGGATGCGTTCGGGCTGCCGGCCGAAAACGCCGCGATCGAGCGCAAGGTGGCGCCGAAGGCCTGGACCTACGACAACATCGCCGCGATGAAAAAACAGCTGCGCTCGATCGGCCTGTCGCTCGACTGGTCCCGCGAGTTCGCGACCTGCGACCCCTCCTACTACAAGCATCAGCAGAAGATGTTTCTGGACTTCCTGCGCGCCGGCCTCGCCGAGCGCGAGAAGCGCAAGATCAACTGGGACCCGGTCGACATGACCGTGCTCGCCAACGAGCAGGTGATCGACGGCCGCGGCTGGCGCTCCGGGCGCTGTTGTCGAACAACGCGAAATGAACCAGTGGGTCTTCAAGATCACGAAGTACTCCCAGGAGCTGCTGGAGGCGCTGGACGGGCTCGACCGCTGGCCCGACAAGGTGCGGCTGATGCAACGCAACTGGATCGGCCGCTCCGAGGGCTTGCTGATTCGCTTTGCGCTGGATGCAGCGACCACGCCCGCCGGCGAGAGCGAGCTGAAGATCTTCACCACGCGGCCGGACACGCTGTTCGGCGCGAAATTCATGGCGATCTCGGCCGACCATCCGCTGGCGCAGGCGGCAGCCGCGAAAAATCCAAAGCTCGCCGAGTTCATCGCCGAGATCAAACGCATCGGCACCGCGCAGGAAGTGATCGATACCGCCGAGAAGCAGGGTTTTGACACCGGCATCAAGGCGATCCATCCGTTCGATTCGAACTGGAAACTGCCGGTCTATGTCGCGAACTTCGTGCTGATGGAATACGGCACCGGCGCGATCTTCGGCTGCCCCGCGCACGACCAGCGCGACCTCGACTTCGTCAACAAGTACGCGCTCGGCAACATTCCGGTGGTCTGCCCCGAGGGCCAGGACCCGAAGACGTTCCTCATCACGGACACCGCCTATGACGGCGATGGCCGCATGATCAATTCCCGCTTCCTCGATGGGATGACGATCGAGCAGGCCAAGGAAGATGTTGCCAAGCGGCTGGAGACGGAAATTCGCGGCAACGCACCCGTGGCCGAGCGGCAAGTAAACTTCCGCCTGCGCGACTGGGGCATCTCGCGCCAGCGCTATTGGGGCTGCCCGATCCCGGTGATCCACTGCCCGAAATGCGACGTGGTGCCGGTGCCGGACAAGGACCTGCCGGTCACGCTGCCGGAGGACGCGACCTTCGACAGACCGGGCAACGCGCTCGACCATCACCCGACCTGGAAGCACGTCACCTGCCCGAAATGCGGCGGCAAGGCCCTGCGGGAGACCGACACCATGGACACCTTCGTGGACTCGTCCTGGTATTTTGCGCGCTTCACCGACCCCTGGAACGAGAAGGCGCCGACCACGCCCGAGGTCGCCAACCGCATGATGCCGGTCGACCAGTATATCGGCGGCGTCGAGCACGCGATCCTGCACCTGCTCTACAGCCGCTTCTTCACCCGCGCGATGAAGGCCACCGGCCACATCGACATGAAGGAGCCCTTCGCGGGCATGTTCACCCAGGGCATGGTGGTGCACGAGACCTACCAGAAGAAGGACGGCGCCTATGTCACGCCGGCCGAGGTGACGGTCGAGACCGGCGCCAACGGCCGCCGCGCGGTGCTGACCGGAACCGGCGAAGAGGTTTCGATCGGCGCGATCGAGAAGATGTCGAAGTCGAAGAAGAATACCGTCGACCCCGACGACATCATCGTGACCTATGGCGCCGACGTCGCGCGCTGGTTCATGCTCTCGGACTCGCCGCCCGACCGCGACGTGATCTGGAGCGATGAGCGCGTCCAGGGCGCGTCACGCTTCGTGCAGCGGCTGTGGCGGCTGGTGAACGATTCCGCCGAGATCGCGAAGAGCGCGCCGGCGGCCCGGCCGGCCGCCTTCGGCCCCGATGCCCTCGCCTTGCGCAAGGCCGCCCACGGCGCGCTGGACAAGGTGTCCGGCGGCATCGAGCGGCTGCATTTCAATGTCTGCCTCGCGCATATCCGCGAGGCCGCCAACGCGCTGTCGGAGGTGCTGGCCAAGGAAGGTAATAAGGAAGGTAAGCCAACGGCCGACCTCGCTTGGGCGGTCCGGGAGGCAGCTTCGATCCTGGTTCAGCTCATTTCCCCGATGATGCCGCATCTGGCCGAGGAATGCTGGCAGGTGCTGGGCCGGAAGGGGCTGATTTCGGAGGCCGCTTGGCCGCAAATCGAACGCGATTTGCTGGTTGAAGACAGCGTGACCCTGGTGGTCCAGGTCAATGGCAAGAAACGGGGTGATGTTACCGTGCCACGGGGCGCCCAAAATCCGGATATTGAGGCTGCCGTTCTGGCGCTCGATGCGGTAAAACTGGCGCTGGGCGGCAAGGCCGTCCGCAAGGTGATCGTAGTTCCCATGAGGATCGTGAATGTCGTTGGCTAGGACCCGCATCGCCCTTCGGCTGCTGGCCGTGATGGCGCTGGCTGCGCCGGCGGCCGGCTGTTTCCAGCCGATGTATGCCGAGCACACCGACGGCTCGCCCGCCTTGCGCGAGAAGCTGATGGGCATCGAGATTCCGCCGGTGGCGGACAAGAGCAACGCCTCCCGCGAAGCGCGGATTGGTGTCGAAATCCGCAACGCGCTGGCGTTCAAGCTTTACGGCAATGCCACGGGCATGCCGCCGACCCACCGCCTGATCCTGCGGTTCTCTTCCAGCCGCTCCTCGCTGATCGTCGATCCCAATACCGGGCTTCCGACCAGCGAGAACTCCGGCATCGACGCCCAGTACAATCTGGTCGACATCGCCTCCAACAGGTCGGTCCTGAACGGCTCGACCTTCTCGCGGGTCACTTACGACATGCCGGGCTCCTACCAACGCTTTGCCCGCTCCCGCGCCCTGCGCGACGCCGAAGACCGCGCGGCAAACGAGATCGCCGAAAACATCCAGACGCGGCTCGCCGCGTTCTTCACGGCGGGAACTTAGCGCTTGATCCGGACCCGGAGGCCGCGTTAGCGCAAAGTGGGTACCGGTTTTCCCTCGCGACAAACGCGTAGCGTTTGCGCGGAGATCACGCGCAAAAAATAAGTGTCCCCTTTGGTCGCGCTTCGCGGAAAAGACATCGACGCGTTTCTCGCCCGCCCCGATGCGGGCCGTCCGATCATCCTGCTCTATGGCCCCGACGCCGGCCTCGTGCGCGAGCGCGCCGACGCGCTCCTGAAGTCCGCGGTCGACGACCCCGACGATCCCTTCTCCATGGTAAGGCTCGACGGCGACGAGCTGTCCGCCGAGCCGTCACGGCTGGTCGATGAAGCGCTCACCGTGCCGCTGTTCGGCGGCCGCCGCGCGATCCGCGTCCGCGCCGGCTCGCGCAGCTTTGCCAGCGGCGTCGATACGCTGGCCGACACGCCGCTGAAGGATTGCCGGATCGTGATCGAGGCCGGCGACCTGCGGCCTGAGTCGCCCTTGCGCAAGGCCTGCGAGCGCGCCAAGACCGCGGTCGCGATCGGCTGCTATCCCGATGGCGAGCGCGATCTCGCCAAGCTGATGGACGAGGAACTGCGGGCCGCCAATCTGCGGATCGCGGCGGACGCCCGCGCGGCTCTCATGATGCTGCTCGGCGGCGACCGTCAAGCCTCGCGCAACGAGCTGAAGAAGCTGACCCTGTTCGCGCATGGCGAAGGCGAGGTGACGCTCGACCATGTGATGGCGGTGGTCGCCGATGCGTCCGAGATGAAGCTCGACCCGATCATCGACGGCGCCTTTGCCGGAAAGCCGGAACTGGTCGAAAGCGAGTTTGCGAAAGCCATGGTCGCCGGCACCTATCCCGGAATCATTATCGCCTCGGCCCAGCGCCACGCCGCCTGGCTGCACAAATCGGCGCTTGCGGTCGCGGAAGGCACGCCGGCGTCGCAACTGCTCGACAGCGGATTTCCGCGGCTGCACTTTTCGCGCAAGCCGCTGGCGGAGATCGCGCTGCGCAATTTCTCCCCCACGCGGCTGGTCGCGATCATCGAGCAGCTCGCCGGCGCGGCCCTCGACATGCGCAAGCAGACCGCGCTCGCCGCCGTCATCGCGCAGCGGGCGCTGCTGTCGATCGCGGTGAATGCGAAGCGGAAGGGGTGACCGTCATTGCGAGCGAAGCGAAGCAATCCATCTCTCGCCGGAGAAAGTGTGGATTGCTTCGTCGCTTCGCTCCTCGCAATGACGAGGAGAGGTCAGCCGCTCCTGGCCAGCCGCCGCATCACCTCGTCGAGCTGCTCGAGGTTGCGGTAGCTGATCTGTACGGTGCCGCCGGGATCGCGATGATTGACACTGACGCCGAGGCCGAGCGCATCCGAGACACGCTTTTCCAGCGCCACCGTGTCGGCGTCCTTGATCTTGCCGCCACCGCCGCCGCGCGCCTTTTGCGGCTTGCGCTCGGGCACGCCCTCGTCATGCGCCAGCGCCTCGGTCTGGCGGACGTTGAGGCCCTGCTCCACGATCTGCTTGGCCGCGGCAAGCGGATCGGGCACGCCGATCAGGGCGCGGGCATGTCCGGCCGTCAGCTTGCCGGCGGCGATATAGGCCTGCACCTCGGCCGGCAATTTGGTCAGCCGCATCATGTTGGCGACGTGGCTGCGGCTCTTGCCGACGATCTTGGCGATGTCTTCCTGGCTGCGTTTGAACTCGTCGGCCAGCGCATGATAGCCCTGCGCCTCTTCCAGCGGGTTGAGGTCTTCGCGCTGGACGTTCTCGATGATGGCGAGTTCCAGCGCGTCGCTGTCGCTGACGTCGATCGGGACGATCGGCACCTCGTGGAGCCCTGCGGCCTGCGAGGCGCGCCAGCGCCGCTCGCCGGCGATGATCTCGAAGCGGTCGTGGGCGCCCTTCACCGGCCGCACCACGATCGGCTGGATCACGCCATGCTGCTTGATCGATTCGGTGAGCTCGCCGAGCTCGGCGTCGGAAAAGGCGCGGCGCGGGTTGCGCGGGTTGGGTTTGAGGAATTCGATCGGCACCTTGCGCTGCGCGCGCGGCCGGTCGACATGCGCCGCCTCGCCGCCGACATCGCCGATCAGACTTGCAAGACCGCGGCCCAGTCGCGAACGCGCTTCGTCGGCCATCGTCGCCAGCTCCCTTGTATTCACTCGTCGCACTCCGGGATCAAATTTGGGGATCGTAGGATGGGTAGAGCGTAGCGAAACCCATCACCCTTGCGGCCAGCCAGGATGGGCATCGCCACGCTCAACCCATCCTACCGGTCATCATCAATGCGCCCGCAGCTCGCGCTCGCGCTGGATCACCTCCGTCGCAAGCTTGAGGTACGCTTCGCTGCCGACGCATTTGAGGTCGTAGACCAGCACCGGCTTGCCGTAGGACGGCGCCTCCGAGATGCGCACGTTGCGTGGGATCATTGTCTTGTAGACCTTGGTGCCCATGAACTGGCGGACGTCGGCCACGACCTGGTTAGACAGATTGTTCCGGGAATCGAACATGGTCAGCACGATGCCGTGGATCGACAGATTCGGGTTCAGCGTGGTGCGCACCTGCTCCACCGTCTGCAGGAGCTGCGACAGGCCTTCGAGCGCGAAGAACTCGCATTGCAGCGGCACCAGGATTGCGTCCGATGCGGCCATCGCGTTGACCGTCAGCAGGTTCAGCGAAGGCGGGCAGTCGATCAGCACGTAGCTGTAATCGGAGTCTGGCGAGACATTGTTGTTCAGTGTTGCGATCGCGTCCCGCAGCCGGAAGGCGCGGCCGGGCGTGGTCCCGAGCTCGAGCTCGAGGCCGGAGAGATCCATGGTCGAGGTCGCGATGTGCAGACGAGGCACCGCGGTCGGCACCACGGACTCGCGGAGCTGCGCTTCTCCGACCAGCACGTCATAGGTCGAGCATGCGCGATTGCGGCGATCGATGCCGAGACCGGTCGAAGCGTTGCCTTGCGGATCGAGATCGACGATCAGCACGCGCTCGCCGATCGCGGCCAGCGCGGTGCCGAGGTTGATCGCCGTGGTGGTCTTGCCGACGCCACCCTTCTGGTTGGCGAGCGCCAAAATGCGCGGATGGCCATGCAGGCTTTCTACGCTATCTTCTTGATTTACTTGATCAATTACGCCCATGACCAGTTACCATTGTCGTGGCGCGGAAGGCTTAGCGTCGCTCGATCCGGTCGAGTTCGACGATCCAGCCTTGTCCGCCCGTCAGGCTGGAGTGAAGATTTGGTTTGATATTCCAATATTTAGTAGCTTCGGTCAATTCTGCCTCAACATCTTGACCCTTGAGGAAGAGCGCCTTTGCACCTCGCTTTACCAGGAGTTCGACGTAGCCGATCAGTTGATGTAACGGAGCCAGCGCTCGCGCGGTCACGCAATCGATCGGCCCCTCGATGCTATCCACAATATCCTCGATTCCGTCCGCGTGCACGATTCCCGGCGCCGATGTGATTCGCAATGCCTCGCGCAGGAACGCCGCTTTCTTGGAATTGCGTTCGACCAGATGGACCACAGCTCCGGGCTTTTCCGCCAGCGCGCAGGCGAGCACCAGGCCGGGGAAGCCACCGCCGCTGCCGAGGTCGACCCAGATCTTTGCGGTCGGGGCGAGTGTCAGGAGCTGCAGCGAGTTGGCGACGTGGCGGGTCCAGAGGTGGGGCAGGGTCGAGGACGCTACGAGATTGGTCTTGGCTTGCCACTGTCGGAGAAGATCGAGATAGCGATCGAGCCGCGCCTCTGTTTCACGTGAAACGGGCGTGAGCTTCAGAGCCTCGGCCTTGTCGGACACCGCCGAGGGGTTGTGATCCTCCCGATCCCCGGCCTGATCTTTGGCTCGCTGTTTCACGTGAAACGCCTCTAGGCTGTCGCCTTCGCCTTGCGTGCCTCGCGGCGGAGATAGGCGGCGAGGATGCCGAGCGCCGCCGGTGTCATGCCGTCGATCCGACCCGCCTGCCCTACCGTCCAGGGCCGCTTCGCCTGAAGCTTGGCACGGACCTCGTTGGAGAGACCAGGCACCAGACCGTAGTCGATATCGCCGAGCACCATCCCCTCATCGCGCCGGAAAGCGTCGACGTCGGCTGTCTGGCGCTTGAGGTAGACGTCGTACTTGGCGTCGATCTCGAGATGGACCGCAATGGCTGGGCCAATGGCCGAGAGCTCGGGCCAGATCGCCCTCACCTCGGTCCAGCCCACATCGGGATAGGCCAGCAGTTCAAAGGCAGAGCGGTGCTGGCCATCCCGGTTGAGTGCGAGGCCATGCTTGGCGGCTTCGTTCGGAGTGATGGTCAGCGACCTGGACAGCCGCCTGGCGTGGTTCAGGGCGGCCATTTTGGCGGCGTGGCGGATGCGGCGGGCCTCACTCACACAGCCCAGCGCGATGCCCTTGTCGGTCAGGCGCTGGTCGGCATTGTCTGCTCGCAGCGTCAGCCGGTACTCCGCGCGCGAGGTGAACATCCGATAGGGCTCGGTGATGCCCCGTGTCACGAGGTCATCGATCATGACCCCGAGATAGCCGTCGGCGCGATCGAACACGATCGGCGCGGTGCCGCTTGCGGCCAGGGCCGCATTGAGCCCAGCGACCAGCCCTTGGGCAGCGGCCTCCTCGTAGCCCGTCGTGCCGTTGATCTGGCCGGCGAGGAAAAGGCCCTTGAGGCGGCGCGTCTGAAGGGTTGGATCGAGCTCACGGGGGTCAACGTGATCGTATTCGATCGCGTAGCCAGGCCGCATCATCTTCACCCGCTCCAGCCCCGGGATCGAGGCCAGGATCGCGAGCTGAACCTCCTCTGGCAGCGAGGTCGAGATGCCGTTGGGGTAGACCGTGGTGTCGTCGAGCCCTTCCGGCTCCAGGAAGATCTGGTGTCCGTCGCGGTCGCCGAACTTGACGATCTTGTCCTCGATGGAAGGGCAATAGCGCGGTCCCGAGCTCTTGATCTGACCGGAATACATCGGCGAGCGATGGACGTTGGCCCGGATCACCGCGTGAGTGGCCGCCGTCGTACGAGTGATGCCGCACTGAATCTGGGGCGTCGTGATCCGGTCAGTCATGACCGAAAATGGCTCCGGCGGGTCGTCGCCCGGCTGCATCTCGACGGCAGACCAGTCGATCGTGGTCCCGTCGAGCCGCGGCGGGGTGCCGGTCTTGAGCCGGCCGAGGGCAAAGCCGGCCCGCTCGAACGACTTCGAAAGACCCATCGCCGGGGCTTCGCCGACCCGACCTGCCGGCCAATGCCTCTCGCCGAGATGGATCAGGCCGCGCAAAAAGGTCCCGGTCGTGACCACGACCGCACCGGCCGAAAATTCCCGGCCGCCGCTCAAGCGAATGCCGGTCACGCGATCCCCCGACAGGATCAACTCGTCCGCCTCTCCTTCGATCACGCTGAGATTGGCCGTCGCCCGAATGGCGGCCTGCATCGCCGCCGCATAGAGCTTTCGATCGGCCTGGGCCCGCGGACCGCGGACGGCCGGTCCCTTCCGCCGGTTCAGCATCCGGAACTGAATGCCGCCCGCGTCCGCCACGCGGCCCATGAGCCCGTCCATGGCATCGACCTCGCGGACCAGATGGCCCTTGCCGAGGCCTCCGATCGCGGGGTTGCAGGACATCGCGCCGACGGTCGCGAACTGGTGGGTAAGGAGCGCCGTCCTGGCGCCCAGACGCGCGGACGCGGAAGCGGCTTCGCAGCCGGCGTGGCCGCCACCGATCACGATCACATCGAAGCATTCTTGGGCCGCGCTCATGGCGCGAACTTCTATCGCGGGATGCTAAAAGCCGGAAGATGTTTCACGTGAAACCATCGAAACTTCGAAAGTTTCAGAAGAACGTTTCACGTGAAACAGGTGCGGGCGGTGGAACTGAATCCCGATGTTTCACGTGAAACATTCATTAACCATCCTCCTTAACCAACCGGTAATCGCTTGAACCAAGGAGTAGCGCTACTTTCCGATACAGAACTCGCGGAAGATGACGTCCAGGATGTCCTCGACATCGACCCGGCCAAGCAGTCGCCCGAGCGAATAGGCCGCGGATCGAAGATCCTCGGCGGCCAGCTCCTCGCCTCGGCCGATCGCAGCAAGACTGCGCTCCAGCGACGCAACGGTGTCCATCAACAGGCCCCGCTGGCGCTCCCGGCTGATCAAGCCGCCCTCGGTCGATCCGAAAAAATCTTGCGCGAAGCCGACCAGGGCGCCAACCAGTTCGGCGATGCCGTCACCCCGCGCGGCGGAGATCCTGAACTCGCAGGTCGACTTCCCCGCGACGGCCGTGCCATCGCCAAGGTCGATCTTGTTGCGCACGAGCCAGGCCGGAGCGCTCTCCTGATCACCAGTCTCCCCACCATCAGCGTCGGCAAGCCACAACACGAGATCGGCTTCAGCCGCACGTGCCCGCGCGCGCCGCACACCCTCCTGCTCCACGGGATCTTCCGTTTCGCGTATGCCGGCGGTGTCGATCACCGTCACCGGATAGCCGTCGAGATCGAGCTGCACCTCGATGACGTCGCGCGTGGTGCCGGCATGCGGCGAGACGATCGCGACCTCACGCCGCGCGAGCTGATTCATCAGCGTCGACTTGCCGACATTTGGCGGGCCCGCGATCGCCACCACCAGGCCATCGCGCAGCCGTTCAGCGTTGCCCTGTACCGCAAGCACTTCCTTGATCTCATCGCGCAGCGCCTTGATCCTCTCGAGCGCCGGCGCGATCAGCTCCGCGGGCACGTCGCCCTCGTCGGAAAAATCGATGCCGACTTCGACCAACGCCGAGGCTTCGATGATCGCTTTTCGCCAGTCGCGCGCACGGTCGCCGAGCAGCCCTTTGAGCTGACGCAACGCCTGGCGCCGCTGCCGATCGGTGTCGGCGTGAATGAGATCGTCGAGGCCTTCGGCTTCGGTGAGATCGAGCTTGCCATTCTCGAACGCGCGCCGCGTGAACTCGCCGGGCTCGGCGGCTCGCAGATTTTCAATTCCCGACAGCGCTGCAAACAGCGATGCGAGCACCGCACGTCCGCCATGGACGTGAAACTCGGCGACGTCTTCACCGGTCGCGCTCGTCGGTCCCGGAAACCAGAGCACGACGGCGTCATCGATTCCCTGACCGCTCGCGTCACGCAGCAGCGCGCGCGTCGCCATCCGCGGCGCCGGAATTTTCCCGGCGAGTTTTTTCAGCGCAACGCTCGCCTCAGAGCCGGAGACCCGGACAATGGCGATCGCACTCGTCGGCCGCCCCGACGACAAAGCGAAGATGGTCTGGTCCCGCGGGTGCATGGCCTAATAGATCGGCTCGTGTTGAAACGGCAATGTCTGTCGCGCCACCATCTATGCTGCAACGCAGCATTGACAACAATTCCCGCCGCCGCGGCACATGCGCAAAAGACAAATACGCAAAAGACGAATACGCAAAAGAAAAGGCGCCCGGAGGCGCCCTCTCAAATTCCAGCCGTGCCCGGCTCAGGTGTTCATCGACTCGAAGAACTCGGCGTTGCTCTTGGTGCTGCGGAGCTTGTCGAGCAGGAAGTCGATGGCGTCCATGGTGCCCATTGGATTGAGGATCCGGCGCAGCACGTACATCTTCTTCAACACCTGCGGATCGGTGATCAGCTCTTCCTTACGCGTACCCGAACGCGAGATGTCGATCGCCGGGAAGGTGCGCTTGTCCGAGACCTTGCGGTCCAGGATGAGCTCCGAGTTACCGGTGCCCTTGAACTCTTCGAAGATGACTTCGTCCATGCGGCTGCCGGTATCGACCAGCGCGGTCGCGATGATGGTGAGCGAGCCGCCCTCCTCGATGTTGCGCGCGGCGCCGAAGAAGCGCTTTGGTCGCTGCAACGCGTTGGCGTCAACACCACCGGTCAACACCTTGCCGGATGACGGCACGACCGTGTTGTAGGCGCGGCCGAGGCGCGTGATCGAGTTCGAGCAGAATCACGACATCGCGGCCGTGCTCGACCAGGCGCTTGGCCTTTTCGATCACCATCTCGGCGACCTGGACGTGCCGCACCGCCGGCTCATCGAAGGTGGACGAAACCACCTCGCCCTTCACCGAGCGTTGCATGTCCGTGACTTCTTCCGGACGTTCGTCGATCAGGAGCACGATCAGATAGCAGTCGGGGTGATTGGCAGTGATCGAGTGCGCGATGTTCTGCATCAGCACGGTCTTGCCGGTGCGGGGAGGTGCCACGATCAGCGCGCGCTGACCCTTGCCGATTGGAGCTACGATATCGATCACGCGTGCGGAAAGGTCTTTTCTGGTGGGATCGTCGATCTCCATCCGAAACCGCTGGTTCGGGAACAGCGGGGTGAGGTTGTCGAAATTGACCTTGTGCTTGGCCTTTTCCGGGTCCTCGAAATTCAGCGTGTTGACTTTCAGCAGCGCGAAATAGCGTTCGCCTTCTTTCGGGCTGCGGATGTGGCCTTCGATGGTGTCGCCGGTGCGAAGACCGAAGCGGCGGATCTGCGAGGGCGAAACATAGATATCATCGGGTCCTGGCAGATAGTTCGCGTCCGGTGAACGAAGGAACCCGAATCCGTCGGAGAGAACCTCGACGACGCCTTCGCCGACAATGTCTGTCTCGGCTGCGGCTAGCTGCTTCAGAATAGCGAACATCAGCTCCTGCTTGCGCATGGTGCTGGCATTTTCGACCCCATTCTCTTCCGCGAAGGAAACGAGTTCCGCCGGCGTCTTCGATTTGAGGTCTTGGAGTTTGATTTCCCGCATTGGGGTGGTCCTGTGGAGTAACTTTCGAGAGGAGGGGATGCGAGGTGGCTTCAGGAAAAGCGGGCGCGAAAAAAGAGGCCCGCAAGCTCAAAGCAAGGAAATCGCCGGATGGCTTCAAACCTGATGCGGCGGCCGGTTTGGACCGGGACGCAACGACATCCGCCTGCGTGGGGTGGGATTTGCGCAATATAGAAAATCGGCAGGCGTTCCGCAAGCAGCCCCAACGCTGAACTAACTTGCAGGCTTGCCCCTCAAAACGGCTTAACGATCACCAGGATCACGATGCCAATCATCAGAATAGTCGGCACCTCATTGATAATGCGATAGAATCTTTGACTATACGGATTGCGATCAGCGGCAAAAGCGCGCACGATTCGGGCAAAAAATCCGTGAACGGCCGACAGTACCAGCACCAGCAGAAGCTTCAAATGAAACCAGCCGGATAAATACCAGTGTCCGGCCCAAGCCAGATACAGCCCGGCCAACCAGGTCGCGATCATCGCCGGATTGATGATCGCCTTCAAAAGCCGGCGCTCCATCACCTTGAACGTCTCGGACTGTTTTGAACCAGCCTCCGCCTCGAAATGATAGACGAACAGCCGCGGCAGATAGAGCATGCCAGCCATCCAGGAGATGACGGCGATCACATGCAGCGCTTTGATCCACTCGTACATGGTTGGGATGTTCCACCGGCGGCGCCGCGCCTTTCGGGCGTTCTCGAAAATTCCGATGGTCGATTTGCGCCAAGACCTGTCAGCAAGCAACCCTTCACTAAAATAAACTTAAATTCTTAGGGTTTGAGTTTGTAGTGGCGGTGAATTGCACTCGCGCAATGGCGTTCGCCCGAATTGAAGGGTTTGTTCACATCCCTCAACATCTTTGAGCGAGCCGCAGCCGAACGGAATAACCGTCTCCCATTCAGGTGCTTAGGGCAGCTCATCGTCAGCTTATGCAGAGACAAGTACACATTACCTCACTATCATGATGGGGACGGTGCGAACTTTTCCTTTTACGAGGTGATGTGAAGAACGTGCCGGGTTATCCAAGGATGGAAAATCCGCTCCCGATTCTCGTCACCGAGCTTCACAGGGATTCACAGGACATACAGGGACACACAGGACCGACGTGCCCACGACAGGCAACTATTTTCACCTGCATTTGGTTTCCGATTCGACCGGCGAAACCTTGATCACCGTGGCGCGCGCGGTCGCCGCGCAATACGCCAATGTGACCGCGGTGGAGCATGTCTATCCCCTGGTGCGCAGCCAGAAGCAGCTCGACCGGGTGCTGGACGAGATCGAGGAAGCGCCAGGCATCGTACTGTTCACACTGCTGGAGAAAGATCTGGTCCTGAAGCTCGAGGTCAAGTGCCGGGAGATCAATGTCCCGAGCCTCTCGATCATCGGCCCGGTGATGCAATTGTTCGAAGCCTATCTCGGCGCGGCCACCACGGGCCGGGTCGGTGCGCAGCACGTGCTCAATGCCGAATATTTCAAGCGCATCGATGCCTTGAACTACACGATGTTGCATGACGATGGGCAGCATGTCGAAGGTCTCGAAGAAGCCGACGTCGTGCTGGTCGGGGTTTCCCGGACCTCGAAGACGCCGACCTCGATCTATCTCGCCAATCGCGGCGTGCGCACCGCCAACGTGCCGCTGGTGCCGGGCATTCCACTGCCGCATCAGCTCGAGCATTTGAGCAAGCCATTGGTGGTGAGCCTGCACGCGACGCCGGATCGGCTGATTCAGGTCCGGCAGAACCGGTTGCTCAGCATGGGCGCCGGTCCGAGCAACGACGAATATATCGACAAGCAGGCCGTGGCGGATGAAGTCGCCTACGCGCGGCGCCTCAGCGCTAAATTCAACTGGGCGCAACTCGACGTGACGCGGCGATCGATCGAGGAGACCGCCGCCGCGGTGCTGAAGCTCTATGCCGATCGGCAGCGGGCGCGGTTGCCGGAATGATGCGCGGCCGATGACGCTCTGGCGCGGAACACACAAATTGATCCTGGCCTCGCAGAGCCACGCGCGGAAAATGCTGCTCGCCAATGCTGGCCTTCAATTCGAAGCGATGCCGGCCGATATCGACGAGCGCGGCTTGCAGCAAGCCTCCAACCTTTCGGCGCCGGGCGAGATCGCGGGGCTGCTCGCGCGCGAGAAGGCGCGCTGGGTGTCGGACCGCAAACCCGGACACTATATCATCGGCGCCGACCAGACGCTGGCGCTGGACAAGCGCCTGTTCAACAAGCCCGGCGACCGCGCCGCGGCAACCGAGCAGCTACGGATGCTGGCCGGGCAAACCCATGAGCTGCATTCGGCGATTGCCGTTGCGCGCGACGGCAAGATATTGTTCGAGACAATCGCCATCGCGCGGATGAGCATGCGGCCGATGAGCGGCGATGACATCCGCGCCTATCTGGATGAAGCGGGGGAAGCGGTGACCTCAAGCGTTGGCGCCTATCAGCTCGAAGGGCTGGGCGTACATCTGTTCGAGAAGATCGACGGCGATCACTTCACCATCCTGGGTCTGCCGCTGCTGCCGTTGCTCGGATTCCTGCGCCGCGAACGGCTGATCGGATTGTGAGCTCATGCTGATCCTCGGACTGACCGGCTCGATCGGAATGGGCAAATCGACCACGGCGAAGCTGTTCGAGGAGGCCGGCGTTCCCGTCTACGACGCGGACGCGGCGGTCCATCAATTATATGAGGGCGAAGCGGCGCCGGCGATCGAGGCGGCGTTTCCCGGCACCACCGCTGACGGCAAGGTCGATCGCGCCAAGCTGTCGGCGCGAGTGGTGCATGATCCAGCCGCGATCAGGCAGCTCGAGCAAATCGTGCATCCAATGCTCGGCGCCTCGCGACAAAAGTTCTTCGACCATGCGGAAGCCGCCGGCGCGCCGTTCGTGGTCGTCGATGTGCCCCTGTTGTTCGAAACCGGCGGCGAGAAGCGTGTCGACGCGGTGGTCGTGGTTACGACCTCGCCGGAGATCCAGCGCCAGCGGGTGCTGGCGCGCGGCACCATGGACAGGGCCAAGCTCGACGCCATCCTGGCGCGGCAGCTACCCGACGCCGAAAAGCGCAGGCGTGCCGATTTCGTCGTGGATACCTCGCATGGACTTGATCCCGTGCGCGCGCGCATCCGGGACATTCTGGCCGAGGCTGTTAAGCTGCCGCGGCGGCGGGCCTGATTCGCCGCTTTTTCATCCCGGAAGATCATGCGCGAAATCGTTCTCGACACCGAAACCACCGGCCTTGATCCCTTGCGCGGCGACCGCCTGGTCGAAGTCGGATGTGTCGAGCTCATCAACCGCATGCCGACGGGCCAGACCTTTCACCGCTACATGAATCCCGAGCGGGAGATGGCGGCGGAGGCCTTCGCCGTGCATGGCCTCTCGACCGAGTTCCTGGCGGACAAGCCGTTCTTTCACGAAGTGGTCGAGGACCTCCTGGCCTTCATCGGCGACGCGCCGCTGGTGATCCACAACGCGTCCTTCGACATCAGCTTCATCAATGCCGAGCTCGACCGCATCAAGCGGCCGCTCATCCCGCGCGACCGGCTGGTCGATACCCTGCTGCTCGCCCGGCGCAAGCATCCCGGCGTCTCCAACCGCCTCGACGATCTCTGTTCGCGTTATGCGATCGACAATTCCCATCGCACCAAGCACGGCGCGCTGCTCGACGCGGAGCTTCTGGCCGAAGTCTATGTCGATCTGATCGGCGCCCGTCAGTCGCAACTGATCCTGGCGTCGGAGAGCCGGGAGATTCGTGTCGGGGTGGCCGGTGAAATGCCGCGGCGGCAGCGGCTCACGCCGCTCGCGCCCCGAATCACCGAGGCCGACCTCGAGGAGCACCGGGCCTTTGTCGCCACATTGGGCGACAAGCCGATCTGGATGGAATACTTGCCGGCTGTCTAGTCTTGCTGCGCCACCAGACGCTCCTGGTGAGGAGGCGCGCCAGCGTCTCGAACCCATGAGGTCCTGCTGCCCAAGCCCGGCCTCATCCTTCCAGACGCTTGCTTCGCAAGCCCCTCATCAGGATGAGGAGCGAGGAGCGAGGCCGGTCACCGCGCAGCGAAAGATCAGCTGGGTTTCGCGCCTGACGCGGCCTGGGCAGCCGCCTGCCGCTGCATGTTCTGCTGATACAGGCCGACGAAATCGACGGGATCCAGCATCAAAGGCGGGAAACCGCCATCGCGGACGGCGCTCGCGATGATTTCGCGCGCGAACGGGAACAAGAGCCGCGGGCACTCGATCATGATCAACGGGTGGAGGTTTTCCTGCGGCACGTTCAGGATGCGGAACACGCCGGCATAGGCGAGCTCGAAGCTGAAGATCATCTTGCCGCTGTTCTCGGCCTTGCCCTCAACCGACAGCGTCACCTCATATTCGTTTTGGGCTACGTTGTTGGCGCCGACATTGATCTGGATGTTGATCTGGGGCGCCGAGGCTTGCGGGGCCAGCGAAGCGGGTGCGTTCGGATTCTCGAAGGACAGGTCCTTGGTGTACTGCGCCAACACGTTGAGCTGGGGCGGCGCGCCTGCCCCGGGAGGGCTGCCATTACCGTCGGTCATGAAATTCACTCCTGAAAGGGCTGACGTCGGGGCGAGTGGCTATCATAGCCTCGCCACCCTCCACAAGGATCGGTGGACACCCGTGAAGGGCCCGTCACACGTCGCTTGCCCCCGCAAAGCTTAAGGGCTTTTGGCGATTGGGGGCCTCAAACCCCCAAGCCGGTGCCCTAAACGATTGAATATGCGCGATTTCCGGCAGGATCGGATTTCCCCTCAGGCCCGAAACGCGCTACAATTCGTCACTCCGAAATGCCATTGGCCCGGCAAAATTCGTGCCTACATCCTGCAGATTGAATCGGTGGTGTAGTGTTCGGCCTTTCCCGCGAAAACGGGAACGCTGTAGCGCCGGGCCGGTTACCGGCAGAGACCAGAAAGCAGAGTACGACGTGGATATTTACACCATCATCTTCCTGGCGTTGGCGGTCTTCATTTTCCTCCGCCTGCGCAACGTGCTCGGCCAGCGCACCGGCTCTGAACGGCCGCCGTTCGACCGCACGGCGCGCAACACCGTGCCGGGCGCACCGGATGCCAACGTCGTTCCGATCCCGGGCAAGGTGATCGACCAGGCGCCGCTGGTGCCGACCGCCGAAGCCGCAGCCCCGACCGATCGCTGGAAGGGTCTGACTGAACCGGGCACCGCGCTCGGGCAGGGGCTGGACGCCATCGTGGCGCAGGACTCCTCCTTCGATCCCCGGCATTTCCTGTCCGGCGCACGCAGCGCTTATGAAATGATCGTGCTGGCCTTCGCCAATGGCGATCGCCGCGCGTTGCGCGACCTCTTGTCGTCGGAGGTCTATGACAGCTTTGACGCGGTCATCAAGGATCGCGAGAAGCACGAGCAGAAGACCGAGACGCGTTTCGTTTCGATCGACAAGGCCGAGCTGGTCGGCGCGGAGATGCGCGATCGCACGGCGCAGCTCGCCGTTCGTTTTGTGTCGCAGATGATTTCCGTCACCCGCGACAAGACCGGGACGATTGTCGACGGCAATCCGGACAAGGTGGCCGACATCACCGACGTCTGGACCTTTGCCCGCGACACCTCCTCACGCGATCCGAACTGGAAGCTGGTTGGCACGGGAAGCGCGCAGTAACGTCAGGCCTCTGAAGCAATGCATCGCGGTGCTGTCCGTCGCCGCCGCCTTGCAGGCGTTGATGCCGTTCGCCGTGCTGGCGGCGCATCGCTGGCGTTCGCATCCCGCCTCGCCCCCACGCATCGCTGAACGCGCCCTGCCCTATCCCAAGCTTGACCTGCCGCCTGAGATATCCGGCAGCCAGTATTTCCCCCTGCGCTGGTCCGACATTCCCGGCTGGAACGACGACGACCAGCTCGCCGCCTACCAGACCTTTCGCGCGAGCTGCAAGCCGATCGCGGCGCAGCACGACGCGCCGCCCGATTCCAGGGCGCTGGCCGTGACGCTGCGCGAGCCCTGCCGCGCGGCGCGCGGGACCGAAATTTCCGACGGCGCCGGGGCCCGGGCCTTCTTCGAACAAAACTTCGTGCCGGTGGAGATTGCGCGGCTGGGCCAGGACGCCGGCTTCGTCACCGGCTATTACGAGCCGATCATCGAGGGATCGCGGACCGAGAACGAGGTCTATAATGTGCCGGTCTACCGGCGCCCCTCCAATCTGTTCATGCGCGGCTATTCACAGGCCTCGCCCGACCTGCCGAACAAGGGCCAGGTGTTCCGCAAGATCGGCCGCCGCAAGCTCGTGCCGTATTACGATCGCGGCGAGATCGAGGACGGTGTGCTCGACGGCCGCGGCATCGAAATCGTCTGGCTCAAGGACCAGACGGATCTCCTGTTCGCGCAGATCCAGGGCTCGGCGCGGATCCTCCTGCCCGACGGCTCGACCGTGCGCATCAATTACGATTCCTACAACGGCTATCCCTTCACGGCAGTCGGGCGCATTCTGGTCGAGCGCGGCATCTTCTCGAAGGAGGAGATTTCGATGCAGAAGATCCGTGAATGGATGGAAGCCCATCCTGACGGCGCCAAGGAATTGCGTCGCCAGAACCGCTCCTACGTGTTCTTCCGCGAGGTGCAGCTTTCCGACAAGGAGGAGGCGATCGGCGCCCAGGGCATTCCGCTGACGCCGGGCCGCTCGATCGCGGTCGATAAGTCGCTGCATGTCTACGGCACGCCGTTCTTCATTGCCGGCGAACTTCCGATCGAGTTGGAGCGGTCGAAGACGCCGTTCCGCCGGCTCATGATCGCGCAGGACACGGGTTCGGCGATCACCGGCCCTGCACGTGCCGATCTTTACTTTGGCGCGGGCCAGGAAGCCGGCAAGGTCGCCGGCCGGCTGAAGAGCAACATGCGCTTTGTGATGCTGGTGCCGAAGAGCCTCGATCCGGTGGCGCGCGGCAAGAAGCTGCCGATACCGGATGCACGGCCGTCGGCGCAGATCGCAAAGCTGTTTCCGCAGACCCTTCCCGCGAAGGATCAGCAGACTGCGCCGGGAGCGTCGTCTCCGACCATCGGCCAGACGGCAAATGCCGCGCCCGCAACAACCGTGCCGCTGCCCGCGGAGCGTCCGAAGAGCGCGCCGCCGCCGGAAGTGCAGCATCGCCGTGAGCCGCGGCACAACCGCCATCCATGAAGCGGCCGTCGTCGTTCTCGATGCCGGAAATCCCGGCCTCCGTGCGCAAGCGTCATCTGAGTGAAGAGGAGCGCGCGCTCTGGGAGAGCGTCGCGCGCCAGGTCAAGCCGCTGCGGAAAAAGCCGCGGGTCGGGAAGGCGGCGATGGCGCCTGCCGCGGAACCGCCGACAGCCAGACCGGCCGCGTCGCCGCGGCCGCATCCAACCATGTCGGTACCCAAGCCAAGCAAGCCCGCGGTGCCGCCGCTGGCGCCGCTCGGCCGCCGCGAACGATCAAAACTCTCGCGCGGCAAAAACGAAATCGACGCGCGGCTCGACCTGCACGGCATGACCCAGACCCGCGCGCATCGGGTGCTGTTCGGGTTCCTGCAGCAGGCCCGTCACGACGGTCACACCTTCGTGCTCATCATTACCGGCAAGGGCAAGGTTGGCGGCAGCGAAGCCGAGCGCGGCGTGCTGCGCCGCCAGGTTCCGCAATGGCTGAGCCTGCCGGAATTCCGTGCGCTGGTGGTCGGCTTTGAGGAGGCGCATATCGGGCATGGCGGCGAAGGCGCGCTCTATGTGCGGGTCAGGCGGGCGCGTCCCTAAAGCATGATCCCCGGAAAAGTGGAGACCGGTTTTCCGCAAGGATCATGCTCAAACTAAAACGGCCGGACGATGCCGACGCGCGGGATCAGCGTGACGATCGCTCCGAGGATCGTGGTCTTGCGATCGTCCGCCGGGATCGGCGGCGCCTCGCGCGACACGGGCAACGTCTTCACCGCGTGCAGGATCAGGAACAGGCAGACCGCCCAGTTCGAGACCCAGCGGGAATAGTCGAACACAATGGCGAACATGATGAGGTAGCCGAGGCTGATGCCGATGAGTGCGGCGAGGACAACGCGCCGGTGAAAATCCTCACGGAGCGCGCGGATCGCCTCGGCAAAATAGCGCCAGAGCGGCGCGTGGAGCCAGACCAGCAGTGCGAATACCGGGACGCCGAGAATGTTCGAGGGCATGCGCGCCCAGGTGTCGGAAATCTCCTTCGAGAGCGGCTGGTACCAGATGTAGGAAAAGCTCACGAGGTCGGCGCGCGTGGGGTCGGCCATCCGGCTATTCAGATAGCCGACAAATTCCGCTTCCGGGATCGGCATCGTTCCCAGGAACTGCGCCGCGACGAACAGCGCGCCGAGGGTGAGGGTTGCGACGATGCCGACCGTGACGTTCGTGCGACCGACGCCGACCGCCATGTAATGGCGGAGCATCACGATGACGGCGATGGTCGGCACATACATCAGGAGATGGATGTGGTGGATCAGGATCAGCACGACCGAGAACAGCGCCGCTAGCCACACGAAGAAGATCGAGCGAGACGGCACGAGCAGGAGCACGATCGCGAGAAGGCAGCCATAGATGTCGAAATGGCCGAACGTGTGCATGAAATTCTTGAAGAAGAACGGCGAGGCCGCCATGAACAGGAACAGCGGCAGGTTCTTCTCATCGAAGCCGAAGGTGCGCTGAAACAGCCGGACGAACAGGCCGAGCGTGACGAGCCAGACCGCGCCGGCCAGCGCGAACACCAGCCACACCGGCACTTTTGCGATGAACAGCGATACCACCGCGCCGATCAGCGCGCGCTTGATAAAGCCGAAATGGTAGTCGACCAGGAGATGGATGTAGGGGACGAAGGGCGGCAGCAAAATCTTGTGCCAGAATACCCCGATGACGACGGCGACGTTGACGACAAGCATCACGCGCCACGGGTTTTGCCAAGCGTTCATCTGTCGTCCCGGCCAGGCGAACCAAGTGAGCGCAGAGCCGGGACCCATAACCACCAATGTTGATGTTGCGCCAAGGCTGGGCCGCTATCCTGTCCGATCAGGGAAGCCGGTGGTTATGGGTCCCGCCTTCGCGGGGACGACAGCTGGATAAATAGCGCGACGGCCGGAAATTACAAAATAAACCGGCTCAGATCGGCGTTCTTGGCGAGGTCGCCGACATGCTTCTCGACATAGGCGGCGTCGACCTGGACGGTTTCGCCGTTGCGGTCCGGCGCGGTGAAGGAAATGTCGTCCAGCACCCGCTCCATCACCGTCTGCAGCCGCCGCGCGCCGATGTTCTCGACCGTGGAATTGACGGCGACCGCGACGTCGGCAAGCGCATCTATGGCGCTGTCCGTGATGTCGAGCGTCACGCCCTCGGTCTGCATCAGCGCGACATATTGCTTGATCAGGGACGCCTCGGGTTCGGTCAGGATCCGGCGCATGTCGTCGCGGGTCAAAGCCTGCAATTCGACCCGGATCGGCAGGCGGCCCTGCAGCTCGGGCAACAGGTCGGAGGGTTTTGCGATATGGAACGCGCCCGAGGCAATGAACAGCACGTGGTCGGTCTTGACCGCGCCGTGCTTGGTCGAGACCGTGGTTCCCTCAATCAGCGGCAGCAGATCGCGCTGCACGCCTTCGCGGGAGACGTCGCCGCCCTGGCGGTTTTCACGGACGCAGATCTTGTCGATCTCGTCCAGGAACACGATGCCGTTGTTCTCGACCGCGTGGATCGCTTCCTGCGTCAGCTGATCGCTGTCGAGCAGCTTGTCGGATTCTTCGTTGACAAGGATCTCGTGCGAGCTTTCGACCGTCAGCCGGCGCGTCTTGGGGCGGCCGCCGAGCTTGCCGAAGATGTCGCCGAGCGAAACCGCGCCCATCTGCGCGCCCGGCATGCCCGGGATTTCGAACATCGGGAAGCCGCTGCCGGAGGACTGTGTCTCGATCTCGATTTCCTTGTCGTTGAGCTCGCCGGCGCGGAGTTTCTTGCGGAATGAATCCCGCGTGGCCGCGCTTGAATTGGGACCGACCAGCGCGTCGAGCACGCGCTCTTCGGCGGCGAGCTGCGCCCTCGCCTGCACATCCTTGCGCTTTCTCTCACGCACCTGGGCGATCGCGACCTCGACGAGATCGCGGATGATCTGCTCGACGTCGCGGCCGACATAGCCGACCTCGGTGAACTTGGTCGCTTCGACCTTGATGAAGGGCGCGCCCGCGAGCTTGGCGAGGCGCCGCGCGATCTCGGTCTTGCCGACGCCGGTCGGACCGATCATTAGAATGTTCTTCGGCAGCACTTCCTCGCGCAGGCCGCCATTGAGCTGCTGCCGCCGCCAGCGGTTGCGCAAGGCGATGGAAACCGCGCGCTTGGCGTCGGCCTGGCCGACGATGAAGCGGTCGAGTTCGGAGACGATTTCGCGGGGGGAGAAGTCTGTCATGGCCATTAGCTAGGGTTGGAGCGCGGATGGGACAAGTTATTTTTTCAGATGATCGGCGGACCTGCCTGCCACTGCCGGATCGCATCCAGCGGGTAGAGCAGCATGATGATGTTGAGTGTCAGATTGTCGCGGATATGCAGTCCGACCAGCACTTCGAAGGCGATTGCGAGGGCCGCCGTCGCCGCGACGGGCAATATCCTCGCCAGCAGGAAACCGATGGCCATCGCGAGCGTGTCCGACACGGAATTGACAATGCTGTCGCCGTAATAATCCAGCGAGATCGTCCCGGCACGATAGCGATCGATGATGAAACTGGAATTTTCGACCAGCTCCCAGCAGCCTTCGACCATCATCGCAAGAACGAGGCGGCCGGCCCAGGGCGAGCGCGGAAAGATCAGCCAGCTCGCGCCATAGAAGATGAATCCGTGAATGACATGGGAGAAGGTGTACCAATCGGTGATGTGCTGCGAGTTTTCCGAACTCTGCACCGCGCCATGCCAGAATTTGACATAGCCGCAGGCGCAGATCGGCAGGCGGCCCATCGCCAGCAGGATCGCTGCCTGCAGCACAAGCAAGCCAGCGCCGACCGCAAGCCATTGCGCCGTGGAAAGCGATCTCGCACCGGCCTGCTCCGATATCATGCGTCACGTATCATCAGGAGCGAAATGCCATCCGGCGTGTCGACCAGACGATCGCGCTCAAATCCGGCATTTTCATAGGCCCGGATCGCACGGGCATTCTTGGGATCGGGGTCGGTCACGATGCGTGGCGAGCCGCCTCCAAGCCGGTCATCGGCGAAAACCCGGATCATGGACGAACCGTGGCCTCGCTCGATCATGTCAGGCTCGCCAATGAAAAGATCGATGCCGCGCGTGCCTTTCGGATGGGCGCCGAAGCCGGAATTCCACGCCGTCAGGTCGTAGCACTGAAGATAGCCGAAGGGCGCGCCACCGGCCGACACGATGTATTGATCCATCGCGGGCTCCTCGAGATCGCCGCTGACGAGCGCATACTGCTCGGACGGATCGCCCCACCATTGCCGGACATGGGGCTCGGCGAGCCAGCGCCTGATCAGGGGCAGATCGGCCGCCGTCATTGGTCGGAACGCGTAAATCGGCGCCATTCGCTAGCCGCTCTGCAACGTCTCGATCGTGACGTTTCGGTTGGTGAACACGCAGATGTCGGCAGCGATGTCGAGCGAGCGGCGCACGATCGCCTCCGCATCCTTGTCGGAATCGATCAGGGCGCGGGCGGCCGCAAGCGCATAATTGCCCCCGGAGCCGATCGCCATGACGCCGGCTTCCGGCTCCAGCACGTCTCCGGTGCCGGTCAAAACCAGCGAGACGTCCTTGTCGGCGACGATCATCATCGCCTCCAGCCGCCGCAAATAGCGGTCGGTGCGCCAGTCCTTGGCAAGTTCGACCGCGGCGCGGGTCAATTGTCCCGGATATTGCTCGAGCTTGCTCTCCAGCCGTTCGAACAGGGTGAAGGCGTCGGCGGTCGCGCCGGCAAAACCGCCGATGACGTCGCCCTTGCCGAGCTTGCGGACCTTCTTGGCGTTGGACTTGATCACGGTCTGGCCGATCGAGACCTGGCCGTCGCCGCCGATCACGACCTTGCCGCCCTTGCGGACGGTCAAAATGGTGGTGCCGTGCCAGACCGGCGGCTCATTCGATGCTTGCATGGGTTACCCTCTTGTCCGGCCAGATTTAGGAGCTAACGGGCAAGGTTACAATCGGCCTGCCCGGCGCCGGAATCCACTCACCATAGGCGGAAGTTCAGGCCGAATAGGGTCATCCCGCAGTAGCGAAGGTGTCACCGGCCTGATAAAAGACCCGCGCTTCCGGCAGGAAAGAAGGCAGTTTCATGCGCAGCGCGACCATCAAGCGCAAGACCAAGGAGACCGACATCGAGGTGACCGTAAACCTCGATGGCACAGGCATGGCCCATGTCTCGACCGGCATCGGCTTCTTCGACCATATGCTGGACCTCCTGGCGCGCCATTCCCGCATCGACGTCACGGTGAAGGCCAATGGCGACCTCCATGTCGACCATCACCACACCACCGAAGACGTCGGCATCGCGCTGGGCCAGGCCGTGCGGCAGGCGCTCGGCAACATGGCCGGCATCACCCGCTACGCCTCGATCCACATGCCGATGGACGAGACGCTGTCGCGCGTGGTGATCGACATCTCCGGGCGGCCTGTGCTGGTGTTCAAGGTGGCGTTCCCGCGCGACAAGATCGGGCAGTTCGACACCGAGCTGGTGCGCGAATGGTTCAATGCCTTCGCCATGAACGCCGGCGTGACTTTGCACGTCGAGACCCTATATGGCGAGAACAGCCACCACATCGCCGAATCCTGCTTCAAGGGTCTGGCGCGGGCGCTGCGGACTGCGGTTGCGATCGATCCGCGTGCGGCGGGCGAAGTGCCATCCACCAAGGGTCAGCTCGGGGGCTGACTCCGTTCGGCGGAGTTTTTGACAATGCCGGTTTATACCGTTCATGCGCCTACGGCCTATGCCGCGGATTTTCGCGCCACCGACAAGTTCGTGTTCGTGCGCGACGGCTTCCATTTCTGGGCGATGATGTTGGGCCCGCTCTGGCTCATCTGGAAGCGGCTGTGGCTTGCGCTGATCGGCTGGCTCATTCTGGTCGTCGGGCTCGAAATCGCGGCGGCGAGCCTGCGCGGCGGGCGCCTCGCCCCGTTTGCCGTCGGCGTCGTCATCGCCATCCTGATGGGGCTGGAAGCCTCAACCTTGCAGCGCTGGACCTACTCGCGGCGCAAATGGCGCCAGCTCGACGTGGTTGTGGCCGATGACGAGGAGAGCGCCGAGCGGCGCTTTTTCGACCGCTGGACCAACAACAACAGCGGCAAGCGCTGGGCCGGCTACGATCCGCTGTCGGTCGACCGCGGCGGTCCACCGCCGACCCGGGACGTACCGGGTCAGCGTTTCTCGGATCCGCCGCCGCTGCCGCAGGGCGGGATTATCGGATTGTTTCCAGAGCCGGGAGGACCACGATGACGGTTGCCATCATCGATTACGGCTCCGGCAATTTGCATTCCGCGGCGAAGGCCTTTGAACGCGCCACGCGCGCGTCCGCGGAGCCCCAGAAGATCGCGGTGACGCGCGATCCCGAAGCGGTCTATCGCGCCGACCGGATCGTGCTGCCCGGTGTCGGCGCCTTCGCCGATTGCCGCAAGGGACTTGACGCGCTGGACGGCATGCTCGAAGCGCTGACGGAAGCGGTGCGCGTCAAGGCGCGGCCGTTCTTCGGCATCTGCGTCGGCATGCAATTGATGGCAACCCGCGGCAAGGAGCACGTCACCACCGACGGCTTCAACTGGATCGAAGGCGACGTCGTGAAGATCACGCCGCGTGAGGAGAATCTGAAAATCCCGCACATGGGCTGGAACACGCTCGACGTCTTGCGCGAACACCCGGTGCTGGAGCGGCTCGACCTCGGACCGAAAGGCCGTCACGCTTATTTCGTGCACTCCTATCACCTCAACGCGGCGAACGAGGCCGATGTGCTGGCGCGCGCCGATTACGGCGGCCCGGTCACGGCCGTCGTCGGCAAGGACACGGCCATCGGCACCCAGTTTCACCCCGAGAAGAGCCAGCGCTTTGGGCTTGCTTTGATCTCGAACTTCTTGAAGTGGAAGCCGTGATCCTCTTCCCCGCGATCGACCTGAAGAACGGCCAGTGCGTACGGCTCGAACAGGGCGACATGGCGCGCGTGACCGTGTTCAACCTCGAACCCGCGGCGCAGGCGAAGAGCTTCGCCGCGCAGGGCTTTGAATATCTGCATGTGGTGGACCTCGACGGCGCCTTTGCCGGCAAGCCGATCAACGCGCAGGCGGTCGAAGCGATGCTGAAGGCCGTCACCATGCCGGTGCAACTCGGCGGCGGTATCCGCGACCTCAAGACCGTGGAAGCCTGGCTCGACAAAGGCATTGCGCGGGTGATCATCGGCACGGCTGCGGTGCGCGATCCGGAGTTGGTAAGGAGCGCCGCGAAAAAGTTCCCCGGCCGCGTCGCGGTCGGGCTCGATGCCCGCGACGGCAAGGTCGCGGTCGAAGGCTGGGCCGAAACCTCGCAGGTAACGGCGCGCGAGATCGCTCAGCGTTTCGAGGATGCCGGCGTGGCCGCGATCATCTTCACCGACATCGCGCGCGACGGTCTATTGAAGGGCCTCAATCTCGACGCGACCATCGCGCTCGCCGACCGGATCTCGATCCCGGTGATCGCCTCGGGCGGGCTGGCCTCGATCGAGGACGTCAAGGCGATGCTGACCCCGCGGGCGAAAAAGCTGGAAGGAGCGATCGCGGGCCGCGCGCTCTATGACGGCCGGCTCGATCCCGCCACTGCGCTGGCGCTCATCCGCAATGCGCGCGCCGCCGCCTGATTTAGTTTGACGCGTTTTCTTCACGCGAACCGGGTGCCCACTTCGCTTGAGAACGCTATTAGGAGACAAAATGTTTAAAGTCCGTGTCATACCCTGCCTCGACGTCAAGGATGGGCGCGTCGTGAAGGGCGTCAACTTTGTCGACCTGCGCGACGCCGGCGATCCCGTGGAGGCGGCGATCGCCTATGACGCGGCCGGCGCCGACGAGCTCTGCTTCCTCGACATCACCGCCACCCATGAGAACCGCGGCATCATGCTGGATGTGGTCCGCCGCACGGCGGAAGCCTGCTTCATGCCGCTGACGGTCGGCGGCGGGGTCCGCACTATCGACGACATCAAGACGCTGCTGCGGTCCGGCGCCGACAAGGTCTCGATCAACTCGGCTGCGGTGGCCCGGCGCGAGTTCGTAAAAGAGGCCGCCGAGAAATTCGGCGAGCAGTGCATCGTGGTCGCCATCGACGCCAAGCGGGTGAAGCGCGCCGGCGGCTCGGACCGCTGGGAGATTTTCACCCATGGCGGGCGCAAATCCACGGGGATCGATGCCATCGAATATGCCGAGGAGGTGGTCTCGCTCGGCGCGGGCGAAATCCTGCTGACCTCCATGGACCGAGACGGCACCAGGCAGGGCTTTGACCTGCCGCTGACCCAGGCGATTGCGGACAGCGTTCCCGTACCGGTCATTGCCTCGGGCGGCGTCGGCAATCTGGATCACCTGGTCGAGGGCATCCGGCAGGGCCATGCCACCGCGGTGCTGGCCGCCTCGATCTTCCACTTCGGGGAATTCACCATCCGCCAGGCCAAGGACCACATGGTGCGCGCCGGCCTGCCCATGCGGCTCGATCCCTAACGACTCCTTGTCACAAAAGTGCTAAGTCCCCAATCTGGGCATGATCCGTAAGAGCGGGCACCGGTTTTCCGACAAGGTCATGCCCAAAAAGAAAAGTGCTCCATCAAGTGATGGGGTGCCTGCTTGAGTTCGGTTGATGTCGCGTTTCACCATCCACGATCTGGCCGCCACCATCGATGCCCGCGCGGCGTCGACAGGCGAGGCGTCCTACACCAGGAAGCTGCTCGACAAGGGCGCGGAGCATTGCGCCAAGAAACTGGGCGAGGAAGCGATCGAAACGGTGATCGCGGCGGTCGAGAACGACCGCGACCACCTGATCGCCGAGAGCGCCGACCTGCTGTACCACCTGCTGGTGCTCTTGAAGGCGCGCGGCGTCACCCTGGCGGATGTCGAGGCGGCGCTGGCGCAGCGGACGTCGATGTCGGGGCTCGATGAGAAAGCGGCGCGCAAGCGCGATTGACCGGGGGCAAATGCATGGATATCCGGGCGCCAGATCAACAATATAATCCCTACCGTATCTTCAACCGCGAGCAGTGGTCGCATTTGCGTGACGATACGCCGATGACGCTGGAGCCCGGCGAGTTCGACCGGCTGCGCTCGTTACACGATCGCCTGGACATCAAAGAGGTCGAGGAAATCTATCTGCCGCTGTCGCGCCTGTTGTCGATCTATGTCGATGCCGCGCAGCGGCTTTATTATTCGCAGCGCCAGTTCCTCGGCATCCGCGACCGCAAGATGCCCTACATCATCGGCATCGCAGGCTCGGTTGCGGGCGGCAAGTCGACCACGGCGCGCGTGCTGCAGGCGCTGCTGGCACGATGGTCGCCGCGACCCAAGGTCGATCTGGTGACAACTGACGGCTTCCTCCATCCGAACGCGGTGCTCGAACGGTTGGGGTTGATACAGAAGAAGGGTTTCCCGGCGAGTTACGACCTGCCGTTGTTGCTGTCGTTCTTGAGCGACATCAAGGCCGGTCGGCGGCATGTGCGCGCGCCGGTCTATTCGCATTTGAGCTGGGACATCGTTCCGAACCAGTGGCAAGAGGTCGACCAGCCCGACATTCTGATCGTTGAAGGCGTCAATGTCCTGCAGACCGGCCGGTTGCCGCAGCACGGCAAGGCGGTCCCCGTCGTCTCCGACTTTTTCGACTTCTCTGTTTATATCGACGCCGACGAGGCAGTGCTGCGCGAGTGGTACGTGAAGCGCTGGCTGACGCTGCGCGACACCGCGTTCACCGATCCCAAGTCCTATTTTCACCGCTATGCGCCGCTGTCGGACGAAGAGGCGATCGCGACCGCAACCGCGATCTGGGAGCGAACCAACCTCGCCAATCTCGAGGAAAACATCCTGCCGACGCGGCCGCGCGCGACCCTGATCCTGAAGAAGGGCGCCGATCACGTCATCGAGACGGTGGCGCTAAGGCGGCTGTAGCCGCATCGTCACTGCGGGGAGCGAAAGCGACGAAGCGGTCGGCTACGCCGCCAGATGCCGCGACGCGGCGAGACCCGCCAGCGCTTCCGCGAGCTTTTCCCGATCGAGCGGCTTGATCAGGAAGCCGTCCATGCCGGCTTCGAAACAGGCGTAACGGTCCTCGTTCAAGGTGTTGGCGGTCAGCGCCAGGATCGGCGTGCGCCGGCCGGGCTCGCCGGCTTCCGAGGTGCGGATGCGCTTGGTCGCTTCGATGCCGTCAAGCTCGGGCATCTGCACGTCCATCAGAACGAGATCATAGGGTGTGCCGGCGGATTTGGCCGCGAGCCAGGATTCCAGCGCCTCCGCGCCATCGGTCGCAATCACGGTGTGATGGCCGAGCCGCGTCAGCAGCGAGCGCATCAACAGCGCATTGATCTCGTTGTCCTCGGCAACCAGCACGGATAGGCCCCTCGCCGGCTTTTGGGCAGGTGTCTCGGCGTCGACCAGATCGTCAGCGAGAAGCGGCGCGTCGACCTCTGGGGTTGCGGCCAGACGCGCTGCGAGCGAAGCCGCGCGCACCGGCTTGACCAGATAGGCGGTGAAAGCAGAAGACGGCTTCAGCTCCTGCCGTGTCGACGGCGTGAACATCAGGATTCGCTGGGTGGCGCAACGTTGCGCGGCGTCGCCGATCGCCTGGACCGTGTCGTCTCCGAGCGCGCGATCGACCAGCACGGCGTGCCAGGAACGCTCCGGCAGCAGCGCCATCGCGACATCCGTGTCCGAAACGAAACAGGTCTGGCCGCCCCAGCGCTGGAGCCGCCGCGCGACCAGCGAAGCCTCGATGCTCTGGGTCGAGACGAGCATGATGGATTGGCCGGCGAGATTGGGCGCGACGAAGGGCCGCTGTCCGCCGTCGACCGAAGCGGCGAGCGGGATGGACACTTCAAAGGTCGAGCCGGCACCCGGCTGGCTCTCCAGCGCGATGCGGCCGCTCATGCGCTTGACGATGCGCTCGGAGATGCTCAGCCCGAGCCCGGTGCCGCCATAGTTACGCGCGATGCGCTCGTCGGCCTGCTCGAATTCGCGAAAGATTCGCTCGCGCGCCTCCGGAGCAATGCCGATGCCGGTATCGCGCACCAGGAAGCTGATCTCGTTCGGCCAGATGCCGGGCTCGACGATCAGCGCCACGCCGCCGGTCGCGGTAAACTTGATCGCATTGCCGGCGAGATTGAGCAGCACCTGACGCAGCCGCGCCGCGTCGCCGATGACTTCCGTCGGCAGGCGCTCGTCGACATAGGCCGCGATCTCGAGGCTCTTGGCCTGCGCCCGCGGCGCCAGCAATTCGGTGATGTCCTCGATCAGGGACGTGAGCGCAAAGGGCCGCTGCTCCAGATCGATCTTGCCGGCCTCGATCTTGGAGTAGTCCAGCAGTTCCTCGATCAGCGACAGCAGCGCGTCGCCCGAGGTCTTCACGGCCTTCGCATAGGTCGCCTGTTCCGGCGTCAGCGATGTATCAAGCAGCAGCGAGCTCATGCCGAGAATGCCGTTCAGCGGCGTGCGGATTTCATGGGACGCCATTGCCAGGAAGCGCGACTTGGCGCGGTTGGCGGCGTTCGCCTGGTCGCGCGCATCGGCCAACGCGCGCTCGGTCTCGGTTCTGTCGGTGACGTCGCGGCCGACGCATTGCAGTTCCGCCGGCTGGCCGGCGTCGGAGCGGATGAAACCTTCGCGCCAGGCGATCCAGCGCGGTCCCAGCCGCGTGGCGATCCTCTGGTCGTGCATCCGCGTGCCGTTGTGCTCCAGCGCGCTGTCGCCTTGCTCCAGGATTTCAAACGAGAACCGGCTGCCGATCAGCGCCTCCGGCGGCCGCTCCGCCATCAGGCAATAGGCGTCGTTGGCATAGGTGATGCGGCCGTCCGCGTCGCGCATCACGATCAGGTCGCCCTGCGATTCGAACAGGCTGCGCGCCCGCCCCTCCGCTTCCTGCAGCTCCCAATTGCGGTCGGCGAGCGCTTCATTGTGAAGCACGATTCCGCGCATTTTTTTGCGGACGAAACGCAGCCGGACGCTCAGCGTGGCGAGCCCGAGACAGGCGATCGCGAACAGAAAGCTCGCGCCGATGGCAAAGGTATGGGGATTATAACCGGAATTCTCGGACCGGCTTCCGGCGATGAAGCCGTACGCGCCGCCGAACGCGGCCGAGAAGACCATGAAGGATCTGACGACGCCGATCAGCGTTCGATGACGTCGGGCGAAGCGGCGAATGCGCAATTTGATCCGGAACGTTCGTCCCATCACCAATCCCCTGGAATTGCCGTCCGCGCGCATTTCAATTGGTCGGTGTGACCATGCGGCGGCGACGTTGCAAAGTGTTTGAAGCCCCGCCGCTTGTCATGCCCCGATGAGAACAGGGTTAGCGAAAGGTTAACGCGCCGATTCAGAGGTCGGTGGCGGCGAGATGCGGCGGCTGGCCGTGCGCGCCGACGATCAACGCGGCCGCCTGTCGGTCGGTGAACCGGTTCGAACGCACGAAGATGCGGTAATCGGCCGGCCCCTCTTCGTGTGAAAGATAGATGATGGGCGCGCCGCCGGCGTTGCTTGCGGAGATCGAGATGAATTGCGTGGCCGATGTGGCCTCGCAGGCATTGCCGTCCGCCGTGTTCATATCGTCGACGACGGCAAAGTCGGCAGCCTCGGCATCGTTCGAGATCGCGACGCGCACGGTCGCGAGCTGCGGATCGTCGGTGAAGCTGACATGGAGATCGGCGTGCCAGGGTGGCGAGGCGATCTCGACGGTGCCGGAACCCAGCGCGATGCAGGGACGGCTACCCGGGAAAAGCTCGACCCGGGCCAGGATCGCGGCGGCGATCAGGAGAACCGCCGAGACCAGAAATCTTGAAACGCAACATGCAACACTACTCGCTCGAACCATCGCCCCCAGCCACGCGGGCTTATGGTTGTCGCAGCGTAAAGAAAACTCCTTACCGCCGGGTTGACGGATCCGGGATTACGCCGCCCGGCGGGCATCCTCGGCCAGCGCGCGGTAAGAGAGCGCCTCGGCCAGGTGCAGCCGCCCGACCTTGTCGGCGCCGTCGAGATCGGCGAGCGTGCGCGCGACCCGCAACACCCGATGATAGCCGCGCGCGGAAAGCCGCATGGTCTCCGCGGCATCGCGCAGGAGTTTCTGGCCCTGCGCATCGGGTTTCGCGATCTCTTCCAGCAGCGCGGCTGGCGCCTCGGCGTTGGTGCGGACATGGGGCAGGCCGGCGGCCGCGTAGCGCTTGAGCTGGACGTCGCGGGCGGCGGCGACGCGGGCTGCGACTTCGGCCGAGCCTTCCGCTGATGGAGGCAGGATCAGATCGGCGGCGGTGACGGCCGGGACCTCGATGCGCAGGTCGATGCGGTCCATCAGCGGACCGGAAATGCGCATCTGGTAATCGGACGTGCAGCGTTCGATCGGTGCGCGCCGGCAGGAAAAGCCGGGCTCGAAGGCCTGTCCGCAGCGGCAGGGATTCATCGCCGCCACCAGCATGAAGCGCGCGGGATAGGTGACGCGATGGTTGGCGCGGGACACCGCGACCTCGCCGTTCTCCAGCGGCTGCCGCAGCGAATCCAGCACGCGCGGGTCGAACTCCGGCAGCTCGTCGAGGAACAGCACACCGTGATGGGCGAGCGAGATTTCGCCGGGCCTCGCGCGCACGCCGCCGCCGGTCAGCGCCGCCATGCTGGCCGAATGGTGCGGGCTGCGGAACGGTCGCTGCGCGGTCAGCGCGCCGCCCTCGATCTCGCCCGCGACCGAAGCGATCATCGAAACTTCCAGTAATTCCGGCGGCGACAACGGCGGCAGGATCGAGGGCAACCTCGCCGCCAGCATCGATTTTCCCGCGCCCGGCGCGCCGATCATCAGGAGGTGATGACCGCCGGCGGCTGCGATTTCGAGCGCGCGCTTGGCGCTCTCCTGGCCCTTGATGTCGCGGAGGTCGAGTTGCGTCGCCGGCGCCTGCCGCACCTTCGGCTGCGGGCGCGACAGTACCTGCGTGCCCTTGAAGTGGTTGGCGATCTGGATCAGCGAGTTGGCGGCGATGATCTGGATGTCGGGGCTTGCCCAGGCCGCTTCGGCGCCGCAGGCCGCCGGACAGATCAGGCCCTCTTCGCGTGAATTGGCGCCGATGGCGGCCGGCAGCACGCCCGCGACCGGCGCGATCGATCCGTCGAGGCCGAGTTCGCCGAGCACGGTGAAACCCGACAGCGCGTCCGGCGGGATGGCGCCAATCGCCCCCATCAGGCCGAGCGCGATCGGCAGGTCATAATGGCTGCCTTCCTTGGGCAGGTCGGCGGGTGCGAGGTTGACGGTGATGCGCCGCGCCGGCAGCGCGAGGCCTGAGGCGATCAGGGCGGAGCGGACCCGCTCGCGCGCTTCCGAGACGGCCTTGTCGGCAAGACCGACGACATGAAAGGCCGGCAATCCCGGCGAGACCTGCACCTGCACGTCGACCGTGCGGGCCTCGATCCCCTCAAAGGCTACCGTCGAAACCCGCTGAACCATGCTGCGCCGCTCTCCCGGAGGTTGAGGCTAACGGAACCCCACGAAAGAAGCAAGAACGTTACGAGAACATCGTGCGTCCCCCAACAGCAGGCCAGCCGGCGCACATCGGCGATCAGATGTACGACGGAGTAAAAGCCGCCCAGGCTGGTTTCAATCGCGGCTCGTTAGCAAAGATTCGAGCCATGCGTCCGCGCGGCAAGAAGCCTCAGCCGCATCCGTCTCACGGTCCGCGCCGCCTGGGCCGTGCGGGGAACGGGCGGTGGGTGCGCCGCCACCCGCCGGCGGTCGCGCGGGCGATGCGATCATTAGAATGAGATCGAAATCGATCGATCGATTGCGATCGATCCCGATAGGCCTATTCCAACGTTTCCCCTGTAAACCGATGCGATACCGATCGAACGGTACGGATGGGGTAGAAGATCGCATGTTGGCCGCCAATCGTCGCAGAAGTGAACGTCGTCTTTGCAGGAGTCTCGCGAAAATCCAGTTCGGGACCGGCTCGCTGCCGCGTGACTGTGTGATCACGGACATTTCGGATGGCGGCGTGAAAATCGTCGCCGAGCATCTCGACCCGCCGCCCGAATTCACCCTGATCTTCTCGACCGGCAACCCGCGCCAGTGCCGCCTGGCGTGGCGGATCGGATGCGAATTCGGGGCCGAGTTCGTCGCTTAGGCGACCCCTGCCCCCGTATCGCCGAAATGTAGCCCCGGAGCGGACGCGGTTAACCCGAACTTAGGGTTAAGCTGCAACGATTTTTTGGCCAGTCGCCACTCTCTCCGGGCCAAAAGTACATGTATCGGCATTCGCTCAAACAAGGTCGCCTGGCGCGACTGACGGTCGCCTTCGTCTCGTCGGCAGCCCTGGTGATCAGCCTTGGCGGCTGCCAGACCACCGCCTCCTCCGATATATCCGACGTCACGGGGTCGCTCGGCGACAAGCCGGAGGCGAGCCAGGCCTCCGATGCACGGCGTGACCTGAACGCCTATCGCGAGCGCTATCGCGCCAACCCGAAGGATCCCGCCGTCGCGCTCCAATATGGCAAGGCGCTGCGGGCGACGGGCGAGCGGTCGCAAGCGGTCGCGGTGCTCGAACAGGCCGCCATCGCCAATCCCGGCAACAAGGCGCTGCTGGCCGGCTATGGCCGCGCGCTGGCCGACAACGGCAATTTTCAGCAGGCTTTCGACGTGCTGAGCCAGGCGCATTCGCCGGAAGATCCCGATTGGCGGATTCTGTCGGCGCAGGGAGCGGTGCTCGACCAGATGGGCCGCTACGAGGAAGCCCGGCAGTATTACACCAGCGCTCTGAGGATCGTGCCGGATGAGCCGTCCGTGCTCTCCAATCTCGGTCTCTCCTACATGCTGTCGAAGGACCTCGCGAAAGCGGAGGAAACGCTGCGCCGCGCCCATGGCCGGAACGAAAAGGATCAGCGCGTGCGGATGAATCTGGCGGTCGTGCTCGGTCTCGAGGGGCGCATGCCGGAGGCGGAAGGCGTCGTGAAGGCCGAGCTGCCGCCCGATGATGCGACGGCCAAGGTCGCCGAGCTGAAACGGTTATTGTCGAAGAAGGAAGCTTCTTCCGAGCGCAACGCCGAGCGTGCGCCGGAACGCGCCAAGGTTCGCGCCAATTGAGACGAGATGCGACGGCGTTGTCGGCCGTCGCGATCCTTCAACGTCCCCGCGCGATCAGGCGTCGGCCGACTTCCCTGAGCGGGGCCAGCAGCGAGCCGCGTGATTTCCTGACCTCGACATGACCGGTCAGCTGGCGCGCGATCTCCAGGAACATCTTGCTGGTGCGATGGTTCGCCGAAAGCTCGGCGACCATCTGCCCGTTATTGGCGGCGGTACCGAATAGTCGCGAATCGAACGGAATGACGGCGACCGGCTGGCTCTCCAGCGTCTTGGCAAAGCTGCGACGGTCGATTTCCGGCCGCTTCGGCAGGCCGACCTGGTTGAGGCAGAACAAGGGCGACGCGTCGTTGGGCCGCGCTGCCTTCAGCGTGGTCAGGATGTTCCTGGCATTGCGCAGGTTCGCGAGATCCGGCTCGGCAACGATCAGGATGTCGTCCGCGCCCTCGAGCGCGCGCCGCGTCCATGCCGTCCACTGATGCGGAACGTCCAGCACGATGCACGGCGTCGTCAGGCGCAGCGTGTCGAAGATCGCGTCGAACGCGTTGGCGCCGAAATCATAGACCCGTTCGAGCGTCGCGGGCGCCGCAAGCAGGCTGAGATGATCGGTGCATTTCGCCAGCAGGCGGTCGATGAAGGCACTGTCCGGCCGGTCCGGCTGGAACACCGCGTTCGCAATGCCCTGCATCGGATCCTGGTTATAGTCGAGGCTGGCGGTGCCGAAGGCGAGGTCGAGATCGATGACGACCGAATCCAGCTTGAGATTGCGCGCAATCGCCCATGCGACGTTGTGCGCGACGGTGGACGCGCCGACACCGCCCTTGGCGCCGATCACGGCGATGATCCGGCCGACCGCGACAGCCTCGGAAGCCGAGAACAGGCTGCAGATCGAGCGCACGATGTCGATCGGTCCAATCGGCCCGACCACGTAGTCGTTCACGCCGCGACGCACCAGCTCCCGGTAGGGCGCCTCATCGCCCTCACTGCCGACGACGACGACGCGGGTGCCGGGATCGCATACCGAGGCCAGCTCGTCGAGCGACGTCAGCAGGTCGCTTTGACCGCCGCTCTCCAGCACGATCACGTTCGGCGTGGGTGCGTTGTGATAGGTCTCCAATGCGGCAGAGAGGCCGCCCATCTTGACGGTCAGATGGGCCTTGGCGAGTCGCCGGTCCTCGCCGGCCGACCGGATCGCTGCCGCGGTGTCGCTACCCTCGCAAAACGCCTGCACCGAGATGCGGGGCGCCGCCGCGATGTAGTCGTTGGCGGACGGTGGCGGCGGGAGGTCTGACGCTTCTTCGATTTTCTTCTGCGAGTCGTTCATCACTTGCCTGCGTCGCTGAGCTTGGCCTTTTCGGATTCAGGATAGTTCGTCGTGGTCGGGTCGCCCTTGCGATACTTGTCGAACCCTTCGGTCCGCCGCGCCGTATAGGCCGGCGTCTCGGCTCGCGGCTGCACCAGATCGGACGGATTGTCGACCATGGCCGCGAGGTTGCGCTGGGTCGCGCAGCCGTAATTGTAGTACGGCTTGTTCTCGCTATAAGTGGGGTTGCTGAGCGACGGACCGAGATCTTCCGGCCACATGCCGCAAGGGCCGGCGGTCGCGGCGATCCTGGTGTAGTTCAGCTTGATCGGCGCGAGCGTCTGCGGATCTTCCGGATGATAGTGGTACATCGCGATGCCGCGTGAGGGCACGCCGCCGGCCATCAGGACCGAGCGGACCTCGTGGAACGTCGCGGCGGCCGCCCTGGCGTTTGGCGTATCGGCCGGGACATTGACGACGATCGCACCCGTGCCTTCGCGAACCCAGGTCCGCGCCAGTCCCATGACGTCATCGCGCTGGGTCGCGGTGAGGCCGCCGCGGCCGTGTCCGACAAAGACGACGAGCGAGCGGTTGGCTTCCGTGATCGCGATCGGGTGACGCAGGCGGTAATCGTCGGGCACGCCGCCGGTGATGACGGCGTCCGGCGCCATGCTGCAGGCGCCCAACATGACAGAAAGACCGGCAAGCGCTCCGGAGAGGCTCAGGCTGCGGCGGCGCCCGATCGAGAATGCGTTCGTCATCGTGTTTCCCCCGTCACGCGCGCGTCGTGTCATCTCAGTCAATGAAGAAGCCAAAGTTGGTCTGATGGCCGGTCACCGGATCCATGCGAACGGCGACGCCGTAGATCCGGTTCATGCGGCCGAGCAGGGCCGATTGCGAATCGGAGGCCGGCGCAAACCCGTCATCGGGACGCGACAATTCCTTCTGTGCGACCGCCCGGACCACATAGGGCGTCACCAGGACCATGAGCTCGGTCTCGTTGTTGACGTAGTCCTGGCTGCGGAACAGCTGGCCGAAGATCGGTATCGAATCGACGCCGGGCAAACCGTTGACGGCCTGCTTGGTCTGCTGCTGGATCAGGCCCGCCATCGCCATGGAGCCGCCGGAGGGAATCTCCAGCGTGGTTTCCGCCCGACGCGTCTTGATCGAAGGAATCGTGGTGCCGCCGACGCCGCCCTGCAGGGCATTTTCGCTCGAGACTTCCGAAACTTCGGTCATCACCCGAAGGCTGATCCGGCCCTCGGAGAGAACAACGGGCGTGAAGTTGAGCGAAATGCCGAATTTCTTGAAGCTGACCGTCTGCACACACTGCCCGATGGCGCCCGATGTGGTCGTTTGGCAGGTGACGCCGGTCGGAATCGGAAATTCACCGCCGGAAATGAAGGTCGCGGACTCCCCGGAAATCGCCGTCAGATTGGGTTCCGCGAGCGTCCGGACCAGGCCGGCGCTCTCCATCGCGCGCATGGTCGCCGTGACCGTTGGCAATCCCTTGACGATCGAGGAAGCCGATAGACCGTTGGAGGGGACCAGCGGCGCGTTCAACGCGGTGAACGGCGTGCTGTTGTTGAAGTTCACGACCGCCGTGCCGTAGTTCATGCTGGCGCTGAGATCGACGCCCATCTGCTTGATGATGTCGCGCCGGACTTCGGCGACCTGCACCTTCAGCATGACCTGGTCGCGGCCCTTCACGACGATGCTGTTGACGACCTTGTCCGCGCCTCCGACCAGCCGCGCCGCGATGTCGCCGGCCTGCTGCGCCTCGACCGGGCTTGTCACCGAGCCGGTCAGCACCACGCTGTCGCCGACACCTTCGATCTGCACGCCGGGCAGCGACTGCTTCAATGCGGAGCGCACGCCGTTGAGATCGCGCTTGATCGCGATATCGTAGCTCGCGACCTGCTGGCCGGCGGCATCGAAGAACACGACATTGGTCTGTCCGACGCTGGCTCCGATGATGTAGGCGCGCTGCGAAGAACGAATGACGGCGTTCGCGATCTTGGGGTCCGCCACCAGCACGTCCTTGACCTCGCGCGGCAGCTCGATGACGACGGATTTGCCGACGCCGAGCGGAAGGAAGCGGGTCCGCACCGGAATGCTCGAGGTCACGCTCGGATCGGCTGCGGTGCTCGCGGTCGTGGCAGGCTCATTCGACGCTGCCGGCGAAGGGCTCGTCGCAGCAGGAGCCACCTCCGTGGTGGCCGGCAGCGCGGGATGCGGTTCGTCCGCGGCCCGCGTCGGGCCGAGCTGGAGCGCCAGCACGAGGACCGCCGAACTGGCGAGTGCGCGGAAGGCCGGCATGGTAGGTTTATTCGCGCTGCATTGCATTTCGGTATCCTTGGTCACTTCTGTGACGTCGATCGGGTGGCGACGCCGTAACGGATGACGTTGATGCCATCTCCACCCTTGTTCTGAAGGTTGATGTTGTTCTCGACCGCGTTGACGTCGGCGATGCTGCGCAGCGCAAGCGACAGCGTGCCGGCCTGTCGCGCCGCGGACAATGTCGCGATTTGTTCGGGTTTCAATTCCAGGGTCACGGTCTTGCCGACCACAGCGTTCTGACCGTCCTTTTCCTTCGGGGCCTGATCGATCGCGAGCACGCGGATGTTGTTCAGGACCATCTCTGCGACGACGATGTCCGGCTGGTTGGGATGCTCGGGATTCTTGATGCGCCGGGTGAGGATCACGTCGACGCGGTCGTTCGGCAGGATGAAGCCGCCGGCAGCGGTCTCGGGGGAGATTTCAGTCGAGACGGCCCGCATGCCGGTCGGCAGGATCGCCGCCATGAAGCCGGAGCCATCGGCTTTCACCAGCTTCTGCTCGCGGATCGGCTCGTCCGCCATGATGGGCGTTCGCGCGATCGAGCCGGCCATCTGATTGATGGCCTCCGGGCGCTCGTTGCGCTTGATGAATGAATTGCTCGCCGTGGCCTTTGGCCAGGTCTGCCACCGCAGATCCTCCGCCTTGGCGGTCTGGCCAAGGCCGATATCGGATTTGGCGACGAGGACGTCGACGGTTTCGAGTTGCGCAACCGGCTGGGCCGGGGCAGCGGGTTTGTTGTCGATCCCGCTCGCGAGATAGGCGGCAACGCCGCCTGCGCCAAGCGCGATGATCAGGACGACAATCCGGGCGGTATACATACGCTCTACAATCTGCTCTGGCCCGAAGGCCGGTTAGCACCCTTCCCCATGAGCAGGACTAAGCAGCAAAGGTATAAGCCGACTTGAGGCGGAACCCCTGCGTGCATCCGCTAGCGAGGCTTTCATCCTCATGGTGAACGAGACGTTATCGTTCAAAGGACGAATCTCCGTATCTTCCCTGATGGACGGAGCAGCCGTCGGCGCGCCGCGGGACTTCGTGAGGTCCGCGGCCTGGCGATGCACAGGTTGCTTCGGAATAAGCTCCAGCCTAAAGCATGATCCGGAAAGGTGTGTGGCGGTTTTCCGAAAAGATCATGCTCAACATAAAGGTTGGGACGGCATGACGATTCGAAGAAGAGTCATCCCGTTCTAGCGGCGCTTGGCTTCGATCGTGTCCCAGATCTTCGCTGCGATGTCGGGCCCGCCGAGGCGGGCGACGGCGCGGATGCCGGTCGGCGAGGTCACGTTGATCTCGGTCAGATTGCCGTCGATCACGTCGATGCCGACAAAAAGCAGGCCTCGCTTTCGGAGCTCCGGGCCAAGCGTCGTGCAGATTTCGCGTTCGCGCGGCGTGAGATCGGTCGCCTGGGCTGCGCCGCCGCGCACCATGTTGGAGCGCAGATCGTCCGCGGCCGGGACGCGGTTGACGGCGCCCGCGAACTCGCCATCGACCAGGATGATGCGCTTGTCGCCATGCTTGACCTCGGGGATAAAGCGCTGGATGACCCAAGGCTCCTTGAAGGTCACCGAGAACATGTCGAACAGCGAGCCGAAATTCATGTCCTGCGGCATGATGCGGAACACCGCGGCGCCGCCATGACCGTGCAACGGCTTCATGACGACGGCGCCATGGGTGTCGCGGAAGGCGTTGATCTCGTCGAGATCGCGCGAGATCAGCGTCGGCGGCATCAGTTGCGGGAAATCCATCACGAACAGCTTTTCCGGCGCGTTGCGGACGCTCGCCGGATTGTTCACGACCAGGGTCTTGGGATGGATGCGCTCGAGGAAATGCGTCGAGGTGATGTAGGCGAGGTCGAAGGGCGGGTCCTGACGCAGCAGCACGACGTCGAACGAAGTCAACGGCTCCCGCCTGGGCTCTCCGAGGGTGAAGTGATCGCCGGGCTCGTCGCGCACGGTGAGGAGCTGGACCGGGGCGAACAGCTCGCCGCCGACCAGGGAAAGCTTGTCCGGCGTATAATAAGAGAGTCCGTGGCCGCGTTTCTGCGCCTCCAGCAGCAGCGCAAAAGTGGAATTGCCGCGGATATTGATGCGCGCGATTGGGTCCATCTGGACGACGACGTTCAATTTCATGGGAAGGCTCGGGTCTGGAGAGGATTTTTAAGGACTGGCGTCGAAGGCTGCTAACAAATGGCGCGGCAGGCGCCGCGGTGCAATCAGGATCGCGTCAAAACGCAGCTCGAATTCGGCATATTCGGGACGCGCCGCAAGCCAGACTTGCGCGGCGTTGATAATGCGTGACTGTTGCCGGGGCGTGACGGCGAAGGCGGCTTCATCCAGCGTCGCGCGGGCCTTGACCTCGACGAACGCCACCAGATTGCGCCGTTTCGCGACCAGGTCGATCTCGCCATGCGGCGTGCGGAAGCGTCTTGCGAGGATGCGATAGCCCTTGGCCATCAGATAGGCGGCGGCGCGGCTCTCCGCGGAAAGCCCGGTTTGGAAAGCGGCGACGCGCTCCGGTGAAGCCTCCTTTTCCGGCGCCGCGCGGTCAGTCCTCGCCATGGCCGTCCTTCGCCTGCTTGGCCAATTCCAGCGCGCGGGCGTAGACCTCGCGGCGCGCCCGGCCCGACAGCTCGACCGCATGCGCCACCGCATCCTTGACGCTGTGATGTCCAAGCTGGACGCGCAGCAGATCGTCGAGCGCATCCGCACTCAGCACTTGCGCATCGTCCGCGGGTGGTCCGATCACCAGCACGAATTCGCCGCGGGTCTCGAGCCGATCGGCTTTTTCGGCGAGCTCCGCAAGAGATGCGCGCGACACTTCCTCATGCAGCTTGGTCAGCTCGCGGCAGATCGCGGCCTGGCGCGTGCCGATGGCCTCAGTGAGATCGCGCAAGGTATCCTGCACCCGATTGCCGGATTCGAAGATCACCAGCGTCGCGTCGATCCGGGCGAGCTCGGCGATCCGCGCGCGTCGCGCGGTCTCCTTTGCGGGTAAGAACCCCTCGAAGAAGAACCGGTCGGTCGGCAATGCCGCGACCGACAGGGCGGCCAGAACCGACGAAGGTCCGGGCAATGCGACGACGACGTGCCCGGCGGCCGAGGCCTCGCGCACCAGCTTGAAGCCGGGATCGGAGATCAGGGGCGTTCCGGCATCCGACACCAGCGCGACCGAACCGCCTTGCGCCAGCCGTTCCAGGATTTTCGGCCGCGCCGTCGCGGCGTTGTGCTCGTGATAGGGCATAAGCTCCGCCGCGATGCCGTAGCGCTCGGTCAGGCGCCGGGTGATGCGGGTATCCTCGCAGGCGATCTGATCGACGCCGGCGAGCGTCTCCAAGGCGCGCAGGGTGATGTCCCCGAGATTGCCGATCGGGGTCGCAACGAGGTGAAGCCCGGGGGCCGCCCTGGATGCGGTAAGAACATGACCGCCGACCGTAAAGTTACGGGACCCAGGTTCCCTCCGGCTTTCGGTATTTATCGGGGCAGCTTTTGCGCGCATAATGCCTAGCTTAAAGGGGAGACAGCCCCGGCGCCACCATCGGCAGGGCCCGTTGAAACGGGCCGTCGAACAGGGCGCAAAGTGGCAGGAAAGCCGCGGGAACTGGCCATCGGCGGGGCCATGATCCTTTTGTTTTGGTTAACTATTCGTCGAGAATATGCCTGAATCCGCCCTCCGATCTTTGCAAGGGAGGGAGCCCTGGCCGATCGCGGTCGGTCAAGCCAAGAGATATAATGCCGGGCCCGCTCAAACCGAAGTCTGATCCCACCGGACCGCAAGACCTGACCGCGACCCGGCGGACGGCGCTTGGCCTCCTGCTCGGCGCCCCCCTGCTTTCGGCCTGCGCGGGGGTGCAGCAAAGCCTCAGCCAGTTCTCCAGCCCTTTTTCGGGACCGGAGACGCCCACGGCGCCGGCGGGACCGGCGCAGCAGCCGACCGCGGTCGGCAACGGCCAGGTCAAGGTCGGCCTGATCCTGCCGCTTTCCGCATCGGGCAATGCCGGCGTCGCCGCGCAATCGATGAAGAACGCCGCCGAGATGGCGCTCGCGGAATTCCAGAATCCCAACATCCAGCTTCTGGTCAAGGACGATACCGGCAGCCCGCAGGGCGCGCAGCAGGTCGCGCAACAGGCGGTCGACGAAGGCGCCGAGATACTCCTCGGCCCGCTGTTCGCGCTCTCGGTGCCGTCGGTCGCGCAGGTCGCGCGCACCCGCGGCATTTCGGTGATCGCGTTCTCGACAGATTCCAGCATCGCCGGACGCGGTGTTTACCTGTTGAGCTTCCTGCCCGAGTCCGACGTCAACCGCATCGTCGATTACTCCGCGGGCATCGGCAAGAAATCCTTTGCCGCGCTGCTGCCGGACAACGCCTATGGCAATGTGGTGGAGGCTGCGTTCAAGACGGGGGTGAGCCGCCGGGGCGGACGCATTGTCGCGTTCGAGAAATACGACGCCGATCGCGCCACGCCGGCGCGTAACGTGGCGCAGGCGCTCGGACAGGCCGATGCGCTCATGATCGCCGATGATGGCGACTCCGTCGTGGCGACGGCTGAGGCGCTGACGGCCGCGGGCGCAAATTTGCGCAACATCCAGTTGCTCGGCACCGGGCTGTGGGACAATCCGCGGGTGTTCGGAAGCCCGAACCTGCAAGGCGGTCTTTATGCAGCGCCCGATCCTGCGGGCTTTCGCGCGTTCTCGGGCCGCTATCGTACCCGCTTCGGCGGCGAGCCGGTACGGACCGCGACGCTCGCCTATGATGCAGTCGCGCTCGTCGCCGCGCTGGCGCGAACGCAAAGCCCCCAGCGGTTCTCTGCGGAGGTGCTGACCAGCCCCTCCGGCTTTGCCGGTATCGATGGGCTGTTTCGCTTTCGCCAGGACGGCTCCAATGAACGCGGGCTCGCGGTCATGCGTGTCGGCAACAGCGGCGGCGTGCCGGTCGCCGGTTCGCCGAAGAGCTTTGGGGCGTGATTCTCTCGCTGTCGTCCTCGCGAAAGCGAGGACCCATAACCACCGGATTACGTGGTTGAAGCGAGCTGTAGCTCCGGCATGTTTCAACGATTAGCGATGGTGGTAATCGATCCCGGCTCGCGCTCGCAAGAGCTCGCTTGGCCGGGACGACGGACTGATCGTTAAGCCGCGAGATCGGCGACAACCGCATCGAGCACGGGAAATCCGGCCTGCGTCACGCGCAGCCTGCCATCGGCATCGACGGTGATCGCGCCCTCCTCGCGCAACACCGCAATGCGGCGTTCGTCGAGCGTGCGGCCGGAGAGTGCCGCGTAGCGGCGGGGGTCGATGCCTTCGGTCAGCCGCAAGCCCATCAGCAGGAATTCGTCGGCGCGTTCTTCGCGGTTGAGCAAATCGTCGGTGACGACACCATGGCCGTTGGCCTCGACCCTCATCAACCAGGCTTCCGGGCGTTTCTCCGTCGCTGTCGCATGCCGCCGGCCCTCGATGTCGAGGCGGCCATGCGCACCCGGCCCGATGCCGGCATATTCCTCGCCGCGCCAGTAGACGAGATTGTGCCGGCACTCGGCGCCCTTGCGCGCGTGGTTGGAAATCTCGTAGGCGGGCAGGCCATGTCTCGCACAGACCTCCTGGGTGACGTCATAGAGCATGCGCGCGGCCGCCTCGTCGGGCGTCTTCAATTTGCCGGCGGCGTGCAGGCCGAAGAACGGCGTGCCTTCCTCGATCGTGAGCTGGTAGAGCGAGAGATGCTCCGCGGCCTCCTTGATGGCGAGCGCGAGCTCATCCGCCCACATCGCCGGTGTCTGGTCGGGGCGCGCGTAAATCAGGTCGAAGGAGTAGCGACCGAAGGATTTGCGGGCGATCGCGACCGCGTCGAGCGCTTCGCGCGCCGAATGCAGCCGTCCCAGTTCCTTCAGCGAGGCATCGTTGAGCGCCTGCACGCCGAGCGAGACGCGGTTGACGCCGGCTGTGCGATAGCCGGCAAAGCGCGTCGCCTCCACACTGGTCGGATTGGCCTCCAGCGTTACCTCGACATCGGGCGCAACGCGCCAATGTTTGCCGATCGCATCGAGAACCGCGCCGACGGTTTCCGGACGCATCAGGGACGGCGTTCCGCCGCCGAGAAAGATCGAGGTGACCTCGCGCCCGCCGATGCGTGCGGCCGTGGTTTCGATCTCGCGCGTAAAGGCGCGGGCGAACCTTTCCTCATCGATCGCGGCATGGCGGACATGGCTGTTGAAGTCGCAATAGGGGCATTTCGACAGGCAGAACGGCCAGTGCACATACACGCCGAAAGCTTTCCGCTCAGCGCCGGTCAAGGCAGATCTCCGCAAGCTTGACGAAGGCGCGGGCGCGATGGGAGAGGCCGAGGCCGAGCGGCGGCATGCCGTGCTTCTCGATGCTGGTCATCTCGCCAAACGTGCGCGTGAAACCTTCCGGCAGGAACATCGGATCATAGCCGAAGCCGGCGGTCCCCCGTGGCGGCCAGACCAGCGTGCCGTCGGCGCGCGCCTCGACCTCCTCGAGATGATCGTCCGGCCAGGCGACGCAGAGCGCAGAAATGAAATGCGCCTTGCGCTTGACCGGCGCCGTGGCGCCCCGCTCCCGCAACAGCCGCTCGATTCGCGCCATCGCCTCGTTGAAATCCTTGTTCGGTCCGGCCCAGCGCGCCGAATAGATTCCGGGCGCGCCGTCGAGCGCCTCGACCACAAGGCCGGAATCATCGGCAAAGGCCGGAAGCTTCGCCGCCTGCGCGGCCGCGACCGCCTTGATCCGCGCGTTGGCCTCGAACGTCTTGCCGGTTTCTTCCGGCTCGCCAAGCCCGAGCTCGCCGGCCGAAACCGCTTCGACGCCATGGGGCTCCAGCAGTTCGCGCATCTCGGCGAGCTTGCCGGGATTGTGGGTCGCGATGACGAGTTTGCCGGAGATCTGGCGGTGCATGAGCTAGGCGACCGCCAGTTTCTGCAGATCCACCAGACGCCCGACGCCCTTCTTTGCCAGCGCCATCAAGGCCAGGAATTCATCCTGGGTGAACGGCGTCTTCTCGGCGGTGCCTTGCACCTCGACGATGCGGCCATCGCCGGTCATGACGAAATTGGCATCGGTGTCCGCTTCCGAATCCTCGGCATAGTCGAGATCGAGCACCGGCGTGCCCTGATAGATGCCGCAGGAGATCGCGGCGACATTGTCGCGCAGCACCTTGGCCTTGATCATGTTGCGCGCCTTCATCCAGTTCAGGCAGTCGGCGAGCGCGACCCAGGCGCCGGTGATGGAGGCGGTTCGCGTGCCGCCGTCGGCCTGCAGCACGTCGCAGTCGACGGTGATCTGGCGCTCGCCGAGCGCTTCGAGATCGACCGTGGCACGGAGCGAACGGCCGATCAGACGCTGGATCTCCACGGTGCGGCCGCCCTGCTTGCCGGCAGCGGCTTCGCGGCGGGTGCGTTCCAGCGTGGCGCGCGGCAGCATGCCGTATTCGGCCGTGACCCAGCCGCGGCCCTGGCCCTTCAGCCACGGCGGCAGCCGCTCCTCCAGAGTGGCGGTGACCAGCACGTGGGTGTCGCCGAACTTCACCAGGCAGGACCCTTCGGCATATTTGACGACCCCGCGTTCCAGCGTCACGGCGCGCAGTTCATCGGGGGCACGGCGGCTTGGCCGCATGGAAAATCCTCCAAAAAGTCCGGTGAGTTCGTCTGGTCGCGGCCGCTTGTAGGAGCGCCAGCGCTGGGCGGCAAGGCCTTAACCCTGCTTTTCGGTCCGGCAAACGGAGCTTGTCACGGGCCTCCCGGATGGACAGATTAGTGGGGCAGGAGGCGCCCTTGGCCCACCACGATCCGATCGGCCTGATCACGCCCTCAGCCGGGCTTGCCCAGCTCAACGAGCGTTCGCGCGATATTTTTCGTCAAATCGTCGAAAGTTATCTCGCAACCGGCGAACCCGTCGGCTCGCGGAACATTTCGCGGCTGATCGCGGTGCCGCTATCGCCGGCCTCGGTCCGGAACGTGATGGCAGACCTGGAGCAGTTGGGCCTGATCTACGCGCCGCACACCTCCGCGGGCCGCCTGCCGACCGAACTGGGCTTGCGGTTTTTCGTCGACGCCTTGATGCAGCTTGGCGACCTTACGGAGGCGGAACGGCAATCGATCCAGAGCCAGCTCGCCTCCGTCGGCCGCGCGCAATCCGTCGAGGCCGCACTTGGCGAGGCGCTGACGCGGCTTTCCGGCCTGACCCGCGCCGCCGCCGTGGTTCTTACCGCCAAATCCAATGCACGCCTGAAACATATCGAGTTCGTGCGGCTGGAGCCGGAGAAGGCGCTGGTCGTGCTGGTCGGCGAGGACGGCCAGGTCGAGAACCGCGTGCTGACCTTGCCGCTTGGCGTGCCCTCCTCCGTGCTCACCGAGGCCGGCAATTTCCTCAATGCGCGGATTCGCGGACGGACCCTGGCGGAAGCGCGTCTGGAGCTCGAAACCGCGCTCGCGCAGGATCGCGCCCAGATCGACCAGCTCACCCAGAAGGTCATTTCCGCCGGAATCGCAAGCTGGTCCGGCGGCGAGAACGAGGACCGGCAATTGATCGTGCGCGGTCATGCCAATCTGCTGGAGGATCTGCACGCGCTGGAAGATCTGGAGCGGGTGAAGTCGCTGTTCGACGATCTCGAAACCAAGCGCGGTGTGATCGACCTGCTCGGCCGGGCCGAGCGCGCCGAGGGCGTACGGATTTTCATCGGCTCGGAGAACAAGCTGTTCTCGCTGTCGGGCTCTTCCACCATTGTCGCGCCCTATTCCGACGCCGCCGGCCGCATCATCGGCGTGCTCGGCGTGATCGGGCCGACCCGGCTCAACTATGCGCGGGTGATCCCGACGGTGGATTACGCCGCGCGCATCGTCAGCCGGCTCCTGGGCGGCTGATCGCTCGCTTTCCGGCGATCACGAGCGCTTGATTTTCGCCGCCCAAAGCACGATATGGCGGCCAACAGCTTCTGCCATTCGTTCCAGACCGAGTTACCCGAGAAAGCCAGCCATGACCGATCCCGACCTGCACAAGAAAAATCCGGCGGACCCGGCGCAGGCCAGCGAGCCCGTGGTTTCCAAGCCCTACGTCATGCCCGACGATCCCGAGGAAGGATCGATGGAGGCGCTGACCCGGGAAGTGGCCGAGGCACGCGACAAGATGCTGCGCACGCTGGCGGAGATGGAGAATCTACGCCAGCGCACCCGCCGCGAGGTCTCCGACGCGAAGACCTACGGCATCACCGGCTTTGCGCGCGACGTGCTCGATATCGCCGACAATCTGCAGCGGGCGCTCGATGCGGTTCCGTCCGAAACGCGCGCCGCGGCCGATCCCGGGCTGAAATCCTTGATCGAAGGCGTCGAGCTCACCGAGCGGTCGCTGCTCAATGCGCTCGAGAAGAACGGCGTGAAGAAGTTCGATCCGACCGGCGAAAAGTTCGATCCGAACTTTCAGCAGGCGATGTACGAGGTTCCCGATCCATCGGTACCATCAGGCACCGTGGTACAGGTCGTGCAGGCCGGCTACACGATCGGCGAGCGGGTGCTGCGGCCGGCACTGGTTGGCGTCTCCAAGGGCGGTGCCAAGGCGGCGCCCGCGGCCGCCAACGGCAACGAGCCCAACAACGCGGCCTGAACTGACAGCCGTCATCAGCCCCGCGGCTGAATGCCGTCGCGGACGGCGCGAAAGCGCGGAAACGCGCTTGACCATTGGTCGCGCGGCGCGCTGCCGATGATGCGCAGCATGTTCGGCCCGCCGAAGCGCAGCCACTGCACCACGGTTACCTGCGTGTTTTCCTTGCCGCTGGTCGCATCGATCCGTGTCTCATAGGCCTGCTGGCCGTCGATCCGGATCGGCTCCGACATGGTGATCCTTGCATCGCGCACGCCGGGAATCCGGGTCGCGGCCTCCTGCGCGAAGCGCGCGCGATCTTCGGGATTGGGCGGCGTGGCGCCAATGATGCCGATCACCATGAAGGGCGACGGCTCGAAGCCGCTGGCTTCATCGCCGTCGGCAAGGACCATGGCGGCGCCGGGCGCCAGCGTGCGGACATTCTTGAAATTGCTCATCTCGGTGAGCTTGAACGGCATCAGCCCGAGCTGCTCCTCGACCGGGACTTCCTTGCGGACCGCCGCTGACGCAAACATCTGGCGGACCGCATCGTCGGAATAAATTCTGGTAGCGTTATCGGGAACCTGCACGGCGACATAGCCCGTGAAGGTGCCGCCCGACAGCATCATGGAATAGCGCCGCACCGTGTTGGCGCCGTCCTTGGCGGTTTCGACGGTGTAATAGGCCATGCCCGCCGCAGTTTCGATGGTCTGTGGCGTAGAGCCGTTCGGGGCCACGGGGTTGGCGCCGAGCGCGGTCTTGACCTCGTTATAGGCGTTGGCCGGCAGCTCGGTCACCAGCACCTTGACCGACTGGTCCTCGGACTCGAAACCGGAAAAGGCCTTGGCTTTGGCGAGGCCGACCAGCGGCGTCAATCCAACCCGAGCCCCCGGCGGAAACGTCACGTCGGCGGCGAGCGCAGGCCGCATCGCCGTCAGCAGCAACGCGACCGCGGTCAGGTGTCGGAGGTACTTCATGAAGAACCTTCTTGGTTTGCGAGTTCGGCGATCGACCAAGCGGCCGAAGCCCTGAGCGTTCCCTTGGGCTAGCCGGAGGGGCCCGTTTGTCCGCAGGCTTTTAACGGTTTTGGCCGCGGGGCAACAGGGCAGACCGCCGCACCCCAGGTTTCCGGGCAGGCGCCGGCGACCCCTCGCCTCATTGATTAACGGGCGAGTTGACGGGGACAGATCGATGCCGGCAAGGTGGATATTATCTTTCAATGCCGTGGGTTTTCGTGCCTCAAGGTTGCGGCCCGGTCCTTGCGGGCTAGGGCCCCCCTCCTATATGAGGCTCACCGTCGCAATATCGCGAGCATTTGATCTGAAGGGGGTTTTGGATCGGGCGCCGTCAGGGCCCAGCCAACCTGCCGCAAAAGGAAGGATATAGAGACCATGGGAAAGGTCATTGGGATCGATCTCGGCACCACGAACTCGTGCGTCGCCGTAATGGATGGGAAAAACGCCAAAGTCATCGAGAACGCCGAGGGCATGCGTACGACGCCGTCGATCGTTGCTTTCAGCGATGATGGCGAGCGCCTCGTCGGCCAGCCCGCCAAGCGCCAGGCAGTGACCAATCCCGAGCGCACCTTCTTTGCGGTCAAGCGCCTGATCGGCCGCCGCTATGACGACCCGATGGTCGAGAAGGACAAGAAGCTCGTCCCCTACAAGATCGTCAAGGCCTCCAACGGCGACGCCTGGGTCGAGGCCGACGGCAAGACCTATTCGCCCTCGCAGGTCTCCGCCTTCATCCTGCAGAAGATGAAGGAGACCGCGGAAGCCCATCTCGGCCAGAAGGTCGACCAGGCCGTCATCACCGTCCCCGCCTATTTCAACGACGCCCAGCGCCAGGCCACCAAGGACGCGGGCAAGATCGCCGGCCTCGAAGTGCTGCGCATCATCAACGAGCCGACCGCGGCCGCGCTCGCCTACGGCCTCGACAAGTCGAAGGCCGGCACCATTGCGGTCTACGACCTCGGCGGCGGCACCTTCGACGTTTCCATTCTCGAGATCGGCGACGGCGTGTTCGAGGTGAAGTCGACCAATGGCGACACCTTCCTCGGCGGCGAAGATTTCGACATGCGCCTGGTCGGCTATCTCGCCGACGAGTTCCAGAAGGAACAGGGCATCAACCTGCGCAACGACAAGCTTGCCTTGCAGCGCCTGAAGGAGGCCGCTGAAAAGGCCAAGATCGAGCTGTCCTCAACCACGCAGACCGAGATCAACCTGCCCTTCATCACGGCGGACCAGACCGGTCCGAAGCATCTGACGATGAAGCTGACGCGCGCCAAGTTCGAGGCGCTGGTCGACGATCTCGTGCAGAAGACCATCGAGCCCTGCCGCAAGGCGCTGAAGGATGCCGGTCTCACCGCCGCTGAAGTCGGCGAAGTGGTGCTGGTCGGCGGCATGACCCGCATGCCGAAGGTCCAGGAAGTCGTGAAGCAGTTGTTCGGCAAGGAGCCGCACAAGGGCGTCAACCCCGACGAAGTCGTCGCGATCGGCGCTGCGATCCAGGCCGGCGTGCTTCAGGGCGACGTCAAGGACGTGCTGCTGCTCGACGTGACCCCGCTGTCGCTGGGCATCGAGACGCTGGGCGGCGTGTTCACCCGCATCATCGACCGCAACACCACGATCCCGACCAAGAAGAGCCAGGTGTTCTCGACCGCCGAGGATAACCAGAACGCGGTGACCATCCGCGTCTTCCAGGGCGAGCGTGAGATGGCGGCCGACAACAAGATGCTCGGCCAGTTCGACCTGATGGGCATTCCGCCGGCCCCGCGCGGCATGCCGCAGATCGAGGTGACCTTCGACATCGACGCCAACGGCATCGTCAACGTCTCGGCCAAGGACAAGGCGACCGGCAAGGAGCAGCAGATCCGCATCCAGGCCTCCGGCGGCCTGTCGGAAGCCGACATCGAGAAGATGGTCAAGGACGCGGAGGCCAACGCGGCCGCGGACAAGAAGCGGCGCGAGGCGGTCGACGCCAAGAACCATGCGGATGCGCTGGTGCATTCCACCGAGAAGGCGCTCGCCGAGCATGGTTCGAAGATCGGCGAAGGCGATCGCCGCGCCATCGAGGATGCCGTCAGCGACCTGAAGGAAGCGCTGAAGGGCGACGATGCCGAGGCGATCAAGACCAAGACCAACACGCTGGCGCAGGCTTCGATGAAGCTGGGCGAGGCCATGTACAAGCAGCAAGCCGAAAGCGATGCGGCCAAGGACGCTGCGAAGGACGACGTGGTCGACGCGGAATTTACCGAGGTCGACGACGACAAGAACAAAAAGTCTGCTTGAGAGCGGGCAACGGCCATGACCCTCATCCCAGAGAACGCAGAAGCGGCGTCTCGATGGATGGGGGTCATTTTTCATTAAGCCGCAGGCGGCATCTTTCCTGCATCACTGCGGAATGAAGACGAAGTTCGGGCGGGTCTGACTGATGTCTACCAAGCGCTGCTATTACGAAACCCTCGAAGTCGAGCGCAACGCAGACGAGAACAAGCTCAAGGCGGCGTTCCGCAAGCTTGCGATGAAGTGGCATCCGGACCGCAATCCCGGCGATGCCCAGAGCGAGATCAGGTTCAAGGAAATCAACGAGGCCTATGAGGTGCTCAAGGACGGCGACAAGCGCGCCGCCTATGACCGCTTCGGCCACGCGGCGTTCGAGCAGGGCGGCGGCATGGGTGGCGGACATCCCGGCTTCGGCGCCGGCTTCGCCTCGTCGTTCTCCGATATTTTCGAGGATTTGTTCGGCATGGCCGGCCAGCGCGGCCGCGGCGGCCGCGAGCGCGGCGCCGACCTGCGCTACAACATGGAAATCAACCTGGAAGAAGCCTACCTCGGCAAGACCGCGCAGATCGAGATTCCGGTCTCGGTCACCTGCGAGGCCTGCTCGGGTACCGGCGCCAAGGCCGGCACCAAGCCCAAGACCTGCTCGTCGTGCGGCGGGCAGGGGCGGGTGCGGCAGTCCCAGGGCTTCTTCACGCTGGAGCGCACCTGCCCCGGCTGCCAGGGCCGCGGCCAGATGATCGAGGACGCCTGTCCCTCCTGCTCCGGCTCGGGCCGGGTCGCGCGCGATCGCACGCTCTCGGTCAACATCCCGCAGGGCGTCGAGGACGGCACCAGGATCAGGCTCGCCGGCGAAGGCGAGGCCGGCGTCCGCGGCGGACCGCCCGGCGACCTCTACATTTTCCTGTCGCTGACCGCCCATCAGTTCTTCCAGCGCGACGGCGCCGACCTGCATTGCCGCGTGCCGATCTCGATGGTGACCGCGGCGCTGGGCGGCGAGTTCGAGGTGCCGACCATCGACAAGGGCAAGACCAAGGTGAAGGTGCCGGCGGGAACCCAATCCAGCCGGCGCTTCCGCATTGCATCAAAGGGTATGCCGGTGCTCCGCTCCCGGCAGACCGGCGACATGTATGTCCAGGTCATGGTCGAGACGCCGCAGAACCTCACCAAGAAACAGCAGGAACTTCTGGCTGAATTCGAGAAGCTCTCATCGGGTGCGACGCAGCCCGAAGCCGCAGGCTTCTTCACCAAGGTCAAGGACTTCTTCGGTAACCGCGCCGCCAGCTAGTGGCCGCAGGAGCCTTGGGGCGGAAAAACTTGAGATAGCACTGAGTCTTATCCGCGAATCGCGAATGCCGTCGATGCAGCGACGCGACACCGTTTATCTTGACCGGCCCGCCCGCTACCTATACGTCTTTGTGACTGTTTTCTGACATCCACCGCGAAATCCGCGCGGCCCCGCCTGGTACTGACAATGCCTTTGCAATCGTCCGTGCGTGCGTTGAAGAAGCCTCGTCTTGACGACGAGGTTCGTTTTCTTCGGTCATGGATTGAAAAGCCGCTGCATATGGGCGCGGTCATGCCATCGGGCCGCTTCCTTGCGCGCACCATGGCGCAATATGTCGATCCGGATGCGGAAGGCCCCGTCATCGAATTGGGACCGGGCACCGGCGCTATCACCAACGCGCTGATCGAGCATGGCGTCGAGCAAAAGCGTCTCGTGCTGGTCGAATATAATCCGGGCTTCTGCGCGCTGTTGCGCGATCGTTATCCGCAGGCCAAGGTCGTGCAGGGCGATGCCTATGCGCTGCGCGACACGCTCTGGAATGTGCTGAACGCGCCGGCGACCGCGGTCGTCTCCGGCCTGCCGCTGGTCACCAAGCCGATGATGACGCGCATGAAGCTGATCCGCGACGCCTTCACCAAGCTCGCACGCGGCGCGCCCTTCATCCAGTTTACCTATGCGGTGGTGCCGCCGATCCCGAAATCGCTGCCCGGCGTGTCCACAGAAGCCTCCGAGCGGATATGGATGAACCTTCCGCCGGCCCGCGTCTGGGTGTATCGCAAGTATTGATGTCGCCCGGCGCGCATTCGCTGGGCGATTGGCCCTCGAATGCGTTTTAAATGCCGGCACCGAAAATCCTGGTCATCCCCGGCTCGCTGCGCACCGGCTCGCATAATGCGAAGCTGGCGGTGGTCGCAGCCTATGAGTTCGCGCAAGCGGACGCCGACGTGACGCGCATCTCGCTCGCCGACTACCCGCTGCCGATCTATGACGGCGACCTGCAGGCCAAATCCGGCGTACCGAAGAACGCGGTCAATCTCAAGCGCATGATGGGCTCGCATCATGGCGTGCTGATCGTGACGCCCGAATACAATTCCTCCGTGCCACCGTTGGTGAAAAACACCATCGACTGGATCACGCGCGTTCAGGATCCGCATGAGACGCGCGGACAGGTATTCCGCGAAAGGCCCTTTGCGATTGCGGCGGCCTCGGAAGGCCGGCTCGGTGGCACGCGGGCGCTGGCCGCGCTGCGGCTGATCCTCTCCGCCTGCCATGCCACGGTGGTGCCCAATCAATTGGCTCTATCGTTCGCCGATCAGGCCTATGACGATATGGACAGATTGAAGAAACAGGCCGATATCGAGGCGATGCAGGCGCTGGTGCGGCAACTGATCGAAGTCTCCCAACGCATGATGTGAGGTAACCATGAAGCCATCCGACATCCCGACCAAAGACCGGTTGATCGTGGCGCTCGACCTGCCCGGCCTGGAACAGGCGGAAGCCATGGTCGCGCGTCTCGGCGACAGCGTGACCTTCTACAAGATCGGCTATCAGCTCGCTTATGCCGGCGGATTGCCGCTGGTGCGGAAGCTTGCCGATCAGGGCAAGAAGGTTTTCATCGATCTAAAGCTGCACGACATCGGCAACACCGTGGCGCGCGGCGTCGAAAGCATCGCAAAACTCGGCGCGACCTTCCTCACCGTGCATGCCTATCCGCAAACCATGAAGGCCGCGGTCGAGGCGCGGGCCGGATCGAACCTGAAGATCCTCGCGGTCACGGTGCTCACCTCCTACGACGACGGCGATCTGCATGCCGCGGGTTACCGGCTCGGCGTCTCCGATCTCGTCGAGGCGCGCGCGCAGCAGGCGCAGGTGCTCGGGGTCGACGGCATCGTCTGCTCGGCGGAGGAGGTCGCTTGCTTGCGCAAGCTCGTCGGTCATCAGATGCACCTCGTCACGCCCGGCATCCGACCCGCAGGTGCCGCGAGTGGCGACCAGAAACGCATCATGACGCCGGCGCGCGCGATCGCCGCCGGCAGCGATTATCTCGTAGTCGGCCGACCGGTGGTCGAAGCGGCCGATCCCAAGGCGGCGGCGGAAGCCATTTTGGCCGAGATCACGCCGTCGCTGGCGGCGTAAGGGAAAGGAACAGCAAGCATGGCAAAGGGCTACTGGATCGCGCGCGTCGACGTTCACAACGAGGAGGGCTACAAGGCTTATGCCTTGGCCAATCCCGCGATCTTCAAGAAATTCGGCGGGCGCTTTGTGGTCCGCGGCGGCAAATTCGAGAACCCGGAAGGCGAGAGCCGCTACGCGCAATGTGGTGATCGAATTTCCGGACTATGCCGCCGCGATGGCCTGTTATCGCTCGCCGGAATACCAGGAAAATATCAAGCGGCGGCAGCCGCATTCGATCGCCGACCTCGTCATCATCGAAGGCTACGACGGCCCGCAGCCCTGATTTTCTTTTCTCTTCGTCATGGCCCGGCACAAGGCCGGGCATGAGGAGGCGAGAGAACCTTGGCCCGCTGGTTGCCGGAACAGCCCGCGCCCGCTATAGGGCGGGGAGAGGTATCACCATGGCCGATATGCGTTTGATTGTTGCGGGAGCCGGCGGCCGCATGGGCCGGTCGCTCACCCGTGTGATTTCGGAAACTCCCGGCGCAGTGCTGGCCGGGGCTTTGGAGGCGCCGGGCTCGGAGCTTCTGGGCAAGGATGCCGGCGTGCTCGCCGGCCTCCCCGCCAACGGCATCAAGCTCTCCGCCGATCTCTGGGCGCTGTCGAAGGAAGCCGACGGCATCCTCGATTTCACCGTGCCGGGCGCGACCATCGCCAATGTCGCCATCGCCGCCGAGCGCGGTCATCGTCCACGTGATCGGCACGACGGGCCTGTCGCCGTCGGACGATGCCGTGATCAGGAGCGTCACCTCGCGCGCCGTCGTGGTGAAGTCGGGCAATATGAGCCTCGGCGTCAATCTGCTGGCGGCGCTGGTGAAGCGCGTGGCGCAGTCGCTCGATCGAGACCTTCGATATCGAAATCCTGGAGATGCACCACAGGGCCAAGATCGACGCGCCGTCGGGCACGGCGTTGATGCTGGGCGAAGCGGCCGCCGATGGCCGCGGCATCGGTCTTGGCCAGCATTCGGTGCGCGGCCGCGATGGCGTCACCGGCGCGCGGCGTGCCGGCGACATCGGTTTTGCTTCGTTGCGCGGCGGCACCGCCGCCGGCGATCACAGCGTGATCTTTGCCGGCCCCTATGAGCGTCATCACGCTGTCGCACCACGCCGAGGACCGGTTGATCTTCGCGCATGGCGCGCTGAAGGCGGCCATGTGGGCGCATGGCAAGAAGCCGGGCTTTTACACCATGGCCGACGTGCTGGGCTTGAGCGACTTCTGAGTGTTGACTGGAACGGAATTGACGGAAATGAGCGAACGCCTGCTTGTGCTCGTGCGCCACGGCCAGAGCGACTGGAATCTGAAGAACCTGTTCACCGGATGGAAAGATCCCGATCTCACCGAGCAGGGTATTGCGGAGGCGAAAGACGCCGGACGCAAGCTCAAGGCACAGGGATTTAAATTCGATATCGCCTTCACCTCGGTCTTGAAGCGCGCGCAGCACACGCTCGATCTGATGCTGGCGGAGATCGGCCAAACCGGGCTTCCCACCAAAAAGAATCTCGCGCTCAACGAGCGCGACTATGGCGATCTCTCCGGTCTCAACAAGGACGACGCCCGCAAGAAATGGGGCGAGGAGCAGGTGCTGATCTGGCGCCGCTCCTATGACGTGCCGCCGCCCGGCGGCGAGAGCCTGAAGGATACGCTGGCGCGCACCCTGCCCTATTTCGTCCAGGAGATCCTGCCCTGCGTGCTGCGCGGCGAGCGGGTGCTGGTCGCAGCCCACGGCAACTCGCTGCGGGCGCTGATCATGGTGCTGGAGAAGCTTTCGCCGGAAGGCATCCTCAAGCGCGAGCTCGGCACCGGCGTGCCGATCATCTATCGCCTCAACGCGGACGCCACCGTCGCGTCCAAGCTCGATCTCGCGGCGTGACGCGACGCTGTCGCCAAACATTCGGTGTCGTCCTGGCTTGCGCCAGGACGACGATGTGGGTGTACCTACCAACCACGGCGTACAGTGCCTACTGCACCCCCAACCGTCCGGCTTCCCAGCCGAGCATCGCCTGCTTGCGGGTGATGCCCCAGTGATAGCCGGTCAGCTTGCCGTCCTTGCCGAGCGCGCGATGGCAGGGCACCACGAATGACACCGGGTTCTTGCCGACCGCGGCGCCGACGGCGCGCGAGGCCTTCGGGCTCTTGATCCTGCAGGCGATGTCCGAATAGGAGACCGCCCGGCCCATCGGGATCTTGAGCAGCGTTTCCCAGACCCGCACCTCGAAGTCGGTGCCGATCAGCACCACGCGAAGCGGCTGGTCCGGCCGCCACAGCTTGGTGTTGAAGATGCGCTGCGCCAGCGGCGCGGTGCCTTCGATGTCCTCGACATAGGTCGCGTTCGGCCAGCGTCCCCTCATGTCGGCGAGCGCGATATGCTCCTCGCCGGGATCGGCAAACGCGAGACCCGCGAGCCCGCGGCCGGTCGCGATCACGATGCGCGCTCCCGAACGGGGAGGCATGGAAGCCGTAGCTCAGTGTCAGGCCGGCGCCGCCGTTCTTCCATTCGCCCGGCGACATCGCCTCATGGGTGATGAAGAGGTCGTGCAGCCGTCCCGGGCCCGACAGGCCGGAATCGAGGGCGGCGTCGAGCACGCTCGCGGAGTCCCGCAGCAGGCCCTTGGCGTGGTCGAGCGTCAGCGCCTGCATGAAGGCCTTTGGCGTCAGCCCGGCCCAGCGGCGGAACAGGTGGTGCAGCTCATCGGGTGTCACACCGGCGGCGTCCGCCATCGCCTCGATGGTCGGCTGCGTCCGCCAGTGCTCGGAGATGAAAGCGATCGCGCGGCGCACGGAATCATAGTCGCGTAGCGCGGCGTTGTTCTGGGGGCCCGGCTTGGCCAGGCGCTGGTCCTGTATGGCGAGTGTCATCATGCTGGGTGATGTAGGACGCTGGCCCATTTCAAACCACCCGATTCCCGACAAGCCCTAGCTGACCGGATTATATGTGATGCCGCGCCGGGCGGCCGCGAGCCCGTCTCTTAACGCATTGGAAAAACTCGCCTTTTCGCCGGGACCCAAAAAGCTTCCGATCGACACCCGCCGGCCCCTGGAGACCAGATAGAGTTTCTCGATGCCGAATTCCTCGTGCGAAATCTGGTCCAGCTGAACCCAGAGCGGATTGAGCTTCCATTCCAAGACATGGCCGCGATGGCTGATCCGCCGCACGCGCAATTCGGACGGGGTCACCGAAATCTCCTCGCTCGCCCTGGCGCGGCGGTAATTGACCTTGAAGGCCCAGTAGATCGCGAGCACGTCGAGGCCGAAGAAGCCGAACACCGGCCACGCGCCCATCAGCAGGAATGCGACGCCCGCGGCAAAACTGATCGCGCTCAGAAACGCCATCACCAGCACAAAACCGGTGCGGTTGAGCGAGCGGTGCGGCGTCAACAGCGCCGAGAACAGCACCGGCTCGGCATACGTCGGGATGAAAGTCGTTGCCTGCGGTCATGACGTATCAGTATATCCCGTTCATGGCGAAAATCATCCGCGCCCAACGCGCCAAAAAGACTTCCGTTCGTTCGCTGCCAAAGAAAGCGGCAAAGGTGGCCAAGGCCGCGCGGCCGGCAAGGAAATCGAAGGCACCAAAGCCCAAGGTGTACCAAAGCCCAAGGCCCCGAAACCCTGGACGCCGCAGGAAGTCCGCGAGGTCTTTGAGCGTTTCCGGAAAGCCAATCCGGAGCCCAGGGGCGAGCTGGAGCATCTCAACCCCTTCACGCTTCTGGTTGCCGTGGTGCTGTCCGCGCAGGCGACCGACGCCGGCGTCAACCGCGCGACCCGGGAATTGTTCAAGGTTGCCGACACCCCGCAAAAGATGATTGAGCTCGGTGAAGAGCGCCTGCGCGACTACATCAAGACCATCGGCCTTTATCGCAACAAGGCGAAGAACGTGATCGCGCTCTCGCAGAAGCTGCTCGCGGATTTCGGCGGCGAGGTGCCGCGCACGCGCGCCGAGATCGAGTCCTTGCCGGGCGCCGGCCGCAAGACCGCCAATGTCGTGCTCAACATGGCCTATGGCGAACACACCATGGCGGTCGACACGCATGTGTTCCGCGTCGGCAATCGCACGGGGCTCGCGCCGGGCAAGACGCCGCTCGAAGTCGAGCTTGGACTGGAGAAAATCATTCCGTCCGAGTTCATGCTGCACGCCCATCACTGGCTGATCCTGCACGGCCGCTATACGTGCCTCGCGCGGAAGCCTCGCTGCGAGGTATGCCTGATCAACGATCTTTGCCGCTGGCCGGAAAAGTCGGTCTAGCTTGGGCGTACGCCCATCGGTGCCGCGCAAGCGCTGCAACGTTGGCGCGCTTGTGTGCGACCGGTGCCGGGCATAGGCTTGTCCCAAGGTCCGAAAATCAAGGGCCGCGAAAAAATCGGGGAGGTGCTTCGTGCGGTGGCAGCCTGTAATCGAGTTCGCTTTGCGCGTTTGTTTCTTCGTTCCTCCTGGTTTTCCTTGGCGTCGGCGCTGCCCGCGCACAAGTTTCCGACAATGTCGTCAAGATCGGTGTGATGAACGATCAATCCGGCCTGTATGCCGATCTCGGCGGGCCGGGTTCGGTCACGGCGGCGCGCATGGCGGCCGAGGATGCCGGCGGCAACGTGCTTGGCAAACCGATCGAGATCGTGGTCGCCGACCATCAGAACAAGGCCGATATCGGGGTTGCGATTGCGCGGCGCTGGTTCGAGAGCGAAGGCGTCGACCTCGCGATCGGTTTCGATCACTCCGCCGTGGCGCTCGCGGTCGAACAGCTCGCCGCGCAATATAACCGGATCGCAATCGCAGGCGCGGTCGGCAGCACCGCCTTCACCGGCAAGAACTGCACGGCGAACGAGGCGTCCTGGATTTACGACAGCTATGCGCTGACCACGAGCCTCGCCAAATCGACCGTCGCGGAGGGGCGTGACACCTGGTTCTTCGTCACCGTCGACTATGCCTTCGGGCATTCGCTCGAAGCTGACGCTACCGCGGCGGTGGTGGCCGCGGGCGGCAAGGTGCTCGGCAGCGTGCGCCATCCTTTGAACACGTCGGACTTCAGCTCCTATTTGCTGCAGGCGCAGGCCTCGGGCGCGAAGGTTGTGGCGTTTGCCAATGGCGGCGGCGACATGGTCAATGCGGTGAAGCAGGCCAATGAATTCGGTCTCGCCAAGCAACAGGGCATGGTGTCGCTGCTGGTGTTCATCTCCGACGTGCACAGCATGCAGTTGCAGGCGGCGCAGGGGCTGAAATTCGTCACCGGCTTCTATTGGGATCGCGATGACGAGAGCCGCGCCTGGTCGAAGCGCTTCTTCGACAAGCAGGGCCGGATGCCCACCATGGCGCAGGCCAGCGTCTATTCCGCCGTGCGGCATTACATCGCCTCGATCAAGGCCGCCGGCACGGACGAGGCGAAGGCCGTGATGGCAAAGATGCGCGAACTGCCGGTCAATGATTTCTATGTCAAGAACGGGCATGTCCGCGAAGATGGCCGGATGGTGCATGACATGCTGTTTGCGCAGGTGAAGACGCCGACCGAGTCCAAGGGGCCCTGGGACTACTACAAAATCCTCGGCGTCATTCCCGGCGATCAGGCCTTTCGCCCGCTCGCCGAGGCCGGCTGTCCGTTGGTGGCGCATTGAGGAAGCCATCAACTTAGTGTGACCAGGCCGCCGGGTTCGCGCACCGCCGAAATATACGCGTTATTGCGCGGTTCTTGATCCCTGGGGATGACAGAGGCAGGGACACCAGATGGATCATACCGCCGCGCTTGTTGCACTGGCGACCTCGGTCCCGCCCCATCAATTCCAGCAGAAGCAAGTTCTCGACGTGGCGCGCGGCATGATGGCGGATCGCTATCCCGAGTTCGACACGCTTTCGAGCCTGTTTGCCAATACCGGCATCCGCCACCGCTACGGCGTCAAGCCGATCGAATGGTATCAGCAGCGGCGCGGCTGGCCGGAGCGGACGCAGGCCTTTCTGGAAGGCGCGGAGACCCTGTTTGTCGATGTCGCGCGCAAGGCGCTCGCACGCGCCGATCTTTCGGCCGGCGAGATCGATACGGTTGTCACCATCTGTTCGACCGGCATTGCGACGCCGACGCTGGAAGCGCGGATTGCGGGGCTGATGGGCTTTCGCAGCGACATCTCCCGCGTGCCGGTGTTTGGCTTGGGATGCGCGGGCGGCGTATCGGGCCTGTCGGTCGCCGCGCGGCTGGCGCAATCGCGGCCCGGGACCAATGTGCTTCTGGTCGCGCTTGAGCTCTGCACGCTTGCGGTCCGCCATGACGAGCTGACCAAGGCCAATGTCGTCGCGGCCAGCCTGTTCGGCGACGGCGCCGCCGCGGTGGTGCTGCGCGCGGGCGACGGCGGGGTGACGCGCGTCGAGGCATCCGGCGAAAAGCTCTGGCCCGGTACGCTCGACATCATGGGCTGGAGCGTCGATCCCGAGGGCTTCGGCGTAATCTTCCAGCGCACCATTCCAGATTTCGTCCAGGAACACATGGGGCCGGCTGTTGCCGAGATGGTCGGGAAGATGGAGTTTTCGCTCGCCGAGATCGATCGCTTCGTCTGCCATCCCGGCGGCGCCAAGGTCATCGCCGCGCTGGAGCGCGCGCTGGCGCTGGAGCAGGGTGCGCTCGACCACGAGCGCGAGGTGATCGCCGACTATGGCAACATGTCGGCGCCGACCGTGCTGTTCGTGCTGGAACGCGCGCTGGCGCAGGGCCTGCCGCCTCGCTCGCTCCTCACCGCGCTCGGCCCGGGCTTCACTGCGAGCTGCGTTGCGCTCCGGCACGCCGCGTGAGTTTTGCCTCCATCATCCTCGCGCTGGTGACGCTGCAGCGGCTTGGCGAGCTCGTGCTCGCACAGTACAACACGAATAAGTTGCTGGCGCGCGGCGCGATCGAGGTCGGCGCCGCCCATTATCCGCTGATTGTCGCGGTTCATGCGCTCTGGCTGATCGCGTTGTGGGTCTATGGACGAAATCAGGAAGTGAACCTTCCGGCGCTTGCCGCATACGTCACGCTGCAGGAGCTGCGGATATGGATACTTGTGAGCCTCGGATCGCGCTGGACCACGCGCATCATCGTGCTGCCGGGACAGCCCTTGATCGCTTCCGGTCCCTATCGCTACTTCTCGCATCCCAACTACGCCGTGGTCGTCGGCGAGATCGCGTTGCTGCCGTTGACGCTGCACCTGCCGATGCTGGCGCTGGTGTTCTCCTTGCTGAACGCAGCGGTACTCACGATCCGCATCCGCACCGAAGCCCGCGTGCTCGATGAGCTGAGCCGGTGGCCCGCTCGCGCAGCATCATGAGTGTCCAGCAAGAGGCCTGCGACGCCGCGCCCGATGCTTCGGTCTGGGCCGGCTTCCTCCTGATGTGCCTTGGCATGTTCATGGCGATCCTGGACATCCAGGTCGTCGCGACCTCGCTGCCGGCGATCCAGGATGCGCTCGGCATCTCCCGCGAGGCGATGAGCTGGATCCAGACCGCCTATTTGATCGCGGAGGTGATCGCGATTCCCCTCACCGGCCTGTTCACGCGAACGCTCAGCTTGCGCTGGCTGTTCGTGACTGCCGTCAGTCTCTTCACGCTGGCGTCGATCGGCTGCGCCTTCAGCACCAGTTTCGCGACGCTGCTGGTGTTCCGCGTCGTGCAGGGATTCTCCGGCGGCGTGTTGATCCCCGCGGTATTCTCCGCGGTGTTCATGCTGTTTCCGCCGCGGCTGCACGCGGTCGCGACCACCATCGGCGGCGTGGTCGCGGTGCTGGCGCCGACCGTCGGACCGGTCGTCGGCGGCTACATCACGGAGACCTGGTCGTGGCCGTGGCTGTTCCTGATAAATGTCTTTCCCGGACTGATCGCGGCTTCGGCAACGCCGTATCTGCTGCCGCGGCAGCAGACCAATCTCCGTGAATTGAAGAAGCTGGACGCCGTCTCGCTGCTGCTATTGGCGGCGGCGCTTGCAAGTGTTGAGATCGGCTTGAAACAGGCGCCACAGGGCGGCTGGCTTTCCGCCTCCTGCGCAGGCTTGTTGCTCGCCAGCGCACTCGGTCTTGCCCTGTTCTTCCGGCGCACGTCACATGCGCGACATCCGGTGCTGCGGCTTGTCGCGCTGAAGCGGCGCTGTTTTGCGCTGGGTTGTCTCCTGAGCTTTTGCCTTGGTGTCGGGCTGTTCGGCTCGGTCTACCTGATGCCGGTGTTTCTCGCCTTCGTGCGTGGCCAGGACGCCTTCGAGATCGGCGCCATCATGCTGGTGACAGGGGTTGCGCAGCTCATCACAGCGCCGTTTGCGGCGCTTCTCGAAAGCCGGATCGGCGCACGACCGCTCACGGCAGCCGGCTTTGCCTTGTTCGCGATCGGTCTTGGCTTGAGCTACTTCCAGCCGCGCACCGCCGGTTTCGAGGAAATGTTCTGGCCGCAGATCATCCGCGGCATTGCGATCATGTTCTGCCTGCTGCCGCCGACCCGCATCGCGCTCGGCGATCTGCCGGAGACGGAGATCGCCGATGCCAGCGGTCTGTTCAACCTGATGCGAAACCTCGGCGGCGCAATCGGGATCGCGCTGATCGACACCATCCTCTACGGCCGCGTCGTAGCCTATGCAGAGAATTTTCGCGACCGCCTCATGGTCGGCGACATCAGCGCGGCGCGGGCGATCGGGCTAAACCCGTCGCTGCTGCTCAACCGTTCGTCCGGCCCGCCGACCGACGCGGAGATCGCCTACGTCCGGCCGCTGATCGAAAAAGCCTCGCTCGCGCTTTGCGTCAATGAAGCATGGCTGATGCTCGCGGCTGTCGCGATCGTCGGTTTATTACTGGTGCCGCTTGCTCGGGATGCTAAGCCGTAGGCACGCTCCGCCGTCGCGCCGGCTCGATCAGCTCGGGCCGCGGGCCGGAAAGGCGCTTGTGCATGTGCACCATCAGCGCCATGCCGAACAGCGGTGTTGCCAGATTGACGATCGGGATCGACACGAACGCTGCGATCAGCATGCCCGCGGTAAAGACCGTCGCCGCATTGTCCTTGCGCATCAGCTTGGCTTCCGCCGGTGGCCGGAAGCGCATCGCCGCAAGCTCGAAATATTGCTTTCCGAGCAGCCAGGCGGTCGCGATGAAGAATATCAGAAAGCCCGCGCCGGCCAGCAACACGAAGGGCAGCGCGATCAGATAGACCAGGATGGTCAGGAGCGCGATCTTGACGCCCTCGACGGTCGCCAGCATGAGCGGCAGCGCCCTGCCCGGCTCTTCGGCCGGATAATGTTCGCGTTCGACGAGGTCGCCGACATCGTCAACGAAGAAGCCCGCGATGAGCGAGGTGATCGCGGGCATCAGGAAGATGCCGCCGAGCACGACGCCGAGGCCAGCCGCAATCGAGACCACCCAGGCGAGCAGGTTCAGCGGCGTGTGGAAGTTCGGTCCCAGCATCGCCTCGGCCCAGCCCTCGCCATAGGTCGCAAACCAGCTCAATAGCCGCTGCAGCCCGATCGCGAGTACCGCGATCAGCACCAGCGCGAGCCCGACCGAGCGCCACAGGATCGTGCGCATCGGCGGCGACAGGATTTGCGATAGCGCCTTGATGGCGGCGTCCAGCATGATGGATTGCCTCTCGAAATTGCCTCCGAGAGGTAGACACGGGCGCGACGCAAGACAAGGGCGGAAGCGGGGTCGGTTTGACGCAGTTTTGTTTTGCGCATGATCTTTTCGGAAAACCGGTGTCCACTTTGCGCTAACGCGACCCTCCGGGTCCGGATCATGCGCTAAGCGTCGAGCGGCCTGCCCCGCACGCTGGGGCCGAACACGGCCAACGTGACGATCACGATGATCATGGCCGTCGTGATCAGGCCGAACACCCCGCCGACACCGGCCTGCTTCAGCATGTAGGCCACGATGAAACCCGAGAACATCGCGCTGAGCCGGCTCATGGAATAGACGAGGCCCGCCGCCCGTGCGCGCACCGCGGTCGGGAACACCTCGGTCTGGTAGGCATGGTAGGCGTAAGACATGGTCATGTTCGCCGCCGTCAGCAGCACGCCGCACCCGATCAGGAGCGCCGGCGCCGTGAGCTGCGAGAAGGCGATGCCGAACACGATGATCGCCACGCAGGCGCCGCAGATGATCCATTTGCGTTCAAGCTTGTCGGCGAAACTTGCGGCGAGCAGCGGCGCGATCGGATAGGCGAAGGCGACGACGAAGGCATATTCGAGGCTCTTGGTGATCGTGATGCCCTTCTCGACCAGCAGCGTCGGCACCCAATTGGCAAAGCCGTAGAAGCCGAAGGCCTGGCAGAGATTGAACACCATGAACATCGCGACCAGCGAGAAATAGGGCGGCTTGAACAGGTCGCCGAAACTGATCACCGGCACTGCTTCCGACGCTCGGCCCTCGGTTATGGCTTCAGGTTTCCCGCTCGCGCCGGTCGCAGCCTCGAGCGCGCGCACGACGGCCATTGCCTCGGCGCCGCGGCCATGGCGCGCCAGCCAGAGCGGGCTCTCCGGGAGGTACAGCCGCACGATCCAGATCACCATGCTCGCCGCCGCGCCGATCAGGACCACCCAGCGCCAGCCGTCGAGGCCCGCCGGCGACAGCGGCACCAGCCACCAGGCGAGGAACGCCACGATCGGCACGGCAATGAACATCACGGCCTGGTTGACCGCGAACGCGCGGCCCCGCATCCAGCTCGGTACGAGCTCGGTGATATAGGCATCGATGGTGATGATCTCGACGCCGATGCCGATGCCGGCGAGGAAGCGCCACAGCAGCACGCCTTCGGAGGAACTCTGGAACGCCATGATCACCGATGCCGCGCTGTAGGCGAGCAAGGCCCAGGTGAAGATCGCGCGGCGGCCGAAGCGGTCGGCGAGGAAGCCCAGGAAGAACGTTCCGACGAACAATCCGGCGAACGTCGCAGCGACGAACGCGCCGATGCCGGAGAAGCCGAAGAACGCGTCCGTGGTCGCGGTCAACAGCTTGCTGCGGGCCAGCCCCGGCGCGATGTAGCCGGTCAGGAACAGGTCGTAGATCTCGAAACAGCCGCCAAGCGACAGCAGGATCACGAGCCGCCAGAGATGGGAGGAAGCCGGCAGGCTTTCGAGCCGCCGCGAGATTTCGGTCGGGCCGGCGGCGGCGCCTGCGAAATCAGTGCCGGCATCGATGCTGACTGAGCTCATGATCTTCCTCCCCGTATCGGCCGAGCCTTGTGCGGTCGTTTACGCCGCTTTTCCGTCGATTTCGGCCGTCTCGCATCTGCGTTATGCTGACGCGAATGCAGCGTTGCAAAGATTATATTTTTCAGGAGGCCCGGCAAAGCCTATCTTGATTGCCGGAATGAAGGAGACAGGAATGGCCGAGACTGGACTGCCGCTCGAGGGCGTGAGGGTCGTCGAGATGACCCATATGGTGATGGGCCCGACCTGCGGCATGATCCTCGCGCAACTTGGCGCCGAGGTCATCAAGGTCGAGCCGCCTGCGGGCGACAAGACCCGCTCGCTAGGCGGTATGGGCACGTCGTTCTTTCCTCTGTTCAATCGCGGCAAGCGCAGCATCGTGCTTGACCTCGCCAAGGCGGAAGACCGCGAGACCATGCACAGGCTGCTCAAAACCGCCGATGTGTTCCTGGAGAATTTCCGCGATGGACAGTTGGAAAAGCAGGGCCTGGGCGCCGAGCAACTGCGCCTGAAGTATCCGCATCTGATTGTCGCCGGGCACAAGGGATTCTTGTCCGGGCCCTATGAACACCGCCCTGCCCTCGACGAGGTCGTGCAGATGATGTCGGGACTTGCCGCCATGACCGGCACGAAGGAAAAGCCGCAGCGCGTCGGCTCCTCCGCCAACGACATCATGGGCGGCATGTTCGGCGTGATCTCGATCCTCGCCGCGCTCTATCAGAAGCGTGCCGGCCGGGCCGATGGCGCCGGCATCCGCATCGGGCTCTTCGAAAACTGCCTGTTCCTGGTCGCCCAGCACATGGTCGAATACGAGATGACCGGCAACAAGCCGCGCTCGATGCCGGAGCGCGAGCACGCCTGGCCGATCTACGACATTTTCGATGCCGCGGATGGCCGGCGCATCTTCATCGGCGTCGTCACCGAGGGCCACTGGCAAAGCTTCTGCCGGGAGTTCGGGATGCCGGAGTTCCTGGACGACCCGAGCCTGCGCACCACCACCGACCGCATTCTGGCGCGCTCGCGTATCATTCCGCGCGTGGCCGAGGTCATCCAGGGCTGGGACGTCGCGAAACTCTCGGAGAAGCTCGACGCGCTCAATATCTGCTTCTCGCCGATCAACCGGCCCGAGGACCTGTTCAACGACCCGCATGTGTTGCGGCCGGGCGGCCTCGTCAACAATGTCAACGCCGATGGCGCGCCGTTCCGCGTGCCGGCGTTGCCGATCGAATGGAACGGCGCCAATATCGGCGAGGGGCTGAAGGTGGCGCCGCTCGGCGCCGACACCGCGGCGATCCGGGCCGAACTCAAAGAAGAAACCGTGAAAGGGGTAAGGAAACTCGCATGACCGATGTCCAGAAGATCTATCCCGATGGCCGCGTCACCCTGCGCGAGGTCGGCATGCGCGACGGCCTGCAACTGGTCAAGACCTTTCCCTCGACCCAGGCGAAACAGCGCTGGGTCCGCGACGAATATGCCGCCGGCGTCCGCTGCTTCGAGGTCGGTTCGTTCCTGCCGGCAAAAACCTTTCCGCAATTCGCCGACGTGCGCGATGTCGTGGCGACCGTGGCCTCGCTGCCAGGCGCGCATGGCATTGCGCTGGTGCTGAACGAGCGCGGTGCCAACGAGGCGCTGGCATCCGGCGTCGCCGAAATTGCCTCCGTCGTCTCGGCGACCGAAGAGCACAGCCACGCCAACGCCAACCGCTCGCGCAATTCGGCGATCGCCAACGTCAAGCGGATGTGCGATCTGCGCGACGCCAGCGCGCACAAGCCGGTCGTGCATGCCGCGATCTCGATGGCGCTGGGCTGCTCGATCGCGGGCGCTGTCGATCCGAATGAGGTGATCCGGCTGGTCGAGAAGTGCTTTGAGGCCGGTGTCGATGCGGTCGGCATTGCCGACACCGTCGGCTATGCCGGGCCGAAGGCCGTCGGCGATCTGACAAGGGCCGCCGTGAAGATCGCGGGCAAAAAGCCGATCTGCGTTCACCTGCACGATACCCGCGGCATGGGTATCGCCAATGCCGCTGCCGCACTCGACGAAGGCGCGCGCATCCTCGACGGTTCGCTCGGCGGTCTCGGCGGCTGCCCGTTCGCGCCGGGTGCCACCGGCAATGTCGTGTTCGAGGACCTCGTGTTCCTGTGCGAGAGCAAGGGATTCTCGACCGGCATCGACATCGAGAAGCTGGTCGCGGTGCGCGCGATCCTGCGCGAGGCGATGCCGAACGAGGCGCTTTATGGCGGGCTTGCGCGCGCTGGCCTGCCCTGCGCCATCGCGGCGAAGGCGGCGTAACGCATGATCCGGAAAAAGCCTGCCCCGCACTTGATGCGGGGTGGGAACCGGTTTTCCGAAAAGATCATGCGCCAAAACTAAAGTTTCGTCACGCGCAGCCTGAGCGCATTGCCGACGACGCTGACCGACGACAACGCCATCGCGGCGGCCGCGATGATCGGCGACAGCAGAATGCCGAAGGCGGGATAGAGAATGCCCGCCGCGATCGGAATCCCGGCGGCGTTATACATGAAGGCGAAGAACAGGTTCTGGCGGATGTTGCTCATCGTCGCCTGCGACAGCTTTCTCGCGCGAACGATGCCGGTGAGATCGCCTTTCAAGAGCGTCACGCCCGCGCTTTCCATCGCAACATCCGTGCCGGTGCCCATGGCGATGCCGACATCGGCGGCCGCCAGCGCCGGGGCGTCATTGACGCCATCACCGGCCATCGCGACGATCCGGCCGGCGTTGCGCAGCTTGGCAACGACCGCACCCTTCTGATCCGGCAGCACCTCGGCTTCGACCTCGGAAATGCCCAGCCGTTTCGCGACGGCATTTGCCGTCGTCCGGTTATCGCCGGTCAGCATGATGACCTTGATGCCTTCCGCCGCGAGCGCCTTCAGCGCCTCGGGGGTCGAGGCCTTTACGGGATCGGCGATGGCGAACAGCCCGGCCAGCTTGCCGTCGAGTGCCATGTTGATCACGGTCGCGCCGTCGCCGCGTAGCTGCTCGGCGGCCGCGGCAAGTGAGTTCGTCTCAATGCCGATTGCAGCGAGATAGCTCGAGTTGCCGAGCACGACGGTCTTGCCGTTCACCTTGCCGACGGCGCCCTTGCCGGACGGCGAATCGAAGCCTTCGACAGCGCTCACTTCAAGCCCGCGTTCTTTCGCAGCGCGCACGATGGCGTCCGCCAGCGGATGCTCGCTGGCGCGCTCGACGCTGGCGGCGAGCTGCAGGAGTTCGGTCTCCTGAAATCCGGCCACCGGGACGATGGCCGTCACGCTCGGTCTTGCCTTCGGTCAGCGTGCCGGTCTTGTCGACCACGAGCGTATCGACCTTCTCCATCCGCTCCAGCGCTTCGGCGTTCTTGATCAGCACGCCCGCCTGCGCGCCGCGGCCGACACCGACCATGATGGACATGGGAGTCGCGAGTCCAAGCGCACAGGGGCAGGCGATGATCAGCACGCTGACGCCGGCGACCAGGCCGAACGCCATCCGCGGTTCCGGCCCGAAATACGCCCAGGCGGCAAATGCGATGACCGCGACGGCGATCACCGCCGGCACGAACCATCCCGCGACCTGATCGGCCAGCCGCTGGATCGGCGCGCGCGAGCGCTGTGCATCGGCGACCATCTGCACGATCTGCGCAAGCAGCGTCTCGCGCCCGACCTTGTCGGCACGCATGACGAAGCTGCCGGATTGATTGAGCGTGCCGGCGATGACGCGCGCGCCGGCTTCCTTGGTGACCGGCATGGATTCGCCCGTCACCAGCGATTCATCGAGCGCGGAACGCCCTTCGAGAATGGCGCCGTCCACCGGCACCTTCTCGCCGGGCCGGACACGTAGCCGATCGCCGGCCCTCAGGGTTTCGATCTCGACCTCGTGGTCGGTACCATCTTCGCCGATCCGGCGCGCGGTTTTCGGCGCAAGCTTCAAGAGCGCCTTGATCGCGCCCGAGGTCGCCTCGCGCGCACGCAGCTCCAGCACCTGTCCGAGCAGCACCAGCACGGTGATGACCGCGGCTGCCTCGAAATAGACGGCGACCGCGCCGCCATGGCCGCGGAAGGCTGCCGGGAAAGCTTGCGGAAGGATGGTTCCGACCACGCTATAGACATAGGCGACGCCCGTTCCCATCGCGATCAGGGTGAACATGTTGAGATTGCGCGTGACGAGCGACTGCCAGCCGCGCACGAAGAAGGGCCAGCCGGCCCACAGCACGACCGGGGTCGCGAATACGAGCTGAATCCAGTTCGACAGCGCCGGATCGATCAGACCGTGGCCGCCGACGAGATGGCCGCCCATTTCCAGCACGACTGGTGGGGTGGCAAGCACCGCGCCGATCCAGAAGCGGCGGGTCATGTCGGCGAGCTCGGGGTTCGGCGCGTCGTCGAGGCTTGCGACCTCGGGCTCGAGCGCCATGCCGCAGATCGGGCAGGTTCCTGGCCCGACCTGGCGGATCTCCGGATGCATCGGGCAGGTATAGATCGTGCCAGCCGGCACGGCAGTCTTGGCCGCATCGGCCGTCTTGTCGAGATATTTGGCGGGATCGGCTTCGAACTTGGTGCGGCAGGCGTCGCTGCAGAAATGATAGGTCGTGCCGTTGTATGCGAGGCGGTGCCTGGAAGTCTCGGGGTTGACGCTCATCCCGCAGACTGGATCGCGCGCGCTGCTGGCGGCGTCGGCGGGCTGATGGTGGTCGTGGCCCGCGTCGTCGCCGTGGCAACAAGCCTTGCCGGCTTTTCCGTGCGCGTGTGCGGTCCCGCTCATTCCCATGCTCCGGCCTTGAAACCTATACCCTGTAGGGGTATATAGGACCCATGCGCAAGGACAGCAAGGCTTCCGTTCAGAAACGCCTCGGCCGGATCGAGGGCCAGGTCCGCGGCCTGTCGAAAATGGTCGATGAGGATCGCTACTGCATCGACATCGTGACCCAGATTTCCGCCGTCCGCGCCGCGCTCCGCCGCGTCGAGGAGGAGGTGCTGCGGGATCACGTGGCCCACTGCGTCGAGCATGCGATCGCAAGCGGCAGCAAGGCGGATCAGCGGGAAAAAATCACTGAATTGATGGAAGTGATCGGCCGCTCGGACCGGTAGGCTTCGCTTCGCTCTTGATGACGACGAGGCAGAGGCGCGCTTATAACTCTTCTAAGCGGCCATCTCCGGGTCCCGCCGCTTGCCGCGGCGTTCGGGCAGGCGCGCCGGCACATATTCGATGCGCATGAAATGCTCCTCGATGGTGAAGCGCTCGATCAGGCTGGCGGTCTCTGCGGCTTCGATCAGGTCCGCTTCGGTCACCACCGTCACTTCCTCAAGCGAAAGCGTCGCTTCTTCGTCAATCTCTTCAGGAACAAGCGGCGGCGCGTCGAGCGTCTCTTGAAACACACCGAGTTCGCCCGCTACCTCCTGGAGCGGCTTCTGTTTGTCGGCCCAGTGCAGGCTGGTGTAGTCGAAGCCGCGAATGATGGTCGGCTTGACGATTTCAAAATAGGGCGAGATGTCGAAGTCGCGCGGCATGTACAGCGAGGAATCGCGGATATGCAGGATTTCACGGCGCGCGGCGCGGCTGCCGGCCCGCGTGATCCTGGGCAGGATCGGGTAGCGCACGGTGTCGAAGGCCTGCGCAATCAGGGCCGAGCAGATCATCTTGGTGGGATCGCCGGAGCCGATCGCGATCATGCGCCGCCGCCAGCGCTGCGGAATCGGCAGCGGGAACAGAAAGCGCATCAGGTCGAGGATGTTCTTGGTGTCGTAGCCGAAGCCGATCCGGTTGATGGCGTAGCGGCACACCGCGGTGCGGTCCTCGTAGGACAGGCCGACGGGCCGGCACAGGCGGGTGTGGTAGGCGAAATATTTCGAGAGCGGCGCCGAGATCACGCCATCGCCGACATAGGCCTCGATCAGCACATGTGGTTCGCCGTCTTCTTCCTGCGCGCCGTCGATCGGCCCGACATAGAGCGCGGAGTGCGACCAGGTCGACTGGGTCAGATATTTGATGATGCCGGAAATGCGGTTGTTGCCCTCGACGAGCAGAACGTCGCCCGGCTCGATGACGGTACGCAGTGATTCCGGATCGCTCGGCGTAAATGGCTCATAGCCCGGCACCTCCTTCTGGAGATAACCGGCAATCACCTGGCCGATCATATCGAGCATAACGCCCATGATTCAACTTCCCCCCGGCGGCCTTTGCGGCTGCTTTTTTCCTTTCATATCATGCATGATAGCCGTTGCAATTTGGTTCATGCATGGCTGACATCAATCATGATTGATTCACCATGGCGGTTGCCGCCCCTCGCCGAATACGGCAAGTTCGCCACACGTTCCGTTTTTTCAAAGCATTCGGAAACCATGACATGACAATGACGCGGCGCGGCTTCCTTTCGGCGTCGGCGGCGCTTGCGGCGACCCCGTCGATTTACGGGAGAGCGTTCGGCGCGCCACTTCCGCGCGAGGCCGACATTGTCGTGATCGGCGCGGGCGCCGCCGGTATTGCCGCAGCGCGGCGAATCATGGCGGCCAACCGCAAAGTCATCGTGGTCGAAGCCGCTAGCCAGATCGGCGGCCGCTGCGTCACCGACAGCGCGAGTTTCGAGGTTCCGTTCGACCGCGGCGCGCGCTGGATGCACAATCCGGACACCAACGCGATCATCAAGCTCGCACGTGCCGCGGGCCTCGAGATCGTGACGGCGCCGTCGGGCCAGAAGATCCGAATTGGCCGCCGCAATGCACGCGCCGGCGAAACCGAGGACTTCCTTGCGACGCTGGTGAAGGCCAATCGCGCTATCGACGACGGCTCGCGCAGGGCGGATATCTCCTGCGTCGCGGCGCTGCCGAAGGATCTGGGCGACTGGACCTCAACCGTCGATTTCGTGCTGGGCGCGAATTACGCGGGCAAGGACCTGAAGGATCTTTCCGCGGTCGACAAGGTCCGCGGTGGCGACCACAATTTTGTCTTCGCCTGCCGGCAAGGCCTGGGCACGATGATGTCCAAGCTCGGCGAGCAGGTCCCGGTCTCGCTGTCGACGCCGGCAAGCCGCATCGCCTGGAGCAACCGCGACGTCACGGTGGAGACGCCGGCCGGCAAGATCGCCGCGCGTGCCGCGATCATCACCGTGTCCAGCAACATGCTGACGGCGGGCAACATCAAATTCGCGCCCGACATTCCGAAACGCACGCTCGATGCCGCATCGAAACTCAGCCTCGGCAGCTACGATCATATCGCGCTGCAAATTCCCGGAAATGCGTTGGGGTTGTCGCGCGACGATGTCATGATCGAGCAGAGCACGTCGAACAAGACCGCGCTGCTGCTCGCCAATATCGGCGGCTCATCGCTGTGCTCGATCGATGTCGCCGGTTCCTTCGGCCGCGACCTGTCGGCGCAGGGCGAGGCCGCCATGGTGGCCTTTGCCAGGGAGTGGTTGACGAAGCTGTTCGGCAGCGAGGTCGCGGCGGCAGTCAAGACGTCGAGCGCGACACGCTGGAACGCGTCACCCTACGTGCTGGGCGCGATGTCGGCGGCAGCTCCAGGCGGCCAGGGCTCACGAAAAGTTCTCACCGAACCGATCGGTGCGATGTTCCTCGCCGGCGAAGCGACCCACGAGACGCTATGGGGGACAGTCGATGGCGCCTGGGAGAGCGGCGAGCGCGCGGCCGAAGCCGCGCTGCGCCGGATCGGCGCGTTGAAGGATGAACCGCTGGCGGGGGCGCCGGTGCAGCGCGCGCCAAAGCCACGGCGCCATGCCACGCCGGCGCCGTTCCGCCAGAATTCGTTCTAAAGCGCGATGGGATCAGGTTGAATCGTCATCGCGCTTTGGCTCTTGTTTGAGCATGATCTTTTCGGAAAACCGCTACAGACTTTTCCGGATCATGCTCTAGCGCAATACGCCGTCGAGAACCGGTAGTCCGAACAACACGGCGAGCGCGATCAGCGCGTAGCAGATGCCGCGGAAAATCGCGTCGCTGGCGCGGCCAAACAACAGGGAGCCGCAGCCGATGCCGATCGCATAGACCGGGCCGACCAGAAACGAAAACAGGATCGCATCGCGGTTGATCAGTCCGGTCGCGGCATAGCTCACCATCGAGAAAAAATCGGAAGCGCCGAAGAACAGCATGATGTTGGCGCGCGCGATATGGGAGGCGACGGGCCGCCCCAGCCAATAGCCGACGATCGGCGGTCCGCCGGTTTGTGCCAGCCCTGAGCAGAAGCCGGACAGCGCGCCGATGCCGACGGAAAGCGCGACATGATCCGGCCCGCGATAGCGCCAGCCCGACAGCAGCAACAGCAACAACGCCGCCACGAAGCCGGAGATGATCCAGCGCGTGGTCACGGGATCGAGCCGGGTCAGCAGCCAGGTCCCGACGGGGACGCCGACCAGCGCGCCGGCGACGATCACCGCGGTCGCCCTGCGGTCGGCCTGCCGCCACGCATTCGGCAGCAGCGGCAGCGCGCCGACGAAATCGACGATCAGGAGAAGGGCTGCGATCAGGCGGGGCGCTGCCAGGCTGCTCGCCAGCGGCATGAAGATCAGCGCCGAACCGAATCCGGAAAAACCGCGCGCGGTTCCCGAGATGAAGGCGATGGCACAGATCGCAAGCGCGGTGTTGGTGCTGGCGCCTGCCGGGATGAGCTCGGACAAGCTCATCCGCGCAAGACGCCGCCAGTCTTCTTCGTCACTTCAGCCACGATCTTCGCGCCGACCGCGTCGATCTCCTCGTCGGTCATGGTCTTCTCGCGCGGCTGCAGGGTCACGGCGATCGCGATCGACTTCTTGCCGTCGTCGATGCCCTTGCCCTCGTAGACGTCGAACACCGTCACGTCCGTGATCAGCTTCTTGTCGACCCCCTGCGCGGCGCGCACCATGTCGCCGGCCTTGATCGCGCGGTCGACGATGAAGGCAAAATCGCGCGACACCGGCTGGAACGCGGAAAGCTCCAGCACCGGCTTGGCGCGGGTCGGCTTCTGCTTCGCCGCCGGAATCCGGTCGAGGATCACCTCGAATGCCATCAGCGGGCCATTCGCGCGAAGTTGCTCCAGCGCGCGCGGATGCAGCTCGCCGAAATAGCCCAGTATGTTCTGTGGCCCGATCTGGATCGTGCCGGAGCGGCCCGGATGCAGCCAGCTTGCGCCACCGGGGACGATCTGCAGCGCCTGCATCGGCGCGCCGGCGGCGGCGAGCGCCGCGAGCGCATCGGCTTTGGCATCGAAGGCGTCGGCAGTGGCCGATCCGGACCAATGCCGGCCGATGCCCTTCGAGGAAGCGTAACCGTGGCGGATGCCGCCGGCCGCGACGAACTGATCTTCGGGGCGGTCACCCCTGAAGATCTGGCCGACCTCGAACAGCGCGACATCGGCAAAGCCGCGATCGCCATTGGCCTGGCCGGACGCGATCAGGCCGGGCAGCAGGCTCGGCCGCATGTCGGAGAGGTCGGATGCAATCGGATTGGCGAGCGCGAGCTCGGCCTTGCCGCCGCCGAACAACTCGGCCGCGGGCTTCGAGATGAACGACCAGGTCACCGTTTCCACCATGCCGCGCGTGGCGAGCGCACGTTTGGCGCGACCGGTGCGAAGCTGGATCGGCGTCAGCACGGCCTTGCGCGGCTCGTCGCCGCGCTCGAACGGCGTCATCGGCACCTTGTCGACGCCGACAATGCGCACGATCTCCTCGACGATATCGGCCTTGCCCTGCACGTCGATGCGCCAGGAAGGAATCGCGACCTTCATGACCGGGCCGGTGCCGGCCATCATGAAGCCGAGCCGGGTCAGGATGCCGCGCATTTCCGGCAGCGGCACCTCGATGCCGGCCAGCCGCTTCACCTCGGTCAGCGGAAAGTCGATGACGCGGTCGTCGCCATAGGCCTTGCCGACCACGACATTCTCCGACGGCGTGCCGCCGCAGAGCTCCATCACCAGCCGGGTGGCCATTTCCAGGCCCGGCACCATGAAGGCCGGATCGACGCCGCGCTCGAAGCGATAGCGGGCGTCCGAATTGATGCCGAGCTTGCGCCCGCTCTGGGCGATGTTGATCTCGTTCCACAGCGCCAATTCGATCAGCACGTCGGTGGTGTTCTCGTCGCAGCCCGACGCCTCGCCGCCCATGATGCCGGCGAGCGACTCGACGCCGTCGTCGTCGGCGATGACGCAGATGCTATTGTCGAGCGCATAGATGCGGCCGTCGAGCGCGAGCAGCGTCTCGCCGTCGCGGGCGCGGCGGACGGTGAGATTACCCGTCACCTTCCTGGCGTCGAACACATGCAGCGGCCGCGCGCGGTCATAGGTCATGAAGTTGGTGATATCGACCAGTGCGTTGATGGGCCGCAAGCCGATCGAGGTCAGCCGCTTCTGCAGCCATTCCGGCGACGGGCCGTTCTTCACGCCGCGCACCAGCCGCAGCGCAAAGCCCGGACACAGGGCTTCGTCCTCGACCGTGACCTTCACGGGACACGGAAACTCACCCTTGATCCGCTTGATGGCGGGATCCCTGAACTTGCCCATGTCGGCGGCGGAAAGATCGCGCGCGATGCCGTGCACGCCGGTGCAATCCTGCCGGTTCGGCGTCAAATTGATCTCGAACACGGGATCGCCAAGGGCTGCCCATTCGACATAGCCCTTGCCGACAGGTGCGTCGGCCGGCAGCTCCATGATGCCGTCATGGTCCTCGGATATCTGCAGCTCGGCGGCTGAGCACAGCATGCCGCGGCTCTCGACGCCGCGGATAGTGCCGACGCCAAGCGTGATGTTCTTGCCCGGAATGAACGTGCCGGGCGGCGAGAACACGCTGACAAGGCCGGCGCGCGCATTCGGCGCGCCGCAGACCACCTGCACGGGCGCAGCTCCATTGCCGGGATCGACCATGCAAACGCGCAACCGGTCGGCATTCGGATGCTGCTCGGCCGAAATCACCCTCGCGATGGTGAACGGTGCCAGCAGCTTCGCCTTGTCCTCGAGGCTCTCGACCTCGAGCCCGATCATGGTGAGCTTGTCGGCGAGCTTCTCGACGGACTCGTCGGTGTCGAGATGTTCCTTCAGCCAGGAAAGCGTGAATTTCATGGCTGCTTCTTCTCCGCAGGGACGATCTCCTCCCTCTCCCGCTTGCGGGGGAGGGTCGGGGTGGGGGCTCTCTCCGCAACGGCAGCGGCAATCGTTTCGAGCACGCCGGCCCGGTTTATCATTACGTCGTGATTGCTGAAGCGGAGCATCTTGAAGCCTTTCGCTTCGATGATGGCGGAGCGCCGTGCATCAGCCATTGGCATTCCCTTTGCGGAGACACCCCCACCCCAGCCCTCCCCCGCAAGCGGGAGAGGGAGTCCGACCGCTTGTGCGGATGGAGTGAACGCAACCATAGTCACGAGCTCAGCCCTCCCGCGAGCGTGGGCACGTCGAGCGGCTTGAAGCCGTAATGCGACAGGAAACGCACGTCGCCTTCAAACAATTGCCGGAGATCGGAGATGCCGTATTTCAGCATGGCGATGCGATCGATGCCCATGCCCCAGGCAAAGCCCTGGTAGACGTCGGGATCGAGGCCGCAGAGGCGCAGCACGTTCGGGTGCACCATGCCGCAGCCCAGAATCTCCAGCCAGTCCTCGCCTTCGCCGAAGCGGATTTCACCCTTGTCGCGGCGGCATTGGATGTCCACCTCGAGCGACGGCTCGGTGAACGGAAAGAACGACGGCCGGAAGCGCATGTTGATGTGACCGACCTCGAAGAACGCCTTGCAGAACTCGTGCAGGATCCATTTGAGGTGGCCGAGATGCGAGCCCTTGTCGATGACGAGGCCCTCGACCTGGTGGAATTGCGGCGTGTGCGTCGCGTCCGAATCGATGCGATAGGTGCGGCCCGGGCAGATGACCCGGATCGGCGGTGTCTTGCTCAGCATGGTGCGCACCTGCACCGGAGAGGTATGGGTACGCAACAGCATGCGCGAGCCGTCCTCCTTTGGCTGGAAGAAGAACGTGTCGTGCATCTCGCGCGCGGGATGGCCGATCGGGAAATTCAGCTTGGTGAAGTTGTAGTCGTCGGTCTCGATGTCAGGACCTTCGGCGATCGAAAATCCCATGTCGGCGAAGATGACATTGACCTCTTCGAAGACCTGGCTCAGCGGATGGACGCGGCCTGTTTCCGCCGGTGGCTCGCGCAGCGGCAAGGTGACGTCGACGGTCTCCTTCGCGAGCCGCGCATCGAGGGCTGCCGACTTCAGCACGTCGCGCCGTTCCGTCAGCGCCTGCGTGACCTTGTCCTTGGCGAGGTTGATGGCGGCGCCTTGCGTCTTGCGCTCGTCCGGCGACATTTTTCCAAGGGTGGCAAGGAGTGCCGAGATCGAGCCCTTTTTGCCGAGCGCTGCGACGCGCACGGTTTCGAGGGCCGCCTCGTCGCTGGCGGCGGCGATCTGGCTGAGGATTTGGGATTCGAGTTGTGCGAGACCGGACATGGCGACGGGTGCCTTTTGGGGAACGCGCGCTCGCAGTCCATACGGCACCGTCATCATCCGCGAAAGCGGATGATCCAGTAACCCCCGGGGTCAATATGTCGGTCGGTGGTTACTGGATGTCCCGCCCCAGTGCGCAATTGCGCACAAGGCGGGGCATGACACCGGAATTGCAAGACGCCGCAGCGATTGCGAATCAGGCCGCGAGCGCGGCCTTGGCCTTCTCGGCGATCAACTGGAACGCCGCCGGCTCGGTGATCGCGAGATCCGACAGCACCTTGCGGTCAACCGTGATGCCCGACTTGGAAAGGCCGTCGATAAATCGGCTGTAGGTCAGGCCGAACGGACGAACAGCGGCGTTGATGCGCTGGATCCAGAGCGCGCGGAAGGTGCGCTTCTTGCGCTTGCGGTCGCGGAACGCGTACTGGCCGGCCTTCTCGACCGCGGCTTTCGCGGCGCGGATGGTGTTCTTGCGGCGGCCGTAAAAACCCTTGGCGGCCTTGTAGACTTTCTTGTGCTTGGCGTGAGAGGTCACACCGCGTTTGACGCGAGACATGACGGAAATCCTTGATCAGAAAGGAGGTGACAAACGCCGCGCGGACGCGGCTCGGCTGTTTAAGTGAACGCGGACGCGATCAAGCGTTCGGCAAGAAATACTTCTTGATGTTGTCGCCGTCGGTCTTGAACAGCACGCGGGTGCCGCGGAGCTGTCGGATCTGCTTCTTGGTCCGCTTGATCATGCCGTGGCGCTTGCCGCGCTGGGCGTGCATCACTTTGCCGGTGGCCGTCACTTTGAAGCGCTTTTTGGCGCCTGACTTGGTCTTCAGCTTGGGCATTTGACTCTCCTATTGGCCGCAGCAAAGATGCGCCCGAGGGGCGCTATTGCGGCTAAACTGCTCGTTAGAGCGTTGAAAGTGCTCAGGTATTTCCAAAAGGAAACAACCCGCACGGGTATCGCCACGGCAGCCCTTGATCAGCCGGGCGATTAAGGCCGGGCTTATGACAGAGCTCGTGCGAATTGGCAACGTCAAGATGAACCGGAAAGACGGCTCCGGTTACCTATGGCTCGAATCCTTCCAGCATCACCCGGACAAGACCCATGACAAATTCAGAGACGATAGCCGCCTCCCCCCGCCTGCGCAGCCTCCGCTCGATTATCGTTGCCGCCGCCCTCGCAGCCGTTGCCGTCCCTGGCGCGGCCGATGCCAAGATGGTCCGCCCTGCCGGCGGCTATGACGGCGTCTGGAACGTGGTGTTCGCCACCACCCGCGGCACTTGCAGCTCCGGCTACAGCGTTCCCTTCACGGTTGTGGGCAGCCGCGTCAGCTCCGCCGGTGGCGGCCGGGTATCGGGCTCGGTCAATCGCGCGGGCGGCGTCGCCGTCCGGGTCTCGGTCGGCGCTTCGCATGCGACGGGCGGCGGCCGGCTCCATGGCATCAGCGGCGCCGGCTCCTGGCGCGGCGTCATCTCCGGCGACAATTGCAGCGGCACGTGGCAGGCCACCCGGACCTGATCTTTCCGGCCCTATGAAAATGGCCCGCCAGAAACCTGACGGGCCATTTTCATTCCGGCATTGCCGTAGGGCCTATCGCGGCGCCAGCACCATCACCACCTGGCGGCCTTCGAATCTCGCGTCCTGCTCGACCTTGGCGTATTCGGCGACGTCAGCCTTCAACTTGTCGAGGAGCTTGGTGCCGATCTCCTGGTGGGCCATTTCGCGGCCACGATAGCGCAGGGTGATCTTGACCTTGTCGCCTTCCTCGAAAAAGCGCTGCATCGCGCGCATCTTCACGTCATAGTCGTGATCGTCGATCATCGGCCGGAGCTTGATCTCCTTGATCTCGACGACCTTCTGCTTCTTGCGGGCTTCAGCGGCTTTCTTCTGCGCCGAATATTTGTACTTCCCGTAGTCCATGATCTTGCAGACGGGAGGATTGTTGTTCGGCGAAATCTCCACCAGATCCATGCCCGCTTCCATGGCCATCTTGACGGCAACCACGGTCTCGACGGTACCGTGGTTCTGGCCGGTCTGGTCGATCAGCTGGATCTGCGCATTGCGGATTTCATCATTGACGCGCGGCCCGTCTTTGGCGGCAGCGGGCGGGGCTCTATTCGGACGGCGAATGGGTTCTTCTCCAAAGTAGTGAACGGAAGGGCGATATTTTGAAGCAATACGCGGTCAGGGGCAAGCGAAGTCGCATGTTGCGCGAGAAAACCGACAAATGCGAGGCATTTGGGCGACATAGACATCGATCGCTGCTTTCGCAAGCCGAAGGAATGCCTTAGGTCAACGGCCGGTTACGAAAGGGCGTGCTGGCCGCACGCGAGCGGCACAACTGGAGTGACGAATCATGACCGATAGCCCCGCTTCTGGTCCGGTGCCGGCCTTCATCGAGGTCGGCGAGGCCGGCGCGGTGCGACAGATCGCCGTCCGCGCCCGTGCCGGCTCGGCACCCGGGCTGCTGTGGCTCGGCGGTTTCAATTCCGACATGAAGGGCACCAAGGCCCTGGCGCTCGACGCCTGGGCGGCCGAACACCGCCGCGCCTGTGTGAGGTTCGATTATTCCGGCCATGGCGAGTCAGGCGGCAAATTTGTCGACGGGACCATCGGCCGGTGGCTCGAGGAGAGCTTTGCGGTGTTCGAGCAGTTTTGTCGCGGCCCGCAGGTCGTGATCGGCTCGTCCATGGGTGGCTGGATGGCGCTTCTGCTGGCGCGCGAGGTCGCCAAACGGTCAAAGAGCGCGTCGCTGGCGGGACTTGTGCTCATAGCGCCAGCCCCCGATTTCACCGAGGAACTGATGTGGAAGGGCTTTTCGCCCGCGATCCGGCAGGAGCTCGAGAACAAGGGCGTCTGGATGCGGCCCTCGGAATATGGTGACGGCTCGCCCTACCCGATCACGCGCGCGCTGATCCAGGAAGGACGCAATCATCTGCTGCTCGGCGGTTCCATCGAGGTCGGCTGCCCCGTGCGCATTCTGCAAGGGGCCAAAGACCCCGACGTACCCTGGCAGCACGCCTTCAAGCTGGCGCACCGGCTGCCGGCCGACGACGTGGTGCTGACCATGATCCAGGACGGAGATCACCGCCTGTCCCGGCCGCAGGATATCGCGCGGATCATTGCGGCGGTCGCTGAGATCGGGTGAATCATCCCCACTGTCATCGTCGGCGAATGCGGACGATCCGGTACGCCGCGGCCTATCGATTAATCTCGTGCTCTCTGGAATACTGTCATGCCACCTTCGCGGGGCATGACAAGCAATTTTGGGGAGACGCAGATGAACGTCACAGCCATGCTCCGCTCGTTCTGCGACGCCGTCGAACGCCGCGACGGCAAGGCTTTTGCGTTGCTGTTCACCGAGGACGGCGTCTATCACGACGTCTTCTACGGCGCGTTCGGGGGCCGCGAGAAAATCGCCGGGATGATCGACGACTGGTTCTATCGCACCGCGACCGATTTCCGCTGGGACATGCACGCGCCCGTCTCTGACGGCTCGACGCTCTATGCGCGCTACACTTTCAGCTATCGCTCGAATCTGCCCGAGGCCAAGGGCGCGCGGGTGATGTTCGAGGGTGTCTCGATCATGACGCTGCGCGATGGCCTGATCGCGGAGTATCACGAGGTCGCCAACACTGCGCCCGGCTTCGTCGACATGAATTTCGCGCCGGAGCGTATCGCCAAGATCGCGGCCAAGCAGGGCGCCGCGCTGAAGGCGCGGCCGGAGATGGCGCGGCACTTGAAAAACTGATTCGCTCGTCGTCATTGCGAGGAGCAAAGCGACGAAGCGATCCGTGGCGCCACAAGCGGCCAAATGGATTGCTTCGCTTCGCTCGCAATGACGAGGATTCTACGGCGGCGGTACATCCGTCATCGGCTTGCGCTGCGCGAGTGCCGCCACCGTCGAGGTGCCGATCGCGCCTTCTTCGTCATAGAGCCAGCATTCGCCGATCGCTACGCCGTCCGTGGCGTGATGGTTCACCACGTCGAAGCCGATCCATTGCGTCACCGGCAGGCGATGCAGATAGAGCGTGACGTCGCTGTTGATGAAACCGAGGCCCCTTTCGCCGGCATTGGCGAAGGGGCTGGCGAAATCCGCGGCGAGCGCGACGCGCGTGAACGGCGTCAGCGGCGTGCCCTCGACGAGCTGGCGCACCTCGCTCATCCAGAGCCGGCGCTGGCCGAGCGAACCCATCCGGCCTGCGATCGGCCGCGTGGTCCATTTGCCGTTCATGCCGAGGCGCGGATCGGTCGGCGCCGGAATGTCCGAAGGCCTTGGCACTTCCCAGTTCGGCGGCGACCATACCTGCCCTTCCGGGTTTTCCGTTTTGCGCAACAACTGGCCGGATGCGCGCGCCATCGGCATGCCGCCGGAGAAAAAGTCGGCTTCGATCACGCGGATACGCAAGCCGTCGCGGATCAGCTTCGTCTTCACCTCGACCGGCGTCATGACGTTCGGCAGGCGGAACATGTCGACGGTCAGCCGCGCCGGCACGAACTCCCCGCCGCCATGGCGCTCCTCGATCACATGCGCGAGCAGTCCGACGACGACGCGGCCGTGCATCGATTTCGGATCCCACGGGCCGTTCGAAACCGGCGTTGGAATGAAGGCATCGCGATCGAGGGTGAAAAAAGGCTGGTTCGTCGTTGCAATGTTCATGATCGCGGCACCATGCCGAATTGCCCGGTGAAATCAAGGGTGCGCAGAGCAAGTGACCGTTTGGCCGTATCCCTCGCTGTCATGGTCCGCCAACGGGTCGCGCGAATGCGCGCCCGATGACAGGCTCCGGCGGACGATCCAGTATTCCAGAGGCGGTCATTATCCAACAGAGAGGCCGCGGCGTACTGGATGCTCCGCTTCCGCGGGGCAACGACGAGATTTAGGAGGCAGCCAGCCACTCCTGACGCACGTCTTCATTTCTTTCTATCGATAACGCATTGCCCCTCAGGGCCGCAAACTTCTCGGGTTCGATCAATTGCGCCACCGCCCACACCGCCGCGCCGCGCACGAGCGCGCTGGCGTCATCAAGCAAGCGCCCGGCATCTACTGCCAGCGCGCCCTCGCCTGAATTTCCAATCGCGATCAGCACATTGCGGATGAAGCGGTCGCGGCCGATGCGCTTGACCGGCGACTTGGCAAAGCGCGCGCGAAACGCGGCGTCGTCGAGCCGTGCCAGCTCGGCCAATTCCGGCGCGCGCAATTCGTCGCGCGCGGCGAGCTTCGCCTCGCGCCCTTCCTGTGCGAACTTGTTCCAGGGACACACCGCAAGGCAATCGTCGCAGCCATAGATGCGGTTGCCGATGCCTTTGCGGAATTCGTGCGGGATCGGCCCCTTGTTCTCGATGGTGAGATAGGAGATGCAGCGCCGCGCATCGAGCTTGTAGGGTGCCGGGAAAGCCGCCGTCGGGCAAATGTCGAGGCAGGCGCGGCAGGAGCCGCAATGATCGATCTCCGCCTCGTCACGCGGCAGCTCGAGCGTGGTGAAGATCGCGCCGAGAAACAGCCAGGAGCCGAACTCGCGCGAGACGAGATTGGTGTGCTTGCCCTGCCAGCCGAGGCGTGATGCCTGCGCCAGCGGCTTCTCCATCAAGGCTGCCGTGTCGACGAAAACCTTCACGTCGCAATGCGCCGCCGCGACCAGCCAGCGCGCCAGGGTCTTCAGGCGCTTCTTGATCACGTCGTGATAATCGTCGCCCTGCGCATAAACCGAGATCGCGCCACGCGCGCGCTCTTTCAGGATCGCGAGCGGATCCTGGTCCGGCCCGTAATTGACGCCGAGCATGATGACCGATCGCACATCCGGCCAAAGCCCGCGTGGATCGGCGCGGCGCTCCGGATTTTGCGCCAGCCAGTCCATGTCGCCATGGGCGCCGGTTTCGAGAAATTCGCGGAAATGCCTTGCAGCCTCGGGAATCGCATCCGGCGCGGTGACGCCGATGCAGTCGAAGCCGAGCGTGCGTGCCTCCTGCGCGAGCGCACGCTTCAGCTCGTCGCCCGTCAGAAATCCAGGTCCACGTAGGTCCGCGACGCCGGCACGCCCGCGAGCCATTCGCTGAGCAGCGGACGGAACGACGGGCGGGATTTCACCCGCGCGTACCACGCCTTTGCCGCGTCGTCCTCGCTCCATGGCACGTCGCCCAGATAATCGATCGCCGAAAGATGCGCCGCGGCGGCGAGGTCCGCGTAGGTCAGCCGCTCACCGGCGAGGTAGTTCCGCCGCTGCGCCAGCCAGCCGATATAGGAGAGATGATAGCGCACATTGGTCTTCGCCGCCCGGATCGCGTCCGTGGACGGCGACCCGCCGCCGTCCTCCTCGCTCATGAAGCGCTTGTAGATGCGCTCGGTGACCAGCGGGTTAGAGGCCTCCTCGAAGAACTTCTCGTTGAACCATGCCATCAGCCGGCGCACCTCGATGCGCTCGCTCATCGCCGCCGGCAGCAGCCTACGCTCGCCCATCTCGGCGCCGCGGGTCTCGTCGATGAATTCGGCGATGATCGCGGCGGTCGGGATTGCCGGCTGTCCCTCCGTGAACAGCACGGGCGTGGTGCAGGCGGGGTTCAGCGCCAGAAAACCCTCACGCCGCTCCCAGACGCGCTCCTCCACCAGCCGCAAATCGAGGCCGTACTCGCCGAGCACCAGGCGAATGAAGCGCGACTGCGGGCAGAACGGGTGATGAAACAGCGTGTACATGCGGCCTTTCAGTATGTCTTGGGCGCTTAACGAAACGTTCAAAACCGCCAAAAAGGTTCGCCAAACTACCCAAGCAAACGCACGGCGCAAAGTGTGTTTTTACATTTATCGATTGCGACGGGGGAGCGAATAAGCGAGAAGAACGCGGCTTTTTGGCCGAAAACGATCATAACGGATAGCCTCATGATGTCAGATGCAATACGGGCGGTGATTCTGGGCATTGTCGAGGGCGTGACCGAATTCCTGCCGGTGTCCTCGACCGGCCATCTGTTGCTGGCGGAACGTTTCTTCAATCTCGGCGAGGATAATTTCTGGAAGAGCTTTGCGATCCTGATCCAGCTCGGCGCGATTCTCGCTATCGTCGTGATCTATTTCGCAAAATTGTGGCGCATCGCGCTCGGCATGTTCTCCAATGCCGACGACCGCCGTTTCGTCATCGGCGTATTGATCGCGTTCCTGCCGGCGGTGGTCGTGGGTTTGCTGGTCGGCAAATACATCAAGGAAGTGCTGTTCAACCCCTGGGTCGTCTGCTTCTCGCTGATCGTCGGCGGCGCGGTCCTGCTCTGGGTCGATCAGCTCGACCACGACCCGCACGAGCATGATGCGACGCGGTTCCCTCTCCTCACCTATCTCTGGATCGGTGTCGCGCAGTGCCTTGCGATGATCCCGGGCGTATCGCGTTCGGGCGCGAGCATCGTCGCGGCGATGCTGTTGGGCGCCGACAAGCGCGCGGCCGCGGAGTTCTCCTTCTTCCTCGCGATCCCGACCATGGTCGGCGCCTTCGCCTATGATTTCTACAAGAGCCGCGCCGACATGACGACGGATCATCTTGGCATCATCGCGATCGGTTTCGTGGTGTCGTTTATCACCGCGATCATCGTGGTGAGAATGTTCCTGAGCTACGTCACCAGCCGTGGCTTCGCGCTGTTCGCGTGGTGGCGTGTGATCGTCGGCACGCTGGGTCTCGTCGCGCTGGCGATGGGGAAATAAGCCGGGGTTTGAACTGTCGTCGTTGCGAGGAGCGTCAGCGACAAGGCAATCCAGAGCTCCGCGCGCGACCCTGGATTGCTTCGCGTCGCTCGCAATGACGATATGGTAAGTTTGTCTACAGTTCAGGCATTCTTGCGCTGGAATTGGCCGGAGGGACGGAAGCGCCAGAGATATTGCGGCGCGATCGCTTCCAGCGAATCCGGCGTGATGCCGAGCCCTTCCAGCGTCAGGCCCGCGGCCTTCGCCGCATCCGACACCACGTTGTCGCTGCGCAGGAGCTCGACCTGGTCCGGCGTCAGCTTTAGCGCGCCCGGCGCGAACTGCAGGAACACGGCCTGCAGCTTCGCCAATCCGAACGGCAGCGACACCAGCGCACGCTTGCGATCGATGATTTCCAGAATGGCTTCGATGATTTCGCGGAAGGTCAGCACCTCGGGACCGCCGAGCTCATAGGTCGCGCCCGGCCCGGCCTTGCCGTCGACGGCATCGGCAATCGCGGTCGCGACATCGCCGACATAGACCGGCTGCATCTTCGTGATGCCGCCGCCGATCAACGGCAGCGCCGGCGCCATCCGCGCGAGCGCAGCGAACCGGTTGGTGAACTGGTCCTCGGGCCCGAACAGGATCGACGGGCGCATGATAACCGCCGACGGCAGCGCCGCCAGCACCGCCTTCTCGCCGGCCGCCTTGGCGCGGGCGTATTGCGAGAGCGAATTCTCGTCGGCGCCGATCGCCGAGACATGGACCATGCGCGCGCCCGCCACTGAGGCCGCCTTTGCGACTGTTTCCGCGCCCTTGGTCTGCACGGCGTCAAAGGTCTGCTCCCCGCTTGGGGCGAGGATGCCGACCAGATTGATCGCCACATCCGCATCGCGCATCGCCGCCTCGACGGAGGCGGGGTAACGCAGATTGGCCTGCACTGCGTGGATCTGTCCGACCCGGCCGAGCGGTTGCAGATGGCCGGAGAGCTCCGGCCGCCTCACCGCGACCCGGACACGGTAATCGCGCTTGCAGAGCGCGCGTACCACGCTTCGGCCCAGAAAACCCGATCCGCCGAAGACCGTGACCAACGTTTCCTGATTCGATGCCATGAGGAGAGCTTCCTGGGATCTTATGCGGGCTTATTCCTGCGATTCGCGATACGCGATCACTTCCGCCCTGTACAGGATATTTGCCCCGCGCGGTGCCTATTTGACAAGCGCGCGACCGATCCGTAGTAACCGCCCCCAATGCCCAGGTGGCGGAATTGGTAGACGCGCTGGCTTCAGGTGCCAGTGGCTTCACGGCCGTGAAGGTTCGAGTCCTTTCCTGGGCACCACTCCTACAACTCCCGAATCGGTGAGAGCAGAGCGGCGCATCGCGCCGCTTCGCGCATCTATTCGTCCGAATCGGCGCCTTCCTGCCGGTGACTGGCTGGGCCTCGGCTGAATACGCCGAAACTGCTCGATTTCATGCCGGTGATGCCGTCGGCAGTATCGACTGTCAGTCCGAGCTTCAATAATTCGCGCACCGCGGCCGCGCGGGTCGGCATCCGGTGCTTGAAGCGAAAATCGTCCAGAGCCGCCAGTTCCTCCGGCGAGAGCATCACTTGCAGCCGTTCTCCTCTCACATCGCTCATTGGAAACACCCCAAATTTTGCCAACTGAGTAATTTACTCAACTTTGTAAGCCGGAGTTGGTTCCATGGAAGTCTATATTGTCGCCAAATCAGTAAAATTATGTAATAAAAACAATAAGTTGAGTGTTGCTTTCCAAATCATTAAGGCGCATGGTTGGGTCTTGGAGAACGAGACATGACAGAGGAAATGAAGCTGCCTCGCAAGCTGTCGGACGAGCCGAAGGCGCCAAGGCCGCGCCGGGCGAGCCATGAGCAGGTCATCGAGAATCTCGACCGCTGGGCCAATAGCCCCGGCCTTCAGCCGCCGAAGGTGCCCGATCAAAAGACGGCCTGGACCGGACCGACCCAGCTCTCGCGTCGCTAATCTTTCGGCCGCCCCAGCAGAAGAACCAGCGCCTGCTCGGCGCGCTGCATTGGGGCCAGCGAGCGATAGGTTCGAGCCAACAGCAGGGCGCCCTCGAGCTGGCTTAGTACCGCCGTCGCCGTGGAATCGGCTTCATCCGGTTTCATCCCGAAACGCTGCAGTCCGCGCGCGATTTCGCTTTCCCATTTTCGAAAGGCCGCGCGCGTTGCCGCAGCCAGCACGTCCGATTGGGCGGCGGTTTCCAGCGCGGTCGTCGCGATCGGACAACCTTCCGTAAAGTTGGATTTTTCGAGATCTGCCGCCATGCCGCGCGCGACGCGCTTGAGGAAAACCTCCGCGCTTTCCGACGTCTCCGCGACATGGGCAATCGCCTGGCGCACGGCCTCGCCGGCGAGGGCCAGCGCCGCCTCCCCGATCTCCTGCTTGCCGCCAGGGAAATGGAAATAGAGTGAGCCGCGCGGCGAGCCCCCGGCCGCCAGGATGTCGTGCAGCGCGGTGCCATGATAACCCTGCCGGCGGAACAATTTGACCGCGGCGGCGAGAGTTTTCCCTTTGGAATCAGCAGCTCTTGCCATAGGCAAAAATATCAGTTGCAAATCGGTATGTCGACCGTCATAATATGTAGGTCAACATATATATTCCTGGGATCGCGGGCTTGCGTTGGCCCTGGCGAATTCCGGCTCACCGACGGAGGGCTCGATATGAAGCGAACGCTCGATATCGCGGCGCTCATTCTGACCGCACTGCTGTTGCTTGGATTTGCTGCGCTTTCGCTGCGCGGGATGATCAGTCCGCAAGCAGCTTCGGCCCGGTTCGGCACCGAGGTCACCGACGCCGCCGGCTCCCTGTTCTACCGCGTCTACCTGTCGCGCAATCTCGTCATTGTCGCCGCCGGCGCGATCTTTCTGCTGAAGCGGCTATGGACACCTTTGGCCATTCTCATGACCGTGACCGCAGCGTTGCCGGTATTCGACATGACCGTGCTGTCGGCGAATGGCATCGCGCCTCCCGCCTTTCATCCCTTAGCCCTCGCGCTGCTCGCGATTACCGCCGCACTGCTTTGGCGGCGGGCGGCGGCCAACAAAAACTAGCTTGCGCAATGCATGGAAAACTCGCTGAGCGCGATCAACCAGCTCCGTGCCAGATAGAGTCCGAGGAATACATCTCAAACGACGGCCTTGCCGACCTCTCTCGCAACCTGTTTCTGCACGAAATACATCGCAAGCAGGGCAACCAGCGAGGTGCCGACCACGACATATCCGAGGCGGTCGAAATGCCCCAGCGAGCCGTCGGCATTTTGCGCAATGATCGCCGCGGCAAAGACCGATCCAAGCCCGCCGGATAGCTGCTGCAGCGAGGCGCTGATGGCGCTGAACGAACCGCGTTGCTGCGCCGCAGGGATCGCCGAAATCAGCGCTTGCGACGGAATCATGCGGGAGAAGATGCCGACGAACATCAGCACGTTGACGGCGATCGCGACCGTCAACGTCACCGCGCCGAGATGCGTGTAGATCAGCACCATCACGATCGACATGGCAGTGCCGAACATGAAGGTCGGAAACTTGCCGAACGCGTCGCTGGCGCGGCCGACGAGGGGGCCCGTGAAGATAGCGAACAGTCCCGATACCAGGTAGATCGTCGGCAAATGCGCGATGTCGATCCCGAGATTGTGCACGGTATAGGCGCTGCCGAAGGGCATCAGCATATAGCCGCCGGTCGCAAGCAGGGTGGTCACCCCGAACGCGAGCGTGTAGCTGGGCTCGCTCACCGTCGCGAACAGGTGAGCGAACGCGTTCCTTTCCTGCTTCAGCCGCAGATGGTCGTTCACCGGCCGCATCAGGAGCAGGACAGCCGCGATCACCGCAATCGCGAGGCCGACGATGGCCCCGAACGCGACGTGCCAGTTCCAGTGATTGGCCAGGAACAGTCCGACGGGGATGCCCAGCACCTGGCTTGCCGCGAAGGCGGTCTGCACATAGCCCATCACGCGGCCGCGCAAGTGCAGGGGGAAAAGGTCGGTGATGATGGCGAGCACGATGGAGCCCACCACGCCGCCGAACACCCCGGTGACGATCCGGCCGAGCAGGAGCAAGTGATAGTTCGGGGCGAGGGCGCACAGCGCCGTTCCCACGGTGAAGCCGACATAGAAGAACAGCAAGAGACGCTTGCGGTCGAAGCGATCGGCAAAGCCGGCGGCCAGCACCCCCGAAATGCCCGCACTGAAGGCATAGGCCGAAACCGCCACCCCGAACTGGCCGGCCGTGATGTCGAGCGCGGGCATCAGAATCGCGCCGAGCGGCGACATGATGACGAAGTCGAGGATGATGGTGAATTGAACCAGCGCCAAGATTGCGATCAGGCGCGATTGGTAGCGCGAGAAACCGCGCTCCAGCCCCCGTTGCTCATCGATCGGTGCGGCCAGCGTTTGTTTGGGCATGCTTCTTCTATTGAATTTGGACGTGGGTTGGCTGCCGGGCAGGGGCACAGCGATATAAGCTGCCGGCCGGTTGAGACAGCCAATTTATTGTTATGACGGGTTCGCTCTTCTGCCGGCCGCCATGTTCGTGTTAAACGGCTGAAAACCTTGCTATCCAGCCGCTCGCTTCCCTTGAATATTGGCGATAGTTACGTTCCGCATCGATTCGACGGGGTTCAAGAAGCAATGACCGTACGCCTGCATCGCGGCGACCTGCCCGATCTCTCCCGCTACACCGGTTCGGTCGCGATCGACACCGAGACCATGGGCCTCAATCCGCATCGCGACCGGCTCTGCGTGGTGCAGCTGTCGAATGGCGATGGCAGCGCGGACGTGGTGCAGATCCCGAGGGATCACAGGGACGCGCCGAACCTGAAGGCGCTGCTGGCCAATCCGAAGATCACGAAGATCTTTCATTTCGCCCGCTTCGACATCGCCGTGCTCTATCACACCTTCGGCGTGATGCCGCAGCCGGTCTATTGCACCAAGATCGTCTCGCGGCTGACGCGCACCTACACCGATCGCCACGGCCTGAAGGACCTGGTGCGCGAGGTGCTCAACATCGAGTTGTCGAAGCAACAGCAATCGAGCGATTGGGGTTCGGCTTCGCTCAGCGAAGCGCAACTCGCTTATGCCGCGTCCGACGTGCTGCATCTGCATGCGCTGCGCGAAAAACTCGACACGATGCTGGCGCGCGAAGGCCGCACCGAGCTGGCGCGGGCCTGCTTCGAATTCCTGCCGTGGCGGGCGAAACTCGATCTCTCCGGCTGGGAAGCCGAGGACATTTTTGCCCATTCGTAAGCTGTCCGGGCCCTGCCGTTCACGTTGGTAAACGCGCGCCGCGGCCATTCGCCCCGTTTCGGACACACTCCTCGGGCGTCTCGCGGGCTGCATAATCCGGCCGGGCCGGGTATGATGGCGCCGGTATTCGCGCCTTGATTTTTCGGCTTGATTTCCTGTCCTGGGAGCAGCGGTGAATTCGGTCCAGAACCCAGCCTACCGAGGGGGCCTCGAGGCGCGCTTTGCCGTGGCCGCGCGCCATAGCCGCATGGTCAGGATCCTGCGCGTGGCGGTGCCGGCCGCGGTGGTGCTGGCCATGGCGGTCGTGATCGGGATTTCGGTCTTCAATCCGTTCCGCATGCTGGCGCAGAAAATACCGCTCGATATCGGCAATGTGGTCGTCTCCGGCAGCAAGATCACAATGGAGTCCCCGCATCTGTCCGGTTACACGCCGGACCAGCGGCCCTATGAGATGTGGGCCAAGACCGCCGTGCAAGACGTCACCGATCCCGATCATGTCGAGCTCAACAAGCTCAGGACCAAGCTCCTGATGCAGGATGGCTCGACCGTATTCCTGGATTCGCTGACCGGCTACTTCGACAACAAGGCGCAAACGCTCGACCTGCAGAAGGACATCTTCCTGCAGACCACGACCGGCTACGAGGCCCGCCTCAACCAGGCTCATATCGACATGGCCAAGAATACCGTCGACTCCGACCAGCATGTCGACGTCAAGCTGACCAACGGCACGCTGTCCGCTGATCGCCTGCGCATCATCAATGGCGGTGAAGTCATCCGCTTCGAAGGCAATGTCGTGATGTATCTCGACCATCTCAATACAGATGACACCCAGCAGGCTGCTCCAGAGTCTGCGTCGCCGGCCAAGACGAAGTCGAACGGCAAATCCGCCAACTCGAGATGATATGCATGACGCAGTTTTTCCGTTGCGGCATTTCGGCCAAGCCGGGGGCAGGGCGCGCCTTCGCGGCGGCATGGTTGCTGACATTCGCCGCGGTTTGCGCGGCTCGCGCACAGAGCACGGTGCAGGGCGTACCCAATGCCATGCAGGGCTTTACGCAGAACCGCGACCAGCCGATCCAGATCGAAGCGGCCTCGCTCGAGATGCGCGACAAGAAGAAGGAAGCGACGTTCGCGGGTAACGTGAAGGTCGTGCAGGGCGACACCATCATGACCTCGAAGACGTTGGTGGTGTTTTATGAATTGAGCGGAGGATCCGGCACGGCCGCGCCGCCGCCCGCCAAGGCCGGCGCGAAATCGGCGGGCGCGCCGATGCAGGCGGCGGCTCCCGGTCCCGGCGGGGCTTCGTCCATCAAGCGGCTGGAAGCGCGCGGCAATGTGGTCGTGACCCAGAAGGACCAGGTCGTCACGGGCGAGACCGCGGTGTTCGATACCAAGGCCAATCTGATCACCATGCTGGGCGGCGTGGTGCTGACCCAATGCAAGAACGTGCTGCGCGGCGATCGCCTGATGGTGGACATGACCACCGGCGTGTCGCGTGTGGAATCCGACAGCGGCAAGGTACAGGCGTTGCTCCCGCAAGGCGGCGGAGGCGATTGCGGCTCTCCCAAGCCTGGCGGCGGCGCGCCGCTGCCCTCCCTCGAACTCAAGCAAACAGAAATAATATCAATCACTTGTGCGATAGTGCGGTGCGGCGAGGTTGAAGCACCGGCTGCAAGCCTGTATCTACCGACCGGGCACCTTGGGGTGTTCCGCTGGGCAACGGACATCCCTTGCGCTCTACTTGATGGGCGAATCAAGGCCCTTGGGGCGCGGGTTGCGGGACACCTCGATAAAGGCGTTGGCAAAGCGGGGATGGTGGATTTACTCGGCATGTTCCGGCGGCGCCCTGCAAAGCGGGGCAAGGCGGGCTTTGCGCGCTCGCGCGAGGACATCACGGCGCTCGGCGACTCCTTGGGCAACATGCTGACGAAGCCGGTGCGCGATGCGCCGCCGATCGCGCGCGAGGCGGCCATGTCGGGCGTCGACCTGCCGCAGGCGCCGCCAGTTGCGGAACTGCCGCGGGAATACCCGCGAGACCCCCATCGCGAGCCGCCAAAAGAACATCCAAGAGAACACCCAAGGGAAAACCAGAGGGAACAGCCGCAACAGCCGCGTCCGCGGGCAAAGCCCGCCAAGCCGGTGCGGCTCGCGAAGGCAAGCGGCTCGGCTGGACCGCAACTGTTGCGCCGGCCGGGCTTCCTGGCTGTGCATAGCGTGGAAAAAAGTTTCGGCTCGCGCCAGGTCGTGCGCGGCGTCAGCATCTATGTGCGCCGTGGCGAAGCCGTCGGCCTGCTGGGCCCGAATGGCGCCGGCAAGACCACCGTGTTCTACATGATCACCGGGCTGATCAAGGCGGATCGCGGCGCGATCGAGCTCGACGGCCACGACGTCACGAAATTGCCGATGTACCAGCGCGCGCGGCTCGGCATCGGTTATCTGCCGCAAGAAGCCTCGATCTTCCGCGGGCTCACCGTCGAGCAGAATATCCGCGCGGTGCTCGAAGTCGTCGAACCCTCCAGGAAGAAGCGCGAGGCGGAGCTCGACTCGCTGCTCGGTGAATTCAACATCACGCGCTTGCGGAAAACCCCGTCGATTGCGCTTTCCGGCGGCGAGCGCCGCCGCGTCGAAATAGCGCGGGCTCTCGCGACGCGTCCGAATTACATGCTGCTCGACGAACCTTTCGCCGGCATCGATCCGATCGCGGTGGGTGACATTCAGGACCTCGTGCGCCATCTCACCAATCGCGGTATCGGCGTCCTCATCACCGATCACAATGTCCGCGAAACACTGGGCCTCACCGACCGCGCCTACATCGTTTATGCCGGCGAAATCCTGACCGAGGGTAGCCCGGACGAGATCGTTGCCGACCCTGACGTGCGGCGTCTCTACCTTGGCGAGGAATTCCGGCTCTAGCCTTGTGTATTGGAAGCCTTGGTAGGAGCCTGCCCAGGCTGCCCTTGCGTATCAGGTAACCATTTTGGCGGGCGGGCCTTCTAGCCCGATTTTTGCATACGTCAAGACGTATACATCGGCCTTGGACTGAGATAAGCAAGAATCGGACCAGTTTTAACGGATCGTTCTTGCCTCCATGGCTCTGACGCAGAGATTAGAGTTCCGCCAGTCCCAGTCGCTGGTGATGACGCCGCAGCTGATGCAGGCGATCAAGCTGCTGCAACTGTCCAATCTCGATCTGTCCGCCTTTGTCGAGGAGGAGCTGGAGCGCAATCCGCTGCTGGAGCGGGCCAGCGACGGCCCGGAGCCGCCGGTCGCGGGCGAGGCGACCCCCGAACGGCCTGAGTTTTCCGGTGACGAGGAGGGCGGTGCCTTCAACGGCGAGGATTTTGCAGCGGGTTCGTCCGAGGCCGCTGGTAGCGAGGGCTTCGAGCCGGCCCAGGAAGAATGGATGAACCGCGATCTCGGCAGCCGCACCGAGATCGAGCAGACCCTCGATACCGGCCTCGACAATGTCTTCACCGAGGAGCCGGCGGAAGCGGCCGCCCGCAACGCCCAGGACGCCGCGCCCACCACCTACACCGAGTGGGGCGGTGGCGCCTCCAGTGACGAGGCCTACAATCTCGAGGCCTTTGTCGCCGCCGAAATGACGCTGTCGGATCATCTCGCCGAGCAGCTCGCGGTCGCCTTTGCCGCACCCGCGCAGCGCATGATCGGCCAGTACCTGATCGATCTCGTCGACGAGGCCGGCTACCTGCCGGTCGATCTCGGCCAGGCCGCCGAGCGGCTGGGAGCTTCGCCGGCGGACGTCGAGGCGGTGCTCGCAGTGCTGCAGAAATTCGACCCGCCCGGCATCTGCGCGCGCAATTTGAGCGAATGCCTGGCGATCCAGCTCCGCGAGCTCAACCGCTACGATCCCGCAATGCAGGCGCTGGTCGAGCACCTCGATCTGCTCGCCAAGCGCGATATCGCGACATTACGCAAACTTTGCGCCGTCGATGACGACGACATCGCCGACATGATCGGTGAAATCCGCAGGCTCAATCCAAAACCCGGCCTGAAGTTCGGCGCGGCGCGGATGCAGACCATGGTGCCGGACGTCTATGTCCGTCCTGGTCCCGACGGCGGCTGGCATGTAGAGCTCAACAGCGACACGTTGCCGCGCGTCCTGGTGAACCAGACCTATTATACCGAGCTGTCGAAGACCATTCGCAAGGACGGCGACAAGTCCTATTTCACCGACTGTCTGCAGAACGCTACCTGGCTCGTGCGCGCGCTCGACCAGCGCGCCCGCACCATCCTGAAAGTCGCGACCGAAATCGTGCGCCAGCAGGATGGATTCTTCACCCATGGCGTGGCGCATCTGAGACCGCTGAACCTGAAAGCGGTGGCGGACGCGATCCAGATGCACGAATCGACGGTATCGCGCGTTACCGCCAACAAATACATGGCGACCAACCGCGGCACGTTTGAGCTGAAATATTTCTTCACCGCCTCGATCGCGTCCGCCGACGGCGGGGAAGCGCATTCGGCGGAGGCCGTCCGTCACCACATCAAGCAGCTGATCGACGCGGAGGATACGTCTGCGATCCTTTCCGACGACACGATCGTGGAACGTTTGCGCGAATCGGGCATTGATATTGCCCGCCGCACGGTCGCAAAATACCGCGAAGCCATGCGCATCCCTTCCTCGGTACAGCGTCGACGTGACAAGCAAAGCTCGCTTCTCCTGCCGACCTGAAATTCCACGGCAATTGTTGCGCCGTGGTCAAATCGGATTAGTGTCGATTCCCCCAGACCATCCAGGCGAGGCATCCCATGACTCTCAGGATTTCGGGAAAGAGTATCAACGTCGGCGAAGCGCTGCGCGACCGCGTCAGCGAACGCACCGATGAAGTGCTGCGAAAATATTTCGACGGCAATTACTCCGGCCACATCACGCTCTCCAAGGACGGCTTCGGCTTCAAGACCGATTGCTCGCTGCATCTGGATTCCGGCGTGACGCTGGAGGCCGAATCAAACGCCGCCGACGCCTACGCCAGTGCCGACGCCGCGCTGTTGATGATCGAGAAGCGGCTGCGCCGCTACAAGAGCCGGCTGAAGGATCGTTCCGCGCGCAAATCGCATGCGGCGGCGGCCGCGCTTGCCGAGATCGACGCGCCCACGCTCGATGCGCCGAGCTATGTGATCGAGGCTCCGGCGGAGGGCGATGAGGAAGTCACCGGCTACAACCCGGTGATCATCGCCGAGGCAACCACCTCGCTGAAGCGGCTTTCGGTCTCGGAAGCCGTGATGGAGCTGGATCTGACGGGCGCTGCCTGCCTGGTATTCCAGCATGGCTCGAGCGGCCGGGTGAACATCATTTACCGCCGTTCCGACGGCCATATCGGCTGGGTCGATCCGCCCACGGTGAAGCCGTAAGTTTACGGGTTTTTTTGACGCTTTTTTGGGCCGTGCCCAGTCCCACGGTTTTTGAGGTTAGGGCCTCGCAGGTGTTGGCACCGCCGTTTTGTTGGAGTAGAAGCCCCACAAATCAGGACCCCGGCCGACCTGCCCGCCTCTCGCTAAGGCTCCTTGACGCCACCTGTCCAAGGCCTATTTCGCAACCTGACGGCTCAATTCACCCTCGGAATGCCCAATGACGATTACCGACCTGGTCGCACCCGAGGCGATCCTCCCGGCGTTGAAAGTCAACAGCAAGAAGCAGGCATTGCAGGAGCTGGCGGCGAAGGCCGCCGAGCTGACCGGCCAGAACGAGCGCGCGGTCTTTGAGGTTCTGCTGCAGCGCGAAAAGCTCGGCACCACCGCGGTCGGCTACGGCGTCGCCATTCCCCACGGCAAGCTGCCCAAGCTCGACAAGCTGTTCGGCCTGTTCGCGCGGCTGGAGCGCCCGATCGACTTTGAAGCCATGGATGGCCAACCGATCGATCTCGTGTTCCTGCTGCTCGCGCCGGAGGGTGCCGGCGCCGACCATCTCAAGGCGCTGGCGCGCATAGCCCGTCTGCTGCGCGACCAGGACGTCGCCAAGAAACTGCGCGCCTCGCGCGATGCGCAGGCGATCTATTCGGTACTGGCGCTGCCGCCGGCGACCGCGGCCTGATCGTCGAGCCGGCGCAGCAGATAGCGCACGGTCTTGCTGCCGTTGTGGATGGCCGCGCTTCCGACCTCGGCAAATCCCAGGCCTTCGTGAAACGCATGCGACGCCGGATTGGGCGGCTCTGAATTGATCTCGCAGACAACGCATGAATGTCCAGCGCGCGCCGCTTCCGCAAAACAGCGCGCGATAGAGCAGCCGCGCCAGTCCGCGTGCGCCGGCAGCGACCACGATGCGGTCGACATAGACGAAGCGCCGATAGTTCGCGCGAAACCACAGGAAATTCGGGCTGTCGTAGTCGGCGTCCTGCTCGAAGGCGAGGAGGAACGCGTCCACGTGGCCGATTCGCCGTGCCAGGAAGGCTTCACCGACGAGATGAGGCAGCCGCTCGCGCGTGAGCCAGGACAATTCCTGGGCATGGTCGTTGTTGAGCGCAAGCAGTGCATTTGCCAGCGGCGAGGCCGTCGTCATTTCCGCGGCGGAGATCGAAAGCAATTCTGCGTCGTTCATCGCCGCGAGGATAAAGCGGGCAGGCCACAAATGAAATGCGCGGGCGCCGTCCCCATCGAGGACGGACACCCGCGCACATGAAACTCTCGATCTGCAGCGCTACGCACGCCGCATGAGCGCTTAGTGGACGCTCACGGCTTGCAGCTCGTTGCTCCAGGCGTTCGCGATCGCGGCTTCACGCGAATCGGTCAGCATGATCGGCGTGCCGTCGGCGGCGTGAAGCGCGAAAAGCTTCATGCCCGGCGCGAGGTCCGGCGCCTGCGGGAAAAGCCCGGGCACGTCCTCGGAGCGGATCTGCTTCACATAGGCGATATGGCCCTCGCCAAGATGGGCCAGCGCCTCCGGCGTGACACGCGGTTCGTACACAACATTACCTTCAGTCATGGTCTCGACTCCTCTGAGACTTAAGCGGTCGAGTCCGCTACTCGTTCCATTATTCGTGCTCATTGATAGCGATTGTCTTAACGATCTTCTCCGGTTCAGGCCGGGCAAGATCGATCGACAACAGCCCGTTCTTCAAATCCGCGCCCAGCACATGCATCCCCTCCGCCAGCACGAAGGTGCGCTGGAAGTGGCGCGCGGCAATGCCGCGATGGATGTATTGACGTGCCTTCTCTTCCTGCTGGCGGCCCCGGATCACGAGCTGGTTTTCCTCAATTGTTACATCGAGTTGGTCGCGGGTGAAGCCCGCCACCGCCAACGTGATTCGCAGCCGTTCGGGTTGGCCGTTGGCACGGTCGCACCTCTCGATATTGTAGGGAGGGTAACCGTCGGCGCCCTTGACGACGCGATCGAGCACGCGCTCGATTTCGTCGAATCCCAGAAGGAACGGACTGGAGAGCGAAGGAACACGAGACATAGTTTACAAAGTCCTCTCGAAGCGACTTTGACGTTTCAGGGCCCGGTACGGCACCCCTTGCGCCACCATATGGGCATCATCCCGGGGGTGTTCAAGCACCTCGGAAATCGCTCGAAAAGCCCATTACCAGCCTATGAATTGATCCGCTTCCGCCCGTCGGCGGTAAAGAGATGCAGCTTCTCGCGCGGCGCCACGGCGCGGATTTTCTCGCCGACGGCGGGTCCTTCCTGGCCGGGAATGCGGACCAGGATTTCGCCGGGCGGCAACTCGCCGGGCCTTGAACTCACCGCGGGCGTGTGGCCCTGCTGGCTGCGGATGCCGTAGACATAGGTCTCGGCCCCAACCCGCTCAATTGCCTCCACGGTGAGGTCGAGCACGATGCCGCCGTCGGGTGCCGCACCGTTACCGATCGCGAGGTCTTCGGGACGAACGCCGAGAATTCCGGCCTCGGGGCCTGCGCCCGGCAGCTTGATGTCGGAGTCGCGCAGCGAAAGCAGGTTCATCGGCGGCGCGCCGATGAAGGCGGCGACGAAAGTCGTCGACGGTTTCTGATAGATTTCAAGCGGATTGCCGATCTGCTCGACCTGGCCGCCGTTCATCACCACCAGAATGTCGGCGAGCGTCATGGCCTCGAGCTGGTCGTGGGTGACGTAGATCGACGTGGTAGAAAGCCGCCGCTGCAATTTCCGGATCTCGACGCGCATGGCGATGCGCAGCTTGGCATCGAGGTTGGAGAGCGGCTCGTCGAACAGGAACACTTTCGGCTGCCGCACGATGGCGCGGCCCATGGCGACGCGCTGGCGCTGGCCGCCGGACAATTGGCGCGGCTTGCGGTCGAGCATCGAGGACAGTTCGAGGATGCGCGCGGCTTCCTGCACGCGCGTATCGATCTCGCCCTTGGCCATGCCGCGGTTGCGCAGGCCATAGGCCATGTTGTTGTAGACGCTCATGTGCGGATAAAGCGCGTAGTTCTGGAATACCATCGCGATGTCGCGGTCGGCCGGCTCGACCCGGTTGACGACGCGGCCGCCGATATCGATCTCGCCCGAGGTGATCGTCTCCAGGCCCGCGACCATCCGCAGCAGCGTGGACTTGCCGCAGCCGGAGGGGCCGACCAGCACGCAGAACTGGCCGTCGCCGACCTCGAAGTCGATGCCCTTGATGGCCTCGAAGCCGTTCGGATAGGCCTTCTTGACGTTGCGCAGCGCGACGTTGGCCATACCCTACTTCTCCGTCTCGACGAGTCCGCGGACAAACAGCTTCTGCATCACCACCACGACGAAGACCGGAGGCAGCATGGCGAGCACGGCGGTCGCCATCACGACCGGCCACTCGGTCAGCGCGTCGGTCGTGGTGATCATCTTGCGGATGCCGATTTGGATCGTCTGCATGTCGTCGCGCGTGGTGATCAGGAGCGGCCACAGATATTGGTTCCAGCCGAGGATGAACAGGATCACGAACAGCGCCGCCATGTTGGTGCGCGACAGCGGCAACAGCGTATCCCAGAAGAAACGGAAGGGGCCGGCGCCGTCGATGCGCGAGGCTTCCAGCAGCTCATCGGGAACGGTCATGAAAAACTGCCGGAACAGCAGCGTCGCGGTGGCTGACGCAATCAGCGGCAACGAGAGGCCGGCATAACTGTCGAGCAGATGCAGGTCGGCGACGATCTTGTAGGTCGGATAGATGCGGACCTCGACCGGAAGCATCAGCGTGATGAAGATCACCCAGAAGATCGTCATCCGGAACGGAAAGCGGAAATAGACGATGGCGTAGGCGGAGATGATCGAGATCGCGATCTTCCCGATCGCGATCATCATCGCCATCACGAAGGAGTTGAACAGCATCGAGCCGACCGGCTCACGGGTCGAGCCGCTGGTTCCGACGAACAGGGTTTGATAATAGGTCTGAAAGAAATGACCGCCGGGCAACAGCGACATCTGCCCGTTGGCGATCACCGCGTTGTCCTGCGTGGACGCGACGATCGCGAGATAGACCGGAAAGGCGACGATCGCGATGCCGATCCACAGGATGGCGTGAGCGAGATAGCGCTGGATGCCCTCGTGCTCGACCATCAATAGGTGACCTTGCGTTCGACGAAGCGGAACTGGATCGCCGTCAGCACAATGACGATCGCCATCAGGATGACCGACTGCGCCGCCGAACTGCCAAGGTTGCCGCCGAGCAGGCCGTCGGAATAGACCTTGTACACCAGCGTCTCGGTCGCCTTTCCAGGGCCGCCGCGTGTCATCGTGTCGATGATGCCGAATGTGTCGAAGAAAGCGTAGACGATGTTGACGACCAGCAGGAAGAAGATGGTCGGCGACAGCAGCGGGAAAATCACGGTCCAGAAGCGCCGCATCGGGCGGGCGCCGTCGATCGCGGCGGCCTCGATCACGCTTCGCGGGATGCTTTGCAGGCCGGCGAGAAAGAACAGGAAATTGTAGGAAATCTGCTTCCAGGCCGCGGCGAGAATGATCAAGAGTGCCGCCTGATCGCCGTCGAGCAGGGGGTTCCAGTTGATTCCCATGTCGCGCAATCCGCGCGACATCACGCCAAGCGACGGGTGCAGCATGAACACCCAGAGCACGCCGACCACAGGCGGGGCGACCGCATAAGGCCAGATCAGGAGCGTGCGATAGAGAGTTGATCCGCGCAGCGGCTTGTCCGCCATCACGGCCAGCAGCAGCGCGAAGGAGAGCGAGGAAACGGCGATCGCAAACGAAAAGGCGAAGGTGCGAACGATGGCGGCGAAATAGTCGGGTTGGCTGAACAGGTCCTGGTAATTCTCGAACCAGACGAAGGCGGTCGAAAGACCAAAGGCGTCCTGCAGCAGGAACGATTGCAGGACCGCCTGGGCGGCAGGCCAGTAGAAAAAGATCAGGACGACCGCGAGCTGCGGCGCGACCAGCGCATAGGGCAGCAGCTTCGACTGGAAAATGGATTGCTTTTGCATGATGCGCGGGACACTGGGAAGTGGCGGGCCGCCCCATGCGGCCCGCCAGTCCGGTGGTTCAAGACATCATGTCAGTGCACGGCGGTTTTTTCAAACTGCCGGAGCATGGCGTTGCCGCGTTCCGTTGCGGCGTCGAGTGCCTGTTTGGCGGTCTTCTTGCCGGCCAGCGCCTGTTCGATCTCTTCCGCCCAGAGGTCGCGCAGCTGCACCATGTTGCCCAGCCGCAGGCCGCGCGAGTTCTCGGTCGGCTCCTTGTTGGTCAGCTCCAGGAGCGGCGTCTCGAGATAGGGCTGATCCTTGTAGAAGCCCTCGGCCTTTGCCTTCTCGTAAGCCGCCTTGGTGATCGGCAGATAGCCCGACGCCTTGTGGATCCAGACCTGTCGGTCGGTGTCCGAGAGGAAAGTCAGGAATTTTGCAATGCCCTTGTATTCCTCGGCCGACTTGCCGCCCATGATCCAGAGCGATGCGCCGCCGATGATCGAGTTCTGCGGCGCGCCCTTGACGTCGGGATAGTAGGGCATCGGTGCCGCCGTGAAATTGAACTTGGCCTGTGCCTTGACGTTGCCGAAGAACGCCGACGACGTCAGGTAGATCGGGCACTCGCCGGAGGTGAAGCGGCCTTCGCCCGTGTTGGTACGGCCGGCATAGTCGTAGGTCTTGTCCTTCTGCAGCTCGACCAGGTTCTCGAGATGCTTGACCTGCAGAGGTCCGTTGAACTCCAGCACCGTGTCGAAGCCGTCGAGACCATTGGCCTTGGTCGATAGCGGCACGTTGTGCCAGGCGGAGAGCTGCTCGACATTGACCCAGGTGACCCAGGAGTTGGAGAAGCCGCAGGTGGCGTAGCCGGCGGCCTTCAGCTTCTTGGCGTCGTCGAACAATTCGGGCCAGGTCTTCGGAGCCTCCGCGATGTTGGCCTTCTTCAGCGCGTCGAGATTGATCCACATCACCGTGGATGACGAGTTGAAGGGGAACGAGAGCATCTCGCCCTTCGAGGTCGAGTAGTAGCCGGTAATGGCAGGCAGGTAGTTCTTCGGATCGAACTTCTCTCCGGCGTCGGCCATCAGCTTGTAGACGGGTTTGACGGCGCCGGTGGCGGCCATCATCGTCGCGGTGCCGACCTCGAACACCTGCATGATATGGGGCGCGTTGCCGGCGCGGAACGCCGCGATGCCGGCGTTCATGGTGTCGGCGTAGCCGCCCTTGTAGGTCGGAATGACCTTGTAGTCGCTCTGCGATGCATTGAAGTCGTTGGCAAGCTTGACGATGACGTCGTTATTGGCGCCGGTCATCGCATGCCACCACTGGATTTCAGTCACGGCGAGCGCCGGTGAGGCGCCGAAAGCCAGTGTGGTCGCGACTGCTGCCGCAGCGCCGAATTGTCGAAAAGTCATTAAAACCCTCCCGTTGGATCGTCATTCCGCCGTTTGCGCCGTTAGCAGCGCCGGATGACGTGCACATGACCGTAAACGTGGCGGATGGTACGGGGCAAGCCCGGCCCACGGAAGCCCAAATCGGGAGGAGAGCACTAGACCATCGTCCCGGCTATCGCCGGGACGGAGAGCCGTCAGCGCTTGCGCTCGGGGCCGCAGACCGCGCCGCTCCTGATCAATGCGTCGATCTCGCCGGTCGAGTAGCCGAACTCGCCCAGCACCTCTTGGGTGTGCTGGCTGAATTTCGGTGGCGTGCGGCGCAGGCTCGGTTTCGAGCGTTGCATGCGGATCGGGGAGGCGACGCCCTTGTACCAGTCCCTGGCGACGACGTCGCCGCGGTGAATGGTGTGCTCGTTCGTAAGCGCCTGGTCGATCTTCCGCACCGGACCCGCCGGCAGGCCCGCGGCGAGCAGGCGATTGCACAGCGGCTCGGCCTCGTGCTCGGTGAACACCGCGGCGAGCTCCTGCCGCAGCGCCTCGCGGTTGGCGATGCGATCCTTGTTGCGCGCAAAGCGCGGATCGGCGCCGAGCTCGGGCTTGCCGATTTCTTTCGCGAGCTTGCGGAAGGTCCCGTCATTGCCGACGCCGATGAAGATGTCATCGGTTTTGGTCGGGAAGATCGCATAGGGCACGAGGTTCGGATGCTCGTTGCCGGTAAGGCTTGGCGGCTTGCCATGCATGAAATAATTCGCGGCGTGCGGATGCATCACCGCAAGTCCCGTTTCGTAGAGCGTGGTTTCGAGGAACTGTCCCTGACCGGACTTCTGCCGTTCCGACAGCGCCATCAGGATGCCGATCGCGGCGTAAAGCCCGGTCGTGATGTCGACGACGGGAACGCCGATCCGTATCGGCCCGCTTTCGCGCGAGCCGGTCGCGGCGATCATGCCGGTCATGGCCTGGATGATGGCGTCATAGCCGGGATTGCCGCCGCGGGGACCGTCGGCGCCGAACCCGGAAATCCGGCAATGCACGAGCCGCGGAAATCTTTCGCGCAGCACCTCGTTGCCGATGCCCCATTTGTCGAGCGTGCCCGGCTTGAAATTCTCGATCAGCACGTCGGCGCTTTCGAGCAGCTTCATCAGCACCGCGCGGCCGCCTTCGGAAGCAAGGTCGAGCCCGATCGAGCGCTTGTTGCGGTTGACGCCGATGAAATAGGCCGCGTCCTCTTCGTGGAACGGAGGACCCCAGTCGCGCGTCTCGTCACCGGCGGGCGGCTCGACCTTGATCACGTCGGCGCCATGGTCGGCGAGAATTTGCGTGCAATAGGGCCCGCCGAGAACGCGCGTCAGATCGATCACGCGCAGTCCGGACATCGCGGGAGCCGCCTCTGAACTCATCGAAGACCTTCGCTCGAGAAAGATGGATTTCGATCCCAGAGCTAACGGTCTTCGCAGGCGGCATCAATGGCTTTTCAGGGCCCGTGCCGCCAACGGCCCGCATGATGACCGGCCGTCGGCGCTTCGCGGATTTAGACCACGTTCAAGCTGCACATCGACATTGCCGCGCGTGGCATTGGAATAGGGGCACACCTGGTGGGCCTTGTTCGACCAGAGCTTCCGCGTCCGGGCGCGAAAGGCCGGGCAGCGAAACATCAAGCGCGATGTCGAGGCCGAAGCCGCCTTCCGAGCGCGGGCCGATGCCGACCGTCGAGGTCACCGAAGCATCGGCGGGCACTTTCGGGCCGCCCTGGGAGGCGACGAACTTCATGGCGCCGATGAAGCAGGCGGCATAGCCGGCCGCGAACAGCTGCTCGGGATTGTTGCCGGCGCCGCCGCCTCCGCCCAGCTCCTTCGGGGTGGCGAGCTTGACGTCCAGCGCGCCGTCGAGCGTCGCGGCGTGGCCGTCGCGGCCGCCGGTGGCCTTGGCCTGGGTCTTGTAAAGAACATTCACGGACATGGTGATCTCCCTCAGGTTTGAATTTCCACGGAGGATGTATTGCGTAAAATTCGATTGTGTGCAATATAAAAAGCATCTCGTCACATTTAATTGTTCGCAATTGAATAAGGGGGCTTGCCGGCCCAGAATGGGCGGGAATCGCGACAGGAGATGCAAAATGGCCAGAAAACCCATGGCGGCGGACCAGCCGCTGCGGCTCGACAACCAGATCTGCTTTGCCGTCTATTCGGCCGCGCACGCCTTCAACCGCGTCTACAAGCCGCTGCTCGACCGGCTCGGCCTCACCTATCCGCAATATCTGGTCATGCTGGTGCTGTGGGAGCGCGACGGCGTGCCGCTGAAGGATGTCGGCGAGCGGCTGTTCCTGGATTCAGGCACGCTGACGCCGCTCTTGAAAAGGCTCGAGGCCGCGCAGTTCGTCAAGCGCACGCGCAGCACCGCAGACGAGCGCCAGGTGCTGATCGCGCTGACGCCGCAAGGGCTGGCGCTGAAGGAGAAGGCACGCGCGGTGCCGCAGTCGATCCTGGCGGCGACGGCCTGTTCGGTCGGCGAATTGCTGTCGTTGAAGAACGAGATTGTCGCGCTACGCGATCGGCTGAATGCGGTGGTCGAGGAGTAGCGGGCCTTTACTGGCCCACGCCCGCCTTCGCTCTCCGAGCTACGGCGGGGCAGCCTTCGCCAGCTTCGCTACGAAAGAGCCCGGCGAGGCTTGCCCAGCCGAAGCTCGCGAAGCGAGCGAAGGCTGGTGGAGCCAGGCGGGATCGAACCGCCGACCTCTTGCATGCCATGCAAGCGCTCTCCCAGCTGAGCTATGGCCCCGTAACCTGCCTTCTTAGCACGATCCTTGCCGGGATCATGCCGGCCCGCGAGATCCAGGCGACTCGCAGGCGCGCACCCTGATCATAGATCAGGGTTGATCTCAAGTCTCTTCGTCGCCGCCGACGTCGCCGATGATATCGGTGACATCCTCATCGCCTTCTTCCTCGTCGGCGATGAAGGTGGAATCGTCATCGTCATCGTCCTCGATGGTCTCGTCGATCTCGATGTCGTCCTCGGACTCGGGCACGACCGCCTTCACCTTGCCGGTGTTCTCCTCGGCATCGGCTTCCTCGAGCGACACCAACTCTTCGGCCTCCGCCGGCTCCGGCACACCTCGGCGGCGGCGGCCGCATGTGCGCGAGCGGCCTCGCCGCGAACGGCCCGCGGCGGCGCGACCGGCGCAATCGGCACCACCTCGCCAGTATAGGGCGAGATCACCGGACTCTTGTTCAGGTCGTAAAATTTCTTGCCCGTGGTCGGGCAAATGCGTTTGGTTCCGAGATCGGATTTGGCCACGTGCGGAATCCTGGGAATGTCTGAAAAGCGGTGCTTCACTTGGCTAGTTGAGAGCGCCGCTGTCAATAGCGGTTTGTGCATGAAATACCGGGCCGTGACGCTGCGCGGCCCCTGTGCTACCTGCCCGGCGCGAAGAGGACGCCGTCTTGACCCATTCCGACCACCCGACCCCGCTGGAATCCCGTTCCAGCGGCCCCCTGTGCGGCAAGGTCCGCGTTCCCGGCGACAAGTCGATTTCGCACCGGGCCCTGATCCTGGGGGCGCTTTCGGTCGGCGAAAGCAGGATTTCCGGCCTTCTGGAGGGCGAAGACGTCCTCAACACCGCCAAATCGATGCGGGCGCTGGGGGCCCGGGTCGAGCGGACCGGCGATTTCGCGTGGAAGGTCGATGGCGTCGGGCGTCGGCGGCTTTGCCCAGCCTGAAAAATCCGCTCGATTTCGGCAATTCCGGCACCGGCTGCCGGCTGGTGATGGGGGCGGTCGCGGGCTGCCCGATCACGGCGGTGTTCGACGGCGACGCCTCGCTGCGCAGCCGGCCGATGCGGCGGATCCTCGATCCCCTGGAACTGATGGGCGCGCAGGACGGGCGACATCAGGGAGGGCGGCCGGCTGCCGCTGACGCTGAGCGGCGCCCGCTATCCCGTGCCGATCACCTACAAGACCCCGGTGGCGTCCGCCCAGATCAAGTCGGCGGTGCTGCTTGCGGGCTTTCCGCGCCGGGCACCACCACGGTGATCGAGCAGGAGGCGAGCCGCGACCACACCGAGCTGATGCTCGAAGCATTTTGGCGCCGACATCGTCTCCGACGAAGGAAGGCGCGCACGGCCGCAGGATCGTGCTTGCCGGAGAACCGGAATTGCATGGCGCCGAGGTCGTGGTGCCCGCCGATCCCTCGTCTGCGGCGTTTCCGATCGTCGCCGCGCTCATCGTCGAAGGCTCCGACATCGCGCTGTCGGATGTCATGACCAATCCGCTGCGCACCGGACTGTTCGCGACGTTGCGGGAAATGGGCGCCTCCATCGAGGAGAGCGAGGCGCGCGGCGATGCCGGCGAGCCGATGGCGCGGCTGCGGGTGCGCGCGTCGAAGCTGCGTGGCGTCGAGGTGCCGCCCGAGCGCGCGCCCTCGATGATCGACGAATATCTGGTGCTGGCGGTCGCGGCCTCCTTCGCCGAAGGCACGACCACGATGCGCGGCCTGAAGGAATTGCGGGTCAAGGAATCCGACCGGCTGGAAGCGACCGCCGACATGCTGCGCGTCAACGGCGTCAAGGTCGAGATTTCCGGCGACGATCTCATCGTCGAGGGCAGGGGCCATGTGCCCGGTGGAGGCCTCGTCGCCACCCATATGGATCACCGCATCGCGATGTCTGCGCTCGTGATGGGGCTCGCCGCCGACAAGCCGGTGAAGGTCGACGACACCGCCTTCATCGCCACGAGCTTCCCGGACTTCATTCCGATGATGCGCTCGCTCGGCGCGGAGTTTTCATGATCATCGCCATCGATGGCCCGGCCGCGTCCGGCAAGGGCACGCTCGCCAAGCGCCTCGCCGCCCATTACGGCCTGCGCCATCTCGACACCGGGGTGATCTACCGTGCGGTGGCCCATGCCCTGATCAGCGCGGGCGCGGACCTCAAGGACGAGGCCGCCGCAGTCAGGGCCGCCCAGGGCCTCGACCCCGAAACCTTCGGCAATCCGGCCCTGAAATCCCACGAAGTGGGCACCGCCGCCTCCATCGTCTCTGCCATTCCCCGCGTGCGGGAGGCCTTGGTCGAGTTCCAGCGCCAATTCGCGGCAAAACCGCCCGGCGCGGTGCTCGACGGCCGCGATATCGGCACCGTGATCTGCCCCGATGCCGACGTGAAGATTTTCGTCGTCGCCGACCCCAAGGTCCGGGCGCGTCGCCGCACCCTGGAGGCGCGGAGCCGCGGCGAAGAGGCCGACGAGGCCACGATCCTGGCCGATATCCTCGCTCGCGACGAACGCGACCAGAATCGGGCCGTGGCGCCTTTGAAACCGGCAAAAGATGCTTACTTGCTAGATAATTCCAATCTGGATATAGAAGGCGGCGTCCGGGCCGCCATCGACATTGTCGAGGCCGTTCGAGCGGGCCGGCAGCGGGTTTGAGTTCGCTGCCGTCATTGGAGGTAAAGCCCGCTCCCGCCCTCAGGTAAGTCGATATCTCGAACAGAATTTTCGAGACCATCCTCCCGGACCAAAATCATCGTATTGAACGTGCAGGCATCTGCCGGCCCGCTGTTGCGCCTTCGTGCACAACGCGGTCGCTGCGGGTTTTGCGAGCCCCGGCCCTTCACGCGCGATACGCCCTCAACCCGAACTGCCGGCAAGACGATCGCATTGGAGAACAAATGGCTTCGAGTGCTACTGCAAATTCCTATCAACCCACCCGCGACGATTTCGCCGCGATGCTGGACGAGTCCTTTGCCGGCGGCAACCTTCAGGAAAGCTCCGTCATCAAGGGCAAGGTGGTTGCGATTGAAAAGGACATGGCCGTCATCGACGTCGGCCTGAAGACCGAGGGCCGCGTCGCGCTGCGCGAATTTTCGGGCCCCGGCCGTGAGAGCGATTTGAAGGTCGGCGACACCGTCGAGGTGTTCCTGGACCGCATCGAGAATGCGCTTGGCGAAGCCGTGCTGTCGCGCGACAAGGCGCGCCGCGAGGAGAGCTGGGGCAAGCTCGAGAAGGCGTTCCAGAACAACGAGAAGGTCAACGGCGTCATCTTCAACCAGGTCAAGGGCGGCTTCACCGTCGACCTCGACGGCGCCGTGGCCTTCCTGCCGCGCTCGCAGGTCGACATCCGTCCGATCCGCGACGTCGCGCCGTTGATGAACAACTCGCAGCCGTTCCAGATCCTCAAGATGGACCGCCGCCGCGGCAACATCGTCGTCTCCCGCCGCACGGTTCTGGAAGAAACCCGCGCCGAGCAGCGCCAGGAGCTGGTGCAGAACCTCGAAGAGGGTCAGGTGATCGACGGCGTGGTCAAGAACATCACCGATTACGGTGCGTTCGTCGACCTCGGCGGCATCGACGGCCTGCTGCACGTCACCGACATCGCCTGGCGGCGCGTCAACCACCCGACCGAGGTGTTGACCATCGGCCAGACCGTGAAGGTCAAGATCATCAAGATCAACCACGAGACGCACCGCATCTCGCTCGGCATGAAGCAGCTGCTGGACGATCCGTGGCAGGGCATCGAGGCGAAGTATCCGCTGAATGCCCGCTTCCACGGCCGTGTCACCAACATCACCGACTACGGCGCGTTCGTCGAGCTCGAGCCGGGCATCGAAGGCCTGATCCACGTCTCGGAGATGTCGTGGACCAAGAAGAACATGCATCCCGGCAAGATCGTCTCGACCTCGCAGGAAGTCGAAGTGCAGGTGCTGGAGGTCGACTCCGTCAAGCGCCGCATCTCGCTCGGCCTCAAGCAGACCATGCGCAACCCCTGGGAAGTCTTCGTCGAGAAATTCCCGGTCGGTTCGACCGTCGAAGGCGAAGTCAAGAACAAGACCGAGTTCGGCCTGTTCCTCGGCCTCGAAGGCGACGTCGACGGCATGGTCCACCTCTCCGACCTCGACTGGAAGGCTCCGGGCGAGCAGGTCATCGACAATTACAAGAAGGGCGACATGGTCAAGGCCGTCGTCCTCGATGTCGATGTCGAAAAGGAACGCATCTCCCTTGGCGTCAAGCAGCTCGAAGGCGATCCCTTCGCCGAGCCGGGCGACGTCAAGAAGGGCGCGGTCGTGACCTGCGAAGTGCTGGAAGTGAAGGAAGCCGGCATCGAGGTGAAGATCGTCGGCACCGACTTTACCACCTTCATCAAGCGGTCCGAACTCGCCCGTGATCGCAACGACCAGCGCGCCGAACGCTTTGCCGTCGGTGAGAAGGTCGATGCGCGGGTGATCCAGTTCGACAAGAAGGCCCGCAAGGTGCAGGTCTCGATCAAGGCGCTCGAAGTCGCCGAGGAGAAGGAAGCCATCGCGCAGTACGGCTCCTCCGATTCGGGGGCGACGCTGGGCGACATTCTGGGCACCGCGCTCAAGAATCGCGCCAACGAGAAGTAAGCTTTCGCTCACTTCGTCAGACCAATCAGGCCCCGGTCGCGACCGGGGCCTTTTTTCTGAGAAGCCGTCGTCATCGCGGGAAGCGCAAGCGACGAAGCAATCCACAGCCCGGTATGGGGCTGGATTGCTTCGCTTCGCTCAATGACGGGGGAGCGGGCCGACCGACCTTTTCGCCACAAAGACGGGCCTTCATTTCTTCATATTGCGTCGCAATTGATGTAGTTAGATAAGGGCGTCATTTACGCTGCTGGTGCAAAGCGCGGGCCTTACTTCAGGAGAATTTCGATGTCGATGGATTCAGACGTGATCGTCGATCGCCGCCGGATGCGACGCAAGCTGACGTTCTGGCGCGTGGCGGCGGTGGTGATTGCGATCGCGGCGATCGCCGGCGTCGGCTTGATGCTGTCGCCCGGCAGCCGCGGCACCTTCACCACGTCCGGCTCGATCGCTCGCGTCAACATCGAAGGCCTGATTCGCAGCGACCGGCAGCGCGTCGAGGCGCTGGAGCGGCTGGAGAAGTCGCAGGCCGCCGCTGTCATCGTTCACATCAATTCGCCGGGCGGTACCACCGCCGGCTCCGAGCAGCTCTACGACGCGCTGGTGCGCCTGAAGGCGAAGAAGCCGCTGGTCGTGGTGGTCGAGGGCCTCGCCGCTTCCGGCGGTTACATCACCGCGATCGCCGCCGATCACATCATCGCGCAGCAAAGCTCGCTGGTCGGCTCCATCGGCGTCCTGTTCCAGTATCCGAATTTTTCCGAGCTCTTGAAGACCATCGGCGTCAAGGTCGAGGAAGTGAAATCCTCGCCGCTGAAGGCCGCGCCCAACGGTTTTGAGCCGACCAGCCCCGAGGCGCGCGACGCGCTCGATGCGCTGGTGAAGGATTCCTATGCCTGGTTCAAGGGCCTGGTGAAGGAACGGCGCGGCATGGACGACGCGCAGCTCGAGAAGGTCGCCGACGGCCGCGTCTTCACCGGCCATCAGGCGATCGCGCTCAAGCTGATCGATCAACTCGGCGACGAGAAGGCCGCGATCGCCTGGCTGGTCGAGCAGAAGGGCGTCAAGAAGGACCTGCCGGTGCGTGACTACAAGCTGGAACCCCGCTTCGGCGACCTGACTTTCCTGCGCACGGCGGCCTCCGTCACCCTCGATGCGCTCGGTTTCGGTGCGATCGCGCGCCAGATCGAGCAGGCCGGGATGACGCAGGCGGTCGATCGCTTCGGCCTCGACGGCATGCTGGCGCTGTGGCAGCCGGCTGCGGCCAATTGAGCCACGAGAAGGCGATTATGACGCCTTCTCCCGCACTGCGAGTGGCGTGACAGACCGGGTTTCCGGCATTTGTCACGCATTTTCGCGGCGCGCAAACTTCATTTAGCGTCTTGACAGTCCAAGGCATTTTCTTGGAAATGGACACACGACTATCCCGGGTCCGACCTCTCGATGATCAAATCAGAACTGGTTCAGCGTATCGCCGAGCACAACCCGCACCTCTATCAGCGGGATGTCGAGAACATCGTCAATGCGATTCTCGACGAGATCGTTGCTGCGCTGGCGCGGGGCGATCGGGTCGAGCTGCGCGGTTTTGGCGCGTTCTCGGTGAAACATCGTCCTGCTCGGGCCGGGCGTAACCCGCGCACCGGCGCCCATGTGCCGGTCGACCAGAAGAGCGTTCCGTTCTTCAAGACGGGCAAGGAAATGCGCGAACGGCTGAATCGCGACAATCCCGAGGCCGGAGCCTGAGTTCTCGCGTATAGCGGCTGAAAGCCCGTGGCCGCTTGTTTTGCAGGACGCAGCGGCCAGTTTCGAACAACGCGAGCGACCGTCATGCGGAAGTTTTTCTCGACCCTGTTCGCCATTCTGCTGGGCCTTATTTTCGTGACCTTTGCGGTGGCGAACCGGCATTTCGTCACGGTGTCGTTTGACCCCTTCAATTCGACCGACCCTTCGGTCTCGGTCTCGCTGCCGCTGTTCGTGCTGATCATCGCGGTCGCGATCCTGGGCGTGGTGGTGGGCGGTTGTGCGACCTGGTTCGGCCAGCGCCGCTGGCGCCGGGCGGCGCGTCAGCATGAGGCGGACGCACGGACGGCCCGGTCCCAACTGGCGGAACTGCGGGCCGCCCCGCGCGGCGAGGCCCAGCGGCTGGCCCTCCCCTCGCAGGGAGCCTTCTACGGGGCTTCGGGGCGAGACAAGCAGGGCGCGACGTTGTAGAAGCGGCCCCGCTACACCCCTGAATTTTCCGCCGTGCGAAAGACATGACCCTGCTTGTCAAAATCTGTGGCCTTTCCACGCGCGAGACGCTCGACGCGGCGCTGGAGGCTGGCGCGGACATGGTGGGCTTCGTGTTCTTTCCGCCGTCGCCCCGCCACCTCTCGCTGGACACCGCGCGCGTACTGGCCGGTCAGGCCAAACAGCGCGCCACCAAGGTTGCGCTGACGGTCGATGCCGACGACGGACGTTGGAGGGCATCGTCGAGGCGCTCGCGCCTGACATCCTGCAACTGCACGGCCATGAAACGCCGGCGCGCGTCGTCGAGATCAAGCGGAAGTTCGGCCGCGAGGTGATGAAGGTGCTGCCGGTCGAGCGCGCCTCCGATCTCGCGGCCCTGCCGGACTACGCTGCCGTCGCCGATCGCATCCTGTTCGACGCCCGTCCGCCCAAGGGCGCCACGCGGCCGGGCGGTCTCGGCGCCGTGTTCGACTGGCAGCTCCTGGAAAATCTCGACCTGAAGCTGCCGTTCATGGTGTCCGGCGGCCTCCATGCCGGCAATGTCGCGGAAGCCGTTCGTGTCACCCGCGCCGGCGGCGTCGATGTCTCCTCGGGCGTCGAGCGCGCGCCCGGCGTCAAGGATGTCGAGATGATCCGCGCCTTCATCCGCGCCGCGCGTGCAAGCGAAGAGTTGACCGTCCGATGAACCAATCCCGTCCCAATTCCTTCCGCAGCGGTCCCGACGAGCGCGGCCACTTCGGCATTTTCGGCGGCCGCTTTGTCGCCGAAACCCTGATGCCGCTGATCCTCGATCTGGAGAAGGCCTATACGGCGGCCAAGGCCGATCCGGCGTTCCAGGCCGAGATGAACGGTTATCTGCGCGACTATGTCGGCCGGCCGTCGCCGCTGTATTTCGCCGAACGGCTGACCGAGCATCTCGGCGGCGCAAAAATCTATTTCAAGCGTGAGGAGCTGAATCACACCGGTTCGCACAAGGTCAACAATGTGCTGGGCCAGATCATGATGGCGCGGCGCATGGGCAAGAAGCGCATCATCGCCGAGACCGGCGCCGGCCAGCATGGCGTCGCCACCGCGACGCTCTGCGCGCGCTTCGGCCTGGAATGCATCGTCTATATGGGCGCGGTCGACGTGGCGCGGCAGCAGCCCAACGTGATCCGCATGGAGATGCTCGGCGCCAAGGTGTTTCCCGTGCAGTCCGGCACGCGCACGCTGAAGGATGCGATGAACGAGGCGCTGCGCGACTGGGTCACCAACGTGCACAACACGTTTTATTGCATCGGCACGGTGGCGGGCCCGCATCCCTATCCGGCGATGGTGCGCGACTTCCAGTCGATGATCGGCACCGAGACGAGGAAGCAGATGCAGGAGGCCGAAGGCCGGCTGCCGGATTCGCTCGTCGCCTGCATCGGCGGCGGCTCCAATGCGATGGGCCTGTTCCATCCTTTCCTCGACGATCCCTCCGTCGAAATTTTCGGTGTGGAAGCGGCGGGCCACGGGCTCACGCAATTGCACGCGGCCTCGATCGCCGGCGGCCGCCCCGGTGTTCTGCACGGCAACCGCACCTATCTCCTGATGAACGATGACGGCCAGATCCAGGACGCGCACTCGATCTCGGCGGGTCTGGATTATCCCGGCATCGGACCGGAGCATTCCTGGCTGCATGAGGTCGGTCGCGTGAAATACCTCTCCGCGACCGACGACGAGGCGTTGGAGGCATTCCAGCTCCTGTCGCGGCTCGAAGGCATCATCCCCGCGCTCGAGCCCGCGCATGCCATCGCCAAGGTGATGGAGCTCGCGCCGCAGCGGCCGAAGGATCATCTCATGGTCGTCAATCTCTCCGGCCGCGGCGACAAGGACGTGCCGCAGGTCGGCGATATCCTGAAGGCGAGGAAGAAGTGACCACCCGCATCGACGTGCGTTTCGCGCAACTCGCCAAGGAAGGCCGCTCGGCTTTCGTCACCTTCCTGATGGCCGGTGACCCGGATCCCGCGACCTCGCTCGACATCATCAAGGCGCTGCCGAAGGCCGGAGCCGATGTCATCGAGATCGGCATGCCCTTCACCGATCCAATGGCGGACGGCCCGTCGATCCAGGCCGCGGGTCTCCGCGCGCTGAAGGCCGGCATGACGCTGAAGAAGACGCTGGAGATGGTCCGCGGCTTCCGCAAGGACGACAACGCGACGCCGCTGGTGCTGATGGGTTACTACAATCCGATCTACATCTACGGCGTCGACAAATTCCTGGCCGATGCCAAGACCGCCGGCGTTGACGGCCTCATCATCGTCGACCTGCCTCCGGAGGAGGACACCGAGCTCTGCGTGCCGGCCCTGAAGGCCGGGCTCAACTTCATCCGCCTCGCGACGCCGACCACCGACGACAAGCGGCTGCCCGCCGTGCTCGCCAATACCTCGGGCTTTGTCTATTACGTCTCGATCACCGGCATCACCGGCAGCGGCGCCGCCGATTCGAAAGCCGTCGGCGACGCCGTGGCGCGGATCAAGCGGCACACCGATCTTCCGGTCTGTGTCGGCTTCGGGATCCGGACGCCGGAAGCCGCGCGCGCCATCGCCGAACGCGCCAATGGCGCGGTGGTTGGCACCGCGTTGGTCGATGCGCTGCGCGGCAGCCTTGATTCGGACGGACGCGCGACGGGTAAAACCGTTAACGCGGTCGCCGAGCTTGCGGCCACGCTCGCCCTGGGCGTGCGGGGCGCGAAGAAACAGGCCGCGGAATAGAGCATGATCCGGAAAAGTGTGCAGCGGTTTTCCGAAAAAGATCATGCTCAAGTAGAATTGGCTAATTTGGCGTTGAGATAAGCGTGAGTCGGCGGCTTGCCGGGGTTGGTCCGGGCCGCCATATATCGAAACGACCGCCATCCGGAGCGAAACATGAATTGGCTCACCAACGTCGTTCGGCCGAAGATCCGCAACATCCTGCGCCGCGAGACGCCTGAGAATTTGTGGATCAAGTGCCCGGATTCCGGGCAGCTCGTGTTCTACAAGGACGTCGAGGCCAACCAGTTCGTGATCCCCGGCTCGAACTACCACATGCGTATGGGCGCGGTGGCGCGGCTGAAGTCGGTCTTCGACAACGAGACCTGGTACGACATCGCGCTGCCGGAGGTGAGTGCCGATCCCCTGAAGTTCCGCGACGAGAAGCGCTATGCCGACCGCATCAAGGACGCGCGTGCCCGCACCAATTTGAACGATGCCGTCAAGGTCGGCTATGGCAAGCTGGAAGGTGCGGCCGTCGTCATCGCCGTGCAGGATTTCGATTTCATGGGCGGTTCGCTCGGCATGGCCGCGGGCGAGGCGATCGTTCGCGGCATGGAGCTCGCGGTCGAGAAGAAGTCGCCCTTCATCGTGTTCGCCGCGTCCGGCGGCGCGCGCATGCAGGAAGGCATCCTGTCGCTGATGCAGATGCCGCGCACGACGGTCGCCGTGCAGATGCTGCGCGAAGCCAAGCTGCCTTACATCGTCGTTCTGACCAATCCGACTACCGGCGGCGTCACCGCCTCCTACGCCATGCTCGGCGACGTCCAGATCGCCGAGCCCGGCGCGCTGATCGGCTTTGCCGGCGCGCGCGTGATCGAGCAGACCATCCGCGAGAAATTGCCGGAAGGGTTCCAGCGCGCCGAATATCTGCTGGATCACGGCATGGTCGACATGGTCGTGCATCGCCATGAGCTGCGTCCGACCTTGGCGCGTCTCTGCCGCCTGCTCACCAGGTCGCCCGCGATCGAGACCGCACAAAAGGCCGCGCCGCTCGTGCCCGAGCCGGCACAGATGGTGCCGGCCCCGGAAACGGCGCCGGCCGCGCCGCACGCGTGAACGCGCCCGCCGCCAGACCGCGGGCCTTGCTTGACGGCGTGATCGCGCGGCTTTCGGCGCTGCATCCGAAGCGCATCGATCTCAGCTTGGATCGCATGCATCGCGTGCTGGAGCGGCTCGGCAATCCCCATCAAAAATTGCCGCCGGTGATTCACGTCGCCGGCACCAATGGCAAGGGTTCGACGGTCGCGTATTTGCGCGCGATCCTCGAAACCGCGGGCCTTCGCGTTCACGCCTACACCTCGCCCTGGCTGGTTCGCATCAACGAATGTTTCCGCCTGGGCGGCGTGCTGGTGGGTGACGACGAATTGCAGGCGGCGCTGCAGCATTGCGAACAGGTCAATGCGGGCGAGCCGCTCACCTTCTTCGAGGCGAAGACCGCGGCCGGCTTCCTGCTGTTCGCAAAACATCCGGCCGACGTGCTGTTGCTCGAAGTCGGACTCGGCGGCCGGCTCGATTCCACCAATGTGGTGGAGACGCCGCTCGCGAGCGTGATCGCGCCTGTCAGCATGGACCACATGGAATTCCTCGGCAACACGCTGACCTCCATCGCCGCCGAGAAGGCCGCCATCATCAAGCGCGGCGTGCCCGTCATCTCCGCCGAGCAGTCGCCGGAGGCGATGGCCGTGATCGAGCAGCAGGCGCGGCGAATGCGCGCCCCGCTGCATGCGGCCGGCCAGCAATGGCATGTCGGGGTGGAGCGGGGCCGGCTGGTCTATCAGGACGAACGGGGCTTGATGGATCTCGCCGCGCCAAAGTTGTTCGGCCGGCATCAGTTCGACAATGCGGGGCTTGCGATCGCGACATTGCGCGCGATCGATTCGATCAAGCTCGGTCATGCCGCCTATGAGGGCATCGTCAATGCCGAATGGCCGGCGCGGATGCAGCGTCTGTCGTCGGGAAAATTGATCGAGCTTGGCCCGAAGGGTTGCGAAATCTGGCTCGACGGCGGGCACAATGCCGAAGGTGGCCGCGTCGCCGCCGCCGCGCTCGGCGATCTCGAGGAGCGGGTGTCGCGGCCGCTGGTGGTGATCGCGGGCATGATGGGCAACAAGGATGCCCGCGCGTTTCTCGCCAATTTCACCGGCCTGACGCGCCACATCTTCACGGTGGAGATTCCGGGCCAGGACAACGCGATGCCGCAGGATCGCCTGGCCGATGCCGCGCGTGCGCTGGGCCTGCGCGTCGAAATCTCCGGCAGCGTCGAGGCGGCGCTGCGTGGCATAGCGAAACTCGCTTACGAGGTGCCGCCGCGGATTCTGATCGCAGGCTCGCTCTATCTCGCGGGCCACGTCCTCGCCATCAACGGCAGGCCGCCGGGCTAAAGCGCGATGAGTTTAGGATGAATCGTCATCGCGCTTTAGCTCTTTGTTTGGGCATGATCTTTTCGGAAAACCGCTTCACACTTTTCCTGCTCATGCCCTAGGATCCGCGTACTACGCTCTTGGCTGTCATTGCCGGGCTTGCCCGGCAATCCATCATCTTGAGAATTTTTTAGGTGGATGCGCGGGTCAAGCCCGCGCATGACGAGCGGAGATAAAACAAAACGGCCGGCGAAGTGCCGGCCGTCATGCAAACGTCCATTTGGAAGCGGATCAGACCGCAGCGGTGATCCACTGCTGCAACTTCGCTTTCGGCGCCGCGCCGACCTGACGGGAAGCCATTTCGCCGCCCTTGAAGATCATCAGGGTCGGGATCGACATCACGCCGTATTTCGACGCGGTCTTCGGGCTCTCGTCGACATTGAGCTTCACGATCTTGACCTTCTCGCCCATCGCGCCGGCGATCTCGTCGAGCGCGGGTGCGATCATGCGGCACGGGCCGCACCATTCGGCCCAGAAGTCGACCACGACAGGCCCCTGCGCTTTCAGCACTTCGGCTTCGAAATTGGCGTCAGATACCTTGCCAACGGCCATTGGATTTACCTCGTTCGGTTGGAGAGTGTGGCGCGCTAGAATTGCGCCGGGATCATGCCTGAAACCTATGAACGGGGCGCTGCCGGGTCAAGCACGGCTGTCCACACGATCCCGGGATGCCAGTTCCGCGTCCAGCGCGGGGGGCGAAATCTCCATCAAATCAGTAGTTTCTGTCCACAGCAGTGCGGCCCGGACGGCATGCTGGGGATAAAGCTTGCGTAGAACTGCCCGATAGAGCGCAAGCTGCCGGACATAGGCGGGCGGGGCCTCTGTGGCGGAGGCGGGCGGGGCGTGGTTGGTCTTGAAATCGACGATCAAGACTTCGCTTGACGTCACCACGAGCCGGTCGATCTGGCCGGAAATGAGCGCCCGCGGCCGCCCTGGCAGGTCGAGCCGGCCGACGATTGCCACCTCGGCGCGGCTGCCCTCGGCAAACACAGCGGCGAATCGTGCGTCGGCGATCAGCGCCAGCACGTTGTCGGCAAGCGTTTGCCGATCGGCCTCGCTCCAGGCGGTGGCGTTGCGCGCAAGAAATCTCTCCGCCGCCTCGCGCCGCCGCCCCGCGGCGAGGTCGGGCAGCGATTGGAGCAGCCGATGCACCAGCGTGCCGCGCTGTAGCGCGCGCGTGCGCTGTTCGATCGATTCGCCCGATCTGATCTTCTGCGGGGTGTTGCCGGCGGCGTCGGAGGGCCGCAGGAAATGATCGCCTGGCGCTTGTGCAGATACCTGTGTGCGTAACCAATCCGGCAACTCACGCCGTTCGGTTGCGGCCGAAGCCGCGGCCGCGCCGGCCGCAAGCGCTTCGTCCTCGGGGCGCGTGTAGCGTTTGATCGGCCCGTCCGGCGTTTCGATCGTCTCTTCCCGCAATCCTGAAGCCTGCAGCCCCCTGCCGATAAGATCATACCAGCACAGTTTTCGCACGCTGTTCATGTTGCCGGGCATGATGCCCGCGACGACCAGACGATCGGCTGCGCGCGTCATCGCGACGTAGAGCAGCCTCCGATATTCGTCTTCGGTGTCTTCCAGCATGTTCTTGCGAGCATCGCCAACGACTTTGGGATCGTCGGCCTTCCGTCCGGCCCAGACCACGATCTCGCCGCCATTGCCGCGCGGCACGTTGATCAGGCGCAGCCGCTGCGTATCGGAAGGCGACGACGTCGTATCCACCATGAACACGACGGAGGCCTCGAGGCCCTTGGCGCCATGCACGGTCATGACGCGGACCTCGTCGCGCGATATTTCCATGTCGCGCTTCACCTCGGTGTCGGCCGAGCGCAGCCACGCCATGAAGCCTTGCAGCGAAGCCGGCGCCTTCCGTTCGTAATTCAGCGCCAGTTCGAGAAATTCGTCGATCGCGTCATTGGCCTCGTGTCCGAGCCGGCGCAGGATGCGCCGGCGTCCGCCGTCGCCGCCGAGCAGCCAGGCATAGAAAGCGAACGGCGTTTCCTGCATAAAGCGGCGCTCGCATTGGATGAGCCGGTTGTCGATGCTGCGGAATTTGTCGCTCATCGCCGCCTGTCTCGAAAGCGCCACGCGCAGCGAGCCCTTGCGGTCCCAGGCGAGCTCGAACAGGTCATCGTCGGAAAGGCCGAACAGCGGACTCTTCAGCGCCACCGCGAGCGCGAGATCGTCCTGCGGCAGCAAAAGCGCGTCCGCGAGGTTCATCAGATCGATGATCGCGATGTGCTCGGTCAGTTTCAGCCGGTCGGCGCCCGCGACGGGGATGCCGGCCTGCTTCAGCGCCTGGATGATCGCATCGAAGACGTTGCCGCGGCGGCGCACCAGCACCAGCACGTCGCCATAGCGCAGCCGCCTGCGGCCGCCGGCGTGGCCGGTCATGGTGCCGCTTTCGACCAGCCGCCTGATCTCGGCCTGGATGCGCCGCGAAAGCTTGACCTCGGGACTCGTCAGCGACACGCCGTCGAACGGTGCGCGCCAGCCCTCGATGTCCTTTTTCTCGTCGGCTTCGGCCAAGGGCCACAGCTCGATCGTGCCGGGGCCGGCGTCCTCGAGCGAGTTATGGATGGGATATCCGATGTCGGGCGAATGGATACTGCGATAGATCGCTTCTTCGCGAAACACATGGTCGACCGATTGCAGGATCGCCGGGCCCGAACGGAACGAGTAGGTGAACGAGACCGGATCGAATTTCAGTCCGGCGGCGGTGAACTTCCGCTCCAGCTCGCGGCGGCGCAGGTCGAATTCGTGCGGCGCGGCGCCCTGGAACGAGAAGATCGACTGCTTCTCGTCGCCGACCGCGAAGATGGTGCGGACGATCCCGTCGCGCGCGCCGGCGCCGGCGGTGAATTCGGCGATGATGCGGTCGACGATCTCCCATTGCCGCGGGCTCGTATCCTGCGCCTCGTCGATCAGCACGTGGTCGACGCCGCGGTCGAGCTTGTAGTGCACCCAGCCCGACGAAATCCGCTTGAGCATCTCCAGCGTCTTGTCGATGAGGTCGTCGTAGTCGAGCAGCCCGCGTTCCAGCTTCTCGCGCCGGTAATTCGCCGCAGCCGAGGTCGCGATATGCAGCAGCGCCTGCGTGCGGTCGCGCGTGATGACGGCGCGGCGCTTTTCGATCAGGGGACCGAGACGCTGGATTTCCGCTTCGAACAGGCGCGCGACGGATGGATTGTCGCGAACGAAGCCCTTGGTGAGGACAGAAGCGCGCGGAGACTGATCGTCCGTGAGAAACACGGACAGAAATTCGTCCACCTGTGCGCCGCCGGTGAAGGCCGACGCCGCGCGCAATTGGTCCGCCTGCTTCTGATCGGTCTTGCTGCCGTCATCCAGCGCCGCCGATATCTCCGCCCATCGCCGCCGCGGCAGATAGGGGCCGTCGAGAATTTCCAGCTCGACATCCTCGATCCGGTCCGTCTCGCCGACGCCAAGCACGGCCGACATCTGTGCCGCCGCGGCCTCCGCGCTTCCGGTCTCGTCGGTCCAGGCCATGAAGTGATCGCGGGAGAGGCATGCTTCGCGCACGACATCCTTGAACGTGACGTCGGCGGCGCTCGCCATGGCCGTCTGGAGCGCGCGGCCAATTGGACTGTCGGGCGAGCGCGCGGCCTCCAAAAATACCTTGAGATTGGCGCGCTCCATCATGTCGCTCCGGTCGCGATCATCAAGCACGGCAAAGCGCGCCGGCACATTCGCCTCGAACGGGAATTGCTGCAAGAGCCGCGTGCACAGCGCGTGGATGGTCTGCACCTTCAGCCCGCCCGGCGTCTCCAGCGCACGGGCAAACAGCTCGCGCGCCGCCCTTCGCAGGGGCGCGGTCGTATCGGGGATACCGACTCCGCGTATCGCATCATCCAGCGCGGCGTCGCCGAGCGTGACCCAGTGGCCGAGCGTGGTGAACACGCGCTCCGCCATGTTGGCCGCGGCCGCCTTGGTGAAGGTGATGCAGAGGATCTTTTCCGGCGGCACGCCGTCGAGCAGGATCCGTATCACGCGCTGGACCAGCACATGCGTCTTGCCCGAGCCGGCGTTCGCCGACACGAATGACGAGGAGGCAGGGTTCGACGCGCGCGCCTGCGTGGCGCGCACCGCATCCGGGATGGGGCGGGGAGCCTTCACCATTCCGGAAGCCCCAATCCGCCGGCCGCGGACCATTCCTTGATCCGCGCGAGGTCGTCATAGGTGCCGTAGCGGTTGGTCCACATCGACAGCACCAGCGAGCGATAGGGTTCGTCTTCATTCTCGAACTTGCGGATCAGCGCTTCGAGCTGCTGCCGCGCATAGATGGCGGCATCGTCGGGATGCTGCGGCGGGTCGCCGGGCTTGATCTTGAGTTCGAGCGAGCGCTCTTCGCCCGGCGGATTGTTGCCGCTGAGCCGGACATAGACCAGCTCGCCGACAGAGGCGCCCGCATCGATGCCTTCAAAGCCACCCTCGCGCAGGATCGCCGCTTCCAGCGTGAGCTGCGGCGACAGGCCCATGCGCACTTGCTTGCCCGTCGGCGGCTGCCCGGTCTTGTAATCGAGGATCGCGAAGGTACCGTCGGCACGGCGCTCGATGCGATCCGCTCGCGCCGAGAGGTGGAAGGTGCGCTCATTGTCGAGAAGAATCGGGATTTCGCCGCGAATTTCGGCCTCGATCGCGTGGATATTGCCGCGCCGCGCCTTCTCCCATTCGGAGAACCATCTGGCGATGCGCTGGAAGCGCGGCCACCACAATGCCTTCGCTTCGGGGCGCTCCATCAGCGGCGCAAAATGCCTTTCGCCGATCTCGCGCAGGCTGAGCACGGGATCATCGGGAAGCTTTTCTGCGAAACGCTTGGTGAATTCGCCGATCGCATCATGGATCGCCGAGCCGCGGTCGGCCGCCGACAGCGGCATGTCGACGGGATCGAGCGCATCCAGCTTCAAAATATGTTTCGCGTAGATCGTGTAGGGATCGCGCAGCCAGTCCTCGATCGCCGTCACCGACAGCTTGAGCGGCCGCGTCGCGCGCGGCGGCTTCGGTGCGGGCTGCGGGATCGGCTTGACCACCTCCGGGCGATCCAGTTCATCGGCGAAATGCACATAGCGCTCGCCTGCGGCCGTCGCTTCTTTCCAGCTTGCCTCGCCGGCGACGGCCTCCAGCCGGTGCAGGAAGCGCGAGGCGACCGCCGGCGCGCCACCGGCCTTCGCGGAATGACTGAGGATCACGTCCTCGGTGCCGAGCAGTTGCGCGAAGTCGTGCGCGGAGAGGCCGATGCGCCGCTCCGGCAGATCGAGGCCCAATTCATGCCGCATCGGCCGGCTGAGCCATGGATCGATCCGCGGCGACGGCGGCCACACGCCCTCGATCAGCCCGCCGACGATGACGCGGTCGGCCTGCATCAGCCGCGATTCCAGCGGGCCATAGATGTGCAGCTTCGTGCCCGGCCGTTCGGAGCGCCGCACCGCGCGATCGGCAAACGCGGTCTGGAACAGCTCGGGATAATCCGATAGCGCGACCATCAGCCCGCTCTGCCGTTGCTCCCCCAGCAGGTCGTCGAACGCGGCCACGAGCGCGAGGCCTTCCTGTTCCTCAAACGCGACCGCGATGCCATCCTGGTCGCGCGACAATTCGATGAGGACATCGCGATGCCGGCTGGCGATCTCGGCGAAATCATACGGCCGCGTCGACGACAGGCTTTCCAGCGGCTTCAATGCCGCCTGCAGCGACATGATCAGTGCCTGTGCGCGATCCAGCTCGCGCTCTCTTAGCCGCGCACGGGGTTCAGCGCGATGCAGCGACGAGACCTCGCCCCGGTTCAATTTGTCGAGCTCGATACGGAAGCGCGCTAAATCCTGCGCGAGCCCCGCCGTTCCCGGTTGCGGACGCGTCCCGCGCAGCACCGCCAGCTCCAGCGTCTCGATCGCGGGCTTCAACGCGCCGTCCGCACCGCCAAGCCGGCACATCGGATGCTTGAGCAGCGCCAGCAGCGTCGGCGGCTCCAGCCCGCCCGCGGCGGCGTCCGCGGCAAGGCGTGAAAAAATGCCGGCAGGCGTCTCGACCAGCGCGTCGCCGCCGGAATCCTCATAATCGAGGTTCCAGCGCCCGAGCGCCGCCATCACCCGCCTTGCCAGCGCGCGATCCGGCGTCACCAGCGCCGCCGTTTTTCCGAAGTGGCGGGCTTCGCGCAGCGCCACCGCGATCGCGAGCGCCTCCATTTCCGGATTGGGCGCCGCGATCACGGCAAGCTGCTTCATGCCGTCGGCGATCCTTCCCGCAATGTCGGGCCGCTGCAGCCGCTCATGCCATTGCGCCGTCGCGTTTGACGGCCGCATCGCTTCCGATAGCAGCATGTCGCGGCCACCGCGTGCAGGCGGCTCCAGAATCTCGACGTCGTGGCGCATGATGCCGAAGCGATCGAGCAGCGCATGCATTGCAAATTGCGGATGGTTCGAGGCGGGATGTTCCGTGAACTTTCCTGTCTCGTCGCGTTCGCCGCCGATGCCGCGCCACGATTCCTCGTCGAGGTCGGTGTCGAGTCCGGGCAGGATCACCGCGCCCTGCGGCAGCTTCGCCACCGCCTGCAGGAATTTCGCCGTGGTCGGCATCGAGCCGGTCGAGCCCGCGGCGATCACCGGACCGCTGTGATGCGCGGTTAGCCGCGCGGCTTCCGCCGAAATCAGCAGGTCGCGCCGCGCCGCCGGCTCGATCTTGCCGATCTCGGCGAGGTAGTTCGGCCAGGCCCCGCGCGCGATCTGCAGGAATTGCAGCGAATGCTTCCAGTATTCGTCAAGCTGGTCAGGCACGAGGCCGTCGAGCTTCTCCCACGGCACGCCGCGCGTGACCATGTCGTCCATCAGCCGCGCGAGGTCAGAGGCCAGCGCCAGCGTCGCGGCGGGGCCGCCGACCACCAGCGGCGCCAGCACTTCGCCCTTGGCCCAGGCCGCGACCAGCCGTGCCAGGGTCAGCTTCCGCTCCAACTCGCCCAGTTTTGGCGGGATGTCGAGCGGCGCGGTGCCGCCGAGCTGCTCGGTCTCATCGGCGAAGGCAAGCTCGTCCTCGTCGATATCGCCAAGCGCGACGATGCGCGGCAGCACCGCGGCATCGCTCTTCAGTTCTTCCAGAAACACTTCGCGCGCGATGCGCATGGCGCGCCGGGTCGGCAGATAGAGGGTCGCTTCGGCAAGCCTTGCCGGATTGCTGCGCGCCTCGAAGCCCTCGACCAGCCGGCCGTCGATCAACGCCGCGATCACGCAGCGCAGGAATGGTACTGAGAGGGGAACGCTGAGAACGCGCATGTCGGGCCTGATTCGAGGGTCGGGGGAATATAGGCATTCTCGCTCGTCATGCGCTCGCTTGACCCGCGCATCCATCGCAAAAATTTCCCTGAAAATGATGGACTGCCGGGTCAAGCCGGCAATGACAGAGAAGCCTTTAAGCCACGCTCTCCAGGAACGCCTCTTCCGCGGCGCCGACGGCATCGGGCGTGCCCACATGCATCCAGACGCCGTCGAGTCTGAGGCCAAACAGGCGCTCCTGCTCATTGGCGGCATCGAACATCTTTGTCAGCGAGAACTCGCCTCTCGGTGCGTTCGCGAAGATCGCGGGCGAGAAGATCGCCGCGCCCGCATAGACAAAGGGCACGACCTGATGTTCCCGCCGCTTGCGCAGCGCGCCGTCCGGCAGCATCGAGTAGTCGCCGCGGCCGCCATAGCCGATGCTGCTCGCGGTCGGCGCCATCAGCAGAAGAATATCCATCCGCGCTGGATCGAACGCTTCCGCGAGCCGGATGAGGTTCGACTGCACGCCGTCGATCCACATCGTATCCGAATTGAGATGGAAGAACGGCTTGTCGCCGAGCAGCGGCAGCGCCTTGACCACCCCGCCGCCAGTGCCGAGCACATGGTCGCGCTCGTCGGAAATGATCACGCGCGGCGATTTGCGGGAGGCTACATGGTCCATGATCTGGTCGCCCAGATAATGCACGTTGACGACGGCTTCAGTGACGCCCGCAGCGGCGAGCCTGTCCAGCACATGGTCGAGCAGCGGACGGCCGGCCACCGGCACCAGCGGCTTCGGCAGGTGGTCCGTCAGTGGCCGCATGCGCAAGCCAAGGCCGGCGGCAAGGACCATCGCTTTGGTGGGTTTGACGGACATAGCGGGAATCTCGGCGGGAAATCTCGATTGATTGCCTGAATCATATCACGTGATTCGGCCGGCGGAGGGATGCCGAGGGCCTTAGTTGCCGGACATGACGGCCATACGACGGCGGATCGCCCACGAAAGTCAGGCCTCGGCGGACGCGCGTCGGGTCTTCTTCCTGTCGCCAGGCTTCAGAAAGTTAACGCCGATCTGGTCGCCATTGATCCAGGAGAGCTCGCAGCGGCGATAGGCGAGGCCCGTGGACGACAACAGCAGGAAGAATTCCTTCAGATGCACGCCTTCGACCGAACCATCGACGGTAAGCTTCGCGCCGGTCTCGGACACGTCCTCCAAGACACAGTTGCGTCGCCAGGTGCCATCGATCCCCATCATATGCGCGGGGATTCCCCGCTCGAAGGTGACACGATCGCCCTTGGCTCGCTCTGTCGTCGCCATGCCTCGCTCCGGCCATTCCTATTGGCCGGTGCGCGCCGCCCGGCCCGCCGCACGGTAACGGGGTCCGGCTAACAAGCCGTAAATTCACGGAGGTGGAACGTTCGCCGCGTACCAGGCCCGCAGCGAAGAGAGCGCGGGGTGCGCCAGCGAGCGGTTGAGATAGGCCCAGATCCGCGGCTGGTGCTTGAGATATTGCGGCTTGCCGTCGCGCCGGTTGAGCCGCGCAAACGTGCCGAGCAGCCGCGTGTTCCGCTGCGCCGACAGGATGGCGTAGAGCGCGGCGAAGTTGGCGGCGTCGAAGGTGGCATCCGCCGCGCGGCGTGCCTTGATGTAGCGCGAGAACAGCGCAAGTTCGGTCGCCTCGGGCACGTCGATGCGCGCGTCCTGCAACAGCGACACCACGTCATAAGCCGCCGGCCCCAGCGCGGCGTCCTGGAAATCGATGATGCCGACCCGCGCAAGGCCTTCGCGGTCGCCAAGCCAGATCAGGTTGGGCGAGTGATAGTCCCGGATCACCCAGGTCCTGGGAGCCGCCACCGGTCTTTGCAGGATCTCGCGCCACATCGTCTCGAACTCGCTGCGCAGCGCTTCGCCCGGCGTCACGCCGCGGTCGGGCATGTACCATTCCAGCATCAGCCCGACCTCGACCATCCACGCGTCGATGTCGAAGACGGGAATCGGATAGTCGGCCGGCGGCACCAACGGCAGCACCTCCGGCAGCGGCTCGCGATGCAGTGCGGCGAGCACATCGGTCGCGGCTTCGTACCGATCGAGGACCGGCGCCGGCGGATCGCCTTCGACCACGGGCGCACTGCCGAAATCTTCGGTGATGAGGAAGCCTGCCTCGAGATCGCTGTGATGAATTTCGGGCGCCGAGAAACCGCGTTCGCGCAAGCCCCTGTCGATGGCGAAAAACGGCTTGACGTCCTCGGCGAGATGCACGGCGGCGGCGTAGATTTTGCCGCCATCCGGCCGCTTCGGCGAGTTCATCAGAATGAACGTGCGGTCGTCCTGGATCAGCCGTGCATAGGAGCGGGTCGAGGCGTCGCCGGCCATGCGCTTTCGCCCGGCCTCGATGAACCCCGACGCCTGGAGGAATTGGCGCAGCAGCTTGAGCCGCTCGACCAGGGCCGTGCCCTTGCCGAAGCCCGTGATCTCGGCCGCGCGCGCGGTCGAGCCGAGCGCGGGCGGATGACTGAAGGCGATGTCGATGCGGTCGGCCGGCAGCTCGTTGCCGGCGCGCTCCGGCCATTCGATCAGCGCGACCGTGCCTTCGGGCAGCGGCGACAGGCCGATCTCCTCCAGCTCGGAAGCGTCGCTGATGCGATAGAGGTCGGCGTGCAGCAGCGGCAAGGAGGGCAGGTCGTAGCTTTGCGCCAGCGTAAACGTCGGGCTCGGCACCTCGATCGCGTCGTCGTCGGCGAGATAGCGGATCATGGCCCGTGCCGCCGCGGTCTTGCCCGCGCCCAGGTCGCCCGACAGCGTGATGACGTCGCCGGGCGCGGTCAGCAGCGCGAGGTCGGCCATCAGCTGCGCGGTCGCCGCCTCGTTGGCGAGCGCCACGGAAAATGTTGCAGGCCCCGTCATTCAGCGGCGTCGCGCTGCACGGCCTGATCGATTGGAAATTCACAGATCACGGTGGTTCCCTTGCTGCCTGGCGGCGCAAAGCGCACGTCCCCGCCGTGTAGTTTGACAAAGGAGCGCACCAGCGACAAGCCGAGCCCCGCGCCACGATGCCGCGAGCCCTGGGAATGGCTTTCGAACATGTCGAACGCCTTGTCCCTGACCTCGGGCGGCATGCCCGGGCCGGAATCGGTGACGGTGAACACCACATGCCGCTCGGTGCGCGTGGCGCTGATGCCGACGGTGGTGTCCTGCGGCGAGAAGCCGACGGCATTGGCGAGCAGGTTATAGAGCACCTGGACCACGCGGCGCTGGTCGCCGACAAAGCTGCCGACATCGGCGGCAATATCGACCTTGAGCCGGATGCGTTCGGTGGCGAGCCGGTCCTGCAGGCCTTCGGCCGCGGCAGCTATCGCCTTGCCGATGTCGACAGGGCCGAGCTCGAGCTTCATGGCGCCGGCGTCGATGGTGGCGAGATCGAGGATGTTGTCGGTGAGCGCGAGCAGCGCGTTGGTCGATTTGGTGACGTAGTCGAGGTATTCGGCCTGTTTCGGCGTCAGCGGGCCGGTCGACGGATCGGAGAGGAAATGCGCGAAGCCGATGATGGTGGTGAGCGGCGCGCGCAGCTCGTAGGACACGTGATGGACGAAGTCGATCTTCATCTGGTCGGCGGCCTTCAGCGCGTCATTGCTCTCGCGCAGCGCCCGCTCGACATTCTCGGTGTCGGTGATGTCGTGGAAGGTCAGCATGGTGCCGCCGTCGGGCAGCGGCTTGCCCATGCATTCGAGCACGCTGCCGTCGTTGCGCTCGAGCTTGAGCTGCACGTCGTTGCGGCGTTCGATCGCGGTGACCGCCTCACGGATGGTGCGCCAGCCCTGGGCTTCGTCGAACAGCGGCTTGCACCAGGTTTCCACCGTGTCGATATGCGGTCCCTCGCGCAGCGCTTCCGGCGACAGCTTCCACATCTTCGCAAAGGCCGGATTGAACAATTGCGCGCGCCCGTTGCTGCCGAACACGGCGACGCCTTCGGCGAGGGTGTCGAGCGTCTCGCGCTGCACGCGGTTCAGGCGGTCGAATTGCCGGGCAAGGTTGAGGCTTTCGGTGACGTCGTCGAACAGATAGGTGACGCCGCCTTCCGGGTTGGGCGTGGTGACGACGCTGAGCGCGCGGCCGTCGGGCAGGAACCAGGTGTCCTTGGCGGTCTCGATCGCACGATAGGCTTCGTGCAGCTTGGCCTTCCAGGCGCGGAAGTCGGCCTGCTCCGGCAGCTTGCGTGCGGCGCGCAACCGGTCGAGCACGCTGGAATCGTCCGGAGCGCCGTCGAGGAAGGAGGATTCGAGGCCCCATAGCCCACGATAGGATTCATTGTAGAAGGCGAGCCGCCGCCGGCCGTCGAACACGGCAACGCCCGACGACAATTGATCGAGCGTGCGCCGATGCGCCTCCGCCATCCGTACCAGCGCCGAGCTCAGGGCGTCGACCTCGCTGGCGTCGATCGCCATGCCGACGCTGCCGCCGGCGACGTTCATCGCCCGCACGTCGTAAATCCGCCGCTCGCCGCGCGCCACGATCGGCAGCCGCGCGGTGTGGGCGCTGGCAGTGACGAGCGCGCGCTCCATCTCGGCGCGGTGGCTGGAGTCGAGCAGTTCGAGATGGCGGTCGATCGCATCCGCTTCGCTGGTGGCTTCGGTAGCCTCTACATAGGCGGCGTTGGCGTAGTTCAGGATACCCTTGGCGTCTTTGGCCCAGATCGGGAAGGGGGATGCGTCGGCAAAGCCGCGCAGCATCTCGGTCTCCTCCATCAGCGTCTTCAGGCGGAAATTGGTTTCCGCCAGTTCACGCCGGAGCCCGGAGAGCTCGCGAATCCGCACGATGGCCTGCCCGCCGACCGCGCGCCCCGTCGCCTCGATGGCGTGGCCGTTGAAGGTGGTGAGGTTGAGCAGAAACCCTTCGCCGCTCTCGCGCAGCGCCTCCACCGCATGGTCCATCTGCAGCGCAGGTTCCGGCGGCAGCCAGGTTCCGAAGGCCAGGATGCGTTGCGGGGTGTCCTGCTGCATCAGAAGGGAGGTGTCGCCCGATATCCGCGGGCGGTTGTCGCCGGCGGCCCACGAGATCAGGATTTGCGGCTCGGCGAACAACAGCGCGCGGTAGCGGTCGGCCTGGAGCTGCAGGCCCTCGATGACGGCATGTAGCCGTGATTCGCTTTTCGCGGCTCGGATGCGGGTGTGCATCAACAGGATCGCCGCCAGCACGGAAAAGCCAAGCAGGGCCAGCGCCGTGGTCAGCACCGCCACTTCCTGCCGGTTGAATTCGAGCAGGGTCGAGATCGTGGAGAGGAATCCGGAATCGGCGGCCCAGGCGGGCGCCGCGAAGGGCAGCGCGCCGGTGGCGAATCCGATCAGGCCATTGCGTGCCAGCGACGAGCACGACAGCAGCGTCCGACGCATCGCCGCGATAACGCCCGACATCCTTCGCGCCCCAAGACAACATGAATTGGCGCGCGGCGTTTCCCCACCGCGCGCGAATCAAGCGACAATATCGCCAAGGGGACTCCAGGGGTAAGAGTCCAGACCGTGAACGGGGATGGTGCTGGGGAAAAAAGCGGCGCGCGCCTGGTCCGGAAGTGACAAACGGGCGTCTGCGTTGCGATCATGCGCCAACAAAAAGACGCGTTCGGCGAACCCTGCGGAAACCCATCGGTGATTCGCCTGAATTGGTCAGGAACCCGCCGTGAGCTGCGCTTTCATCACGGTAATGACGTCGCGAAGCTGTGTCGCGTCGCCCGTGGTGCGCTTGACCAATAGCGCCCCCTGCAAGGCGCTGAAGATGAAGCGGGCGACCTTGGCGGGCGGAGCGGCGAGGGTGAACTCGCCGCGCGCCGCGCCGCGCTTGAGGATTCCGGCGAGCCACTCCTGGTGGGTGCGGAAAAAGCCGTCGACGCGGGAACGCAGTTCCGCCGGCAATGCCAGGATTTCGCCGGACAATGCCCCGCACAGGCAGATGCGGTCGGGAGTCTTGGCGAAGCCGGCATAGGGCTCGACATAAAAGTCCAGCATGGCCATCGACGACTGCGACTGATCGGCGGCGATGGCAACAAGCGCCTCGCCAAAGCGCGCCACATAACGGTCGACGACCGCGATCCCGAGATCGGCTTTCGACGCGAAATGATAATGGATGCTGGCCTTGCGGATGCCGAGGCTGTCAGCGATGTCCTGATAGCTGAATGCGCTGTAGCCGCGGGTCTGGATCAGCGTCTCGGCAAGGTCGAGGATCTGTTCGGCGGTGTCTGATCTCTGCTTCGGCGCCGTCGTCGTCATGGGTTGCCTGTTATAGGCCGTCCCGCCGGCCGAGCCAAGGAGACCGCTGGGTTCCCCGCGCTCCCATGAATATCCCAACGCCGGCCGGACGGTCCATCGCCTAGCGTATGATCTGGAAAAGTGTGCAGCGATTTTGCGAAAAGATCATGCGCAAACAAGAATCTAGAGTGCGATGACGGTTCATCCTGATCTCATCGCGCTCTAGAATTTTTCGGCGAACGGCCGCAGGTCCATCTCCTGGGTCCAGGCGGAGGGGTTTTGCGCGGCGAGGCCGAGATAGGCCTGCGCGACCGATTTCGAATCCATCCGTCCCGTCGGCGCCGGTCCGAAGCGCAGGTCGGTCTGCGGCGCCTCGATCAGACCATCGATCACGACATGGGCGACATGAACGCCTTTCGGACCGAACTCGCGGGCGAGCGCCTGGGCAAGGCCGCGCAGCGCGAACTTGGCGGATGCAAACGCCGAGAAATTGGCGCCGCCGCGCAGGCCCGCGGTCGCGCCGGAGAAAATCACGGTGCCTTGCTTGCGCGCCGCCATATGCGGCAGCACGGCCTGCGCGGACGCCATCGCGCCGAGGCAGGCGACGCGCCAGACCTGCTCGAACTCGTCAGCCGAGATGTCGGCGAACGGCTTGATCATCAACATCTGCGCATTGTGGATCAGCACGTCGATGCCTTCGGCAACCGGCCGGAGCGCGAGGGAGACGTCGGCCGGGCGCGCGAGATCGCAGGGAAGGTGGATGTAACGGCCGCCGCCCTCTCGAACGAGCGTGCTGACGGCTTTGGACGCCCGGACCGAGCGCGACAGCCCGAAGACATCGTAGCCGGCTTGCGCGAAGGTGCCGGCGATTTCGGCGCCGAGACCTTCCGCGATGCCGGTGATGAGCAGGGTGCGTCGCATCGTCTCAGATCCAGCGCAGGATGCTGGCGATGATGGCGATCTGCGCGAGCCAGCCGGCGGTGAAGGTCAGCGTGCGCGCGGCGGGAATGCCGGCGGAATAGACCACGAAGTGGGCGAGGCGGGCGAAGAAGTAGACCACGACCGCTGCTTTCGTCGCCGGATTGGAAATGCCGAGCACGTGCGCGGTCAGCACGATGGGCGCGAAGATCGCGAGGTTTTCGATCGCATTGGTGTGTGCGCGGATGGCGCGCTGCGCCCATTCCGCAAGCTTGCCCGCGTCCGGTGCGCTTCCCGCAAGCGTGCCGCCGAGGCCGGTCGCGGCCACGCGGTTGAGGACATAGGGCACCCAGAACAGCGCCGTCATGAGGGCCGTCAGCGTCAGCCAATAGAGTTCGGTGGTCACGGTCTTCTCCTCGGTTGGAAACTGCGGCTGGCTTATCTACCTATTAGTAGGTAAAGTCAATCGGGCTGTCTCTGTTCTGGCAGAGGACGCCAAATTTCCTAGAGCGCGATGGGGTTGGGATGAATCGCCATCGCGCTCTAGATTCCTGTTTGTGCATGATCTTTTCGGAAAACCGGTGCCCACTTTTCCGGATCATGCGCTAGCGGGAGGAGAGGATTAGTGCCCCGTCGAGCCGAAGCCGCCGCTGCCGCGGTCGGTCGAGGGCAGGGTGGAGGCCGCCACGAGCTCGGCCTGCACGATCGGGGCGATCACCATCTGCGCGATGCGCTCGCCGCGTCGGACGGTGAACGCTTGGGCACCATGGTTGATCAGGATCACCTGGATCTCGCCGCGGTAATCGGCGTCGATCGTGCCGGGCGAATTGAGCACAGTGACGCCGTGCTTCGCCGCCAGTCCCGAGCGCGGCCGCACCTGCGCCTCGAACCCGTTGGGCAGCGCGATGGCAAGTCCCGTCGGCACCATCGCGCGTTGGCCTGGCGCGAGCACGAGCGGCGCGCCTTCAGGGACCGCCGCGAGCAGGTCGAGCCCGGCGGCATGAGCGCTCTGATAGGCGGGCAGGGGCAGGCCTTCGCCATGCGGCAATTGGCGGATGTCGACTCGGATTGGCGCGCTCACGAAATTTTCTCCGCAGCCTCGGCAAAGTTCCTCGCTACGTGGTCGATCAGCTCGACCGCCACCTGATCCTTGGTCATCACGGGCCAGGAGTCGACCGCGATCTCCGATCCCTGACGCGTCAGCAGATGCACGGTGTTGCGATCGCCGCCCATCACGCCGGTCGCGGGTGAGACATCGTTGGCGACGATCCAGTCGCAGCCTTTGCGTGCGAGCTTGGCCTTGGCGTTGTCGATCAGATGCTCCGTCTCGGCGGCGAAGCCGATCACGAGCGGCGGCCGCTTATCCTTCAGCTTCGAGATAGTGGCGAGGATGTCGGGGTTTTCGACGAGCTCGAGCGGCGCCATCGCCTTGTCGGTCTTCTTCAGCTTCTGGCCGCCCTCATTGGCGACACGCCAGTCGGCCACCGCTGCGGCGAAAATAGCTATGTCCACCGGCAGCGACGCCTCCACATGGGCCAGCATGTCGCGCGCGGATTCCACATGCACCACGTTGACGCCGCCGGGTTCGTCGAGATCGACCGGACCGGAGACCAGCGTCACCTGCGCGCCGGCCGCCTGTGCGGCGGCGGCAATGGCATAGCCCTGCTTGCCCGACGAGCGGTTGGCGATGTAGCGCACCGGATCGATCGGCTCGTGCGTGGGGCCGGCGGTGATCAGCACGCGCTTGCCGGCGAGTGGCTGCGGCTGCGGCGGGCGCAGCAAGCGTTCGGCCGCGTCCGCTATTTCGGTCGGCTCCGCCATGCGGCCGACGCCCGCTTCGCCCGCCTCGGCCATCTCGCCGGCATTGGGTCCGACGAACGCGACGCCATCGCGCCCGAGCTGCGCGGCGTTGCGGCGGGTCGCGGCATTGCTCCACATCATCGGGTTCATCGCGGGCGCGAGCAGGATCGGCCGGCTTGCGGCGAGCAGGATGGCGCTAGCGAGATCGTCGGCGGCGCCTTGCGCCATCTTCGACATCAGATCGGCGGTCGCGGGCGCCACCACGATCAGGTCGCAGTCGCGGGCCAGCCGAATATGGCCGGCATCGAATTCGCTCTCGGGATCGAACAGGTCGGTATAGGCCCGCTCTCCCGACAGTGCACTCGCCGCCAGCGGCGTCACGAATTGCGTGGCGGCTTTGGTCAGTACGCAGTGGACGCGGATGTGCCGCTCCTTCAGCCGTCGGATCAGGTCGAGCGACTTGTAGGCGGCAATGCCGCCGCCGATGATCAGGGTGACGCGGACCTCACCGGTGGCTCTTTGGGGCTGTGGCGCCCGTGCCGGGATGTGTATGGCGGGGGGTGCTGCACGCGTTGCGGCGGCCGGCACCGGGCTCCCCTGGGTGTATTCGCCCAGGATCACCCGCACCTCCTCCTCGACCGAGCGGCCGTTCTTGGCCGCACGCAGGCGCAGATAAGACTTGATGGCGTCGTCGAGCTTTCGGATGGTCAGGCTTGCCATGGCGGCTTCCTCGTCGGTATGCTAGCAATGCTAGCATCGACGTGATCTCAATGCAATCAAAGCTGCCGGATGGCGATTAAAATCCCGATAAAAGTCGCGGCGATGATCCAGAGCGCAATGGTGCGCCAGCGGCTCTTGCGACCCTCGCTGCGGCCCATGGCGGCGATGGTGTCAGGCGACAGCACGAGGCCCTCGCGGGTCATGGTCTCGAGTTGCTCCAGCACGGTCACCGCCCGGCTTGCGATGACCGGCAGGGCCGAGACCAGGCGGGCCAGCTCGCTCGCGCCGGACACCGCGCCCTGGATGCGGCCGATGGGGCCGAGATTGCGCTCGATCCATTCGCGCACCACGGGATCGGCGGTTTTCCAGATGTCGAGCTTGGGATCGAAGCCGCGCGCCACGCCTTCGACCACGACCATGGTCTTCTGCAGCAGGATCAACTCGGGCCGCGTTCGCATGTCGAACAGGCCGGTGACCTCGAGCAGCAAGGTCAACAGCCGCGCCATGGAGATTTCCTCGGCGGTGCGGTTGTGGATCGGCTCGCCGATGGCGCGGATCGCTTGCGCGAAATTCTCCACCGAATGATGCGAAGGCACATAGCCCGCCTCGAAATGCACTTCGGCGACGCGGCGATAATCGCGCGTGATGAAGCCGAGCAGGATCTCGGCAAGGAAGCGCCGCTCTTTCAGGCCGAGCCGGCCCATGATGCCGAAATCGACCGCGACGAGCCGGCCTTCCTTGTCGAGGAAGAGATTTCCAGGATGCATGTCGGCATGGAAGAAGCCGTCGCGCAAAGCGTGGCGCAGAAAGCTCTGGATCACCTTGCGACCGAGATCGGGCAGGTCGATCTGCGCCTGCTCCAGCCGCGCGTGGTCGCTGAGCGCGATGCCATCGATCCATTCCATGGTCAGCACGTTGTGGGTGGTGCGATCCCAGTCGACCGTGGGCACGCGGAAGTCCGGATCGTCGCGCGTGTTCTCCGCCATCTCCGAGAGCGCCGCCGCTTCCAGCCGCAGATCCATCTCCATCGCGACCGAGCGCTGCATGGTGTTGATGACTTCGACCAGCCGCAGCCGCCGCGCTTCCGCTGAATAGGCCTCGGCCTTGTGCGCGACAAAAAAGAAATCGGCAAGGTCGCGGCGGAAGCGCGCCGCAACATTGGGCCGCAGCACCTTCACCGCCACCTGTCGGCGCATGCCGTCCCGAAGCACCTCGCCACGATGCACCTGTGCGATCGAGGCCGCCGCCACCGGCGGTCCGAGGCTCGCAAAGGCATGTGTTATCGGGCGTTCCAGCGAGGTCGCGATCACGGCCTCCGCCTCGGCCTGCGCGAACGGCGGCAGCCGGTCCTGCAGGGCCTCAAGGTCGCGCGCCATCCCGACGCCGACGACGTCGGGGCGGGTCGCGAGAAACTGGCCGAGCTTGAGATAGGCGGGCCCCATCCGCTCCAGCGCGCGCGAAAGGCGCGGTCCCGACTTGGCGCCGCCGCGCTCGATCAGCCGCGCCATCTTCAGCGCGAGCTGTCCGGGCGGCGGCACCAGCGAGGGATCGACGGCGCCGAACACGCCCTCACGTGCGAACACGATGCCGGCGCGGGCGAGCCGCGCGATGTGGGTGAACGCCGAGATCACAAACGCCAGCCCGAATGCAACGCCACGATGCCGCCGGAGAGCGTCTGCCAGTTGACGCGGCCGAAGCCGGCGCCGCGGATCATGTCCGCGAATGCCGCGGGCTTCGGGAATTTGCGGATGGACTCGACGAGATATCGATAGGACTCGGCGTCGCCCGTGACGGCGCGGCCGAGCTGCGGGATCACCCTGAACGAGAACAGGTCATAGAGCCGGTCGAGCCCGGGCACGTCGACGGAGGAAAATTCCAGGCACAGGAAGCGCCCGCCGGGCCTCAGCACACGATAGGCTTCCTTGAGCGCGCGATCGATCTGCGGCACGTTGCGGATGCCGAAGGCGATCGTGTAGCCGTCGAAACTGCGGTCGGGGAAAGCCAGCTCCTCGGCGTTGCCCTCGACAAACGACACGCGGTCGTCGAGACGGCGTTTGGCCGCGCGGTCGCGGCCGACCGAAAGCATGTCGGCATTGATGTCGCAGACGGTGGCGCGGAAACCCGTGCCGGACGCTTTCGCGGCGCGGAAAGCAACGTCGCCGGTGCCGCCCGCGACGTCGAGCAGTGCGTAAGGCGCGGTCGCCCTTCGGCGGGTTGAGCGTGTTGACCATGATGTCCTTCCAGACGCGGTGCAGGCCTCCCGACATCAGGTCGTTCATCAGGTCGTAGCGCTGTGCCACGCTGTGAAACACGTCGTTCACCAGCGTCTGCTTTTCCTCCAGCGGCACGTCGCGGAAGCCAAAATGGGTGGTCTGGTCCGACCGGTTCATCAACACTACTCCACACCCCGGACCATAGCGCGCCCGGCGCAATGGGGCTATCACGTCACCTTCATAAGGTGAATGACCTCTCCATGCCCGAACTGCCCGAAGTCGAGACTGTCCGCCGCGGCCTGCAGCCCGTCATGGAGGGTGCAAAAATTCTGCACGCCGAAGCCCGGCGGAAAGACCTGCGCTTTCCCTTTCAGAAGGACTTCGTCGCGCGGCTGACCGGCCAGACCGTGACCGGGCTCGGCCGCCGCGCCAAATATCTCATGGCGGATCTCGGCTCCGGCGACGTCCTGCTCATGCATCTCGGCATGTCCGGTTCGTTCCGCGTGCAGAAGAAGGACGAGGCGGCGACGCCCGGCGAGTTCCACCATCCGCGCGGCAAGGATGCCGCGCACGACCATGTGCTGTTTCGCATGTCGTCGGGTGCCGACATCGTGTTCAACGATCCGCGCCGCTTCGGCTACATGAAGATCATCGCGCGGAACGCGATGGAGAGCGAGCCGCTGCTGAAGGGTCTCGGCCCCGAGCCGCTCGGCAATGAATTCGATGCCGCCATGCTGGCGCGCTCCTGCGCCGGCAAGTCGACGACGCTGAAGGCCGCGCTGCTCGACCAGCGCGTGGTGGCGGGGCTTGGCAACATCTATGTCTGCGAGGCGCTGTATCGCTCGCATCTGTCGCCGAAGCGGCAGGCCTCGACGCTCGCGACCAAAAAGGGCGAGCCGACCGACCATGCCAAACGTCTGGTCGACGCCATTCACGAAGTGCTGAACCAGGCGATCAAGGCCGGCGGCTCGTCGCTGCGCGACCACCGCCAGACCTCAGGCGAGCTCGGCTATTTCCAGCATTCCTTCCAGGTCTACGACCGCGAAGGCGAGAAATGCGGAAAGGGCTGCGGCGGCGTGATCCGCCGCTTCACCCAGAATGGACGTTCGACCTTCTGGTGCCCGAAGTGCCAGAAGTGAAGGCGCGGCCCTTCTTAAAGGCCTGCATCCCAGGTCAGGCCCCCGCCAACAGGTGCGAGCGATTGCGCCGGGTTTCCTCAAGCTGGATCGCCTTGACGCGATCCGGCGAGAGGATGATCGGAAACGCGGCGTCCGAAACCTCTTCGCTGATTGCCTTGCTGACCGCGACGCCTCCGTTCAACCGCGTCTCGACCCACTGCCAGAGATCGCGGATCTCGTCGGCCGACTTGCCGAACGGCGAGAATTCGCCGACGGCGAGGCCGGCGGCGAGCGCGTCCTGGTGATCGTTGCGCATCACGATGAAGGGGCGCGCGAGGATATCATCCAGCTCGCGCGCGGCCTCGTCGCCGAGCGCGCCGGCGGCACTGTTGATGCGCTGGCCGCGGATCGGCGTCTGGTTGAGGATGAAGGCGAAAGGCTTTTGCCAGGCACGCGCGACGCCGAGCGTGGCGGCGCCGACCTCGATATCGGCGATCGAGGGACGCGCCGGGATCATGCAGAAGTCGCAATGGCGGATCGCAGCCGTGGTCGCGGCGCTCACGCCGCCGGCGGTGTCGATGATCGCCATCGTCACGCCACGCCGCGCAAGTGACTGCAGGCGGGGTTCGATCTCGTCGGCGCCGTAAACAGTTTCGACCAGCAAATCCGCGATGCCGCGGCGGGCCTGCCAGTGCGAAAGGGTCCCCTGCTGGTCGGTCTCGATCAGGCGGACGGTGTGGCCTGCCTGCCTGGCGGCCAGGGCGAGCCCAATGGCGAGCGTGCTCTTGCCGCTGCCGCCCTTTTGAGTAGCCAATACGATCGTCTGCATTTAGTGGCGTCCTTCGGATGAATTAACGGGCTTTCGCGGATACGCCGAACTGAGTGCGTCGCATGCGCGACGCGGAGCGATTCTCGCTCAGGACGTTCCGGGCCAATCCGAAGTCGAATCAGATGCCGGCAACGATGACAGACCATGACACGATTGCCACAATTTCAAAGTCCGGACGAATACCGAAGTGTTATCAAGTATTAACCTCTGTGGCAGCGTGCTTGACCCGATCCGGAATTACCGCTCACATCGCCCCAATAAAAATAGCGCAGAGAGCGGGCCATGGGCGGGAATTGGCGGGACCGGACGGCAACGACCTTCGAATGTGAAAAGAAGCCGGCCGCCGGCAGCCGCGGCATGGTGGTAAGCAACCATCCGCTGGCGTCCGCCGCGGGCGCGGAAATGCTGGCCGCCGGCGGCAACGCCATCGACGCCGCGATCGCGACCCTGTTCACGCTGACCGTGGTCGAGCCGATGATGGTCGGCATCATCGGCGGCGGCATGGCGCATGTCCGCACCTCCGACGGCAGCCATCGTTTCATCGACGGCCAGAGCACGGTGCCTTCGATGGTGAAGCCCGACACCTACCGTTCGAAGCCGGGCGCTCCGCGTGACGTATTCGACACCGTCGACGACGAGAATCTCACCGGCCCGAAAGCGGTCGCGGTCCCGGGCTCGCTGAAGGCCTGGTGCGAGACGCTGCGCCGCTTCGGCACCATGAGTCTGGCCGACGTCATGCAGCCCGCGATCAAGCACGCGGCGCGCGGCTATCTCGCGACGCCCTATTTGCATGAATGCATCCGCGACGGCGCCAACGAGATGCTGCGCGACAAGCCGATCTCGGCGATCTATCTGCCGAAGGGCGAGCCGTTGAAGCCCGGTGAACGCGTGGTGCAGGCGGAATATGCGGAGACGCTGACTTATATCTCGAAGCACGGCGAGGAAGCGCTCTATCACGGTCCGCTTGGCGATATTCTCGTCGACTACATGACCAAGCACGGCGGCTTCATCCGGAAAGAAGACCTGACCAGCTATGAAACCGTCGAGCGCTTGCCGATCCGCTGCGACTACCGCGGCTGGGAAATCTTGGGCCCGCCGCCGCCGGCCGCTTCCGGTGTGCACATCACCCAGATGCTGAACATCCTCGAAGGCTTTGATCTTCGCGGCCTGGGTTTCGGGACGCCCGAGACCGTGCATCTGCTGGCGGAAGTGCTGAAGATCGCCTTTGCCGATCGCGAGGCGGCGAGCGGCGATCCCGATTACATCAACGTTCCCGTCGAGCGGCTGACCTCGAAGGACTATGCGCGCGAGCGCCGTGACGCGCTTGACCTGTCGCGCGCCAGGAAATGGGGTGCGGGCGTCAAGCAATTGGAGAGCGCCTATACCACGCACATGACGGCAGCGGACGCCTTCGGCAACGTGGTCGCGAGCACGCAGACCATCAACAATCTGTTCGGCGCCAAATTCCTGATTCCCGGCCTCGGTGCGGTGCCGAACAACTACATGAACCTGTTCGACCCGCGCCCCGGCCATGCGCTGTCGCTGGCGCCCGGCAAGCGCGTCACCACCTCGATGTCGCCAATGATGGCGCTGCGTAACGGCAAGCTCGTCTACGCGCTGGGCCTGCCCGGCGGAAAACGCATCTTCCCGAGCGCGATGCAGGCGCTGATCAATTTGATCGACCATGGCATGAGCCTGCAGGAGGCGGTGGAGGCGCCGCGGGTCTGGACCGAGGGCAATGCGCTCGAGGTCGAGCAGGCGATCCCGGAAAGCGTGCGCGCGAAGCTGCGGGCGATGGGCCACCAGATCGTCGAGATGGCGACCGTCGCGGGCGGCATGAACGCGATCGAGTTCGGCGAGGACGGCATGCTCTCCGGCGCCGCCTGCTGGCGGGCCGACGGCACGCCGGTCGCGATTGCGGGCGGGCTCGCCCATGCCGGCGTCCGCTTCGGGCTGCGGTGAGGCCATGCCTGCAAAAATCCGCATCGCCGTGCTGCATTTCGCGCACGAAACCGTGACGTTCCTCAAGAACGACACGACGCTGTCGGATTTCATCTATCCGGGCTCGCCGGCGAAGGGCGAGGCGCTCTTGAAGGCCTATCCCAAATCCTACATGGGCGGCTTTGTGAAGATGGCGCGCGAGTTCGAAGGCGTCGAGCTCGTCGGTATCGAATCGCCGCTGTGGCCGAAGACCTATATGGGCTCGGGCTGGGTCACCGCAGACGCCTTCGAGACGCTCGTCGGCAGGATGATCGAAGGGCTGAAGGCGGAAGGTCCGTTCGACGGCGTCTATCTCTCTCTTCATGGCGCGATGGCGGTGCGCGGCATCGCGCGTCCCGAGGCCGAGCTGGCGCGGCGGGTGCGCGAGGCGGCCGGGCCGAAGACCTTCATCGCGGCGACCTTCGATCTCCACGGCAACGAGGACGACGAGTTCCTCAAACACGCCGACATGGGCTTTGCGGTGAAATATTTCCCGCATTACGACGAATATCTGCAAGGCGAGCGGGCGGCGCGGATGCTGGTCCGCATGATCCGCGGCGACTACAAGCCGGCGCATGTGACGCGGAAGGTGCCGATCCTCACCGCGACGGTACGGATGTGGACCGGCGCCTCGCCCTGGGCGGATTTGATCCAGCGCGCGCTCACCTGGGAAGCGCGCGAGGTCGACGTCTACGTCAACGTGTTCTTTGGCTTTCCCTTTGCCGACGTGCCCGATGTCGGCATCACCATCCAGACGATGACCAACGGCAACGCCGGACTCGCGGAGAAGATAGCGAACGACATCGCCGATCTCGCCTGGCGCAGGCGCGAGGCGCTGCTGAGCTCGACCAAAATCCATTCGATCGCCGAGGGCGTAGCGCTGGCGAAAGCGGCGATCGCGAACGGCGAAACGCCGGTGGTGCTGGCCGATCACAGCGACCGCTCGGGATCGGCGACGTTCCTGTTGAAGGAGATCGTCGCGCAAGACCTGTCGCAGGTGTTGATCGCGACGATAGCGGACGCGAAAACCATCGCGAAACTGAAGGCCGGCGGCGCCAGGGCTGGCGATGCCTTCGACATGGAGGTCGGCGGCCTCGTCGATGATTCAGCGGGCCAACCGGTGCGTATCCAGGGCACGATCCTGAAAGCCGTCGAGGGCCACGGCCAGTTCTGGGCCGTCATCCAATTCGGCCGGGACAATGTGCTGATTCTCTCGACCTATCTCGTGCAGATGATGGAGCCGTTCTCGCTCGGCTCACTCGGGCTCGACATCCACGCCTTCAAGGTCTTCGCGATCAAGTCGCGCGTGCATTTTCGCCGCGGCTTTGACGACAACGGCTTTGCGAAAACGATTCTGCTGGTCGAGCCCGATGAGCCGTTCCTCGGCACGGTTCATCTCGACGCGCTGCCGTACCGGAACGTGGATTTGAAGCGGTATTATCCCTACGGCGATCCGAAATATCCCGCCTGATCCTGGGAGGCTGCTCTCACTGCAGCGCAGCACGTCGCGGCCGCCGAATATCGTATTACTACGGATCGCGCGTTGTTCGATTGTTTAGGGTTAACGGCCCAAGGTTTGTGCAACTGCATGTCGACTTCTTCGAGGACGAAGAAGACCTCGTCAAGAACGAAGGAGAATTGCAATGCCGTCGTTGCATCTGAACATCCGTGGTCGGCTCATTTTCGGCTTCGGCGTGCTTTGCGCGCTGCTGGCCGCGGTGGTCGGTATCACCATCCTGAAAGTCCAGACCGTCAACGAAGCCACCGAACGAACCGTCAATCTTCGCGTGCCGACGGCGTTGACGGCCAACGACCTGGTAGCTGAAATCTACGCATCGCTGGCTGCATTGCGCGGCTGGTTGATTACCGGAAATGATGCTTTCAAGGTGGAACGGACGGTGCTCTGGAAGGAGATCCAGAAGCGTGGTTCGGAGATGGATCGTCTCTCCGGCAATTGGACCGTCGAGCAAAACCGGCAGGACTGGAAGCAGGCCAAGCCGCTGCTGGCTGAATTGCGCAATGCGCAGGACAAGGCCGAGGCGATCGCGCACACCATCGACGAGCAGCCGGCAGCCAAGATCCTCGCGACCGAGGCGGCGCCGCTCGCCAAGCTCATGCTGCAAAAGGCGACCTCCATCATCAATGAGGAGAGCGCTATTCCCTCGACCGACTCGCGCAAGAGCCTGCTGATCGGCTTTGCCGACATGCGTGGCAGCATGGCGATGGCGATCGGCGCCATCCGTGCCTACCTCCTGACTGCGGATCAAAGCTTCAAGAAGGAGTATGAGGAGCTGTGGGCGCTCAATCAGAAGAAATTCGAGGCGCTTTCGCTGCGCCGGCCGGAAATGACCCCCGACCAGCAGAAGGACTTCGATTCGCTCGTCGAAGCCCGCGCTCGCTTTGCGCCGCTGCCGCAAAAGATGTTCGAGATTCGGGCCTCGGACCGCTGGAACCTGGCCCAATGGTTCCTGACCAATGAAGCGGCCCCTCGCGCCAACAAGCTGCTCGATATTTTCGCGGGCGCGAAGAACGGCGAAGGCATGCGCGACGGCGGCATGGCGTCGCGGCAGCAGGCCAGCCTGCGAACCGACGGCGCCATGGTGCTGGCCGAGACGCATTTCCTGACGACGTTGCTCTGGATACTGATGGGCGTCGGCATCGGCATTGCGGCGACGGTCGTATACCTGACCAACCGCTCGATCGTGCCGCCCATTCTGAAGATGGTGTCGGCGATGGGACGGCTGGCCGGCGGCGATCATTCCGTCGAGGTGCCGGCGATCGGCAACAAGGATGAGATCGGCCTGATGGCCCGCGCGGTGGTCATCTTCAAGGAGAATATGATCAAGGCCAAGGAGCTTGCGGCCAAGGAGGCGGAGGCTATCAATGCGCGGATGGCGCGGGCCACGCGGGTCACCGAACTGACGGCGACGTTCGATACGAATATGTCAACCGTGCTGAGGTCGGTGGCCGCCGCCTCGACCGAATTGCAGGCCACCGCGTCCTCGATGACGGCGACGGCGGAGGAGACCAGCAGCCAGGCGACCGCCGTAGCGGCCGCGACCGAGGAAGCTTCCACGAACGTGCAGACGGTCGCTTCGGCTTCGGAGGAACTGGCGAGCTCGGTCAACGAAATCAGCCGCCAGATGGCGCAATCCGCCACGATCGCGCACAAGGCCGTTACGGAGGCCGACCGCGCCAATGCCACGATCCAGGGGCTCCTGAAGGATGCCATCTCGATCGGCGACGTGGTCAAGTTGATCAGCGAAATTGCCGCGCAGACCAATCTGCTGGCGCTCAACGCCACCATCGAGGCGGCGCGCGCGGGCGAGGCCGGCAAGGGCTTTGCCGTGGTGGCCTCCGAGGTCAAGAGCCTTGCCGAGCAGACCGCAAAGGCAACAGGCCAGATCGGCGCCCAGGTCACCTCGATCCAGGCTTCCACCAGCGATGCCGTCGATGCCATCAAGGGAATTTCGGCGACGATCAACCAGATCAACGAAATTGCTGCCGCGATCGCAAGTGCCGTGGAAGAGCAGGGGTCGGCCACGCAGGAGATTGCCCGCAATGTACAGCAGGCCGCGCTCGGCACCGGCGAGATCGCGTCGAATGTGACAGGCGTCCGGCAAGCTGCCGGCGATACCGGAGCTGCGGCTCACGAGGTGCTCCAGGCCTCCGGCGAACTGTCGAAACAGTCGGAAACGATGCGGGGGCACGTCGAGGCTTTCCTCAAGGACATCAAGGCCGCTTGAGGGCGGCCCGTTGGCCCTGTGTCCTGGTGCCCCGGATCCGCAGCGCTCTTCAGCAGTGCGCTGCTGATCCGGGGCCCGGGTTATTGCTCGGGAAGTGAATGTCCCGGCTCTGCGCCGCAGCGTTTCACGTTGCAGCGCGTCCGGGACACGAGAATCGTCATTTCCGCACACAGATCACCCGCACGACCGCGGCCTTCGCATCCGTCGAGGTGCCATTCGCGGTCACCTCGTTCGCCTTGAGGAATTCGCGGACGGTATCTGATGTCACCAGCACCGACTGGCTGGCGGGTGCCGTGTTCGTCGCCGTCGCGGTCGCCACCACCACCGGCTTCAACAAGGCCACACCGGCGAACTTGCTGCCATCGTCGAGCGCGGGCGCGCCGGAAAATCCGACCGCGGGCGCGGGCGACAGCGCAAGATCGCCGCCGGTGCCGACCTGGGTCACCTGCGCCTTGACGCTCGTGACCGCCGCGCCGCCGCCCTGGTTCTGCGGATCGGCGATGCCGACGATGTCGACGCTCGACTTCGCCGCGCCATCGGCCAGCGCCAGCGGCCTCAGGCCGCGCGCGCCATAGGTGCGCAGCAGCGCCAGTCCGCGATCCCTGTCCTCGGCGATACGGTCGACATTGCCAAAACCCTGGATTGCCACCGCCTGGCAGCCGTCGGTGGCCTCACGGTCGGCAATGATGGCGCCGTCCTCGGTCACGACCATGCCGGTCGAATATTCGACGGGCTTGCGCGGCGCCGGCCCCTGCGTGCCGGTCGGGAACGCATTGAACGCGCTCGACATCGCGATCACGACCGGCTCGACCGTGTTCTCCACCGCCTGATCGTACAGGATGGTCATGATGCGGACTTCGTCGCCCTTGAAGGTGCCGCGCAGATAGATTTTCTTCAGCCCCTGCAGGCCCGACAGCACGAAGAAGTCCGGCTTGACCACCGTGTAGTCGACCGTGCGCCCGGGCTCCTTCTTCTCGCGGTCGGCGAGTTTCGCCGTGGTCGGACCCGCTTCCTTGCGCCGGGTCAGCAGCACCTGGGTGGTGCCGGTCGGCGAAGTCCATTTGGTGCCGTTGGCGTCGCTGGCCTGCTGCGGCACGAGCTTGGTCGGAACGCCGAGCCGGACGCCGGTACCGGCATCGGTCACGATCTTCCAGCCGACATTCTCCTGCCGCCGCCGCGCCGTCTCGGCGAGCACCGCGCGCTCCTGCGGATTGAGCACGCCGGTCTGCTTGCCGCCCTTGTTCTTCTGGTATTCCTTGATCGCGGCGACCATGCGCTCGCTGACATCGCCGGTGATGGCGCCGTTATATTCGCCGACCCAGGCGAGGTCCGATTGCAGCGCAAGCCGCTCGCCCTGCGCCATCGCATTGGCGGTATCGGCCGGAGTCTGCAGCGCCGGGGGCCGGATCGGGATGGTCGTGACCGATTTCGGCTTCACGCCGGGGACGGTCGGCGCGGTCATCTGCGCCTGCACGGAGGTCCCGGCCGCGAATATCACTGTTGCTGCCAGCCACGATCTCATGACAAATCCCGGGGGAGATTGAACAGGGGCAATTTAAGCACATCTGCTTGGTCGGTAACAGCCGGGCGGTGGTTCAGGAGTGGGGTTTGCAAAACGCGGCAAAGTACTTCGTCATTGCGAGGAGCCAACGGGTCCGCGCGAAGCGCGGCCGATGACAGGCTCCGCGACGAAGCAATCCAGCCTTCGTTCCGCGGAGGCATTCTGGATTGCTTCGCTTCCTCGCAATGACGAGAACAAAAGGCAGGGAAACGAACGGATTATGCTAAGCGGCGACGAACTCGAACGCTATGCCCGCCATATCGTGCTGCACGAGGTAGGCGGTCCCGGCCAGCAGGCGCTGAAGGAGGCGTCCGTGCTGGTGATCGGCGCCGGTGGCCTCGGCGCACCGGCGCTGATGTATCTTGCGGCTGCCGGCATAGGCGAGCTCGGCGTGGTCGATGACGATCATGTGTCGCTCAGCAATCTGCAGCGCCAGATCATCCACACCACGCCCGACATCGGCCGCCGCAAGGCCGATACCGCCGCCGAACGCGTGCATGCGCTCAATCCGCATGTCCGCTTTGCCGCGCACGCCACGCGATTGAAGGCCGACAACGCCATGTCGCTGATCGGCGCCTACGATCTCGTGCTCGATGGCTCCGACAATTTCGAGACGCGCTATCTCGTCTCCGACGCGTGCTTCCTCTCGGCGCGTCCGCTGATCACGGCGTCGCTGGGCACCTTCGACGGCTCGCTCACCACGATCCGCGCGCACGAGAAGAACGAGAAGGGTGAGTTCAACCCGACCTATCGCTGCCTGTTTCCCGAGCCGCCGCCGCCGGGCACGGTGCCGACCTGCGCGGAAGCCGGCGTGCTCGGCGCACTCGCCGGCGTGCTCGGCTCGATGATGGCGATGGAAGCGATCCGCGAGATCGTCGGCTTCGGCGAAGGCCTGGTCGGCAAGCTCCTGATGGTAGACGCGCGCAGCATGCGCTTCGAGACGCTGCGCTACGCGCGCGATCCGCTCAATCCGCTCAACGGCGATGCGTTGACCATCACCGATCTGAGCGGGCATAGGTGAGCCTGACGGACGTGCTGTGCGCGTTAGTCGCCGTCGGCTATCTGCTTCTCATAATCAGAGGCATTTGAGTTTATCTGTCATGACCTGTGGACGCGGAAGCAGGACTGCGGCCCGATGACCAGCGGCATGGACCGGATCTGGCAGGCGGAAGCAATTGAGCTACGGCGGACAAGTCGCCGCAAGCATGCTGGATTGCTTCGGCTGAATCGAAAGCGTGGGCAAAGCGCAGCGGCCCGCCCATCACGAGTCATCCTGCCGATGGATGGTGGGCAAGGCGCATGCGCGCCTTTCCCGTCCTACCCGCCGTCTACAACATGCTCGGCAGCACGCGATCCGGCGGCTTGTGGTTGTCGAGGAAGGTGCGGATATTGATGATCACCTTCTCGCCCATCTCGACGCGGCCTTCGATCGTGGCCGAGCCCATATGCGGCAACAGCACTACCTTGCCCTGTTTCGCAAGCCGCACCAGTTTTGGATTGATCGCGGGCTCGTTCTCGTACACGTCGAGGCCGGCGCCACCGATGTCGCCGGTCTCGATCAGCCTGGTCAGCGTGTCCTCGTCGATCACCTCGCCGCGCGCGGTGTTGACGATATAGGCGTCCTTGCGGATCAGCTTCAGCCGCCGCGCCGAGAGCAGATGAAACGTCGCCGGCGTGTGCGGACAATTCACCGAGATGATGTCCATCCGCACCAGCATCTGGTCGAGGCTTTCCCAATAGGTGGCCCCTAATTCCTCGGCGATCACGGGCGCGACCGGGCGGCGGTTGTGATAGTGGATCTGCAGGCCGAAGGCGCGGGCCCGGCGCGCGACCGCCTGTCCAATGCGGCCCATGCCGATGATGCCGAGGCGTTTGCCGCCGATGCGATGGCCGAGCATCCAGGTCGGCGACCAGCCGGGCCAGTTCTTGGCTTCGGTCAGGATCGAGGCGCCCTCGACCAGCCGGCGCGGCACGGCCAGGATCAGCGCCATGGTCATGTCGGCGGTGTCCTCGGTCAGCACCTTCGGCGTGTTGGTCACGGTGATGCCGCGGGCATGCGCCGCCGTGACGTCGATATTGTCGACGCCGTTGCCGAAATTGGCGATCATCTTCAGCTTGCTGTCGGGCTGCTTCAGCAGTTCCTCGGTGATCTCGTCGGTGACGGTGGGAACGAGCACGTCGGCGGTGCGGACCGCTTCGGCGATCTGCTGCTCGCTCATCGGCGTATCGTCGAGATTGAGCTTCGCGTCGAACAGCTCGCGCATGCGGGTCTCGATCGAGTCCGGCAATTTACGGGTGACGACGACGAGTGGCTTCTTCTTAACCGACATATGCTGCTCACATGAGGCGTTTAGACCTCATTAACCCGGGTATTCGACACTGCCGTTGCGCTTAGATCCGGCGTTTCCTTGGGTTCCCGATTGCTCCCCTCGGAAATCGCCAAAGGGCTTCGGGCGCGTCTTGTTGCTTGTGTTCCGTCCTCTCTAGCAGAAGACCGGGCCAAGACAAGAACTCCGGCAAAACCCCGGCTTTGGTAGGTCCAGGGGCGAACGGAGCAGGGGATTGGGGATCGGCGCGGGTTTTGGCTCAACTCGAACAACGGGGTTGGACGAGCCTTGGCAGGAGACGGGTTGATGGCGTTGAGGCGTTTCTTTGCGTTTGCGTTGCTCGTGGGCGCCTGGCTGGGTGCCTCGGTCGGCACCGGTTTCACCGCCAAGGACACCGCCCTCACCACCAGCGGCTTGCCCGTTCCGCGCTATGTCAGCCTGAAGTCCGATCACGTGAATGTCAGGGCCGGTCCGACCAAGGACAATGACGTGGCCTGGGTCTACACCCGCACCGGGCTGCCGGTCGAGATCACCGCCGAGTTCGAGAACTGGCGGCGCGTGCGCGATTCCGAAGGCTCTGAAGGCTGGGTCTATCATTCGCTCTTGTCGGGACGCCGCACCGCGGTCGTCACCATGAAGAACAAGGACGAGCTCGCGCCGCTCTACGATCGCGCGGATCCATCAGGCGCGATCGCGGCGCGCTTGCAGGCGGGCGTCGTCGCGCAAGTGAAGAGATGCGACGCGCATTGGTGCCACATCGCCGGCCAGGGCTTCGACGGCTGGATCGAGCAGCAGCGGTTGTGGGGCGTCTATTCCGACGAACAGGTGAATTGACGGCCGCTAAGCGCGTCATCGCCGGGCGTGACGCCTGGCGCGAATCCAGCGATCTTCGAAAATGCATCGTGCGCAAATTGAGGATCCGAGGTCTGGTGCTTACGCCCACCGGGTATGACGATCAAAATTTGTTCGAGAAATTCAGCGCTTCTTGCGCAGGCGCACGACCATGTCGACGCGCGCGATCTCGTAGCCCTCGGGCACGTCGGGCATCTTCGACAACACCAGATTCGGATCGGGAATATCGACCAGCTCGTGGTTGTTCTCGAGATAGAAATGATGATGCGCCGTGACGTTGGTGTCGAAATAGGTCTTGGTGCCGTCGACCGAAACCTGACGCAGCAGCCCGGCGTCGGTGAGCTGGTTGAGCGTGTTGTAGACGGTGGCGAGCGAAACCGGCACCTTGGCCAGCGTGGCTTCCTCGTAGAGCATTTCCGCCGTGAGGTGACGGGCGCCCTTCCCGAACAACAGCCAGCCCAACGCCATGCGCTGCCGGGTCGGACGGAGCCCGGCCGACTGCAGCATTTCGTTGACGTCATGCCATGGGCAGCCGGTCAACGCGGGCTGGCGTCCCGCTTGGGACGCGGGGTGCACGGTGTCGTCGTTCAATTCTGAACGGTTATTAGTTTCCACTTCAGGCACCGCACTCGTTAATCCGGACTATCTCACAGGAATATAAGGAGTAAAATCCTTAGATGCAAGTTTTTCGCAACTAGAACCGGCCTAAGTCAACTCCGGGAACATACGGAGCGATGCGGCGATTTAACCTTTGGAGGGCGCTTTGCCGACGGCAAAGGCCTATGATAGAGGAGCGCCCGGACCCGAGGAACCGATTTCGGCTTGGCGAAACCCCCCGACCGGCGGGTGCCCGGTGTCGGAATTCGCGCCGAAGACCAATAAGTTGGCGCGCTCCCACGCAAAAGGGCGGGTCCATTCCGTCGAAACGCCCCATCGGGACTTGTAGGAGAGGCCAACTGCTATGCTCAATCGGCGCAACGGCTATGAATATGAGGATTTGCTGGCCTGCGGCCGTGGCGAGATGTTCGGCCCGGGCAATGCCCAATTGCCGCTCCCGCCCATGCTGATGTTCGATCGCATCAGCGAAATCAGCGAGACCCGTGGCGAATTCGGCAAGGGCCTCGTCCGCGCCGAGCTCGACGTCAAGCCGGACCTCTGGTTCTTCGGCTGCCACTTCAAGAACGATCCGGTGATGCCGGGCTGCCTCGGGCTCGATGCGCTCTGGCAGATGGTCGGCTTCTATCTCGGCTGGATCGGCGGCGAAGGCCGCGGCCGCGCGCTCGGCCTCAACGAATTGAAGTTCGGCGGCCAGATCATGCCCGATGCCCGCAAGGTTGTGTACAATATCGATATCAAGCGCGTGATGCGCTCAAAGCTCGTGCTGGGTATCGCCGACGGGTGGCTTTCGGTGGATGACCAGATTATTTATCGCGCCAAGGATTTGAAGGTCGGCTTGTTCAAACAGGGCACGGCGCCGGCTTGAACGAAATCGACGCGCGAAGAGACACAAAGACGCAGAGCATAGGGTGAGGCGAACATGAGGCGGGTTGTCATCACGGGGATGGGCATTGTCTCATCGATCGGTAACAACACCCAGGAAGTGCTTGCGAGCCTTCACGAAGCGAAATCGGGAATCACCCGCGCGGAGAAATACGCCGAACTTGGTTTCCGCTCGCAGGTCCAGGGTGCGCCGACGCTCGATCCGTCCGGCGTGATCGACCGCCGCGCGATGCGCTTTCTCGGCGAAGGCGCGGCGTGGAATCATATCGCGATGGAGCAGGCGATCCAGGATTCCGGCCTGGAGCCGACCGAAGTCTCCAACATCCGCACCGGCATCATCATGGGCTCGGGCGGTCCGTCGGCGCGCACCATCGTGGACGCCGCCGATACCACCCGCAGCAAGGGACCGAAGCGTGTCGGTCCGTTCGCGGTGCCGAAGGCGATGTCTTCGACCGCCTCCGCCACGCTCGCGACCTGGTTCAAGATCAAGGGCGTGAACTACTCGATCTCCTCGGCCTGCGCGACCTCGAACCATTGCATCGGCAACGCCTACGAGACCATCCAGATCGGCAAGCAGGATGTCATCTTCGCCGGCGGCTGCGAGGAGCTGGACTGGACGCTGTCGGTGCTGTTCGATGCAATGGGCGCGATGTCGTCGAAATACAACGACACGCCCGCGACCGCCTCGCGTCCCTACGACATCAACCGCGACGGCTTCGTGATTGCCGGCGGCGCCGGCGTCGTGGTGCTGGAAGAGCTCGAGCACGCGAAGGCGCGCGGCGCGCGCATCTATGGCGAGATTGTCGGCTATGGCGCGACCTCCGACGGCTATGACATGGTCGCGCCGTCAGGCGAGGGCGCGGAGCGCTGTATGCGCATGGCGATGTCGACGGTGAAGACGCCGGTCGACTATATCAATCCGCACGCCACCTCGACGCCGGCAGGCGATCCACCGGAGATCGAGGCGATCCGCAAGGTGTTCGGCGCCGGCGAGAAATGCCCGCCGATATCGGCGACCAAGGCACTCACCGGGCACTCGCTCGGCGCCACCGGAGTTCAGGAGGCGATCTACTCGCTGCTCATGATGAACAACGGCTTCGTCTGCGAGAGCGCCCACATCACCGAGCTCGATCCGGTGTTTTCGGACATGCCGATCGTGCGCAAGCGGATCGACAACGCCAGGCTCGGCACCGTGCTGTCGAATTCGTTCGGCTTCGGCGGAACCAATGCCACGCTGGTCTTCAAGCGTCTGGATGCGTAAGGTCGTTCATCGCGTAAGTGGAGTGAGGCGATGCAGGACCTGATGAAGGGCAAGCGCGGTCTGGTGATGGGCATCGCCAATGACCACTCGATCGCCTGGGGAATCGCGAAGACGCTGGCCGCGCAGGGCGCCGAGATGGCCTTCACCTTTCAGGGCGAGGCGCTCGGCAAGCGGGTCAAGCCGCTGGCGCAATCGCTCGGCGTCGAACTGGTGTTGCCCTGCGACGTCGAAGATATCGCAAGCGTTGACGCCGTGTTCGAAACGTTGAAAGCGAAATGGGGGCACCTGGATTTTCTTGTGCACGCCATCGGTTTCACCGACAAGAACGAGCTTCGCGGTCGATACGCGGATACTACGCGCGAAAACTTTTCGCGCTCGATGGTAATTTCCTGCTTCTCATTCACCGAGACCGCAAAGCGGGCCGCGGAGTTGATGCCGGAATCCGGTGGTTCCATCATCACGCTGACCTTTGGCGGCTCGATGCGAGTGATGCCGAATTACAACGTGATGGGAGTGATCAAGGCCGCGCTGGAAGCCTCGGTGCGCTATCTCGCCGCCGATTTCGGCTCGCAGAAAATCCGGGTCAACGCGATTTCGGCCGGCCCGGTGCGGACCCTGGCTGGCGCGGTAATCGGCGATTCCCGGGCAATGTTCGCCTTCATGCAGAATCACTCGCCGCTCGGCCGCGGCGTCACGCTCGACGAGCTCGGCGGCTCGGCGCTCTATCTGTTGTCCGATCTCTCCCGTGGCGTCACCGGCGAAATTCACTACGTGGATTCCGGTTACAACATCATCTCGATGCCGCGGCCGGAAGAGCTGAAGGCAGAGTAGGGCGGCTCAGCCCGCCGCAAGCTTTTCCGCGCGCTGGAACGCGGGGCGCGCCATGCAGCGGGCGATGTAGGCGTCGAACGACGGCCGCGACGGCACCATCTTGAACAGCCGCACGCAGAAATTCAGCGCCGAGCCGATCGCGATGTCGGCGGCGGAAAATTTCTCGCCGAGGATCCAGGGGCCGTCAGCGAGTGCCACATCGAGCACGTCGAACACCCGCTGCGCCTCGCCCCAGCCTGCGGCGACGGGGTTCATCTCGATCTTGGTCGCGATCTGCACCATCGCGGGCTCGACGCAGCCCGGCGCGAAGAACAACCAGTAAAGATACTTCGCGCGCCTGACATCGCCGAGCGGCGGGGCCAGCTTCGCGTCGGGATAGCGTTCGGCGACGTAGGCGCAGATGGCTGCGGCTTCCGCCAGTGTCGCCTCGCCGTCCTTCAGCGCCGGCACCTTGCCCATCGGGTTGATGGCGAGATATTCCGCCTTCTTCTGCGCGCCGGTGGAAATATCGGTCAGCACGCGCTCGTACGGCTTGCCGGTTTCTTCCATCAGCCACAGCGCGGTGAACGAGCGCGAGCGCGGCGACCAGTAGAGCTGCATCATCGGGAGCCTTCCTTCTTCCAGCGATAGTATTTCAACGTAAACCCGCTCATCGGCTCGACCTGCTCCTTCTCGAACACAAAGCCCTCGCGCTCATACCAGCGCCAGGCCTTCTCGTTCTCGCGCACGCAGCGCAGGCGGATTTCATCAGGCAGTTGCGTCCGCGTGAAGGCGAGCAGTTTTCGGCCGAGCGAGCGGCCCTGAAACGCGGGAGCGACAAACAGCTGGCCGAGATAATGTTTTTTCAGGTGCAGCGCCAGCATCGCGGCGATCGTTCCGCGGTCGTCGGCGACAAACAGGCTCCAGCCGTTCTCGATCTCGTGCCGCACGCGGGCGCGCATCTTCGCCAGCAGGTCGTTGCTGGCCTCCTCCAGCCCGGTCGAGACCCAGCTCTCCATCCAGACGCGGGGGATCTCTTCATATTCTTGCGCGCGCGCGGGGCGGATCATCGGGTCTGCCATTGGCATCGGTTATTGGCATCGGTTCAGGTTCGGGGATTGCGCAGGGACGTCTTGCTCTTGTGACGCCGCTGCGCCTTGCCCGCCGACAGATACACCACTTCGGAGATTTGCTGCAGCTGTGCCGCGAGCGGACTGGTCTTGCGCCAAACCATGCCGACGGTTCGCGAGGGCTGCGGATTCCTGAAGCGGGTGACCGACACCGGCGCCGAGCGTGTTTCCACCGGCACGGCCATTTCCGGGATCAGGGTGACGCCGATGCCGGCGCCGACCATTTGAACGAGCGTGGAGAGCGAGCTTGCGTCCAGCACTTCCCGGGGCGGCGAGGATTGCATCTTGCAGAACGCCAGGGCCTGGTCGCGAAAACAGTGTCCCTCCTCCAACAGCAGGAGCCGCATTTCGCGCAGCGTCTCGGGGCTCGGCGGCGGTGTTCCCTCGTCCTCGGCGGGCCGGACCAGCAGGAAATTTTCCGTGAACAGGGCGATCTCGGTGAGCGAGGGTTCCGACACCGGAAGGGCAACGATGGCGGTATCGAGCCTTCCCTCCGCGACCTCCTTTATCAGCTTCGGCGTCAGCGTCTCACGGATGTGAATGTCGAGCTCGGGATGCAGGCGCGCCAGGTGCTCGATCACCTTGGGCAGCAGATAGGGCGCAATCGTCGGGATCATGCCGATGCGGAGCCTTCCTGCGAGCCGGTCGCGCGATGCGCGCGCGAAATCGCCGAGTTCGTCGACCGAACGCATGATGTCGCGAACGCGCTGGACAATCTCTTCGCCGAATTTCGTCAGCGTGACCTGCCGCGCGCCTCGCTCGATGAGCGCTCCGCCGAGGGCTTCCTCCATTTCCCTGATCTGCATCGACAGCGCCGGCTGCGAGATCGCGCAGGCCTCCGCCGCGCGCCCGAAATGGCCATGACGGGCCAGCGCATCGAAATAGCGCAGTTGCCGGAGGGTCACGTTTATCATAAGATAATCTTATCGCTGCGATCATTAAAGTCAATTTCCCCTGATGGATTGCGATGCGTAGATTGCGGCCGCAAGGGTCAGGGCGGAACTCCCTAACCACCAGAGGAGACAATCATGGATGACAAGACGAAGTGCCCGTTTTCAGGCGGGAAACCCGCACCTTCCAACCGCGGCTGGTGGCCGAGCCAGCTGGACATTGAAGCCCTGCACCGCAATTCCAGTCTGTCCGATCCCATGGGCAAGGATTTCGACTACGCCAAGGAGTTCAAGACCCTCGACCTGAATGCGGTCGTCAAGGACCTGCAGGCGTTGATGACAGAATCGCAGGAATGGTGGCCGGCTGATTTCGGCCATTACGGCGGACTCATGATCCGCATGGCATGGCACAGCGCGGGCACTTACCGCATCACCGATGGCCGCGGCGGCGCGGGAGCCGGTCAACAGCGCTTCGCGCCACTCAACAGCTGGCCCGACAACGCCAATCTGGACAAGGCGCGCCGGCTTCTCTGGCCGATCAAGCAGAAGTACGGCCGCAAACTCTCCTGGGCCGACCTGATGATCCTCGCCGGCAACGTCGCGCTCGAGTCGATGGGCTTCAAGACGTTCGGGTTTGCGGGCGGCCGCGCCGACGTCTGGGAGCCCGAGGAACTGTACTGGGGGCCGGAGGGTTCGTGGCTGGGCGACGAACGATACAGCGGCGAGCGCCAGCTCGCCGAGCCGCTCGGCGCGGTGCAGATGGGCCTCATCTATGTCAATCCGGAAGGCCCGAACGGCAATCCGGACCCGCTCGCGGCGGCCAAGGACATTCGCGAGACGTTCTTCCGCATGGCGATGAACGATGAGGAGACCGTCGCGCTGATCGCCGGCGGCCACAGCTTCGGCAAGACTCACGGCGCCGGCGATCCCTCGCTGGTCGGACCGGAGCCGGAAGCCGGCGCCCTTGAGGATCAGGGCCTCGGCTGGAAGAGCAAGCATGGCACCGGCATCGGCGCTGATACCATCACCGGCGGCCCCGAGGTCACCTGGACCCAGACGCCGACGAAGTGGAGCAATCTCTTCTTCAAGAACCTGTTTGAAAACGAATGGGAGCTGACCAAGAGCCCGGCCGGGGCAAAACAGTGGAAGGCGAAAGGCGCCACTGCGACGATCCCCGACGCCTTCGACAAGTCGAAGAAGCATGTGCCGACGATGTTGACGACCGACCTTTCGCTGCGGTTCGACCCGGCCTACGAGAAGATATCGCGGCGGTTCTACGAGCATCCCGACCAGTTCGCGGACGCGTTTGCCCGCGCCTGGTTCAAGCTCACGCACCGCGACATGGGGCCGGTTGCGCGCTACCTCGGCCCGCTCGTGCCGAAGGAGACGTTGATCTGGCAGGACCCGATCCCCGCCGTCAATCATGAGCTGGTGAGCGAGCAGGATATCGCCGCGCTCAAGGCGAAGATCCTCGCCTCGGGCCTGTCGGTTTCGGAGCTTGTTGCGACCGCCTGGGCGTCGGCTTCGACGTTCCGCGGCTCCGACAAGCGCGGCGGCGCCAATGGCGCGCGCATTCGCCTCGCTCCGCAGAAGGATTGGGAAGTCAATCAGCCGGCGGAACTGGCGAAGGTGCTCGGCAAGCTCGAAGCGATCCAGAAGGAGTTCAACGGCGCGCAGAAGGGCGACAAGAAGGTCTCGCTCGCCGACCTGATCGTTCTCGGCGGCAGCACCGCGGTGGAGAAGGCGGCGAAAGACGCCGGCATCGACGTGAAGGCGCCCTTCACGCCGGGCCGGATGGACGCTTCGGAAGCACAGACGGACGTCGCCTCCTTCGCGCCGCTCGAGCCGCGCGCCGATGGCTTCCGCAACTATGTCAGCGACAAGCATCAGTACATGATGGCCGAGGAGGCCCTGGTGGACCGCGCGCAATTGCTGAGGCTCACCGCTCCCGAGATGACGGTGCTCCTCGGCGGCCTGCGGGTGCTCGGCGCCAATACCGGCAAGTCCAAACACGGCGTCTTCACCGGCAAGCCGGGAACATTGACCAACGACTTCTTCGTCAACCTGCTCGACATGAGCACGCAGTGGCAGCCTTCCGGCACCGACGGCGTGTACGAGGGGCGCGACCGGAAGACGAATGCGATCAAGTGGACCGGGACCCGTGTCGATCTCATCTTCGGCTCACACTCGCAGCTGCGCGCGTTTGCCGAAGTCTATGCCTGCACCGACTCGAAGGAGAAGTTCGCGAAGGACTTCGTGGCGGCCTGGACCAAGGTGATGAACGCCGACAGGTTCGACATCGTCCGCCCGAATTGAGGGCCGCGAAAACGAAAACAAAAAGGGCGGCCGAGAGGCCGCCCTTTGCATTTGATCGTTGCGGGAAACGTTACTCGCCGGCAGCTTCGCGCGGCATCGGGGCGTCGGCCTTGTCGCCCTTGTTGCCTTTCTCGAGGTCCTCGCCGGTGGCCTGATCGACAGCCTTCATCGACAGCCGGGTCTTGCCGCGATCGTCGAAGCCGAGCAGCTTGACCTTGACCTTGTCGCCTTCCTTGACGACGTCGGAGGTCTTCTGCACGCGGTTGGCCGCGAGCTGGCTGATGTGGACGAGGCCGTCCTTGGCGCCGAAGAAGTTCACGAAGGCGCCGAACTCCATCACCTTGACGACCGTGCCCTCATAGATCTGGCCGACCTCGGGCTCCGAGGTGATCGACTTGATCCACTTGATGGCGGCTTTCATCGCCTCGCCGTCGTTGGAGGCGACCTTCACGGTGCCGTCGTCCTCGATGTTGATCTTGGCGCCGGTCTTTTCCACGATCTCGCGGATTACCTTGCCGCCGGTGCCGATCACTTCGCGGATCTTGTCGGTCGGGATCTTGAAGGTCTCGATGCGCGGGGCGTATTCGCCGAGCTCGGCACGGGCATTGGTCAACGCCTTGGCCATCTCGCCGAGGATGTGCACGCGCCCGTCCTTCGCCTGGCCGAGCGCAACCCGCATGATCTCTTCGGTGATGCCCTCGATCTTGATGTCCATCTGCAGCGAGGTGATGCCCTGCTCGGTGCCGGCGACCTTGAAGTCCATGTCGCCGAGATGATCCTCGTCGCCGAGGATGTCGGAGAGCACCGCAAAGCGAGAGCCTTCCAGGATCAGGCCCATCGCGATGCCGGCGGTCGGCCGCTTCAGCGGCACACCCGCGTCCATCAGCGCCAGCGAGGCGCCGCAGACGGAAGCCATCGACGAGGAGCCGTTCGACTCGGTGATCTCCGAGACGACGCGCACGGTGTAGGGGAACTCGTGATGCGGCGGCAGCACCGGGTGGATTGCGCGCCAGGCGAGCTTGCCGTGGCCGATCTCGCGGCGCTTGGTCCCGCCAAGACGGCCGGTCTCACCGACCGAGTAGGGCGGAAAGTTATAATGCAGCAGGAACGTCTCTTTATACGTTCCCGACAGCGCGTCGATGTACTGCTCGTCCTCGCCGGTACCGAGCGTGGTGACCACCAGGCCCTGCGTCTCGCCGCGAGTGAACAGCGCCGAACCATGGGCGCGCGGCAGCACGCCGACTTCGCAGATGATGTTGCGGACGGTCTTGGAGTCGCGGCCGTCGATGCGCTTGCCGGTGTCCAGGATGTTCCAGCGGACGATCTTGGCTTCCAGCTCCTTGAACACATCGGCGACGCGGAGCTTGTCGTATTTCGGCTCCTGCCCTTCCGGGAAGAAGTGCGCCATCACCTTTTCCTTGACGGCGCCGACCGCGGCGTAGCGTTCCTGCTTCACCGCGATCGCGTAAGCCTTGCGCAGGTCCTGCTCGGCGAGACCGAGCATTTCTTTCTCGATCGCGGAATTGTCGATCGCCGTGACGTCGCGCGGTTCCTTCGCGGCCTTCTCGGCAAGCTCGATGATCGCGCTGATGACCGGCTGGAAGTGGCGATGGCCGAACATCACCGCGCCGAGCATGACGTCTTCATTGAGCTCCTTGGCTTCCGACTCCACCATCAGCACGGCGTCGGCGGTGCCGGCGACGACGAGGTCGAGCTGGGTCTCGGTCATTTCGTCGAGCGTCGGATTGAGCACGTATTCGTCGTTGGCGAAGCCGACGCGGGCGGCGCCGATCGGGCCCTTGAACGGCGCGCCAGAGAGCGTCAGCGCCGCGGACGCAGCCACCAGCGCAACGATATCCGGATCGTTCTCCATATCGTGCGAGAGAACGGTGACGATCACCTGGGTCTCATTGCGCCAGCCGTCGACGAACAGCGGGCGGATCGGACGGTCGATCAGGCGGGAAACCAGCGTTTCCTTCTCGGTCGGACGGCCTTCGCGCTTGAAATAGCCGCCGGGAATGCGGCCTGCGGCGTAAGTCTTCTCCTGGTAGTCCACAGTGAGCGGCAGGAAGTCGACGCCCTCGCGCGGCGTCTTCGCTGCGACGACGGTGGCGAGCACCACGGTCTCGCCATAGGTCGCCAACACGGCGCCGTCCGCCTGGCGGGCGATCTTTCCGGTTTCAAGCTTGAGGGGACGTCCACCCCAGTCGATCTCGACTGAATGAATATTGAACATTTAGGTCTTCTTTCATGGGTTCACGAAAAGCGGGACGCCACAAAACAAAAAACCATGCGCAAGACGGCAAGAGGCTGAGCGCAGTTCTGCATCAGCATCCGGCGATCCTGCCATGGTTTTCGGTCTTAGGATGGCGTCCATCCTTTCGCTTAGGTCACGGGCACCTTGCCCGTTGTGTCCAGCGGCCGGATTGCTGCTGGACATTCGAATGCGGCATGATCTTTCTGCTTCATGCTCTTGCGCATCGCCGGGTTCGAGAACCGCAAAACGCCGGCGCTCGATCGATGATGCGAAAACGCGCGTCACGAGACGCGCGAGTAGTTCAAAATAAGCTCAACGCCGAATGTTATGCTTTTCAAGGAGCGCCTTGTAACGGGTTTCGTCGGTCTTTTTCAGGTAGTCGAGAAGCGAACGGCGCGTCGACACGAGCTTCAAGAGGCCGCGGCGCGAATGATTATCCTTCACGTGGGTCTTGAAATGATCCGTGAGGCTGTTGATGCGTTCCGACAGGATCGCGACCTGAACCTCCGGAGAACCGGTGTCGCCGGACTTGGTGGCGTTCGCCTTGATGACTTCCGCTTTGCGTTGCGCGGTAATCGACATCGTCAAACTCTCTCGTTGCGACCGGAACTGGCTGTCAGCCCGGTCAGGTTGAACACGCGCTTGGGGATGACTTCGCCATTGTTCACTTCGGCAAGCGCGAGAAGCCGGCCTGCCACCGTGACATAGACTGTGCCGCTACTATTGGGCGCATCCCGTCCGCGCAACAAAACGGCTTGGCCCCTGTGGAGCCTTGCCGCATCAGCCCGTGTGACGGCCAGTGCCGGGATGTCGTCCAGCGCGGTCTCAACGGGCAAAAGCGCGTCGGCGAGGCTGCCCTCGCCGGACGCGGCTCTATTACATAAAGCCTCCAACTGTTCCAGCAGAATCATGTCGTTTTCGCCGAACGGTCCGACCAGGGTCCGGCGCAACGCGCAGATATGGCCAAAACAGCCGAGAATTCGGCCGATATCGCGGGCGAGCGCCCGCACATAGGTTCCCTTGCCGCACTCGGCCTCGAACACCGAGTGACTGTTATCTATTTGTTCCACAAGGTCTAATTGGTGAATCTCGACTGGGCGGGGGGCCAGTTCGACGACTTCGCCGTCGCGTGCCAGGTCGTAGGCGCGCTCACCCTGGACCTTGATCGCGGAATAGCGCGGGGGGGTCTGCTCGATCAGGCCGGTGAATTGCGGCAGCAGGGCACGAATCGCCTCGGCCGTGGGCCTCGCGTCGCTGGTCTTGACCACCTGGCCTTCGGTGTCGTCGGTGTCGCGCTCCTCGCCCCAGCACACGGTGAAGCGGTAGCGCTTGCGGCCGTCCATCACGAACGGAACGGTCTTGGTCGCCTCGCCGAGCGCAATTGGAAGGCCGCCGGACGCGAGCGGATCGAGCGTGCCGGCATGACCGGCGCGTTTTGCCGAAAACAGCCGCTTCACCACGGCCACAGCCTGCGTCGAGGTCATACCGATCGGCTTGTCGAGCACGATCCAGCCATGGATATCGCGCCTGTCGCGCCGGGGCTGCTGATTTTGCCGCTGCTGCGTCTGGCGCGGATCGTTGTTGATGCGACGAGAATCGTCAGTCCGCGAATCCGAAAAAATATTCTTGTCGGCGTCGCGCGCTTCGGTGTCCAATACGGTTTTGGAGGGGGTTGCAATCATCAATCTTTGTCCGAATCGGGCGCGAGGTCTCTTTGCACCGCAGGCGTTCGCAGTAATTTCTCGATCCGTTCCGCTTCGTCGAATTGATCGTCGACGCGGAAGCGGAGATCGGGAGCAAATTTCAGGTTAACGCGACGAGCAACCTCGCCACGCAGATACTTCTTGTTACGCTCCAGTGCCGCCATCACGATCTCCGTGTCGCGGCCGCCGAGCGGCATCACATAAATGGTTGCGAGTTTCAGGTCCGGCGACATACGAACCTCGGGCACCGAAATAATATGGCCCTCGAGGTCGCCATCGTGCACGCTACCGTGCGCGAGAATATCGGCGACAGCGTGGCGCACGGCTTCGCCGACGCGCAATTGACGCTGCGAGCCGCCGGGCGCCGAATTTTTCTTCTGATGATGACGAGGCATCTTGTTGTTCCAAAACCGTCATGCCCGCGCTCGTTTGCGGGCATCTACGTCTTTCTTTTCAATCAGGTAAGACGTGGATGGCCGGAACAAGTCCGGCCATGACGCCACCACTTCAACTTCAAAGGATCCAAACGCTTGTAAGATTTGGACTTACAGCGAGCGCTGGATCGTCTCCACGCGATAACACTCGATAACGTCGTTGACGCGCATGTCGCCGTAGTTCTCGAACGCCATGCCGCATTCCTGACCGGACAGCACCTCTTTCACTTCGTCCTTGAAGCGCTTCAGCGTCGAAAGCTTGCCTTCGTGCACGACGACATTGTCGCGGATCAGCCGCACATTGGCGCCGCGTTCCACGGTTCCGTCGGTGACGCGACAGCCGGCAACCTTGCCGACCTTGGAAATGTTGAAGATTTCCAGGATCTGCGCGTTGCCGAGCATGGTCTCGCGCAAAGTAGGCGCAAGAAGGCCGCTCATGGCTTTCTTCACGTCATCCACAAGGTCGTAGATGATGTTGTAGTAGCGGATCTCGATGCCGTTGCGCTTGGCGGCGGCCGCCGCTTCCTTGTTGGCGCGGACGGAGAAGCCGATGATCGCGGCGCTGAAACCTTCCGCCAGCGTGACGTCGGATTCGGAGATGCCGCCGACGCCTGCATGCAGGATGCGGGCGGCGACTTCGTCGGTGCCCAGTTTTTCGAGCGAGCCAAGAATGGCTTCGAGCGAGCCCTGCACGTCGGCCTTCACGATCAGCGGGAACTCCTTGCGGCCCGATGTCTTGAGCTGCGACATCATCTGCTCGAGCGAGCCGCGCATGCCGGAGATCGAGGCGGCCGCATTTTCGCGCTTCTGGTGCGCGCGATAGCTCGTGATCTGGCGGGCGCGGGCTTCGTTCTCGACGACCGCGAGGCGGTCGCCGGCTTCCGGCGGGCCGTTGAAGCCGAGAACCTCGACCGGAACCGAGGGTCCCGCTTCCTCGACGGTCTCGCCCTGATCGGAAATCAGCGCGCGGACGCGGCCCATCTCGGCGCCGGCCACCACGATGTCGCCGATCCGAAGCGTACCGCGCTGGACCAGGACGGTTGCCACCGGACCGCGGCCGCGGTCGAGCTTGGCCTCGATCACGGTGCCTTCGGCCGGGCGCTCCGAATTGGTCTTGAGCTCGAGGATGTCGGCCTGCAGCGCGATCATTTCGAGCAGGCGATCGAGATTGGTCTTGTTCTTGGCAGAGACCTCGACGTCGACGACGTCGCCGCCCAGCGATTCGACCTGCACCTCGTGCTGCAACAGTTCGGTGCGCACGCGCTCGGGCCTGGCATCGGGCTTGTCGATCTTGTTGATCGCCACGATCATCGGCACCTTGGCCGCCTTGGCGTGGTTGATCGCTTCGACCGTCTGCGGCATCACGCCGTCATCGGCGGCAACCACCAGCACGACGATGTCGGTGACCTTGGCGCCGCGGGCGCGCATCGCGGTGAACGCGGCGTGGCCGGGCGTGTCGATGAAGGTGATCTTCTTGCCGCTTTCGGGCGAGACCACCTGATAGGCGCCGATATGCTGGGTGATGCCGCCGGCCTCGCCGGAGACCACGTTGGCATGGCGAAGCGCGTCAAGCAGCGAGGTCTTGCCGTGGTCGACATGGCCCATCACGGTGACGACCGGCGAGCGCGGCTCGGTGTCGCTGGAATCATCGACCACGTCGAACAGGCCTTCCTCGACGTCGGCTGCGGCCACGCGCTTGACGGTATGGCCCAGTTCTTCCGCGATCAGCTGCGCGGTATCGGCATCGATCGCGTCGGTGATCTTGTGCATCGCGCCCTGCTTCATCAGGAGGCGGATCACGTCGACGGCGCGCTCGGACATGCGGTTGGCGAGCTCCTGGATGGTGATCACCTCAGGGATCGTTACTTCGCGAATGAGCTTTTCCCTCGCCTCGTTCGACACATGACCCTTCAGACGCTGCGTGCGGCGGCGGAATGACGCGATCGACCGCTCGCGCACCTCGTCGACATTGAGCGCGGTGGTCACGGTCAGGCGGCCGCGCTGCTTGGCCGGCGCCGGCTTGTGGGTGGGCTTCGCCACGACGACGGGGCGCATCGCGCCTCCGGGGCCGCGGCGAATCTGGCGCGGACCTTCGTCTTCCTCCGGCTCGGCGGCGATGCCGGGCGAGCGGATGCTCGGCGTCGCCGGCGTTCGGGCCGGGGCCGGCGTCTTCGCGGTGGCAGGCGCCGCAGCAGCGGCCGGGCGCGGCGCAGCAGCGGCCTCCGCCTCTCCGAAGCGCTTTTTGGCTTCGAGCTCGGCCTTGCGCTTGGCTTCTTCCTCGTGGCGATGGCGCTCTTCCTCCGCCTTGCGGCGGGCTTCGGCGGCTTCGCGCTCGGCCTGTTCGATGCCCTCGCGGCTGGCGCGGCGCTTGGCTTCCTCTTCGGCGTGCCGCCGCTCTTCGACCTCGCGCGCGCGGGCGTCGGCCAGCGCGCTGACGCGGGCCGCGTGCTCATCCTCGGTCAGGGTTTGCAATACGACGCCGGACGGCTTGCGGGACGAAGCCGGAGCCTGGCTCGCAGCGGTGCGTCCGCCGATCGGCGCCCTCGCCGTGGCTGGCGCCGCCTTGACCGGTTCGGGAGCTGGCGCGTGCGGGGCCTCAGACGGCGCATCACCGCCGACGCGGCGCTTGCCACGCTTTTCGACCACGACCTGCTTGGTGCGGCCATGCGGAAAACTCTGGCGCACGGTGCCCGTCTCGACGCGCGGCTTGAGCGTCAAGGTCTTGCTCGGGACACTCAGCTTCTTGTCGCCGGGAGTACTCTGGTCGGCCATTCAGTAGTCCTAATCTGTGGGTGCGCGGACGCACCGTCGTTGAGCGATCGTCTTTATCTCGAATGCGAATTCCTGGTCACGGTTCCGGCAGTCTTGTCGGCGTCGGCCAACCGGTATCGAACCAGGGTCTGGCTGCGCGACAGGAAAGTCCTGCTCGCCGGGCCCGCGAGCAGCGCAGCATGTACCACATTTGACCGGCCCAGTGCCAAATCCAATTCTGCCGAAGTTAGCGCGGCGATAACCGGAAACCCGGGTATTTCAGCCCTATTCCCCGCATTTTGCCGCGCCAGCGCGTCCAGCTTCCGAATTCCGTCGGCGGCGCCGTCGGAGGCATGGATCAACGCCGCGACCGCGGTGCCGCCCTGCCGCGCGGTCAGCGCGGCCTCGACCTTGGTAAAGCCGGAAACGACCCGGCCCGCCTTGGCAGCCATCGCCAGCGCCTCGACCGCGCTCTGGCAAAGCAGATTTTCGGTGTCGGTGGCAAGCGTCGCCGCCACCCGGACGTCGCGCTTGAACCCTTTGGAGAATTGGTGACGCCGGACGGCTTCCGCAACCACGTCACGCGACGCGGACACCCATAGGCCGCGGCCGGGAAGCTTGCGCTTGATGTCCGGCACGACCTCGCCTTGGGGCGAGACGACGAACCGGATCAGCCCGTCGATCGGCCGCGACTCCCGGCTGACCGCGCACATCCGGACTGTCGCGGACTTGTCGGTCCGCGGTCCGTTGTCGAGTTCGGGGTCAGCCAGAGCGAGCATGCGAGGGGCATCTCCCCGACCTTAAGCAGGCTGGTCTTCGGAGGCTTTCGCCTCCTCGGCCGCCGGCTTGGCGAGGTCGGCCTCGCTGATCCAGCCGGCCTTGACGCGGGCCTGCATGATCATCGCTTCGGCGTCGTCGCGGGCGATCTCGATGCCGTCCAGGATACCGGTGTGCTTGGTCGGCTCGGCGCCCTCCTTGCGCTCGGTCCAGCCGACGAGATCGTCGGTGGCGCAGCCCGCCAGATCCTCGATCGTCTTGATTTCGTTCTCTCCGAACTTCACCAGCATCTTCGAGGTCACGCCCGGCACCGCCTTCACGGCGTCCTCGACGCCCAGTTCCTTGCGCTTGGTCTCGAGCTCGGCTTCCTGCTGCTCCAGATATTCCTTGGCGCGGTTCTGCAACTCGGTCGCGGTCTCCTCGTCGAAGCCTTCAATGCCGGCCAGATCCTTGACGTCGACCAGCGCCAGTTCCTCGACCGAGGTGAAGCCCTCGGAAGCGAGCAACTGACCGACGACCTCGTCCACATTGAGCGATTCCATGAACACGCGGGTGGAGTTCTCGAAGTCTGCCTGCCGGCGCTCCAATTCCTCCTGCTCGGTCAGGATGTCGATGTCCCAGCCGGTGAGCTGCGAGGCGAGGCGCACGTTCTGGCCGCGACGGCCGATCGCCAGCGACAGCTGGTTATTGGTGTCGGGCACCACGACCTCGATCCGCTCGCGGTCCTCGTCGATGACGACCTTGGCCACTTCGGCGGGCGCCAGTGCGTTGACGACGAAGGTCGCGATATCGGGCGACCACGGAATGATGTCGATCTTCTCGCCCTGCAGCTCGTTCACCACGGCCTGCACGCGCGAGCCGCGCATGCCGACGCAGGCACCGACGGGGTCGACCGAGGAATCGCGCGAGATCACGCCGATCTTGGCGCGTGAGCCGGGATCGCGGGCGACCGCCTTGATCTCGACGATGCCGTCATAGATTTCCGGCACTTCCTGCGCGAACAGCTTTGCCATGAACTGCGGATGGGTGCGCGACAGGAAAATCTGCGGTCCGCGGGTTTCGCGGCGCACGTCGAAAATATAGGCGCGGACGCGGTCGCCGTTGCGGAACACCTCGCGCGGCAGCATCTCGTCGCGGCGGATGATGGCTTCGCCGCGGCCGAGATCGACGATGACGCTGCCATATTCGACGCGCTTGACGATGCCGTTGACGATGTCGCCGATGCGGTCCTTGAACTCCTGATATTGCCGGTCGCGCTCGGCTTCGCGCACCTTCTGCACGATCACCTGCTTGGCGGATTGCGCGGCGATTCGGCCATATTCCAGCGGCGGCAGCGTGTCGGCGATGGTGTCGCCGACCTGCGCGCCCGGGTTGGCCCGGCGGGCGTCTTCCAGCGAGATCTGGTTGGAGGAGTTCTCGACCTGCTCGACCACCAGCATGTGGCGCGAAAGCCTGAGCTCGCCCTTCTTGGCGTCGATCTCGGCGTGCACGTCGGTTTCGCTGCCGTAACGCGCCCGCGCCGCCTTGGCGATGGCATCTTCCATCGCCGCAATCACAATGCCGCGGTCGATCGATTTCTCGCGCGCGACGGCATCCGCAATCTGCAGCAGTTCGAGTTTGTTGGCGCTGACGGCCATGGCTAGTCTCCTTCGGTCGTATCGTTCTCGCCCCTGCGCGCCTTTTCGACGGCTAGGCGATGCTGCTTGGTATTGTTCGGAGCCGGTTTCTTCTGCGGCCCTGCTTTCCCGGGCTTCGCGTGCGGCGGCGGTGGCGGTTCGAGGCCCAGCTCGCGCCTCAGCTCGCGTTCAGCGGACTTGCCGCGCCGCATCAATTCCGCGATCAGTTCGTCGGTCAGGACGAGGCGCGCGTCGGCGATATCCTCCATCACCAGCGTCACGTCCGCATCTTCGCCGGCCGGGACTTCATCGCGGCGGATGCGAACCTGGTCGCCTTCGACGCCGGCGAGGACGCCGCGAAATCGCTTGCGGCCGTGATGGGCCACCGCCATCTCGATCTTCACGAGGTGGCCGGCGTAACGCTCGAAATCCGAGCGGCGTACCAGCGGCCGGTCGATGCCGGGCGAGGAAATCTCCAGCCGGTAGGCCCGGTCGATCGGGTCGGCGATATCGAGCACCGGCGACAGCGCCCGCGAGATCGCCTCGCAATCGTCGATCTGCATCGAGCCGTCCGGCCGTTCCGCCATGATCTGGACCGTGCAGCCGGCCTCGCCCGAAATCTTGATCCGGACCAGCCGGTAGCCCATCTGCTGCAGCACTGGAGCTGCGACCGCCGACACGCGCGCCGCCGCCCCGGGCTCGACCACGAGGCGCGGCTCGGCCAGAAGTTCGGCGTCGATGGAGCCAGCAGTGGAAACGGTCATATCCAGCGTCAAACGGGCTCTTGATTCAAGTTTGGAGCATGATCTTTCGGAAAACCGGTACGCACTTTTCCGGATCAGGCTCGCTTTGGGTTGACCGGGGCCGCAAGGCGGTCCCGGGGCTAACCTGCTCAGGCCCTTGCCGAAACCGGCAGCGGGCGGGTTCAGGTAATAAAAAAGAGCGGGTCCCAGGGGGCCCACTCTCAATACGCGTTTCGTATGAGACAGCTAAGTTGCGGCTGATATAGCCCTTTTCGCGTGTACCGGCAAGGCCGGAGGAGATTAATTTGCGCGGTCTGCGGGCTACCGCAGGGCCTAACCCTTCCTTCACCAAGCCACCTTAAATTGCGCAAAACCCGCCCCTTGGCCCGTGGTCCGGGAGCGTTGAAGCTCAGACGCGGTCGAGCGCGACGAGTGCGGTTTGAGCGGATGGATGACAGTCGCCACGATCCTGATCCCCGGGCTTGATGAGATCGTCCGAAACGGCAATCCGGAGCGACGCGCCGAGGCGGCGCGCCGTATCGCGGAAATGTTCCTGCAGGACGCGGCGCATCTGCGGCCCCACCATGTCGATCTCTTCGACGGAATCCTGATCGACCTCGTCCCCCACACCGAGCTGATCGCGCGCGCCGAACTTGCCGAGCGGTTGTCGCTGGTTGCGAATGCGCCGCGGGTGCTGGTCGGGCGGCTCGCGCGCGAGAACGAGATCCTGGTGGCAGGACCGATCCTGCGCCGTTCGACGGTCCTCGACGAAGAGGCCTTGCTCGAGATCGCGCGGGTGAAGGGGCAGAGCCATCTGCTTGCGATGTCGGAGCGCGCGACGCTTTCGCCCGACCTCACCGACGTCATCGTGGAGCGCGGCGACCGCGCAGTCGTCAGACGCACGGCCGGCAATGCCGGCGCGGAATTCTCCGAGAGCGGCTATACGGAATTGATCAAGCGCGCCAACCAGGACGGCGTGCTGACGCTGACCGTGGGGCAGCGCGAGGATATTTCCGACACGCGCTTGAAGCAATTGCTTGCGGGGTCGCTCGACGTGGTCCGCCGCCGCCTGTTCGATGTCGCCAGGCCCGAACGCCAGAACGCCATCAAGCTGGCGGTCGCAGAGATCACGGGCCTGCCCGAGCGCTTCGAAAGCAAGCGCGATTTCGTGCCGGCCCAGCGCACCATCCTGACGCTGCACGAGGCCGGCAATCTCAACGAGGCGGCGCTGCTCGGCTTCGCCAAATCCTATCGCTACGAGGAAGCGGTAGCCGCGCTCTCGGCAATGTCCGGGGTAAGGATCCAATCCCTCGACAACCTGATTTCGGGCGATCGTTACGATCCGATCCTGATCCTGGGCAAGACCATCGGCCTCGAATGGGCGACCGTCCGCGCGCTGATCCTGCTGCGGCTGGGACCGAACCGGGTACCGGCGCCGACCGACATCGAGAACGCGCGGGTGAATTTCGCCAAGCTGATGCCCTCGACCGCCGAACGCGTGGTCGGCTTCTGGCGAGCCCGCCAGACCGCGTGAGGCACTCGGCCCTCTCCCAAAATCGCGGCCTGCCCGCTATGGTGGCTTGAAGGCGCGATCGAGCGGCGACAGGGAGGATTTTATGCTGGCTGAAAGCGCCATTCAATCGCACGCCGAGAGGATTCGAAACGACGGCTACACCGTGATCGAAGGCGCGGCCTCGTCCGATCTTGTCGAGGGATTGAAGCGGGCGGTGAAGCACATCGAGCGCGAGCATCATTTGGGTTTGGCCAAGACCTCGTTCGAAGGTTTCAAGACGCTGCGCATCAACAATCTCCTCACCTACGACGACATCTTCTGGGAAGTGCCCTTGCACGAGAACGTGTTGCCGGTGGTCGAGCGCGTACTCGACAAGGAGTGCCTGTTGTCTTCGTTCTGCTCGCTGGTGCTGGGGCCGGGCCAGGAGGCGCAGCCGATCCACGAGGACACGCAGCTCATCCCGTTGCCGCGTCCGCATATCCCGATCACCGTGAACGCGATCTGGGCACTGTCGGACTTCCGTCACGACAACGGCGCGACGCGGATCGTGCCGGGCAGCCACAAATATGATTCATCGCCGGAATACGGCAGGGAATACGACGCCGTCACCGCGATCATGCCGGCCGGCAGCGTGATGCTGTTCGACAGCGCGCTATGGCATGGCGGAGGCGCCAACACCAGCGATGCAAGACGCTTCGCGTTCTCCTGCGCCTATTGCTGGGGCTGGATGCGCCAGCAGGAAAACCTGCAGCTCGGCATCCCCCAAGAGGTCGCGCGAAAATTTCCGCGGCGCTTGCAGGAACTGTGCGGCTACAGCGTCTACAAGGGACAGTTCGGCCACATCGACAACCGTGATCCGATCGAGCTGCTCGGCCGCGAGCGCGGAAAGCGCATGGTGTGGGAGGCGACCGACGCGAAGAAGGCGCGGATGGACGCGAAATAAGGATGGTCACTCCGGGTTCGATGCTGCACTTCGCCCCGGAAGGACGAACCAAGGCATGATCCGGAAAAGTGTAAAGCGGTTTTCCGAAAGATCATGCCCGAACAAAGAGCTAAAGCGCGATGACGATTCATCCTGAACTCATCGCGCTTTAGGCAACCCGCTCAAACCGCAGGTAATTCGCGACGCGGCCCTCGCGCTCGGCTTTGCGGCCATAGCGCGTCATGGTGTAGCCGTCCCACGGCCGGCGCCAGTCGTCGGCGCGCTCCGCCATCCAGCGAAAATCCGGCGAGCGCAGCAGATGCGCCAGCGTCCAGGCGCAATAGTCGTCGATGTCGCTGACAAAGCGGAATTCGCCGCCGCGCTTCAAGAGGCGCGCCATCGCCTTGACCGTCGCATCCTGCACGAAACGGCGCTTCCAGTGCCGGCGCTTCGGCCAGGGATCGGGATGAATCAGGTCGATCCGCGCCAGCGATTGCGGCGGCAGCCACGCGAGCAGGTCGGCGGCGTCGCCGGCGAACAGGCGGATGTTGCCGATATTATGCGCCTCGATCTGCGCGAGTATCTTTGCCATGCCGTTGACATAGGGCTCGCAGCCGATGAAGCCGGTGTGCGGAAACCTCTCGGCTTCGGCGACCAGGTGCTCGCCGCCGCCGAAACCGATCTCGAGCCGCATCGCTTCCGCCGGCGGATCGAACAGCTCCGGAAGCGACGAAGGCGCCGATAGTTCGATGTCGAGCGCGAGGTGCGGCAGCAGGTGCTCGATCAGATCGGCCTGGTGCGCCCGGAGCCTATGCCCCTTGCGGCGGCCGAAGAACGAGCCCTGCGCGTGCCGCGCCGCGCCGTCCCCGGACAGGCCGTCTCGCTCGTTGGAATCGCCTGAAGGCGCGGTCATCGCAGCGTCTGGCACAGCCGATGCAGCAGCCGCGCCCTCGGCTCGAGCGAGGAGACATAGAGCTGCTCGTAGTGGGTATGCGCGCCCTTGCCGTCGACGCCGAGGCCGTCAAGCGTCGCGGTATGGGGCGCGGTGAAATTGCCGTCGGAGCCGCCGCCGGTGAAGGTATCGACGAGTTCAAAGCCGATCTCGGCGGCCAGCGTCTTGGCGTGCTCGTAGAGCGCCGCGCCGGCATTGCCCTTTTCGTAAGGCGGCCGGTTCAACTCGCCGGTCACGGTGACGCTGACCCCTTCGCTGCGCGATTTCAGGTTCAGGATTTTCGGGACGATCTCGTCGGCGTCCGCGATGGTCGGCAGGCGCGCATCCACTTCGGCATAGGCCTCCTCGGCAATAACGTTCGGGCGCGTGCCGCCCTTGACCACGCCGACATTGACGGTGACACCGCGCTTCAGATCGTTCAACCCTTCCAGGGTCTGGATGACGTTGGCGAGCTCGCGCACGGCGCTGCGGCCGTCATGGGGCCGCGTGCCGGCATGCGCCGGCGCACCCTTGATGAAAACCTTGAAGCGACCGACGCCCTTGCGCCCGGTCACGATCTTGCCGCCGTCGCGCGCCGGTTCGGTCACCAGGACATATTTTGCCCTCGCGCCCTCTTTCTCGATCAACGCGCGCGAGGTCGGACTGCCGATCTCTTCGTCCGAGGTGTAGAGATGGGTGATGCCGAGCGGCGTATGTGCGCCAGCCGCACAAAGCTGGCGGAACGCGTGATGCGCGATATAGGCGCCGCCCTTCATGTCGTAGATGCCGGGGCCGAAGGCGCTGTCGCCCTCGACCTTGAACGGCAGGCGATCGATGAACCCCATCGGATGGACCGTATCGAGATGGCTCAGGATCAGGATCCCGGGCGCGTCCTGCCCCCAGGCCGAACGCGCCACCAGGTGATCGCCCAAGCCATCCTTGCCCGCGATGCGCTCGATCGTCGCCGGCAAGCCGCGATGGAGATCGGCGACCAGCGATGCGAGCTTATTGACCTGTGCAGGAACGTCCGTCGGCGTCTCGATCTCGACCCACCGGCGGATGCCGTCGAGGATATCAGAGGAATCGAAGGGGTTTTGAGCGGTCATCGGCGTGCCATCGGGGAGTTGAGCGCAAATGTCATGCGCTCGCCCGCTCGGGCGCGTCAATGGGAGATCGGGCGACGAGGAGAGGTGTTTACCGCTTCTCGGCCGCCTCGCGCGCGGCGATCTGCTCGACCAGATCGACGATGCTGCGCCGAAGCTTGGCTTCGGAGATGCGCGTGAAGGCGCGGGTGAGCGCCAACCCTTCGGACGTCGCGAGGAAATCGGAGATGTAGGAAGGCGAGGTCCCCTCGACGAACCCCCCGGCATTTGCCGAGCCGGTCGGGCCTCCTTCGAAGAGGAAAGACACAGGGACCTGCAGGATTTCGGATATCTGCTGGATGCGGCTGGCGCCGACCCGGTTGGTGCCCTTCTCGTATTTCTGGATCTGCTGGAACGTAAGGCCCAATGCTTCGCCGAGCTTCTCCTGGCTCATGCCCAGCATAATACGGCGCATCCGCACCCGGCTGCCGACATATTTGTCAACAGGGTTCGGTGCTTTGGTCGACATTTCCGGCTCTCCTTGGGATCAGGCTGACGTCCCGGTCCAACATTCGTATTCTTCTCAACCCACGTCCGATAGTGAACGTCCGAGCCGGAAGAAGACACGCGCAAAATCATGATCCAGCATGCGCTTCGGATATGACATTCGCCGCGGCGGCTAGCGGAAAAGTTCAATGCGAATGTCAACGCCAGCGCACTGGCGGGCAGAGTCAAACGAAGGGGCGTTTGTCTCGTGCGCCAACACCGTCAAATCTTGCTCGCAAATCTTGCTGGGGAATTGTGCCGACCGCAGGCGATTGAGCTCGAACTGACTGGTTCACTGATTTGCACAGAATGCGAAGCACGGTGTCGATCTGTCAACAGGTGGAACCGCGCTACGCAGAATATTTCTATCGAATGTCGAAAACCGAACGTGAATCTTCGCTCGTCAGATTGCGGATGTCATGCGCCGCGCTTCGACATGCGCCGGCGGACGACGAAAACAAGCGCCATGGCGATGATGATTGCGGCGGGAATGTCGCCTGCGCGTGCGTAAACGGTCGGCGGAATGGCCGATGGCAGCGCTGAATCGAGCACGCCTTCGATGCCGAGGCCGAGATGTGCGACATCTCGTCCCAGTGGGTCGATGACGGCGGAAATGCCTGTATTTGCGGCACGAACGACCGGCAGGCCCTGTTCGATGGCGCGCAGTTGCGCCTGCTGCAGATGCTGATAGGGGCCGGTCGAAATTCCAAACCAGCCATCATTGGTCAGGTTGACGATCCAGCCCGGGCGATCGTCGTGCGCGGCAACGGTATCCGGGAAAATCACCTCGTAGCAGATCAGCGGCAGCACGCGCGGCGCGCCGGGAATCTCCATCGCGCGCCGAAGCGTGCCCGGGATGAATCCGCCCTGAACCTTGGTGAGCTGCTGGAGGCCCAGCATTTCCATCCAGTTCTGGAACGGCAGGTATTCGCCAAACGGGACCAGATGCAACTTGTCGTATACTGAAAGCACGCTGCCATCGTGATCGATGACATAAATGGAGTTATAAGCCCGCGTGATGCGGGTGCCCGGGGGCTGGTCGGGTGCGCGCACGGAGCCCGTGATCAGCACGGTACCCTTCGGCAAAAGGGCTGCGATCTGTGCCATCGCGTCGGCTTCGCGCGTGAGAAAGAACGGGAAAGCGGATTCCGGCCAGATCAGCACCGTGGCATCGCGAACGCCGGTCGACTGCGGCCCCGATGCCCGATCGGAGAGCGTCAGATATTTCTGCATGACCTCCGCCTTGGCGGAGTAATCGAATCGCGCGTCCTGCTGAAGATTGGGCTGCATGATTCGCAAGCGGACTTTAGGCACCGTGCGGGTCGGTTCGTGCGACAGGCGCACAAAGCCAAAGATGGACATCGCGATCAGCAACGACAGCGCGGCGGCGGGCGCGAGCCATGGCTTGCGCCGACGCGAGGTGCCGTCGATCAGCACGGCCGGTGAGGCGAAGATCGCAACGGTGAGGAAGGTCAGGCCCCAGAGGCCGATCAGCGAAGCGGTTTGCGCGAGCGCGAGCGGTTCGCTCAGCGCGTAGCCGAACGTATTCCAGGGAAAGCCGGTCAGGGCGTGGCCGCGCAGCCATTCGCCGACCGTGAGCCCGATCGCGAGCGCCAGGATCCGCGGGCTGTCGCGAGTCCAGAGCAGTCGGGCCAGCGCAAAGCCGATCGCGGTAAAGAGCGCGAGATAGGCGGGCAGGCCGAGCACCGCGAACGGCATCAGCCAGGCGAAAGTCTCTGCATCGACCAGGAAGGCGTAGCCGATCCAGTAGAGCCCGACCACGAAATAGCCGAGCCCGAACCACCAGCCGGTCCAGGCCGCGGCCGGCACGCCCCGCCAGCGTCCGGCGCCCGCGCCGTCGATCAGCCAGACCAGCACTGGGAAGGTCAGGAAAAGCACCGGCCAGGCATGGAAGGGCGCCATCGCCAGCGTGGACAGCGCGCCGGCCAAAAGCGCGATGCCGGCCCGCTTCCATCCCCATGACAGGATGATGGAGAGGCCCGTTGCGCGAAGTTTGTCGGCCACCATCACTGCGGGCCGGCCCCCTCGGCGGGTGGCGGCGCCGTATTGTCATTGGCCTGGGACGGGTTCGCATCCGGCGGGGCCTCGCGACGGCTCCGCTCGCGCTGGGAGCGCGGTGCGGTGCGCTCTTTTCTCGTAGCGATACGCAATCGCTTCACCCGCCGCGGATCGGCATCGAGCACCTCGATCTCGAAATTGCCGGGACCGGAAATCACCTCGCCGCGCACCGGCAGGCGGCCGACATGGCTGACGAGATAGCCGCCGAGCGTTTCAACTTCCTCGCCGGCTTCGCCGGTGACGAAATCCTCGCCGATCACGCTGCGGACGTCATCGAGGCTCGCGCGCGCGTCGGCGATGAAGGAATTATCCGCCTGCCGCACGATCGCCGGCGGCTCGTCGCTGTCATGCTCGTCGTCGATCTCGCCGACGATCTGCTCGACGATATCCTCGATCGAGACCAGTCCGTCGGTGCCGCCATATTCATCGACCACCAGCGCCAGATGGATTCGCGAGGCCTGCATTTGCGCAAGCAGGTCGATCGCGCGCATCGACGGCGGCACGTAGAGCAGTTTTCGGATGATATGGGCCTCCGACAGCGGCAACGACAGGTCCACGGCGCGCAAATCGAGTCCGGCGGGAGGCGGCTTCTTGCGCCGGGTCTTTGCAGGTGCGGAGACGCGCGCTTTCGCGGTCATGAAGGCGAGGAGATCGCGGATATGCACCATGCCTTCGGGATCGTCGAGCGATTCGCTGTAGACCACGAGCCGGGAATGTGCGGCGCTCTCGAACAGGTCCATCAATTCGCCGAGCGGAATGTCGCGCTTCACCGCGATCATGTCCGCACGATGCACCATCACGTCGGCGATGCGGCGCTCGTGAAGGCTGAGGATATTGCGCAACATGGTGCGCTCGACGGCGGTGAAGCCGACTTCATCCGGCTGCGAGGCGTCGAGCACCACCTGCAAATCGTCACGCACCGATCCCGCTTTCCAGCCGAACATGGTGCGGATCGCGCGCAACAGCCAGTTCTCGGCCGCGGGCCTCGCGGCCTCGCCCTGCGGCACCACGGCGGGCAGGTTGCGCGCGTTGCGCGGATTGTCGTGGGTTGGTTCGGAATCGGCCATCTCAGTCCATTCGTTCCCGGTCCGCATAGGGGTCGGGAATCCCGAGCTGCGCCAGAATCTCCGTTTCGAGCGATTCCATCGCATCGGCGTCGGCGTCATTTTCGTGATCGTAGCCGATCAGGTGCAGGAAACCATGCACCGCGAGGTGGCTCAAGTGATGATCGAACGGCTTTTGTTCCTCGTCGGCCTCGCGCCGCATGGTTTCATAGGCGATGGCGATGTCGCCGAGCATCGGCGGCGCGTCGCCGGGCTTGCGCGCACCTTCCGGCTGCAGCGCCGGAAACGACAGCACGTTGGTCGGCTTGTCGATGCCGCGCCAGTTGTTGTTCAGCGTGCGGATGCCGGAATCATCGGTCAGCATGACGGCGAGCTCGGCCTCTCCGAGATCGGCGTCGACGGCCTCGGACGCCGCCGCGATCGCGCGCTGGATCACGGCCTCGGCGTCGGGTTCGGCCTGCCAGCATTCGGCGACGATGAGAACCTCGGTGATGGGAAGGACTAGTTGCGACATCGTCGTCTGGGAAATGGCTTTCAGCGCGCCCGCGGGCGACGCTACTTCTGGATCAGATCTCAATTCACTTGCCGCCGGACGGTTTCTGCGGCGTTGCTTCATAGGCCGCGACGATGCGCGCCACCAGTTCATGACGGATCACGTCCTCGGCGGTGAAGCGCACCTGCGCGACGCCTTCGACGCCGTTGAGCAGTTTTGTCGCTTCCGCAAGGCCCGACGTCTGTCCGTTCGGCAGGTCGACCTGCGACGGATCGCCGGTCACGATCATGCGGCTGTTTTCGCCGAGACGGGTCAGGAACATCTTCATCTGCATCGTGGTGGTGTTCTGCGCCTCGTCCAGGATGATGGCGGCGTTGGTCAGCGTGCGGCCGCGCATGAAGGCGAGCGGCGCGATCTCGATCTCGCCGGTCTGCAGCGCGCGTTCCACGATCCGTGCATCCATCACGTCATAGAGCGCGTCATAGATCGGCCGCAGATAGGGATCGACCTTCTCGCGGAGATCGCCGGGCAGGAAGCCCAACCGCTCGCCGGCCTCGACCGCCGGCCGTGACAGGATGATACGATCGACTTCCTTGCGTTCGAACAATTGTGCGGCATGCGCCACCGCAAGCCATGTCTTGCCGGTTCCGGCGGGACCGACGCCGAACACGAGCTCATGGCGCTTCAAGGCACGAATATAGGAATCCTGCGCGGCGGTGCGCGCCCGCACCGGACGCTTGCGCAGATTGATGGTCTCGAATGTCGATTTTGCCGATTTCGCGTCATACTCGAACAGCGAACCCTGTGCGATCACCGCGCGGATTGCGCCTTCGACGTCTCCCTGCGCCAGATCCTGTCCCTGCACGGCCTGTCCGTAGAGCGTTTCCAGCACCCTTCGCCCGGCGTCGCAGCCGTCACGGGAGCCGGCGATGGTGATGTGATTGCCGCGGGAGTCGACGACGATGCCGAGCCGTCGCTCGATCTGCGCGAGATTCTGTCCGTAGGGGCCGACAAGAGCGGAGACCGCGCGATTGTCGTCGAAGTCGATGACGACTTGCGTCTCGGGCGGAACCTGCATGTCGCGGTCGAATTTGCGGCTGGGAGCGAGCGAAGGTGAATCCGATGCGCTTTTTGGCAAGGATTTCAGGCTCCAATGGTCGGTTGGGAAGATGATACAGGCCGGGATTGCGAAGGCAGGATCGACGCAAGCTCGCCAAGCAGGCTGTAGCGTTCGAGACTGTCGATCCTGACGGGCAATACCTGTCCGACGAGTTCGGTCGACGCCATCACATGCGCGGGCTGGAGATAGGCGGTGCGGCCGACGATCTGGCCGGAGTTGCGGGCGGCGCGTTCGAACAGCACATCGACGGTGGTGCCAATCGCTGCCTTGTTGAAGGCCGATTGCTGGCTGTCGATCAATTCCTGGAGCCGCGCCAATCGCTCGTCCATGTCCGCTGCTGTCACCGTCTCCTGCATGTCCGCCGCCGGCGTCCCGGGCCGCGGCGAATATTTGAACGAATAAGCGCCAGCGTATCCGATTTGCGTGACAAGCGCGAGTGTGGCGGAAAAATCCTGTGCGGTTTCACCGGGGAAGCCGACGATAAAATCCGATGAAAATGCAATGTCTTGCCGTACATGACGGAAACGGTCGATCACATCGCGGTAATCGCGGACGGTATGCTTGCGGTTCATGGCCGAGAGAATCCGGTCGGAACCCGACTGTACCGGCAAATGCACGAACGGCATCAGGGCAGGCAGGTCGCGATGCGCCTCGATCAGGCTGTCCTCGACGTCGCGGGGGTGGCTCGTCGAATAGCGCAGCCGCGCGACGCCGGGAATCGCGGCCAGACGATGCAGCAGCTTGCCGAGCGGCCAGGCGCGGCCATCCGGTCCTTCGCCGTGATAGGCGTTGACGTTCTGCCCGATCAGCGTGATTTCGCGCACGCCGTTGTCGGCCAGCCGCTTCACGTCCTCGACGATCTTCTCGACGGGGCGCGAGACTTCGGCGCCGCGCGTATAGGGCACCACGCAGAAGGTGCAGAACTTGTCGCAGCCTTCCTGCACCGTGACAAAGGCCGAAATGCCGCGCGCGCGGATCGCATCGGATTTCGGCTGCGGCAGGAAGGTGAACTTGTCCTCGGCCGGAAATTCGGTCTCGATTGCCTTGCCGCCGCGCTCGGCGCGCGCGAGCAGTTCGGGGAGGTGATGATAGCTTTGCGGGCCGACCACGACGTCGACGACAGGCGCACGGCGGATGATCTCATCGCCTTCGGCCTGCGCGACGCAGCCCGCAACCGCGATGCGCATGTCGCGGCCGTTGCGCGCGGCTTCCTCCCTCGCCAGGCGCAAGCGGCCGAGCTCCGAATAGACTTTCTCGGAAGCCTTCTCGCGGATGTGGCAGGTGTTGAGGATGACGAGATCTGCCTCCTCGGCGTTCGCCGTCTCGACAAAGCCTTCGCCCGCCAGCGTGTCCACCATGCGTTGCGCATCGTAGACGTTCATCTGGCAGCCATAGGACTTGATGTGCAGCTTGCGCGGCGGCGTCATGGAACCTGGTCGCGGAATGGAAACGGCGCGCCATCGGGGCGCCCGGCTCAAATATAGCCTGAAGGGCTGAAAATCCAGCGTTGGGAAGCGTCATTCCGGGGCGAAGCGGCAGCACGAGACCCGGAATCTCCCCGATCCACAAATGTGCGTCTGAGGTCTGGTGCTGACGCACCTTCCGGGAATGGCGGCATTCCCTAACAGCAGGCGATTTCCCCTTCTAACCGCTCGATCAACCCCGGCAATTGCCGCATATCGTCGAAAGTCCCGTGGGCACCGGCCGCGCGCAGGGCTTGCGCATGCCCGGGCGGGCAATGGCTGCCGCCATGGAAGCCGAGCACGGTCATCCCGGCGGCGCGCGCGCCGGTGATACCCGGCACGCTGTCCTCGATCACGAGGCAGCGCCCGGGCGCCGTCTTCATCTGTTCAGCCGCGAACAGGAACAGATCGGGCGCGGGCTTGCCGTGCTTGACCTGCAAGGCGGAGAATATGTGCGGGGCAAGTGAAGCGTAAAGTCCGGCGCAGGTCAGCCCGTGCAGGATCTTTTCCGGCGTGCCGCTCGAGGCCACGCATTTCGGCAAGTCGATCGCCGCTATCGCGTCCCCGACATGCGCGATCGCCTTGAGGTCATCGGCATAGAAACGAAGCGTCTCCTGCTTGACCTGCGCCTCGAAGTCGTCGGGGAGTTTTCGTCCCATCTCGGTTTCGACGACCTGCCGCGCCTCGCGGTCGGATACGCCGAGGAAGCGCTTCAACACCTGTTCGGGCGTGATCGCATAGCCGTGGCGCGTCAGCAACGTAGCATGCGCAAGGCAGGAGATGACCTCGCTGTCGACGAGCACGCCGTCGCAATCGAAGATGATGAGATCGATGGGCACGAAGCGGCGCTAGCTCTTGGAATTGTCGTCGTCGAGCGGCACGCAATAGAGTTCGAGACGGTGATCCACCAGCTTGTAGCCGAGCTTGCGGGCGATCTCGGCCTGCAGCTTCTCGATCTCCTCGGAAGTGAATTCGATCACCTTGCCGTCGCGCAGATTGATCAGATGGTCGTGATGGCTGTCGCGCATCTGCTCATAGCGGGCGCGGCCCTCGCGGAAGTCATGGCGCTCGATGATGCCCGCATCCTCGAAGAGCTTGACGGTGCGGTATACCGTCGAGATCGAGATCTTGTCGTCGACCGCGACACAGCGGCGATAGAGTTCTTCGACATCGGGGTGATCGGCGGCCTCCGCCAGCACGCGGGCGATCACGCGGCGTTGCTCGGTCATGCGCATGCCGGTCGCGGCACAGCGGGCTTCGATGCCGGTTGCCTTCGGCGCCGGCGGGGATTTCAGAGCGGTCATGGAGCTTTTGCCTTGAGGCGCGGGTACTGCCACCTTGTCACCTTGCGCATCTTCTGCCACCTCGGGCATCCTACGACAAGTCGCGGCGCATCAGAAGCGCATTCAATTGTTCCCCGTTGTCCTGCCGATAATAGCGCTCGCGGCGTCCGACCACGGCAAATCCGGCCCTTTCATAAAGCCGCCGCGCCGGCGCGTTGTTTTCCTCGACCTCCAGAAATATCCGGCGGACGCCGCGTCCGGCGAGATGGCCGAGATGGCTCAGCAGCAGGTCTCGGGACAAGCCTCGGCCGCGATGACCGGCGTCGATGGCGATCGACAATATTTCGGCTTCGTCCGCGCCGATCCGCGACACGGCAAACCCGATCGTCTTGCGTCCGAGCCTGAGGCGATGAACCAGCGTGTTGCGCTCGGCGATCATGCTCTCGAATTCGCCCTCGCCCCAGCCGCGATGAAAAGAAGCGCCATGGAGTTGGGCAAGCCGTGGCGCATCGCGCAGTGTCGCGGCTTCGATCGAAGGCCGCCCGCCACCGAACCAGTTGGACAGCCACGCGATCATGATGCCGCAGGTTGCGAGTTGACCGCGTCCTGCGACGGCTTGGCATCGGGCGCCCGCAAATAAAAGGGCTTTGGCGGCGCGGTGGCGGGATCGACCGCGGCTCCCAGCCACGCCACCCAGGTGATGTCGGGGGCGGCCAGCGCTTCCACCTTGAAGGGCGGCGGCGCATCGGACGGCCAGCGGTCGGCAAGAATTTGTGCCGCATTGCCGACCAGATGCGGCGGACCGAAGCGCGCAGCCTCGAACGCTTCCGCGATCGGCGCGATTTTCGGCCGGACCAGCGAGCTGCCGTTGCTGCTGACGACCTGGAAATAGATTTGGTCGTGACGCGCGTCGATCGCCGAGATGATCGGATTCTCGCCGCTCTCGCTCACGACCGGCGCGGCATAGGCGGACAAGGTCGTCAGACCAACGACCGGCTTGCTCGCAGCCAGTCCAATGCCGCGCGCGGCCGAGAGCCCGACACGCAAGCCGGTGAAGCTTCCCGGACCGGTCGTTACGGCGATCCGATCGAGCGCGGCAAAGGGCAGCCCCGATTCCTTCATCACGCGGCCGATCAGCGGCATCAGCGCTTCGGCGTGCCCGCGCTTCATGGCTTGCGATTCCGCCGCGATCAATTTGCTCGCACGGGTGTCGAGCACCGCGGCCGCGCAGGCGTCGAGCGCGGTATCGAGGGCAAGGATCAGCATCGCTTGGAACCTAGCATTATCAGGTGCTTCCGTAAGATCACGGGCCGCAACCTAAAGGTTCCGGCGACTGGAATGCTCGTGCCTCCGATATGACATGTATTATGCATAGTGCAACCTAAGGTGGATCTTAGTTATTGAAATCATTAGTAATTAATCGAAAATTAGGCAAGCCGTGGGAACCTTTGGAACTGAAGATCGGGCTCCGGTGAGCCTGAAAAGTGCATTTTTAGCAATTCAGCCAATTACGTTCCTATTACGCAGAAAGGTCTCCTCCCCATGTCTTTGTGGCGCAGCAATACGAAGACGCGCGACGCGCTTGCCCAGGTGGACGCCATCAGCAAATCGCAAGCCGTGATCGAGTTCAACATGGACGGAACCATCGTCACGGCCAACCGGAATTTCCTGGATGCGATGGGATACAGGCTGGAGGAGATCGCCGGCAAACACCACGCGATCTTCATGCCGCGCGAGATGCGCGAAAGCCCCGAATACCGGGCGTTCTGGGCCGACCTCAATCACGGCAAGTACAAGGCCGGCGAGTACAAGCGCGTCGGCAAGGGCGACCACGAGGTCTGGATCCAGGCCTCCTACAACCCGATCCTGGATTCGAGCGGCAAGGCGGTAAAGGTCATCAAGTTCGCGAGCGACATCACCTCGCAGAAAATCCGCAGCATGGAGGACGCCGGCAAGATCGCAGCGATCGGTCGCGCCCAGGCGGTGATCGAATTCAATCTCGATGGTACGATCATCACGGCGAACGAGAATTTTCTCGGTGCGCTCGGCTATTCGCTTGCCGAAATCCAGGGCAAGCATCACAGCATGTTCGTGGCGCCGTCCGAGCGCGAAAGCAGTGCCTATCGCGAGTTCTGGGCCACTCTCAATCGCGGCGAATTCCGTTCCGGCGAGTACAAGCGCTTCGGCAAGGGGGCTAAGGAGATCTGGATTCTCGCCTCCTACAATCCGATTCTCGACGATACCGGCAAGCCGTTCAAGGTGGTGAAATTCGCCTCCGACGTCACCGCCGAGAAACTGCGCGCCGCCGATTTCGCCGGCCAGATCGAGGCGATCGGCAAGTCGCAGGCGGTGATCGAGTTCAACATGGATGGCGTCGTCCTGAACGCCAACGAGAACTTCCTCGCCACGCTCGGCTATTCGCTGTCGGAAATCCAGGGCAAGCATCATTCGATGTTCATGCCGGCGGAAGAGCGGGATAGTCCTGCCTATCGCGAGTTCTGGGCGACGTTGAATCGCGGCGAGTTTCAATCGGGTGAATATAAGCGCATCGGAAGGGGCGGCAAGGAGGCCTGGATCCAGGCGTCCTACAACCCGATTCGCGATCTCAACGGCAAGCCCTACAAGGTGGTGAAATACGCCACCGACACGACCGCGCAGGTGATTGCGCGAATGAAGGCTGAAAAGGTGCGCGGCATGATGGAATCCGTTGCGGCGGGCGCCGAGGAATTGAACGCGTCGGTCCGCGAAATCTCCGAGGCCATGTCAAAATCCAAGGATACGGCCAACAACGCGGTGGATCGGGTCGAGGCGGCCGACCAGCAGGCGCAGCGGCTGAGCGCCGCGGCCGAATCGATGCGCAGCATCGTGCAACTGATCGGGGACATTACCGGCCAGATCAACCTGCTGGCGCTCAACGCCACGATCGAATCGGCGCGCGCCGGCGAAGCGGGCCGAGGGTTTGCGGTCGTGGCGGCGGAGGTCAAGAACCTCGCCAATCAGGCCAAGCAGGCGACCGACAAGATCGAACAGGAGATCGGCAACCTGAACGGCATTTCCGGCGACGTGCTTACGGCTCTCGAAAGCATCAAGAAGGCCATCCAGAGCGTCAATGAGTATGTGACGTCGACGGCGGCCGCGGTCGAGGAACAGAGCGCCGTCACCAGCGAGATGTCCACCGGCATGCAACGCGCGGCGGCAGAGGCAGCCAGCATCGGGCAGGCGGCATAGCGCTAGCGGCCATTCCGCGATGCCGACATCCGCGCAGGGCGCGGCCCGATGAAGACCTCGTAAAATTTCGAAGTTAATCAAAAATTATTCCGCAAATGGCAAAACAGGTCCGCGGTTCGCGAATGGACCCTGTGTCCGCCGCGTCGATCACCAGCGCGGCCTTGGACACGTCCGATTTTCACCCCAAGGAGCTTTCTTAGATGTTCAAAGGGCGTTCGAACGCGACCGAACTCGCGAAATCGCTGGCGACCGATTCGATCACGGCGAATGTGATGGTCGCCGATGCCGACCTGAAGATCCTCTACCTGAATCGGGCCGTCACCGAGCTGCTGCGGGAAGCGGAAGCCGATATCCGCAAGGATCTACCGAAGTTCAGCGTGGCGACGCTGGTCGGCAGCAACATCGACGTATTTCACAAGAACCCGCAACACCAACGCCGGATGTTGGCGAGTTTGGACGCGATACATCGCGCGACGATCAACGCAGGCGGTCGCTCGTTCGATCTGGCCGTGACGCCCCTGAAGGACAAGGACGGCCGGCGCGTCGGTTTCGTGGTCGAGTGGGCCGATGCGACCATTCGACTGCAGAATCTGGAATACGCGGCGCAGGCCCAGGCGATCAGCCGGGCCCAGGCGGTGATCGAGTTCAAGATGGACGGCACCGTCGTGACCGCCAACGAGAACTTCCTGCGTGCGCTGGGTTACACGCTGCCCGAAATCGTCGGCAAGCATCACAGCATGTTCGTCGTGGCCGGCGAGCGCGACAGCGCCGCCTACCGGGAGTTCTGGGCCAAGCTCAATCGCGGCGAATATGACGCCGCCGAATACAAGCGCATCGGCAAGGGCGGCAAGGAGGTCTGGATTCTCGCTTCCTATAATCCCGTGATCGATCAGAACGGCAAGCCCGTCAAGGTGGTCAAATTCGCGACCGACATCACCGCGCAAAAGCTGCGCAATGCCGATCTCGCCGGCCAGATCGCCGCGATCGCAAAATCGCAGGCGGTGATCGAGTTCAACATGGACGGCTCGATCATCACGGCGAACGATAATTTCCTCAAGGCGCTCGGTTATACGCTTCACGAAATTCAGAACAAGCATCACAGCATGTTCGTCGATCCCGACGAGCGCGGCGGTGCCGGATATCGGGAATTCTGGGCCGCGCTCAATCGTGGCGAATTCCAGTCCGGCGAGTTCAAGCGGATCGGCAAGGGCGGCAAGGACGTCTGGATCCAGGCCACCTATAATCCGATCCTGGATATGAACGGCAAGCCGTTCAAGGTCGTCAAGTATGCTGCCGATACCACCACGCAGGTGATCGCCCGGCTGCAGGGCGAAAAGGTCAGCAACATGATGGGGCAGGTTGCGGCCGGTGCGGAAGAATTGAATGCCTCCGTCCGCGAGATTTCCGAGGCGATGAGCAAGTCGAAGGAAACCGCGGCGACTGCGGTCGACCAGGTCGAGGGGGCCGATCAACAGGCACAGCGCCTGAGTGCCGCGGCCGAATCGATGCGGAGCATCGTTCAACTCATCGGCGACATTACGGGACAGATCAACCTGCTCGCGCTCAACGCCACGATCGAATTGGCGCGCGCCGGCGAAGCCGGCCGCGGCTTTGCGGTGGTCGCCGCCGAGGTCAAGAATCTCGCCAATCAGGCCAAGCAGGCCACCGACAAGATCGAGCAGGAGATCGGCAACCTGAACGGTATTTCCGGCGATGTGGTTTCCGCCCTGAACACGATCAAGAAGGCCATCCAGAACGTCAGCGAATATGTGACGTCGACCGCAGCGGCCGTCGAGGAGCAGAGTGCGGTGACAGGCGAGATGACCACCAGCATGCAGCGTGCGGCTGCCGAGGCCGCCGCCATTGCCGGGCAGGCAGCTTAAGTTGACGTTGCGAATAGCGAGTGGCGAATAGCGAATGGACGATTGGCGACGACCGCTATTTGCTCTTCCCTATTCGCTGCTCACCATTCGCCACTACCGTCACATCGGGCGGACTTCGACCACGTCGGGCACGAAGTGGCGCAGCAGGTTCTGGATGCCGTGCTGCAGGGTCGCGGTCGAGGACGGGCAGCCCGAGCAGGCGCCCTTCATGTTGAGATAGACGATTCCGTCCTTGAATCCGCGGAAGGTGATGTCGCCGCCGTCATTGGCGACCGCGGGCCGCACCCGCGTCTCGATCAGGTCCTTGATCTGCTCGACCGTCTCGGCATCGGCCTCGTCGAAGAACTCATCTTCCTCGTCGGACAATTCGTCGCTCGCCGCGGTGCCGTCGGCCAGCAGCGGTGCGCCCGACATATAATGCTCCATGATGGCGCCGAGGATCGCGGGCTTCAAATGCTGCCAGTCGCTGCCGTCCTTGGTGACCGTGATGAAGTCGGAGCCGTAGAACACGCCGGTGACGCCGGGCACGCCGAACAGTTTTTCGGCGAGTGGCGAGCGCGCGGCGGTTTCGCGGCTGGCAAACTCCATGGTGCCGCCGTCGAGCACGAGGCGGCCTGGAATGAACTTCAGCGTGGCGGGATTGGGGGTAGCTTCGGTCTGGATGAACATGGTTTTCTCCGGCGTCGCCGGTTCAAGGCCGGCGCGTTGGTTCCTTGTATCAGATGGCGACGGTTAACGCACCGATCAAGGCGCAAACTGGTGGAGCAGATTTGACATTCGCCACCCCGCCAGCCCAGAGCCCGCAAGGCGAATGTCAAATCCAGGGCTCCACCAGCAATATTATTAGCTAGTGGTCCTTCAATTCCAGCATTCGCAAACATGCCCGCGGAAATTGCGTGCGAATGCTGGAATCGGACCACTAGCGGTTCCGGGATCGCATGGACCTCAGGAAAGCGCGTCGATATCGGCGTCGCTGAGCTCGCCGGGCACGATCACCACGGGAATCGGGAATGAGCCGCTGGTATCGGCCATGGCCGTTACCAGCGGCCCCGGGCCTTCCGCACCCGGATTGGCGGCCAGCACGAGCATGGCGATATCGGCGTCCTCGTCGATCACCTCGAGGATCTGCTCGATGGCGACGCCCTCGCGGATCACGCGTTCGGGGGTAATGGCGGCGATGCCATTGGCGCGTCCCGCGGCGCGATCGAGCGCCGCGTTGGCGTTCTCATGCGCTTCCGCACGCATGATGTCGGCAACCCCGAGCCATTGCTGGTTCTCATCCTCGATCTCGATGATGCGCAGCATCACCACGCCGCCGCCGACGCGGATGGCCCAGCGGCTGGCGTAATAGACCGCGCGATCCCATTCCGTCGTGTCATCGACGATGACCAGGCATTTCGGCCTGTGACCGCTCTCGTAGCTTCGTCGCTGGGTGGTCATGCATGTCCCGGCAAGGCACATAGCGTCTTCAAGCGAAGCCTGTCCCGCACTTGATACGGGATGGGAGGCGTGCTCGCGTGAAGAAAACGCGTCCAACAAAACAAGCCCCATGCTGCCACAAGCCCCCTCCCTTTGGGAGAGGGCTTCGCACTGCGGTATCTAGGTCTTGCGGACGAAACCGACGATGTCCCGGACATGCTTCATGGTCTCATCGGCGATCGCCCGCGCCCTGTCGGCACCGTCGACCAGGACCGCATCGATGTGGCCGGGGTCGGCGGTGAGCCGCCGCATCTCGGCGGCGATCGGCGCCAGCTTTGCGACGCAGAGCTCGACCAGCGCGTTCTTGAAGCTCGAGAATTGCCCGCCGCCGAAATCGCGCAGCACCTCGGCTTTGCTTTTTCCCGCGAGCGCCGCATAGATGCCGACGAGGTTGTCGGCTTCGGGACGGGCATCGAGGCCCTTTTCCTCCGTCGGCAACGGCTCGGGATCGGTCTTCGCCTTGCGGATCTTCTGCGCGATGGTGTCGGCATCGTCGGTGAGATTGATCCGCGAATTGTCCGACGCGTCCGACTTCGACATCTTCTTGGTGCCGTCGCGCAGACTCATCACCCGCGTCGCCGGCCCCGTGATCAGCGGCTCCGGCAGCGGGAAGAACTGCCCGTCATTGGCGCCGTGGCTGCGGATCGAATCGCCGAAATCGTTGTTGAACTTCTGCGCGATGTCGCGCGAGAGCTCCAGATGCTGCTTCTGGTCCTCGCCGACGGGCACATGGGTGGCGCGGTAAAGCAAGATGTCGGCGGCCATCAGCACCGGATAGTCGTAGAGACCGACCGACGCGTTCTCGCGGTCCTTGCCCGGCCTTCTCCTTGAACTGCGTCATGCGGTTCAGCCAGCCCATCCGCGCCACGCAGTTGAAGATCCAGGCCAGCTCAGCATGTTCGGCGACCTGGCTCTGGTTGAACACGATGTGCTCTCCGGGATCGATGCCGCTGGCAATGAAGGCCGCGGTCACCTCCCGGATGTTGCGTGCCAGCTCCCTCGGTCCGCCCCAGACGTCCACCGGCTGAGTGATCGCGTGCAGGTCGACGACGCAATAGATGCAGTTGTGCGTTTCCTGCAGCTTCACGAAGTTGACGATCGCGCCGAGGTAATTGCCGAGATGCAGATTGCCGGTCGGCTGGACGCCCGAAAAGACCCGTTCAACGAATGCCATCGTCCGTTCCCGTGAGGTTCGATTTTGGTGGAAGCGTTTGCCACGCAGGGCTTACGGGCGCAAGTCGCCCGGACGGCTGATGGCGTTAACCAGTTCGCGCCAGCCCGTCACATCAAGCAGCGTCAGCAAGGCGCCGTAGGCCGCAATTCCGGCCGCGATCAGGGCGAGCAGGACGACGGCCCGGGTCAGGCCATGAATGGCGTCCCCGAGGACAAAGGTGGTGGCCAGCCATAGCAGCCCGCCCATCAGAAGCGCGGCGGCAACGATGCGCGGCAGCCGGCGCCGCGCCGCGTTGTCGAGTGAGAATCCGAAGGTCACGCGGCCGTGCCGGATCAGGGAAAAGGCGTTGCTCCAGGCGCCGCCGGCGATGCCGGCCGCGATGCCGCTGGCGCCGAAAAAATGGCCGAGCAGCACGGCGAGCACGATGGCGACGACGATGCCTTTCAGCGTCGCGAGCAGTGGCGCGATCGTGTCCTCTCGCGCGAAAAAGGCCGGCGACAGCGCCTTTACCAGCACGTGCGCCGGCAGGCCGAGCGCGAGCCAGATCAGCGCTTGCGCGGTCGACTGAGCGTCGGCGGCGGTGAACGCGCCGTGCTCGAACAACAGCCGCACGATCGGCTCGCTCAGCGCCATCAATCCGAGCGTGGCCGGCAGCGCCAGTCCGACCGCGAGCTCGAGTGCCCGCGATTCTGCGCTGGCGATCGCTGTTTTGTCGTTACCCCGCAGCGCTCGCGTCAATTCCGGAATCAGCACCGTTCCCATGGCGACGCCGACCATGCCGAGCGGCAGCTCGATCAGGCGGTTGGCGAAATAGAGCCATGACACCGCGGACGGTGAGGAGGACGCGATGATGGCGCCAGCGACGGCCAGCAATTGCGGCGCGGAGCTTGCGACCATGCCGGGAACCGCGCGGCTCAGAAAGCGGCGCATCTCTGCGTCGAAGGTTACGCGGAGCGGCGTTGCGACCCGCTCGCCCCGGCGCAGCACGAGGATCAGCAATTGGAGGAAGCCCGCGATGCCGACGGTTGCCGCAAGCGCCATCGCGACAAAGCCCGTTTCGTTTGCCGTGATGAAGAGCGCGATCATGACGGTGATCAGCGCGATATTGAACAAGAGGGGCGAGAAGGCGGTGAGGAAGAATTTTCCCTGCGCGCTGGCCAGCGCCAGCAGCACGGTGGCGGGGCCGGCAAAGGCGAGATAGGGCAGCATCAGCCGGGCGTCCGTGACCGCGAGCTGCAGCGTCTCGTGCCCGGCAAATCCCGGCGCCAGCACCGCGATCACCAGCGGCATCAGCAGGCCGATCAATACCGTCAGCCCAATCAGCGCGGCGCTGATGGTACCGAGCACGCGCCCGGCGAAGGCGGCGGCGATGCCGGCATCGGTATCGCGCAGCCGCAGCCAGGCCGGCACCAGCGCCGCATTCAGCGCACCCTCCGACAACAGCCGCCTCGCGACATTGACGAGCTGGAACGCCACCAGGAAGGCGTCCGCGATCGCCCCGGTGCCGAGCAGGGCGGCGATCATGGAATCCCGCAGGAAGCCGAGCAGGCGCGAGGCCAGCGTTCCCGAGGAAACCGTGAGCAAGGAGCGGATCATTGGGCTTCTATAGCAGCGTTGCCTGTGATAGGCCGCGCCCGGCGATGATCCCAACAGGGTTTTGCAACAGGGTTTTGCAACAGGATTTTGACGGAATGGCTGACGCAAAATACGACGTTCTCGGTATCGGCAATGCGATTTTCGACGTGCTGGCCAAGACGGACGAGAAATTCCTCGCCGACCACGGCATGACCAAGGGCGGCATGATGCTGATCGACGAGGCTCGCGCCGCCTCGATCTACCGCGACATGGGGCCGGCCACCACGATGTCGGGGGGCGCGGCCGCCAATACCATTGTCGGGATCGCAAGCTTCGGCGCCCGTGGCGCCTATGTCGGCAAGGTCAAGCAGGATGAGATCGGCCGGCTTTACACCCACGACATCCGTGCCGCCGGTGTCGCCTTCCACACCAAGCCTGCCGCCGACGGCCCGGCCAGCGGCTGCTCCTACATCCTGGTGACACCGGATGGCGAGCGCACCATGAACACCCATCTCGGCGCGGCGCAGCAGCTGTTTCCGTCCGACATCGACCCCGCCGAGATCGAGGCCGCAAGGATCGTCTATCTCGAAGGCTATCTCTGGGATCCCAAGCACGCCAAGGAAGCCTTCGTGAAGGCGGCGACGATTGCGCACGGCGCCGGCCGGCAGGTCGCCCTGACATTGTCGGACGCATTTTGTGTCGACCGCTATCGCGACGAGTTCTTCGATCTCATGCGCAAGGGTACGGTCGACACCGTCTTCGCCAACGAGGCGGAGCTGCATTCGCTCTACCAGACCTCGGATTTCGACACGGCGCTGAAGGAGCTGCGCAAGGACGTCAAGCTCGGCGTCGTCACCCGCAGCGAGAAGGGCTGTATCGTCGCGTCAGCCGACGGCGTCGTCGCGGTGCCGGCCTCGCCGATCGAGGAACTGGTCGACACCACCGGCGCCGGCGACCTTTTCGCCGCCGGCTTCCTGTTCGGCCTGGTGCGTAGCGCGGGCCATGAAAATGCCGGCAGGCTCGGCGCGCTCGCGGCGGCCGAAGTGATCCAGCATATCGGCGCGCGGCCGCAGGTTTCGCTGAAGGAATTGGCGAAGAAGGCGGGACTGCCGGTTTAAGGTCTAACCTCCCGCCGCCTGAAGCCCGCCTTCGGGCGAAGGCGGATGCGGGGAGAGGTCGGCGCGAAGCGCCGGGTGAGGGGAGTCTCCGCGGACTCACGTCTTTCGAATTTGTGGAGGGCGCCCCTCACCCGAACTCTCTCCCCCTGTGAGCGATCAAACGGCGCGCTGACGAACGGCGCCTTGCCCGGCGAAGCCTCCTGGCGAAGACGGGTTGCTGCGTACGGCAAAATCGTGTGGTCCTGACGCCTCAACGGTTGGCGTCAAGTCTCGCGGAGGCCTGTCATCCCAACCGGGCTCTGACAGCCATATTCGCGAGACGACGGTGTCAAGCAAGCCCGATCGCCGGGGAGAGCGCGATATAAGCCGTAAAGCCATTGCGCAGGGAATGTCGGATCGCCTCCGCTGAACCTGTATGCTCGTGTGCGTTTTCCTTCTCCTTTTTGCACACGGGACCGCGGGTGCAGCGCGCATCCGGCATTCCCCGCGCCCTCTGATTTCAAGGCGCGAAAACTTTCTGGCAAACCTCGGGCGCATTTGCGCCGCGAGAACGCGGAGCTGCGTCTCATCATTGTCATTGCGAGGAGGAATTGCGACGAAGCAATCCATTCTTCCTTTGTGGTTCCATCCGGATTGCTTCGCTTCGCTCGCAATGACGGCCGCTACTCTGGCCCCCTCACGCCGTCTTCGCGGCCTTCAATCCCAGCTTCGTCTCGACCGTCTCGCGCATCAGGAATTTCTGGATCTTGCCCGTGACGGTCATCGGGAATTCGTCGACGAATTCGACATAGCGCGGGATCTTGTTGTGCGCGATCTGGCCATGGCAGAACGCGCGGATCTCGTCGGCGGTGAGCGTCTCGCCCGCGCGCAGGCGCACCCAGGCGCAAAGCTCCTCGCCATAGCGGTCGTCGGCGACGCCGAACACCTGCACGTCCTGGATCTTGGGATGGCGATACAGGAATTCCTCGATCTCGCGCGGATAGAGGTTCTCGCCGCCGCGGATCACCATGTCCTTGATGCGGCCGACGATGTTGCAATAGCCCTCGTCGTCGATGACGGCGAGGTCGCCGGTATGCATCCAGCCGGCCTGGTCGAGCACGTCGGCGGTCTTCTCGCGCTCGTCCCAATAGCCGAGCATGATGCTGTAGCCGCGGGTGCAGAGCTCGCCGCGCTCGCCGCGCGGCACGATCCTGCCTTCGAGATCGACGATCTTCACCTCGACATGTGGATGGATGCGCCCGACCGTCGACACACGGCGCTCCAGCGGATCGTCGGTCGCGCTCTGGAAGCTGACCGGGCTGGTCTCTGTCATGCCATAGGCGATCGTCACCTCGCGCATGTTCATCTCGCTGTTGACGCGCTTCATCACCTCGATCGGGCAGGGCGCGCCGGCCATGATGCCGGTGCGCAGCGATTTCAGGTCGAAGCGCGCAAACTCCGGATGATCGAGCTCGGCGATGAACATGGTCGGCACGCCGTAGACCGTGGTGCATTTCTCCTGCTCGATGGTTGTCAGCGTCGCCAGCGGATCAAAGCCTTCCCCGGGATAGACCATGGTCGCACCGAGCGTGACGGAGGCCAGGTTGCCCATCACCATGCCGAAGCAATGATAGAGCGGCACCGGGATGCAGATGCGGTCCTGCTCGGTGAGCCGCATGGCGCGGCCGACGAAATAGCCGTTGTTGAGGATGTTGTGATGGGTCAGCGTCACGCCCTTCGGCGAGCCCGTGGTGCCGCTGGTGAACTGGATATTGACGGCGTCGTCGAACTGCAGGATCTCGCCGAGTGCTGCGATCTGCTCGCGATGCCGCGCGCCGCCGATGCGAGCGACTTCGTCGAACGGAATCGTGCCGGGGCAAGGCGGCCCGCCGATCTGAATCACCGCGCGCAGTTGCGGGAGTTTCGCCGCGCGCAGTTGGCCCGGCTCCGAGCCCGCCAGCTCCGGCAGCAGCGTGTTCAGCATTTCCATGTAGTTGGAGGTCTTGAACGCGGTCGCGCTGACGATCGCCGCGCAGCCGACCTTGGCAAGCGCGAATTCCAGCTCGCTCAGGCGGTAGGCGGGATTGATTGTGACCAGGATCAGCCCGGCTTTGGCGGCGGCGAATTGGGTGAGCGTCCATTCCGGCCGGTTCAATGACCAGATGCCGATCCGCTCGCCACGCTGCAGGCCGAGCGCGAGAAGGCCTGCGGCCAGCGCATCGACGCGTTCGGCAAATTCCTTCCAGGTCCAGCGGACATCGTGGCTCGGCGAGACCAGCGCTTCGCGTTTTTCCCAGCGTTCAACCGCCTTGTCGAGCGCGCGGCCGATGGTTTCTCCGAGCAGCGGCGCATCGGAAATGCCGGAAACGTAGCTGTCGATGGTGTCGGTCAAGTGCGTTCCTCCATGCGTCAGGCACGCGTGCTCGAGACGCTATGTCCGCATCGTCATTGCCTGCGACAAACGCGAAGCGTTTGTGCAAGGAAGCGCAAGCGACGAAGCAATCCATTCTTCCTTTTTGTGGCGCGATGGATTGCTTCGCTTCGCTCGCAATGACGGTTCCTAACAGATGCTCCTTACGCCGCCTTCTGCCCGCTGCCGGCATCGAGGCCGGCATAGACGCCGCGCTCGAAGCCCGCGAAGGCTTCCAGGCACTTGCCATCCGCGAATGGCAGAAGCTGCATCAGGATCACGCCGCAAACGTCGCGCGACGGATCGATCCAGAAGTAGGTGTTGGCGAGTCCGGCCCAGGCGAGGCTGCCCGGGCTGCGGCCTTCCGGCGTCTTGGCGGTGTTGATCAGGAAGCTGAGCCCCCATTTCTTCACCTGATCCGGATAGAGGTCGACATCGTTGGTGTAGATCGGCGCGGCCGTTGTCATCTTGGTGACGCTGAGGTCGCCGATGTGGTTCTGGCCCATGGTAGCTATGGTCTCGGCCTTCAGCACCTGGTTGCCGTTGCCCTTGCCCTTGTTCAGGATCATCTGGCAGAACTTGATGTAATCGGCCGCGGTCGAGTAGAGTCCGCCGCCGCCCATGTGGAATTCCGGATTCTGCTCCAACTCGAACGGCAGCGGCGCCAGCGTTCCATCCTCGCCGCGGACGTGCATTCCGACCAGCCGCTTGCGCATATCGTCAGTGATATTGAAGCCAGTGTCGCTCATGCCAAGCGGCGTGAACAGGTGATCGCGCAGATAGGCGTCAAGCCGCTTGCCGCTCGCGGCCTCGACCGCCTTGCCGACGAAGTCGATATTGGTGCCGTATTCCCAGCGCGTGCCGGGATCGCTCGCGAGTGGCGTTCTAAGTGCGGCGTTCTGGCAGGTGGTGATTCCGGGAGTGCCGGTTTTCTCCAGATACGCCGCCTTGTCGCTGTTCCACAGCTCGTAGCAGAAGCCGGCGGTGTGGGTCATGAGCTGGCGCAGCGTGATCGGCTTGTTCGCCGCACGCAGCCTGGGCTCGCCCTTGGTGTCAAAACCTTCGAGCACCTGGGGCGAGGCGAGATCGGGCAAGAGTTTGCCAATCGGCTCGTCGAGGGAGAGCTTCCCCTGCTCGACCAGTTGCATCGCACCGGCGGTCGTGACCGCCTTGGTCATCGAGGCGATCCAGAACACGCTGTCTGCGGTCATGGCGTCGTCTTTTCCGAGGTCGCGCTTGCCAAACGCACCCTGGTAGATCACTTCCTTGCCGTTTGCGGCCATCGCCACCACGCCAGGGATTTCCTTGGCGTCGCTCTTCTGCCGCAGAATCTGATCGATCTGAGCCTTGCTCTGCATGGGGTCTCCTCCCGCTGTATGTTTTTTGGAAGTGATGCGATCTTCCTCCCGGTCACGGCCTCCCGCAAGCAGGCTGCGCATGCCCACTTGTCGCGGTCGCGATCTCGTGATGGTCCCGGATGTGGGAAAGTCGTCGTAAATCGATACAGAATAGCAACACTTCGCCACAATTGGCGGTGGATAGCCGCCCGCGACGGTGACCCCCACCGGGCTCGGCGATATGCTTCCGGCAATAGGGTCTGTTGAACTATTTTTTCAGTAAGGCGTTGAGAACGCGGTCAATTCGGCGGATTTCGACCGATAGTTTGATTCAAGATGTTGGCGGCCTACGGCGCCGCAAGGGGAAGGCAATGATCTCGACATGGAGTGAATGGAAGCGCTACCCCCGCGCGGGGCGTGGCGAGAATATCGAAGCGCCAATCTCGCCCGGCATCTATGAGGTTCGTGTCGCGGCGACAGGTGCGCTGCACTCGTTCGGCGCGGTCGATAACGTGGCGCAAGCGCTGTCGCTGCTGCCGACCGGCGCGAAATCCTGGTTCGGCCGCCGCGATGCGGCTGGAACTCCCGACCTTGAATATCGCACCTGCGCGACCTCGTCCAAGGCGGACGCCAAGGCCGCGGCCGAGCGCATGATCGGCCGGCGCGAAACCTATATGAGCGGCGCGGCCTGAGATTGTCCTTCCGGGGCGATGCAAAGCATCGAACTATGGTGCGCAATTGCGCACCTGAGAATCTCGACATTCGGGTCTGGTCCGGAGCTTGTCATCGGGCCGCGCCTGCGCGGACCCGTTGGTGACCATCCCGGAATGACGCGTGACCTCGCCTCAGAATTACTGAAGGCTGCTCCGCGTTAGCGCCCGGTGCATTGCGGATGGATCGGTCCTATATTTGGGCCAACATTCACAAAACCTTGGGAGCAATGCCATGACCCCGACCGCTGCCGCACGCGCTTCGCAGCCCTCCGCCTCCTCGCTCCGCGATCGCCTCAAAGATCCCTCGCTGCTGCGAGACCACTGCTACATCGATGGGGCTTGGGTCGGCACGCCGTCGCGGCCGGTGACAAACCCGGTCAATGGCGTCGAGCTCGCCAAGGTGCCGGTCATGAGCACCGCGGAGACAACGCAGGCGGTCGAAGCCGCCGAGCGCGCATTTCCGGGCTGGGCAAAGCTTACCGCGAAGCAGCGCTCCAATACCTTGCGCAAATGGTTCGAGCTGATCGCCGCCAACCGCGAGGATCTGGCGCTGATCCTGACCTCCGAGCAGGGCAAGCCGCTTTCGGAAGCGCTCGGCGAGGTCGATATCGGCGGCGCCTATGTCGAGTTTTTCGCGGAAGAGGCACGGCGCGTCTATGGCGAGACCATTCCGACCCAACGCGCGGATGCGCGGCTACTCGCGATCAAGCAGCCAATCGGCGTCTGCGGCGCGATCACGCCGTGGAATTTCCCGTGCTCGATGATCACCAGGAAAGTCTCGCCGGCGCTCGCCGCGGGCTGCACCGTGGTGCTGAAGCCCGCCAACGAGACGCCGCTGACCGCGCTCGCGCTGGTCGCGCTCGCCGAGAAGGCCGGCGTGCCGAAAGGCGTGTTCAATATCCTCACCGGCAATTCGTCGGCGATCGGCAAGGTCTTGTGCGAGCATCCGGCCGTGCGCTTCGTCGGCTTCACCGGCTCAACCGAGGTCGGCAAAATTCTCTATCAGCAAGCGTCCGTCGGCGTGAAGAAGCTCGGGCTCGAGCTCGGCGGCAACGCACCCTTCGTGGTGTTCGATGACGCCGATATCGACGCCGCCGTCGAGGGCGCGATCGTCTCGAAATACCGCAACATGGGCCAGACCTGCGTTTGCGCCAACCGCATCTATGCCCAGGACAAGATCTACGACGAATTCGTCGAGAAGCTGTCGAAGAAAGTCGCGGCGATGAAGGTCGGCGACGGCACCGAGCAGGGCGTGGTGCAGGGGCCTCTGATCAACATGGACGCGATCGACAAGGTCGAAAAGCACATCGCGGACGCCGTGAAGGGCGGCGCCAAGATCATCACCGGCGGCAAGCGCCATGCGTTGGGCGGCAGCTTCTTCGAGCCGACGGTGCTGGCCAATGTGAAGCCCGATGCGCTGGTCGCGCATGAAGAAACTTTTGGCCCGCTCGCGCCGGTGTTCCGCTTCAAGGACGAGGCCGAAGTGATCTCGATGTGCAACAACTCGCCGTTCGGGCTGGCGTCCTACTTCTATTCGCGCGATCTCGGCCGCGTCTGGCGCGTGGCGGAAGCACTGGAGTCCGGCATGGTCGGCGTCAACACCGGCCTCATCACCACCGAAGTCGCGCCCTTCGGCGGCGTCAAGGAGAGCGGCCTCGGCCGCGAAGGCTCGCATCACGGCATGGAAGAATATGTCGAGATCAAATACGTGATGATGGCGGGGGTGTAACCCGTCATTGCGGGGAGCGAAGCGACGAAGCAATCCAGTTCCGCGCGAGAAAGCTGGATTGTTTCGCTTCGCTCGCAATGACGGTGCTGCCAAACGGCGCGATCAGCCAAGACCATCCATGAACTGCCGCAGCCGCGGCGCCCATTTGTGTGCGTCGCGGCCGGAGGCGGAATGGCCGTAGTCGCTGTCGAGCAGGAAGTAGTCGGCATCGACGCCGGCCGCTTTCAGCGCCGGCATCACCTGCTGCTCCAGCTCGGGCGGAAATAATTTGTCGGTGCGCGACAGGATGTAGAGCACCTTCGCCTTGATCTTGTCGAGCTCGGCCGTGACGTCGAAGCCGCGCAGCGCCTTGCCCAGGATGAGCAGCGAATTGGCATCGAATCCTTCCGCCCATTTGGTTGCCTCCTCGCGGATCGCCTTTTCGATCTCGATCGGGTCGGAGAGCGTATCGCGCAGCCGCGTTTCGATGCCGTAGGTCTTCAGGGTCGCGATGCGGATCTGGGTCATGCTCTCCAGCACGCCGCCGCAATCATAGTAGTCGCCACCGTTCCAGTTTTGGTCCTGCGAGAGCGTCGCCACGAGCCGCGTGACATTTCCCTCGGACCGCTCACGCGGCACGCGCGGCGCGGTGACCACCGGCGCAATTCCCTTCATCGCATCGGGATAATCGACCGCCCATTGGAACGCCTGAAAGCCGCCATAGGACGGTCCCACGATCGCGACCAGCTTTTCAATGCCGAGGCTGTCGAGCAAAAGCCGCTGCGTGCCGACGATGTCGCGCACGGTAATATCGGGAAAGTTCGGCCCGTAGCGCCTGCCGGTTTTGGGATCGATGCTCGCGGCATTGGTCGATCCATAGGACGAGCCCAGCATGTTCGGGCAGATCGCGAAAAAGCGGTTGGTGTCGACGGCCTGGCCGGGACCGACCAGCGCGTTCCAGCTGCCTTCGCCGGTCGATCCGCCGGGATCGATCATCTGAGGGCCGCTGGTGTTGCCGTGGGTGATCAGCACCGCATTGTCGCGCTTCGGCGAAAGCGTGCCCAGCGTCCGGTAGGCGATGGTCACCTCCGGCATCACGACGCCGCTCTGCAGGCGGAAATCGCGGGTCGTGAAGCTTTTTGGCTCGGTCGCGGAATCAGTCATCGCCATCAGCCATTTCCCACTTCGTTACCGAACGAGCCATGACGGCCGGCGCCGCTGGCAAAACGGCTCGCGCCGGACAGCGTTTCGCCCGAGGCGATTACCTCCAGTCCGCCGCGCATCTCGTTGGCGATCGCTTCCTCCTCCGAGAGATCCCATTGGCGCAGCGCCGACAGCCGGTCGGCGCGCAGGCAGGTCTGCGGGAATTTCGCGATATCCTTGGCGAGCGCGATCGCATGCGAGCGCGTCTCGCCCTTGGGCACCAGCCGGTTGGCGAGCCCCATGCGCAGCGCCTCGGGCCCGCCGACCGGTCGCCCGGTCAGGATCAGGTCGATCGCCTGCGAATGGCCGATCAGCCGAGGCAGGCGGATGGTGCCGAGATCGATCAAAGGCACGCCGAAGCGGCGGCAGAAGATGCCGAAGGTCGCGTCTTCCGCCACCACGCGCATATCGGCCCACAGCGCCAGCTCCATCCCGCCCGCGACCGCAAAGCCTTCGACCGCGGCGATCACGGGTTTTGAAAGCCGCAGTCGGCTCGGACCCATCGGCGCGATCGTATCGTGCCCGCCGACCTCGCGCTTCTTCTCGCGATCGCCTTTGGCGACGGCCTTCAGGTCGGCGCCAGCGCAAAAATATCCGCCTGTGCCGGTGAACACCGCGACAGAAGCTTCCTGGTCGGCGTCGAAAGCGAGAAACGCGTCATAGAGCTTGCGCGCGGTGGCGCCGTCGACGGCGTTGCGGCAGTGCGGGCGGTTGATGGAGATGATGGCGATCGGGCCATCGCGTTCGACCAGCACGGCATCGGGTTCGGACATTTTTGGCGCTCCTCCATCTGACTATTTCGTCATTGCGAGCGAAGCGAAGCAATCCATAATGGTCACCGTGGAAACAGTGCAGATTGCTTCGTCGCTTCGCTCCTCGCAATGACGGCGGTTAGATTTTTAATTCACTTCCCGTCACGCGCCGATAGGCCTCCAGATAGCGCTTGCTGGTGGCGTCCACCACGCTGTCCGGCAGCGGCGGCGCGGGCGCATCGCCGTTCCAGCGGCCGGCGCGGCGCTCGGCGTCGAGATGATCGCGCAGCGGCTGCTTGTCGAAGCTCGGCTGCGGCTGGCCGGGCTTGTAGGCGTCGACCGCCCAGAAGCGCGATGAGTCCGGCGTCATCACCTCGTCGATCAGGATGATGCGGCCGTCCCTGTCGCGGCCGAATTCGAATTTGGTGTCGGCGACGATGATGCCCCGCTCGCGCGTCTTCGTTTCGCCGCGTGCATAGACCATGCGCGTCATTTGCTCCAGCGCATCGGCGACCTCGCGCCCGACCGCCTCTCGCATGCGCGCAATCGTGATGTTCTCGTCATGGCCGGTCTCGGCCTTGGTCGCCGGGCTGAAGATAGCGGGTTCGAGCTTGTCGCTCTCGACCAGACCTGCGGGGAGTTTCTCGCCGGCGAGCGTGCCGCTCGCCGCATATTCCTTCCATGCCGAGCCCGAGATGTAGCCGCGGATCACGCATTCGATCGGAAACACGTTGGTGCGCTTGCACAGCATCGCGCGGCCAAGGATGTCGGCGCGATGTTCCTTCAGCGCCGGCACGTCGCGGATGATCTCGTCGGCGTTGGCCGAGATCATGTGATGCGGCACCACGCCTTCGAGCTCCCTGAACCAGTAGGCGCTGATCTGGGTCAGCACTGCGCCCTTCATCGGAATGGTCTCGGCCATCACCACATCGAAGGCGCTGATGCGGTCGGTGGTGAGCAGGAGCACGCGGTCCTCGCCGACGGCATAGATGTCGCGCACCTTGCCGCTCCCGATTTTTGGCAAGGGCAGGTCGCTGGAGCGCATCGTGGTCATCGGCAAAGCTTTCAAGGCAAGGCTTTCAAGACAAGACTTTCAAGGCAAGGCTTTCAACATGGCGCCGCGTGAAGCGCGCACAGCAGGACGGGAGAGGCTGAGATAGCCTACTCCGGCAGCGGAATGAACTCGTGCTCCTGCGGAACGGGGTCGAAACGTCCGGTTTTCCAGTCCTGTTTCGCCTGCTCGATCCGCTCCTTGCTGGAGGAGACGAAATTCCACCAGATATGGCGCGGACCCTCCAGCGCGTCGCCGCCTAAAAACATCATGCGCGTCGGCTTGATCGGCTTCACGGTGATGCGGTCACCGGGCCGGAAGATCAGGAGCTTCGGGCCTTCATAACGCTCATTTGCGATCTCGACCTCGCCGTCGACCAGATAGATCGCGCGCTCCTCGTGGTCGGGGTCGAGCGGCACGCTGACGCCGGCTTCGGCCGTGACCTCGGTGTAGAACCAGGGCGACACCATCTCGACCGGCGAATGGATGCCGAACGAGCTTCCCGCGATAACGCGGGCGGTGAAGCCGCGCTCCGCGATCATCGGCAAATCGCCGGCAGCGTAGTGCTGGAACGACGGCGCGATCTCTTCCTTGCCCGCCGGCAGCGCGATCCAGCTTTGCAGGCCCAGCATCTTCTGCCCCTCGCGGCGCTGCAGATCCGGCGTGCGCTCGGAATGCGCGATGCCGCGGCCTGCGGTCATCAAATTCATCGCGCCGGGCGTGATCTCCTGGATGTTGCCCTCGCTGTCGCGATGCATGATGCTGCCGTCGAAGAGATAGGTGACGGTGGCGAGCCCGATATGCGGATGCGGCCGCACGTCCATGCCCTTGCCGGACACGAACTGCACCGGGCCGAAATGATCGAAGAAGATGAAGGGGCCGACCATCTGCCGCGTGCCATGCGGCAGCGCGCGCCGCACGGCAAAGCCGTCGCCGAGGTCGCGGGTGCGCGGCACAATGATCAGTTCGAGCGCGTCGCAGGTCTTGGGATCGCCGAGCGCGGGATCGTCGGATGGCATCCAGCTCATGAGGGCCTCCATTGTTATTTTGCCGCCAGCCTAGCAGGAAATATAAGATGCGTCGTGCGACGCTCCACGGACAGGATGACAAAAGAATGATGCCACCGCTCAAGCAAGGCGCCACCCTGCCGCAACGGGACTGGCCCGGAATCGAGACCGAACGCCTGATCCTGCGGCAATGGCGCGAATCCGACATCGCGGCGAACACGGCGATGCTCGGCGATCCGCTCAGCGGACGCTTCATCACGGCCGACCGCAAGCCCGTCACCGAGCCGATGGCCGGCTGGCGCAATTCCGCTATTATGGCGGGACACTGGGCGCTGCACGGCTTTGGCACGTTCGTGGTCGAGGAGAAATCGTCCGGAAAATTTGCCGGCCGTGTCGGTCCCTTCTTTCCGCCGGTCTGGCCCGGCTTCGAGGTCGGCTGGGGGATCGCAAACGAGTTTCGCGGCAAGGGCTACGCCCTCGAGGCGGCGGAGGCCTCGATCGACTGGACCTTTGCGACTTTCGAGCTGGAGAGGATCGTTCACTGCATAGATCGCGAAAATGCCGCGTCGCAAGCGGTGGCGCGGCGGCTTGGCGCCAGCAACGAGGGCGAGACCATGCTGCTCGGTCATCCCGTCGATCTCTGGGTCACGTATCGCAGCCGCTGGCGCGGATAGTCCGCCGAATTTGAACCGGCCGATGATCTGCATTAGAAACGCTGTTGTCCATATCGAGCCGATTTGATGCCGCTTGCCACCATCGACCTTGCGTTGCGCGCTGCGACCGTCGCCATGCTGCTGGTGCTCGCCGCTTCGCTGTTTCGCGATTTCAGGAACGGGCTCGCCGGCCGGCTTGCGATCGCGTTTGCGCTCGGCTCCGCGGCCCATGCCGCGACCTCGGCGATCGGCGTCACATCGCCGATCTCGGCCTGGCACGCGCCGCTGATCGCGCTCTCGACCGGCAATGTCGTGGTGTTCTGGCTGTTTTGCCGTGCGCTGTTCGACGATGCCTTCACCTTGCGCTGGTGGCACGGTCTGATCTGGCTCGCGGTGGCCGCGTTCAGTTTCGTCAATTGCATGTGGATCGCACCAGCCGGCAATGCGCGTCTCGCAATCGCCGCGGTCAATCTGATCGCGCTGGGCTTTATTATTCTCGCGGTCGCACAGACGATCGCTTCCTGGTCGGCCGATCTCGTTGAAGGCCGTCGCAACTTGCGAATGTTCATCGTGGCCGCGGCCGCGCTCTATGGCGGGTTCAACGCAATCCTGCAGATGCTGGCGCCGCGCGACGCGACCGACATTGCCAACGTCGCCAATAGCGCGTTGCTCGCCGGCATTGTTGCCGCGATCTCCAGCGCGATGATGCAGGTCACGGCCAATGACCTCTTTCCGGCCGCGAGCGTAACGTCTGTGCCGGCTCGCCTCGACGTGGAGGATGCCGCCGATCGGAAGCTGATCGATGCCTTGATGCGCCTGATGGCGGATGAGCGCATCTATCGCCACGACAACGTCACCATCGGCACGCTGGCGACACGGCTTTCGGTCCCCGAATACCGGTTGCGGCGGCTGATCAACCAGCGGCTCGGTTACCGCAACTTCAATGTCTTCCTCAACGAACACCGCATCGAGGAAGCCAAGGCGGCGCTCGCCGATCCCACGCAGGCCGAGGTGCCCGTCATCACCATCGCGATGGACGCCGGCTTCCAGTCGCTCGGGCCGTTCAACCGCGCCTTCAAGGCGACAACGGGCGTGACGCCAAGCGAATACCGCAGACTCAAGGCTTCCGCGGCCTGAGGCGTAAGCCATTGTAATATTGCCGTATTTTCGAAATCGGCGGGCCGGGTCTAATTTTCGGCGAGGCCGATTTTCGAATCCGGCGAGCGCTGTCGAGTGCGGCGTGACTTCTGGCTGACGAATGTTCAGCCGGAGACCGTCATGACCCAACGAAAGACAATCCTCGTTCTTGCCGCCACGACCGCGCTCACTGCGCTCGCGATTACAGCCGTCTGCGCGCGCGACGTGCCGAAGGTCGCGACCGGCTTCGTCGCCAATGTGCTGTGCTCGGAGACCTTCGTCTCCGGCTTCGATCCCCAAAGGAATTTCGCGGAGACCATCGCTGCGATGCCGGGCGCCGGCCTGATCGGTTGGGCGATGGATTATCGTGTCGACCGCGTGCGCCGGGATGTCACCGTGAGCCTGCTCGGCCTTGGCCGCAGCCATGCGGTCTATCGCGGCGGGCTCGGCTGCTTCCTCGACCATGGCGATGCCGTCGCCGACATCACGCCGGCGCCAATCGAGAAGCCACCGACGATGCTGCTGCCCGACATTGCCGGACCATCGGTCGTCGCGCCCGAGAACCCGCAGCTCGCCGCCGCGCTCGATCGCGCCTTCGCCGAACCCGATGCGCCGCCCTTCAAGCGCACCCGCGCCATCGTCGTCGTGAAGGACGGCCGCGTCATCGCCGAACGCTATGCGGACGGCATCGGCACCGACACGCCGCTGCTCGGCTTCTCCTCGACGAAGTCGGTGATCTCCGCGTTGACCGGCATTCTCATTCGCCAGGGCAGACTGAAGCTCGACCAGCCCGCACCGGTTGCGGCGTGGCGGAACCCGGACGATCCGCGCCACGCGATTACGGTCGATCAATTGCTGCGCCACACCGCCGGATTGAGGCTCGGCAGCTCCTTGCAGGCGTCGCTCGGCGCGGCCTTCGAACCGGTCAACCGGATGAAATTCATGGAGACCGACATGGCGTCCTTCGCGGAAGCTGCCGAGCTCGAGACGCCGCCCGGCAGCACCTGGAATTATCACGACGGCAATTATCTGATTCTCTCGAAGCTCATTCTCCATGCCGTCGGCGGCAAGCCGTCGGACGTGCTGCGCTTCGCGCGCCAGGAGTTGTTCGGTCCGCTCGGCATGCGCCATGTCACCCTTGAATTCGACGGCGCCGGTACGCCGGAAGGATCGAGCCAGATGCTGGCCTCGGCGCGCGACTGGGCGCGTTTCGGGATGCTCTATCTCGATGACGGGGTGGTCGGCGGAAAACGCATCCTGCCTGAGGGCTGGGTGAGCTACTCGGCCTCGCCGACGCCGGGTGCCCTTGTCGGCTACGGCGCGGGATTCTGGACCAATCTCGGCGACAGCTTTGGCGCGAAGTACCGCATCGAGAATGGCTGGCCGCGCGACGCCTTCTTCGCCAAGGGATCGATCGGGCAATATGTCATCATGATTCCCTCGCAACATCTCGTCATCGTCCGTCTCGGCCGTACCGTGAACTGGCCGCTCAGCGCCGACGGCGTGTCCCAACTCGTCAGCGACGTCATCGCAGCCACCAGCGGCAAGGCGCAACTGGCCGGCGGAAACTGACACGCGCCCTCAGGCCCGGGGACGCTGCAGCCGGGACAGGATGTCCCGCAGCGCGCGGATGTTGGGCGAGCCCGCGCCCTTGCGCCAGATCAGCACCGTCTCGGCGCGGTTCTCGCCCGCCGGCAGGCGATGCACCGTCAGCCGCTTGCTTTCCGGGAATGTGCTCAGCACGCTCTTCGGCAGCAGCGCAATCCCCATCCCCGCCACGACGCAGCCGAGCATCGCGTGATAGGAGGTGAGCTCGACGGTACGTTCGGGCATCTCGCCGCGCCTGGCGTAATAGCTTTCCAGCCGCTTGCGATAGGGACAGCCGTGCTCGAACGCGATAATGGTTGCCGCGAATTGCCTCTTCTTGTCCGCCGACTGATGTCCTGCCGCGGATACGATCACGGGCTCCTCTTCGAACGCAAAGGCCTTGTCGAACGGCGCGTCCGCAATCGGCTCGGCCACGAGTGCCGCGTCGAGCTCGCCGGCCAGGATGGCGGTTGCGAGCTGCTCCGGATTGCCGGTGCGAAGTTCCAGCGTCACTTCGGGATGGAGACGATGATATTCGTTCAGCGCCTTCGGCAAACGCACGGCTGCCGTGCTTTCCATCGAGCCGAGGCGAAACAGGCCGCGCGGGCTGGGATCGTGTAAAGAGGCGCGGGCCTCGTCGGCAAGCGTGAGCAGCCGGTCGGCATAGCCGAGCAGCGCCTGTCCCGCCGGCGCCAGGTGCAGCCGCTTGCCCTCGCGGATGAACAGCGCGACGTCGAGATCCTCCTCGAGCTGGCGGATCCGCGTCGTGACGTTGGATTGCACGCGGTTAAGCTTTTCCGCTGCGCGCGTAACGCCGCCTTCGCGGACGACGGTCGTGAAGATGCGGAGATCGGATAGATCCATTTTCATTCATCTCCATTTGAGATCAATAACATCATAATTATTCATTTTATGAGATATGGCAGGCGCGGTAAACACCCATCACACGGAACGGAGCGGGTCTGTGCGGCGATGGAGTCAGGCGTGACCGACGATCTTTACGGGATTTATTTCCCCGATTGGGGAGCGCTCGCGCCGGCGCAGCGAAGCGTGCTGACCCGGGTGTTGGTGCGCCGGGCGCATGCCGCGCGAAGCCGCGCCATCGGCAAGGCCCTGCTGGGGGCGATGGCTGGTCTGTTCGGACGGCTGACACGTTCGCTCGCGCCGGCAAGTACCCCCGCTTCCGCGCGGCGCTAGCCTCAGCCCCGGCTCTCGCGCAGCGGAAGGGAATTTTTGTCATGTCACTCGCATCTACTTGGTCTCGACGCGCGGGCGTCCGGCGCATGGTGTCTCGCGCGATCCTCGCGACGTGGCGGCGCTTCCTGCGTCAACGCCGGTATCTGCACGAACTCGGCGAGCTATCGTCGATGGACGACCTGTCGCTGCGGGATATCGGGATATCGCGTTGCGAGGTTCGCGCGGCGATCCGGACGAGATCGGATCTGAGGCGGCGGTGATCGTGTCGTTGGAAATTTGAAACATCAGGAGAAATAGATGCCGAAAGCCTATTGGATCGTTCGCGTCTCGGTGCGCGACGAGGCACGCTATCCGGAATATCTCGCCGCGGCAAAGCCCGCCTTCGAAAAGTTTGGCGCGAACTTCATCGTGCGCGGCGGCGGCTACGACGTGAAGGAAGGCAATGCCCGCGACCGCAACGTGGTCGTTGAATTCAGGGATCGCGGCACGGCCAACGCCTGCTTCGACAGTCCGGAATACCAGGCGGCAAAAATCATCCGTCAGAAATATGCCGACGCCGACTTCATCATCGTCGACGGCGCCAGCTAATGCTCACTGCCTTCCCAGTTGCGTCGCCTTCTCGACGCGATCGAACCGCTCCAGCGACAGGATGGCGTCGGCAAACTGGTCGGCGCGGTTCTTCAAGACCGGACGCGCCAGCGTCAGGAATTTCTGCTGCATCGCGTCCGCGTCCGGAAAGGAATTGGGCTCGCCGGAGGGATCGGCGAACAGCCGCTCATGCACGCCGTCTTCGGTGGTGATCGAGACACGCGCGCCGAAGGGATGGCTGCGGCCGACTTCCAGCCGGTCGTCCTGCACCACGTCGAACTTGTCGGCGAGTGCGTCGACCGCCTTGTCGCCAAGCCGGTCGTAATCGTCCCAACCAAAGCTGCCCTGGTCGAGCGCGACCGCGCCGGTGAAGAACATCGAAAACTGGCCGCCGACGATCGAGGTCGGATGCCGCTTCGTCGGGGCATCGCCGGTGAGCGTGATGCCGTTGCGGTGCAGGCCGATCTCGACGCGCTTGACCTGGTCCGGCGTCAGATTGTGCTCGCGCCGCATCGCGATGATGGCGTCGAGCGCGGCATGGGTGTAGCGGCAGCTCGGATAGGGTTTAACGCCGATCTTCATGGTCTCGTAGGTCGACCCCAGGCCCGCGACCGCCTTGTCCGGATGGGCGTTGTCGCTGTAGCCGACAAGCAGGCCGTGCTTGCCTTCGATCGATTCGGCCGAGCCGACAAAGTCGTTGCGCGCAAGCGTGGCGGCGATCACGCCGTTCATGGCGGCGGCGCCGACCTGATAGCGCTTGTTCCAGGCGCCGTTCACCAGGAACTGCAGCGAGCCCGCCGCCTGGCTGCCGGAGACGCCGAAGGCGGCGACGATCTGCCCTTGCGACAGGCCGAACAGTTTTGCGGCGGCCGCCGCGGCGCCATAGGTGCCGGCGGTTGCCGTCGGATGGAAGCCGCGCGCATAGTGCGAGGTCGGGTCGAGCGCATTGCCGAGCCGGCAGCACACCTCATAGCCCGCGACAATCGCGGTCAGCACGTCGCGGCCGGAGGCGCCGACCATTTCGCCGACGGCGAACGCAGCCGGCACCACCGGGGCGCTCGCGTGCAGCGAGGAGTCCGCGTGGGTGTCGTCGAAATCCAGCGAATGGCCGAGCGCGCCGTTCAGCAGCGCCGCGACCGCCGGCGTCCAGGTCTTGTTGTCGCCGAACACGGTGGCTTCGCCCTTGCCGTCGAGCGCCAGCGCTTCGAGCATTTTCAGCATCGAAGGCGTCGATTCCGCGTCGCGCCGGGCCCGGATCGCACTGCCGAGGAAATCGAGCGTCAGCACCTTGGCGCGCTCCAATACCTCCGGCGGAATGTCGTCGAATTTCAGGTCGGCGACATAGCCTGCGAGCGTTTCGGTTTCATGCGCCATGGCCTTGCCTCGTTTCGTTTCCCGTCGTCATTGCGAGGAGCGAAGCGACGAAGCAATCCAGACTGTTTCCGCGGTAAAAGTCTGGATTGCTTCGCTTCGCTCGCAATGACGAGGCAGTTTCCTCGGATGATCCTGCATCATTTCGTAAAACCCGCGGCCCAAGCCGTCAACATCACTTCCTGCGGGTCAGACCTTTGGATTCCATGCGCCAGATCAGGAGGTCGATGCGGTCCTGGCCGAAGAACGTCTCCGTCTCGAACACGAAGGTCGGCACGCCCCAATGGCCGGAGGCGGCATGGTCGTTTTCGTTGCCGGCGATAACCGCCTCCAGCCTGTCCGGATCGGCCTCGATCGCCTTGTCCATGGCGGCGAGGTCAAAGCCCGCAGCCGCGGCGGCGCGGGCGAGATGGTCGCCCTCGTTCCAGCGGTTCACCGTGCCGTCCCACAACACCGGCGCGATCGCGTGAACGAATTGAAGCGAGCGGCCCTGCGTTTGTGCCAGTGCGCCGAGCCGCGTCACGCGATGGATGTAGGGCTGATGCTCGGCGACCTCCAGCGTCTCCAGGTCCTGCACGATCGGGTCTGGGCGGGGAAAGCCGTAGGGGATGTTCTCGCGCTGGGCGACGCGGGGCGCATCGAGCGCGACGTAGGAGAGGAACTTGGGGTTGGTCTTCTTGAAGAAGCCGGGCACGCGTACCGCGAGCGGATAGACCGGGCGCAGGGTCACCGCGACGTCGTAATCGGCGACCATTTTTACTGTTCGCGGCAGCGCCAGGTAGGAATAGGGGCTGCGGAAAGAATAGAAGAGATCGACGGATAAGGTCATCAAGAACTCCTTGAGGGGCCTCGCGCCGGTAGCTTGCTCGCCAGCAGCCGGAAACGCCAGACCAGCAGCATGGCATAGACATAGGTGCCGAACGAGAGCCCGATCCAGACGCCGGGCGCGCCGAATCTCGTGTGGAAGGCGAGCGCGTAGGCCGAGCAGAAGCCGATGCCCCAGTAGCTTACCGCGGCGAACAGCAGCGGCACGCGCGTATCGTTCATGCCGCGCAGCGCGCCGGCCGCGATGGTCTGCAGCCCGTCGGTGATGAAGAAAGTCCCGCCGATCACGAGCAGCCATGCCGCGAGCGCGACGGTGGTGTCGGCGTTGGCGAGGCCTTCGCCAAGGAAGAGCCGGGCGATGGCAAAGCGCAGCGCGATCACGGCCGCCGTCAGCACGACTGCGATCGCGATCCCGAGCCCCATCGCTACCTGGCCGGCGCGCTTCACGCCCGCGGCGTCATCGCGGCCCACGGCATGTCCGACCCGTACCGTCGCCGCCATGCTGATGCCAAGGGGGATCATGAACAGGATGGCGGTGACTTGCAGCGCGATCTGATGCGCGGCGAGCGCCGTGGTCGAGATCAGCCCCATCAACAGTGCAGCGGCCGAGAACAATCCATATTCCAGCAGGAACGCGATCGAGATCGGCGCGCCGATCACGGCGAGCTGGCGCATCAGGCCCCAGTCGATGCGCCAGAGCCGCGCCAGGATGCGATAGCCGTCGAACGGTTTGCGCTGCGTGGCAATCCACAGCCCCGCAAGGAAGCTGCCGCCATTGACCATCGCCGTGGCAAGCCCGGCGCCGAATAGCCCGAGCCGCGGCAGCCCGAACTCGCCATAAAGCAGGAGATAGACCAGCAGCGCGTTGACGGGGATCGCGACCAGCGTGATCCACAGCACCGGCTGCGGCCGGTTGACCGCGCCCATGAAGCCGCGGATCGCGATGAACCACAGCGCGGGCGCGACGCCCCAGACCAGGCCGAACAGATATTCCTGCGCGAGATGCGCGGGCTCCGCGGCCTGTCCCAGCGCCTGCAGGATCTGCTCGCCGCGCAGCGGAAACACCATGATCGGCAGCGAGATCAAAAGCCCGGCCCACAGGCCGGAGCGCACGGAACGACGCACCATGCGCGGGTCGCGCGCGCCGAAGGCCTGCGCGGCCAGCGGCGCCACTGCCGACATCAGCCCCATGCCGACGGTGAAGGCGACGAAATAGACCGTGCCGGCAAGCGCTGCGGCGGCGACGGCGGCGTCGCCGAGCCGGCCGATGAAGGCGAGATCGGTCGTCATCATCGCGATCTGCCCGAGTTGAGTAAGCGCCATCGGCGCGGCGAGCTTCAGGGTCTCGGCCAGTTCAGTGGCGAGAGGGCTGCCGGGCACGGCAGGGGCCGCAGGCGTCCGCTCGATTTTGTCGGAGAGGGTCATGGGACGACCATAGCACTGCGCATGGCGGAAGGATGGTGGGGAGGGTGGAAATCCGATCTGGAAGAGCGGCCGCTTTTACTCCGCCAAGGGACGGACGCGCCGCCACATTCCCGCGGCACGAAATGCCCGAGTGATGCGTCATCTTTGCCCCTCGAAATCAGAGGGCGCAGGGAATGCCGGGTGATGGCCTCACCCATGGCCCGCCTGCAACAAAAAAAGCAGGCGGCAGTCACCACAGGTTCAGCCGGATCAACCGGCATTCCCCGCGCAACGGTTTTAACGGCTTATGGCGCGCTCTCCCCGGTGTACCGGGCTTTTTAGCCACCGTCGCCCGCAATCATCTTGCGAACTTGATCCCAGCGTCGGGAGATCAGGACCACACGCCTTTGCCGTCCGCTTCGGCATCATTCGTCTTGTGATGCCGCTGCGTCCATCGCGTCCCGTCTCGCGTTTGGCGACGATTGGCCGTAACGCCCCTCTTGCCGAGGCGGGACGGCGCGAACTAAAGCCACTGATTTGCCCGACGAGGCAAGCGCGCGAAGGTGCGACACTGTAACACGACGGGCAAAACGCGCATGGCTGTGATGTAGATTTGCGGGACGGATACATCGGCGACCCTCATGGTGAGGAGCGCGAATGCGCGTTCCTCAGGACGGGGAATCAGGTGGACGCTACCGATCACCTATTCCTTATTCGATGATATGGTCGGCGCGTATCAGGATGAAGGGCGGGACTGTCAGATTGAGCGCTCTCGCTGCTCGCGCATTGACCACAAGCTCGAATTTGGTCGGTTGCTCAATCGGCAATTCCGCTGGAGTTGCACCTTTGAGTATCTTGTCGACATAGGTCGCGGCACGTCGCCAGATATCCTCGATATCGGCACCGTAGGAAACGAGCCCGCCGGCATCGACGAACGGCCTCAGTTCATAAATGGTCGGAAGACGGCTCGCTGCGGCAAGTTCGGCGATTTGGCTGGCGCGGCTGAACAGGATGCCGGAGGCCGGAATAAGCAGTGCGCGGACACCGGCGTCGGCGGCAACCTTGAATGCGGTCGTGATTTCCGACGGGTCGCGAATTTCAACAGACACCAGTTTCCAGCCCTGCGTCTGACCAAACGTTTGAGCTATCGGCCATAGTTCAAGGTTGGACCGGTCCCAAAAAACACCCGCACTTTCCGCGTCAGGGACGAGCTCTCTAAGTATTTGCAGCCGCTTGCCCGTTAGTTCCAGGCTTTGTAAACTCATCCCGGTAAAATTGCCTCCCGGACGGGCAAGGCTCTGCACATACCCCTGTTTCACCGGATCAGGAGCAGCGGTCATGATAATGGGGATGGTATTTGTCGCCTGCTTCAGTGATGGCAGGGTCGCGCCACCACCGGTCGCCACGATCATATCGACCTTGAGATCAACCAGTTCAGCGATTGACTGAATACCATCAGTACCGCGCGGCTCGGTGACAAAATCGCGTCCGTATGCGTAGCCCAACTCGGCCATTCCGCGGAGAAAGGCACGAACGTTCTGGTTGCGAGGTAGCGGTCCCGCCATGTCGGCGGTTGGCCCGCCGATGCTGACAATGCCGATACGGGCCATTCTGCGAGCAGTCTGGGAGCGAGTGGAAATTGGCCAAGCCAAGGCCGCACTTCCGACTGCGCCGATAACCTTGCGACGATCCAGCATTCTCAGATTTACCCTTGCGACGACCGATCCTCGTCTTCGTAGTACAAAAGAGAGAAGGTTGAATGAAACGCTTCAAAATGCCGCGTTTCGCCCGCCTCTCCCCGGTCTCAAGCGGGCTTGTGTCAAAGCTCCAATTGAAGTTCGCTCGTGGCCCCTTGGCGGACATTCGGTCAACCGGCGAGTTCCGCTAAGGGGTCATCAGGCGACATGGGGGGCCGGTCTCCATGCCCGTCTTGCGCTGCCTCTCAGCCTGCGGACACGCCTGCCTTTGCCCGACTTATTCCGAGAGCCAGAATGCGATGCAGCAGGTCCGGGTAGTCAAGTCCGTCATGCTGGGCCGCCGTAGCGAACTCCTGGCTCTTCGCAATTTCGGGATTGGGATTCGCTTCAATGAAATATGGCGTGCCGTCGTCGGAGAGACGAAAGTCGATTCGCGCGTATCCATCGAGCCCCAGTGTTCGATAGATGCGTTTCGCTATTCGCTGAATACGGGCGGATAGCTCCGGCGCAAGGTTCTTGGCCGGCCCATCTACAATTCCGACGCGCTCCTGATAACTGGGATCGTGTTTGACCTTTTCGGTAGCTATCTGCCTTGCACCCTGGCCGCCCATGGTGCCGAATTTCAATTCCCAAACCGGCAGAACTCGCAGCCGGTTGTTGCCGAACACACCGACATAGAGCTCGCGTCCCTCGATATATTGCTCGGCGATGGCGGCGGTTCCGATCTGCTCGTGGATGAAGGCGACGCGCTCTGCGAGCTTCTCGTCCGTATCGACGACGGATGCTTGCGATATCCCCCGGGATCCATCCTCGTTCAGGCTCTTGACGATCAGGGGCAGCGGAAGACGCGCCGGCCGTTTGACCTTGCGGCGCATCGGGAATACGGCGAAGGCTGGCACCGCGATCCGGCGATAGTGCACCAGCGTCTTGGACAGATCCTTGCCGCGCGCCAGGATCAAGCCGCGCGGGTTGCACCCGGTATACGGGATCCGCATCAGCTCGAAAAAGCTTACGATGTGCTGATCGTACACGGGTTCATGGTAAAACTGCTCGAGCAAGTTAAATACCACATGCGGCTTGAAACCTTCGATCTCGTCGCGCACCGGCTTGATTTCCTCCTGCACGCCAAGGGGGCGAACGTCATGGCCGGCAGCGCGCAAGGTGCTCACGACGTCGTACTCTGTTTTCCATTCATTGATTTGCCGCGCGGTGTATCCGTCGGTCGAATCCGGCGGCACGAAGTCCGGATGCATGAGAACCAGAACGCGTAAGCGTCTCATAGCGCGATCCATTTGCGCCGCGACGGGCCGAAAAGCGCGTGCATGGTCTTGGCAGTCAACAGGATGGTGAAGTTGATCACAAGCTTCCTTTCGGGCCCGACAGCACGCAGATCGAGCTCGCGGCAGCGGAAGATCATGTCGTCAAGCACGGCATCGAGCGTAAGCTGGTTCTCGCCCGTCCATCGCGCGACCAATTGCCTGATCTGGGCGCGGTGCCGCCTGATGAAGGTCGAAGCCGGTTGTTGTCGGTGATGCCGTGGATCGGCGGAAAACAGCCGGGAGAGGTCGCGGTCGTAAGTCTTCGGTGGCTTGAAGGTGTAGAATGCCTGCTTTTTCTGGTAGTGGTCGCCAAGCGTCTCGCCGAGCTCATGCAGCGGATCGACACGTTCCCGCGTCGTGATTGGCGGCCGCTTACCAGCGATTTCGTGCATCAGTTCGTCGACATATTCGAGCTTCTTCAGCGCTGGCCAACCGGCATAGCGCGTCCGCCAGTTCGAACGCGGCCGCAGCCACACGGCGAAGGTTTCGGCGAAGTCCTCGTCCGGATGGCTCTGTGCGTACCAGAGCCGAAGATGCTGGACATAACTCCGGCTGGCGGGATTGGGCCGGTAGTAGCGCGGGTAGTGTTTCGAGGACGGGCCGAACAGCTGCTGCCAACGCCGCCGGCGTTGGAACTGGTAGGCGTGCTGCATGGCATGGCCTGCCTCATGACGGAGAATGGCCATGCACTCGGACCAAGTGCCGCCCTCGACGTCGAGCATCATTTTCTTCTCGATCTTCATCAGGCGAGGATGGGTGAGATAGAATGGAATGGCGATGCCGGGCACATTTGCCGGACTGAACCATTCGCTGGATATCCATACGTGTGGCCGCAGCCGGATGCCTCGCTCTTCGAGCTCTTCATAGAGAGTGCTAACACAATCGTCGAGCCAAGTGTCTTCGACCGCAACCCTCAGCCTACTGAGGCGTTGCTTGAGCAACTGCTGATCCGATAGCTTTTCCCAGGCATATTTCCGGCGTGGCATAGGCATCCAGAAGTCATAAAAAATCGGTACCTGGACGGTGTCATAGGATTCTGCTGGCAACAACCGCCGAGTCGTCGCGGGGTGCTCTTGTTCGATTACCGCTCCCGCGCCGGCACCCGCGTGATCTTCGCGCCGAGCGCGTTCAGCCGCTCTTCGATGCGCTCATAGCCCCGCTCGATCTGGTCGGCATTGTTGATGGTCGAGGTGCCCTCCGCACAGACGGCGGCGAGCAGCATCGCCATGCCGGCGCGGATGTCGGGCGAGATCATCGAGGCGCCGCGCAGCCGGCTGGGGCCCGCAACGATCGCGCGGTGCGGGTCGCACAGCACGATGCGCGCACCCATCGAGATCAGCTTGTCGACGAAGAACATCCGCGACTCGAACATCTTCTCGAACATCAGGATGACGCCAGCGCACTGGCTTGCGGTGACGATCGCGATCGACATCAGATCGGCCGGGAAGGCCGGCCAGGGCTGGTCCTCCAGCTTCGGCACGTGGCCGCCGAAATCATCCTTGATCTTCAGCGTCTGCTCGGACGGCACGATGAGATCGTCGCCCGCGACCTCGCAGACGATGCCGAGCCGCTCAAAACCCATCCGGATCGAGCGCAGGTGCTCGATTCCGGCGCGCATGATGCGCAGGGGCGAGCGCGTCACGGCGGCCAAGCCGATCAGCGAGCCGACCTCGATATGGTCGGGCTGGATCGAGTAGCTGGCTTCGCCCAGCCGCGCCGTGCCATGCACCACCATGGTGTTGGTGCCGATGCCCTCGATATTGGCGCCGAGCGCGACCAGGAAATGCGCGAGGTCCTGCACATGCGGCTCGGAGGCCGCGTTGCGCAGGTAGGTCGTGCCCTTGGCGGCGACGGCCGCGACCAGGGCGTTCTCGGTCGCGGTGACGCTGGGCTCGTCGAGGAACACGTCGGCGCCGTGCAACTCCTTGCTACGGAATACAAGCTTGTTGGTGAAGGTAACGGTGGCGCCAAGCTGCTCGAAGGCGAGGAAATGGGTGTCCAGCCGGCGGCGGCCGATCACGTCGCCGCCGGGCGGCGGCAGCGCCACCTCGCCGCAGCGCGCGAGCAGGGGGCCCGCGAGCAGGATCGAGGCGCGGATGCGCGCGCACAGATCCGGATCGAGATCGGCGGCGCGGATATCCTTGGCATGAATGGCGAGCCGGTTGCGGCCGCGCCATTCGGCCGAGGCGCCGACCGAGCGGATCAGCTCCACCAGCGTCTCGGTGTCGCGGATACGCGGCACGTTGTCGAGGGTGACAGGCTGCTCGGTGAGCAGGGCGGCTGCGATGATCGGCAGCGCCGAGTTCTTGTTGCCGGAGGGCTCGATAGCGCCACTAAGCCGGTGGCCGCCCTCAACGATGTACTGAATGGGCGGCATGCGGTTCCCCCGGGGCCGTTTACACGTCGACGTTGGCGCTGAGCGAGTTGTCCTGGATGAATTCGCGCCGCGGCTCGACAACGTCGCCCATCAGCTTGGTGAAGATGTCGTCGGCCTCGTCGACCTCCTTGATCTTCACCTGCAGCAGCGAGCGGGCCTCGGTGTCGAGCGTGGTCTGCCAGAGTTGTTCCGGGTTCATCTCGCCGAGGCCTTTGTAGCGCTGCAGCGTGAGGCCCTTGCGGCCGGTTTCGGTCACCGCCTCGAAGAGGTCGACGGGACCGTGGATCGGCGTCTCCGACTCCTTGCGGCGAAGCACTCCGGGCCGCGCGTAGGCTTCCTGCAGCCGCGGTGCGTATTCGTCGAGCTTGCGCGCGTCGGCCGAGCCTAGCAGCGCGTGATCGAGGATCGCGACATCCTTCACGCCGCGCACGGTGCGCTCGAACTGGAAGCCCTCACCCTCGGTGAAGTGGCCGACCCAGCCGCGTTCGACTTCGTCGGCGAGCGCATCGAGGCGCCTGGCAATATACCCTGCCGCACCCTTGGCCTTTTCCGGATCGCCAAAAATCTCCTGCCGCAGCACGCCCGCGATCGCGGCCTGTTCGACCACCGTGCGGTTGTAGCGGCTGTGGAGGCTGCGCAGCACAGCGCGGATGGTGCGGGCCTCCTCGACCAGCATCAGCAGGTCGCGCCCCGCGCGGTCCGCGCCGGAAGCCGGCTTGAACACGCATTCGTCGAGGCCGGCCCCGATCAGGTAATCTTCCAGCGCGCGTTCGTCCTTCAGGTATTGCTCGGACTTGCCGCGCGAAACCTTATAGAGCGGCGGCTGCGCGATATAGAGATAGCCGCGATCGATGATGTCGCGCATCTGCCGGTAGAAGAAGGTGAGCAGCAGCGTGCGGATATGGGCGCCGTCGACGTCGGCGTCCGTCATCACGATGATCTTGTGATAGCGCAGCTTGTCGACGGAGAAATCGTCGCTGATGCCGGTACCGAGCGCCGTGATCAGCGTGCCGATCTGTTCGCTCGAGAGCATCTTGTCGGTGCGCACGCGCTCGACGTTCAAGATCTTGCCGCGCAGCGGCAAGACGGCCTGGAACTCGCGGTTGCGGCCCTGCTTGGCGCTGCCGCCGGCCGAGTCGCCCTCGACGATGAAAAGCTCGGATTTGGCGGGGTCCTTTTCCTGGCAGTCGGCGAGCTTGCCGGGCAGCGAAGAGACGCTGAGCGGATTCTTGCGCGTCAGCTCGCGCGCCTTTCGCGCGGCCTCGCGGGCGGCCGCGGCCTGGATCACCTTGCCGACGATCACCTTGGCTTCCGACGGATGCTCCTCGAACCAGGCCTGCAGCGCCTCGTTGATGACGTTCTCGACCACGGGGCGGACTTCGGAGGAGACCAGCTTGTCCTTCGTCTGCGACGAGAACTTCGGATCCGGCACCTTCACCGAAAGCACGGCGGTGAGGCCTTCGCGGCAGTCGTCGCCGGTGAGCGCGATCTTTTCCTTCTTCGCATTGGCCTCGGCGTAGCCGTTGACCTGGCGGGTCAGCGCGCCGCGGAAGCCGGCGAGATGGGTGCCGCCGTCGCGCTGCGGGATGTTGTTGGTGAAGCACAGCACGTTCTCATGGTAGCTGTCATTCCACCACAGCGCGGCCTCGACGCCGATGCCGTTGTTCTCCGAGCGTACCATGATCGGCGCGGGCACTATCGCCTTCTTGTTGCGATCGAGATATTTGACGAATTCCTCGACGCCGCCGTCATAGCGCATCGCCTCGCGCTTCTCGACCGCGTGACGCATGTCCGAGAGCACGATATTGACGCCGGAATTGAGGAATGCGAGCTCGCGCAGGCGATGCTCCAGCGTCGCGAAATCATATTCGACGTTGGTGAAGGTTTCGGTGGACGCGAGGAACGTCACCTCGGTACCGCGCTTGCCATGGGCCTCGCCGACCACCTCGAGTGGCGCGACCGCATCGCCATGGGCGAACTCGATGTAATGCTCCTTGCCGTCGCGCCAGACCCGGAGCTGCAGCTTGCTGGAGAGCGCGTTCACGACCGACACGCCGACGCCGTGAAGGCCGCCGGAAACCTTGTAGGAATTCTGGTCGAATTTGCCGCCGGCATGGAGCTGGGTCATGATGACCTCGGCCGCCGAAATGCCTTCGCCCTTGTGGATGTCGACGGGAATGCCGCGGCCGTCGTCGCGCACGGTCACCGAATTGTCGGCATTGAGCATGACCTCGACGCGCGTCGCGTGACCGGCGAGCGCCTCGTCGATCGCGTTGTCGACGACCTCGTAGACCATGTGATGCAGGCCGGAGCCGTCATCGGTGTCGCCGATATACATGCCGGGCCGCTTGCGGACGGCGTCGAGGCCCTTCAGCACCCGGATCGATTCCGCGCCGTATTCGCTCACGATAGGGGGCTCGTTGTCGGCGATGGTTTGCCGGGCTGGTTCAGTCATGTGAAGCCTTTGAGGATGTCCCGAATCAGCTGCGCAGAACGAGGGCTGATCAAGCCTATTTGTGCCATGAAAACAGGGGCGCGCCTAGCGCAAAGTCGCGACCCATAAAGCACTGAAGAAATAGGCATTTTTAACGTTTTTTCAAGGCCTCGAAGGGCCGATTTGGCGCGCGCCAAAAAGTGCGATTCGAGGCAGCGTTTTGGCCCGTCAAGCGCCTGCATTTTTGCGATTCCGGACCGGCCTTCGCGGCCCGACGGCAGACCTGCTAAAGGGAGGAAGCTGCCCTGCCTGTTCTGGACCGGTTGATGTCGTCCGTGCCTTCCAATCGTTATCGGAACGACGTCGATGGTCTCCGCGCCGTCGCCGTGATGCTGGTGGTGAACTTCCACGGCTTTCCGCTCGCGATGCCGGGCGGCTTCATCGGCGTCGATATCTTCTTCGTCATTTCGGGCTTCCTGATCACCGGCATCATTGCCCGCGAGCTCGACGCGTCGCGCTTCAGCCTGGTCGGCTTCTACAACCGGCGCATCCGGCGGATATTTCCGGCGCTGATCGTCGTGCTGTGCACCGTGTTGGCGCTGGGCTGGCTCTGGATGCTGCCGGCGCCCTATGCGGCGCTCTCGCGCGATGTCGCCGCCAGCGCGGCCTTTTCCGCCAATGTCGCGCTGTTGCTGCAGTCCGGCTATTTCGACGTCGAATCCGCCAGAAAACCGCTGCTGCATCTGTGGTCGCTCGGCATCGAGGAGCAGTTTTACCTGTTCTGGCCGCTGATCCTGATGCTGGCGGCACGGCTGGGCTGGAGCCTGCTGCGGGTGGCGGCCGTGATTGCGCTGGCGTCCTTCGCACTCAATGTCGCATTGATCGGCTCCGATCCCGTCGCGACCTTCTATTTGCCGTTCACGCGCGCCTGGGAACTGCTGGCCGGCGCCGTGCTCGCCTGCGCGTGGGACCGGTTCGACCAGGGCGAGGCCGCGAGCAACCGCCGCGCGGTCGCGGGCGCGGTGCTGATCGTGATCGCGGCCGCCGTCCTCAATGTGCATCGCGCCTTTCCCGGCTGGTGGGCGCTCCTGCCGGTCGCAGGCAGCGCGCTGCTGTTGTCGGCGCCGGCCTCGTGGATCAACCGACGGCTATTGAGCTGGCAGCCTGCGGTATGGGTCGGGCTGATCAGCTACCCGCTGTATCTCTGGCACTGGCCGCTTCTGGTGATGTTCGCCATCATCAAGTTCGGGCCGCTGACAGACGTTCAGCGCGAACTGACGGTGCTTTTGAGCGCATTGCTCGCCTGGGGCACCTATTGGTTCATCGAAAGACCTTTCCGCTTCGGCCGTCCCGTTCCCCTCAAGGCGGCCTCGCTTGCCGGCGCGATGGCGATGGTGGCGATCGCGGGCGTTGTCGTCGTTGCAGGCAGGGGTTTTGATTTCCGCCTGCCGCCGGAAATCCGCGCGATGGCCGACGTGCCGGAGCAGACGGCGCAATGGCGCATCCATCAATGCCTGCTCGATCTCGACCACGATGCGGGATTTGCCGATGATTGCGTCGATCGCAATCATCGGCCGCTACTGCTGGTCTGGGGCGATTCGACTGCGGGCGCGCTGATGCCGGGCCTGCGAAAGGCGCAGCAAAGCCGCGGGTTCGGCATCGCCCAGTTGACGGCGAGTTCCTGTATCCCCGCGATCGGTGTCGATGTCCCGGCCACGCCGGGCTGCCGCGCCAACAACGATCGCGTGCTGGCGCTGGCGCGGCAGCTCAAGCCCGACATCGTGCTGCTGCATGGGACCTGGGAGAAATATCTCGATCATGTCGCGGAGACCGTGACGGCGCTGAAGCAACAGACCGGCGCGCGCGTCATCGTGCTCGGGCCGGTGCCGGGCTGGAAGCGCGGGCTGCCGAACGAGGTGCTGCGCTACTATTTGCTGCATCACCGCCTGATCCCCGCACGCGTGAGCGACGGCGTCTCGTCCGACGCCTATGACACCGCGATGCGCGAAGCGCTGGTGCCGAAAGGCGCCGAATTCGTCTCCGCCTGGGACGCCTTATGCAACGTCGAGGGTTGCCTGACACGGCTCGGAGATGGGGCAAGCGACATTACGGCGAGCGATCAGGTGCATCTGACCGAGAAGGCCTCGGTGTTCCTGATCCAGTCCATCATCGACAGGATCTTGCCGCCGCACCCACCACGGGCGGGCAGCGAGCCGTAGTCAGCCGCGCCGCGCAACGCGGCCGTTCTCGACGTCGAAGATTTCGCCGGTGCCGCCGAGCTCGGCGAACGCCGCGGGATCGGCGCCGGTGAGCCAGACCTGCGCGCCAAGCTTTGCGAGCTCGTCAAACAGCGCGCTGCGGCGGCCGGGATCGAGATGCGCGACCACCTCGTCGAGCAGCAGCAGCGGGACGATGCCGGTGGTCTCCGCCACCAGCGTTGCATGCGCCAGCACCAGCCCGATCAGGAGCGCCTTCTGCTCGCCGGTGGAGGCGTCCCTGGCCGGCACGCTCTTCGGCGCGTAGACAACCTGCAGATCGGTGAGATGCGGGCCGTCGAGCGTGCGGCCGGCAGCCGCGTCGCGCACACGGTTCTCGCGCAGGAGCTTGCGGTAGCGGTCTTCGACCGCGAGTGCGGGCTCGTGAAGCAGCGCATTCTCCATCCAGCCGTCGAGCGCGATCTGCGCGGAGGGAAAAGCCGAGGCTTCGCCCCGCGCGCGCAGCATCGCGGCGAGTTTCACGGCGGTCTGGCCGCGCGTTGCCGCGACCGCGACCGCAAGCTCCGCGGTCTCGCGCTCGATCGCGTCGCACCAATGGTCGTCGAAATTGCGCACTTCCAGCAGGCGGTTGCGCGAGCGCAACGATCGATCGAGCGCGGAGACGCGGCTCGAATGCTCGCTGTCGATGGCGAGCACCAGGCGGTCGAAGAAGCGGCGCCGCTCGGAGGCCGCGCCCATGAACAACCCGTCCATCGCCGGCGTCAGCCACACCATGCGCAAATGATCGCCGAAGGCGGCGGCGGAGGCGACCGGCTCGCGGTCGATGCGGCAACGGCGACTGGCGGACGCCTCGCCGCGCGGCGCCTCGATGCCGGTGCCGAGCGTGGCCAGCCCCAGCGCGCCCTCGACCTCGGCGGATACCGCCCAGGAACCGTCGCCCTGATTGTCGGCGACGTCTTCCAGCGTGGCGCGGCGAAGCCCGCGGCCGGGCGACAGGAACGAGATCGCCTCCAGGCAATTGGTCTTGCCCGCGCCGTTCGGCCCGACAAGCGCGACCATGTCGCGGCCGCGTCTGAAGGCTCGCGCCGCGATAATTGCGGAAATGCGTCAGCGTCAGGCGATGGATGCGGGAAGGGGTCATCTACACTCGTCATCGCCGGGCTTGACCCGGCGATCCATTGTCCGCACCAGCCGACAATTTCATCATATAGGTCGCGCCAATCAGGGTTGCTCGCGACGATTAGATCGATTTTCCGCACCAATGCTCATGTTCGAAGTGGATGGATGGCCGGGTCAAGCCCGGCCATGACGAGTTCAAGTCAAACCCGCATCGGCATCAGTACGTAGAGCGCGGTCTTGTTGTCCTTGTCCTGCACCAAGGTCGGCGAGCCGGGATCGGCGAGCTTCAACACCGCGACCTCGCCCTCGATCTGGCTGGCGATGTCGAGCAAATAGCGCGAGTTGAATCCGATATCGAGCGGGTCGGATGCGTATTCGACCTCGAGCTCTTCGGTGGCGCTGCCGGAATCCGGATTGGTCACGCTGAGCACGAGCTTGCCCGCGGACAGCGCGAGCTTCACGGCGCGGCCGCGCTCGCTGGAGATGGTGGAGACGCGGTCGACGGCGGCGGCGAAGTCGGCCTTGTCGACGATCAGTTCCTTGTCGTTGTTCTGCGGGATGACGCGGCCGTAATCGGGGAAGGTGCCGTCGATCAGCTTCGAGGTCAGCACCACATTGCCGAGCGTGAAGCGGATCTTGCCCTGCGACAATTCGATCGCGACTTCCGCCTCGGTGTCCTCGATCAGACGCTGCACCTCGCCGACCGTCTTGCGCGGCACGATCACGCCGGGCATGCCCGCCGCGCCCTTCGGCTGCACGAGGTCGACCTGCGCCAGACGATGGCCGTCGGTGGCGACGCCGCGCAAGGTCGCGGCCTTGGCGCTGCCGGCCGCGTGCAGATAGATGCCGTTGAGGTAATAGCGCGTCTCCTCGGTCGAGATCGCAAACTGCGTGCGGTCGATCAGGCGCTTCACGTCGGCGGCGGGAAGCGTAAAGGAATGCGTCATGTCGCCGGCGGCGAGATCCGGAAAATCGCTCTCGGGCAGCGTCTGCAAGGTGAAGCGTGAGCGCCCGGCGCGGATCGCCATCACCGCGCGGTCGCCGTCGCTCTCGAGCATGATCTGCGAGCCGTCCGGCAGCTTGCGCACGATGTCGTAGAACATGTGCGCGGGAACCGTGGTCGAGCCGCCGGTCGCGGTCTCGGCGGCGAGCGTCTCCGTCACCTCGAGATCGAGGTCGGTCGCCTTCAGCGACAATTGCGCGTTCTCGGCGCGCAGCAGCACGTTGCCGAGGATCGGGATGGTGTTGCGGCGCTCGACCACGCGATGGACGTGGCCCAGCGACTTCAGGAGTTGCGCGCGTTCGACGGTGACCTTCATAGCTATTTCCGCCCGATCCAACAGAACATGTCTTGGGAATGCCGGGCGGGTGGGCCGCGGCCGATGGCACCCGGTAGCCCGGCAGGCGGGCGTTCGGGGGGCGTAAGGTGGCGCGGATGGGGCCCTAATTCAAGGGATTGGAGGGGCGATTCCCACGTTTTGCGGGGCCGGGATCCTGGGAGGCGTCATTCCGGGGTGCGCGAAGCGCGCACCATGGGGCGCAATTGCGCACACCGAGAATCTCGAGATTCCGGAATTCGAGATTCCGGGTCCGGTCCAGCCAAGTCGGCTGTTGCCGGCTTGGCCATCCAGAAATGCTGAACTCGGGTAAACCCGAGTTCAGAGGGCCGTCCCGGAACTGACGGCGGTTGGTGCTACTCCTGCAACTGGCGCTTCAGCGATTCCACCTCTTCGGACAGCGCCGTGTCCTTGGCCACCAGTGCCTCGATCTTGCGCACGGCGTGCAGCACCGTGGTGTGGTCGCGCCCGCCGAACCGGCGGCCGATCTCGGGCAGGGAGCGAAGCGTCAGCGTCTTCGCCAGATACATCGCGACCTGCCGTGGCCGCACCACGTTGGCGGTTCGGCGCGAGGACAACAGGTCGGAGCGGCTGACATTATATTGCCGCGCCACCACGCGCTGGATGTCCTCGATCTTGATCCGCTTCGGTTCCTGCGGGCGGATCAGGTCGCGCACCTCGCGCTCGGCCATCTCCAGCGTCACCGGCTGGTTGTTCAGCTTCGAATGCGCCAGCAGGCGGTTGATCGCGCCTTCGAGGTCGCGGCCGTTATGGGTGATGGTGCGGGCGAGATAGTCGAGCACCGGCTCCGGCACGTCGAAGCTTGCATGATGGGCGCGGGCTGCCGCGACGCGCGACTTCAGAATGCCGAGCCGCAGCTCCTCGCCGAGCGAGCCCATCTCGACCACGAGGCCGCCGGCGAGCCGCGAACGCACGCGGTCGTCGAGGCTTTCGAGATCGGACGGCGGACGGTCGGCGGCGATCACCACCTGGCGGCCGGCATCGATCAGCGCGTTCAGCGTGTGGCAGAACTCGGCCTGGGTCGACTTGCCCTGCAGGAACTGCAGGTCGTCGATCACGAGCACGTCGATGCCGCGCAGCGCTTCCTTGAAGGCCAGCGCGGTCTGCGTCTTCAGCGCCGCGACAAAGCCGTACATGAACTTTTCGGCGGTGAGATACAGCACCTTGCGCTCGCCCGCCGCGTTGCCGGCCCAGGTCACGGCCTGCAGCAGGTGGGTTTTGCCCAGCCCCACGCCGGCATGGATATAGAGCGGGTTGAACATCACGGGATCGCCGCGGCGTCCTTCGGCGACTTGTCGCGCGGCGGCCTGCGCCAGCGTGTTGGAACGGCCGACGACGAAGCTCGCAAAGGTCAGGCGCGGATCGAGCGGCGAGCCGCCGAGCGCGTCATGGTTGGCCGATACCGGCGCGGACGCGGTCGAGCGCAATTCCAGCATGGGACGGCCGTTGGCCGGCTCCATACGGCGCGCTTCGAGGGCCACGGGTGCTTCCTTGACCGGCGCCGCGGGCCGCATCGCGGAGCGTACGGTGAGATCGATCCGGTGCACTTCCGGCATCTCGGCCTGGCAGCAGGAGAGCACGCGTTCGGCATAATGCGCCTGGATCCAGCTCCTGAGAAACGTCGTCGGCACCGAAAGGCGCACGCTTTCGTGCTGCACGTTCTCGAGATCCATCCTGGCGAACCAGCTTGAATAGACGTCGTCGCCCACGCTCGACCGCAAACGACCTTTGACGCGCGACCAGCGATCATGTTCCGAATTTGTCATTGTCTGAAACTTTTCCAAAAGAAGTAGCCCTGTCCGTTTTCCAAAACGCCGTGCAGGATTCCTGCCGCGGCGCGACCTCATGCGGGCTTCCGTCACCGGACACACCTCTCCCGTTCGGCGGAAACGCCGCGTCAGGCTGATGATGGCCGGATCGGAAACTTTTCCGCGAGGTCAGCGGGTACTCGATGGATTATCGGGGTTTCGGTTTGGCGGACGCAGATCAATGGCGTCGGAACCACCAATGGTGTCGGAACTGATGTGGCCAATGATTGCCAGGCGATCAACTACTGTGACGTTTCCGTAAAACATATGCACACCTCCCCGTCCTCGCCAAAGATTGCTCTCGGCAAGTCGTCCTCTCAAAATCTGCTCAAGGCCGACGGCCGTCTGAACCAATGTCCAGTTACTACGCCGTCTATTCAACCCGTTACTACCGTCCCAATTCGCCGGGCTCCACTTCCCGCGATCGCTGGAGTGAACGGTGTCTACTTCTCTTGTTAAGACGAACGAGACGCGAAGGCCTCGCCTTGAGAAATTTGGACACAGTTCCCCGTTACCCATGTTGCCATGGGTCTCGGTCCGACAATCGCTTGGAAAGCGTCGCCAACGCGCACACCGCCGCCGATTTGCACGTCCACCCCGTTTCTAAAACCGCGCTGGTCTCAAGATCGTGGGCGCCGCGAGCGATCTAAGATGTACACGATGCAGCGCGGCTCGCAACGAATTTGATTCGCGACGCACGCGCACAAAACCTGCTCGGCGCTTTGACGGCAATGACGCCCTCTCCGGGCTCGAAAGCATGTCGCTGATTCTGATTGCAGATTCGATCCATGCAGCGAGTGTGACATTTTCGTCGAAACAAGAAAGAAAAGTCACATTTCCTTAAAGGTTGCCGGCATGGCCGCGCGGTTTTCCAACTGCTGCATCGCGCTTTGCCGATAAGTCACTAAGAGAGCGCACATTTTCTTGCGCGTTGAAACAGGGTAACTCCCACCCGCGCCGTTCATCGGCAGCGTAGCGAGCATTTCGATCTTGAATTCAGGAGCTGCAGCTTGTTGCGACAGGCGCTGTGTTTCCAGTGCGGCAAAATTGTCACCGAGCAAACAATAGCCGCGCGCAATCCGCACCGCAAAACTACGGGCACACCAAAATCATACGCGCGTTATGGCCGATCGCAATATGACAAGTGCGCTCCATGACAGAAAAAAGATGACAGAAAAAAGATGACAGAAAAAGAAAAGCCCGGCGAAGCCGGGCTGTGACGCGTTTCGATTTTTATCAGGGCTGCGCCTTTGGTCGGGTCGCTTCCCTTGACGATTACTTGCCGAGCTTCGCGATCTGGTGCGAGAGGCGCGACACTTTGCGGCTCGCGTTGTTCTTGTGAATGATGTTGCGCTGCGCTGCGCGCATCAGTTCCGGCTCGGCGTGCGTCATCGCCTTCAATGCCGCGTCGCGGTCGCCGCGCTTGATGGCTTCCTCGACGGTACGGACAGCGCCGCGCATCTCGGTGCGGCGCGACTTGTTGATCACGGTGCGGCGGGCGATCTTGCGCGTCGCTTTCTTGGCGGAAGTCGTATTGGCCATCGTCTCAAAATTCCTCTAGCGGTGGGCTCGCTTTTCAATCGCGGATAAGCGCGCCGGCCGCTGCCTTAAGTTAGGCAATCGTGCTTTCGCACGTGATCGACGCTGCTGGTTGTTCGGAACGTCCTTGAACTGCGGTGGCAGGAAGCAATCTGCGCATCAGGCCGGCAATGCTCAAAGAAACGCGGCGGCGGGATTGCGCCCGCCGCCATTGCCGCCCTTATAGAGGGAGGGTTTTGCAGCGTCAACGCTTTAAGGGCCGCATGTCGGGCCGAAACCCCGGCGCAAGGGACCGGTAAGCTACTGACGAGGTTGAATTTCCGCGGCCGGCCCGGTATGGCCAAGCGGTCCGTTGGGCGCGACGAGGAGTGGGTGACACATGATCCGCGGTTTTTTCCGCCTGGTGGGCCTGTTGCTGCTCGCCGGCGGCTTCATCTTCATGGTCTATGACGGCGCGCGCTGGGTCGCCGACCAGAACCTGCACTTCACCCAGTTCGGCCAGTTCTGGAACGACATGAACCAGTCCAGCCAGGCGGCGTTCCGGGCCTGGGTGGAGGGCAAGGCGCCATGGCTCTGGACCAGCGTGGTCAAGGTCGTGCTGGACCAGCCGGTCTTTGCCGTGCTCGGCGTGGTCGGTATCATCCTGATGATCCTGTTCCGACCGCGGAAACCCCTGATCGGCTATTCCCGGGACTGACCGCAGCCTCCGATGGGGTGAAACGACGTAACGGGGCTGCTCCGGGTGACGTAAACACCTATATAATGGGCTCTCGCTGGAGCGACCCCGTGTCCGGCAACTCCCCGTCCGGAGAAGATCTCATGCTGTTCATGCGCAAGACCACCGCACTGCCAAGCGCCGCCGAAGCGTTGCCGGGCCGTGCGCAGCCGATTGCCACCGCCTCGACCCACTTCGTCAACGGTCACAAGCTGAAGCCACCCTATCCGGAAGGCCTCGAGCAGGTCGTTTTCGGGCTCGGCTGTTTCTGGGGCGCCGAGCGCAAGTTCTGGGAACTCGGCGACGGCGTCTATGCCACCGCGGTCGGCTATGCCGGCGGCCATACGCCGAACCCGACCTATGAAGAAGTCTGCTCGGGCCGCACCGGCCACACCGAAGTGGTGCTGGTCGTGTTCGATCCGAAGAAGGTTTCCTACGATCGCCTGCTGAAGACTTTCTGGGAGAGCCACAACCCGACGCAAGGCATGCGTCAGGGCAATGATGTCGGCACGCAGTATCGCAGCGCGATCTACACGCAGAGCGATGCGCAGCGCAAAGCCGCCGCCGCGTCGAAGGCGGCCTATCAAAAGGCGCTGTCGGCGAAGGGATTGGGCACCATCACCACCGAGATCCTGCCGGCCGGCGAGTTCTATTTCGCCGAGGACTACCATCAGCAATATCTGGCCAAGAATCCGGCCGGCTATTGCGGGCTCGGCGGCACCGGCGTGTCCTGCCCGATCGGAGCCGGTGTTTCGGCCTGATTACTGCGGCGTCATTCCGGGGTGCGCGAAGCGCGAACTATGGTGCGCCCTTGCGCACCACAGTTCGATGCTGGCGCATCGACCCGGAATGACGAGCAAGGAGGGCGCGGCGGTAGTCTCGCGCTCCCTGCAAACCCATTATTAACCATAACGGGTGCAAGACTGGAGTGATCTCGTTTCGAGGGATGGCTCCAGTGCCGGTTGCGCGCGCGTTTTTTCTGCCGATCCTTGCTGCGCTCGCTCTGTCGGGCTGCATGCACACGGCCTCGCCGGTCGCGGTCGCACCGCCAGGCGATCTGGACGCGATGGCCTATGGCCAAGCCAATGGCCGAGCCATGAGTGCACCCGCCAGTGCACTTGCCAGTGCGCCTGCTAGTGCACCTGCTAGTGCACCTGGCCCCGTCGCCGACAACAGCGGTGGTGGCGCGATCTCCGCACTCCGCAACGCCATGGCCAACTCGCCCCGCCCCGTTTACGCGGCCGAACCCGCGCCCGAGCCGATGGTTGCTCCGATGCCGGCCACCTATGCCGCGGCACCCATGCCGGTCCGCTACGATGCGGGCTATCGGCTCGATGCCGGCGACAAGCTCAGGGTTGTCGTATACGGGCAGGAAGGCCTCACCAACACCTATACCATCGACGCCGCCGGCTCGATCACCATGCCGCTGATCGGCCAGGTGCCGGCGCGCGGACGTTCGCCGGCCTCGCTTGCCAGCCAGATCTCTGCCAAGCTTCGCAACGGCTATATCCGCGAGCCTTCGGTCGCCGTCGAGATCGAATCCTACCGGCCGTTCTTCATCCTCGGCGAGGTACAGGCGCCCGGCCAGTATCCTTACGTGCCCAACATGACGGTCGAGAGCGCGATCGCGATCGCCGGCGGTTTCTCGCCGCGGGCCAAGCGCGACCTCGTCACGGTCACGCATACCGACGCCAACGGCGCGGAGCGCTATGTGGTGCCGCTCGGCACCTCGCTCGGTCCCGGCGACACCGTGCTCGTCGGCGAACGCTGGTTTTAGCAAACTGCCGCCACGTGTCATTCCGGGCTCGCGCTATGCGCGCCCCGGAATGACGAGGCGGAGAGGTTTGCATGTCTAGGCGACCTTTCTGGCCGAGAGCCCATCGAGGAACGGCAGCACCGCCTCGATGAAGGCCTGCGGCTGGTCGATGTTCACGGCGTGGCCGGCGGCGGGCACCACGACCTTCTTCGCGCCGGGAATCTTCGCCGCCATATAGTCCGACGCGGCCAGGAACGGCGTGTCGTCGGCGCCGACCACGACCAGCGACGGCACCTTGATCTCGGGCAGCACCTCGATCACCTTGGCGTCGCGCTGGGTCAGCATCCCGCGCGCTGCGAGTGCGAGCCCCCTGGCGTCGCGATGGCTGACGGTCGAGCGCTCGCGGCTCGCCGACTTCAGCACATCGAGTCCCTCACGCTCAAAGCGGTCGGCGGTATCGAGCGCGCGCTGGTTCCAGACCTCGCGGGCGTCGTCCTTCTTGAAGCCGGGCCCGGTGTCGATGATGAGGAGCGCCGAAACCCGTTCCGGGTGCGCGCGATAAAACGCCAGCGACATGTAGCCGCCGAGCGAGAGCCCGCCGACGATGGCCTTCTTTGCGCCGACCTGCGTCGAGCAGGGCCGCGATGTCGCCGACAGTCAGCGCCTCGCTGTAGGCCTTGGGATCCTCGGGATAATCCGACTGGCCGTGGCCGCGCATGTCCCAGAGGATCAAGCTTGTGATGTTTCGACAGCGCCGCGACCTGGCCCTGCCACATCGCAGACGTCGAGGAATAGCCGTGGGTGAGAATGAGCGGGGGGCCGTCGCCATGGACCTCGTAATAGATTTTCACTCCGTCGCGATCGATTTTCGGCATCACGCCTCCCGCACGTTTTCCTGTGCCTGAGATCATTCTAGCGCGATCCCTTCACGGCTGTGAACCGCCGGACATCGACAAGCAGCCTTCTTGTGCTGCACGTCGGTCGGTGCGCTATTCCGCACAGCGAATTTTGCGGCATCTTGTTGTCGCAACGCACAAAATGCATTTCGAAAGTTTATTTTCCTCGGCCAATTCCAAATTGGATTGCCTCCAATCGGGAACGCGATCATTCTGCTCGCCAACTGATGCTTACCCGGTGGGCGTTCAGCTACCCAACCCAAGTGAGATGCCGCCGTAAGCGGCTTCATACACCGGCCAGGGGAAGAAACGATGCCAAACCTGAATATCAACGGACGAAATGTGTCCGTCGATGCGGCGGGTGACTCGCCGCTGCTCTGGGCCATCCGCGAGCAATTGCAGATGACCGGCACGAAGTTCGGTTGCGGCGCCGGCCTGTGCGGGGCCTGCACCGTCCACGTCAACGGCGAAGCCGTGCGGTCCTGCCAGACCATGGTGAGCGACGTCGTCGGCAAGAAGATCGTCACCATCGAAGGCCTTTCCGCCAAGAGCGACCATCCCTTGCAGAAGGCCTGGATCACCGAGCAGGTGCCGCAATGCGGCTACTGCCAGTCCGGCCAGATCATGCAGGCGGCAGCCCTGCTCGCGAAGAACACCAATCCCACCAGGGAAGAGGTGGTCGAGCACATGGACGGCAATCTCTGCCGTTGCATGACCTATTCGCGCATTCAGAAGGCGATCATGCGCGCCGCGTCCGAAATGCGCACCGCCTCCAACGTCTCGGGCGAGCGGAGGGCCACATGAATACGCACGTGAAAATCACCAAGGCCGAACCCGCCGACCTCAGCCGCCGTTCGTTCCTGGTCGGCACCGCCGCCGCGGGCCTCGCGCTCGGCTATTCTGCCGTTCCGGGTCTCGACAGCGCGCTGGCCGCGACCGCGCCGGCCAATTTCGATCCCAGCGTCTGGTACTCGATCGCACCTGACGGGCTCGTCACCGTGACCTGCGGCAAGGCCGACATGGGACAGCACATCGCCTCCACCATGGCGCAGATCGTCTGCGAGGAACTGGGCGCGAACTGGAAGGACATGCGGGTCCAGCTCGCCTCCAACGATCCGAAGTTCAACGACCCCGTGCTGGGCGCGCAGATCACCGGCGGAAGCTGGTCGACCATGATGAACTTCGATGCGATGAGCCGCGCGGGTGCCGCAGGGCGGATCGCATTGACGGAAGCAGCGGCGGCCTCGATGGGCGTGCCGGCGGGCGAGCTCGTCGTGCGCGACGGCGTGATCTCGCATCCGAAGTCGAAGAAACAGATGAGCTTTGCCGACGTCGTGAAGAGCGGCAAGGCGACCAAGACCTTCACGCCGGACGAGCTCAAGGCGATCAAGTCTGAAGACCCCGGATCAGTACACCATGATCGGCGTCTCGGTGCCGCAGCTCGACATCCCCTCCAAGACCAACGGCACGGCAAAGTACGGCATCGACGTGATGCTGCCGGGCATGGCCTATGGCGCCGTCGTCACCCCGCCGGTGCGCTACGGCGCCACGGTGAAATCGGTCGACGACAGCGCGGCGAAGAAGGTGCCGGGCTTCATCAAGGCCGTCACCCTCGACGACAAGACCGGCACCACGACCGGCTGGGTGGTTGCGGTCGCCAACACCTATGCCAATGCGCAAGAAGGCGGCGGACGCGCTGAAGATCGCCTATGACGGCGGTCCGAACGCCAAGCTGTCGAGCGAGTCGCTGTTTGACCGAAGCGAAGCGCCTGCAGGGGCTCGACGATTCCGGACAGTTCTTCGTCAAGGACGGCGACACCCAGGCGGCGTTCGGCACGGCGGCGAAGATGATGGAGGCGGAATACACCACCAACATCAACATCCACGCGCCGATGGAGCCGATGAACGCCACCGCGGAGTTCAAGGGCGACATCCTGCACATCTATTCCGGCAACCAGTTCGCGACGCGCTCCGGCGCGATCGCGGCGGGCGCAGCCGGGATCGATCCGAAGTTCGTGGTGATGCACCAGATGTGGCTGGGCGGCGGCTTCGGCCGGCGTCTCGACGCCGACATGATGGTGCCGGCGGTGCAGGCGGCGAAAGCCGTCGGCAGGCCGGTCAAGGTGATCTATTCGCGCGAGAACGACATGACGATGGATTTCTCGCGGCCGCTCACCTATCAAAAAGTGAAGGCGGGCCTCGACGCCGACGGCCGGCTGGTCGCGCTCGAACCACGACGTGGTCTCGGCCTGGCCGACGGCGCGCTGGGGCATCCCCGATTTCCTGTCGCCCTCGGTCGACAAGAAGGGGCCGCTCGACGCCTTCACGGTGAACGGCGCGGACTTCTTCTACACCGTGCCCAACCACAATGTGCGGGCGATCAAGAACGAGATGGCGCACAACGCCACCCCGTCGGGCCAGTTGCGGTCGGTCGCACCGGGCTGGACCTTCTGGGCGGTCGAAAGCATGGTCGACGAGATCGCGCATTCGGTCGGCAAGGACCCGGCGCAATACCGCATCGACATGCTCGACGGCAAGGGCGCCAATGCCGGCGGCGCGCAGCGTCTGCGCAACACGCTGCTCGCGGCGATGGGCATGGCCGGCTACGGCACCAAGCAATTGCCCAAGGGTGAAGGCATGGGCGTCGCCTGCGTGTCGTCGCAGGAGCGCGCGACCGCGAGCTGGACGGCCTGCGTCGCCCATGTCGCGGTGGCGCCGTCGGGCGAGGTCAAGGTGAAGAAGCTCACGGTCGCGACCGACGTCGGCACGCAGGTGCATCCCGACAACATCCGTGCCCAGGTCGAGGGCGCGGCGTTGTGGGGCATGTCGCTTGCGATGTTCGAGAAGGCGACGCTGAAGGACGGCGGTATCGAGCAGACCAACTTCGATACGCTACACGCCGCTGCGGATGAGCCAGATGCCGGAAGTCGCCGTCAGCGTCATCGCCAATGGCGAGAAGGCGACCGGCGTCGGCGAGCCGGCGGTCACCGTGGTCGCGCCCGCGATCGGCAACGCGGTGTTCAACGCCGTCGGCGCCCGCGTGCGCTCGCTGCCGATCACGGCGGACGCCGTAAAGGCTGCGATGAAGGCGTAACGCGCGCTTATCATCGATCGGCAAACACGATCCGCCGGGGGCTTTCCTCCGGCGGATTTTTTTGAGCGTCGTCATGCCCCGCCAACGGGTCGCGCGAACGCGCGCCCGATGACGGGCTCCGGCGGGGCATCCAGTACGCCGTGCAAGCGCGATCGGTCATGATCGTCGCGGCTTACTGGATCATCCGCCTTCGCGGATGATGACAGCAAACCGATTTTGGACATTCGCTAAAATTTTAACGATCGCGTGAGGGGTGCGTTCACAACGCCTATTAATCCCAGTGGAACGGGTTACCAGCTAGATTTCGCATGGTGAATTCTGCGAGCCGTGCAAGTTCAGACCTGGAAGTTTCATGAGCGCTACCGCCAAACAAACCTCGAACAAGCGACGCCTGCTGCTGGCTTCCGACCGCGCCGATCAAAGCAGCGAACTTGCGGATATCCTGAGTTCCGTGGGCGAGGTCAGCACGGTGGCGACCGCGGACATTCCCACGTCGCCGTCGGGGCTTTCCGGTGTCGTGGTCGACATCAACCTGCGCTCGGCCGAGAGCGTGCAGACAGTACGCAAGAAACTGCAGGCGGATGCCTATAGCGAGATGCCGCGGCTGTTCGTGCTGGCGGATGCGCTTCACCACGCCTCCATGCAGGCCTGGGCGCTGGGCGCCACCGACACCATCTCGCGGCCGCTCGAGCCTGTCGCCATCCTGCAGCGCATCCGCGCCGCCTTTCCCGACAGCCAGTCCTACGACGCGAGCGACCGCGGCAAGACGCTCAATCGCGGCGTCGAGGCCGCGCATGCGATCTTCGTCAAGATCTTCGAGAAGCTTCCGTCCGGCGCGTCGCTGACCTTCGAGGAAGTGCAGCAGGCCGAAACCAGGATATTGAAGGCGATCAAGCACTCCTCCTTGCGCGAATGGCTGACCACGGTCGGCTGTCACCACGCCGACAGCTATCGGCATTGCCTGTTCGTCACCGGGTTATGCGGTCGCCTTCGCGCAGCATCTCGGCATGCGCGAGAAGGACCAGCGCCGCCTGACCCGCGCCGCGCTGCTTCACGATGTCGGCAAGGCCTTCATCCCCGTCGCGATCCTGGACAAGCCGGGCAAGTTGACGGACGAGGAAATGGCCGAAATCCGCCAGCATCCGCGCCGCGGCTACGATGCGCTCGCCGCCCAGGGCAGCTTCCCGCCGGAGATGCTCGACGTCGTGCTGCATCACCACGAGATGCTCGACGGCTCCGGCTATCCCAATGGGCTGGCCGGCAGCCAGATCAGCGACATCGTCCGGCTGACGACGCATCGTCGACATCTATACGGCGCTGGTGGAGAAGCGCGCCTATCGCCTGCCGTTCACCCATTCGAGGGCTTTCGGCATCATGGAATCGATGGGCGCCAAGCTCGACCAGCAATTGCTGCAGGCGTTCCGCCCGGTCGCGTTCGCGTCGTACTGATCCCTACTTTTTGGCAGGCTCTTCGAGGCCCGCGAACGGCGCGGCGGCATAAACCACGTTGCCGCCGACCATGGTGAGCAGCGACCTGATCTCGACCGATCTCCTTCACCGGCGCCGTCAGGTAGTCCGCGGAGAGCACCGCGAGGTCGGCGAGCTTGCCAGCCTCCAGCGTGCCGCGCCTGTCGTCCTCATTCGCCGCATAAGCCGTGTTGCGCGTGTACATCTCCAGCGCCTGGCGGCGGCTCGGGGCCTCGCTTTCGCCGCGGGTCTGCACGCCGCCGATGGTGGTGCCGTCGAGATACCATTGCAGCGAGACGAAGGGATTGTAGGACGAGACCCGATGCGCGTCGGTGCCGCCGGTCACCACGAGCCCGAGCTTCATGGCGGTCACGATCCGCGGCATCTGTTTTGCCGCGTCGGCGCCGACCTCTTTCTGCAGTCGCTCGCCGCCGAAATAGAGCCCGTCCTGCACGCCCCAGATCAGGCCCAGTTTCTGCATCCGCTTCAGGCTGTCTTCCGAGGCGTTGTAGAGATGCAGCACGCTCCAGCGCAGGTCGCGCACCGGATAATCCTTGTCGACGTTCGCGACCACGTCGAGCAGGTCGTGGACGGTGCGATCCGGATTCCAGTGCAGCTGGATCGAGTAGCCCTTCGAGGCCGCCCAGCGCAGCAGCTCGGCGAGCTTCGCCTTGCCGTCCGATGTGATGTCGCCATCGGTCCAGTCGGCCCAGATCAGGATTTCGCCGGGCCCGTTGAAATGCAGCATGGCGTCGCCAAAGCCCTGCGGCGACAGCTGCGTCAGAGTTCTGCAGGTCGGCGAGCTCGCTGCCGGGCTTCGGCGCACAGAGGTGATAGGCGACGCGCAATGAAAGCTGCTTTGTCGTGCCAGAGCTTGAACACCGCCTCGTAGCTCGCGGGATACATGCTGACGCCGCCGCCATCGACGATGCCGGTGACGCCGAGCGAGTTCATCTCGCGGAAGAATTGCTTCGAACTTTTGACCTGCTGCGCCAGGTTCGGCTTCGGCAGCTTGTCGAAAATCTTGCCCAGCGCGTTGCCGTTGGCGACGATTACCCCGGTCGGCTTGTTGTCACCGTCGCGCTCGAGCCTTGCCGCCCGGCGTCACGTCGGCATCGTCATGGATGCTGAGCTGCTCCATGGCCTTGGGCGAGAGCAGGGCCCAATCATAGAGATGCTGGATGTAGACGGGATTGTTTGGCGCGGCCTGCGCGATCTCCTGCGGCGTCGGGCGGCGTTTCTCGGCGAATTGCTCCTCGGTCCAGCCGCCGGCGACGACGATCCAGGATCCGGCGGCTTGGGTCTTCGCGGCTTCCGGATTTTCGCGAGCGCCTCCTTCAGGGTCGGCACGCCAATCCAGTTCACCTCGGAGCCAAAGGTCAGCGCGGCGCGGATGCCGTGGATGTGGCCGTCGGTGAGGCCGGGGATTACGGTGCGGCCGCCAAGATCGATCATTTTCGCGCGGTTGCCGGCGAGCTTCTTCATCGCGGCGGAGGTGCCGGTCGCGAGCACGCGGCCGTCCGCGATCGCAATCGCCTCACGGACCGAAAATTCCCGGTCCACGGTCACGACCTTGCCGTTGAAGAGCACGGTGTCGGCGGTCTGCGCGAAGGCGGGGGTGGCGGCGGCGAGGGTGAGGGCGACGGTCGCGGCAAGGGCAGGGCGCAGCATTGCTATTTCCTTTGCTATCCATCTCTCTGCCGTCATTGCGAGGAGCGTCAGCGACGAAGCAATCCATGCTCGTTACGCGGTGAGATTCGGATTGCTTCGCTTCGCTCGCAATGACGAGCCAGTCTGATATTCACGCCAGCATCTTCCGCAGCTCGGCCTTTGCGACCTTCTCCAGCGTCGAGCGCGGCATCTCGTCGACAAAGCGGATTTCGCGCGGCACCTTGAAATCGGCGAGCGCGCCGCGGCAGGCCGTCATGACATTGTCGTGCAGGTCTTGCGGCAGCGCATCGACGCCGGCCTGCGGAATGATGAAGACGACCGGCACCTCGTCCAGCATCGGATGCTTCTTGGCGACCACGGCGGCCTCGCGCACGCCGGGCACCACCGCGATCACCTGCTCGATCTCGGAGGCCGCGACATTCTCGCCGCCGACCTTCAGCATGTCCTTGGCGCGGTCGCCGAACTTCACATAGCCGCATTCGAGCAGCGTGACGCGGTCGCCGGTCAGGAAAAAGCCGTGCTCGTCGAAACTCTCGCGCGTGGCCTTCTCGTTGTAGAGATACTCCTTGAACAGCGACAGGCCCGGCACGCCCTTGATCGAGAGATTGCCGGTGTCGCCGACTCCGGTCGGTCGGCCGTCATCGTCGGTGATGCGGATCGCATATTCGCTCGCCGCGCGGCCGATCGACATCGGCGTGTTGGGCTGGTCGACCTCGCCGACAATGCCGTGGGTGATGGTCTCGGTCATGCCCCACCAGCCGATGATCTTGACGCCGAAGACCGCGAAGGCCGGAGGGTCGTTCACCGCGGTGCCCCAGAGCCGGAATTTGTGGTCCTTCGGAACCTCGTGCTCAAGCAGCGCCTTCATGCAGAAGGGGATGGTCGAGGTCCAGGTGCAGCCATGCTCGAGCGCCACGCGCCAGAAGCGGCTGGCGGAAAAACGCGGCTGGATCACGCAGGTCGCGCCGACCCAAAGGCTCGCCAGCATCGAATAGGCCAGCGCATTGGTATGAAACAGCGGCAGGTAGGTCTGGTGCACGTCACCTGCGTGCAGGTCCTGATGCGCGGCGTTGACCTTGCCGCCCCACAGCGCATTGGCATGGGTCCACAACACCGCCTTCGGCCGCGACGTGGTGCCCGACGTATATTGCACGCTGCAGGGCGCGAGCGGATCGGTGGCGCGGCGCGGCCGGTCGGCGCTGTCGGCAAACAGCGCGTCAAAACTGTCGCCGCGCGACGGAGCGGTTCCGGGGGCAGCGCCCGCATCATGCGCGATCACCGCGATCCAGCGCAGGTTTTTGCAATTGGCCGCGACCAGCTCGGCATAGGCGGGCTGGGTGATGGCGGCGACCGCGCCGCAATGGCCGGCGAAATACTCCATCTCGGCCGCGGCGGAGCGGGTGTTGGTGGTAACCGCGATCGCGCCCAATTCGACGCAGGCAAACCAGGCGAGCATCGCCTCGATGCAATTGTCGAGATGGATCAGCACATATTCGCCGGGCTTGATGCCGCGTTTGGCAAGGCCCGCGGCGAGCGCGCCGACGCGGTCGTGGAATTCGCCGTACGACCATGTGCGCGCGGGCGCATCGAACGGGGCCCAGATCAGGAATGGATGATCGCGCCGGACTTCCGCGCGCATTTCGAGCAGCCAGGGCACATCCAGCCCGGCGAAGGGGCCGACCACACCCGGCGCGCCCACAAATCCGTTCATCTTTCCTCCCGCCCGGCCTTGTCCCTGCCGGGCGGCCGTCATTCTCGCGTGTTCTTGCCGCTCTTCTTGCCACCGAACCCGGCAATGGGCAAATCGCGACAACAAGGCTCGGAGTGGACGGACTCGGCGTCCGCGCGGCCGTTATGTCTCGTACGACGAAATCTCGATCAGGCTGCCGTCGGGATCGCGGCAATAGACCGAGAGCAGGGTGCCGCGCGCGCCCTGCTTCTTCGTCGGGCCTTCCTCGATCTCGACGCCATGCGCCTTGAGATGTGCAACCACCTGGTCCGGCGTGCTCGATGTGAGAAAGCACAGATCGTCGCTGCCGGCCGCCTCATGGTCGGCGGTGAACCATTCGACCTTGTCGGCATTTTTCGGCCGGACGTTGATCTTCTGGTTACCAAACACCAGCGAAGTCCGTTTGGTCTTGCCGTCGCCGGGGTCGAACACCCTGATCTCCATGCCGAGGATCTTTGCATACCATTCCGTGGAGCGCGCGACGTCGGAGACGTTGATCACGAGATGGTCCAGCGCGTTGACCTTGACCGGCATGGCTTATCCTTTCGTAGAACGGTGCGCAGGCCTGCCGCACTGGCCGCGCCGCGCCCGGCTTGTTACAACGCGGCCAGCCATTCATTCAACAACAACGAAAAATGGGAGTACCTGCAATGATTTCACGCCGTACCGCGCTGGGGCTGATCGGGACCGGAGTTTCGACCTTCGCGATTGGCCGCGCGTTCGCCGCCGACTATCCGGCGCGGCCGGTGCGGTTCCTGGTCGGCTATCCGCCCGGCGGCGCGACCGACATCCTGGCGCGCCTGATCGGCCAGCGCCTGTCGGAAAAGCTCGGTCAGCAATTCGTGATCGAGAACAAGCCGGGCGCCGGCAACAATATCAGCACCGAGGCCGCGGTGAATGCCGAGCCGGACGGCTACACCGTGACGCTGGTCAACCCGGCGAACTACATCAACACCACGCTCTACACCAATCTGAAGTTCAATTTCGTCCGCGATATCGCACCCGTCGCTTCCTTCAACCGCGTGCCGAATGTGATGACGGTCAACAAGGACGTGCCGGCCAAGACCGTCGCGGAGTTCATCGATTATGTGAAAGCCAATCCCGGCAAGATCAACATGGCCTCGTCGGGCAACGGCACCTCGGTGCATCTGTCCGGCGAAATGTTCATGGCGATGACCGGCTGCAAGATGCAGCACGTGCCCTATCGCGGCGCAGCACCCGCGATCACCGACATGCTCGGCGGACAGGTGCAGGTGATCTTCGACAACATGCCCTCGATCATCCAGCATATCCGCGCCGGCTCGCTGCGGGCGCTCGGCGTCACCACCACCGAACGCTCGCCGCAATTGCCGGACGTGCCGGCGATCGCCGAGACGGTGAAGGGCTATGAAGCGAGCGCGCTGTTCGGCATGGGTGCGCCTGCGAAGACGCCGAAGGAGATCATCGCCAAGCTCAATACCGAGATGAATGCGGTGATGTCCGAGCCTGCGATGAAGAAGCAACTGGTCGAGCTCGGCGGCGAGCCGCGGATCCAGACGCCGGAAGCCTTCGGCGCCGAAATCGTCGCCGAAACCGAAAAATGGAAGAAAGTGGTCGAATTTGCCGGCCTCAAGGTAGAGTGAACCCATGAACCTCCCCGCGCGTTGTAGTGTCTAACCAAGCAACAACGACGCTGCGGCGCGAAGGAGATTGATGATGCGTAAGCTCGTATTGGCCATGATGGCCCTGACTGCGGCCGGTGCGGCCACCCTCATAACCTCAGCTCCGCAGCAGCCCATGATTATGCCTGGTGCGTGACCGGCAGGGATATGGGGTATCCTGGCGACTGCTCCTACACCACCTATGGCCAGTGCATGGCGAGCGCCTCCGGCCGTTACGCCTATTGCAGCGTAAACCCGCGCGTGGCGTTCGGCCCGCAGCAACAGCCGCGCGGCCGGCGCGGCTATCAGGGCTACTACTAGGCGCTGAGGCGCGCCCTCCACACGTAACCTTCACTGAAGCTATCCAAATCGATCGCGGCTGAAACGGCCGCGGTCGATTTTGCGCGTCGGCGATGGTTCAGGCGGCGCGGTTCCCAGCCGAGATTTCGTGACCGGGTTTGCTTGACATCGCGCCGCGCGCTCCTATACTAAACCATATGGTTAAGTATAGGGACGAGACGCTGGACCGTACCTTTGCGGCGCTTTCCGACCCCACGCGGCGCGCGCTGCTGGCGCGTCTCGTCGAGCAGGAAAGCCTGTCGGTGAGCGAACTGGCGAAGCCATTTTCGATGTCGCTGCCGGCGATCATGAAGCATCTCGACGTGCTGTCGGATGCCGGCCTGATCGCGCGGGAGAAGACCGGCCGCATGGTGGCCTGCCGGCTCACCGCGAAGCCGATGGAGCAGGCGATGAACTGGCTCAATCGCTACGCGCGCTTCTGGTCCGAAAATCTCGACCGCCTTGCCGCCTTTGTGGAGGAAGACCCATGGCCCAATCAGCAACCGCCAGCAGCCACGACGCACGCCCCAGCCTCACCCTCACGCGCCGTCTCCGCGCGCGGCCGGAGAAAGTCTACGCCGCGTGGACCGAGCCGGAAAACCTAGTGCAGTGGTTCGGACCGGCCAAGGTGACGCCCGGCACGACTCAGCGCGGAGCTCGACGTCCGGGTCGGCGGGCGCTACCGCATCAGCTTCAACAATCCTGCCGGCGAGTATAACGAGGTCGGCGGCGTCTATCGCGAGGTCGTGCCGAACGAGCGGCTGGTGTTCAGCTGGGCCTGGCATTCGACGCCGGAGCGGGAATCGCTGGTGACGGTCTAGATCAAGCCCGACGGTGCCGGCACGCTGCTCACGTTCCACCACGAGCAGTTCGCCGATGAGACCGCCCGCGACAACCACCAGCGCGGCTGGACCGAGTTCCTCGACAATCTGGAAAATTACGTCGCCGCCTGAAGTCATCGAAAGGAGCATCCCATGCAACCGCACAAGATCGTTTCCCGCGAGGAGTGGATCGAGGCGCGCAAGGCGCACATGGCGCATGAGAAGGAGTTGACCCGCGCGCGCGACCGTCTGAGCGAAGAGCGCCGTCAGCTTGCCCTGGGTCAAGGTCGACAAGGCCTACATGTTCGACGGCCCGAACGGCAAGGTCACGCTCGCCGACCTGTTCAAGGGCCGGCCGCAGCTCGTGGTGCAGCATGTGATGTTCGCGCCCGAATGGGACGCGGCCTGCAAGAGCTGCTCGTTCTGGGTCGACGGTTTCGAGCGCATGGTGCCGCATCTCGCCGCGCGCGACACGACCATGGTCGCGGTCTCGCTCGCACCGCGTCGAAAAGCTCGAGGCGTTCAAGAAGCGGATGGGCTGGACCTTCGACTGGTTCTCGTCCGGCAACAACGACTTCAACTACGACTACGGCGTTTCGTTCACGCGCGAGCAGATCGACGCCGGGCGACGCGAAATACAATTTCGGCACCACGCCGTTCTACGGCGACGAGTTGCCCGGCATCAGCGTGTTCTATCGCGACGAGGCCGGCGACATCTTCCACACCTATTCCACCTACGCCCGCGGCCTCGACATGATGAACGCCGCCTACCACTATCTCGACCTGACGCCGCTCGGCCGTCACGAGGAGGGCCTGCCCTATCCGATGGACTGGGTGCGCCTGCGCGACCAGTATCAGCCGGAGGAGGCGAAGGCGGCGTGCTGCCATAGTTGAGGGTAGGGTTGCGAGACCGGGGTTGCCGCGCTGTTGATCCTCATCCTTCGAGACGCGCCATGCGCGCTCCTCAGGATAAGCGGGGCAAGCGCCGACCATGATGGCGTGGAAGCTACCGCTTCGCAGCGTCCGCCTGCTCGCGTCGCGGTGCAGGAGATCAGCAGCGTGTAGGCCCGCGCCGCATCGGCGATCTCGGACGGTCTTGAGTTCGGCGCCGGGCGCGGCGGTTTCATAGGGAACGACGCTGTTGTCGAGGAAGTCGCGAAGCGCACCGGTCTTGATGGCGAAGTTGATGTTCTCCGGAATATTGCCGGTGGCGCGGAGAACACCCAGCGCGTTCAGTTTCGCGGCGACCATCCCGACGATCTCGCCGCTGCTGTCGAGCAGCGGTCCGCCGCTGTTGCCCGGTTGGACTGCCGCGCTGATCTGCAGGAAGCGCGAGTCGTTCCTCACGCCGCTCAGTGAGCTGACGATGCCGGTCGTGACGGTGAAATCCGACGTCAGCAGACCGTGGAAGGGAAAGCCGATCGCAGTCACGGAATCGCCCGATCGGATCGAGCGGTCGCGGATCTTCGCGAAACGCTTGAATGTGTCTGCCGGTCCCTGCAGCAGCGCCAGGTCGTTGGCCTGATCGCTGTTGACCAGCGCAAGCGTCGCCCCGGCCTCGCCCGTGAGATTGCCCTTGATGTCGCCGACGCAGCCATCGATGACATGATGATTGGTGACGATATGGCCGCTGGCGCTGATGACGAAGCCGGTGCCGGTCTGGCTGCCGGTCCTGCCGGATTTGGGATTGGCCGGTGCATCGGCCTTCGCCGCCACGGGCTTTGGCGCCGTGAACTCGCCGGCGCTGTCGATCCCGTGGGCCTTGACCGTGCTGACGCAGTTGGCGAGCACCGCGAGCAACGGCGCCGGTCGAGGTCAGGTTGAAATGCAAAACGGTCCCGCCCGAGACCGCGACCATCAGGCTTGCCTTCTGGAAGGTGCGGGCGACGTTCGGCGGCAGGATGGCGGTGGCCATGATGTCGGAATTGGCGGTGGCGAACAGCCTTGCCTGGGATTGTCCGTCGAAGGTGACGTCGACCGGAACCGTGTTGCCCTTGGTCAGGCGGAAGCTGGGGCTCGCAAAGCCGAGCAGCCATGAATTGCTGGCGTTCTGGCCGACGACGAGAATGACGCCATTGCCGTAGCCTGTCGTCGCCGCGCAATGCGAGAAGGCGCCGGTGCCGTCGTCGGTGAAGGCGCCGCCCTTCCAGTTGCCGACATGGATGTTGCCGTAAGGCCCTGCGGCGTTGGCGATCGACATGACCGCAATCTGCACAAGAAGTGCAAGAAACAGCGTTTTACGCATTACCCAGTCCCCCAGCCAGCATCTTATTCTACGTGGACGGTCGGCCAAAAGGCAACCGAAAGTGGTCATTCGCATTAAGCCGTCCTGCGGACTTGCGTCCGCCTCGCGGTCCATATACTTTGCAATGCAAAGCTAATTGCTGCCAGGGGACGTTACCGGCGTGCAGACAGAAGAGATGCGCGATCTCGACAAGGCGCTGGCCGACATCATCGCCATTCGCAGCCAGCTTGCGGCCGGCACCGCGTTCGCCGGCTACGGCCCGGCGGCGATCTTCGCGACCGCGGGCGTCGCGCTGATCACCGCGATCCTGCAATATTTCCTGCTCGACGATCCCACGCACAAGCCCCTCGCTTTCTTCCTTCGGCTGGGCGTCGGCGGCGCTATCGTCGTCGGCGATGATCCTGATCGAGATGGTGGCGCGCTCGCGCCGGCATCATTCGGGACTTGCGGACGCCATGATCCACCAGGCGGTCGAGCAGTTCCTGCCCGTCGGCCGTCGCCGGCGTGTCTGCTCGCGGTGATGCTGTGGAAGTTCGCGCCGGAGACGCTGTGGCTGCTGCCGGGCCTGTGGCAGGTGCTGGTATCGCTCGGCGTGTTCGCTTCCGTCCGCTCGCTGCCGCGCACGGTGGCGCTGGCCGGCGCCTGGTATTTCGTCGCGGGCTTCGCCGTGCTGCTGCTCGCAAGCCAGAGCCACGCGCTGTCGCCCTGGACCATGGGCCTGCCGTTCGTGATCGGCCAGTCGCTGATGGCGACGATCCTGTATTTTGCCTCCGGAGAGAGTGATGCCGAAGAGTGAGAGCTGCGAGCGCGCCGTTCTCCTATGACGGGCTCGACCGCGTCATCCACGAGAAGGCGCGGCTCGGACTGTTGACCTCGCTGATGGCGCATCCGAAGGGGCTCGCCTTCGCCGATCTCAAGCAGCTCTGCGGTCTGACCGACGGCAATCTCAGCCGCCATCTGCAGGTGCTGCAGGAGGCGGGCCTCGTCGAGGTCATCAAGGGCTATGAAGGCAACCGGCCGCACACGTCCTGCCGCCTGACCAGGACCGGCCGCCGCCGCTTCCTCGATTATCTCGCCGTGCTGGAACGCCTGGTGCGCGACGCCGCCAAGGCCGCCGGCAAGGAAGGCTCGCCGCTCGGCGCGGCTGGGCATCCTGCCGACCTGACTCCCGTTTTTTCCTCCCTTTTTTTGATCTGGAGCTTTGTAATGCAAAGTAGTTTAGCAGACCAAGCTTGCCGCACAAGCTGCATGTCGGCATCATCATGGACGGCAACGGACGATGGGCGACGCGGCGCGGACTGTCGCGGCTGCGCGGCCACGAGGCCGGCGTCGAGGCGATCCGGCGCGTGGTCGAGGCCGCGCCCGACCAGGGCGTCGGCACGCTGACGCTCTACGCCTTCTCCACCGACAATTGGCGGCGGCCGAAGGCGGAGGTCGCGGCCCTGATGGCGCTGCTGCGCTTCTATCTCGCCAACGAGGTCGAGAGCCTGGTCAAGAACGGCGTGCGCCTCACCGTGATCGGCCGCCGCGACCGCCTGCCCGACGGCATCGCATCCGCGATCGCGCGCGCGGAAGAGGCGACCTCGCGCGGCGAGACGCTCAATCTGCGCATCGCGGTCGACTATTCCGCGCGCGACGCGATCCTCAGTGCCGCGGCGAGGCTTGCCGGCATCACCGAGCCGACCCGCGAGCTGTTCTCGCAGCTCGTCACCGGCGAGGCGGGCCTGCGCGACGTCGATCTCATCATCCGCACCAGCGGCGAGAAGCGGCTGTCCGACTTCCTGCTCTGGGAAGGCGCCTATGCCGAACTGTATTTCACCGAGCGGATGTGGCCCGAATTCGATGGCGACGCGCTCGCCGACGCACTGGCCTCGTTCCATCGCCGCGAGCGCCGCTTCGGCGGCCTGCCATCGCTTTCGCTCGAGCCTGCGCCGAGCCTGTAGACGCGTCGACAGCCTTCCCGCGAATCGGGGAATCATCTATCGCTGGACGGATGGCCCCGCCGACCCAGCCCCGATGAACCCTCAGCAACGCCGAGACGCCGAGCCGTCCGACGGACCGTCCGAACCGCGCATGGAGACGCCGGCTGCGTGGTTTGAGGCGGGCCTTCGCCTGTTGCAGGCCGGGCAACTGGCGGAAGCGGAGCAATGCGGCCGGCAGGCGCTGACCATCGACCAGGGCCACGCCGACTCACTGCATCTGATGGGCATGCTCTGCGTCGCCTCGAAGCAATACGACCTTGCCATCGAGTGGCTCGCGATGGCGATCCGGCAAAATCCCAACGTCGCGGATTATTTCTGCAACCTCGCCATGGCGCTGCAGCGCAAGGACCGTCTCGATGAGGCGATCAGGTGTTTTGACCGTGCGCTGCTGCTCAATCCCGCCCAGGCCGACGTCTGGATCAGGATGGGTGAGATCCTGCGGCAGCAGAAGCGGCTCGACGAAGCGATCAAGTGCTTTGACCACGCGGTGACTGTCAATCCCGATCAGCCGGAGATCTGGCTCAGGATGGGCGAGATGCTGCAGCGAGAGAAGCGCACGGACGAAGCGATCCTGAGCTTCGAGCAAGCGCTGAAGCTGAAGCCTGACTATCGCGAGGCCGCCAATGCCATCGGGTTGCTCTATTTCGAGGCGAAGCGATATGAGGAAGCGATTGCCCGTTTCACCCGCTCGACGGAGATCGATCCGAGCCAGTCGGGCGCGTTCAATTTCATCAGCCGCTGTCAATGGCCGCTGCGGCGCTTCGACGAAGCGCTCGCCAATGGCAGGAAAGCCCACGAGCTCGCCCCGGACAATCCGGACATCATCAAGAATGTCGGGTTGATCCTGCAGAAGCTCGAGCAGCATGAGGAGGCGCTGGCCTGGTTCGACAAGGCGCTCGCGCTCAGGCCGGATTTTCCTTCGGCGCTGAACGATCGCGCCACGACGCTGTTCGGGCTCCGCCGCATCGACGAGGCCTTCGCCAATCTCGACCGCGCCATCGCGCTGGATCCGCAATGCGCCGATTATCACTGGAACCGCGCCTTGTTTCGGCTCACGGTCGGCAATTTCGACGAGGGCTGGCAGGGGCGGGAGTGGGGACGGAAATGCGCGCTGGTCGGCTTTGTCGACCGGAAATTCACGCAACCGCACTGGTTCGGCGAGGAGCCGATCGCGGGCAAGACCATCCTGTTGCACAGCGATGAAGGGCTCGGCGATTCGATCCAGTATTCGCGCTACGCCGCCATGGTGGCGAAGCTCGGCGCGCGCGTGATCCTCGAGGTCGAGGCTCCGCTGCATCCCCTGCTGACGGGCATGGAGGGCGTTTCGCTCTGCCTGCCGAAGGTAACGGGCGTCGAAATTCCCCCGTTCGATCTGCACTGTCCCTTGGGAGGGTTGCCGCTCGCCTTCAGGACGCGGCTCGAAACCATCCCGGCTTCGCCTTGCTATCTTCCGCCGCTGCCGGAACCGCGCCTGAGCGCGTGGCGGCACCGGCTCGGCGCGCATGACAGGCTACGCGTCGGGTCTCGTCTGGTCCGGCAATCCCCTGCATGGCAACGACCGCAACCGTTCGACGAGCTTGCGGAAGATGTCGGCGATCTTCGATGATCGCGCATGCTTCTACAGCCTGCAGAAGGAGCCGCGCCCGGAGGACAAGGCGATGCTGCTCGAGCGGGGCGACGTCATCGACCTGACCGAGCATCTTACCGATTTTGTCGAGACGGCGGCGCTGATCTCAAATCTCGATCTCGTGGTCACCGTGGACACCAGCGTCGCGCATCTGGCCGCGGCTTTGGGACGGCCGACCTGGATCCTGCTGCCCCATACGCCGGACTATCGCTGGCTGCTCGGCCGCGACGACAGCCCCTGGTATCCGAGCGTGCGCCTGTTCCGGCAGGACGAAAGCCGCGACTATGCCAGCGTGCTCGCGCGCGTGCGCGATGAGCTTGCGACGCTGATTGCGGCGTTCAGGGCCTAAGGCTGTTTCCCCGTATATTTCAGAACAAACAGTCCCTGGTTCTTGTCGGTGATGTAGATGTAGCCGCGGGTGTCGACCAGCACGTCCTCGGTCTGCGCCACCAGTTTGCCGTTCGGGAACACGCCATAGCGCTGCCGCGGATCGGGCGGGAGGAAATAGCCGACCTCGCGCGGCGCCGCCGGCGTCGAGGTGTCGTAGATGCGCAAGCCCGCGTTGAAATAGGTGAGGTAGACGAGGTCGCCCTGCGGGGCGACATCCGGGTTATGCAGCAGCGTGTTTTGATTGTGCGGCCCGAAACGCCCGCCGCGCTCGCAAAAACTCTTGATCGGCCAGTCCGCCGGCGGCAGCGGCAGCGGGAACAGCGCCATCAGCCGCGGCTTGGCGAGATCGGAGATGTCGATGATCGAAGCGTGCTGCAGCGGCTCCTTGCAGTCTTCTGCGATCGCTTCCGAATTGATGAAGGCGAGCTTGCGGTCCGGCACCGGGATCACCGTATGCACGCCGATATTGGAGGCAAAGGGCGGGCTCATCATGAGCTGGCCGATCTTCTTCGGCCGCGCGACCTCGGTGATGTCGAGGACGATCATGCCGGCGCCGCCATACGGCAGGTAGGCGGTATTGCCGACGATGAAGGGCGGGCCGTGCAGCATGGTGCCGGGAGGCGGAGGCGGCGTCTCGTCGTCCTTCTGGCCGGGCACCCACCAGCGGCCCGCTTCCTTCGGTTTCGCGGGATCAGAGATGTCGACGATCACATAGATGTTGCCGCGATAGCCCGGCATGATCGCCGACAGATGCATGTATTTGCCGCCCTGGTAGCCGTTGCGGTGGGTGCCGAGCGACCTGGTTCTGAACTGGCCGAGCCTCTCGGGATTGAGCGGGTCCTTCAGGTCCCAGATCAGCACGCCCTCGTCGAACGGCTTCTTGGGATCGCCGCCCCAGCCAGGTGATATCTTCGCCAGCGCCGTGATCATCTTGCCATCGGCGATTTCCATCTGGTCGGTCGCGGTGTTGGCAGGGCCTTCAATCTCCTTCACCACCTTCGGATCCTTGGGATCGGTGACGTCGACGATCTGCCAGCCCTCGTTCCAGAGCATGCCGATGTAGAGATACCAGCGCTCGCCGACCTTCCGGATCGACATCTTGAAACCGGGCTTGCCGTTGAGATCGCTGTAGCCGACCGCCTCGACATTCTGGCCAACGCCGCCCGGCGGGATCGGATCGGCGCCCGCGGCACCCGCGATGAGCAACGCGGCCGCGGCGGCCACAACATGCAACAGCCTCATGAACGAGCTCCCCATCGATTTTCGTTGGAGCCAAGCGTCCTATGCTTTGCAGGCGGCTGCAATCGCCTCCCGTATCATGGGAGTGATGCGAAAATGGCGTGATCGGAGGTCGGTCGCGCTCCTGTGTTCGCGGCGCCAAAGCGCGATGATTTCGTCATCGCGATTCGGCTTCTTGTTTTTGTTTGGGCATGATCGGGAAACCGCTTCACACTTTTCCGGATCATGCCTTAGCTCGCCCGCAGCGAGACGTTCAATTCATGGAATTGCCGCGTCAGCTCGGCGACGCTCTTCCAGCCGGTTTTCTCGCGGGTGCGTCGCAGATGCGTATACACCGTGGTGACGCTGATGCCGCGGTTCTTCGCATAGGCGACCGCCGTCATGCCGGTGCCGAGCGCCTGCACGAGCTGCGCCTCCGCATTGGTCAGGCCGTAGAGGTCCTGCAGCATCTTCCCCGCCGCGAAATTCTGCTGCAGCGGATCGTGGACCAGAAGCATCGCCGCGGCATCGGGATGCGTCATCTCTCCGGCGTGCAGCAGGGGCCGTACCGACACGGTGTAGGGCGGCAGGCCTTCACGAGGAACCGCGAAATCGGTCGCGAGATAGCCGGCGTCCGGATGGTGGATGCGCTCCACCGCGCCGAGGGCGGCGGCAAAGCGGCTGCGCAAATCGGGGGTGGCGAACTCGATCGAGCCGCGGACGATCCGGAAATCGCCGTTGCGGGCCGCCAGACGCCGCAAGGCGTCGTTGACGAACACGATGGTGCCGTCCTTGCGCAACAGCGCGATGCCGTCGGACAAGAGGTCGAGCGCATTTTCGAACAGGTCTTCGCGGCTGGGAGCGGGAGCTCCAAGGACCTTTCTCATCGTGTAGGCTCGTTGGAAGTGCGGACAAAGGCGATGCATCAGCGCGATTTCACGGTTGGTGACGTGACCGCTTCGGCGTGACCTTTGTACAGCGACCACCGCGATCCGGTCCTCGGTCTGCTCCAGCACCGTGGAGATGAAATAGCGCAGGCCCATGCTCGGCAGGAACTCGGCATAGAATTCATCGCGTCGCATGGTCTCTTCGTCCATGACCTTGTAGTCCCAGCATACCTCGCCGGGCGCCTGACTGAGGATGGGACGAATGCGCGGATTGAGTGCGGCGAAATGATCCGAATAGCGCGCGCCTGCCGCCGACGGCAGGCCGGCCGCGGAGAACCAGAGCAGCCCGCCGGCAGATTTGTCGATCACTTCATAGGTTGCCCCGGTCGCGCCGAGCAGGCGGCTGGTCGCGGTCAAGGCATCGGATACTTTGCCCTCTCCGGCGCCGCAGGCATAAATCGCCTCGACGGCCTGCACATAGAGATCGCCATTCCCCATTGTCGCTCCAGGACTGCGTGGGCCATCGATGACTGCGTGGGCCATCGATCGACGGCTCGCGCAGTCGACGTTCGATTCAACCCCGGCTAGAGGACGCAATTCCCCGCCGTTGCTCGCAGTTAAGCCAGTTCCCGTTCAGTTCCGCATGAAGTTTTCCTTTAGTTTTTCTGGAATTTCAGTCGGTGGAACCGTGACTTCGCAGCAATCCGCATCATTGGCGCATTTGCCCAAGCGCGAGGGCCCCCCTCTTCGTAGTCTTTAATAGGGCTGGGTATCGATTTCGGTTTTGGAGAATTAATTTGTCGACCTCCCACGTAACGCGCGCAGATGCGCGCCCCGCCTTTCGCGTGAATAGACGGCCGTGGTTACGGCGTGCCCTCCGCGCCGTGCTGTTTGCCATGCACGATTCGCGCAGGCGCATGGCACTGCGCATCCTTCGTGACTACAGCCACTTGCTCGACGGCACGCCGCGCCGTTGACGAGGGGCTCTCTCGGGCCCAGGGCGATCGTGCCGAAACGCAACGACGAAACGAAAAGCCTTGCGCGCAAGGCGGGCTTCGAGTTGGCGCGCTCGCTGGACCGGCGTGCGGTGCGGTTCGACAAGCGGCTGCCCGGATAAATCGATGGTCCGGAGCCGCGGGGGCGGCCCCGGACCGCGGTCGCTTCTATTCGGCGACCATCTCTCCCGATCCGCCAAACTCGCTCGGGAAATCCTTCAGCTTCGGCAAGCCGTCGCGCATCGGCAGCACCGTCTCGGCGTAGTTGACATGCACGCCGGGCTTGAATTCCAGTGTCGGAAGCGTAGCGGCGAACACGTCGACGAGCCCGAGCGGCGGATGGTTGGTCATCAGGTGCCCGCCGCATTTCGCGCAATATTGCCGCTGGCTGAACTTGGTCTTCTGGAACATCGCGACGTTTTCGGCGCCTGCCTTGATGCGCACCGCATCGGGCTTCCAGAGGCTGAAGGCGTTGACCGGACCGCCCGACCAGGAGCGGCACGAGACGCAATGACAATAGCCCATCGCTTCCGGCTCGCCAGAAGCTTCGATTTCAACAGCACCGCAAAAGCATTTTCCAGACAATTTCATCCGAGGATCCTCACATTCACATGGTTAATGGATGGAGACGGACCACCGGGAGGCATGTCCGTCTTGGACTGTCGCGACCAAGCCGCGGCGTGGGACGACATCGGCCCGCAAGTGTGCGCTACCTCACACTGTCATCTGATCGGAGGACGCAACACCGCCCGTGATCCGCTAACAGGCGTCTGGGCTGAGGAATGCAGCAAGTGCGGGGATGCAGGATGACTTCATTTTTCAGGCGTTACACGGATGACCGAATTAACACCACGTATTTTGGAATTTTCAACCGACGGCATTCCTGAAAGAGACAGGACCGCATTCTGGCGCGAGCATTACGGCCACGTGATGCTTCGCGTGGACATCGAGCCCGCGCCGGACATGTTGTTCGAGGCCAGCAACCGCTGCCTGTCGCTGCCGGGCCTGCTTTTGATGGAAGGCTCGTCCTCGCCCGTGAAAATCTCGCGCGGCGGCCAGTATCTCGCCGACGGCAATGACGACGTCGTGCTGGCCATCAACCGGTCGGGCTCGGTCGTTGTCAATTCGAACGGACGCGAGCAGAGCTTGGGCGACGGCGAAGCCATCGTGCTGAGCGGCGGCGAGGCCGCTTCCTTCCATCGCACGAGCCTCGGAAGATCGTTCGCGCTGCGCGTGCCGCGCACGATGTTCGAGTCCACCGTCGTCAGCCTCGACGATGCGCTGATGCGGCCGATTTCTTCCGATCGCGGCGCGCTCAAGCTGATGGAGGACTATGCCCGCTGGCTGCTGAATGCCGGCAATATCGATCATCAATTGCTCAATATCTCGGTGCGGCATATCCAGGACCTGCTCGCGCTGACGATCGGGCCGACTGCCGATTTCGCCGACACCGCGCGGACTCGGGGCTTGCGCGCGGCGCGGCTGAAGCTGGCGAAATCCTTCATCGTCGCACACAGCAGCCGGCGCGACCTCTCTGTCAGCGCGGTTGCGACCAGCCTCAGCGTGACGCCGCGCTATGTACAGCGTCTTTTCGAGGCGGACGGCACGACATTCTCGGAATTCCTGACCGGGCAGCGGCTCGCGCGTGCGCGTCGGCTGTTGTGCGAGCCGTCGTCCAGCCCGACCGCGATCTCCACCATCGCCTACGACGTCGGCTTCGGAGACCTGTCCTATTTCAACCGGTGCTTCCGCCGCCAGTACGGCGTGACACCGCGCGAGGTACGCGGCGACAAGGGCTAACCGCCGGGTGCGGCGGTTCGAAGCAGGCGGCCCGCCAGTTCTCTCGGGTCCAACCGCTTGTCGCGGCGGGCCAAGAAGGCATGCGGACCGCGCGTTAGCATCCGCACCGATTTTTTGAGGGCACCAGCTGCCCCGATATGGAGTTCCCATGAACAGGTTCTATTACGCGACGGTCATCGCCGTCTTCGTCACCGTTTATCTTAGCGCGAATTTGCTGCTGGCCGGAATGAGCGGATGGACGCCTTCCAGTTTTACCGCACGGCCGGGAGCGAGGCTGCGCCGGCTGGGCCGCCGGCTGAAGCATGCCGCCGATTTCGGCGTCGCGGACATGCTGGCCCGCCGCGAGCGGCATGTCACGCTCTACGCGTTGCATGTGGCCGGCCGTCACGCCGTCGATGGGAGGTTGCGATGACCTCGAAGATGATCGCGCTCAGGATTCTCGACGGCGTCTTCATCGCGGCCACCATGTCGATGATGCTCATGATCGCCGGGTTTCCGATGGACTGGCTGCTCGCGGCCGCCGACATGTCGCTGCGCGAATTCCAGTGGTTCGCGTTCTTCATCGTCTTTGCCGCGCTTTGGCTGATCCATGCCATCACGACGTCCGACTCGGCGCCCTAGAGCGCGATGAGATCAGGATGAATCGTCATCGCGCTCTGGATTCTCGCTTGCGCATGATCCCCGCGCAAACGCTGGGCGTTTGTCGCGAGGAAAGCCGCTGTACACGTTTCCGGATCATGCGCCAGCCCTGACGGCTCAGGTGAGGAGCACCGCCATGCCCGGATCGCCTTTCTCCATCGCCCGCCGGTAGGCGGGGCGCGCGCCGATGCGCGCGAGATAGTTCACGACGTTCGGCCAACGCTTGATGTCATAGGGCTGAAAGTAGCGCATGGTGGTGAGCGAGAAGCCCATCATGATGTCGGCGGAAGTGAAGTCGGGGCCGGCGAGATATTCCGCCTCGCGCGTCCGCGCGTCGAGGAGATCGAGGGCGCGGTCGACGCGCGCCCTGGTGGCCATCAGCATCGGATTGTCCTGATCCAGCTTCAACCGGTTCAGGATCATCAGGCGTCCCATATTGGCCTGCAGCGTGCCGTTGGCGAAATGAAACCAGTAGAGGAAATCGGCGAAGTCCGGATGGTCCGGCTTCAGCGTGAGCCGGCCGTTGCCGTATTTCGCGATGATGTAGTCGACGATGGCGCCGGATTCGGCGAGCACGAGATCGCCGTCGGTGATGACGGGCGCCGACCCGATCGGGTGCAGCGCCTTGTAGCCCGCCGGCGCGAGCATGGTCACGGGATCGCGCGCGGTGGTTTTCAGCTCATAGGGAATGCCGAGCTCCTCGCAGAGCCAGACGATCCGCTCGGATTGCGACTTGCCGAGATGATGGACAATGAGCATGGAAACCCCCCGCTGGCGTGTTGCTGGTTAACAAGACGGAACGTCGGCTTCCCATGATGCCGCAGCCCGTGCGCCGCCTCAAGGGTTCGGAAACCACACCCGCACGGCGTCTTGCGCGCTAACGAATTGGCAAAGGCCATCGCGCAAAGTCGCAGCGCCTGAGGGGCAGTTACGGGGAAGAAAAATGTTGATCAATGGGGAAGCCATTCTGGAAAACGTGCGGCGCTATCGGGCGATCGCGTCGCTGCATCGTCAAACCGCGGCCTTCCGTCCCGGCCAGCGCTGGTCGCTGCTGGACCAGGCCGAGCGGTGGGAGCATCTGGCGCTTGTGGAGCTGGAAGCCTACTTCGAGGTCCGCGAGGCGCGGCAAGTGCAGACGGTCCATTAAACCGGGCCGGTGGGAGATGGATCCCCCACTTCTCCGCCGCCGTACAGTTAACCTGCGGTAACCATGCGCGCGGACGCTTAGGGGATCGGTTGCCATATTCACAGCGTCATTGGGCGGGCTCCATTGCAGGCAGCGTTCCAGGCCCCGACAGGAGCGGCGCTATCTGTGTGATCGAATATCTGGAGCCTGCTGTCGTGAGATGCACACCGTCACTCACGACCAGCTCATTATCGATACGATCGAGGCATCCATCGTCGTTACAAAAGACTTTGCGCGCCGAGATGTATTCAACCCCGACTGCTGCACTGAAATCTTTCATTCTCTCATCCTCTTGTTCGACAAATAACGGCGTTCGCGCAGGCAGCGGGCTTCCGGTCCTCCGAGCTCATTGATGATGATCCGGTGATCAGATAGCCGGAGATGACGAAGAAGGCGTCGACACCGACAAAGCCGCCGCCGGCTGCCCTGCGACATCGGGAACAATGGCACCTCACAAATTTGAAGAATGGACGAAGCTGCATTTGCCGTCTCCCAGCAATTGCCACGCGTCCAAGATTGACCACCGCTTTGGCCGTGCGCCTCCATAAATTGTTTCTTGCGGTTTCCGGATAGTAAGGAGACCCGCGCTTGGCGATCATAAGGCTGTCTGGAAGCACGGAGCGCGCTCTGGCTCAACGGATTGCCAAAATGTCCATCGGCAGAGGGTCGAGCAGGAGAGTTCCGCCATCAATTCGGAGGCCGCATGCCCCTCGATCTGCAACCCTATCGAAATCAGGACGGCTCATTCGATCTGACCTTTTACAAAGCTCGCGCGGCACGTCTTCGACAGAAAGCCATCGCAGAGTTCATGGGTACCATGTTCGGACGCGCCGTCGACTGGATCGGCCGCGTGCGACATTCCGGCAACCAGAGCCGGTTTTGGGTTCACAACGTCTGGTCGCGCCGAAGGCGGTCAGGCGCACACGATTCTCGCGCGTGATGTAGAAACCTTGCCTTCACGGGCGTTTCTTCACCCGTAGTTCAAAGCGGTTGTTCACGTCAATTCAGCAGGTGCAGTACGATGGCCTGGGATCTAGTTGGGTACCTAGCGGCAGCCATGGTGCTGGTTGCCTTCTACCAGACACGGATGGTCCCGCTTCGTATCGCGGCACTAGGAAGCAACCTCGCTTTCATCGCTTATGGCTTGGCGCTTGGCTTGATGCCGGTCTGGGTCCTGCACTTCCTCCTGTTAGGCCTAAACACCGCTCGCTTGGTTGAAGCCTGTCAGGTGCGCCAGCAATCGAGCTATCCGCGCCCTCGCTAGCCCCGAGCAGGCCCCAGCCGGGCTATCCAAAAAGCGCTGAAATTTGCCCGCACGCGCCAATATGGAGCGGTCCGATGTTATATTACGGAAGTTGCTTTGAACCACAGAGGCATCTCGAGATGGCTGCGACCAAGCCATTGCTCAGCAAACTCAACCGGTTTCATACCCGAAGCAGCGACGAAGCGCGGGCATTCCTCGGCACCAAGGATTACGAGGTGGATTTCCCCCGACGCGACGCCGCCCAACAACTTGATCTGCGCGTCAATGGCGCTTACCTGCCCGGCACCTATGTCGGCTATTATCAATTCGGGACACCAATTGTGGCCCGGACCGATGCCGGCCGCCACGACTACTGGATCAACCTGCCGCTTGCCGAGCCAATTGAGGCGACGATTGGGGGCGAGACGATTATCGGCGATCGCAAGCGCGGTTTCATCGCTTCACCAACCCTGCAGTACGCGGTCCGCACCCAAGGCGCCGGCGCAAGGCTGCATGTGCAGATCACGGAGGAGCGGCTGAACCGGCAGTTGTCGGCGCTGTTGGGCGAGCCGCCCGCTGAGCCGGTGGCTTTCGCAGTCGCGGTTGACCTGTCGACAGGCTATGGTCGCGGCATCGCTTCCTGTGTCATGCAGGCTGTCAATCACTTGCAGCAGGACGACAAGTTTCCGGGCAACAACATTACGGCAGGTCTGTTCGAGGACTTAATTACGTCGCGGCTGCTGCTGTCGCATCCGAGCAATTATTCCAAAGCCTTGAACAGGATCGAAACGAAGGTCGCTCCGGCAACGATCAAGCGTGCCATCGAATTCATGCAAGCGCGCCTCGGTGAGCCGCTCGCCCTGGCCGACATCGCTGCGGCCGCCGGTATTCCCGGGCGTACCCTGTTCACCCATTTCCGATGTGTGCATGGCACCTCGCCCATGCAGTTTCTGCGCCAGCTGCGTTTTGAAAAAGTTCGCGCAACGCTGTTGCACGCGCGGCAATCCGACAGTGTCTCCTTCATCTGCGGACAATGGGGTTTCACGCATCTTGGCCGCTTTGCCGTTGAATACCGACACAGGTTCGGAGAGACGCCTTCGCAAACGCTCGCGCGCGCCAAGCGCAAATAATCTCGGCTCGCGCAAGACGGCTGCAGTGATCGCGTGGAGGAAACCATGGGTGCTTCAATAGCCTGCATAGTGAGTCGGTCGATTTCCGTGGCCGTGGTCGGAGCCGGGATTGCATTTGCTGCCCCGCCGTCGGCACGCGCCAACGTCATCACCGATTGGGACGAAAAGGCCGTCGCTGTCGTCACCCCAGTGGGGCCCTATCCGGCTCAGCGTCTGATGGCGATGGTTCACGTCGCGATGTTCGACGCGACGAATTCGATTGCGCGGCGCTACCTGCCGTATCTGGTGCAGCTGCCCGCGGCGCCGACCACGTCGAAGGAAGCCGCAGCCGCGACGGCGGCGGCTGCGATTTTGGCGACAATCGACGCGAAGACAGCCAATGAAATGAAGGTCGCCGTTGCGAGCTACCTTGCATCGATTCCCGACGGCGCAGCGAAACTAGACGGCATCAAGCTCGGCCAAGCCGTCGCAGCAAGGGTGTTGGAAGCCCGGTCGAATGACGGCTCCGATGCGCCCGATGACTATCGGCCGAGGACGACGCCCGGCGTCTACATCCCAACCCCGATCACAGCGGGCTCGATCTGGCCGGGGGTGAAGCCGTTTGCCATCGCCAAACCATCCCAATTCCGACCGCAGCCGCCGGTCGCGCTGACCAGCGAGACCTGGGCGAAGGATTTCAACGAACTCTGCGACTATGGCGGCAAGACGAGTGCCAAACGTTTGCCGCAGCAGACCGAGACCGCGCGGTTCTGGCTGATGGTCGGCCCACAAGCCTACCACCCCTTCGCGCGTCATCTCGCGACGGCTCAGCAGATGAACATAGAGGACAGTGCCCGCTTCATGGCGCTGGTGGCGGTTGGACTGACCGATGCGCTGATCGCGCTATTCGATGCCAAGTACCAGTACAACTTCTGGCGACCGATCACCGCCATTCGCAACGGCGACATTGACGACAACCCGGCCACCGAGCGTCGCGCGACTTGGCAGCCGATCGACAATACGCCGTTGCATCCGGAATATCCGTGCGCGCATTGCGTCTTGAGTGGTGTGGTCGCGGGTGTCGTCGCGGCGGTGCTCGGAACCGAGGACATCCCCGAAGTCGCAGTAACCAGCCCGACTGCCCCCGGCGTCACCCACCGCTGGACCAACCTGACGGTCTTTGCCGAAGAGGTCGCGAATGCGCGCATCTGGGCCGGCTTCCACTACCGGTTCTCCACCCAGGTAGGGACGCCGATGGGCCGTCAGATCGGCGAATATGTCGTGAAGAACGTAATGCAGCCGGTTGTGACGAGTTCACGATGAACGGTTGCTGTGCCGGGCTCCCATAGGGGCCCCGGCCAAGTTCTGTTGCCGACCTAATCGCAATGACAAATGGTTCGCAAGCTCTGGCATGAGATGAATCGTGCAAGCTGCTATGGGAACCCGCGATGCGATGCTTGTGCACCAATCCGCAACGACATCGTCCAAAATCGTAAAGTGGCGGCCGATGAAGATGGGCACTATTCGCTTCGCCGTGGCGCTATGACGGCATGCGCGGGTCCACGCTATCCTATCCGACAACTTGCTCATTTTTTGCGCGCACACCCAGAGGGGAGTGTGCACGTGCCGCTATTCGCTTTCGATGTCTTCGAGCCTGGTCCCACGTCCCACGCGTAGGCTGTTTCGCGCCTGTTCGATACGACGCAGGAAGCGCGGGTCATGTTCGAGGCGGTACTCGAACCAGTCCTCTTCCGACTCGAAGCCGATCAATAGTCCTGCGGGCTTACCGTGGCGCGTGATAACGATCTCCTGCGTCTCCGCTTCTCGAAGAAAGCGAGACAGATCATCCTTGATCTCGGATAAAGGAACTTCCTTCACTCCGGATTTCCGAATTGTGCGAGCCATGTGTCGGCCTCCGATTTGGACACTATTGCCAGAACCTCGACGGTCGTGCCGGACACATCGTAGAAAACCCGAACTTCGTCTATCCGCAGCCGATACTATCTCAAAATTGAGATATACGTAACCGTGCATTGGCGAGTCGAAATTCTCAACGAAGCCGTCGCCGCAGAGATCGCTGCCCTTCCAGCCGACATGCAGGCGCGGTTTCTGCGGCTTGCCGAGCGCATTGGCGCGGCGGGCTTGGAAAGCTTGACCGAGCCGCATGTGAAGCATTTGGAGGGGAAACTATGGGAGTTGCGGCTAACCGGCCGCGAGAATAGCTCGCGCACTTTACGTCACGGCGGTTGGCCGCAGGGGCGTCGTGGTCCGAGCGTTCGTGAAGAAGACGCAAAAGACGCCGCGCGCTGAAATCGAACTGGCGCTGCTGCGGGCAAAGGAGATTACATGACGATCCCGTTCGAGAAGCTCAAGGCTCGTCTGCTCGCTAATCCCAAGGTCAAGGCGGAGTACGACGCGCTCGCTCCGGAGTTTGAGATTGCCGCCGAACTGCTAAGGGCGCGGCTGCGGGCGGGCCTCTCCCAAGCCGAGTTGGCCGCACGGATGCGGACCAGCCAGTCCACGATTGCCCGACTTGAAAGCGGTCAAACGCTCCCAAGCACGAAGACACTCTTGCGTTACGCCGAGGCGACCGGCAGCAAGTTTCACGTGCGGCTGTCGGCGGCCTAATCGAGATCGGCGCCGCTCCCGGCAATGATATCGTGGAAAATCGTAGAATGGCGCGCCCGACACGATTCGAACGTGTGACCTTTGCCTTCGGAGGGCAACGCTCTATCCAGCTGAGCTACGGGCGCTTGAGGGCCACCATTTAGCCGATTGGCCCGATGTCGGCAATGGCTGGCGGTGCGCGCGGGTCACGGATTGTCCGGGGCCGTCAAGGCTGTAAACTGCGCCCGAAATCGCCTTCGATGAAGGCTCTTGCGTGCAGGAGAAGCAGAGGGGCAAGAAATGCGTCCGCTCGAATTTGGCTGGTATCTGCCGACCCATGGCGACACGACGGCCTATGGGCTGGCGTCGGCTCAGATCGCGGGCTCGCCGGAACTTTGCGAGCGCGTGGTGGCCGCCGCCGAAAAGGCGGGCTTCGAATATCTGTTGATCCCGGTCGGCTCGACCTGCTGGGAGGCCTGGATCTCCGGCGCCTTCATGGCGGCGCGCTCTTCCACCATCAAGCCGCTGATCGCAGCACGTCCGGGCTATATCAACCCGGTGCTGATGGCGAAGATGATCTCGACCTTCGACCAGATGTCGGGCGGGCGCATCTGCATCAATTTGATCGCGGGCCAGAACGAAAGCGAGGTCGAGGCCGAGGGCCTGCGCTATCCCAAGGAAGAGCGCTACGCGCTGATGGAAGAGGAAGTCTCGATACTCAAGGCGCTGTGGACCACGCCGGGCCAGGTTCATTTCCAGGGCAAGTTCCACACGTTGTCCGGCGCGCATGTCCGGCCGAAACCGCTGCAGAAGCCGTATCCGAAATTCTACCTCGGCGGCGGCTCGCGGCAGGCCTGGGAAATGTCGGCGAAACATTCCGACGTGCACCTGTTCTGGGGCGACCTGCCCGAGAAGATTGCGCAGAACATCGTCGAGATCAGGCAATTGGCGCGCGAGCACGGCCGCGAGAACGACATCGGCTTCGGCATGCGGCTGCAGATCATCTGCCGCGAGGACGAGAAGGACGCATGGGAGGCCGCCGACGAGTTGGTGCGGCACGCCACCGAGCGGCTGAAGCAGGAGCGGGCCACGCTCTACAACAATTCGGTCGCCAACCAGCGCGTGCAGCAGCTTGCGCGCGAGCATGGCGATCTCCTGCTGCCGCATCTGTGGACCGGCATCACCAAGGTGCGGCCCGGCGCCGGCATCGCCGTGGTCGGCAACCCCGCGCAATGCGCAAGTACGCTGCAGCAATTCATCGATGCCGGCTGCCACTCGTTCTGCCTGTCCGGCTATCTCCATGACGAGGAGGCCGAACGCTTCGGCCGGCTGGTGCGTCCGATACTTGCCGAAAACAACCGCGGGCGCTTGGCGGCGTAACCCTTACGCCGGCACGATCGTCTTGCCGATCGGCCACAGCGCGATGCCGGCGAGCTTCAGATGCGCCCAGGCGAACGGGATGCCGATGATGGTGATCGCCAGCAGCACCGCGGTGATGAGATGGCCGAGCGCGAGCCACCAGCCGGCGAGAACGAGCCAGATCAGATTGCCGATGACGCCGAGCGGACCGGTGCCGGCGTCTTCCTGGCCCGTGATCTCGTAACGGTTCACGGCCCTCGAGCCGAAAGGCAACAGGGTGTAGACGGCGATATTGAAGGCCGCGCGGGCCCAGGGAATCCCGATGATCGTGATCGCCATGACGATGGCGGCGATCAGCCAGCCAAACGCCATCCAGGCACCGCCGATGAGAATCCAGAGGATGTTCAGGAGGATAGAGACGGGTTGCATGGGATGCCGAGCCTGCGCCGGGAGATGTCTCGGCTCTATATAAGGCCCGGCGGTGACAGCGGTAGTAAGGCCGGCCTGATTTATGCGACGGCGGCCGCGCTGCCTTGCACGCCAAACAGCTTCTTCACTTCCGCGGCCGGCTTGGCGGCGCTGAACAAATAGCCCTGCATCTCGGTGCAGCCGAGCTTGCGCAACAGTTCGCGCTGCGCGTCGGTCTCGACGCCTTCCGCCGTGGTCGTCATGTTGAGCGCGGCGGCGATGTCGACCACCGCCTCGACGATCGAGGAGGAGGCGTCGACCTCGGAAATGTCGCTGACGAAGCAGCGGTCGATCTTGATCTTGTCGAACGGGAAGCGCTTCAGATAGCTGAGCGAGGAGAAGCCGGTGCCGAAATCGTCGAGCGCGATGCGCACGCCGATCTGGCGCAACTGATGCAGGATCGCGAGCGCAGCCTCGTCGTCGCGGATCAGCACCGCTTCGGTGATCTCGATCTCGAGCCGGTTCGGCCTGCAGGCCGGACGCGGCAAGCGCGCCCGCGATCCGCAGCGCCAGCGTCTGGTTCTTCAACTGCACCGGCGAGACGTTGACGGCAAGCCGGATGTGCTCGGGCCAGGTCGCGGCCTCCGCGCAGGCCGTGCGCATCACCCAGTCGCCGATCTCGTTGATCAGGCCGGTATCCTCCGCGATCGGAATGAATTCGGCGGGCGAAACCATGCCGCGTTCGGGATGACGCCAGCGCAGCAGCGCTTCGCAGCCCGATACCTCGTTGCGGGCGAGATCGACCACCGGCTGGTAGTGGACGTCGAAACTGCCGTCGACCAGCGCCTGACGAAGGTCCTGCTCCATGGTCAGGCGGGCCTTGGCGCTCGCATCCATCGCCGGCTCGAAGAAGCGGTGGGTGCGGCGTCCGCCGGACTTGGCGGCATACATCGCAAGGTCGGCATTCTTGACCAGCTGGTCGTGATCGGTGCCGTCCTGCGGTGCCAGCGCGATGCCGATCGAGGCGTCGGTGGAAAGCTGGTGGCCGAGGCACTGGTAGGGCCGCCGGATCGCGTCATAGATCCGCCGCACCAGGTCGGCGGCCTCGTCGGCCGAGCCGACGTCGGTCTGAATGACCGCGAACTCGTCGCCGCCGAGCCGGGCGATCAGGTCGCTCTCCCTGACGCAGTCCTTGATGCGGTTCGCGACCGTCTTCAACAGCTCGTCGCCGACATGATGGCCGAGCGAGTCGTTGATGCCCTTGAATTCGTCGATGTCGATGTAGAACAGGGCGAACTGGTGCCCGTCGACGGTCTTGTTCAGCTCGCGCTCGATCCGCTCGCGGAACAGCACCCGGTTCGGCAGGTCGGTGAGCGCATCGTAATGCGCCAGATGCGCGATCTTCTCGTCGGCCGCGCGACGGTCGGTGACGTCCTCGACCACGTTGAGGATGTAGCGGGGCTCGCCGGCCTTGTCGCGGATCGCGATCCGCTTCGAGGTGATGATGCGGCTGCCCAGCGTCCGGCTCTCCCAGCGATGGTCGTCGATGAAGATCGTGCCGCCGGATTGCAGCGGCAATGCGTCGTCGTCGACGATCCGTGTCGGCAAGCTGCCTTGGAAACAGGTCGTACGGCGTCTTGCCGACGATGTCCTCGCTCGACGCGCCGAATTGCTCCTCGGCGACGGAGTTGACCAGCACGTAGCGGCAGTCGCGCGCATCCTTCACCGTGATCTGGGTCGGGATGTGATCGATGATCTCGCGCAGGAAGGCGTGGTTGCGGTCGCGCTCCTGCTCGAGCTTGCGCCGCTCGGTGATGTCCTCGATGGTCGCGACCCATCCGCCGGTCGCCAGCGGCTTGTTGACGACGAGGTAGGATTTCCCGTCCGGCGTCTCCATGATGGTGCTGTTGACCTTGCCCTGCGAGATGTCGCGCATGATCGGGTCGCAGAAGGCGCGCACGTCGCCGTCATAGGATCCGGTATCCTTGCGGTGCTGGATCAGGTCGTAATAGTGCAGGCCCGGCTTCACCACGTCGGTCGACAGATTGTACATGTCGATGTAGCGCGGTTGAACGTGACGATGCGCGCCGACGCGTCGTAGAGCACGAGGCCCTGGGTCATGTTGTTCAGCGCGGTGTCCAGCCGCTGCTTTTCGGCGGCCAGGAGCTGCTGCTTGCGTCCTCGTTCTGCCGGTTGATCTGCCTGACGATCAGGAACAGGATGAAGGCGATCACCGAGGCAGAAGCGGCGCCCGCACGATCAGGAAGCGCGTTTGCGCGCGCCAGTCGGCGAGCGCGGCTTCGACCGTGTTGGTGGCGACGACCACGATCGGGAACCGGTCGAGCATCGCGGCCGCGCCGAGCCGATCCCTGTGATCGATCGGACTGTTCACGTGCTGGATCTGCATGCCGCCTTCAGCCAGCACGCGCTGCATCAGCGGCGCCGACTTGAAGTTCCTGCCGATCAGCTCCTCGACATGCGGATAGCGCGCCAGCATGGTGCCGTCGCCGTGGAACATGGAGATCGCGGCGCCCGGGCCGAGCACCACGGACGCGAAGAATTTCTCGTAATTGGCCGGATCGATGCGGCGCGCCATCACGCCGAGGAATACGCCGTCCGGCGCCGCGCAGCCGGTGTGCGATGACGGTGGTCCAGCCGCCGGTGAAGACGCTGAGCACCGGCTCGGTCAGCGACCGCAGGCGCGACTGTGGATCGGTCTTGAATGTCTGGAAATAGTCGCGATCGGAGACGTTGGCCGCCGGCAGCGGCCAGGTGCCGGACGAATTGATCAGCTGCCCGTCGGCGTCGAACACCATGACTTCGCCGACATAGGACAGCTTGCTGACCTTGGACTTCAGCATCTGGTGGGCGATCGGACGCTCGACATCCTGTCGCGGAAGGCCTCCGGCGACGCCATCTCGGGAGACCTTCATCTGGGCCATCACGTCGGCCGCGATGACTTCGGTATCCTCGAACTGCTGGTCGAAATGGCGCGTCAGCAACAGCACGGCGTTCTCCAGCTCGCGCTCGCTGTTGGCGATCGCGCGCTCGCGGAATTCGCCGACCATCATGATGGTGCCGAGCGATGATGCGCCGCAACCAGCACGCAGCCGCAGATGATCAGCCACGTGATCGGGTCGCGGCGGCGCGCGGCGGCAAGCCGCCGCAACGCGGCCGCTTGGTGTCGGACATCTTGCCCTGAATGCTGGAAATCAGCTCGCGCATTCCCCACTCCCAAGGGGGAAATGCATACAACGCGGAGATGGCATAACCCGTTAGGAAATCAGGTTACTTTCGATTTAATCGATATCGGCGCGAACGTACGCGTAGTGATTGCACTGCACAATCCGGCGCCATATGCACGGTCGGTTAATGCGCGCTTAATCCTCGAATTGCTTTAGCGGCGATAGCGATCGCCGCGCGCATAGGCCGGACGGTTCTCCTGCGCCGGGCGGCTGGCCAGATTGACGCGCGCTCTCGCTCGCGCGCGGCGTGGCCGGCCTCAGTTCCTCGAGGAAGATCGGCCGGGAGAAATAATAACCCTGCGCATAGCGGATCCGGGTCGCTGCCTGCAGATAGGCGAGCTCCTCGTAGGATTCGATGCCCTCGGCGATCACGGTCATGCCGAGCGCTTCGCTCAAGGATTCGATCGCGCGCAGGATGCCCTGGCTGCGCGGGCGCTTATGGATGTCGGTGATGAAGGAGCGGTCGATCTTGATCTCGTCGGCGGTGATGTCGGCGAGCGCCGACAGCGACGAATAGCCGGTGCCGAAATCGTCGATCGAGATGCCGACCCCGAGCTTGCGGAAGATCGGCAGGATCTTGTCCTGGAAGTGGGTCTTGGCGACGAAGGCGTCTTCGGTCACCTCGATCATGAAACGCGCGGGATAGCCGGTCGCCTCCAGCGCACCGCGCGAAGGATTGCATGAATTCGGCATTGCCGGCCTGCTTGGCCGCGACATTGATGCTGATGGTGGCGGTCGGCGCCGAAGGTTTCGTTGATGAGGTCGATCGATTTGACGATTTCCGCCAGCACCAGATGGGTGAGTTCGTCGATCAGCCCGAGCTCGACGGCGAGATTGATGAAGGTGCCCGGCGCCTGGATCACGCCCTCATTGTCGCGCAGCCGCACCAGCGCCTCGATGCCCTTGATCTCCTGGGTACGGATGTCGACCTTGGCCTGGAAGGCGCAGCAGAAGCGTTTTTCCAGGATGGCGAGCCGCAGCGACTGCTCGACCTTCATGCGCGCCAGCGCCTCGTGCTCCATGCTGAAGTCGAAAAATGCTGCAGCGCCCTTGCCGTCGTTCTTGACGCGGTACATGGCGAGATCGGCGTTATGCCGCAGCACGTCGTAGCTCGCGCCATGGTCCGGATAGAGGCTGACGCCGACCGAGGTCGATGCGAAAATCTCCGATCCGTCGATGAAGAATGGCGCGCTCAACCGCTCCAGCATCGACTGCAGGAATTCCGCGACCTCCTGCTCGCCCTGGACGGGACTGAGCAACAACAGGAATTCGTCGCCGGAGATCCGCGCCAGCAAGTCCGTGTCGCGCAGCTCGCGGCCGAGCCGCTTGGCGAGCTCGACGAGCAGCGCGTCGCCAACCGCATGCCCGTAATAGTCGTTGATATGCTTGAAATTGTCGATGTCGAGAAAGGCCAGCGCGAATTTCCCGTTCTTCCCGTCCTGCCTGAGCAGGGCATTCGCGCGATGTTCGATCACCCGGCGCGACGGCAGGCCGGTCAGCTCGTCATAATAGGCGGAGCGGAATAGATGGTCCTCGAACGCCTTCTGCTCGCTGATGTCGGCCGAGCTCGAAATCAGGAGATCGCGGCCGCCGATGCGGACCGGCCGGTGGCTGGTGAGCAGCATCTGCTTCGACCCGGCCGTCGTCGAGGCATTCCTCGGCGACGGTCGCGCGGCCGGCATGCAAGGCGTCGCTTCCCAAGTCGCGGCGCCGGTCCAGTTGCGGCGACCCCGCAGAGGTGCCATCCGCGATCCCGAGTTGGGCTGCGGCGGCATCGTTGACGATCAGAAAGTCGCCGCGCGCGTCCTGGACCGTGACGCCCGCCGGCAACAGCCTGAGCACCTCCCGCAACAGGCCGAGTTCGGCGCGAGTCGCGCTGAGGTCTTCGGACGTTGCGTCGGCCCGGAGGTCGTTGGCGGCATGGCGTTGCATGCCGGGATTGTGATCGGTTCCCTCTTAGTTTTGGTTAAGCGGTCCGTGGAAACGCGGGACCTGCCAAGCTGGCATGTGTCTCCGGCGTATCACCCTGCGATTTGTCATTAACAGAATATCAACAAGGGCTGCGCCGGACGAAAGCACCGCGCGTGCGGGCTTTCGTTTTCAGCGGTTGGCTTTCAAACGCGCTCTCAGCTCTTTGGCACACGGCATTGCATGGTGCAGTGAACACCGCTCTTCAGGAATGTGATCTCGGTCTTGCCGTCGAACGGCGGTCAGCGCCGATTTCAGCAATTTGGTACCGAAGCCGGCTGCGCCGATCTTGCTCTACCGGCGGGCCTTCGGTCTCGTCCCAGATCACGTTGAGCCGATCGTCCGACAAGGTCCACGACACCTGCAACAGGCCGTGCGCCGAAGAAAACGCGCCATATTTCGCGGCATTGGTGGCAAGCTCGTGGAAGATCAGCGCAAGCGATACTGCTAGCCTCGCCGGCAGAAACAGGGACTCGCCGTTCAGGTTGAAGCGGACATGGTCGTAGGGGCCGAGCTCGGAGAGCAGCAAGTCCCTGATATCGCAGCCCGAGCCGTCGACGCGTGCGATCAGATCGTCGGCCGCCGACAGCGCGCGAAGGCGATGATCGACCCTGCCCCACACTTGCGGTTCCTTGTCCAGCACCTGGTGCAGCACCGCGTGAATGATCGACAATTTGTTCTTCAGCCGGTGCTGCAGCTCGGCCACGATCAGCTTGCGGTATTCCTCCTCCTGGATCAGGCGCTTTGCAATCTGCCGCTGCTGTGTAGCGATCGATCGGTAGTGCTCGATCCCCCAGATCGTGAGGCCGCAGACCAGCCAGAAGATGACGAGCAGCGCAATGCGCGCGAAATCCGCAGCCTCGTTGCCGAAATTGACGGTGACGCCGAGCACGCCGCCGGCGAGCGCTGTCAATATCCCGATCCGCATGCCGCCGACCGCGGTCGCGAAGAACACCGCCGGGATATAGGGCGTGAAGAAGACGTCGGGGCGCATATGCGCAAGGCCCCAGCGCGCGGCCGTCGAAAGCGCCAGGCACAGCGCCGCAAATCCGCCGCCGAGAAGCAACGGAGGCTGCGATATGCCCTGCCAACCACGACGGAAATCGTCGAACCAATGCTTCATCTGCCGTATCAGCCCGATCAGCCGATCCAAATTAAGGCAGGCGCCACGAAAAGTACGCGCTTCCCTGCGTTGCGCAAAGCCGGTCTTGAGGTGACCGGAAATATCGGTTCCAATATGACGGCCAGGCATGAGTAGAGCATGAGTAGACAGAAGGGGAAACGGCATGGGACGGCTTGACGGCAAGGTCGCGGTGATCACCGGCGCCACCAGTGGCATCGGATTGCGCACTGCGGAAATTTTTGTCGCGCGAGGGTGCGAAGGTCGTCGTCGCCGGCCGCCGCGTGCCGGAGGGCGAGGCGCTGGCGAAGAAGCTTGGCGCCCATTGCGTCTTCCGGCAGACCGACGTCACGGAAGAAGACCAGATGCGGGCGCTGATCTCCCTCGCGGTGGAAAAATTCGGCAAGATCGATTGCCTGTTCAACAATGCCGGCGGCCCGGCGCAGACCGGCGGCATCGAAGGTCTCGACGTCGCGCGTTTCGACGCCGCGATGGCGACGCTGGTGCGCAGCGTCATGCTCGGCATGAAACACGCCGCGCCCTACATGAAGAAACAGGGATCCGGCAGCATCATCAACAACGGCAGCATCGCCGGGCGGCTCGCAGGCTTTTCTTCCTCGATGGTCTACGGCGCGGCCAAGGCTGCGGTGATCCATTTCACCAAATGCGTGGCGATGGAACTCGGCGAGTCCGGCGTTCGCGTCAACTCGATCTCGCCGGGTGCCATCGCGACCGGAATCATTCGGCAAGGCGCTGGGCCTGCCGACCGAGGCCGCGGAGAAGACGCCGGCGATGATGCAGGAGGTTTACAAGACCGCGCAGCCGATCCCGCGCGCCGGCCTCACCGACGATATCGCGCATGCCGCGCTGTTTTTGGCCAGCGACGAGTTCGAGCTTCATCAATGGCCACGACCTCGTGGTCGATGGCGCGATCACCGGCGGGCGCAACTGGACCCAGCAGCAGCAGGGCTATGTCGCGCTGCGCAAGGCGTTCGAGCAGCACAAGGGCTGAGGGTAGTTCCCCGTCATTGCGAGCCAACGGGTCGCGCGAATGCGCGCCCGATGACAGGCTCCGCGAAGCAATCCAGAGTTCGGCGAACAAGGCTGGATTGTTTCGTCGCTTCGCTTCTCGCAATGACGAGGCAAGCAAAGGGAGATCACGATGTTCTCAACAACAGCACTATCGGCGTCGCGCCTCGACACCCGCCCGCTGATGACGGCCGTCATCGCGGGCCTTGCCTGCGCCTTCGCCATCGGCAAGACGCTGCCGCTCGCGGCCGGCGTGGCCTCGGCCGTGCTCGATCCGCTCTGCGCGACCGCCGAGCCCACCGGTTCGACGCTCGATGTCGTCGAGCCGATCGGCTCCCATGCGCTGCCGAACGTGCCGGGCAAGCGCGTCACCATCGTGCGGGTGTTCTATGGTCCGGGCGGCTTCACGCGGCCGCACAAGCATTCTGGATCGGTTACCGCCTACATCACCAAGGGCGAGATCCGCTCGCAGCTCGGCGGCGGACCGGTCGGAGACGTTCAAGGTCGGTCAGTCGTTCTTCGAGCCGCCGGGCTCGACGCACATCGTCTCGGCCAATGCGAGTAACACCGAGCCTGCGGAATTGATCGCGGTGTTCGTCGCCGACGAAGGCGCACCGCTCACGACGTTCCTGGAGTGAAACGCGCCTCGGGTGCGGCATTTTTCAAATCGTCAAGCCCGGCAACGACATTCCGAAATCACACCGCCTTCACCGTCACCCGCAAGCCGTCGCGCGGCTTGGGGATCGGCCACATCTGCCATTCCGGCCGGTAGCCGGGCTGAAGCGAAACCTCGAGATTCTGCAGGAAGTGCCGCGCGAAGCATTTCGCCTGCATATAGGCGAAGTGCAGGCCGAGGCACATGTGCGCGCCGCCGCCGAACGGAACCCAGGCAAAGCGGTGGCGGTTGCGCTGCGCCTCCTCGGTGAAGCGCATCGGATCGAACTTCTGCGGCTCCGGCCAGATATCGGGCATGTGATGGGTGAACAGCGGATTGACGCCGATCATGGTGCCGGCGGGGATCGCATAGCCCTTGAAGGTGAAATCGCGGATCGCGCGGCGCGGGATCGAGGGCACCGGCGGCTTGATCCGCAGCGCTTCCCTGAACGCCATTTCCGTCAGCGGCATCGCCTCGAGATTGTCGAAGCTCGTCGGTGCATTCGCGGCCAATCCGAGCGCATTCACCTCGTCGCGCAGCTTCCGCTGCCATTGCGGATGCGCGGCGAGTTCGCCGATGAACGAGGTCAGCGACGAGGTCAGCGTGTCATGCGCCGCCATCATCAAGAAGCTCATGTGGTCGACGACGTCCTGGGTCGACAGCAGCGCGCCGTCCTCGTGGGTGGCGTGACAGAGCTGCGAGAACAGGTCGTCGCCGCCGCCTTTGGCGCGGCGGATCGGAATCTGCTCCGAGAAATAGGCGACGATGCGTTTGCGACCGGCGACGCCGCGCGCCATCTTGGTGCCAGGCAGCGGCTTTCGGATCACCGAAATCGATGCGGCGACCATGTCGACGAAGGCGCGCGTGATCTCGTCGACCTCAGGCCCGATATCGGCGCCGAGGAACGAAGTGGCGGCGAGGTCGAGGGTGAGCTGCTTCATCGCGGGATAGAGCAGCATCTCGCCGCCCTGCGCCTTCCACTGCGCCACCCGCGCGGCAATGCCCTTGTCGAGCTCGGTGAGGTACGACTTCATCGGTCCCGATTTGAACGCGACCGAAAGCGCGCGCCGGTGCAGCCGGTGCTCGTCGAAATCGAGCAGCATCAGGCCGCGCGGAAACAGCAAGTCGAGAATGCGTCCCCAACCGTGCGCGGAGGAGAACAGTTTCGCCTGGTCGAACATCACGAGTTCGTTGGCCTCGGGCCCGAGCAGCGACAGGCTGGTCTCGCCGAAGATGTGGCTGCGATAGACCAGCCCATATTTTGCGGCGTTTTCCTCGACATGACCCTTCGGATCGGCCAGCACCTCCAGCGTCTTGCCAAGGATCGGCCAGCCCTCGTCGCCCGGAATATGCGTCAGCGAATTGCGCTTCGGCGGCGTGAAACCGATCGCGGGAGAGACCACACCCTGCATCGACATGGCAGTAGCTCCAAAACTTCCTTGGCGCGAACCGTTAGGCCCATATAGGTAAATAGCCGGTTGCCGCGGCTGGTGCAAAGCCCGTGCAGGAGTATTATCGGAAATAACGATCTGCCTTTGGTGTTCTCTCGCCGAGGGGAAGCCGGATGAGACGGCGTGACTTCATCGCGGGGCTTGGGATTGCGGCGGCTCTGTCGGCGTCGTCCCGCGCCCAGCAATCCACGAAAATGCCGACCATCGGATTCCTCGGTGCGGCGTCGCCCGAGATTGCGGGCCCCTGGGTTTCGGCATTCGTCAAGCGTCTGCATGAGCTTGGCTGGGATGAAGGCCGTAACGTCAGCATCGACTATCGCTGGGCCGAGGCCCGCAGCGAGCGTTACAGCGAAATCGCGGCCGAATTTTCCGGCCGCAAGGTGGACGTCATCGTGACCTGGGCGTCGGCTCCCACGCTGGCGGCAAAGCGCGCCACTACGACGATCCCGATCGTGTTCGCCGCGCAGATGGACCCGGTCGGTGTCGGTGTCGTGACGAGCCTGGCGCGGCCGGGCGGCAACGTCACAGGCATGTCGATCCAGCAAACGGATACGGCCGGCAAGCGTATCGAGTTGCTGCGCGAAGTCGTGCCGAAACTTGCCCGGTTGGCGGTGATGGCCAATTCCGGTGCGCCGGGCGCGATGATCGAGATGCACGAGGTGGTAACGACGGCGCGCACGCTCGGGCTCGAGGCGACGCCGATCGAAGTCAGGCAGGCGGACGAGGTCTTCTTGGCGATCGAATCGCTGAAACGGCGCGCCGATGCGTTGTATGTCGCGACCGATCCGCTGATCTTCAGCAACCGCGTCAGGATCAACGCGATGGCACAGGCTGAGCTGCTGCCGACCATTTACGGCGGCCGGGAGTATGTGGACGCCGGCGCGCTGATGTCCTACGGGCCCAATTGGTCGGATCTTTTCCGGCACGCCGCCGAGCAGGTCGACAAGATCCTGCGCGGCACGAAGCCCGCCGACATCCCCGTCGAGCAGCCGACGAAATTCGATCTAATCCTCAATCTGAAAACGGCAAAAGCGATTGGCCTCGATTTGCCGCCATCGCTGCTCGCCCGCGCCGACGAGGTGATCGAGTGAGACGGCGCACGTTCATTGCGGGGCTTGGCGCGACCGCCATTTCCTCGCTCGAGGCGCGTGCCGATCAGACGAGGCTCGTCGGCCTGCTGATGCCGTTTTCTTCCGGTGATACCGCGGGACAAGACCGCGTGAAGGTCTTCCTGATGGGAATGCGGGAACTGGGATGGGTCGATGGCCGCAACATGCGGGTCGATCTCCGCTGGGCTACCGGCAGCGAAGATGAAATCCGCAAGCAGGCTGCCGAATTGATCGCACTGGCGCCGGACGTCGTCATCGCCAACGGAAGCGCGGCGGTCGGGCCACTGCTGAAAGTGACCCGTACAGTGCCCATCGTGTTTGCGATCGTTCCCGATCCGGTCGGAGCTGGTTTTGTCGAAAGTCTCGCGAAGCCGGGCGGCAACGCAACCGGCTTCTTGATGTTCGAGACCAGCATCAGCGGAAAGTGGCTGGAACTTCTCAAGGAGATCGCGCCGCGGGTAACGCGAGCGGCCGTCCTGCACGATCCAATGCTGACGGCCAATGCAGGCCAGTTTGCACTGATCCAGTCCGCGATGCCTTCGCTTGGTGTCGAATTGACGCCGATCGACGTCCGCGATGCCGGCGAAATCGATCGCGCCGTCGCGAATTTTGCGCGCGCCCCGAGCGGTGGCCTGATTGTGACGGCGAGTGCGTCCTCCGTCATCCATCGCGATCTGATCGTAGGGTTGGCGGCGAGATACGGATTGCCCGCGATCTATCCCGCGCGATATTTTCCCGACGTCGGCGGCCTTGTCTCCTACGGGCCGGACTTGCTCGATCAATACAGGCGTGCCGCAGGCTACGCGGATCGTATTCTGAAGGGAGAGAAACCAGCAATGTTGCCCGTGCAGGCGCCGACCAAATACGAGCTGGTCGTCAATCTGAAGACGGCGAAGGCACTCGGCCTTACGCCGCCAGCAACGCTGCTCGCCCGCGCCGACGAGGTGATCGAGTGAGACGGCGGGCGTTCATCGCGGGGCTTGGCGCCGCGGCTACGCTGCCGTTCTCGTCTCGCGCAGAACAGGCCTTGCGCCGGATCGCGGTCCTGATCGGATTTGCGGAACATGATCCGGCCACGCAGCGGCGCGTCGCAGCTTTCCTGAAGGGACTTGCCGGACTGGGCTGGACCCCCGATCGCAACCTCCGGATTGATTTTCGTTACGGAGAAGGGGACGCGGTCAAGAACGGCGCCTTCGCGAAGGAGCTGGTCGGCCTCAATCCCGATGTGATCTTCGTCAACTCCACATCGGCCACGGCGGCCCTGCATCGCGAAACACGTTCCATCCCGGTGGTGTTCACCACCGTTTCCGATCCGGTCGGCAGCGGCTTTGTCGCCAGCCTGGCACGGCCGGGCGGCAACTTCACCGGCTTTGTCAATGTCGAGGCGTCGATCGCCGGGAAGTGGCTTGGGCTTCTGAAGGAGGTGGCGCCCGGCCTCAAACGTGCCGGTATGATGTACAATCCCGCGACCGCGACCTATTTCGAATACTACCTGAAGCCATTCGAGTCCGCTGCCGACGCCGCCGGCCTGACGCGCGTCGCCCTACCGGTCGGCAACGTTGCCGATATCGAGCAGGTCTTCGCGACAAGGAACCCCGATGACGGCATCGTGTTGATGAGCGATCCCTTCCTCACCGTGAACGGCGCGGCCGTCAACGAAATGGCGCTGCAATTTCGCGTTCCCGTGGTCTCCGGCATCTCGCAAAGCGGCTCGCTGATTGCCTATGCGCCGGACACCGAAGATCTGTTCCGGCGCAGTGCCGCCTATGTCGACCGGATCCTGCGCGGAGCATCGCCTGGCGATCTGCCCGTGCAGCTACCAACCAAGTTCGAGCTGGTGATCAACCTCAATGCCGCGAAAGCGCTTGATCTGACGATTTCTCAATCCCTGATCGCCCAGGCCGACGAGGTGATCGAGTGAGACGGCGCGCGCGCTTGGCGCGCGCCGCAAAGCTTACGCCTTGCTCTTCACCTTCGCCGCTTCCTTCTGCAGGTCAGGTGCATTCGCCGTCGCGATCGGGACGCGGCCCGGACCGGTTTCCGCAAGCGCGGCGGCCGCCTTCTCGTTGCCCATGATCTTGGCCATCACGGCCTGGCCGGCCCGCTCGAACACGGCGCGGTTCTCGATCACGAATTTCTGCGACTTGCGCATGCTGTCCACATAGCCGTTGATCTCCGGCACCACATAGCGCGCCACGAGGTCCCAGCTCCGCCGCGTCGCTTCGATGTTGGCCCAGTCGTGCGCGAAACCGATGATGGTTCCGACGCCGCCCGACAGCTTCATCACGTTCTTGATCAGCTTCACGAGGTCGTCGGGCGTGCCGATGGCGGAGGCCGCGCCGTCGACGAAGGCGGTCTGGTCAACGGCCTCGTCGGGCGATTTGAACGCGGTTGATGCCCGGCCGCATCAGGGTGCCGACATTATATTCATTGTGCCAGCGCATCAGCCCTTCGCGGGCTTCGCGCCGCGCCTGTTCGCGGGTCTCGGCGACGTGCCAGGAGAGCAGCACGCGCCAGTTGGAGCGGCTGACCGTGGTGCCGGCTTTCTTCGCCGCGTCCTCCGCGAACTCCCATTGCTGCGCCAGCGACATCAAGCCCTTGCGTCGACATCGAGCCGAGCGAGATGATGCCGATACCGTATTTGCCGGCGAGTGTCATGCCGGACGGCGAGATCATCGAGGCCACCACGCACGGCATCTCTTCCTGCAACGGCAGGATCTGCAGCGCGGCGTCGTTCATCTCGAACCAGTCGCTCTTGACGGTGATGCGCTCGCCGTTGAACAGCCGGCGGATCACCGCGACCGCCTCGTCCTGGCGGTCGCGCTGGGTCATCGGATCGATGCCGAGCGTATGCGCGTCGGAAGCGAGCGCGCCGGGGCCGGAGCCGAAGATGGCACGGCCGCCGGTCATATGGTCGAGCTGCACCATGCGCTGCGCGACGTTGAAGGGATGATGATAGGGCAGCGAGATCACGCCGGTGCCGAGCCTGATGCGTTTGGTGCGCTCGCCCGCTGCCGCCAGGAACATCTCCGGGGAGGCGATCATCTCCCAACCCGAGGAATGATGCTCGCCGCACCAGAACTCGTCATAGCCGAGCTCGTCGAGCTGCTGCACGAAATCGAGGTCGCGGCGGAATTGCAGCATCGGATGCTCGCCGAGCGGGTGATGCGGGGCGAGGAAGGCTCCGAATTTGAGGCGCGCCATGGCGTTTCCTGTGTTGTTTTGCTGTTCCTGCTGCGTCATTGGTAAGCTAGCTGTGTCCCGGTTTCAATGTCCGGGCCCAGCGGAGCGGCAATGCATTTTCCCGGCCCACGGAAAGAAGCGCGCGGCGTAGCGACTAGACGCACATTTCTCGGCGGATTGGCCGCTCTCGCGGGCGTTTCGGCCGCGCGTGGCGCGGAAGCCGAGGGCTTGAGCGACATTGTAGCATCCTTCGACGGCGAACGGAAAAGCCGCTTCATTCCATCGATCAGTGTCGCTCTGGTCGAAGACGGCCGCGTCAGCCTTGCCCAGCGCGGGGTGCGCAGCGCGTCGCGTGGCGAGGCAGTCGGCCCGAGACGCGCTACCAGGCGGCGTCGATGTCGAAGACCGTTGCCGCGCTGACGGCGCTCAAGCTTTCGATCGACAAGCGCGTCGCGCTCGACGAGGACGTCGTGCATTATCTGAAGCGCTGGCCCTGCCAGGCGTCCGGACAAAGCCGGTGACGCTGCGGCGGCTGTTCGGCATGACCGCCGGCTGCAACGTGCCCGGCTATTTCGGTTATGCCGCAGGTGCCGCGCTGCCGGACGATGTTCAGATCCTGCAAGGTGTGAGCCCTGCCAATTCACGGCCGGTCGTGATCGCGCGCGCCGGGTTCGGTCCGCGCTTATTCGGGCGGTGGCTGTCAGATCGGGCAGGTCGTGCTGGAAGATGCGACGGCGCAGCCGTTCGGCGATCTCGTCGAAACGCTGGTGCTTCGGCCGCCTGGAATGGAGCATTCGGCGTTCTGGCAACCTCCGAAGGCGTCGGAGATGGCGCAGCTTGCGATCGCTTATGATCGAAACGGCCGCGAGGTGCCGGGCGATTGGCACGTCTATCCCGAATTTGCCGCGGCAGGCCTGTGGTCGACGCCGTCGGACCTCGCGCGGCTCATCGTCGCGATGGCGAATGCCGCGAAGGGCGACAAGACCACGCTGTTTGGCGAACGCGGTCTCGGCGAGTTCCTGACCAGCGCCGACAATCTAGGCTACGGCCTCGGCGTCGCGCTCGCAGGCTCGGCCCGCCATCGCGTCGCGATGAAACGCGGCAACAATCTCGGCTTCCGCGGCGGCCTGGTCGCGTGCCCGGGAAGCGGGCAGGGCGCGGTGGTCATGACCAATGGCGACGGCGGCGAGCCGGTCGTGGACGCGGTGCTGGATGCGCTGGCCCGCCGCTACAAATGGCCGGCGCGCGCGCCATGGCCTGAATGATGTGGCGGGAATAATAAAGGCCGATTTTACAAGTCATTTTCGCGTCGAACCCGGCCAAAAACGCTGTTGTCTCAACGCTCATTCCGTCTAAAAGGCGGATCGCCGGTCCGGATCGGCAATCCCTGTTCTGGTCCGGAACCGCCGTTTTCCGAGGGCTTCATGAATCTCGCGCCACAATCCGCTTCCCTTCGGCTTGCCAATCCGCGCAAGCAGAAGCTGATGGAAGAGATCGAGGCGAGCCTCGATGAGGCCGAGCGCTGGCGCAAGATCAACGAGGCCTATCACGCCGACGACATCAAGTTCATGCGGTTCCTGATCCCGCCGGGCAAGCGCGTGCTGGAGCTCGGCTGCGGCACCGGCGAGCTGCTCGCGGCACTCGAGCCGTCCCGCGGCGTCGGCATCGACTTCAGTACCGAGACGCTGGCACGGGCGAAGGCGCGCTTCCCGCATCTTGATTTCGTGCTCGGCGATGCCGAGGATCCCGCGACGCTGAACGCGATCGAAGGGCCGTTCGATTATATCGTGATCGCCGATACCATCGGGATGTTCGAGGACATCGACGGCACGCTGCGGCTGATCTATCAGCTCTGCACGCCCGTCGACCCGTATCGTCATTTCATATTACTCCCATCTCTGGGAGCCGGTGCTGAAGAGCGCGGAAGCGCTCGGGCTGCGGCGCAAGCAGCCGACCATCAACTACATCGCGACAGCGGACTTCCTGAACTTGATGGACCTCGCCGATTTCGAGGTCATCAACGGCGAGCAGCGGCAGTTGCTGCCGCTGCGGCTGTTCGGGCTCGGTCCGCTCGTCAACAAATATATCGCGCCGCTTGCCGGGTATCCGGTCAGCTCTGCCTGCGGACCTATCTGGTCGGACGGCCCGTGAAGCTGTTTCCGGACCGGAAATTGTCGGCAAGCATCCTGATCCCCTGCCGCAACGAGCGCGGCAATATCGAGAACGCGGTCCTGCGCATGCCGCGCTTCGGCAGCGCGCAGGAAATATTGTTCGTCGAGGGCAATTCCTCCGACGGCACCTTCGAGGAATGCGAGCGCGTTCGCGACGCCTACAAGGGCGTCTGGGACATCACCGTCCTGAAGCAGGAGGGCAAGGGCAAGGGCGATGCGGTGCGCAAGGGCTTTGCGGCCGCCAAGAACGACGTGCTGATGATCCTCGACGCCGATCTTACCATGCCGCCGGAAGCGCTGCCGAAATATCACGCGGTGATCGAGAGCGGAAAGGCCGACTTCGTCAACGGCACGCGGCTGGTGTACCCGATGGAAAACGAGGCGATGCGCCCGCTGAACTTCATCGCCAACCGCTGTTTTGCCTATCTCTTCAGCTATCTCGTCAACACCCGGCTGACCGACACGCTGTGCGGCACGAAAGTGTTGATGCGCAGGGATTACGAGGTGCTGGCGCGGGAGCGCGGCTATTTCGGCAATTTCGATCCGTTCGGCGATTTCGATCTGATCTTTGGTGCCGCGAAGCAGAACCTGAAGATCATCGAGACGCCGATCCATTACAAGGCGCGAACCTTCGGCGAGACCCAGATCTCGCGCTTCCGCGACGGCTGGCTGTTGCTGAAGATGGTCTGGTTCGCCTATCGCAAGCTGAAGGCGATCTAGCGATCACAGCGCCGTCATTGCGAGCCAACGGGTCGCGCGAACGCGCGCCCGATGACAGGCTCCGCGAAGCAATCCATCGCGCGGCGTACGAAAGGGTGGATCGCTTCGTCGCTTCGCTCCTCGCAATGACGGGGGAGGGCTACCGCATGACAATGCCGTGACGGAACGCTTACCTCCGAGGTAATCGCGGAGATGACCGCGATCGCTAACATCGGATGCGACGGAATTCGAGCCAGAGTCTCTTCCCATGCATCAGATGGCTTCAGCCAATCTCGCCATGTCGCATCGCTGGTGGGTGCTCGCGATCGTGGTCGCGGCGCAATTCATGTTCGGCGTCGATGCCTTTGTGGTCAATGTCGCGATCCCGACCATCGCCGTCGAGTTGCACGCCAGCACCGCGGAGATCGAATCCGTCATCGCGATCTATCTGATCGCCTATGCGACGCTGATCGTGACCGGCGGCCGGCTTGGCGACATCTACGGCACCAAGGGCGTGTTTCTCGCGGGCGTATCCGGCTTTACGCTGACCTCGCTGTGGTGCGGCCTGGCGCAATCCGGGCCCGAGCTGATCGTCGCGCGGCTGGCGCAGGGCGCGACCGCGGCGCTGATGGTGCCGCAGGTGCTGGCCACGCTGCATCTCTTGTTCGCCGATCATGCGCGGAGCCGCGCCTTCGGCATTTATGGCATCGCGCTCGGGCTCGCCGGAGCAGCCGGCTTCGCGCTCGGCGGCATGCTGGTGAGCCTCGATCTCGCAGGTGTCGGCTGGCGTGCCGTGTTCTTTGTCAACGTCCCGTTCGGCTTCGTCATTCTGGCGGCGGCCGCGAAGATCATGCCATCGGTCCCGCGCCGGGCCGGCACGCGGCTCGATGTTCCCGGCGCCGTCGTGCTGTTTCTGGGCCTGTTGTGCCTGATCGGGCCGTTGTTGTTCGGCCACGATTTCGATTGGTCGCCGCTGGTATGGCTCGCCATGACCGCAGGCGTTGTCATCGTTGCCGGCTTCGTCAAGCTGGAGCGCGTGGTCGAAAGCCGCGGCGGCATGCCGCTGATCGATCTGACACTGCTGTCCGACAAGGCCTTCATGCGCGGGCTGGGCGCGGCCTTTTTCTTCTTCTTCGCCAATCTGTCGTTCTATCTCGTCATGACCATGTACATGCAGACCGCGCTGCGGATTGCGCCGGTGAAGGCCGGCCTCGTCTTCGTGCCGCTGGCGCTGACATTTGTGATCGCTTCGCGCATGAGCGGCGTCCGCGCGAAACATCGCGGCACGCTGGTGCTGATCGAAGGCTGCGCGATTCAGATTGCCGGCCTTGCGGCGCTCGCGTTGGCGGTTGCATTTATTGGGTCTCCGACCGGGTTCATGCTCGCGCTGATCCTCATGATCTTCGGCTACGGCCAGGGGTTGGTGATGGCGCCGCTGTCTGGTGTCGTGCTCTCCAGCGTGAAGCCGGCGAGCGCCGGCTCCGGCTCGGGCATGTACGGCACCACGGCACAGATCGCCAATGCTTCCGGCGTTGCAGCGATCGGTGCGGTATTCTTCGCCGTTCAAACGGCGCATTCTGCACGATTCGCGCTGTTTGTTTCGATAGCGCTGTTTGCGCTCTCAATCGTGATCAGCGTCGCATTGCTGTCATGGATGCGTCGCGCCGCTGCCTGAAGTTTAGGTGCGCGGACGCGTTAACCGTTGCAAATCGGCTTCAATCGGATGGTTTCGCTCAGTTTCGCTGGGGATTGACAGCACACGGCCTTTTTATTTTGCGGTGCAGCAACTATCTTGTCATCCTGGAGTTTACGAATCTCATGTCCGTGGAGATGCCGGGTGTCACTGGCCAACAACGTCGATTTCTTGAGGCATCTGCCGAAGCTCGATCGGTTCAACCGATTGTCCGGGCTCGGTCTCGGCTTGCGTCCCGGCATCGACAGCCCCTTGTTCGAGGTCACGGATTTCGGATCGAACCCGGGCTCATTGCGCATGTTCGCCTTCGTGCCCGAGAAGCTGCAGCAGCCGCGCGCGCTGGTCGTCGTGCTGCATGGCTGCGGCCAGACGGCCGCCGGTTACGACCACGGCGCCGGCTGGTCGACGCTGGCGAAGCACTACGGCTTTGCGCTCTTGCTGCCGGAGCAGCAGGGCTCGAACAACGCCAATCGCTGCTTCAACTGGTTCAATCCGGACGACATCGCGCGCGGTCGCGGCGAGGCCGCCTCGATCCGGCAGATGATCGCGCGAATGGTTGCCGACCACGGCATCGATCAGCATCGCATCTTCGTCACCGGTCTTTCCGCGGGCGGCGCGATGACCACGGTGATGCTCGCGACCTACCCGGAACTGTTTGCGGCTGGCGCCGTCATCGCCGGCCTGCCCTTCGGCATTGCCGGCAACGCGCGCGAGGCGCTCAACGGCATGCGCGCTTCGCCGGCGCTGTCGCCCCGCAAGCTCGGCGATCTCGTGCGCAAGGCCACGCCGCACAAGGGGCCCTGGCCAAGGCTTTCGGTGTGGCACGGCAGTGCCGACCGCATCGTGCATCCCGGCAATTCAAATGAGATCGTCAAGCAATGGCTTGACCTGCATCATCTGCCCGCGGCGCCGATGTCGGAGGGCGTGGTCGACGGTCATCCGCGCCAGATCTGGTGGGATGAGGACGGCGAGACCGTCGTCGAATTCTACAGCATCACCGACATGGCGCACGGCACGCCGCTCGGGGTCGCCGACAACGACCAGCGTTACGGCGCGCAGGGCGCCTTCATGATCGAGGCGGGGATTTCCTCCTCCTATCACATCGCCAAGTTCTTCGGGCTGACCAACTGGATCCGTCAGCCGAAAGCAGCGCCGGCGAAGCCGGCTGCGCCGGAATCGCCGAGCGCGAGGCTGATCCCGATGGTCTCTCCGATGCAGGCTCCGCCGACCGCGTCGATGCCGGACCTCTCCAAGGTGCTGTGGCCGTTGACGACGCTTCAGCCGCGCCCTGAACCGCCGAAGGTTGAGCCGCGCCGCCGCGGCATCGATGTCGGCGGCGTGATCACGCGCGCGCTCACCGCAGCGGGCTTGATGAAGTAAGCGACGACGGGCGCTACCCCGCAGTCTGCGCGATCAATTCGATCGGCGTGACCGTGACATTGCCGCTCGCTGCGACCTCGCGGGTCCTCGTCTGATACGCCTTGAAGAAGTCGCGCGACTGCAGCGTTTTCACGGCCGCATCATCGGCGGCGCCTGCCAGGTGGAAGTAGCTGGAATCGTCGCGGTTCTTCATGACGCGGTAGCTGATCCTGCCCTTCAGTTCGGGATCGTGGTCGAGCGCTGCGATGAAGCGCGCGACCTCGTGATGCCAGTCTTCGGTCGCGCCGTTGGCGAATTGATATTCGATCATGAAATATTTCACCGGCCCCTCCGTTCACGCCTTTTGCAGCGAGGCTTCGCCCCGGAATGCCACGGCGTTGCGCCTGGCGAATTCGTCGAACGATGTCGGCCGCCGTCCGAGCAGCCGCTCGCTGTCCGGCCAGACTTTCGCTTCTATCCCCCTGCGCCGCTCCGAAAACAGCTCGAACAGCGCATCGGCAAGAAACGGCGGCATGCCCGCGGCGAGCTGCGCTCGCCTCGCGTCTTCCGGCGGCACGTTTACATAGCGGATAGGCTTTCCGGTCGCGGCCGAAAGTCTTTGCGGCAACCTCCGCCATGGAGAGCGCCTCCGGGCCCGTGAGCGGATAGATTTTTCCCTCGTGTCCGGATTCCGTCAGCACTGTTGCCGCGATCTCGGCGATGTCGCCGATGTCGATCGAAGCAATCCGCGCATCCTCCATGGGCAGGAACAGCGCGCCCTTGCTCGCGATGTTGGATGCCTGCCTGAAATAGACGGTCATGAACTCGCCGGGTCGCAGATGCGTGTAAGCCATGCCGGAGGCTTCCAGCCGTTTCTCGATCTCGCCATGCATGCGCGCAAAGCGGAACGGCGAATTGAGATTGGGCGCGATCCCGGAAAGCTTGACCACATGCCTCACGCCGGCGCGGCGAGCCGCCTCGATGAAATTCGTCTGTACTTCCTGCATGTCGGGCGTTGCCGAGGAAATCAGGATGGCGCGGTCGACGCCGCGGAGTGCCGTGGCCAGCGTATCGGGGCGCGCCATGTCGCCGTGGACAATTTCGACATGGGGGAGGGCGGCGATCGCGTCCGCTTTCGCGGGATTGCGCACCAGCGCGCGGGCGGCGATGCCCCTTGCCGAAAGCAGGCGCAGCAGCGCCGTGCCATGTTGTCCGGTCGCGCCTGTCACCAGGATCATGTCCGCCTCCTCCCGCTTTGCCGTTCGGCGTCGGCGTCAATCTGGCGCTGATAGATGCAATCGCGCAAGTATGGACAAAAATGATAGTATGGACTTTCTCGCTTCAAGGCGTAGGATCGCGCTGTTTTTTCCGCGAGGTCACGGCATGGTGAAGGCGAGAGCGGGCGGCGCCTGCCCGGTTGCGGCGTTCCAGAAGCTGATCAGCGGCAAGTACAAGCTTCGGATCGTCTGGGACCTGAAGGATGGGCCGCGCCGCTACGGCGAGATCAGGACCGGGCTGTTGCGCGGGCTGGACGGCGGCGGCGAGATCGCGCCGCGCGTGCTGAGCCGTGAGTTGAAGGCGCTGACCGAAAGCGGCCTGATCGACCGCAAGGATTACGGCGTCGTGCCGCCCAAGGTCGAATACCGCCTCACCCGCAAGGGCAGGAGCTTCGTCCCCGTGATCGCCGCGATCCGCGACTGGGGCCACCGGCATCTGGTCGCCGATGCCGAAACCATGATCGCGGCAGAATAGAACAAGCCTGCTCCTGCCGGACGCGCAGCAACGCGATCGCGAGTAGAAACTAATACATGCTGCTGAGGTCGACGAGAAACTGCGGTGCGAACGCCATCACCCAGGTCTCGAACTTCCTGTCCAAACCAAAAAGAATCAGGAGACCCGCGGCAGTCAAGACTGCGCCCAGCAACATCTTCCCTTCCTTGCCTGCGGACATCAGCCGGTTGCGCGAGCGCAGCAACGCTTCGCGCGTCAGCATGCCCAGGATCAGGAATGGAAGCGCGCTTCCCAATCCAAACATGAGCATCGTGAGTGCGACCCAGGCCAGGTCGCGGCCCTGCGCGGCCAGCACCGTCGCCGCGCCAAGGGTCGGCCCGACGCAGGGACCCCACGCGGTGCCGAGCAGCAGCCCGACGCCAAATTGTCCGCGCAGACCATTGGTGGGTCTTCCTCCAAATCTTTGTTGGCTCCAGTTGCCAAGCGGCCCTGCCGCTGCGGCAAGTTGCTCTTGCCATTTCGGCAGCATCAGGAGGATGCCAAAGCCTGCGAGCATCACCGCGCCGATCATGCGAAAGACATCGCCATCGAGCCCGATCGAATAGCCGATGCCAGCAACGAACAACCCGATCGCCGTAAAGGACGTGGCCAGACCGGCTGCCAATGCAACCGGTCCGAGCCGGTGTTCGGCGACGGCCGCCCCCAACACCATCGGTGTCAGGGGCAATACGCATGGCGACAGGATTGAAAGCAATCCGGCAAGAAATGCCAACGGAAGGGTTGCTATCCCCATTCTGTTCTCACATGGCCTTTCGCAGCAGCGGTTCGATCATTTCGGGTCGAGTCTCGCCGACTGTTCGCTCCACTTCTTTTTTGTCCCGGTAAAGCACGAGCATAGTGACCTTGTATGCGTTGAGGCTTTGAAGGTCCTCCTTGTTCGCGTCGTAGTCGGCTTCGAAGATCGTCACATCCTTGAATTCCGGCTTTTCGACAAGCTCCGACACGGTCCGTTTCATGACCTGGCAAGGACCGCACCACGTTGCGGCGACCTGGAGCACCACAGGTTTGCCCGAATCCCTCGCCGCTTTGAACGCGATGACATCGAACCGTACCTTGTTGGCGGCCTGAGCGCCGGAGAACACCAAACAGCTCAGAGCGATGCCAGTGAGAAGGGCGCGTCGATTTGGGTTCATTGTCTTGACTCCATTTTTGCTGAGAGAGGTGGATTGATGCGGAGCCGTTCAACACGCGAATGGTGTCTTGAGCTTCACGATTCTCGAACGGCTTCGATCGATCTTGTGAGGATCGTACGACCTCAAGTAGGTTGAGGTTCAAGAGCCGATTTTGGAGAAAGAGAAAGAATGCCTTCGCCTCTGTCCGCATTAACCATCGGGGCGCTGGCCGAGCAGGCTGGCTGCAATGTGCCGACGGTCCGGGATTGCGAAGAAATTAGCTTGCTTCCAAAGGGCAGTGCGTCGCGCAAGCGGTCATCGGATTTATGGCGCTATGACCTCAAGGCTTCTACCGCTGAGTAGATAACGACGGCCGTCTCGGTTGCCGGTTACAGCTCGCCGGTGATGAACGGATTGGTCATCCGCTCCTGGCCGATGCTCGAGCCTGCGCCGTGGCCGCAGATGAAGCCGACATCGTCGCCGAGCGGCAGCAGCTTCTCGGTGATCGACCTGATCAGCGTCTCATGGCTGCCGCCGGGGAGGTCGGTGCGCCCGACCGAGCCGTTGAACAGGACGTCGCCGACATGGGCGAAGCGCAATTCCTTGTTGAAGTAGACCACGCTGCCCGGCGAATGGCCGGGGCAATGCAGGATGTCGAAGGTGAGGTCGCCGATCCTGACCTGCTCGCCTTCCTCGAGATAGCGGTCGGAGGTGAAGTTGCGCACGCCGGTCATGCCGAAGCGCGCGCCGCTCTCCACCACATGCTCCAGCATATGGGCGTCCGCTCTGTGCGGCCCCTCGATCGGCACCTTCAGCGCATCGCGCAGCTCGGCCGCGCCGCCGACATGATCGATATGGCCATGCGTCAGCCAGATCTTCTCGACGGTGACGCCCGACTGCTTGATCGCTTCCAGGATCTTCGGCACGTCGCCGCCGGGGTCGATCACGACCGCCTTCTTGCTCGGCTCGTGCCAGAGGATGGTGCAATTCTGCTCGAACAGCGTCACCGGAACGATCATCGCGCCGGCCTTCGCCTGATTTTCGGCCTGGGTCTCTGTTTGCTGTGCCATGGCGGCACTTTGCCGATTTTTGGCGGCCCGCCAAGTGAAAGATTCGGGCCTCTAGCCGGCCAAATCGGCTAAGATCGAGCAATGGAATCGCCCCGCCAGATCAGCCTGGTTCCGCCGCCGGACCGCCGCCAGTCCGAGACGGCGCTTGCGGTCGCGCGCGGCACCGCGCGGCTGTTGCGCTCGCTCGGCTTTACCTCGGTCAGTGAATTGCCGCTGCCGTCGGGCCGCCGCGCCGATCTGGTGGCGCTCAACGAGCGCGGCGAAATCTGGATCGTCGAGATCAAATCCTCGGTCGAGGATTTGCGTGCCGATCACAAATGGGAAGATTACCGCGCCCATTGCGACCGGTTGTTCTTTGCCTTCACGCAGGAGCTTCCGTGCGAAATCTTCCCGAAGGATACCGGCCTGATCGTGGCGGACGCCTATGGCGCGCACATGCTCTGCGACGCGCCGGAGCACCGCCTGCCGGCGCCGACGCGCAAGCTGATGACGGTGCGTTTTGCGATGACGGCGGCGCTGCGGATCAACCGGCTGGTCGACCCGCAGGGCCACGCGGAATTCTAGGGCATGATCCGGAAAAGTGTGAAGCGGTTTTCCGAAAAGATCATGCCCAAACAAAGAGCTAAAGCGCGATGACGATTCAACCTAATCTCATCGCGCTTTAGGTCCACCTTAACTACAGTTTTGGCGGGTACGCCGGCGGCCCGCACATTTATCCCCGGCCTGATCAAGCGGCTGCGCAAGGCCACCGGCCTCGCGGGAGATCGCAGGGAATGATTCAGCGCGGCGCGCGCTTGGCGAGGATGCGCTGCAGGGTGCGGCGATGCATGTTGAGCCGCCGCGCCGTCTCGGAGACGTTGCGGTTGCACATTTCATAGATGCGCTGGATGTGCTCCCAGCGAACGCGGTCCGCCGACATCGGGTTCTGCGGCAGCTCGGACTTTTCCGTGCCGGTGGCGAGCAGCGCGGCGATGACATCGTCGGCGTCCGCAGGCTTCGCGAGATAGTCCACCGCACCCATCTTCACCGCGGTCACGGCGGTGGCGATGTTGCCGTAGCCGGTCAGCACGATCGCGCGCGCGTCGGGGCGCTTGCGCTTCAGCGCCGAAACCACGTCGAGCCCGTTGCCGTCACCGAGCCGCAAATCCACCACCGCGAAAGCCGGCGCGGCCTTGCCGATCTGGGCAAGCCCTTCCGAGACGGTGTCGCAAGAGGTGACGTTGAAGCCGCGGGTCTCCATCGCGCGCGCGAGCCGCTCCAGGAACGGCTTGTCGTCCTCGACGATGAGGAGCGAGCGGTCAGTGATCTGATCGGCGGTGAGTTCGGCGGTGGCTGCTGTCAAGGTCTTGGGTCTCGATTGATGCTCTGGAGCATATGGGTGGCAGCGGCGCGCTGCCAAGGGCGCCAAACGTCGAATGGTTAAGACGTTGGCATATCATCGGTTTCGCTCGCCTCGAAACGCATGCGGGGCCAGGCGATCTGTACCACGGCACCGTGATCGGGGAATACCCGGTTGGTGAACGATACCTTGGCGCCGGTGCGCTCCAATAGCGTCCGCGCGATGAATACGCCGAGCCCGAGCCCGGTATGCTCGCTCGTCGTGTCGACCGGCCCGCGCCGCCGCGACAGATAGGGCTCGCCGATCCGCTTCAAGATGTCCGGCGCAAAGCCCGGACCATCGTCGGAAACCACGATTTCGACCGTGTCGTTGTTCCACCACGCATTCACTTCGACCTCGTTGCGCGCGAAATCGACGGCGTTTTCCAGGATATTGCCGACGCCATAGAGGATCGCGGGATTGCGCGAGCCGACCGGTTCCTGGCTGCCGGCGACCGCGATCCGCACCTTGATGGCGACGCCGAAATCGCGGTGCGGGGCGACCGTTTCCTCGATCAGTGTCGACAGCTTCATGCGGTCGAATGGCGCGCCGGTCGACGAAAGCTGGGTGATCTTGGACAAAATGTCGCGGCAGCGCTGCGCCTGTTCGCGCAGGGTCTTGATGTCGCCGGCGACTTGCGCGTTGACTTGCGCGTTGACTTGACCGTTGACTTGACCGTCGTCCTGGGTGTGGTCCCGGACGTTGTCGGCCAGCGTCCTTTCCAGCTCGCGCGACACCAACACGATGGTCGATAGCGGCGTTCCCAGTTCGTGCGCGGCTGCGGCCGCAAGCCCGTCGAGCTGGGTCAGATGCTGCTCGCGCGCCAGCACCAGCTCGGTGGCCGCGAGCGCGTCCGACAGCTTGCGCGCTTCCTCGGTGACCTGGAACGAATAGAGGCTGGTGACGCCGATCGCGAGCACGATCGAGAACCAGACGCCGACCAGATAGATCGGCGGCAGGATCAGGGGCTCGTCGGTGTCCCACGGCAGCGGCATGTGGAAAAAGACCAGCACGGAGGCGCAGGCGACCGCGAGCAGGCCGAGCGAGACGGTCAACCGTACCGGCAGCGCGGTCGCCGAGATCAGGACCGGGGCCAGAAACAGGAACGAGAACGGATTCTCCAGTCCGCCGGTCAAATAGAGCAGGCCGGCCAGCTCGATGATGTTGAGCGCCAAGAGCGAAGCGGCGTGGCGGGGCTCGAGCCGCTGCATCGGGTTGAAGACGATCTGCAGCGCCAGATTGAGCAGTGCCGAAAGGCTGACGATGGCAAGGCAGGGCACGATCGGCAGGTCGAATTCGAGGCCCTGCGCCACGACGAAAATGGCCGCCAGTTGCCCCAGCGCCGCGAGCCAGCGCAGACGCAGGATCGTGTCGAGCCGGACACGCCGTTCGGGATGGCGAAACTCGGAAGCAGCCGCGATGTCGGTCATGATTTCGGGGAGATTAGGCCATGATCCGGAAAAGTGGATGCCGGTTTTCCGAAGAGATCATGCCTCAGCTAACAATCTGAAACGCGATGGTGATCACCATCGCGTTTCATGCGGCTTGCCGATCACAAATTGCCGTCCCGGCGCCGCGCAGAGGTTGCGCCGGCCGGTGTAATGGCTCAATGAACGGCCCGCATGGCCCAAAATGACGCAAGCGGCGGCGCGTTGTCTGCGGCGGATCCGGCAGGACCCGCCGCGATCGAGGCCGTGCGCCTGGTCAAGCAATACAAGCAGACCCGGGCCGTCGACGATATCTCGTTCCGCATCGCACGCGGCAACATCACCGGGTTGCTCGGCGGCAATGGCGCGGGCAAGACCACGACGATCGCGATGATCATGGGGCTGGTGCTGCCGACCTCGGGCCGCATCCAGGTGCTCGGCCATCCGATGCCGCAAGAACGCGCGCACGTGCTCGGCCGGATGAATTTCGAAAGCCCCTATGTCGACATGCCGATGCGGCTCACGGTGCGGCAGAACCTCACCATCTTCGGCCGGCTCTATGCGGTGAAGAATCTGGCCGAGCGCATCCGTGAGCTCTCGTCCGACCTCGACCTCGACGATTTGCTCGACCGCCCCAACGGCAAGCTCTCGGCCGGGCAGAAGACGCGCGTGGCGCTCGCCAAGGCGCTGATCAACCAGCCGGAGCTGCTCTTGCTGGACGAGCCGACCGCCTCGCTCGATCCCGATACCGCCGACTGGGTGCGCGGGCATCTCGAAACCTATCGCAAGACTCATGACGCCACCATCCTGCTCGCCTCGCACAACATGTTCGAGGTCGAGCGGTTGTGCGACCGCGTGATCATCCTCAAGCGCGGCCGCATCGAGGAGGACGACAGCCCCGATGGCATCATGGCCCGCTACAGCCGCGCCAATCTCGAGGAAGTGTTTCTCGACGTCGCGCGCGGCCGCGTCGAGGTGCCGGCGTCATGAGCGAGCTCAGCCTGCACCGGGGCATCTCGTTCCCGCGCATCGGCGCAATGATCCTGCGCTACTGGTACCTGTTGCTGTCGTCCTGGCCGCGGCTTCTGGAATTGATGTACTGGCCGATCCTGCAGGTCATCACCTGGGGTTTCCTGCAGAGCTATATCGCGCAGAACGCCGGCTACTTCGCGCGCGCCGGCGGCACGCTGATCGGCGCCGTGATCCTGTGGGACATCCTGTTCCGCGGTCAGCTCGGCTTTTCCATTTCGTTCCTGGAAGAGATGTGGTCGCGCAACCTCGGCAACCTGATGATGAGCCCGCTGAAGCCGATCGAGTTCCTGCTCGCGCTGATGGCGATGAGCATCATTCGGCTTGCGCTCGGCGTGATTCCGATGACGCTGCTGGCGCTCTATCTCTTCGACTTCAATTTCTACGGGCTTGGCCTGCCGGCGATCGCGTTCTTCTGCAATCTGATCTTCACGAGCTGGGCGGTCGGGATTTTCGTCTCGGGCCTCGTGCTGCGCAACGGCCTCGGCGCGGAGAGCATTGTCTGGACGCTGATGTTCGGGTTGTTGCCGCTCGCCTGCGTCTATTATCCGGTCAAGGTGCTGCCGCTCTGGCTGCAGCATGTGGCCTGGTGCCTGCCGCCGACCTATGTATTCGAGGGCCTGCGGGCGCTTTTGACCGACCACGTCTTCCGAGCCGACCTGATGCTTTGGGCACTCGTGATTAACGCGGCGCTACTGGTGGCGTCGTTTGCGGCATTCATTGCCCTCTTGAACAGCGCCCGACGCCACGGATCGCTGCTCGGGGGTGGTGAATAGGTCACTTTCCCGTGGAATCCCGGGGTGTTCGCTGGCCAAGGCTCGCAGATATACCGATCTGTGCATTGACGCATTATTTTGCATTGTCCAGTATGCTGCGGCGCAAAACAGAGGTCCGAGATCAAATGGCGATTGGTGAGTTTGGCAATGCACCGCCGCTGGCGGGCGAAGGCAGTCCGGCGCTCACGACGCCGATGTACTGGATGTACGAGATGGCGCACGCCTCGCTCAATCCGGTGCGGGCCGTGAGCGATGCCACCAAGATCCTGTTTCAGAATCCGCTGAACCCCTGGTCGCACACCGAACTCGGCAAGTCGGTCGCCGCGGCCTGCGAATTGTTCGAGCGCACGACGCGCCGCTACGGCAAGCCGGAATGGGGCCTCGATGAAACCGAGGTCAACGGCATCCGCACCCCGGTCGAGGTCAAGAGCGTTTGGGAAAAGGCATTCTGCCGCCTCCTGCATTTCGACCGCAAAATAACCCGTCCGCTGCGCAGCCCGCAGCCGCGCGTGCTGATCGTGGCTCCGATGTCCGGCCACTATGCGACACTGCTGCGCGGCACCGTCGAGGCGTTCCTGCCGACGCATGAAGTCTACATCACCGACTGGACCGACGCGCGCATGGTGCCGCTCGCCGAAGGCCGTTTCGATCTCGACGACTACATCGATTACGTGATCGAGATGCTGCACATCCTCGGCGGCAACATGCATATCATCGCGGTGTGCCAGCCGTCGGTCCCGGTCTTGGCCGCGGTTTCCGTCATGGAAGCGAGCCGCGATCCGTTCGTGCCGCTGTCGATGACCCTGATGGGCGGGCCGATCGACACCCGCCGCAATCCGACCGGGGTCAACGATCTCGCCGCAAAGCGCGGCATCGAATGGTTCCGCAACAACGTCATCACCAAGGTGCCGTTCCCGCATCCCGGCGTGATGCGCGACGTCTATCCGGGCTTCCTGCAGCTCAACGGGTTCATCTCGATGAACCTCGACCGTCACATGGACGCCCACAAGCAACTGTTCGCCAACCTGGTGAAGGGCGACGGCGATCTCGTCGACAAGCACCGGGAGTTTTATGACGAATATCTCGCGGTGATGGACCTTTCGGCCGAGTATTACCTGCAAACGGTCGAAACCGTCTTCATAAAGCATGCTTTGCCCAAGGGCGAGATGACCCATCGCGGCAGGCTCGTGGAGCCCGCAAAGATCATGCGCGTCGCGCTGATGACGGTCGAAGGCGAGAAAGACGACATTTCCGGTCTCGGACAGACCGAAGCGACGCACGGATTGTGCTCCTCGATCCCCAATCATCGCCGCGTTCATTACATGCAGAAGGGCGTCGGCCATTATGGCGTGTTCAACGGTTCCCGATTCCGCTCGGAGATCGTGCCGCGCATCAACGATTTCATGATGTCGGCCGCGAATCCGAAGTCGCTGCTCGCTCTCGCTGCTGAATAACGCGAGATGAATCATCGTCTCGCGCGAAATCATCGCGCGGGCCGGCGAGGGGGCTGATTCGCATTCCCCTTAACCCTCTGAATCGCCGACCCAAAACCTCGGTTCCAAGGGCTTTTGAAGGAGTGATTGTTAACTCATCTCTTGGAGGGGGCGGGAGGGGCGGTTCCCGGTCGAAAATTCCGCTCTCGGGCCCAGCCGGTAGGGCCTGACGGGGCCTTGGACCCCTGTATATTGGGCAAATGATTTGTTTTTGCGCCGAGCGATTTCCATGGCGGCGGATGTGGCAGATTCCGGGCGGACTACTCCTCCCCGGACTTAACGATATGGCCACTCGCGCGCTCCTCTATCGGCGGCCCGCCGAACCCTCGACTATTTTGGTCAAGCACGGCTCGCAAGTCTTTGCGGTTCGCGTGAGACGGCACAGACGTGCGCGCCGATATACGCTCCGGATCCATCCGACCGACCGCGAAGCCATCCTCACCATGCCGCCGCGCGGCTTGATCGCCGAAGCACGCGAGTTCGCGAAGCTTCATGGCGGCTGGATCGCCGCGCGTCTCGGCCGTTTGCCGAAAGCCGCGCCGTTCCAGGTTGGCACATTGGTGCCGTTGCGCGGGGTGCCACACCGCATCGTGCATCGTTCGGGCGAGCGCGGCACCGTATGGACGGAGACGCGCGACAGCGGCGACAAGATCATCTGCGTCGCCGGCGGCTATGATTTCATTGACCGGCGCGTGCATGACTTCCTCAAGCGCGAGGCGCGGCGCGAGTTGCATAAATCGGCGCAGGAACACGCTGCTGCGCTCGGCGTGCGCGTCAAGCGGCTGTCGATCCGCGACCAGTCGAGCCGGTGGGGATCGTGCACCTCGGCGGGCTCGCTGTCGTTCTCCTGGCGCCTGATCCTGGCCCCGCCCTTCGTGCTCGACTATCTCGCCGCCCATGAAGTGGCGCATCTCGTCGAGATGAACCATTCGCCGCGGTTCTGGCGGGTGGTGGCGCGGATCTGCCCCTCGGCCGAGCGCGCCAAGAAGTGGCTCGATACCTACGGCAACGATCTGCACCGTTACGGGATCGAGGATTGATCTCCCGCTGTCGTCCCGGGCAAGCGAAGCGCGGCCCGGGACCCATAGCCGCCGGGCTTTGTGGTTACGAAGGCCGTTTGCCATTGTGCGATACGGATAAAATCCGCGGTATGAGTCCTCGCTTTCGCGGGGTATGACGTCCCAAAATGAGGCAGTGCTTGTTGAACGCGCTACCTATCTGTTCCCGCCAAACAGCCGGTCCATCAGCCAGCCATCGAGGCCCGTCGCAGGTTCGGGCCGCACCGGTGCGCGCGAAGGCCGTCCGAGCGGACCAGCCTGCATGGCAGCAGGCGGTGTCGGCGCGGTGATTTGAGAGGCGATCTGCGCGAGCGTCGCACCGCCGCCATATTGCGAGTTCGGCAGGGAAGCTACCGCTACACCCTGATGAGCGGAGCGCATGAAGCGCGTCCAGACTTCGACGGGCAGCCCACCGCCCGTTGCCTTCCTGGTCGGCGAGTTGTCGTCATTGCCGAGCCAGACGCCGGTGACGAGATTGGCGGTGTAGCCGATGAACCAGGCGTCGCGGAAATCCTGGCTGGTGCCGGTCTTGCCGGCGGCCTGCCAGCCCGAAATCTCCGCCTTCTTGGCGGTGCCGGAAATCAGCGTCTGCTCCATCATGGTGTTCATCATCGCGACGTTGCGCGGATCGATCACCTGGTTGGCTTCCTCGGGCTGGCGCATATAGAGCACCTTGCCTTCCAGCGTCTTGATCCGGGTCACGACGTGCGGCGAGACGGCTAGCCCGCCATTGGCGAACGGCGCATAGGCGCCGACCAGCTCGAGCATGGAGACTTCGGAGGTGCCGAGCGCGATCGAGGCGTTGGGTTCGAGTTTCGAGGAAATGCCGAGCCGGTGCGCGGTCCGTACCACGTTCTTGGGCCCGACCTCGAGCCCGAGCCGCACCGCGACCGTGTTGAGCGACATCGCGAGCGCTTGTGTCAGCGTCACCGCTCCGAAATACTCATGGGTATAGTTTTCCGGCTTCCAGCCCTTCACGTCGAGCGGCGCGTCCTGCCGGATCGTGTCCGGCGTCAGGCCGGCCTCGACCGCGGTGAGATAGACAAACGGCTTGAACGCCGAGCCCGGCTGGCGCTTGGCGGTGACGGCCCGGTTATACTGGCTCTCGCTGTAATTCCGGCCGCCGACCAAGGCGCGCACGGCGCCGTTCGGGCTCATGGCGACCAGCGCGCCCTGGCTGACATTGAATTTCACGCTTTTGGCGGCGAGCTCGTCGATCACGGCGGCTTCGGCGACGCTCTGCAGTCTGGAATCGATGGTGGTCTGCACCACGATGCTCTGGTCGATCTGGCCGACGAGGTCGTCGAGCACTTCGCCGATCCAGTCGGCGACATAGTTGACGGTGCCGGCGCCGGCCGGCTTCACCGAGATCGCGGGATGGCCGATGGAAGCCTGCGCCTGCGACTGCGTGATGAACTTCGCATCCGCCATCGCCGCGAGCACGGTCTGCGCGCGCCTCTCCGCGCCTTCCGGATTGCGGTTAGGCGCAAGCCGCGAGGGCGATTTGACGAGGCCGGCCAGCATCGCGGCTTCCGGCACCGTGACGTTCTTCGCCGACTTGCCGAAATAGCGCTGCGCGGCAGCCTCCACGCCATAGGCGCCGGAGCCGAAATAGACGCGGTTGAGATAGAGCTCGAGGATCTCGTGCTTGGAATATTTGCGCTCGAGCCACAGCGCGAGTTCCGCTTCCTGCAGCTTGCGCGCAAACGTGCGCTCCTGGGTCAGGAACAGGTTCTTCGCGAGCTGCTGGGTCAACGTCGAGCCGCCCTGAGACACGCCCCGGCGCAGCAGGTTGGTTACGGCCGCACGGAAAATGCCGTAGGGGTCGATGCCGAAATGCGAGTAGAAGCGGCGGTCCTCGATGGCGATGAACGCCTTCGGCAAATACGGCGGCAAGTCCTTCAGCGCGACATTGGCGCCGGCCATTTCGCCGCGCTGGGCGAGCACGCTGCCGTCGATGCCGACGATCTCGATGGTCGGCGGGCGTTTTGGGATTTCGAGCGACTGGATCGGCGGCAGATGCGCGCCGGCCCAGACCACGACGCCGACGACCGCGATCACGCCCCACAGGCCGAGCACCGCGCCCCAATAGACGAGGCGCGTGAGGCTGAAGCGCGGGTGGGATCTGGGACGCCGCTTGCTGCCGCTGCGGCTCTGGGTTTCCCGCGGCTTGCGCTCGCGTGGCGGTGGGGAAACGTCGTCCTCGTCTTCTTCGACCTTTTCGATTTTTCGCTTGGCGGCGGCCTTCTTCGGCTTGTCCTCGCCGGCGTCCGGAATCCGGTCCTTGGGGTCGAGGCGCAGATCGGCAAGCGTGCCCGCGAGCCCGAACAGCGGCTCCTTGCGCCCGTCCGCCTTTTTCCGTCGCCACGCCATACGCGATTTAGCCGCCCACACTGCTGCGCGTAGACGCTAACGCCGCAGGGTTTAAAGGCCGGTTACGGAGAGGTTAATCTGCGATTAGGGGCTGGGGCAGACCGTGTTAAAGCTCGCTGACGGAACCAGGGAGTGCCGCATGGGCCATATCGATCCGACCAAGGAAGTTTTTGCGCAATTCCGGGACAGCAACCGGCCGGGTCCGATCCACATGCTCAACCTGGTTCGCCTGCGCAAGGAGGCGGCCTATCCCGACGGCCGCAAGGCGAGCGGCGCGGAAGCCTATGCGGCCTATGGCCGCGAGAGCGGCCCGGTGTTCGAGCGGCTCGGCGGCAGGATCGTCTGGCAGGGCCGGTTCGAGCTGATGCTGATCGGGCCCGAGGCCGAGCGCTGGGACCATTGCTTCATCGCCGAATACCCAAGCGTCGCGGCCTTCGTGGAGATGATCCGCGATCCCGTCTACCGGGAAGCCGTCAAGCACCGCCAGGCGGGGGTGGAGGATTCCCGGCTGATCCGCCACGCCGTGCTGCCGGTCGGCAAGACCTTTGGGGAGATACCAACGTAACGTCGCCGGCTGTAGCTCTCCGCTCGTCATGCGCGGGCTTGACCCGCGCATCCATCACTTAAGAGATGCCCGTTGTCGATGGATTGCCGGGTCAAGCCCGGCAATGACGAGGGCAAAAAACAAATCGGCGGCCCCGGGGCCGCCGATCGTTTTGGTGCCGATCGTTGCGACGCCTACCCCGCAGCCCCCGTATCCTCCAGGATCGGTCCGAACAGTTCCCAGCGCTCGCCGTTGAACTTCATCATCTGCAACTGCTTGTTGACGCGATAGTCGGTCGGCGACGTTCTGACCGTGATGCCCGGCAGGGCGATATCGGTCGAGAAGCCCTTGATCGAGGCCGCCTGCTTCATGACGTTCTCGCGCGTCAGGTCGTCGCCGCACTGCTTCAGCACGTGAATCAGGAGCTGCGTGGTGGCGTAGCCATAGGTGTTGAAGTTCGAATCCTTGTCGCCGTCCGGATAATACTTCGCCATGAAGTCGAAATAGCGCTTCAGGCCGGCATCGTCCTTCCAGGTCGGATCGAGCGGATCCTTGCCGTAGTTGACGCTGATCACGCCCTTGGCCGCGTCAAGCCCTGCGGGCTTCATGACCGCGCCGACCGAGGTCGCGTTGATGTCGACGATCTGTACCGGATGCCAGTCGAGCTCGGCGATCTTCTTGATCGCCTGTGCCGCCTGCTTCGGGGTCGAGGCGCTGAAGAACAGGTCCGCACCGGCGGACTTGATCTTGAGGATCTGCGAATTGATGGTCGGGTCGGAAACTTCGTAGGAGGCTTCCGCGACGATCATGCTCGCCGCCTTGTCGCCGAGGCCGGCCTTGATGCCGTTCAGATAGTCCTTACCCAGATCGTCGTTCTGGTAGAGGATGCCGACCTTGGCGTTCGGATGCTCTTTGATGATGTACTGGCCGTAGATGCGGCCCTCGACGAAATAGTTCGGGTTGAAGCCCATCGTCCACGGGAAGTTCTTCGGGTCGGTGAACTTCGAGGCGCCGGTGGCGGCGAAGAGCTGCGGCACCTTCTTGGCGTTCAGATATTTCTGTACCGCCGCGTTCGATGGCGTGCCGAGAATCTGGAACGTCAGCAGCACTTCATCGCTCTCGACGAGCTTGCGCACCTGCTCGACCGCCTTGGGCGGAGAGTAGGCGTCGTCATACTGGATCAGATTGATCTTGCGGCCGTTCACGCCGCCCTGGTCGTTGATCATCTTGATATAGGCCGCCTGGGTCTTGCCGATGGTGGCATAGGCGGAAGCCGGTCCGCTGAACGGATTGGTCTGGCCGATCTTGATTTCGGTGTCGGTTGCGCCAGTGTCGTATTTCTTCTGCGCGAAAGCCGACGACGCCGTCAGCGCAAGGGCGACCGCCGCGGTACCGGCGAGATGGAAAAAGCCATTCCTCATATTAATGCGTTCCTCATGTGGGATTTGTGCTTTGCCGGTGGTCTCTTGGGGAAGCTTGGCCACCGCTGGCCGGGATGATGGCGGAAGCCATCCCGCAATGCAAGATGATGCGGCGCGGGATGGTCAACGACCTTAGGCTAAACTGAGCAAAATCAATGCGATCGCGGCGGGCAAGGCCTGCACGAACAGGATCTTCCGGCTGACGCTGATGGCGCCATAGACCCCCGCCACGATCACGCAGAGGAGGAAAAACACCTTGATCTGGAAGGCAAAGGCGGGGGAGCCGTGAACCAGCCCCCAGATGAGGCCTGCGGCGAGGAAGCCATTATAAAGACCCTGGTTGGCCGCCAGCACCGCGGAATCCGCGGCCTTTTCCGGCGATAGCCCGAAGGCCTTCATGCCGGCCGGCTTGGTCCAGAGGAACATCTCCAGGACCAGAAAATAGAGGTGAAGTGCGGCGACCAGCGCCACCAGCGCATTCGCGAGATAGATCATCGTGCCCTCCCAGCTTTCGGGTGGACGCTAGCATGGGCGCGATGGGAAAGTCCGGCGCGCTCTCGCGTCGCCTTCCCGGGCGCGAAATGACCACGTCCGGAAACCGCGAGACAGCGTCGTTGCGATGGACGATGGTTCGCTGATGAGCAAGATCTATGGGACTGTCGACGCGGATCGACAAAAGGAGTTGAGCGGCCTGGAATTTGTCCAGGGTCTCGCCAGTGGCACGCTGCCGCTCAACACCATCGCGCAGACCTTGGGCTACGATGTAAGCGAGGCCGAGAACGGGCGCGTCGTTGTCACCGCACGGCCGAGCGACCGACTCCTAAATCCGGCGGGTACGGTGCACGGCGGCTTTGCGGCCACCCTGCTCGACAGCTGCATGGGACTGGCAGTCCAGTCCACGCTTGAGAAGGGCGTCGGCCAGACCACGCTCGAGTTCAAGATTTCGCTGGTGCGGCCGATCACCCCCGAGACGGGTACGATCAAGGCGGAGGGCGTCGTGTTGACCCGCGGCCGCCGCGTGGGCACCGCCGAGGGCAGGATCACCGACAGCAAGGGGCGGTTACTGGCGCATGGAACGACCACATGCCTGATCTTTCAGAACTGACGGCCTCGCTCCGCGGTGGAAGCGTGTCGCATTCAAGGGCGATCGGCCGATGATGGATATGGATCGTATGGCCTGTTACCGCGCGATCTCGACGCGCGATGCCCGCTTCGATGGCCGCCTGTTCGTCGGCGTGAAGACGACCGGCATCTACTGCCGGCCGATCTGCCCGGCGCGCACGCCGAAATTCGAGAACGTCCTGTTCTTTGCTTCGGCCGCGGCCGCGCAGGAAGTAGGCTTCCGTCCGTGCCTCCGTTGCCGTCCCGAAATCTCGCCCGAGCTCGCATTCTGGCGCGGCACGTCGAACACGGTATCACGCGCGCTGGCTCTGATTGAATCCGGCGGACTCGACACGGACGATGTCGAGGGTCTCGCCAACCGGCTTGGCGTTGGCGCCCGGCAATTGCGCCGTCTGTTCCGCCAGCATGTCGGAGCCTCGCCGATCGCGGTGGCGCAGACGCGGCGCGTGCTGCTCGCCAAGCAGCTCATTCATGAGACGCGGCTTTCAATGGCCGAGGTGGCGCTGGCCTCGGGCTTTGGCAGCGTCCGGCGCTTCAATGAAAGTTTCCACGACCTGTTCGGGCGTCCGCCGGCGCGCCTGCGCCGAAGCAAGGACAGAGCGCGCCGCACGGGCGATGCGCTTTCGGTGCGGCTCGCCTATCGTCCACCCTATGATTGGGAAGCGATGCTCGCGTTCCTGAACGCCCGCGCCATTCCGGGCGTCGAGCTTGTCTCGGGCGGCAGTTACAAGCGCAGCATTGCGCTTGGCAAGAATAGCGGTGTGGTGACGGTGACGCCCGCGGACATGGGCCGCGTCAACGTTGTGGTGCAATTTCCCGACATGGCAGCGCTGCCCTCGATCATCGCGCGGCTGCGCCGCGTGTTCGATCTGGCCGCCGATCCCGATCGGATCGGCGCACATCTGGCGCATGATGCGGCGCTGGCGCCGCTGGTCGCGGCGCGGCCGGGCCTGCGGGTGCCGGGCGCGTGGGACGGCTTTGAGCTCGCGATGCGCGCGATCTGCGGGCAGCAGATCACGGTGCCTGCGGCGACCCGGCTGCTCGGCAAGATCGTGCAGGCGCATGGCACGGCGCTTTCTGCTTCGATCCGGGACGGCGAGGGGCTCACCCACATCTTCCCGTCGTCGAAGGCGATCGCGGTCGCCGATCCTTCTTCGTTCGCGATGCCCGGCGCGCGGGCGAGGGCGCTGATCGCGCTGGCGGAAGCGATCTCGGCCGATCCCCTGATCTTCAGCCGCAGCGCGAGCCTGGAACAGGCGATCGCCAAATTGCGCGCGCTGCCCGGGATCGGCGAATGGACCGCGCAATACATCGCCATGCGCGAATTGCGCGAGCCCGACGCTTTTCCGGCCGCCGATGTCGGCCTGCTGCGCGCGATGGCGGACGCGAGCGGCCGCCGGCCGTCGCCGGATCAATTGCTCGCACGGGCCGAACGTTGGCGGCCATGGCGCGCCTACGCGGCGCTGCACCTCTGGGCCGCGGGGATGTCGCCTGCCGCCGTGCCGGAGGAGAAGGCCGATGCGCGCGAAGCTGCCTGAAGCATTTTCGATCGATCGGCTGGACACGCCGATCGGGCCGGCGCTGGTCGTGGCCGACGCCGACGGCATGCTGCGCGCTTTCGACTGGGAGGATCACGCCGAACGCGTCAAGGAGCTGCTGCGATTGCAATATGGTGCGGTCGATCTCAAAGCGGCGCGTGCACCGAAAGCAATCAGGTCTGCGCTGACAGGCTATTTCAAGGGCGAACTCGACGCCCTGAAGACGATCGAATGGCGCATTGCCGGCACGCCGTTCCAGCGAAAAGTCTGGAACGCGCTGCCGAAAATCCCCGCGGGCGCGACCATGAGCTATGGCGCGCTCGCGACGAAACTCGGCTCGCCGAATGCGATGCGCGCGGTCGGCCACGCCAATGGCTCGAACCCGATCAGCGTCGTCATTCCCTGCCACCGCCTGATTGGCGCCGATGGCTCGCTGGTGAAGTACGGCAGCGGGCTCGCGCGCAAGCGCTGGCTGCTCACGCATGAGGGCGTCGCGCTGAAGCCCGGCGCCTAGGCGCATGATCCGGAAAAGTGTGCAGCGGTCTTCCGAAAAAGATCATGTGCCCTGGGAAAAAACGTCAGGTCCGTTATCCGCCAGACGCGTTTCCGCAGCGTTGCTAGCGTCTCCGTCACATCAGGATGGAGATCACGACATGACAACCGAAGAAGTTCAGGATTTTGTCACCCGCTTTGCCGCCGCCTGGGCCGCGCGTGACGGCGATGCCTTTCTCGAACTCTGGCATCCCGACGGCACGCTCACCACGCCGCTGGTCGACCGGCCGGTCAAGGGCAGCGAACTTGCGAAGCTGATGGAGGTGCAGACCGTGTCGGCGCCGGATTTCGTCTGGCAACTGCTCGACTGGACCTCGCGCGGCAATGTCGTGACCATCGAATGGCAGACCACGCGCCATGTCGAAGGCCGGCGTTTCGAATGGCGCGGCATCGACAAGTTCCGTCTCAGCGACGGCAAGATCGCGCAAGAGGTGGTCTACAGCGACACCGCGCCGCTGCGCGCGTTCCGCTCCGGCGAGAGGCTGGAGCCGATCACGAGGTTTTAATCTTCTCGCTCCCCGCTTGCGGGAGAGGATCGGCGTAGGGTTCTCTCCGCGAATCCGGGGCGCGCGATGGCGAGACCGGAATCCATCTCTCCCGGTCATTCCCGCCGCGCCATGAGCGCGGCGACCTCGCCTCCGCAAGCGCGGGAGACGAGTGCAGAGATTTTACCTCAGGCCGCAGGCTTCGCCACCGCGTCGTCGCTCGAGAGCAGATGCAGCAGCGCGCTCTTGATCGCGGCCTGCCGGGTCGGCGCGTTGATCTGCGCGCCGAGGAGGTCGGTGACGTAGAACACGTCGCGCGCCCGCTCGCCGAAGGTCGAGACATGGGCGGAAGCGATGTTGAGGTTGAGCTTCGAGAGCGCGGTGGTGAGCTGATAGAGCAGGCCCGGCCGGTCGAGGCCGGACACCTCGATCACGGTGTAAAGCTCCGACCACTGGTTGTTGATGGTGACTTCCGGCTCCACCACGAAAGGCCTGAGCTTGCCGCGGCCTGCGGCGCGGCGCGCCACGGCGTCCGGCAGCCGCAGCCTGCCTTCCAGCACCTCCTCGATCATGTCGCCGATGCGGGTAGCGCGGCGGGCTTCGTCCTCGTCGCGGTCGTATTCCCTGGAGATCGCGATGGTGTCGAGCGCGCGGCCGTCGGTCGTGGTGTAGATCTGGGCGTCGACGATGTTGGCGCCGGCGGAAGCGCAGGCGCCCGCAATGATCGACAGCAGCCAGGGATGGTCGGTCGCGAGAATCGGTGAGCTCGGTGACGCCGCGCGCCTCGTCGAAGCCGACATTGATCGCGAGCTTGTGGCCGGCCTGTTCGCTCGCGCGCATGAAGCGGGCATGGCGGATCTTGCGCGGCATCTCGACCTTGAGCCAGTAGGCCGGGTAGTGCCGTGCGATATAGGCGTCGACCTCGGCCTCCGGCCATTCGGTGAAGGTCGCGCGAAACTCGGCCTGCGCCGCGGCGATGCGGCGGGCGCGGTTCACTTCCGAGAAGCCGCCGGTCAGCACCGGCTCGGTCTCGTAATAGAGCGTGCGCAGAAGCTGCGCCTTCCAGCCGTTCCATACCCCCGGGCCGACGCCGCGAATGTCGGCGGTGGTGAGGATCGTGAGCAGCTTCATCTGCTCGACCGACTGCACCACGGCGGCAAAATTCTCGATGGTGCGGCGGTCGGAGAGGTCGCGCGATTGCGCGACCGTCGACATGGTGAGGTGCTCTTCGATCAGCCAGGCCACGAGCTCGGTGTCGGCGGCGGAGAAGCCGAGCCGCGGGCAGAGCCGCCGCGCCACCTTGGCGCCCGCGATCGAATGATCCTCAGGCCGGCCCTTGGCGATGTCGTGCAGCAGCACGGTGATATAGATGACCGGCCGGTGCTCGGGGCGAATCTTGCGCATCAGGTTGCTCGCGAGCAGCAGCTCCTCGTTGCTGCCGCGCTCGATGTCCTGCAGGAAACCGATGCAGCGCAGCAGATGCTCGTCCACCGTATAATGGTGGTACATGTTGAACTGCATCATCGACACGATCTTGCCGAAGGCGCGGATGAAATGACCGAGCACGCCGGTCTCGTTCATCCGCCGCAGCACGGTCTCGGCGTCGTTCGATGTCAGGATCTCCATGAACAGCCGGTTGGCCTCGGGATTTTCGCGAAGCTCCGTGTTGACCAGCTTCAGCGAGCGCGTCACCGTGCGCATCGCGTCCGGATGGAAGGCAAGGTTGTTCTTCTGGGCCAGCCGGAAGATCCGGATCAGATTGACCGGATCGTGCTTGAACACGTCGGGCGCGGCAAGATTGATGCGGTTGTTGTCGACGATGAAGTCGTCGCTGTCGGGTACCCGCCGCCGCATGGTGCTCGGCCTCAGGCGCGCCATCATGCGGCTCAGCACCGGTGCGGGCTTGGCCTGCTGGTCTTCCAGCTTGGCGCAGAGAATCGCGGTGAGGTCGCCGACGTCCTTTGCCACCAGGAAGTAGTGCTTCATGAAGCGCTCGACATCCTGCATGCCGGGATGGCTGGTGTAGCCGAGCCGGATCGCGATCTCGCGCTGCAGGTCGAACGACAGCCGCTCTTCGGCGCGGCCCGCGAAGAAATGGATATTGCAGCGGACCGACCAGAGAAAATCGGCGCAGCGGCGGAAGGTGCGGTATTCCTGCGCATCGAACACGCCCCGCTCCAGGAGCTCGTCGGTCTCGCGCACGCGGTAGACATATTTCGCGATCCAGAACAGCGTGTGCAGGTCGCGCAAGCCCCCCTTGCCGTCCTTGACGTTGGGCTCGACCAGGTAGCGCGATTGGCCGGCGCGCCGATGCCGCTCCTCGCGCTCGGCAAGCTTGGCCGTGACGAACTCGGCCGCCGTGCCCTGCACGACTTCCTTGTCGAAGCGCTCGACCAGCTCCTCATAGAGCTGCTGGTCGCCGGTCAAGAACCGCGTCTCCAGGATCGCGGTGCGGATGGTCATGTCGCCGCGCGCCTGCCGGATCGATTCATCGACCGAGCGCGTGGCGTGGCCGACCTTCAATCCCATGTCCCACAGGCAATAGAGGATCGCTTCGGCGACCTGCTCGCCCCAGGCGGTCTGCTTGTAGGGCAGGATGAACAACAGATCGATGTCGAACTCGGGCGCCATCAACCCGCGGCCGTAGCCGCCGGTGGCGACGACCGCCATGCGCTCGGCGCCGGTGGGGATCGGCGAGCGATAGAGGTGTTGCGTCGCCGCCGAAAACAAGATGCGGATGATCTCATCCTGCACGAAGCAAAGCCCCTCGGCGCAGCGGCGGCCATGGCGGTCCTTCAGCAGCATCGCCTGCGCCGCGGCGCGAGCCGAGACCATTTCGTCCTTGAGCATCTGCGCCACGGACGAGCGGAACACATCCTCGCGGCCGGCATGCTTTTCCGCCAGCGCGTCGACCGCGGCCGATATCCGCTGCGAGTCGAAGCCGGTGTCGGCTCGGGGATCAGGTTGTGCGACGACGGTGTCCATTACCTCAACCGGATATCGGACGGCGGGAGCGCTGTCACGGGACATTCTGTGCGGACAGCGCTCCCATGCTGCATTGGCGCGCCTTTGGGCAAGGCTGTTCTCGCGGGGCTCACACGCATGTACGGATTTTCTCGTTGACCCCGGTATATAAGGTATTGAATTAAAAGGTGGTTTCAAGCGTGGCGCGAGGAGGGGTGGATCTGAATGGGCAAAATTCGAGGATGGGTGTTGGCTGCGGTTGCCGCGGCCTGGACGGCGTTACCGGGCGCTGCGTTCGCGGCCGATGCGCTGAAGGAAATCCACATCGACTGGGCGACCTATAATCCGGTCTCGATGGTGCTGAAGCAGAAGGGCCTGCTGGAGAAGGAATTCGCCAAGGACGGCATCAGCATCGTCTGGGTGCAGTCGGCGGGTTCCAACAAGGCGCTGGAATTCCTCAACGCCGGCTCGATCGATTTCGGCTCGACCGCGGGCTCGGCGGCGCTGGTCGCGAAGATCAACGGCAACCCGATCAAGTCGATCTATGTCTTTTCGCGCCCCGAATGGACAGCGCTCGTCACGACGAAGGATTCCAAGATCGCAAGCGTTGCCGACCTCAAGGGCAAGCGCGTCGCGGTCACACGCGGCACCGACCCGCACATCTTCCTGGTGCGCGCCCTGCTCGGCGCGGGCCTCTCCGAAAAGGACATCACGCCGGTGCTGCTGCAGCATCCCGACGGCAAGACCGCCTTGATCCGCGGCGACGTCGATGCCTGGGCGGGTCTCGATCCCATGATGGCGCAGGCGGAAATCGAGGACGGCGCAAAGCTGTTCTACCGCAAGGCGGACGCCAACACCTGGGGCATCCTCAATGTGCGCGAGCAGTTTTTGAAGGATTACCCAGATATCGTCCGCCGCGTGCTCGCGACTTACGAGGACGCCCGCAAATATTCGTTGGCGAACTATGACGAGCTGAAGAAGACGTTCATGGCGGTGACCAAGCTGCCGGACAATGTCGTCGACAAGCAACTCAAGGAGCGCACCGAGCTGACCCATAACCGGATCGGCACGCCGCAGCGCGATTCCATTCTGGCGGCGGGCCTGGCGCTGCAGCAGGCCGGCGTGGTCGACGCCAAGGTCGACGTCAAGGCAACGCTCGACGCGCTGATCGACGACCAGGTTCCGCTGCCGACGAATTGACGGGCGGCTTTCTTCCCCTCTCCCACAAGGGGAGAAGGGAAAAAGAAGAGCTGCCTTCGCGAGGACAACGGTTGATGGGACGGGTACCCCATCCACCGCCTTGCAATCTCGTGCGGGAAGCGTTCTTGCTATGGCCATGACGGTTGAACTGTCCGCACCCGAACAACCCGACGCGATGGCGAGCCCTGCGCCATCGCGACGGCTGCGCCGTTATGCGCGGCCGGTGTTGGGGCTGCTGCTGCCGGTCGGTCTGGCGCTGGCCTGGGAGATCATTGTCTGGCTTGGGCTGTCCAACGGACGGCTGGTGCCGCCGCCGACAAAACTGTTCGCCACCATCGTCGAACTGGCCCGCAGCGGAGAACTCTCCCGTCACATCATGGCGACATTGACACGCGTCTTCGCGGGCTTCGGCGTTGGCGTGATATCAGGTACCTTGCTCGGCGCCATTTCCGGCTATTGGGGCTTGGCGCGGCGGCTGCTCGATCCGACCGTGCAGGCGCTGCGTGCCATCCCCTCGATCGCCTGGGTGCCGCTGTTCATCCTCTGGCTCGGCATTTTCGAGACCTCGAAGGTGGCGCTGATCGCGGCCGGCGTGTTCTTTCCGGTCTATCTCGGGGTGATGGGGGCGATCCTCTCGGTTGATCGCAAGATCGTCGAGGTCGGCCGCACCTTCCGCCTTTCGGGATTCGCCATGATCCGCCGCATCCTGTTGCCCGCCGTGCTGCCGGCCTATGTGGTTTCGCTGCGCGTCGGGTTGGGGCTCGGCTGGATGTTCGTGGTCGCGGCGGAGTTCATGGGCGCTTCCGAAGGGCTCGGCTATCTCCTGATCGACGGCCAGCAGCTCGGCAAGCCCGCGCAGATCCTCGCGGCCATCGTGATTTTCGCGATCCTCGGCAAGACCACCGACTGGCTGATCGAGATCGCCGCCGCGCCGTTTCTGCGCTGGCAGGATGCGTTCGGCAAGCAAGGCGGAGCGGCCTGATGCTCGCGCTCGACAGGGTTGGAAAGATCTATCCCAACGGCGTGCATGCGCTGGAGCGCTTCTCCGCCGACATCAGGCCCGGCGAGATCGTCGGCATCATCGGTGGTTCCGGTTGCGGCAAGTCGACCTTGCTCCGCGCCATCGCCGGCCTCGATCAGGCGACCGCGGGCACGGTGACGCTCGATGGCATCACGATATCGGCGCCGCATGCCAAGATCGGCATCATTTTCCAGGAGCCGCGGCTGCTGCCCTGGCTCAGCGTGGCCGGCAATATCGGCTTCGGCCTCTCGGATCTGCCGGCCGGCGCACGGCGCGAGAAGGTCGCGGCGGCGCTGGCGCGGGTCGGCCTCGCTGATAAGGCCAACGCCTGGCCGCGCGAGCTCTCCGGCGGGCAGGCGCAGCGGGTAGCGATTGCCCGCGCGCTGGTGCCGCAACCGGAAGTGCTGCTGCTGGACGAGCCGTTCTCGGCGCTGGACGCCTTCACCCGGCGCGATCTGCAGGATCATCTGCTCGATCTCTGGGCCGATACGCGCCCAACGCTCATTTTGGTGACCCACGACGTCGACGAGGCAGTGGTGCTGGCCGACCGGGTGCTGGTGATGCGGCCGCGGCCTGGCCGGCTGCTCGAGGAGATCAAGGTCAATCTGACCCGGCCGCGCGACCGCCAATCGGAGCTGTTCGACCGCTTCAAGCGCCATGTTCTGACCGCACTCGACCGCTCGCTCGACCGCAGCCTGCCGGACCGGGACGCCAAATCCCACGTCGGCGAGTTGATGTGGTGGTGACACGGCCGCATTTCTTTTATAAATCCGGCCTCTAAAATAATCCGGGAGAAGAATAATGGACGCCGCCGAACTTCGCGCGATGCAGGCCCCGATCAAGGAACGCTACAAGCAGGACCCTTCTGCGGCGATCATCACCCTCAAGGCCAAAGGTTCGACCGACACCGACGGCCTGACCTGCAAGGTCGAGACCGGCCGCGCGCTGGCTGTGGCGGGCCTTCATCCCGGAACCGGCGGTTCGGGCCTGGAGCTTTGTTCGGGCGACATGCTGCTGGAGGCGCTGGTCGCCTGCGCCGGCGTCACCCTGAAATCGGTCGCGACCGCGGTCGACGTGCCCCTGAAGAAGGGCCTGGTGTACGCCGAAGGCGATCTCGATTTCCGCGGCACGCTCGGCGTCGACAAGGAGGCGCCGGTCGGCTTCGAGGAAATCCGCGTGCGGTTCGAGGTCGAGACCGACGCGCCGCAGGACAAGCTCGATCTGCTCCTGAAGCTCACCGAGCGCTACTGCGTGGTCTATCAGACCATCAAGAACGGTCCGAAGGTTTCGGTGAGCATGAAGCGGATTTGATCGCTCGCTGTTTGCCCGGTGTCGTCCCTGCGAAAGCGGACCCATAACCACCGCCGCAAAATGTGGTAAAGGCTGCCAATTCCCGCCGCCTGCAACAACAAACCCCTGTGGCTGTGGGTCCCGGCTCGTGCTTTCGCCTTCGCTCTTCGAGCTATGGCGGACAGGTCGCTCAGGCCGGGACGACAGATGAGAAATGTCCCCGGACCTCGTTTACTTCCTGATGCTGGCCCTGCGGATGGCGATCGCCGCCGCCTTCGTGGTGTCGGCGTCCTTCATCGCCGAGCATTCGGGGCCTGCGATCGGCGCGCTGATCGCAACCTTGCCGATCTCGGCGGGGCCGGCCTATGTATTCCTCGCGCTCGATCATGACTTCGCGTTCGTCGCGCAGGGTGCGCTGACGAGCCTGCCGATCAATGCGGCGACGATCTCTCTCGGACTGACCTACACGCTGCTGGCGCAACGCCACAATCTCCTGGTCAGCGTCGGCGCCGCGGTCGCGGTGTGGCTTGCCATCGCGGCGATCATCGCTTCAATGCAGTGGTCGGTGTGGGGCGGCCTTCTCATCAACGCGGTTGCGTTTGCGATCTGCACCCCGCTGATGCAGCGCTATCGTCACGCCAAAATGCCGCCGGTCGCGCGGCGCTGGTATGACGTGCCCCTGCGGGCATCGCTGGTGGCCACGCTCGTGCTGACTGTCGTTACCTTGTCAGGCCGCGTCGGCCCGAGCATCAGCGGCATCCTCGCACTGTTTCCCGCGGTATTCACCAGCATGATGCTTATCCTGCATCCGCGGATCGGCGGACCCGCCACCGCCGCCGTGATCGCCAACAGCGCCTGGGGCCTGATGGGATTCGGCATGGCGATCGCCGTGCTGCATCTCGGCGCGCTGCATCTCGGCTCCGCGGCCGGATTGAGTTTCGGCCTTGCGACCTGCGTGAGCTGGAATTTGATGTTGTGGTGGATCGGGCGGCGGAGGGCGGTTGCGCGCTAGGCATGATCCGGAGAAGTGTAAAGCGGTTTTCCGAAAAGATCATGCCCAAACAAAGAGCTAAGGCGCGATGACGATTCATCCTGAACTCATCGCGCTTTAGACCCTCGTCATTGCGAGCGCAGCGAAGCAATCCATCTTCGCCGCTCGCGGCACCATGGATTGCTTCGTCGCTTGCGCTCCTCGCAATGACGGCTACGTCTTCGGCAACTTCGCCTTCAGCGCATAGAGCGCCTCCAGCGCCTCGCGCGGCGATAGTTCGTCGGGATGCAGCGCCTTCACCGCTTCGACCAGTTGCTCCGTTTCACTCGGCGGCGCGGGCTCGGCGGCGGCGCGGGAGGGCACGGCGAACAGCGGCAGATCGTCGGCGAGCGCGCGCGCCGTCTGGCCGCGGTCCTGGGCTTCGAGCTTGGCCAGCACAGATTTCGCGCGCGCGATCACCGGCGGGGGGAGACCTGCGAGTTTGGCGACCTGGATGCCATAGGAGCGGTCGGCCGAGCCCGGCAGCACCTCGTGCAGGAACACGACGTCGCCCTGCCATTCCTTGACGCGCACGGTGGCGTTGAACATCCGCGCCAGCTTCGCTGAGAGCGCGGTCAGCTCATGATAGTGCGTGGCGAACAGCGTGCGGCAGCGGTTGCTCTCGTGCAGGTGCTCGATCGCCGCCCAGGCGATCGACAGCCCGTCGAAGGTCGCGGTGCCGCGACCGATCTCGTCCAGAATGACCAGCGAGCGTTCGCCCGCCTGATTGAGGATCGCCGCGGTCTCGACCATCTCGACCATGAAGGTCGAGCGGCCGCGCGCCAGATCATCCGCGGCGCCGACACGCGAGAACAGCCGGTCGACAATGCCGATCCGGGCGCGTGCCGCCGGCACGAAGGAGCCGATCTGGGCCAGCAGCGCGATCAGCGCGTTCTGGCGCAGGAAGGTCGACTTGCCCGCCATGTTCGGGCCGGTGATGAGCCAGAGCTGGCCGGACTTTTGGGCCGGCGCCGGAGACAGATCGCAGGTGTTGGCGATGAAGGGCTGGCCCTCGCGTTTCAGCGCCTGCTCGACCACGGGGTGGCGGCCGGCCTCGATCGCAAAGCCGAGCGAGGCGTCGACCTCTGGCCGCACGTAATTGTCGTCGACTGCGAGTTTTGCGAGCGCGGTCGCGACATCGAGCACTGCAAAGGCATGCGCGGCGGTGCGGAGATCGTCGCTGGCTTCGAGGGCCTTCGCACACAGCCGCTCGTAAATCTCCAGTTCGATATTGAGTGCGCGTTCGCCGGCATTGGCGATCTTGGCCTCGGTTTCACCCAGCTCCGAGGTGGTGAAGCGCACCTGGCCTGCCAGCGTCTGGCGATGGATGAAGGTCGCGTTCAAGGGCGGCGACATCAGTCTGTCGCCGTGCTGGGCGGTGACCTCGACGAAATAGCCGAGCACATTGTTGTGCCGGATCTTCAGGCCCTTGATGGCGGTCGCATCCGCATAGCGCGCCTGCATGGCGGCGACGACCAGCCGCGAGGCGTCGCGCAGGCTGCGGGCTTCGTCGAGCGCCTGCTCATAGCCTTCGCGCACGAAGCCGCCGTCGCGCTTGATCAGCGGCAATTGTTCGGCGAGCGCGCGCTCATATTCCCGCGCCAGCTCCCGCGACGGCCGCTGCAGCGCCGCGATCACCGAGGCGATCTCCTCCGGCGGTTGCTCCAGCTCTTCCAGCCGCGCCAGCGCCTGGTCGGCGGCGAGGATGCCGTCGCGAAGGCCTGCGAGATCGCGTGGACCGCCGCGGCCGACGGAAAGCCGCGCCAGCGCGCGCGACATGTCGGGTGCGCCGCGCAGGATCGAGCGTATATCCTCGCGCGCAGCGCTGTCGGCAACGAAAGCGCCCACCGCATCCAGCCGCCGTGCGATCTGCGCATGATCGGTGAGCGGCGCCGCGAGGCGTTGCGCGAGAAGCCGCGAGCCCGCCGGCGTCACGGTGCAATCGATCGCATCGAGCAGCGAGCCGCGCCGTTCGCCTGATAGCGTGCGGGTCAGTTCCAGATTGGCGCGGGTGGCGGGGTCGATCGCCATGGTGGTGCCGGCCGCCTCGCGCGCGGGCGGCGACAGCGGCGGGCGTTTGCCCACCTGGGTGCGGTCGATATAGGTGACGGCGGCGGCCGCAGCGGTCGCCTCCAGCCGCGACATTGCCGCGAGGCCGTCCATGGTCGCGACCGCGAAATAGTCGCACAGCCGCCGCTCGGCGGTGGAGCCGTCGAAGACGTCGCGGGTCAGCGGCGTCACCGCCGGCAATTCGTTGAGCAGGGTCGAAAACTCGCCGTCGCCATAGAGCGCGTCGGTGACGATGGCCTCGTTGGGATTGATGCGCGCCAGCGTCGCCTGCAATTCGCCGCTGGCGCATTCCGTCACCATGAACTCGGAGGTGGAAATGTCGATCCAGGCGAGCCCGAAGCGGTCGCCGCCTCCGGATGAACGGGCGCGCGCAATCGCGAGCAGGTAATTGTTGGTGCGTGCGTCGAGCAGCGTGTCCTCGGTCAGCGTGCCCGGCGTCACCAGCCGGATCACGGCGCGCTTCACCACGCTCTTGGCGCCGCGGGCGCGTGCGGCGGCCGGATCCTCGGTCTGCTCGCAGACTGCGACGCGATGTCCGGCGCCGATCAGGCGATGCAGATAGTCTTCCGATCGCTCGACCGGCACGCCGCACATCGGGATATCCATGCCCTGGTGCTTGCCGCGCTTGGTCAGCACGATGCCGAGCGCTTTTGAGGCGATCTCGGCATCCTCGAAGAATAGTTCGTAGAAATCCCCCATCCGGTAGAACAGCAAGAGCCCGGGATGGGCCGCCTTGATCTCCAGATATTGTTCCATCATCGGCGTGACGCGCGCGCTCGCTTCGGCCGGTGGCGTGGCGTCGGCGGGAGCGGAGGGCGGAACGGGTAGGGCCTGCTGGGTCGTCATGGGCGGCGCAACCTAGCCAATTTCACCGTCCGGTCCTATTGCTTTGCGGTCGTCATGCCGGTTTTCCACGCCCGCCGGGCAGTGCTGCCGGGCGAAACCGTCAATTGACGGCCTCAAAACCCCCTCCTACAACTCGCCATCAAATTCGAGCCTTGTTCAGGGAGAGCGCCGATGGGTGATGTCTTTGTTTGTGATGCCGTCCGAACCCCGATCGGCCGCTTCGGCGGGTCGCTCGCCAAGGTCCGCGCCGACGATCTGGCCGCGGCTCCCATCAAGGCGTTGATGGCAAAACATCCCAGGCTCGACTGGTCGTGCGTCGATGAAGTGTTTTTCGGCTGCGCCAACCAGGCCGGCGAGGACAACCGCAACGTGGCGCGCATGGCGCTGCTGCTCGCGGGGCTTCCGGACTCCGTTCCCGGCCAGACCCTCAACCGCCTCTGTGCATCGGGCCTCGATGCGGTTGGTGCCGCGGGCCGCGCGATCCGCGCCGGCGAGATCGATTTCGCCATCGCGGGCGGCGTCGAGTTCGATGACACGCGCGCCCTTCGTGATGGGCAAGGCCCCCGAAGCGTTCTCGCGCTCGGCCGACATTTACGACACCACCATCGGCTGGCGCTTCATCAATCCGCTGATGAAGGCGCAATATGGCGTCGATGCCATGCCGGAGACCGGCGAGAACGTCGCCGAGGAATTCCAGGTCTCGCGCGCCGACCAGGACGCATTTGCGATTCGCTCGCAGCAGCGCGCGGGTGCGGCGATCGCATCGGGCTATTTCGCGGAAGAGATCACGCCGGTCACGATCCCGGGCGGCAAGGCCGGTCCCGTCGTCGTGGACAAGGACGAGCATCCGCGCCCCGAGACCACGCTTGAGGGTCTCGCCAAGCTGAAGCCGATCGTGCGCAATCCCGGCACGGTGACCGCCGGCAATGCCTCCGGCGTCAATGACGGCGCGGCCGCGATGATCCTCGCTTCCGAGGCAGCCGTGAAGAAGCACGGCCTGACGCCGCGGGCGAGGATTCTGGGCCTTGCGTCGGCCGCGGTGCCGCCGCGCATTATGGGCATCGGCCCGGTGCCGGCCACCCGCAAGCTGATGGAGCGGCTCGGCCTGAAGATCTCAGATTTCGACTTGATCGAGCTCAATGAAGCCTTCGCCTCGCAAGGCATAGCCTGCCTGCGCCAGCTCGGCGTGAAGGACGACGCCGATTTCGTCAACCCGCATGGCGGCGCGATCGCGCTTGGCCATCCCCTCGGGATGAGCGGGGCTCGTCTTGCGATGACGGCGGTGCACGGCATGGAGAAGCGCGGCGGCAAGCGTGCGCTCGCAACCATGTGCGTCGGCGTAGGTCAAGGCGTCGCGGTCGCGATCGAGAAGCTGAACTGACGCCCGCGAGGGCGCCATCGCGAGCGAAGCGAAGCAATCCAGGGCCCGGGAAAGACAGGATTGCTTCGTCGCTTCGCTCCTCGCAATGATGGGAGCCGATAATGACCTTTCTTTACCCCACCGAGAGCAACAAGGCTCATCCCCTGCCGCTGTCGCCGGCCTACAAGAGCTCGATCAAGCGCGCGCCGCAAAAGCCGCTGATCCCGATGCGCCACACGCTGTCGGAATTGACCGGACCGGTCTATGGCCACGAGACCGTGCGCGAGGGCGATGCCGATCTGACGCGGCAGCATGCCGGCGAGCCGCTCGGGGAGCGCATCATTGTGCACGGCCATGTGCTCGACGAGGACGGCCGCGGCGTGTCGAACACGCTGGTGGAAATCTGGCAGGCCAACGCCTGCGGCCGTTACATCCATGTCCGCGACCAGCATCCGGCGCCGCTCGATCCGAATTTCACGGGCGCGGGCCGGGCACAGTCGGACGCGTCCGGCTACTACAAGTTCGTCACCATCAAGCCCGGCGCCTACCCTTGGGGCAATCACCACAACGCCTGGCGTCCCGCGCACATCCACTTCTCGGTGTTCGGCTATTCCTTTGTCTCGCGGCTGGTGACGCAGATGTATTTCCCGGCCGATCCGCTGTTCGAATTCGACCCGATCTTCAATTCGGTGCCGGACGCAATGGCGCGACAGCGTATGGTGTCGTCCTTTGATCTGGAGAACACGCAGCCGGAATGGGCGCTGTGCTATCGCTTCAACATCGTGCTGCGCGGCAAGAACGCCACGCCCATGGAGAATAAACAGTGACGGAGAAAGTAACCGGCATCACGCCGTCGCAGACCGTCGGACCGTTCTTCAAATACGGCCTGACGCCGAACCGGCAATATGCGTGGAACGACGCCTTCACCGCCAATCTCGTCACGCCGGACGCGTCGGGCGACCGCATCCGTGTCGAGGGGACGGTGTATGATGGCGACGGCGCGCCGGTGCCGGACTGCATGCTGGAAGTGTGGCAGGCGGATGCGCAGGGGCGCTTCTCCGATCTGCAGGACATGCGCGCGCTGCCGAACACGGCGTTCCGCGGCTTCGGCCGTTGCGGCACCGACGGCGAGGGCCTCTATGCCTTCGACACCATCAAGCCGGGTCCGGTGCCGGATCCCGACGGCAAGCCGCAGGCGCCGCATCTTCTGCTCGCCGTGTTCGCGCGCGGCATGTTGCGTCATCTCTATACGCGCATCTATTTCGACGGCGAGGCGGCCAACGGCAGCGATGCGGTGCTGGCGCTGGTGCCGGCCGACCGCCGCGCCACGCTGATCGCCAGGCGCCAGCCCGGCAACGGCGGCGCTGTCTACAAGTTCGACCTGCGCCTGCAGGGCGGCGAGGAAACGGTGTTCTTCGACATCTAGATTGGGATGACGCTTCTTCGAAGCGTTATCTGAGATGATCTCCGCGCAAACGCTACCCGTTCGTCGCGAGGGAAAACCGCTACACACTTTTCCGGATCATGCTCCAGCCGAAGCGCTGCACGGTCGTTCACGAAGAGTGACCGACCGTGCAGGCCTTGGCAGGCGGCGCTCCGCAGACCGAAATCCTGACGTTGGCGGTCACGACGCCGCGTGCATCGATGAAAACGAGATTGGTCTCACCCGGGTTGAGCGGCTCGACGACGACGGAGCGATCGTCGTCGACGCGGACATCGACGACGACGGGATCGCCGACGATCACGGTTGCGAAGGCCTTCTCCAGGAAAAGCCTGAATGCGGTGCCGACCCCGAGTGGGACGGCATCATCCTGAGCGAACGCGCCGGTAGTTGCCGTGAAGAGCAGGATTACGGCAGCAGCAAATCCGTGAAGGCGCGATTTCATGGCAGGCCTCCTAGGCCGGCAGGTTGGGGGCCGTGATCACCATGCGCTTGCGGCCGAAATTCGCGACGGCCTTTTCCGGCATCCCGAAATTGTTGGCCAGCAGATGGCGCGGAGCCTTCGCCAGCCAATCCGAGAGGCTGCTTTCGTGATAGGCGCCGCTGTCGAGAACGCCGACGATTTCGGCGTCTTCCGTGCCGATGTTCTGGATCGAATGTCCGCAGTTGCGCGGGATGTAGGCGCATTCGCCCGGAGACAATTCGGCGACGGCGACCCGCTTGTCGAAAGCGAACAGCGTGACCCGCGTTCGGCCTTTCAGGACATAGTGCCATTCGCTGGCGTTCGGATGCCAATGCGGCTCGTGCATGGCGCCGCGCTTCAACTTCAGGACCATCCCGGTCAGCGTCGTCGAGGCCGGAAACTCTCTTGCCGAAGCCACATACAGCGCGCCTCCGGGCGTGCTCACCCGCGGCTTTTGCGACATCAGGCCATAGCGGTGCGTACGGTCGCGGTCCAGCGCGTGGGCAGAACGGGCGTGAGGTCCGTCCAGCGGCAGCACGTCACCCTGCATGATATAGGTCTCGGATTTCGGGATCTGGGCGAAGGCTTCCGCGGAGACGCCAAGGGCCTGCGATAGAGATTGGGAATCGTAGCGGCTCATCCAATCGCTGATGCCGAACGTGCCGTGCTCCGAGTAGAGCCCATCGTCGAAGGCCAGGATGGCGTGACAGGGCGACGGGCCGAGCGTCTGGATCGCGTGGCCGTGGCCTTTCGGGAAATACCAGAGATCTCCGGGGCCCAGATTGACGACCTCGAGCTGGCCTTCCGGATCGACCACCGTCACCTGGCAATGACCGTCGACGACGTAGGCCCATTCGGCGGAATTGTGCCAATGCATTTCGCGGGAGCCGCCGGCGTTCAGAAAGAGATGCGCGCCGGCGATGTCGGTTGCGATCGGAAGCCCGCGTGTCGTGATCTCGCGCGCCCAGCCGCCGGAGGTGGCCTTGATGGGGCCCTTGTCGAGGGACGCCGTGAAGACCATGGGGTCGCCGGATTTTCGGGGAATCGTCTTCAGGTATTCCGACGCGGCGGAGACGTCATATCCGGCCGCATGACCATCGGGCGTCGCGGCCGAGGATTGCGAAGCGGCCAACGCACCGGCGCCAAATGCCACCGAGCGAAGGAAGAAACGGCGATCTGTCGTGAACATATTGCCTGCTCCCTGTTTTGCGGGAGGCTAGGGGCAGACCGGTTGGGCGCGCATGAAGTGGCCCACATTCGCGCGCGACATTCGGTCGCGGTGCTCGAGGGCCTTCGATTGCGATGGAAGGGGAGCGCGAATTCTACTCGATCACCGCATGTTCCGGCCCGGCCGCCTGCTTGCGCAGCGCGGCCTTGGTCGAGCCGATCATGATCGCGAGCGGGATCGAGCACAGGATGAACAGCATCACGAGCTGGTAGTCATGCGAGAACGCGATGATCTGCGCCTGCAAATTGATCATCACGTCGGCCATGGCGCGGCCCTTGTCGGTGCCGAGGTCGATCATGCTGCTGACGTCGGGCATCTGTATAGCGTGATTGAAGGCATTCACGTGGTTGTTCAGGATCGCATAGGTCCGCCGCGTTCCCTCGGTGAGCTGCGCGATCACGATGGAGATGCCGACCGAGCTCATGACATTGCGCATCAGGGTCAGCATCGAGGTGCCGTCGGTGCGGAGATGCCCGGGCAGCGTCATGAATGCCACGGTCGACAGCGGCACGAAGACGAGGCCGAAGCCAAAACCCTGGAAGATGCTGATGGTCACGATCTCGGACACGCCGGTCTGGTCGGTCCATGCGGTCATGTAGTAGAGCGACAGCGCGGTGATGGAAAGGCCCGCGATGATCAGCGTGCGCGCCTCGATATAGCGCATCATGCGCCCGACCAGCATCATGGCGACGAAGGTGCCGCAGCCGCGGCTTGCGAGCAGCACGCCGGCGGTGATGATGGGATAGCCGATGACGTTCTGCAGATAGGGAGAGGCCAGCGCCATCGTCGAATACAGCACGAGGCCCATCACGCCCATGAACACGCAGCCCGTGAGGAAGTTGCGATCCCTGAACAGCGCGAACTGGACGAACGGCCGCGAGGTCGTGAGCGAATGGGCGAAGAAATAATAGAAGCCGACGGCCGAGATGATGAACTCGGCGATGATCTCGTTCGATTCCAGCCAGCCGAGCTGCTCGCCGCGGTCGAGCGCGAGCTGCAGCGAGCCGATGCCGATGGCGAGCGCGGTGAAGCCGAACCAGTCGAAGCGCAGATTGAGGTCCTTCCTGGTCTCGTCCATGAAGATCATCAGGCCGAGCACGGTGAAGGCGCCGAACGGCAAATTGACGAAGAACACCCAGTGCCAGGAATAGGTCTCGGTCAGCCAGGCGCCGAGTGACGGACCCATGATCGGGCCCATCATCACGCCCATGCCCCAGATCGACATCGCCTTCGCCCGCTCCTGCAGCGTATAGGAATCGAGCATCACCGCCTGCGACAGCGGCACCAGCGCCGCTCCAAACACGCCCTGCAGCAGGCGGAACAGCACCATCTGGTTGATGTCCTGCGCGAGCCCGCACAGCACCGAGGCGATGGTGAACCCGCCCGAGCAGATGATGAAGATGCGCTTGCGTCCGAAACGGTTGGCGACCCAGCCGACCGGCGCGGTCATGATCGCGGCTGCGACGATATAGGAGGTCAGCACCCAGTTGATCTGGTCCTGCGACGCCGACAGCGAGCCCTGCATGTAGGGCAGGGCTACGTTGGCAATGGTGGTATCGAGCGCCTGCATGATGGTGGCCGTCATGGCGCAGATCGTCACCATGTTCCGGCGAAGGCCGGGAACCATGGAAGATGCTGGCACCGTGGTCGGCGACATCGTCGGTTATTCCTGCGTGGCGGAAGCGGACGAGAAGCCAAGCAGGCCGGCCAGCGAGCGCTGGTGGCCGGTGTCGATGGTGGCATAGACGCTCATGCCGGCCTTCAGCTTCTTCACGTACGGATCATCCTTGTCGAAATAGATGCGGACCGGCACGCGCTGCACCACTTTCACGAAATTGCCGGTCGCGTTCTGCGGCGGCAGGATCGCGAATTGCGCGCCGGTGCCGGGCGAGAGCGAGCCGACATGGCCCTTGAACACGTGGTTCGGGAACGCGTCGACATCGAGCGTGACCGGCTGGCCTTCGGATACAAAGGTGAAGTCGGACTCCTTCGGATTGGCGTCCACCCAGGGGTTGGCGATGTCGATGACCGAGAACACCGGCGTGCCGGCGGCGACATAGCGGCCGAGCTGGATCTGCTCGACCTGCGTCGCGACGCCCGCCATCGGCGCGCGCAGCACCGTGTGGTCGAGATTGCGCTGCGCCATGTCGAGCTGCGCCTTGGCCTGCGCGTAGGGCGGAAACTCCGCCATCGGCAGCTCGGGGTTGCCGAGCAGTTGCGCCTTGGCGTTGGAGAGCTGCTGCTTGACGAATTGCGCCTGCGCGCCCGCGGTGACGAGTCCGGTGGCCGAATTGTCGAGGTCGAGCTGCGAGCCGACCTTCTGCTCGACCAGCGCCTGCTTGCGATTGACGTCGCGCTGCTTCAGATCGACGCCCTGCTGCGCGAGGTCGAGCATCTGTCCGTAAATTTTGACGTTGGCGACCAAATTCTCATAAGTGGTCCTGGACTGTTCGAGCTGGGCCTTGGCCTGGTTGAGCGCAAGCTGGAACGGTTCGGGATCGATCTCGAACAGCTCATCGCCCGGCTTGATGTTCTGGCCTTCCTTCACCACGACCTTGATGATTTTGCCGGAGATGTCGGGCGTGATCAGCACCTTCTGAGCGCCCACATAGGCGTCGTCGGTGGTCACGTAGCGGCCGCCATTGAGATAGAACACGAGCCCGCCGATCGCCGCCGCAAGCGGCAGCACGACCAGGAGCAGGAAGCGGCGGTAGCGCCGCATTCCAGCCATCAGCCGGCGGCGCGGTTCCGCGGCAAGCTTCGTTGTCGGCCGGCCGGAAGGCGCGCCCTTCTGTTCCGGTGGAAATTTCAGTACCGGATCAGCCATAGCGCTGCTCCTTCTTGGGCGCTTCGGCTTCATAATTCTGAATGGCGTTACGCACGTTTTCCTTGATGGCTTCGAGTTGGGTGAGAAGCCGGTGGGCATCGGCGGGATTGATGCCCTCCAGCGCGGTGGCGGTCAGTTCCGAGCGCAGGCCCGCGAGCTTGTTGAGCAACGGCCGCGCCGCCTTCTTCAAATAGAGGCGGTTGACACGGCGGTCGTTCTCGTCGCCGCGGCGCTCGATCCAGCCATTGTCGCAGAGCTTGTCGATCAGCCGCGTCAGCGTGATCGGCTGCATCTCCATCTGCTCGGCGAGTTCCGTCTGCTTCATGCCCTCGTTACGCTCGACTTTGGCCAGCACCGCCCATTGCGCGCGGGTGATGCCGTAGCGCGCGGCTTCCTTGTCGGCGTAAACGCGCGTCAGCCGCTGCAACTCGGCGAGGGTAAAGAAGAAATTCATGTCCACGGAACCGCGGTTCATAAGCCAAATCTCCAATAAGCTTGCAATATGATAAGCTAGCTCATGATTTTTTCATGGCGGGCAAACAGGGACCAGATTTGCTCTCCGCACATGGCTCACGGCAGTTCCCGCCCCGGGCTTTGGGATCGGGGGCCAAAATGCTAGAAGTTCGGCCAATGACCACGACCAAGCCGGCCTTTCCCGCGCCCGACCACGATCACAACCGTTGCACCGTGGAAGCGATCACCCATGCCGAGCGGGTGTGCCGGGAGCGGGCGCAAAAGTTCACCCCGATCCGCCGCCGGGTGCTGCAGGCGCTGCTGTCGAGCCACCGGCCGCTCGGGGCCTATGAGGTGATCGACGAGCTTGCGAAATCGATGCCGCGGCCGGCCCCGATCACGGTCTACCGCGCGCTGGATTTCCTGATGGCCAATGGCCTCGTGCACCGCATCGAAAGCCGCAACGCCTATCTCGCCTGCGCGCACGACCATGATTCGGCGGCGATGGTGGCGTTCCTGATCTGCGAGCGCTGCGGCTCGGTCGGCGAGATCCCGGCGGCCCCCGTGGCGCAGAGCCTTTCCACCGCGGCGCGCGCCTCCGGCTTTGCGCCAAAACTCTCCGTCGTCGAAATCACGGGCACCTGCGCGCATTGCCAGAAGGCTGCCTAGAAAAAGCAACACGGCGTCGAGCCGGTCACCAAGGGAAGAAATGTCGTCCGATCAGATCAAGCCCGACGCCGGGCGACCGCTCAGCCCGGGCGCCGTCGCGCTGATGCTGATCCTGTGCCTGTCCTGGGGTTTCAACCAGGTCGCGGTGAAGCTCGCGCTGCCCGACGTCCCTGCGATGATGCAGGCGATGCTCCGCTCGATCGGCGCGTTGCCGGTGCTGTTGTTCGTCGGCTGGTGGCGCAAGGCGGACTTCTCGCTGCGCGACGGCTCGCTCGGCCCCGGCCTGATCTCGGGCATCATCTTCGGCATCGAGTTCACGCTGATCTATCAGGGCCTGCGCTTCACCACGGCGTCACGCGCGGCGGTGTTTCTCTACACCGCGCCGTTCTTCGTCGCGCTCGGCTCCTACCAGGTGCTGGGCGAGCGGCTGCGCGCCTCGCAATGGACCGGGCTCGCCTTGAGTTTTGCCGGCGTCGCGCTCGCAATCGGCGTGCCGCAGGCCAATGTCGATGCGAACGTCCTGCTCGGCGACGTCATGGTGGTATGCGGCGGCGCGCTGTGGGGCGCGACCACGCTGATCGCCAAAGGAACCAGATTGAGCTTGGCCGCGCCGGAGAAGGCGCTCTCCTATCAGGTCGCGATTTCGATCCCGATCCTCGGCGCCGCCGCCTGGTTCTTCGGCGAGAAGATCACGCATTTTCCGGGGCCGCTCGCGCTGTCGGTCATCACCTATCAGGCGATCTGGGTCGTGGGTCTGACCTTCATGGTGTGGTTCGCGCTGGTACAGTCCTATTCCGCCAGCAAATTGTCGGCCTTCAGCTTCATCACGCCGCTGTTCGGCGTGGTGGCGAGCTATTTTATCCTGGATGAGAAACTGACGCTGTCGTTCGGCGTCGCGGCGCTGCTCGTCATCGCCGGGCTCTATCTCGTCAATCGGCCGCAACTGACGGGACCGAAAGTGGTGCCCGATCCGAACGTGCCCGCGTAATCAACCCGTCTCGATTGGCAGCTTTTCATCCGTCGCCCATTCGCCCATCGAGCCGTCATAGAGCGTGAGCTTGTCGTAGCCGAGCCTGTGCAGCATGAATAAGTCGATGGTCGCCGAGATGCCGCCGCCGCAATAGGCGACCACGCGCTTGTCGCGGGAAAAGCCTTGGGCTGTGAATTTGTTCTCGGCGTCCGCCAGGGGCACGAAGGCCTTGGTGGCGGGATCGACCAGTGTCGCCGCCGAGACGTTGCAGCTGCCGGGAATATGTCCCGGCCGCCCGTAGCGGCTCGGCTCCAGCCCCTTGTGGAGCTGTTCGTTCAGCGCGTTGACCACCAATGTGTCGCGCTTGCCGCTGGCGGCCAGCACGTCATCCTTGTCGACGAAATATCCTTCGCGCGGTCGTCCGGTGAATTTCGCCGGCGGATAACCCTTCGCCGGTCCGCTCTCGAGCGCGCGCGCTTCCGCCTTCCACTTGTCCAGCCCGCCGTCGAGCACGGCGACCTGGTCGAAACCGAGCGATTTCAGCATCCACCAGAACCGGGTCGCCCACATCGCCGTGCCGATGGAATAGAGCACGACGAAACTATCGTTGCCGACGCCGTGGCGGCCGAACGCCGCCTCGAGCTGAGCCGTTGCCGGCATCATGAAACGAAGTTTTGTGCTCTGGTCGGAGAACTCGCCTTGCAGGTCGAGGAAGTCGGCGCGCGGGATATGTCCGGCCTCGAAGGTGTCGCGGCCGGGCACGACGTTGTAGGGAACGTCGCTGCCGGCCGGCAGGTATTCCAGCCTGGTCGTGCAATCGAAGATGCGCAGGTTGGGCTCGCCGAGCTGGCTTGCGAGTTCCGCTGTGCTGATCAATTCGTTTCGAACCGCCATGGCTATCTCCCGACACATCTTAATCAAGCCTAGGGTGCGGTAGATCACATGAAAAGGCGGCTATTTGCCCTTTGATTTGGGGGAATCCGGTCCAATATAGCGATCAGGCAAGCTTACTCCGGAAACAGCATGCCAGAGGTCGCGGCCGGCTGGATAAGCTGTTGAATTAACGATGGAAACACTCCGTTCCAGTAAACCCGCGACGCATCATCTAATCCCTTGCCCGTCCCCTTGGTGAATGTCACCAAAACCTGATATTCGGTTGCCCCATGAACAAGCCCGAAAAAATCTCTGAAATCGACATCGCCGGCCCCAGCGCCCGGCACCGGACCACGCAGGTCAAGGTCGGCCACGTCGCCGTGGGCGGCGGCGCCCCGATCGTGGTGCAGTCGATGACCAACACCGATACCGCCGATGTCGATGGCACGATCGCGCAGGTCGCAGCCCTCTCGCGCGCCGGCTCCGAAATGGTGCGCATCACCGTCGACCGCGAGGAGGCGGCCGCCGCCGTCCCGCATATCCGCGACGGCCTGCGCCAGCGCGGCATCGATACGCCCCTGATCGGCGACTTCCATTACATCGGTCACAAGCTGCTCGCCCAATATCCGGCCTGCGCCGAGGCGCTCGACAAGTACCGCATCAATCCCGGCAATGTCGGCTTCAAGGACAAGCGCGACACGCAGTTTGCCGACATCATCGAGATCGCGAACAGGAACAACAAGCCGGTCCGCATCGGCGCGAACTGGGGTTCGCTCGACCAGGAATTGCTCACCAAGCTGATGGACGAGAACACGGCCTCGGCCAATCCGCGCGATGCGCGTGCGGTGACGCGCGAGGCGATGGTGCAGTCGGCGCTGTTGTCGGCCGCGCGCGCCATCGAGCTCGGCATGCCCAAGGACCGCATCATCCTCTCGGCCAAGGTCTCGGCCGTGCAGGATCTGATCGCGGTCTATCAGGATCTGGCGCGCCGTTCGGATTACGCGATCCATCTCGGCCTGACCGAGGCCGGCATGGGTACAAAGGGCATCGTCGCGTCCTCCGCCGCGCTCGGCATTCTCCTGCAGCAGGGCATCGGCGACACCATCCGCATCTCGCTGACGCCGGAGCCCGGCGGCGACCGTACGCGTGAGGTGCAGGTCGGCCAGGAATTGCTGCAGACCATGGGCTTCCGCACCTTCGTGCCGCTGGTCGCGGCGTGTCCCGGCTGCGGCCGCACCACCTCGACCACGTTCCAGGAGCTGGCGCGCTCGATCCAGGATTTCATCCGCGACGAGATGCCGGGCTGGAAGACGAAGTATCCGGGCGTCGAGGAGCTCAACGTCGCCGTCATGGGCTGCATCGTCAACGGCCCCGGAGAATCCAAGCACGCCAATATCGGCATCTCGCTGCCCGGCACCGGCGAGGCGCCGGCCGCGCCCGTGTTCGTCGACGGCAAGAAGTTCCGCACCCTGCGCGGACCCACGATTTCAGCCGACTTCAAGGCGCTGGTGATCGACTACATCGACCAGCGCTACGGCAAGGGCGCCAAGGCGCCGGAGGCCGTGACGGCTGCGGAGTAATTTCAACTGTCGTCCCGGCCAAGCGGAGCGCGAGCCGGGACCCATGACCACAGCCCTCTGTTGTGATGGCAAGCCGTCACCCCGAGTTATCGCAAAACAAGATCCTGTGGCTATGGGTCCCGGAGCGGCGCTCGCTCACGCTCGATTGTCCGGGACGACATCGGAGTATGTTGCGCTTCTCTCCGCTCCGGCTACGATGCCGCAAACCAGCCGGGAGAAACGTCATGAGCTCGCTGTCAGGCAAGCAGGGACCCCGCTATCGGCATGTCGCCGATGAATCCGAACCCTACGAGACCATCGCTGTCGAGAAGCTGACGCCGATCATCGGCGCGGAAATTTCCGGCGTCGACATCGGCACGCTCGTCGATGGCGACGCGCTCTCCAACCGCCAGATGGACGAGATCCATCGCGCGCTCGCCGAAAACCTCGTGATCTTCTTCCGCGACCAGCACATCAGCCCGCAGCAGCACCTCGCCTTTGGCCGCAAGTTCGGCGAGCTGCACATTCATCCCGCCGCGCCCCACGAGGGCGAGGATCCCGCGCTGATGAGGATTTACGCCGACAAGGATTCCCCGCGCGCCAATGGCGAGGGTTGGCACACCGACGTGTCGTGCGATGTCGAGCCGCCGATGGGCTCGATCCTCTACATCAGGCAATGCCCGCCGCGCGGCGGCGACACGCTGTTTGCCAACATGTATGCCGCCTACGAGGCGCTGTCGGACCGCATGAAGGTCTATCTCGACGGGCTCAACGCGCTGCATGACGGCGAATCCACCTATCGCGGCCTCTATGCGAACTACGGCGTCGCCGACAAGCCGGCCTACCCGCGCGCGGAGCATCCGGTGGTGCGCACCCATCCGGTGACGGGCAAGAAGGCGCTCTATGTCAACCGCGGCTTCACCCGATACATCGTCGGCATTCCCCGTGACGAGAGCGATGCGATGCTCGCCTATCTCTACCAACACGCGGAAAATCCGCTGTTCCAGTGCCGCTTCCGCTGGACCGAGAACGCGATCGCGTTCTGGGACAACCGCTGCGCCCAGCACCGCGCGATGTGGGATTACTGGCCGCACACCCGCGCAGGCACTCGGGTGACGGTGAAGGGCGAGCGGCCGGTGTGACCCGCGCAGGAACGGATTGGTGAGCGCGATTCGTCACGTTTCCACTCTGATCGGCGGGTTGCGATCAGGCTTTCCTCGATGGCGACCGGGATAAGCTCCGGGTCAAGGACGCCTGCTTCAGCGCGCTGAAAAGCCAATTCCGGAAGTGCAGGATTTCGGGACGCGTGGCTGTGGCACCGGACCTGACGAGAAAATAGCTGACATCCAGCGGGAGCGTGGTCTTGAAGGGACGGACAAGGCGGCCCGCCGCCAGGTCGCGCTCGGCCAGAACAATGCGCCCGAGCACGACGCCGACACCGTCGATCGCCGCCTGCATTGCGAGCTCCGCAAGGGTAAACTTGGCGCCCCGGTGCGCGGAGACATGTTTGGCCCCTGCGAGGGCCAGCCATCGGTCCCAGGCGGCGTGCTCGCCTCCGCCCGGAATCGACGTGTCGTGAATGAGCCGATGCTTTCGCAGGTCATCCGGCGTCTTCAGGCGTCCTTTGCCCTTGAGCAGCTCGGGTGAGCACAAGGGAGTCAATGCCTCGGTGAATAGCGGCTCCGCATGAAGTCCGGGATAGTGCCCGTGGCCCAGTCGAATGGCGAGGTCGACCTTGTCGCGCTTGAAATCCGCGAGCCCGACCGTGGCCGAGATTCGCAGGTCGACGTCGGGATGCTGGTCATAGAAGCCGGGCAGCCTCGGGAGCAGCCATTTTGAGGCGAAAGAGGGCGCGACGCTGATCGTCAACGTCCGCTCGCCGACTGGTGCCGTCTTGCTGCTGCACGCTCGCGACAACGAGTCCAGGCCGGCCTGAATGTCCGGCAGCATCCGGGTGGCAATATCGGTAAGGGCAACCCAGCGCCTTGTCCGGTCGAACAGCTTTGCACCGAGCAACTCCTCGAGCGCCCGGATCTGCTGACTGACCGCGCCGGGCGTGACGTGGAGCTCCTTGGCAGCCTTGCTGAAGCTCAACTGGCGGGCGACGGCCTCAAACGACCGTAACGAGCTCAGCGGAGGCAGCGGCTTGCGCATGGGTTGATGTTAGCCCGGCTAAACAATGTTGTAAAAAGATATCGCTACAGGCGATGGCCCGGATAAGCCAGTCTGCGATCCGATCTAGTGCATGATCCGGAAAAGTGTGTAGTGGCTTTCCGAAGAGATCATGCGCAAACGGGAATCCAGAGCGCGATGACGATTCATCCAAATCTCATCGCGCTCCGGAGTCGAATATCGGACCGCCGCCATGCTCACGGAGCACGTAGAAACCTTGATCGTCGGCGGCGGCCAGGCCGGTCTCGCCATGAGTCACATGCTGACCCGGCGCGGCAGGCCGCATCTGGTGCTTGAACGGGGTCGCATCGCCGAACGCTGGCGCAGCGAACGCTGGGATGGTCTCAGATTCCAGTTTCCCAATTGGTCGGTGCGCCTTCCCGATTGTCCATTCCCTCATTCGGACCCCGACGGATTTGCGACGAGCGCAGAGATCGTCGACTACCTGGATGCGTATGCCGGCCAGATCAAGGTTCCGATCCGTTGCAACGCCGCGGTCACCGCGCTGCGCCAGGACAAGGGAGGCGACAAGGGAGGCGACAAGCGAGGCAAAGGCTTTGTTGCCCAGACCTCGGCGGGCTCGATCCGGGCCGCGAACGTCGTGATTGCAACCGGCCCTTACCAGCAAGGCGTGCTTCCCGATTTGCATCTCGACGACCGCGGCCTGTTTCAGGTCCACGCGAGCGCATACAAGCGGCCCGATCAGCTTCCAGCCGGAGCCGTGTTGGTTGTCGGCTCGGGAGCCTCCGGCGCCCAGATCGCCGAGGAATTGGTTCGTGCGGGCCGGCGCGTTTATTTGTCCGTCGGTCGGCACAAGCGCATGCCGCGCCGGTATCGCGGACGCGATTTGATCTGGTGGCTTGGCGCGATGGGGCTCGATCAAACGCCCGTCGAGGAGCGCGGGCCCGATGCGACGCTACCGCTGATCACCGGAGCCTATGGCGGCCACACCATCGATTTTCGTGAATTTATCTCGCAGGGGATCACGCTTCTTGGCCGATTGCAGTCGGTGCGGGACGGCGTGCTGTACTTTGCAGATGATCTCGGGCAAAGCCTCGAATACGGCGATGCGGCCTATGGCGCCTTCCTCGACAAGGTGGATCGTTACGTCGAGCAGAAAGGGTTGAGCCTTCCAGTCGAACCCGGAGCGCGCGCAAGCTATCCGGCCCCGTCACGAATTGCCGAACCGCCGCGCCGGCTCGACAGCCGCTCCATTGGCCTCAGTTCCGTGATCTGGGCGACCGGGTACAAGTTCGATTTCGGCTGGATCGATCTCCCGGTGCTGGATGCGCGCGGACAGCCGCGGCACGATCGCGGGATCGCGCCCGTGCCCGGCATCTACTTCATCGGCCTGCCGTGGCTCTCCAGGATGAATTCCTCTTTCCTGTCAGGTGTTGGAGACGATGCGGCGCGCCTTGCCGACTGCATCGAGCGCGCGACACCATCGTTATCCCCGACTTGATCGCAGTCATTTTGGCGAGGATCGGTGTCGCGCAGAACAGTTTTTCGAACGATCGCTCTAACCACGGCGGCGATGCTGTGCTTTTCCGCCAACTCGATTCTATGCCGACTGGCGCTGGCGCCTGGTCTGGTCGACGCCGCGACCTTCACGACGGTGCGGGTCGCATCGGCCGCGGCGATGCTCAGCCTTGTCACCTGGCTGTGGCGGCGGCACATGCCTCGGCTGACACAGGTCAACCCGCTTTCGGCTGCGGCGCTCCTCGCCTATCTGGTTTTTTTCGCATTCGCATATCGCCGGCTCGACGCCGGATCAGGTGCGCTCATTCTGATAGGGGCCGTGCAACTCACCATGTTCAGCATCGCCTTCTGGGAGGGCGAACGATTCATGGCCTCGCAATGGGCCGGTCTGGGAATGGCGGTGGTTGGCTTTGTTTACCTGATCCTGCCCGGCGTGAGCGCGCCTGATCCGTTCGGCACGGCCCTCATGGCTCTTTCCGGGACTGCCTGGGGATTCTTTTCCCTGCTCGCTCGTGGCAGGCCCGATCCAGTCGCTGCGAACGCCGCCAACTTTCTCTGGTGCCTGATTCCCGCCGGGATCGTCAGCCTGTTGGGGGTGCGTGGATTCGAAGCTGCACCGATGGGTTTGATGCTTGCCGCCATGTCCGGCGCAATCGCCACCGGCCTCGGCTACATCGCGTGGTATCTGGCGCTTCGCGACTTGCCGGCAGCCCAGGCGGCGACCGTACAGCTTTCAATGCCTGCTCTCGTCGCTCTCGGCGGCACCGTGTTCTTGTCGGAGCCGCTCACGGTACGGCTCGTGACCGCATCCGCCATGATGCTGGGCGGCGTCGCGCTTGTGTTGGCGCGGCGGCTTGAGGGGGCGACTGCGCGCCGGTGACTTCCGGTGTAGCCCGATAAACAGACATTCATGAAAATCCCGGTCGAGGTCATCGGCTTCGATTGAACCGGTGTTGCAGCGTCAATGCTTCGCCGCTTTCCCGGTCTGCAACGCCGAAGGCCCCGACATGGGCAGGTTTTCCCTTCATCGCGATGGCCACCGGGCGACGTGGGATTGCTGGCCGCACACCCGTGCCGGGACGCGGGTCACGGTCAGGGGCGAGCGGCCGGCGTGAGAGGTCGTCGCTATTCCGGGGACGTGAACCCGTCAATTCAGGCCACGCTTCTCCAACGCGCAACATTGCTATACTGTCTGAGGGAAAGGCTGCCGGCATCAGTCAAAAACAAGAACGCCGGTTCGTAGCCGCCGGTAGGGTCAGGGAGGACTGCATGACGATCTCACGTCGGAACTTCGCTCGTCTCGCTGTAACGAGCGGTGCAACCGCGATTGCCTCGCCGGCGATTGCGCAGGGTGCAGTCAAGTGGCGGCTCGCGTCGAGCTTTCCGAAGAGTCTCGAAGGCCTGTGGGGAGCGAGCCCAACGCTCGCCAAATATGTGAGCGAGATGAGCGGCGGCAAGTTCACCATCGAGCCTTTTGCGGCGGGAGAGATCGTGCCCGGGCTGCAGGTGCTGGATGCAGTCGCGAACGGCACGGTCGAGTGCGGCCATTCCTACGGCGGGTACTACATCGGCAAGAATCCCGCACTGATCTTCGACGGGTCGCTTCCCTTCGGGATGACCCCGCGCCAGCAGAATGCCTGGTACCTCTACGGCGACGGCAAGAAGCTGATGGACGAGGTCTATGACGGCATGGGCGTGGTCAGCATTCCGATGGGAAATACCGGCGGGCAGACCTTCGGCTGGTTCCGGAAGGAGATGAAGTCGCCGGCCGATTTCAACGGCATCAAGATGCGCGTTGCGGGTTTCGGCGGGAAGGTCCTGTCGAAGCTCGGCGTGGTCCCGCAACAGATCGCGGCCGGCGACATCTATCCGGCGCTTGAGAAAGGCACGATCGACGCCGCCGAGTGGGTCGGACCTTATGACGACGAGAAGCTCGGTTTCCACAAGGTCGCAAAGTACATGCACCTTCCGGGCGTGCTCGAACTGGAGGCCAACAACGGCCTCTACATCAACAAGTCGAAATGGGCCGAACTGCCGGCGGCCTATCAGGCGATGCTGAGGGCGGGCTGCGCCTACACGCTGATGGATATGCTTGCGGGTTATGACGCGCGCAATCCAAAGGCGCTCAATCGCCTTGTCGCGGCCGGCGCGCAGCTGGTCTTGCTCAGCCCGGACACCCTGAAGGCGCTGCGCACCGCGCTCGAGCAGGTGCTCGACGAGGAGGCCGCGAAAAGCGAGCAGTTCAAGCGTGTGCTTGAGAACTGGCGCGCCTTCCGCGCCGAGCAGCACCGCTGGTTCTTGCTCGCGGACGCCCGCACCGAGATGTCGGTGTACTCGCTCACCACCGCCCAAGACCTTTGATAGAACGCGATCGCGTTCTGGGACAACCGCTGCGCCCAGCACCGCGCGATGTGATTACTGGCCGCACCCCGCGCGGACCCGCTGGCTACGCCGCTGAGCAGCGAGTCCTATTCAATCACCTCGTCGGCGCGGGCGAGAAGCCCTGCCGGTACGGTCACGCCGAGAGCCCTGGCGGTCTTGAGATTGGCTGCCAGCCATAATTTGGTTGGAAATTCGATCGGCAGGTCGCCCGGTCGGGCACCCCTGAGGATATTGTCCACAAAATAGCCGGCGCGGCGATAGCACCAGCGCAGATCAACACCGTAGCTGACGAGCCCGCCGTAGATAACGTGCTCGCGATATCCGAAGACTGTCGGTAGCCGCTTTTCAAGAGCGATGTCGCCGATCTGCTCGCTCATGTTAAGCAACAGGTTGGTCTGAAGGACAACGGCGACATCGACCTCTTCGTTCGCCAGCGCAGCGAGCGCATTCGGAATGTCCTTCGATGTGCTCGTATCGGCATCGACCACGCTGAGGCCTAAAGCCTGGCAAGCTGCCTTCAAGTCGCCGACTTGAGGCGGACCCTTGGGGTCGTTCATGTTGGTAAGCAGTCCAACGCGCCGTGCCGTCGGCACGACTTCTCGCACGAGTTCGATTTGTTTGGCCGGCAATCCCGCTATGTAGGGCTCAATGCCGGTTACGTTTCCTCCCGGGCGAGCTTCGCTGGCAATCAAGCCAAGATGAATCGCGTCCGCTAGCGCCGCACAGACAATCGGTATTGTCGATGTTGCCTTTCGGGCAGCGACGGCTTCCAGTGTTGCAGGCGCAACGATGATGTCGGGTTTGACCAGAGCCACCATCTCCTCAATGGATGGTACCCGGTCCCTGAAGATGTCAGTTCGACGAATAATATCAATGTTACGACCTTGCTCGTAACCGAACTCCAAGAGTCCCTTAACAAGATTGCCGAACGTCAAGTCCAGTATGAATTGAGGCGTCTTCACGCCGGGAGGCGCAGCTCCTGCCCATGCGATGAGCGGACGTTTTGGCACAGATTGCGCGCTTGAGCCTCGACCAAACAATGTCGATGCGACTGCAGCGCCAACAAGGCCGAAACGTCCGATGAACTCCCGCCGTCGCAAGTGTCCCTCCCTCCAAGGACCGCACCAGTGGGAGGAAAAGCATAGCACCTTGCGGCGAGGCCATTAAGGAACCTTTTGCTTTGGGAGCTATTTGAGGGGCCCCCGCATGGGCGCGAGAAGCGCGACTCGGAAGGTCCGAGGCAGATCATTTCTGTCGGTTTTGTCATTGCATGACGGCGAATCCACCTATCCACGATCCGGAGCCTGGCATCAGGCTCGCTACTCTCGGAAATATTTCTTGCTCAACCTGGGAAGCGCCCGGCATTCCCTGCGCCCTCCTGTTTCAGGGCAACGCGCTTGAGGCATTACCCGGGCATTTCGTGCCGCGGGAATGCGGATGGTCGTCTTTATCGCGCCACATTCACGCGCCTTACGCGTTGACGCCTTACATCTGCTGCGCGAAGCTTGCCAAGTCAGACGAATCCCCGGGAGGTCCGCTATGCTTCGCGCAGAGGACAACAAGTACCTGACCGAAAGCGGCCAGGGCACCGGCATGGGCGAATTGCTGCGCCGGTTCTGGATCCCCGTGCTGCTGTCGGAGGAATTGCCGGAAGCGGACGGCGAGCCGAAGAAGATTGTCGTGATGGGCGAGGAACTGCTCGCCTTCCGCGATACGCGCGGCGTGGTCGGCGTCATCGACCAGTATTGTCCGCATCGCGGCGCCAATCTTTGGCTCGGCCGCAACGAGGAATGCGGCATCCGCTGCGTCTACCACGGCTGGAAGTTCGACACCGACGGTGCCTGCGTCGACATGCCAACCTCCTATCCCGACCTCAACGCCAAGGACAAGATTCGCATCAAGTCCTATCCGGTGCGCGAATGGGGCGACATGATCTGGGCCTATATGGGCCCGGTGGAGGCCATGCCGGACCTGCCCGATCTGGAAATGGCGCTGGTGCCGGCCTCGCACCGTTACGTCACCAAGAAATGGCAGGACTGCAACTGGGTACAGGCGCTGGAAGGCTCGATCGACACCGCGCATTTCACCTTCGCCCATCTCTCCTTCGAAAAGGAGGAGAACGAGATCCTCGACATCAAGAAGCACTTCGTGAATCCGCTGACGCGGGTCGCGACCGACCACATGCGATGGATCGCCGAGGATCCGCGGCCGGTGATCAGGGTCAATCCGCACGAGGCCGGTCTTGTGGTCGCCGGCGGCAGGATGACCGGCACCGACAACATCTACTGGCGCATCGCGCAGTTCTTGATGCCGTTCCACGCCTACGCCCCAAGCTCGATGCCGGGCGAGAACATCTTTGGCCAGACCTTCGTGCCCGTCACCGACACCAATTGCTGGATCTATACCTATGCCTGGAATCCGGACCGGCCGCTGACGCAAGGAGAGCGCGACGGCTACGCCCGCGGCAACGGCGTGATGTCGGTGGTCGACGAGAATTACATTCCGCTCCGCAACAAGGGCAATGACTATCTGATCGATCGCAAGCTGCAGAAGACGAGTAGCTATACCGGCATCAAGGGCGTTTCCGAACAGGACGCCGCGGTGCAGGACAGCCAGGGCCCGATCGCCGACCGCACCCGCGAGCATCTGGGTCCGACCGATCTCGGCATCATGCATTTCCGCAAGCTGGTGCTGGATCTGGCGCGCGCGCTCGAGCGCGGCGAGGCGCCGTCGCACGTGAGACATCAGGACCGGTACGCCGTGCGCTCAGGCGCCTGCGTCACCAGCAAGGCGAAGGACCTGCCGGCCGTGATGGTCGAGCGCTTTGGCGACGCCGCGGGCTTTGTCGGCCGGCCGCGGATCGCGGCGGCGGAGTAGGGATGTCCTCTTCCCGCACACGCGGCGTGTCGCGCTCCGGCATCCGTCTGCTCGGTTGCACGATCATCGCGTCAGCGGTCGCTCTCGCGTTGCTGCCGATGCAAGCGAGCCATGCCGGCCTTTTCGACTTCCTCAAGGGCAAAAAGAGCGACGCGCCAAAATCCACGGGTCCATCAAGGCACGCGGCGCCGGCAAAGCACACCGCTCCTGCAAGACACCCCACGCCAAAGGACGCAGCGTCGTCGTTGCAGGCCGCCGTGGCGAAGCTGCGTCCCGTCAAACCTCAAGCCGCCGAGGAGCCGCCGCCGTCAAAGCTGGTGGCGAGGAAATGCGAGCCGGCAAAATTCCTGCTCGTCGTCGATGTCGGACATACCCGCAAATCGGACGGCGCGCTGAGCGCGCGCAATATACCCGAGTACGATTTCAATTTGCGCCTTGCGACACGGATCGTCGAAAGGCTGAAATCCGAAGGTTTTGTGCGGACCCGGCTGATGATAACGGAGGGCAAGGCGCGGCCAAGCCTCATCAAGCGCGTCGCCACCGCGAACGGCTCTAATGCCGATCTGTTCCTGTCGATCCATCATGACTCCGTGCCCGACAAGTTCATGGAGAGCTGGGAATTCGACGGCAAGACGAGCAAGTTCAGCGACCGCTTCAGCGGCTGGGGGCTGTTCGTCTCCCATGACAACGCCGACTTCGAGGCAAGTTTCGCGTTCGCCAAGATGATCGGCAGGCGGATGAAGGCGAACGGCTACAAGTTTGCCGACCAGTATTCGATGCCAATTATGGGCAAATACCGGCGCGATCTCCTGGACCGTGCGGCCGGTGTCTATCGCTACGACCATCTCGTCGTGCTGATGCGGACGCGCATGCCGGCGGTGCTGCTGGAAGCCGGCTCGATCATCAACCGGAGCGAAGAGCTTGAGGTGGCTTCGACCGAACGTCAGGACAAGACCATCGGCGCGGTGACGGATGCGCTGAAGGAATATTGCGGCATACCCGAGCCGCCGCTGCAGGCCACCGCCGATCGCAAGTGAAAACGAGGAAGTGAAAACGCGAAGCTGCGGCGCCTGATTAAATCTTTTGCACGATGTGCCTATTTTCTGGCGGCGGCCCGTCCAATTTTTTGTGCGCCCCCAGACAAGCCGGGTTCGCTATCCGAACCTACGCTTTCCCTTCGAAATTGGAGCATGGCGCGGCCATGACACTGTCGAAGGAGAAAACGGATGCGGAAGCGGTTTTTCGTCGGAGAGCTTATGCGGCGCCTCACTCTCGCCGCCCCATGCAGCGCGGTTCTCGGTGCGATCTTGGTGGCTGGCGTATGTGCACCCGTCACGGCCAGGGCCGCGCCGGCTGGCTGCTCGGCGCTGCAGGAGAAATATCCGGACTGGAAGGGAAAGACGCTGGTCAACGCCGTCAACCCGCATACGCCGGGCTATGAGGCGATCGATCCGAAGGACCCGAGCAAATATGTCGGCTTCGACATCGATCTCGGAGAGGAGATCGGTGAATGCCTCGGCTTCAAGCTGACCTACAAGGCGGTCACCTTCGCGGCGCTGCTGACGACGCTCGCGAGCGGCCAGGCCGACATCGTGATCTCGGACATCTACGCAACCGAGGAGCGCGCCAAGGCGGCCGACTTCATCACCTATTCGAAGGTCTTCGACGGGGTTCTGGTGGCCAAGGGCAATCCGAAGGGGATTACCGGCATCAACATGACGATGTGCGGCGCCGCCGCGGCAGAGAACACCGGCTTTGTCGAGGTTCCGCTGGTCCAGGACCTCATGCCCAAGTGCAAGGCGGAAGGCAAGCCGGAGCCGACGCTGCAGCTCTATGACAACAACGCCAACTGCATCCAGGCAATCCTCGCCGGCCGCGCCGACACCTACGTCAACGACGTCAACACCGTCGACAATGCGGTGAAGGCCAATCCGGACAAGCTGGAGAAGGCGATCGCGGTCACCATCCCCTATTCGGTCGGCATCGCCGTGCCGAAGGACAAGCCGAAATTCCGCGAGGCCGTGATGGCGGCCCTCACGGAGATCTACAAGTCGGGCGACCAGCTCGCGCTCTCTGAAGAAGTGGGAGCTCGATCCCGCCAACCTCAAGGAACCGGGCCTCCTGACGGTCAATTGATGGCGCTGTTCCTCCATTACCTCAGCCTGCCGTATCTGCTCCAGGGCATCGAGGTCACCCTGCAGGTGACCGGCCTCGGACTGCTCGGCGGGCTGATCCTGGGACTGATCCTCGCGTCGATGCAGCTCAGCCGATTTGCGACACTGGCTGCTTTTGCGCGGGGATACAGCGTGATCTTCCGCGGCACGCCGCTGATCCTGCAGATGGTGTTCGTCTACGACGCGCTGCCGCATATCGGCATCAAGTTGCCGGCCATTCTCGCGGCCGGCGTGGCGCTTGCCGCCAATGAAGCCCCCTTCATCTCCGAGATCCTGCGCGCCGGCGTGCTCGGCGTCGATCGCGGCCAGGTGCTGGCCGGTCAGGCGCTCGGCATGACGCCGGGCGTCTTGATGGGCCGGATCATCGCGCCGCAGGCGATCCGCTCGATGATCCCGGCCTTCGGCGCGGAGGCCGTCAGCGCGCTGAAGAACTCGTCGCTGGCCTCGGTCATCGCGGTCCAGGAGCTGACGCTGCGCTCGACGCAGCTTGCATCCTCGACCTTCGATTTCTTTTCCATCTTCTTTGCGTCCGGCCTGATCTATCTCTGCCTGACCGGCGCGATCGCGATCATCCAGCTCATCGTCGAGGCGTGGCTCGATCTCGATCGCAAATCCTCGCAGGTTCGCCTGATGCGGCTGCTGCCCTGGTATCGTGTCCAGCCGCTGGACGAGCCGCTCGAGGCGAAGGAGAAGATCGAGGATTCGGGCGTTGCCGAGCTGCCGCCGCCAAAGCCGAAATTCGAATTCGTCGATCACGTCAGGCGCGCCGAAATCCTGAGTCGCAACAATGTCGCGGTCGGCGTGGAGGGCCTGCACAAGCGCTATGAAAAGCAGGTCGTGCTCGACGGCGTCGAGCTGACGGTGCGGATCGGCGAGGTCATCGCGCTGCTCGGTCCCTCCGGCTCCGGCAAGAGCACGCTGCTCCGTTGCATCAACCATCTCGAGGGCTGGGACGCCGGCACGATCAAGGTCGGTGGACAGCGCCTCGGCTTCAACGAGGCCGGCAAGCCGCTCTCGCCGCGCGCGCTCGCCAACGAACGCGCCGAGGTCGGCGTCGGCATGGTGTTCCAGCAGTTCAACCTGTTCGGCCATCTCACAGCAAAGGAGAATATCGCGGGCCCCTTGCGATGGGTGCACGGCTGGAGCCGCAGCGACGCGGATCGCCGCGCCTTCGAACTGCTCGATCGTGTCGGCCTTCGCGCGCGCGCTGATGCGCTGCCGCGTCATCTCTCCGGCGGCCAGCAGCAGCGCGTGGCCATTGCGCGCGCGATAGCGCCCAACCCGAGCGTCCTCCTGCTCGACGAGCCGACCTCGGCGCTCGATCCCGAGCTTGTCAACGAAGTGCTCGAAGTGATCCGGCGCCTCGCCATCGAGGACGGGCTGACCATGATCATCTCGACGCACCAGCTTCGCTTTGCCGAGGAGGTCGCTGATCGGGTGCTGCTGCTGTCCGGCGGCGTGATCGTCGAGGAGGGCCCGGCGCGCGAGGTGCTGACCAATCCAAGGACCCCGGTGGCGCAGCGCTTTCTCAGCACCATGGCGGAGGAGGCGCCGTGAGCCGCCCATTCCCGCGCCTGCGCCCCGCCGGTCTTGCTTCATCATCAGTCGACTGAGGTTGTCCGCATGAAACATCATCTGCTGCCGGTTTCGCCGAAGAACGTTCACTGGGGCTACTTCAGCAAGAAGCTCGCGCCCGCGCTCACCCTCAGGTCGGGCGACCGTGCGACCATCGAAACGCTCACGCACCACGCCAACGACGACTACGAGCGCATGATCGCCGACGATCCCGGCGCGGAGGCGATCTTCCACTGGACCAGGGAGCAGAAGACCATGGCTCGCCGCGGCTCGGGGCCCGTGGAAGGTCCCTTCATCCGCGGCGCGGGCGAGGGGGTCGGCGTTCATCTCCTGACCGGACCGGTCGCGGTGGAGAACGCCGAACCCGGCGACATCCTCGAAGTGCGGATTCTCGACATCCGTCCGCGGCCGGCCTGCAAGGCCTGCCATGCCGGAAAATGTTTCGGCTCGAATGTCGCGGCGAACTGGGGCTTCCAGTATCACGACCTGATCGAGGAGCCGAAGCCGCGCGAGGTCGTCACCATCTTCGAGCTCGATACGACGGGCGAACCGTTTGCGAAGGCGGTTTACAATTATGTCTGGACACCGCAGACCGATCCCGACGGCATCGTTCATGCGACGATCGATTATCCCGGCGTCCGCGTCGATCACGCCACCATCCGCAAACGGGAAAATATTCTCTCCAGCGTGAAGGTGCCGGCGCGGCTGCACTTCGGCACCATGGGACTTGCGCCCTCAGAACAGGATTTCGTCAGCTCGATCCCGCCGAGCTATACCGGAGGCAACATCGACGACTGGCGCATCGGCAGCGGCGCGCGGATGTATTATCCCGTCGCCGTGCCGGGTGCATTCTTCTCGGTCGGCGATCCCCATGCCGCGCAAGGCGACAGCGAGCTCGGCGGCACCGCGATCGAAACCTCGCTCACGGGAGATTTCGAGTTCATCCTGCACAAGCAGAATGAGCTTGCCGGCACGGTGCTCGAAGGCCTGAACCACCCGATGCTGGAGAACGACCAGGCCTGGTCGGTCTATGGCTTCACCTATCCGAACTACCTGGCGGAGCTCGGCGCCAATGCGCAGACCGAGATCGCCAATCACTCCAGCCTCGATCGGGCCATGCGCGATGCCTTCAGAAAGTTGCGCCGCTTCCTGATGACCGTGCACAAGTTGAGCGAGGACGAAGCCATCTCCTTGATGTCGGTCGGCGCCGATTTCGGCGTGACCCAGGTCGTCGACGCCAATTGGGGCGTTCACGGCACCATCCGCAAGAAGGTGTTCCGATGCGACTAAGGAGCTGATTCCCGGAAAGAATCCGTCGATTGCTGGTATTCGCGGCGCCTCGTCGCACCGCTGGGCTGAGCTCCTCCATTGGCATGGAGGTTGCTTCGCTTTCAGCCGGTGTGAGTTGGCGCATGCGCATTCGTCCGTTCTCGAGTGAATCCTATGCCGAGCAGGACCGCCCCGAGGCGTGGCGCGACGTGCTGAGCACGGTCGGCCTGCAGCCTTTCTCGACGCCAACCTTCTATTCCGGACACGCCACCGCCTCGCGGCGCAATGGAAGGGGCGTTACCCTGGTCAAGCTTGCCGCGGGATCGCAGGGCGTCGCACCGCTGGCGGGCAACGGCGACGACGCGCTGCCGACCGCGCTCCTGACCATCGAGGACGGCGCAGTGCTGCGCGCGGGCGGGTATCAGATCGTCCCAGCCGGACATCTGCTCGTGCTGCCGCGGCGCGGGGACTGGACGCTGCTGTTTCAACGCGACATGCGCGCGATTGCCCTGCATGTGACGGCTGAGGCTTTTCGCGGCCGCAAGACCGGCCGCGCCGGATGGATCGAGCCGCACGCCGTCATGCCGCAAGGTTTCGCCGGCCTGTTCGCGCGCACGCTGGATTCCGCAGGGCAGTCCCTGGACGCCTTCGCGGATGCGGAGTGGGACGCGGTCGCCCAGAGCCTCGCCGATCTCCTGTTTGCACTGACCCAACAGCTCGCGGCCCCCGTTGCCGAAAGCGGCAGCGCGACCAAGGCGGCGATCCTGAACCGCATCTGCCAGATCATCGAGCGCAATCTCGAGGATGGCGAGCTGACGCCGGTGCGCATCGCGCAGACCGAGGGCATCTCGGAGCGTTATCTGCAAAAATTGTTCGAAGGCAGCGGCGACAATTTCACGCATTACGTCCGGGAGCGGCGCCTGCAGCGCGCCTGGGCCGATCTCGCCAACCCGGCCGAAGCGCATCATACGATCTCCGAAATCGCCTACCGCTACGGCTTTGCCGATTCCGCGCATTTCAGCCGCACCTTCCGGCACCGCTTCGGCCTCTCGCCGCGGGAGTTCCGCCAGCAGGAGGCCGAGCGCATCGCAAGCTCCGTCACCGCCGTGGGCCATCGCGGCTGGCCCGAGGGCGCGCTGGCGCAGCTTCGGCATCAGCCCGTCTCGACGGCGGCCAGGACGATTGCTCCGGCGGCAGAGGGCGTCGCTGCCGATGCCGCCGGCGAACCGGCCCATCATCATCTGGCGATCAGCGCGAAACGCGTGCATTGGGGCTTCTTCAGCCGCTCGTTGCAGCCGCAGGCGGAAATCCGCTCCGGCGACACCATCACCATCGAGACGCTGACCCAGCACGCCTCCGACGATCCCGATCGCATGATTACCGGCGATCCCGCGGCCGAGGACGTGTTCCGCTGGACGCACGAGGTCAAGACGGTGGACCGGCGCGGCGCGGGTCCGATGGACGCCTCGGTGTTCGGCCGCGGTGCCGGCGAAGGGTTCGGCGTTCACATCTGCACCGGGCCGGTCGCGGTCAGGGACGCGCAGCCGGGCGACGTGCTGGAGGTGCGCATTCTCGACATGGTGCCGCGTCCGAGCCGAAGCCCGCAGTTTGCCGGCCGCGTATTTGGCTCCGGCGTGGCCGCCTGGTGGGGCTATCATTACGGAGAATTCGTCGCGGAGCCGAAGCCGCGCGAGGTCATCACGATTTATGAGATGTTCTGCGACGACGCGGCGCCGCATGCCCGCGCGGTCTATTCCTATCGCTGGGAGCCGCAGGCCGATCCGTTCGGCGTCGTCCACCACACCTACGATTATCCCGGCGTGCCGGTGTCGCCGCGCGGCACCAAGCGGCGGCACGACGTGCTCGACGGCATCCGCATTCCGCTGCGGCCGCATTTCGGCGTGATCGCGGTGGCGCCGCGCGAAGCGGACTTCGTCGATTCGGTGCCGCCGTCCTATTTCGGCGGCAATCTCGACAATTGGCGGCTGGGCAAGGGCTCGACGGTGTATCTGCCGGTCTCGGTCCCCGGCGCGCTGTTGTCGGTTGGCGATCCTCATGCCGCTCAGGGTGACGGCGAGATCAGCGGCACGGCGATCGAATGCTCGATGACCGGAACGTTCGAGGTCATCCTGCACAAGAAGGGCGAGCTCTCCGGCCGGCCCTTCGCCGACCTGTCCTACCCCCTGATCGAGACCGCAACCGAATGGGTGCTGACCGGCTTCAGCCACCCCAATTATCTCGCGGAATTCGGTACCCAGGGCCAGAGCGAGGTCTACGCGAAGTCGTCGCTCGACCTTGCGATGAAGGATGCGTTTCGCAAGATGCGGCGCTTCCTGATGAACGTCAAAGGACTGAGCGAGGACGAAGCGATCGCGCTGATGTCGTCCGCCGTCGACTTCGGCGTCACGCAGGTCGTCGACGGCAATTGGGGCGTCCACGCCATCCTGCGCAAGGATATCTTCGGCCACACCCCGCGTTCCAGCTAAGCCAAGGACCACAGCTTTGAAATTCCACATGATCCCGGGCGGGCCGAGGCCCGTTGCGCCGTTCAGCCACGCCGTCGAGACCGACGGATTCGTCTTCGTCACCGGCCAGATGCCCGACAGCCCGCAGACGCCGGGCGTCCTGCCCGACGGCATCGTGGCGCAGACGCATGCGGTGATGGCCAATCTCAAGATCGTGCTCGCCGGGCTTGGCCTCGGCCTCGAACACGTCGTGATGTCGCGCATCTACCTGACGCGTTTCAAGGAAGACTACGCCGCGATGAACGAGACCTATCGCGGCTATTTCGCCGAAGGCCGGCTGCCGGCCCGCACCTGCGTCGGTGTGACAGGTCTGGCCTACGACGCGCTGATCGAGATCGATCTGGTGTGTAGACGACCTTCGTGACGTAGTTATGCGCGATTGAAAACCGCAGCAACGGCGTCGTCGCTGGCGAATTTCCACTGGCGCGGGCGAGGCCGCCGCTCGGACGCGCCCTTGACCACACGGCAGTTTGTGATCCCAATATGAGCCTGGTCACATACATTCACTCGGCAATAGGGATTAACTGCGTCGGTGCGGCATAGGAGGCGTCGATGTGCCGAATGTTCAGGCCCCTTTTCTTATCTGCTCTGCTGTTGCTGACCATCGCCACCCTGCCGGCCGCGGCCGAGAACCGCGTCGCCCTGGTCGTCGGCAATTCACACTACAAATTCGTTCCGAGTCTGGCCAATCCGGCGGGTGATGCCCGGCTGATGGCAAAAACGCTCAAGGACCTCGGTTTCACGCTGATCGGCGACGATGCCCAGCTCGACCTCGACAAGGCAGCGCTCGACGAGGCGATCCGTACCTTCGGCACCAAATTGCGCGGTGCCGATGTCGGGTTGTTCTATTACGCCGGTCATGGCCTGCAACTGCGCGGTACGAACTATCTGGTGCCGACCGGAGCCAATCCGGCGCGTGAAGCGGACGCAGACTTTGAACTTGACGATCTGTCCCTCGTGCTGCGCCAGATGGAAGCGTCTGGCACGCGGCTCAATCTCGTCATGCTTGACGCGTGCCGCAACAATCCGTTCGCAGGACGCGGATTTCGCGCCATCGATGCGGGCCTGGCGCAGATACGGGCGCCGGAGGGGACGTTGATCTCATTCGCCACCCAGCCCGGGAGCATTGCGCTCGATGGCATCGACGGCAACAGCCCCTACACCAGGGCTTTGGCTCAGACGATCCGCAAGCCGGGGCTTGGCGTCTTCGACGTCTTCAACAATGTCGGTCTGATGGTGAAGAAGGCCACCGCCGGCGAGCAGCAGCCCTGGGTCTCCTCGTCGCCGATCGACGGCAGCTTCTATTTTGCGTCTAAAGTTGAGGATGGGCTGGTCGCGGCAAGTCCTACAGACGGATCGGGCAAGCCGGCGGTCCCGAACGGATCGGCGGTCGAGGTTCCCTCGTTGCCTCCGAATGTCCCTTCGCCCTCTCAGGATAAGCCAGTTCAGGCCGCGACCCTATCGCCCGTTCAGCCGACGTCGCCGGCGCAGAAGCCTTCCGACGACAAACGCAGGGAAGAACGGGGCGTCGCCATCTACGATGGCAGATGGACCAACAACACCACAGGAAGTTGTACGAATCCCGTCCGCAGCCACATCAACATCAAGAACGGCGTCATCACGGGCGCCGATGGAGGTGGACAGGGAGGTGGACGGGTCACCGCGGACGGAAAAGTGTCCGGTAGTTTCAAGTCGGGAGGAATCCTTCCTGGCCGGTTCTGGGGCAAAATGTCGTCAAGCTCGTTCGGCAGCGGCGGCTGGCGCAACAGTATCGGCTGCTCCGGAGCCTGGACCTTCACCAAATCATAAATCCGGCTCTCACAGCGGCGTCGCGCGGTATTCCCGGTTGGCGAGGCTTGCCTCTTCCAGATCGAGGTCGCGCTCGATCCGGCGGCGGGTCTCGTCGGTGATCTTGCCGTCGCGCAGCATCATGTGGATGAACTTGCGCTCTGCCGCGATCAGCTCGCGCGTCAATCCCGTTCCCGCCGCCGACACGTCATGGGCCTCCGGATCGAGCGAGGCGGGCAGTTGGTTGGTGCGGATCTCGTGCCGCGCCCGCAGCAGGCTGACGACCTCGTCGGACAGGTCGCGCTTCTCGATCATGGCGTCGAGCGAGCGCAGCGCGGCGTCCAGCGCCTCGCGCCGCGCGGCGATTTCCGATTGATGCTCGGCGATGTGCTCGTTGCGGCCGGCATCGGCCACGCCGAGCCAGCGCACCACCATCGGCAGGCTGAAGCCGAGGCCTACCAGCGTCACGAAGATGACGCCGAACGCGATGAACAGCACGAGGTCGCGATTGGGAAACGCATCGCCGCTCGCAAGCGCAAACGGCAGCGCCAGCGCGGCGGCAAGCGAGACCGCGCCGCGCACGCCGGCAAAGGAGAGGATGAACACCCATTGCCAGGGCGGCGACGGGTCGCGCCGGCGCAACGCTGGGCTCATCACCCGCGGAAGGTAGGTCGCGGGATAGACCCAGACGAATCGCGCGACGATGACGATGCCTGCGACCAGCGCGGTTGCGAGCAGGATGTCGTCGAGCGGAAACGCCTTCGACTTCTCGTACAACAGGCGCATCTGGAAACCCGTCAGAAGGAACAGCAGGCCCTCGATCAGATAGATCACCAAATCCCAGAAGAAGATGCCCTGCAGCCGCGTGGCGGAGGAAATCCAGAGCGGGCCGTTCCAGCTCACATAGAGCCCGCAGGCAACGGTCGCGATCACGCCGGAGCCGCCGAGATGTTCGGGTACCCAGTAGGCGAGATAGGGCGTGATCAGCGACAGCGTGATCTCGACCTGCGGATCGCGCGCATAATGGCGCGCGCGCAGGGAGAGCCAGCCGACCGCGATGCCGAACAGCGCTTCGCCGGCGACGATGGCGAAGAAGTCGCCGGTGGCCTTCGACAGCGAGAACGAGCCGGTCGTGATCGCGATCACCGCGAAACGATAGAGGATCAGCGCGGTGGCGTCGTTGGCAAGGCCCTCGCCCTCGAGCACGACCAGGATGCGGCGGGGAATGCCGAGCCTGCGCACGATGGCGAGCGGCGCCACCGCGTCGGGGGGCGCCACGATGGCTCCCAGCAGGAAGCCGACATTCCAGGGCAGCCCGATCAGGTAATGCGTCGCGACGGCGACGGCAGAGGCCGTGAAGATCACGCAGCCGACCGCGAGCAGGGTGATGGGGCGCAGATTATGCTTGAACTCGCGCCAGCTCATCGCGACGCTCGCCGAATAGATCAGGGGTGGCAGCACCAGAAGCAGCACCACTTCCGGCGGCAATTCGACCGCGGGCATGCCCGGCACGAAGGCGAGCGCGATCCCGGCCAGCATCAACAGGATCGCGGGCGCGATATTGACCCGCCGTGCGAACAGGGCGGTGCCGGCAAGCACCGCGAGCAGGAACAGAAAGATCTGGAACTTGGCTTCCACGGGCTCCGGTTTTGCAGGGAAGGCCGCCTTCCGTCAATCCGGCCGATGTCCCCGCACGGATCGAGCCCATCCAGGTTTCAGACCGCGCCTGACAATTCTGTGATGGCGCCGCGCGAATGCCGCAAAACCGGTTCCGATCCCGCTCCGTAACAGCGCAACCTTTCAGCGTATCGGAAGACTAATAGGGCAGGCGCGCAGGGCAGGAGCATTTTCCAAGCCAGGAGCATTTTCATGAAGCGGATTGGTGAGCATGCCATTGTGATCGGCGCCAGCATGGGCGGCCTGTTGGCCGCAAGGGCGCTGTCGGAATTTTTCGCAAATGTCACGGTGATGGAGCGCGACGCCTTTCCGGCCGCCGACATCCCGCGCAAGGGCGTACCACAGGGCCGTCATGCGCATGGCCTGCTTGCGCGCGGTGGCGAGGTGATCGAGGCGTTCTTTCCCGGCTGGACCGACGAGGTCGTCGCTTCCGGCGGCAGGCGGGGCGACATCGTCGGCGACGTCGCCTGGGTCGGCCATGGCATCACGCTGAAATCGGAGCCGAGCGACCTGGTCGGCGTGCTGGCCTCGCGCCCCGTGCTGGAGGGCCACGTGCGCCGGCGGCTTTTGGCGTTGCCCAATGTGCGCGCGATCGAGAACTGTGCGGTCCAGGGCCTCGTCGCCACCAGCGACAAGGCCGCCGTTCAGGGCGTCCGCGTCAAGATTGGCAACGGCGAGGAACAGGTGGTGCTTGCCGATATGGTGATCGATGCTTCGGGGCGTGGCTCGTCGAGCCCGGCCTGGCTCGAGGGTTTGGGTTATGCGGGGCCTGCGGAAGAGCGGATCGAAATCGGCATCGGCTACACCACGCGCGTCTATCGCCGCCATCCGACCGATCTTGGCGGCAAGACCGCCCTTGTCATTGCCGGCAGCAGCCCGAATTGGCGCAATGGCGCGGTCCTGTTCCAGACCGAAGATCGATGGATCGTGTCGATCGGCGGCTATCTCGGCGACCTTGCGCCCGAGGACGAGCAGATGTTCGCGGCCTATGCCCGCTCGCTGCCGACATCCGGCGTCTACGACATCGTCTCGCGCAACGAGCCGCTCACTGATTTCACCACCTATCGATTCAACGCGAATTTGCGGCGGCGCTATGAGCGGCTGGTGCGCTTTCCGAAAAGCTATCTGGTGTTGGGCGACGCCGTCTGCAGCTTCAATCCGGTCTTTGGCCAGGGCATGACGGTCGCGGCGCAGGAGGCTTCGGTGCTGCGCGAATGCCTCGCGGGTGGGGGCAACGCCGATCTCGCGCGGCGCTTCTTCAACGCCGTGCAGCCGGCGATCGACATCCCCTGGGATATCGCCGTCGGCAACGATCTCCGGCATCCGCAAGTCGTGGGTCCGCGCTCCGCCAAGGTCAAGTTCATCAACTGGTATGTCGGCAAGCTGCACAAGGCCGCGCGCCATGACGCCTGGCTCACCGCCGCCTTCGTCCAGGTCGCCAATCTCAAGGCGCCGCCCGAACGGCTGCTGCACCCGGCGGTCGTCGCGCGCGTGATCTCCGGCAATCTCCGGCGCGGGGAGGGCGATGCGGCCGCGGCGCGCGTGGGCGCGCGGGCCTGATCAGTCGCGCAGATCGTAGCGGTAGGATTTCGACACGATCTGCCAGCCATCCTTCAGCTTCATCGCCACCAGGTAATCCGTGAAGTAGCGCGGCGGCAATTGGCAGCGCACCTTGATGAAGGCGGTGTTGTCGTCGGAGCGGTCGATGGTGACGATGAAATCCTCGCGCGGCTTGCCGTCGGCCTTCGCCGAGGCGCGCTTCCTGATCAAGCCGAGCCAGTCGGGCACGGTGAGAACTTTCAGCTCACCCTTCTCGACCCAGCGCAAATCGGCGGAGGGGTGGAAGATGGTGCCCATCTTGTCGGCATCGCCTTCATACAGCGCGTCGAAATAGTGGTTGACCACGGCTTCTACGGATGAACGGTCATGGCTCACGATTGCGTCTCCCGCATTAATCACATCAAGAACACGCCCTTGCCGTCGACCTGCTTGTCGAACAGCTTGTAGGCCTCCTCGGCCTGGTCGAGCTTCCAGCGATGGGTGAACAATTGATCGACATCGATGCCACGCTCTACCGAGAACCGCGCGCATTCGGCCTGGATGATATTCGAGAACGTCCAGGATGCGACCAGCGTCAGTTGCCGGCGGAGCAGATGCGGGCTGACGTCGATGTGGACATTGCCGCCTTCGCCGACAAAGCACATGGTGCCCCACACCTTGGTGGCGCGGATCGCGTTCAGCCGCGCGTCCGGATTGCTCGACGTATCCAGCGTCAGGTCGGCGTAGCGGCCATGGGTCAGATCCCTGATCGCCGCGACGGGATCGTTGGAGCCGGGATTGACGGTCGCGTCCGCACCGAAGGCCTTGGCGCGATCGAGCCGCCGCTGGCTGATGTCGAGCGCGATCACGCGCGCGCCCATCGCCTTGGCGTATTGGGTCGCGGCCAGCCCCACCGGCCCCTGGCCGAAGATCGCAATGGTGTCGTTGCCCGACAGGTTCATGCGGCGCAGCGCGCTATAGGCGGTGCCGGAGCCGCAGGCGATCGCCGCGCCGGCGGAAAACGACAGCTCATCCGGCAGCGGGACCAGCGTGTTCGCCGGCACCTTCAGGTAATTCGCATGCCCGCCATGGGCATTGTTGCCGTAGACCTTGACCGGCACTTCCTGGCAGAGCTGCTGCCAGCCGGAGCGGCAATGGTTGCATTGGGTGCAGCCCTGATAATGGTGCACCATCACGCGCTGGCCGACGCGCGCCTCCTGGGGACCTACGGCGGAGCCGACCGCAACCACCACGCCGCAAGGCTCATGGCCTGCAATCACCGGCCCGTCCCGCATCGGGATTCCGCTGGCCTGGGCCTGGTTCCTGTCGCGTCGATATTGATGCAGATCGCTGCCGCACATGCCCGACGCCTTCATTTCGATCACGACATCGTGGGCCTCGGGGCTGGGATCGGGGAACTGCATCAGCTCCAGCTCGCGGTCGCCGTGAAACACCACCCCACGCATCGGTTCCTCCCGGAATTTTCTTTATTTCCGCCCAATCTTGAACGGAAAATGCGGCTTCGCAAAGGGCGAACCTTTGACCCATTTGGCGAGACTGATGATCAAGGCGTACTTGGCGAAAAACCCGAGGTTCCACCGGGGCTTACTTCGTGACCTGGCTCACAACGCGGCAGGGGCGGTTTTGCTAGGTCATGATGGACGGGGAGCTATTGCTGACGAAAGGCACCATCATGCGTGGATTGATTGGATCGCTGAAATTCTGGCTTGCCGCGGCGCTCATCCTGATCTGTCAGCCGGCGCTGGCCGAAAAGCGCGTGGCGCTGGTGCTCGGCAATTCGGCCTATCAAAACGTTCCGCCGTTATCGAACCCGGTAAATGACGCGGCGCTGATGGCCGGCACGCTGAAGCGCGCGGGCTTCGACGTCGTCGATTCACGCCAGAACCTGTCGGCGCTGGACACGCGCCGCGTGCTGCGCGAATTCGCCGACAAGGCCAACAATGCCGATATCGCCGTGATCTATTATGCCGGCCATGGCATCGAGGTCGACGGCAACAATTATCTGATTCCGGTCGACGCCAAGCTCGAGCGCGACAACGACGTCTATGACGAGGCGTTTTCGCTGGACCGGGTGCTGGTGTCGGTCGAGTCCGCCAAGAAGCTGCGGCTGGTCATCCTCGATGCCTGCCGCGACAATCCCTTTGCCCAGACCATGAAGAAGACGGTGGCGACGCGCGCGATCGGGCGCGGCCTTGCCAAGGTCGAGCCGGCAAGCCCCAACACGCTGATCGCCTATTCCGCCAAGGCCGGATCCACGGCCGCTGACGGCAACGGCAAGAACAGCCCGTTCACGACCGCATTGTCGAACCGCCTGACGACGCCGGGCCTCGATGTGCGCCGCGCCTTCGGTTTCGTGCGCGATGACGTGCTCAAGAGCACCAACAACCGGCAGGAGCCCTATGTCTACGGCTCGCTCGGCGGCGACGACGTGCCGCTGGTGCCTGCCCCGGCTGCTGCTGCTGCCCCGGCGGCGGCGGCGCTCCCAGCGGTGCCGAATCCGCAGGCCGACATTCGCCGCGATTATGAACTGGCGTTGCAGGTCGGCAACCGCGCCGCATTGACCGCGTTCCTCACCCAGCATCCCGACGGTTTCTATTCGAGCCTTGCCAAGCTTCAACTCGACAAGATCGTGGCCGATGAAGCCCACGCAGCGGCGGTCGAGAAGGCCAAGCAGACCGAGCAGGAGCGGGTGCGGCTCGCTGCCTCGGGCGCGCAGAAGGATGCGCAGGCCAGGGCCGATGCCGACGCGAGGGCCGCCGAGCAGGCCCGCCTCGATGCCGAAAAGGCCCAGCAGGCCGCGCAGCAGCAAGCCGCCGATGCCGAGCGCAACCGCGTCGCCGCCGTGTCGAATGCGCCTGCGCCGCAGCCGGTTACGCCCGCGCCCGACAAGAACGTCAACGTCGCCGCGCTCAATCCCGCGCCATCGCAGACCGAGATCACGAAGTCGGTGCAGAGCGAACTGCGCCGCGTCGGCTGCTACAGCGGCAGCGCCGACGGCGACTGGGGCGAGGCTTCGCAGCGCTCGTTGTCGCAGTTCAACCGCAACGCCGGCATGAAGCTCGACGTCAAGACGGCCAATGCCGATACGCTGGACGCGATCAAGCAGAAGCCGTCGCGGGTCTGCCCGCTGGTCTGCGAGCACGGCTTCAAGGCCGACGGCGACCGCTGCACCAGGATCGTCTGCGCCGAGGGCTCGTTCATCAACGGCGACAATGAGTGCGAGAGGCAGCGCAAGCAGCCGGTGGCCAAGCGCGACGACGACGACCGTTCGACCCGCCGCGCCCGCCAGGACCGTCAGGACCGTCAGGACAATGCTGCGCGCACCGTTACTCCGCGAGGCGGGGCCGGCTATGGCTACGATGCCGGCGTTGGCGCAATGCCGCCGCGGTTCGGGCGTTCTCCAGCGTCGGGCCCCGGGCTGTCGGCGACAGGCCGGCCGCTTACCGGTGATGAACGTGCGCGGGGTTGCAGCACGAACGAGGCAATCATGTCGGGACGGTGCCCGTAAGCACAGCCGCTTAAACGAGGCGATTGGCCCGCTTCTCGTCGTTGCGAGGAGCGTAAGCGACGAAGCAATCCAGACCTTTGTTCGGATATGGATTGCTTCGCTTCGCTGGCAATGACGCTCAATTCGAAATCGCGCTTGCGGCGATGTTGACCATCAGCGCGACGAGCGCGGTGTTGTAGACGAACGAGATGATGCCGTGCACGGTCGCGGTGCGGCGGATGGTCTTGTCGGTGATGCCGACGTCGGAGACCTGGGCGGTCATGCCGATCACGAACGAAAAATAGACGAAATCCCAGTAGTCGGCGTGGTCCTGCTTGTCGCCGCTCGGAAATTGCAGGCCGCCGGGCTTGCTGCCGCGGTAATAATCATGGGCGTAATGCAGCGCGAAGGCGGTGTGAACCACCGCCCAGGACAGCACGATGGTGGCGGTCGCGATCGCAAGCTGCGGCACGGCGTGATGCGTGCCGCCGAGCTCGAACACGATCGCGGCGATGCTGGCAAACGCGCCGAGCGCGGTGACCAGCAGGATCAGGAAGCGGCCGTCGTCCTGCAGCACGGCGTTTCGCTTCACATTGCGAAGCTCGCTGCGCCACATCATGAAATAGACGAGCATGAGATAGAACGCGGCGAACACATCCCAGCCGGTCAAAAGCCGCGTCACCAGCCGCAGCGAAGCTGGAAGCAGGAAAAACGCGACGATGCCAAGCACAATCGAGACGAAGGTGCGCGGCCGCGCATAGACCACCCGCACCGGTTTTGGCAGTTTCCGGAAACGACGCAGGGTTTCTTCGAGCTCGTTGCCGGCCATCGGCGCCTTTGTTCCCGGTTAAGGTTCGCGCATGATCGTTTCGGAAAGCCCGTTCGCGCTTGGCGCCAACGCGGCACCGCGGGTTCGGATCATACGCTAGTTCTCGCGCTAGTTCTTGCGCTCGGCGACAAAGCGCGAGGTGGCGCGCAGCACGTCGCCCCTCGCGCCGAAGATCGAGAGCGCCGAATCGGCGCGCGCCAGCAGATCGCGCACGCGCTGCTTCGCGCCCTCGATGCCGAGCTGGGTAACGAAGGTGGTCTTGCCAAGCGCCGCGTCCTGGCCGGACGGCTTGCCCAGCGCCGCCGCATCGCCCTCGACGTCGAGCAGGTCGTCGGCGATCTGGAAGGCTTCGCCGAGCGCCTTGCCGTAATCGTCGAGCGCCTGGTATTCCTTCGCCGAGGCCTGGCCGAGCAGGGCGCCTGCAATGCAGCCGAAACGCAGTAGCGCGCCGGTCTTCATCTGCTGCAGCCGCGCGACGTCGACCGGCTCGCGGTCGCCGAAGCGGCCTTCGCCGGCGAGATCCAGAATTTGCCCGCCGACCATGCCGCCAATGCCCGCGGCGCGCGCCAGCGCCCGCGTCAGTAACAGGCGGACCGTGGGATCGCGGTGGATCTCGTCCCGCGTGATGATGTCGAACGCCAGCGTCAGGAGCCCGTCGCCGGCGAGGATCGCGGTGGCGTCGTCGGTCTGCTTGTGGAGGGTAGGGCGGCCGCGGCGCAGATCGCTGTTGTCCATCGACGGCAGATCGTCATGGATCAGCGAATAGCAGTGAATGCATTCCAGTGCGGCGCCCGCAAGCAGCGCGGCCTCCCGCGCCACGCCGAACACCGCCGCGCTCTCGACCACCAGGAACGGCCGCAGGCGCTTGCCGCCGCCAAGGCTCGAATAGCGCATGGCGTCCATCAGCCGCTTCGGCCGCACGATCTCGTCGGTCTCGACCTTGTCGGACAACAATCTGCCGAGCAGGGCCTCGGTTTCCTCCGCGGTCCTGTCCAGTCGCTTCGAAAAGTCCTGGACAGTCGGTTGGGCAGTGGCGGTCATTCAAGCAAACTCCAGATCAAATTGGGCGGACAATCCTTTAAGAGGGCGCCTACGTCAATCGCGGGCAACGGCCGCCTGCGTCATAAAACCGCTTGAAAATGCCGGGAACTGTGAGCGGGATAACAGCGCTCTATTCCGCGTCCCGCCGCTTTGCCACGAAGCAGAAAAGACCGATCTTGCGCGCCCTTAAAATCCTGGCCCTGATCGTGCTGGCCGTGCTGCTCATTCCCTATGTGCTGACGCCGTTTTACCGCACGGGCCATCCGGTCTCGACGCTGATGATCTGGCGCCGCCTCACCGGTGCGCCGGTGTCGCGGCAATGGATCGACTTGCATGCGATGTCGCCCTCGCTGCCGCGGGCGGTGGTGGGGGCCGAGGACGCGCATTTCTGCAAGCATCACGGCATCGACTTCGGTGCGCTGCGCGAGGCGATCAATGACGCGCAGGAAGGCGAGGGGGTGCGCGGCGCCTCCACCATCACCCAGCAGGTCGCCAAAAACCTGTTCCTGTGGCAGGGGACGAGCTTCATCCGCAAGGCGCTGGAATTTCCGCTCGCGCTCTGGATCGACCTGGTGCTGCCGAAGCAGCGGATCCTGGAGATCTATCTCAACATCGCCGAACTCGGCCCGTCCGGGCAGTTCGGCGCCGAAACCGGCTCCGCCTTCGCCTTCGGGCATTCGGCCGCAACGCTGTCGCCGCGAGAGGCGGCGCTGCTGGCGTCGATCCTGCCCAACCCGCATCTGCGCAGTGCCCGCCTGCCGGGGACTGGGGTGAGGCGGCTCGCCGGAACCTACACGGCGCGGGCGCAGGCGGTAACAACCTGCTGGCGTGAAAATCGGGCCAACTAGTCATGCCAACTGAGTCATGCCGATTGAGTTAGGCCGATCTGGCGCTCGCTGCCGTTTTCATTTCTTTTTGGTCGAGGTGAGATCGACGCCGGAATGCGGCTTGGGGTGGTGTCGCCGGCTGGGCACTGAATTCGTTAACGACGATGCCCGGTCCCCTCTGGGCGAAGTACACCAGGCTGCCATAGAGCGTCAGCTTTCCGCCGGGCTGCGCTTCCTTGGCGAGGCCGTCGCCGAGCACGTCCTGGATGAACATCGGGTACCATCTGCCCTTGGCCGATTTGACCTTGATGCAATGGCTGATCGGCGTGCCCTGGATCGCGTCCTTTGCGATCCCCGACGTTCGCATCGCCCATTTCAGGACCTTGGTCGGGCAGGATGTGGCCGGCGAGGCCAGCGTAACGTCGAGGCGGACGCTTCGCATCGCCGGGACGTCCACGCCCAATCCGAGCGGCGGCCTTCGAGCTGCCAGCGAATCGAGGTCGGCCGCCTGATAGCGCGCGTAGTCGAACGCCTCGGCCGCGCCGGCCCAGGTTACGATCAAGAGCGGCAAGATCAAGAACGGCAAGATCCAGAACGGCAAGAACAGCGAACGGCCAGCGGCGGCGGAAAGCCGGCAAACTCCGCGCAGCATACGGAGAAATCCAAACAGGCCGGGCATTGGCAATCCCTCATTCCATTTCCAACCGCGCCGCGCTCCATAGCAAATGGTCATGTTTTGTTCCATGGAAATGTTCGTTGGCAACGCGCCGGAAAAGGCGGAAAGATCGGGCCCCGAGCAGGGCGATTTTCGCACCCGATCGCCCTAGCTTTACCCGATCCCATCCTCTATAAGCGCGGCCTTATCGGCATCGTAGCTCGCTTCTCAAAGCGCGTCCGCATTTCGGGCGATGCCTGCGAAACACCCCTAGAGGACACCGACATGGCCGTTCCCAGACGAAAAACTTCGCCCTCGCGGCGTGGCATGCGCCGCTCGGCGGATGCGCTGAAGAAGCCCACTTATGTCGAGGACAAGGATTCCGGCGAACTGCGCCGGCCGCACCACCTCGACCTCAAGACCGGCATGTACAAGGGCCGGCAGGTGCTGAAGCCCAAGAAAGAAGCCTGATCAGGAAGCCTGATCGCGGCAGGCAGGCGCCTCGCCTGCCCGAATTTGGCCACGAGTGAGATCAAATGATTCCCTGAGCCGCCGGAGCGGATGCTTCGCCGGCTGCTTGCTGCGGAATTTGCCAACCCACTCTTCAGCCCGAGAAGGCCACGCCGATGGTCGGTTTTCCGCTGCTCCTGATTCCGATTGCGATCTACAACATCGTCGCCTGGCTGATGCCCGACGTGCCGCTGACCGATTCCATGTTCCGCCTGACGCTGGCGTCCGGCGCGGTATGGGCGATCACGCTGAGCGACATCCTGCTTGCGCTCGGCATGCTGCTGCTGCTGCTCGAGATCATGAAGGGCGCGCGGCCGGGCTCGAAATACCTCACCGACCATTTGCTGTCGCTGATCCTGTTCGGCGCGGCCGTGGCCGAGTTCGTGATGTGGCCGAAATTCGGTACCTCGACCTTCTTCCTGCTGTCGCTGATGGCGATGGTGGATTTCTTCGGCGGCATTGCGCTCCGCGCACGCCGCGCTGGCGCGGTGACAACCGTTTCACGGCGGGCTGCCCAGCCGGTTGACAAGCCGGTCGAAGCGCCCGCGCCGTTGCCCGAACCGGAGCCGCACATCGAGCCGGCGCCCGCCGCGCCCGCCCCCGCACCCATGGCGCCACCGGCCGCCTCGGTTGCCGAACAGGTGTTGCAGGAGCCGCCGAAGCCGTCGGCGCCGCAGTCCGCCCCTCCCGCCGCCGAACCGTCGCCGGCGATTCCCGCTCCGGAATTACAGCCCGGCGCTGGCACCTCGTCGGCGCCCGACGCGCCGCAGCGCTGATCTTCAGATCGTTTGCCGCGTGGAAACGTGCAACTCCCGGACGCTCAGCTCGGACGAGCGGTAGGCCGAGAGCGCGTCCGCCGGCGCCGCACGCCGCAGCTCGCGGGTCTGCTCGACGTGCTCGGCGGTTGCGATCAGATGGGCGACGAAGCTCGCGTTGGGACGGGTGACGGTGAATGTGGCCGCCCGATAGATGGCGGCGGTGACCGGCACCAGCGCGGCGCAAGGGGTCTCGGCGTCCTCGAAGACGCCGTCTTCTATTTCGTGTTCGTTAACGCCGGACATCGCAAACCGTCACATTCTGGGACACCTGGCCCCGTTACGGTTTGACTTCCGCAAATACTATGCCGCATTTCGCGGCTTCGTTCCTCCCGTTCGCCAAACGTGGTTTCCGGAATATTTATGAACTTCGTTTAGGGAATTCGGAGAAACAGGCTCTATCTTGACGGCAGGGAATCCCTTCCGCCGTGTCCCGAAACGAGGCGACCGTGACAGCTTTATTGCCGCAGACCTCGACCATCCTGGCCTCCCTCGGTCAGGCGGCCTTTGAGTGGGACATCGCCAGCGATGCCATCGGCTGGAGCGACCGTCTCGGCGCGGTCTTCCCGGACATTCCAGCGGAGGCGCTCGCAAGCGGCGCCGGGTTTGCCCGTCTGATCGAGCCCCAAGGCTCGATCCGGACCGAGGCGCTCGGCCATTCGCCTCCCGTCCATGGCGGCGACGGCACGCCCTATCGAATCGAATATGGCGTGCGGGCGTCCACCTCCGCGCCGGTCACCTGGATCGAGGAGACCGGCTGCTGGTTCGCCGGCCCCGACGGCCGGCCTGCGCGGGTGCAGGGCATCGTCCGCATCAACAACGAGCGCCACGCCCGCGACGAGGAGCTTTTGAAGCTGTCGCGCCACGATCCCTTGACCGGCGAGCTCAATCGCACGCATCTGATTGCGTCGCTCGCCCAAGCGATCGAGGAGACCCAGCGCTTCCGCTCGACCTGCGCCTTCATGCTGATCGGCATCGATCATCTGGCGCGCGTCAACGATGCCTTCGGCTTCGACGTGGCGGATGCCGTGATCTCCGAGATCGCGCGGCGTATCCGCGTGCGGCTGCGCGGCGGCGACGTCCTCGGCCGCTTCTCCGGCAACAAGTTCGGCGTGATCCTCAAGAACTGCACCATCGACGACATGAATGTCGCCGCCGACCGCTTCCTCGCCTGCGTGCGCGACGAGGTGGTGCCGACGCGCTCCGGTCCGGTCTCGGTCACCGTCTCGGTCGGCGGCGTCGCCGTGCCGCGCTATGCGCGCTCGACCGACGAAGCCCTCAACCGGGCGCATGAGACGCTGGACAGCGCCAAACGCCGCCGCGCCGGCTCGTTCCTCGCCTGGAGACCGAATGTCGAGCGCGACGCCCAGCGCCGCGTCAATATCCGCGTCACCGACGAGATCGTCACCGCGCTCAACGAACGGCGCATCGTGATGGCCTATGAGCCGGTGGTTGCGGCAAACTCGCGCGCAAAGGCCTTTTACGAATGCCTGGTGCGCATGGAGCAGGATGACGGCCGCGTGCTGCTCGCGCCCGACATCGTGCCGGTGGCTGAACGGCTGGGCCTCATTCGCCTGGTCGACCATCGCGTGCTGGAGCTCGTGGTGGCCGAGCTCGCAGCTTCTCCCAATGTCGAGCTCAGCCTCAACATTTCGCCCGACACCACCATGGATCCGGACTGGTGGGCCTCGATCGAATCCCTGATGCGCGCCCATCCCGGCGTTGCCGAACGGCTGATCGTCGAGATTACCGAGACGGTCGCGATCCAGGACATCGACGATCTACGCGGCTTCGTCACGCGGCTCAAGAATTTCGGCAGCCGGATTGCGATCGACGATTTCGGCGCGGGCTACACCTCGTTCCGAAACCTGCGCAAGCTCGGCGTGGACATCGTCAAGATCGACGGGGCTTTCGTGCAGAACATCGCACGCTCCGTCGACGATCGCGCCTTCGTGCAGACGCTGATCGACCTGGCGCGGCGGCTGAACATCAAGACGGTCGCCGAATGGGTGCAGGATGAACACTCGGCCGTGATGCTGCGCGACTGGGGCTGCGATTACATCCAGGGCCGGCTGATCGGGCTCGCCACGGCGGACCGGCCGTGGACATCGGCGGATGCGAAGCCGCTGCCGGCGGCGGGTTAAGCCCGCATCAAATACAAACGCCCGCTAACTTACGCGTTGTCATGCCCCGCGAAAGCGGGGCATGAAGTATTCCAGAGACTTCTCGATTGAGCACTGACGTCTCTGGAATACTGGACCGCCCGGTCAAGCCGGGCCGTGACTGCGGAAAGCGAGGCGGGCACCGTTCTCGGTAGGAACTACTCTTCCTTCTTCGGCTCTTTCGACATGCGTTCGAGCCGCTCCTGCATCTCTTTCATCTGCCGGCGCAGATCGTCGATATTGCCGCTTTCCGCCGCCGGCTCCAGCGCCTTGCCGCCGTCCTGTCCGCCGTTGCGCGGCGCCGCGAACGGCTTGAACATCGAGAAGGTCTGCTGAAACAATTCCATGTTGCGGCGGACATGCTCTTCAAGCGGAGCAAAGGGTGTGCCGCTGAAGGTGTCGGTCAACTGCTTGCGGAATTTCTCCTGTTCGCGCGTCAGCGTGTCGATCGATTGTTCGAGATATTTCGGCACCACCATCTGCATGCTGTCGCCATAGAAACGGATGAGCTGGCGCAGGAAGGTGGTGGGCAGGAGGTTCTGCCCCGCCTTGTTCTCCTGTTCGAAGATGATCTGCGCGAGCACCGAGCGGGTGATGTCGTCGCCGGTCTTGGCGTCATAGACAAGGAAATCCTCGCCCTCCTTCACCATCGCCGCCAGGTCCTCCAGCGTCACATAGGTGCTCGTGCCGGTATTATAGAGCCGCCGATTGGCGTATTTCTTGATGGTGGTGGGAGTGTCTGATTTCGCCATAGGGGCTCGTGCCTCAACCGAGGGGGGAAGGGAACCCGGCGGCGATGCCGCAGGGCAGTGCGCTACGCATCCGCAACAAACTAAGCATTTTCAAAGGGGTTCGGCTACCGTTTTGTGCAGTACGGTCAATTCCGGGGCAGTTTTTTATTGCGCAGCATTTTTGCTGAGCAGGTGCGAAGGGGCTGCAAGAGCCCGGGACGTCCGGCCGGCACCGCTCCCGGGTCCGCGCGTTCGCGATCGCTTTCGCTGGCTTGTCACGTTGGCGCGGGATTCGTGGCGCGCCGTTGTGATGGCGGGGCCGCACAATTTCGTTGCAGCGCCGTTGACATGCCTCAACTCCGTTAACAGGATAACAGAGAGACTGGCCTCGCCCTTTCGGCGCCGCCTATATCTTAAAAGAACCTCAAGCCCCAGGAGATGCCCATGTCAGACGATGTCGTCATCGTCGCCGCCGCCCGCACCGCGGTCGGAAGTTTCAACGGTGCGTTCGCCACCATGCCGGCCCACGATCTCGGCGCCGTCGCGATCAAGGCCGCGCTGGAGCGCGCGGGCGTCGAACCGGGCCGCGTGTCCGAAGTCATCATGGGCCAGATCCTGACGGCGGCGCAGGGCCAGAACCCGGCCCGTCAGGCTTCGATCTCGGCCGGCATCCCGGTCGAGAGTCCGGCCTGGGGCATCAATCAGCTCTGTGGCTCGGGCCTGCGCTCGGTCGCGCTCGGCTACCAGGCGCTGCTCAACGGCGATTCGGAAATCGTCGTGGCCGGCGGCCAGGAGTCGATGAGCATGGCCCCGCACGCACAGTATCTGCGCGGCGGCGTCAAGATGGGCTCGTTCGAGTTCGTCGACACCATGATCAAGGATGGCTTGTGGGATGCCTTCAACGGCTATCACATGGGCAACACCGCGGAGAATGTTGCCAAGCAATATCAGATTACGCGGGCGCAGCAGGACGAGTTCGCGGTTGCCTCCCAGCAAAAGGCCGAGGCCGCGCAGAAGGCCGGCAAGTTCAAGGACGAGATCGTTCCGGTCACCATCAAGACCCGCAAGGGCGACATCGTCGTGGCCGATGACGAATATCCGCGCCATGGCGCGACGCTCGATGCGATGGCGAAGCTGAAGCCGGCCTTCGAGAAGGACGGCACCGTGACCGCCGGCAGCGCGTCCGGCATCAATGACGGCGCCGCCGCCGTGGTGCTGATGACCGCCAAGCAGGCGGCCAAGGAAGGCAGGAAGCCGCTGGCACGCATCGTGTCCTGGGGCCAGGCCGGCGTCGATCCGAAGATCATGGGCACGGGCCCGATCCCGGCCTCTCGCTCGGCGTTGAAGAAGGCCGGCTGGAACGTCGGCGATCTCGACCTGATCGAGGCCAACGAAGCCTTTGCGGCGCAGGCCTGCGCGGTCAACAAGGACCTCGGCTGGGATACCTCCAAGGTCAACGTCAACGGCGGCGCGATCGCGATCGGCCATCCGATCGGCGCGTCCGGCGCGCGCGTGCTGGTGACGCTGCTGCATGAAATGCAGAAGCGCGATTCCAAGAAGGGCCTCGCCACGCTCTGCATCGGCGGCGGTATGGGCATCGCCATGTGCCTGGCACGAGACTAGAGCTGCCTGGCACGAGACTGGAGCGTGCATCGCACGAGACCGAAGAGTGCGCTGCACGCGACTAAAATGTAGGCGTGTTGCGACAAGAAGTTCTCTTCGCAACTGCACAGCTCTGACGTAAGAGAAAACGCCCGGAAAACCTTCCGGGCGTTTTATTGTTGATGTTGCTCAAACCGCTCGCATAATCCGCAGTTACAAGAAACTAACGAGTTCAGATGCCAAGGAAGGAAACGACATGGCACGCGTTGCATTGGTGACGGGCGGCACACGAGGAATTGGCGCAGCGATCTGCAAGGCGCTGAAGGACGCAGGCTACAAGGTCGCGGCAAGCTACGCCGGCAACGATGCCGCGGCGGAAAAATTCAAGGCCGAGACCGGCATTCCCGTCTACAAATGGGACGTCTCCTCGTTCGACGCGTGCGCCGCCGGCGTCAAGAAGGTCGAGGCCGATCTCGGGCCCGTCGAAGTGCTGGTCAACAATGCAGGGATCACCAAGGACACCGCCTTCCACAAGATGACGCTCGAGCAGTGGACCGCCGTCATCAACACCAATCTCGGCTCGCTGTTCAACATGACGCGCCAGGTGATCGAGGGCATGCGCGCGCGCAAGTTCGGTCGCGTGATTTCGATCTCCTCGATCAACGGCCAGAAGGGCCAGTTCGGCCAGGTCAACTATTCCGCGGCGAAGGCCGGCGACATCGGCTTCACCAAGGCGCTGGCGCTCGAGAATGCCAAGGGCGGCATCACGGTCAACGTCATCTGCCCCGGTTATATCAACACCGAGATGGTGCAGGCGGTGCCGAAGGAAGTGCTGGAGAAGAGCGTGATCCCGCAGATTCCGGTCAACCGTCTCGGCGAACCCGAAGAGATCGCCCGCGCGGTGGTGTTTCTGGCTGCCGACGATGCCGGCTTCATCACCGGCTCGACGCTATCCGTGAATGGCGGGCAATATCAGGCGTGATGACTTTGTCATTGCGAGGAGCGATAGCGACGACGCAATCCGGCTCTTGATTCGCGGTCTCTGGATTGCTTCGCTGCGCTCGCAATGACGATGACCCTGCGCACCGCAACCCTGATCGGACTGACGGCGATCCTGATGTGGTCGCTGCTCGCGGTCATGACGGTCGCGACCGGAAAAATTCCGGCGTTCCAGCTCGCCGCGATGACGTTTGCGATCGGGGCTGTGACCTGCGCGCTGACCTGGATCGGGCGAGGCGAGGCGATCAAGGCGTTGCGCCAACCTGCCGTCGCCTGGATCGTCGGCGTCGGCGGACTGTTCGGCTATCACGCGCTCTATTTCCTCGCGCTGCGGTTCGCGCCGCCCGCCGAAGCCGGACTGCTCAATTATCTCTGGCCGCTGTTGATCGTGCTGTTCTCCTCGCTGCTGCCGGGCGAACGGCTGGCGCCGCATCACGTCATCGGCGCGGTGCTGGGGCTGGCCGGCACGGTGCTCCTGTTCGCCGGCAATACCGGCAGCTTCGCCCCGGGCCAGGTCCCGGGCCTGATCGCAGCCTTCATCGCGGCCTTCGTCTGGTCGACCTATTCGGTGCTGTCGCGGCGGCTGAAATCGGTGCCGACAGATGCGGTCGCCGGATTTTGCGCGGTGACCGCGCTGCTTGCGACGATCGTGCACGCATTGGTGGAAACCACGGTCTGGCCCGAAACGGCATCGCAATGGCTTGCCGTCATTGCGCTCGGCGTAGGGCCGGTGGGTGCGGCCTTCTACACCTGGGACATCGGCATGAAGCGCGGCGACATTCGCGTGCTGGGTGCGGCGTCCTACGCGACGCCGCTGCTATCCACCGCGTTCCTGATTTTGGCGGGCTTTGCCAAGGCCAGCACGAATATCGCCATCGCCGCGATCCTGATCGCCGGCGGCGGACTTATCGCGGCGAAGGATATGGTGTGGAGACGCTAGGCATGATCCGGAAAAGTGTGAAGCGGTTTTCCCTCGCGACAAACGCGTAGCGTTTGCGCGGAGATCATGCCCAAACAAAGAGCTAAGGCGCGATGACGATCCATCCTAAACTCATCGCGCTTTAGACCGCCGGCTCGAAATCCGGCATCGCCATCTCGAAGCCGGCGAACTCGAACCCCGGCGCGACGGTGCAGCCGACCAGCGTCCAGTCTCCGGTGCTCTCTGCCGACTGCCATGCGCCCGCCGGCACGATCCCTTGCGGCCGTTCGCCTGCCGCGAGATCGGGGCCCAGCGTCACGACGTGCGGGCGGCAGCCGTCATGCGCGATCTGCAGGATGAGCGGGCTGCCGGCATAATAGTGCCAGACCTCGACCGCATCGACGCGATGCCAGTGCGAACGGTCGCCGCGCGCGAGCAGGAAATAGATCGCGGTGGAATGCGCGCGGCCATTCTCGTCGACGCGCTTGTCGCGAAAAGTCTCGCGGTAATACCCGCCTTCGGGATGCGGCCGAAGCTCCAGCCGCGAGATGATGTCGGCAGCCGTGAGTGTCATCAGAATTTGTTCTTGCGTTCGCGCAATTCGCCGAATACGTCGGTGGCGCTTGCGCCCTTCATGTGCAGCTTGATGGCGACTTCCGGCTCGTCGGCGCGGAGGAACACGTTGGACTTCTTCTCCTCGCCGAGCAGCACGGGAATGGTCGGCTTGTTCTCGGCGCGCAGCTTCGTCACCTCCTCCGCGCGCTTCTTCAGCGCGGGATTGTCGGAATCGACAGTCAGCGCGAACTTCACGTTCGATGCCGTGTATTCGTGCCCGCAGTAAAGCCTGAAATCGTCGGGCAGGGCGCGCAGCTTCAGCAGCGACTCCCACATCATGGGATGAGTGCCCTCAATCACGCGCCCGCAGCCGATGGAGAAAAGCGTGTCGGCGGCAAACAGCGCCTTGTCGCCGTCGAACACGTAGGAGATGTGGTCGAGCGTGTGGCCCGGCGTTTCCAGCACGCGCGCCAAGAGATTGCCGACCTTGACCACGGTGCCATTGGCAACGCGCAGATCGACATCGGCGATTCCGGCCTTCTTGTCGTGCGGGGCAACGACCCGGCAGCCATATTTCTGCTTGAGCTCGGCGACGCCGCCGACATGGTCATGATGATGATGGGTGATCAGGATGTCGGTAAGCTTCCAGCCCTCGCGCTCCAGCGCCTTGATGATCGGGCCTGCCTCGGGTGCGTCGATCGAGGCGGTCGCCTTCGTCGCGGGGTCATGGACCAGATAGCCGAAATTGTCGGACAGGCAATTGAAGGTTCTGATCTCGGCGGCCATGACGTCTCCAATTTTAACCAACGGGCGCGTTCTCTCGGGCTGAGAGATATGGCGTTAACGGTGATCGGGCAATGCAATAATCCACGCGCCCCGCCTCAAGTGGACGTGTTAGATTATTGCCATGGGCATCGACGTTATTGATCTCCGCGACTTCTATTCGCAGCGTCTCGGTGTCGTGGCGCGGCAATTGATCAACCGCGGCATCCGGGCGCGCTGGCCGAGCGCCGAGGGACAGCGCGTGCTTGGCGTCGGCTATCCGACGCCCTATCTCGGACTTTTTCGTGAAGACTCCGAGCGCTGCATTGCCTTTATGCCGGCTGCCCAGGGGGTCCTGAAATGGCCGACCGCGCGTCCGGCGCTCGCCGCCCTCGTCGACGAGTTCTCCTTGCCGCTGCCGGAAGCCGCCGTCGACCGCGTGCTTTTGGTGCATGCGCTGGAAATGTCCGACGATCCCGAAGGGCTCTTGCGCGAGGTCTGGCGGGTACTGGCGCCGTCAGGGCGGGTGATCGCGGTCATCCCGAACCGGCGCGGGGTGTGGACCCGTACCGACAACACGCCGTTCGGCCACGGGCGGCCCTATTCGCGCTCGCAGATCACGCAATTGTTGCGGCAGACCTGGTTCACGCCGACCGCCTGGGGCGAGGCGCTGTTCATGCCGCCGTTTGCGAGCAGCTGGTTCCTGCGTTCGGCGCTGGCGTGGGAGCGCGTCGGCGCGGCGCTGTCGCTGCCGGTGGCCGGCGTTCACATCGTCGAGGCGACCAAGCAGGTCTATCGGGCGATCCCCGCCAAGCGCGAGCGCACGCGACTTATTCCGGCGCTACAACCTGTGCTTGCACCGACCCCGACCCGGGGGATGACCGCAAAAGAAAAGGGCGGGCCCGCTATCGCGTTGCCCGCCCTACGACCCTGTGATCGGTGATCGCGTCTTACTCGTTCCCCGGATTGAAATCCTCGGATGGAGCGGCCGCGGCCGGCTGCGCGACGCCTTCGGGGCGCGGGCCGCCATGCGGACGGCGGCGCCGGCGCGGAAAGCGTTCGCCGCCGCCATTGCCCTCATAGCCGCCGGGGCCGCCATTGATCTGCGGCTGCGGTCCGGTGATGAAGGAGGGGAGGCGATCGACGCCGCCATCGAGCACCGGCTGGGGCTGGGGTTGCGGCTGATATTGCGGCTGCGGACGGTGCTCGCGCTCGCGGTGCTCGCGCGGCTGCTGGTCGCGCTGATAGGACTGCTGGTGGTCGCGCTGATGATCGCGTCCGCCACTGTCGCGCATATAAGGCTGCTGCTGCTGGGGCGGTTGCGGCACGAAGCCCGGTTCCTGGCCGAAGCTCGAATAGTTCTCGCCGTCGTCTTCGCCGTCTTCGCCGGTGGTGGTGGCGACGACTTCGTCGGCGCGCGGCTGCGGCTGGTTCTGGCGGAACTGTTCCTGCGCAGCGGCGATCAGGCGGAAATAGTGCTCGGCGTGCTGGTAGTAGTTTTCGGCGGCGACGGGGTCGCCGGAAGAGCGCGCGTCGCGTGCGAGCTGCAGATATTTCTCGGCGATATGCGAGGCAGTGCCGCGGATCTTGATATCGGGCCCGTTCGATTCGAACACCCGGGTCATCGGATTTTGGCCGCGCCGATTGTTATTATTATTGTTGTTGTTATTCCGGTTGCGCATCCGCTTGTTGTTCTGACCGTTTCTCATGTCCTGCCTTTATTCCAGCCCTGAGTTAAATGCTTCGAATTGCCGTTAGCCGCAATCGACCAGACGCGCGCGCTCGGCGCACCCCATCGCGATGCAGTTCCAATTCGTGTCGATTGTGTCGACCTGCGCGTTCAGCAAAGACGCGTTCCCCACCGCCGGCAATCTTGACCGGCGAACCCTTCATCTAGCCTGCCAAAACAAGCCCGGTTTTCTTGCGTAAGTCTTCAAGCGCAATCAGGCTTTCGTTCGCTTTGCGGTCACCAGCGGCGCAGCGCTCACAAAGGCCTTTGCGCTCAACTCTGGACCTGCGTTTTGGAACCTTTAAACCGGCGCGGCTCTCGCCTTGAGAATTTCAGGCCTTCACCCGTAGTGCCTACGGGGCCTGCGCCGACGTTCTGATGGGAACGTAGTCGTTCCCGGGCAATATTCCAAGAGGTTTTTTCCGTTCCAATTCGGCTTTATCGCGGCATTTTCAGCCCCGCAATGGCCCGGAAAATGCCTGAAAGGTCGGTTTTTACGGGGTCTTGGACGCTCAGGCCCGCTGCCGTCATCAAAGCTTCAATGGGGCCGCTCTGGCCCTTTCCGCCCTCCACGACCAGGGCGCCACCTGGCGTCAGACGGTCCGCCGCCTGCGGGACCAGCGCGCGGTAGGCATCAAGCCCGTCCACGCCGCCGTCCAGCGCGGTGCGTGGGTCATGGTCGCGGACTTCGGGGCTAAGGCCGGCGATGTCGGCGGAGCGGATATAGGGCGGATTCGAGACAATCAGATCGAACGGGCCCGCAAGCGCCGCGGCGTAATTGCAGGCGACGAAGGCCGCGCGCGAAGCAAGCCCGAGATCGGCCGCGTTGCGCCGCGCGATTCGGAGCGCCTCGAGGCTGATGTCGGTTCCCACACCGAGCGCGGCCGGCAGTTCATGCAGCAGCGCGAGCAGCATTGCGCCTGTGCCGGCGCCGAGATCGGCGATGCGCAACGCGCGGGGCGGGGCTGCGCGGATGATCTCCAGCGCGAGCTCGACCACGGTCTCGGTGTCCGGGCGGGGCACCAGCGTTGCCGTCGAGAGTTTCAAGGGCAGGCCCCAGAATTCCTTCTGCCCGAGAATGCGCGCGACCGGCTCGCCGTTGACGCGCCGCGCGGCGAAGGCTTCGAGGCGATTTGATTCGTCCGGCGTGAGCTTTCGGCTCGCTGCGGTGATGATACCCGTGAGGTCGAGGTTCAACGCGGCGCCGACCAATAGCCGGGCGTCCAGTTCGGCTGAGTCGACGTCAGCGGCTCTGAACCGCGCGGTAAGCCGGCGGCGTGCAGTGTCGACGGTTTGTCCTGCCAGCGCTTCGCCCAAACTCACGCCGCCGCACCTTGCGCGGCGAGCTGCGCGGCCTGGTGCTCGGTGGTCAGCGCGTCGATCAGTTCGCTTAGGCTTTCGCCCGAGATCACCTGCGGCAATTTATAAAGCGTCAGGTTGATGCGGTGGTCGGTGACACGGCCTTGCGGGAAATTATAGGTGCGGATGCGCTCGCTTCGGTCGCCGGAGCCGACCTTCTCCTTGCGGTCGGCCGAGCGTGCGGCGTCGACGCGCTGGCGCTCGGCGTCATAGATGCGCGAGCGCAGGATGTTCATGGCGGAGGCGCGGTTCTTGTGCTGCGAGCGGCTGTCCTGCATCATCACGACGATGCCGGTCGGGATATGGGTGATGCGGATCGCCGATTCCGTCTTGTTGACGTGCTGGCCGCCCGCGCCCTGCGCGCGCATCGTCTCGATCTTCAGATCGTCGTTCTTGATGTCGACGTCGACGTCCTCGACCTCGGGCAGCACGGCGACGGTGGCGGCGGAAGTGTGGATGCGCCCCTGCGTCTCGGTGTCCGGCACGCGCTGCACCCGGTGCACGCCGGATTCGAATTTCAGTTTCGAGAAGGCGCCGCGGCCCTGCACTTCCGCGATGATTTCCTTGTAGCCGCCGACCGTGCCCTCGCTCGCCGAGATTACCTCGACCTTCCAGCCCTGCAGGGCGGCAAAGCGCTCATACATGCGGAACAGGTCGCCGGCGAACAGCGAGGCCTCGTCGCCGCCGGTGCCGGCGCGGATTTCCAGCACCACGTTGCGGTCGTCCATGGCGTCCTTGGGCAAGAGCGCAACGCGGATCTTCTGCTCGAGCTCGCCGCGGCGCGCCTGCAAGCTGTCGCGCTCGGCTTCCGCCATGCCGCGCATCTCGGCGTCGGTTGCGGCATCCGCGATCAGCGCTTCGGTGTCGGCAAGCTCCTTCACCGTCGAGCGATAGGTTTTCACGGCGTCGATCAGCGGATTGAGCTCGGCGAGCTCGCGGGTGATCTGCACATATTTGTCGGACGAGAGCTGGCCGAGAATCTGCGCTTCGAGGGAAGCGTGATGGGCAAGGAGTACGTCCAGTTTGGCTTCGGGTAGCATCGACATCGGTAAAGTCTCGAAGGTGCGGAAATGGGAAGCGGCGAGGGGCGTGACAACAGCCTCGCTACAACGCCAGCCCCTCGGCTTCCGCGAATTCGATCAGTTTCTTGCGGATCGCCACGCTGCCGGCCGGTGCGTCCAATAGCGGCATGATCATCGCCTCGGCCTTTTTGGCATCGAGGTCGAGGATCATCGCCTTCACCGGGCCGTGCCCGGTCGCCGACAGCGACAGCGAGCGATAGCCGAGCGCGATCAGCGCCAGCGCCTCCAGCGGTTTCGACGCCATTTCGCCGCAGAGGGAAACGGACTTCTTCGCCGCACCGGCCTTGCGCACGATTTCGCGCAGCGCGCGCAGGATCGGTGCCGACAGCGTATCGAAACGGTCCGAGACCTTGGAGTTGCCGCGATCGACCGCGAACAGGAACTGGAACAAATCGTTCGACCCGACCGAGACGAAGTCGACCTTCTTCAACAGCTCGTCCATCTGGTAGAGCAGGGCGGGGACTTCCACCATGGTGCCGACATCGATGCGCTCCGGCAGCGCGTGGCCGTGCTGGCGCAAATATGTCAGCTCGCGCTCGACGATCGCCTTGGCCGCATCGAACTCGGCGACGTCGGAGATCATCGGGAACATGATGCGAAGCGCGCGGCCGCCGCCGGCCCGCAGCAGCGCGCGGATCTGGCCGCGCAAGAGGCCCGGCCGGTCGAGTCCGAGCCGGATCGCGCGCCAGCCGAGCGCGGGATTTTCTTCGGTCACGGTCTCCATATAGGGCAGCGCCTTGTCGCCGCCGATGTCGAGGGTACGGAAGGTGACGGGCTTCTGGCCTGCGGCATCGAGCACCGTGCGATAGAGCGCGAGCTGGTCCGATGAGCGCGGCAGGCTGGGCGAAATCATGAACTGCAGCTCGGTGCGGAACAGGCCGATGCCCGCGCTGCCGGTGTCGTCGATATGCGGCAGGTCGATGGTGAGACCCGCATTGATCATCAGTTCGACCTTCTGGCCGTCCTTGGTGACGCAGGGCTTTTCACGCAGCTCCAGATATTGGGCCTGCCGCCGCGCGCGAAACCGCACCCGCTCGGCATAGGCGGATTCGATCTCCTGCGAAGGCCTGACGTAGATCTCGCCCGAGGTGCCGTCGACGATGATGGCGTCGCCGGGGTCGGCGATGCCGGGCGCGTTCGGCACTTCTCCGACGGCGGGGATGCCGAGTGCACGCGCCACGATCGAGACGTGGGAGTTGGCGGTGCCTTCCTCCAGTACCAGGCCGCGCAAGCGCTTGCGGTCGTAATCGAGCAGCGCCGCGGGTCCCATCGCGCGCGCGATCAGGATCGCGTTGTCGGGCAGATGCTCGCGCGCCGGCGCGTGATCCTGCCCGACCAGTTGCCGCAGCAGGCGGAAGCCGAGGTCCTCGAGGTCGTGCAGGCGGTCGCGCAAGTAAGGATCGGTCGAGCGCAGCATGCGCGCGCGCGTGTCCGACTGCACGCGCTCGACGGCGCCTTCTGCCGTGAGGCCCGTCGCGACCGCCTCGTGCAGCTTGTGGGACCAGCCCTGGTCGTTGGCGAACATCCGGTAGGCTTCCAGCACCTCGCGGTGCTCGCCGCCCTCGGCGACATCGCCGCGCTCGAGCAGGCGGTCGAGGTCGGAGCGCAGCTTGGCCAGCGCCGCATCGAGACGCTTCAACTCCTTCGGCAGGTCTTCGGCGATGTAATTGTTGATGACGACGCGCGGCTCGTGCAGCACGACATGGCCGAGCGCGATGCCCTCGGAGAGGATCGCGCCCATCTTGTGCAGGGAGTGCCGGGCTGCGGGCTCGGCGCCGGGCTGGGCCAGCGAGGCCAATTCGCCCGAGGCGATCATTTCCGCCAGCACCATCGCGGTGGTCTGCAGCGCCTCGACCTCTTCCTCGACATAGGTGCGCTTGGCGCGGTTCTGCACCACCAGCACGCCGAGCGTGTTGCCGGCGCGCAGGATCGGCACGCCGAGGAAGGAATGATAGATTTCTTCGCCGGTCTCGGGGCGGAACGAGAAGGCCGGGTGGCTCTGCGCGTCGCTGAGGTTCAGCGGTGTCGCTTCGCTGGAGACCAGGCCGACCAGGCCCTCATGCGCGCTCAGCACGGTACGGTGCACGGCGTCGCGGTTGAGGCCTTCGGTGGCGTAGAGCTCGAGGGTGTTGTCGACGCGCAGCACGTAGCAGGAGCAGACCTCGGCCACCATGTTGGCCGCGATCAGCACCACGATCTTGTCCAGCCGCTCCTGGGCGGAGACTTGCTCCGCCATGGTTTCGCGGAGCCGTCTCAACAGGACGCGGGGGCCTCCCGACGTGCTCCGCATGACCTTGAAACCCCTCCCCGACAGGCGGCCCGGCTCGCGGCCGGGCGCAGGTTAAACGCCGAAAAAGCATTAAACTTTATTCATTCGGCCCCGCCGCAATGGCACTGATGCGGGCCGAATCAGGAGAGGTCAAACCGAGGCATAGTTTGCGATTGCTGATCCTGCCCGCCGTATAGCGAATTGGGGCTTGTTTTGCCAAGCAAAACGCCTGCCAGCGGCACTGTTGCCACCAGCCAATTTGCTGCGGTCGCTAAGAAGGAAATTCTACGCCTGGTCGAGGCCGTAGAGCGTGTGCAGCGTGCGCACCGCCAGTTCCGTGTAGGCGGCGTCGATTAGGACCGAAAACTTGATCTCGGAGGTCGTGATCGCGCGGATGTTGATGTTGCGCGCGGCGAGCGCCGAGAACGCCTTGGCGGCGACGCCGGCATGCGAGCGCATGCCGCTGCCGATCACGGACACCTTGGCAACATCGGTCGCGGTGTCGAGCCGCGCGAAGCCGATTTTGGTCCTGGCCGAGGTAATGGTCTCCTTGGCGCGCTTGTAGTCGTTTGCCGGCACCGTGAAGGTGAGGTCGGTGAACTTGCCGTCCTCGGAGACGTTCTGCACGATCATGTCGACATTGATGTTGGCATCCGCGAGCGGGCCGAAGATCGAGGCGGCTACCCCCGGCTTGTCCTCGATCTGGCGCACGGAAATCTGGGCCTCGTCCTTGGAAAAGGCGATGCCGGTGACAACGTGGCTTTCCATGATTTCCTCCTCGCTGCAGATCAGCGTGCCCGGCGGCTGGTTGGCATGCGGGTCGATATCCTCAGGCTTGTCGAAGCTGGAGCGCACGAAGATCGGCATGTTGTGCACCATGCCGAGTTCCACCGAGCGCACCTGCAGCACCTTGGCGCCCTGCGAGGCCAGCTCCAGCATGTCCTCGAAGGCGATCTTGTCGAGGCGGCGCGCCTTCGGCACCACGCGCGGGTCCGTCGTATAGACGCCATCGACATCGGTGTAGATGTCGCAGCGGTCGGCCTTCACGGCGGCGGCGATCGCGACCGCAGAGGTGTCCGAGCCGCCGCGGCCGAGGGTGGTGATGCGGCCCGTCTGCGTGTTGATGCCCTGGAAACCGGCGATGACGGCGACTTCCTTGCGGTCCCTGAAACGGTTGATGATCTCGCTGCCGTCGATCTCGAGGATGCGCGCGGAGGCATGCGCGTCGGAGGTCTTGATCGGGATCTGCCAACCCTGCCAGGAGCGCGCCTGGATGCCCATGCCCTGCAGCACGATCGCGAGCAGGCCGGAAGTGACCTGTTCGCCGGAGGCGACCACCGCGTCATATTCGCGCGCATCGTGCATCGCCGACGCCTCGGCGCACCAGGCCACCAGCTCGTTGGTCTTGCCGGACATCGCCGAGACCACGACGGCGACCTCATGGCCGGCATCGACCTCGCGCTTCACATGCTGCGCGACGTTGCGGATGCGGTCGATATTGGCGACGGAGGTGCCGCCGAATTTCATCACGAGGCGGCCCATGACGACGCGCGAATTCTCCAGTGGTCCACTAGGGATAAGTTCAGCGGTCCGCTCAAAAGGGGAAGCGCGCGGGCCGAAACGCGCGTATACATAGCGGAGCGGCCCGGGGCAAGCGGGTTCCGCAGGGGTATCGGGTAGTTGAGTTAGGGTTTGGGAGATGGCGCGTTATATCGACGATATCCTGCAGCCCGGCGAAAAGGTGCTGTATTCGACCAACGCGCACTGGATCTTCTATTTGCCGGCGATCGTGGCCTGGGCCGCGGTCCTGATCCTGCTGGTGCTGTCGGGGACGACGTCCGCCGTTCCGAGCCTGATGCTGGTCTGCTGGGCGTCGGCCGCCGTGGTCGCCATCGCGGCGCTGTACTGGACCTTCAAGGCCTGGTTCCACCGCTGGACCACCGAGACCGACGTCACCAACATGCGCGTCGTGCACAAGACCGGCTTCATCCAGCGCCGCACCTTCGAGATGGCGCTGGACAAGATCGAGAGCGTCGACGTCGACCAGACCATCCTCGGGCGCATTCTCAATTACGGCAATGTGACCATCAACGGCGTCGGCGAGGGCAAGGAGACGATTCGCACCATCGCCTCGCCGCTGGCGTTCCGCAGCGCCATCACGACGCGATAGGGGCGCGTATCATGGCCGCGCAATCCAACGCCTCCGGCACCACCGTCGACGCGAACGAGGTCGCGAAATTCTCCAGATTGTCGGCGGAATGGTGGGACCCGAAGGGGAAAATGGCCCCGCTGCACAAGATCAATCCGCTGCGGCTGACCTATATCCGCGACGCCGCCGCGCGAAAATTCGAGCGCAACGTCAGGAGCCTGAACTGTCTCTCGGGCTTGCGCATCCTCGATATCGGCTGCGGTGCGGGGCTTCTGTGCGAGCCGCTGACCCGGCTCGGCGCCCAGCTGATCGGGGTCGATCCGTCCGCCTCCAACATCGCGGCGGCCAAGCTGCATGCCGACAAGGGGCATCTGTCGATCGATTATCGCTGCACCACGGTGGAAGAGATGGACGTGCGCGAGCGCTTCGACATCGTGCTCGCCATGGAAGTGGTCGAGCATGTCAGCGATGTCGGCATATTCCTGTCCCGCTGCGCGGCGATGCTCAAGCCCGGCGGCATGATGGTGGTCTCGACCCTGAGCCGCACCTGGAAGAGCTTTGCGCTCGCCATCGTCGGCGCCGAATACATCCTGCGCTGGCTGCCCCGCGGCACCCATCAATGGGAAAAATTCATCACCCCGGACGAACTCGCCAAATATCTGCTCGACAACCGTCTCGTCATCAGCGAGCAGGCCGGCGTGGTCTACAGCCCCTTCACCGACCGATGGAGCCTCTCCTCCGACACCGACGTGAACTACATGGTGATCGCCGAAGAGATGTGAATTTCTCTCTTCTCTCTTCACCTCGCCCCGCTCGCGGGGAGAGGTCGGCGCGAAAAGCGCGCCGGGTGAGGGAGACTCTCCGCGAGTCCATTTCTCACCGCTTTCTTGGAGAGAGCCCTCACCCCAGCCCTCTCCCCGTAAGAACGGGGAGAGGGAGTAGATCGCATCCCTGTCATGCGCCACCCCGGTTGACCGCGCTCGCTGCGCCCAGCATGGTGACCGGCCATTTTCGCCTCCGGTCCCCCATGCTCTCCGTCGCCACGCTCTGGATCCCCTTCACCATCACGGCCGCGTTAGGCCAGGTCGCGCGCAACGCGATGCAGCGATCGCTGACGGGGCCGCTCGGCACCTGGGGCGCGACCAACATCCGCTTCCTGTTCGGCTTCCCGTTCTCGATTGTGTTTTTCGCGGCGGTGCTGATCTTCTCCGGCGATCACGTGCCGTGGCCGGCGGCCGCCTTCTGGCCGTGGCTGTTGCTCGGCGCGCTGAGCCAGATCATCGCGACCGGCATGATGCTGGTCGCAATGAACGATCGCTCCTTCGTGGTGACGACGGCGTACCTGAAAACCGAGGCGATCCAGACCGCGGTCTTCGGTTTCGTCTTCCTCGGCGACCATCTCACCACGCTGAAGGTGATCGCGATCCTGATTGCGACCTTCGGCGTCGTCATCACGGCGCTGCGGCCCGGCGGCGAGAAGAGCTTTGCCGAGATCAAGCCGACCGTGATCGGCCTAGTGGCCGCGGCGGCGTTCGCGCTGTCGGCGATCGGCTTTCGCGGCGCGATCATCACCGTGCCCGGCGTCTCCTTCGTCACGGCGGCTTCCTACACGCTGGTGTGGGGATTGTTTGTGCAGACGCTGGTGCTGACGATCTATCTGTTGTGGCGCGCACCGGATATTCTGACCAAAATTATCGGCCTGTGGCGGCCCTCGATGCTTGCGGGCTTCATGGGCGCGTTCGCCTCGCAGTTCTGGTTCCTGGCGTTTGCGCTCACCGCCGCCGCCAACGTGCGCACGCTGGCGCTGGTCGAGGTGCTGTTTGCGCAGGGCGTGGCGTACTATTCGTTCAAGCAGCCGATCTCGTCGCGCGAGCTCTCCGGCATTGTGCTGATCGTGATCGGCGTGGCGCTGTTGGTGGCCGCCTAGACTCTCTTGTTTGACGCGCTTTCTTCACGCGAAGCCGGTGCCACTTCGCTTGAAAACGCTAACCTTTGATCGCGATCAACACCGCGCCGGCTGAGATCAGCGCGATTCCGAGCCAGCCGTTTAGGGACGGACGCTCGCCCAGAAAGGCCACGCCGAACAGCGCCACCAGCACCACGCTCAGCTTGTCGATCGGCGCCACCAGCGTGGCCGGCCCGAGCTTCAGCGCGCGGAAATAGCACAGCCAGGACGCGCCGGTGCCGAGGCCTGACAGCAGCAGGAACAGCCAGCTTTTGGCTGGGATTGGTCCGGGATGGCTGAACTGGCCGGTGGCGAACAGGATCAGGGACAGCGTGATCAGCACGATCACGGTGCGGATCAGGGTCGCGAGGTCGGAATTGATGCCTTCGACGCCGACCTTGGCGAAGATCGCGGTCAGCGCGGCGAAGAGGGCGGAGAGGACGGCCCAGACCTGCCAGGAATTGAAGGTGTTGGGGCCCATGCTCGTCTTTCGTCATTGCGAGGAGCGTAGCGACGAAGCAATCCACACGGCAACCGGAGAGAGAGCCTGGATTGCTTCGCTTTGCTCGCAATGACGGCACGCGCTCCGCGTGTCAGTTCCGGTCTTCCGGCAGCACCGGCAGCGGCGACACTTCGACGCCTTCCTCGATCAGCGATTTGGCTTCCTCGGGCGAGGCCTCGCCATAGATCGGCCGATGCTCGATCTCGCCATAATGCATCTTGCGGGCTTCGTTGGGGAATTTCTCGCCGACATTATCGGCGCTTTTCACGATGTGGTCGCGCAGCTCCTTGAGCTTGGCGCGCAGCTCGCGCTCCTGCGCCATCATCAGCGAGGTCGATCCGGCGGCCGGCGTTTCGGCGGCGGCCGGCGTTTCCGCGGGCGCCGGGACAGGCTCGGCGCGCTCGCGACGCTTCTTGCCCACTATCCGCGGCGCCATGATCGCCTTCTCGACCTTGACGGAATCGCAGACCGGGCAGCTTACCAGCTTGCGCTTGACCTGCGATTCATAGGCAGAAGAGTTCTGGAACCAGCTTTCGAACGTGTGGTCGTGCTCGCAGCGGAGCGTGTAGAGGATCATGCCGATCCCCGCACCAGATGCAGATGTTCGGGACCGGATTTCGGATCGGCGACGGAGAAACGACGGCCGTGCTGCAGCGACGGCACGGTTTTCCGCGCGGTCTCGACCCTGGAGGGGTCGATCTTGGCGAGGAACACGCCGGGCTCGACGCCGCCCTCGGCGAGGATTTCGCCCCAGGGCGCGACGATCAGCGAATGGCCATAGGTCTCGCGCTTGTTTTCATGCAACCCGGCCTGCGCGGCGGCGAACACGAAGCAGCCGGTCTCGATGGCGCGCGAGCGCAGCAGCACGTGCCAATGTGCCTCGCCGGTCTTGCGGGTGAAGGCGGAAGGTACCGTCAGGAACGACGCGCCGCTTTCGGCCAGCGCGCGATAGAGCGCGGGGAAGCGCAGGTCATAGCAGATGGTGAGCCCGATGCGGCCCCACGGCAGGTCGGAAATGACGGCGGTCTCGCCCGGCTGGTAGTTCGCGGATTCGCGGTAGCTCTCGCCGCCGGGCAGATCGATGTCGAACATATGGATCTTGTCGTAGCTCGCGAGAACCATGCCGTCGGGCCCGATCAGGAACGAGCGGTTGACCGCCTTCTCCGGCGAGAAGCGCAGCGCCAGCGATCCGACGTGCAGATGGATGTTCAGCTCCTTCGCGAGCGCCCGGTAGGCCTTCAGCGAAAGATCGTCCTCTTCGCCCGCCAGGTGCTCGAACAGCGCCTTGCGGTTCAGCTGCATCATGTTGCTGACTTCGGGCGTCTGCACGTAGTCCGCGCCCTGCGCAGCGGCTTGGCGGATCAGCCTTGTAGCCTGTTCGAGGCTCGGCTCGGGCAGGAGGCCGGTGCGCATCTGCACCATGGCGGCCGTGAAGATGTTGTCAGCGCTCATGAAGCTTTCTCGCCTGCGAGCATCGCGTCGAGCTTGCCTTCGCGGTCCAGTGCATAAAGCTCGTCGCAGCCGCCGACATGGGTTTCGCCAATGAAGATCTGCGGAAAGGTCGAACCGGCGCCAGCACGGTCGTACATCTTCTGGCGCGCCGTCGGGTCTAAACCTGAGTCGTACTCGGTGAACGTGGCTTTCTTGCGGTTCAGAAGCGATTTGGCTGCGCTGCAATAGCCGCAGCCTGGCCGTGTATAGATTTCGATCGCAGTGGTCATGTCTCGCTTTTCGCTAAGAAAGAAGAACGTCTCAATTATATGGGAGCTTTGGGGCTATCGACAACCCGGGCAAAGACCAGCACGTCGACCTGCGCCACCTTCGCGCGGAGCAGTGCCCGGGCGCAGGCATCCGTGGTGGCGCCGGAAGTCAGCACGTCGTCGATCAAAACCAGCCTTCGGCCGGCGATTTCGGCCTGCCGGTCGACAGATACCTTGAATGCGCCCTGTACATTGCTGGCCCGCTGCGGGCGCGACAATCCGACCTGCTGCTCGGTCGGACGCACGCGCTGCAACACGTCGCCGCGCAGCCTGACCCCGCTTGCCCGTTCGATCGAGCGCGCCAGCGCACCGGACTGGTTGTAGCGGCGGTGCCAGGCCCTCCGCCAATGCAGCGGCACGGGGATCAACATGTCGGCGCCGTCGAGCAGTTCGCGGCCGGCGCGCGCCATCCAGCGGCCCATGGCGGGCGCGAGGTCGGTGCGGTCCTGGTATTTGAGCGAATGCACCAGCGTGCGCGCAATCTCGTCATAGCGGACTGCGGCGCGGGCGCGTTGGTAGGCCGGCGGGTTGGCGATCGCTTCCATCGACAACAGGTCGGGGCCGGGATCGTAGACAAAGGGAATGCCAAGCCGCGGACAGTAGGGCGGTTCGATGAACGACAGCTTCGACCAGCATTCCGCGCAGACGCCCTCGCCGTCGACCGGCTCGCGGCAGGCGACACAGAGCGTCGGCAGCGCGATGTCGAGCGCGAATTTCGTGGCATGCCTCCACGCCGCATGGCAGGCGCCAAACGCATGGCGCAGATGCGCTCCGATCGAGCGGGACGGGACGATGTCGGCTTCCATGGGCTGAGGCTATCGCGGCGCTGGCGCGATTGCCAGAGACCCCCGCGCCAGCGTACCAACCGGCATGGTCCAAAACCCGCCCGCCGCACCTTTCCTGTTCGATCGCGCGCTTCTGAAGCGTCGGCAGGATCGCGCGCGGAAACTGGGGCCCGCGAGTTTCCTGCTCGACCGCGTCGCCGAGGACATGGAGGAGCGGCTTGCCGCGGTGAACCGCAGCTTTGCCGACGTCGCCGAGCTCTGGACGCCGGGCGAGGGAAGTTTGCCGCGGGCGCGGTTCAGCCCGCTCACGCGGATCGCGCTGGCGGATTCGCTCGATGAAGCGCTGCCGCTTCGGCCTGAAAGCCTTGATCTCGTCATCTCCGCGCTGGCGCTGCAATTCGTCAACGATCTCCCCGGCGTGCTCGCGCAAATCCGCCGGGCGCTTCGGCCCGACGGTTTGTTGCTGGCGGCGATGATCGGCGGCGACACGTTGACGGAGCTGCGGCAATCCTTCGCCGCGGCGGAGTCCGAATGCGAGGGTGGCGTCTCGCCGCGCGTCGCGCCTTTCGTCGATCTCCGCGATGTCGGCGCGCTGTTGCAGCGCGCGGGTTTTGCGCTCCCGGTCACCGATGTCGACCGCGTCGTGGTGCGCTACGACAATGCGTTCGCGCTGATGGCCGATTTGCGGCGCATGGGCGCGACCAATATTTTGCTCGAGCGGCGGCGCACGCCGACCCGGCGCGCGACCATGCTGCGCATGGCACAGATCTACGTCGAGCGTTTTGCCGATCCCGATGGTCGCATCCGCGCGACCTTCGATGTGATCTGGCTGTCCGGCTGGGCGCCGCATGAGAGCCAGCCGAAGCCGCTCAGGCCGGGATCGGCGACCGCGAGTCTGGAAGAGGCGGTGAAGCGGGGGAGGAAGTCCTGAATTTCGGTCGTTATCGCCGGGCTTGACCCGGGCATCTATCCCCGTCATCGCGAGCCAACAGGTCCGCGCAAAGCGCGGCCCGGTGACAGGCTCCGCGAAGCAATCCATCTCGCCGCTTGCGGCACCATGGATTGCTTCGTCGCTTCGCTCCTCGCAATGACGACGTGAGTGCCGAGCCCGGGCATGACGAGCGTGGAACGGACCTCGCAGCCCCTCACAACAGCAGATCCTCCAGATGCGAAATCAGCGGAATGTCCGCCGGCGGCATCGGATAGTCGCGCAATTTGTTGACGCGCACCCAGGCCAGCTTCTGGCCCTCGCGCGCGACCACGAGGCCTTCCCAGCGCCGGCAGACATAGAGCGGCATCAGCAAGTGAAAGGTCTCGTAGGCGTGACTGGCAAACGTCAGCGGCGCCAGGCAAGGCTCGCTGACGGTGATGCCGATTTCCTCGTGCAGCTCGCGGATCAGGGTCGCTTCCGGCCGCTCGCCGGGCTCGACCTTGCCGCCGGGGAATTCCCAGAGGCCCGCAAGCGTCTTCCCTTCGGGCCGTTGCGCGATCAGCACGCGCCGGTCGGCATCGACCAGCGCGCAGGCGACCACCAGGGTGAGTTTGAGTCCGGGCATGCGGGCTTGTGGCAGGAGAGGCGGTACTTCAAGCGTCGGAGAGAAATCATTAACCACATTCACCCGACGATTCCACGGTTCCGATAAGTCATATTTAATCCGCGCCGCCTAGTTTACGGGGTCATAACCGGCACAGGACATCCCATGCGCGCGCTTCTTCGCTTGATCCAACGCTTTGCTCGAGATCGCCGCGGCAACATGGCGATCACCTTCGGCATCTGCTCGGTCCCGCTTCTGACCGCGGTCGGGGCCGGCATCGATTATTCGCTCGCCACGCGGATGAAGGCCAAGCTGCAATCCGCGGCGGACGCCGCCGCGGTGGCATCGATCTCGCGACTATCGCCGGGCTTCATCGCCGCATCGGCGATGCAGACGGACGGTTCGGTGGCCGCCGGCGTCGCCGACGCCAACAATGTCTTCAACGGCATCATGAACACGATCACCGGCTACAACAATCTCCAGGTGACCAGCACCGTCACCAAGACCGGAATCAGGGTCAATTCCAACGTGACGTTCAGCGCGCAAGTGCCGACCACTTTCATGAGGATCGCCGGCTTTACGGCGCTGACGGTCAACGGCGTCTCGAGCGCGGGCGGGTCGCTGCCGCCCTATCTCGATTTCTACGTGACGCTGGATGTGTCGGGATCCATGGGACTGCCGTCGACGCCCGCCGAAGCCCTGCGGATGCAGGCGATCAACCCGGATAACTACACGCAGTATCCGACCGGGTGTACCCTGGCCTGCCATTTTGGACCGCAAAATAGCGCGTGCACCGATAGCGGGACCCAGAGATACAAGACGAATAATTATTGCATGGGCTTTGTGTATTCGCGCCTCAATCAGCCCGCGCTCTCCACCCTCATCAATAAGGCGTCAACCCCCAGCCTGCCGAAGCAGAATCCCGGATTGCCGACTGCGATGCTTGCCGGCCTGAACACGAATGTTCCCACCGGAACTGGGAACCCGTCGAATTCGCTGATTGCCGGCAACGCTGCCAGCTTGCCCTCGAGCATCGCGGCGGTTCTAAATTGCCCGACCGCCGGCACCGATGATTGTATCCAGTTGCGTCTCGACGCGGTCGGTTTTGCCTTGAATGCTACGACGGCCGCGAACGGGGTCGACGGAATGCTCGCCCTGGCCCAAAAGAAGAAGGTCGTTACCGATCAATTCCGGATCGGCCTCTATCCATTCATCACACAGCTCTATTCGGCCTATTCCCCGCTGACCACGAGTATCGATGCGAGTTCGACCACTCCGGGCACCATCAACTACAACGCGGCGAACCTTGCTGCGCTGCTCGATACCAACTTGAACTCAAATCTCGGTTCGGGCGGCACGCATATCGATGTCGCGCTCAAAGGCGTGAACGATCTGATCGTTAACGTCGGCAATGGTTCAAGCGCGTCCTTCACGCAGCCTTACGTCTTCCTCGTCACGGACGGTGCGCAGGATCCGCAGCAGAAGGGCGTGCCCAACGGCGGCTGGTCCGGCAGCAACCACGCGGTCACGCTCAATAACGCCAGCAACGCCTATCCCGGCATCTGCACGACGATGAAGAACCGAGGCATCATCGTGTCCGTGCTGTATATTCCCTATGTGACGATCAACCCGGTGAATACGAGCTTCGCGAACAACGAAGACACATATGCCAACAACAACATCGCGAATATCCCGGCCAGTCTGCAGGCGTGCGCGTCGTCACCCGACGCGGCGGGCAGCTACTTCTATACGGCGAACACGCCGCAAGACATCACGGATTCACTGAAGGCCATGTTCAACCACGCGCTGGTGACGGCGCATATCACCAACTAAGGCAGGATTGGCAATACGGGGATGCCGCCGTCGGCGTCCCCGATTGTTCGTTACGAACGATAGTCGCCATTGATCGCGACATATTCCTTGGTGAGGTCGCAGGTCAGCACGCGGTCGCGGCCCTTGCCGAGCCCAAGGCTGATCTTGATCTGGACCTTGGGGCTCTTCATGGCTTCGGATACTTCCGCCTCGTTGTAGGACGGATCGCGCGCGCCGCTCTTGGCGACGCGGATGCCGTTGAACGAGATCGAAAGCTTGTCGCGGTTGGCGGGTTGGCCTGCCTTGCCGACCGCCATCACGACGCGGCCCCAATTGGCGTCCTCGCCTGCGATTGCGGTCTTCACCAGCGGCGAGTTCGCCACCGACATCGCGATCTTTCGCGCGGAAGCCTTGGTCGTCGCGCCCTCGACAATGATCTCGACCAGCTTGCGCGCGCCTTCGCCGTCGCGCGCGACCTGTTCGGACAGGTCCGCCAGCACATCATGCAGCGCCCTGGTGAAGGCCTTCAGCCTGACATCTCCGGCGCGGCTGATCCTCGGCGCGCCGTTGGCGGCCGCAGCACCCGTCGCAAACGCCAACAGCGTGTCCGAGGTCGAGGTGTCGCCGTCGATGGTGACGGCGTTGAACGTGTCCTCCACGCCGTTCTTGAGCAGCGATTGCAAGGCAGCGGGTGCGATCGGCGCGTCGGTGAACACGAACGACAGCATGGTCGCCATGTCGGGGGCGATCATGCCGGCGCCCTTGGCCATGCCGTTGATGGTGACCCAGGTCTTGCCGAGCTTCACCTTGGCGGTTGCGACCTTCGGAAAGGTGTCGGTGGTCATGATCGCCTTCGCCGCGTTCATGTAGTCGCCGGGCGCGGCAGTCTCGGCGAGCCGTCCGAGGACGCCGTCGAACTTCGTCGCATCGAGCGGCTCGCCGATCACGCCTGTGGACGCGAGAAACACCTCGTTCGGGCTGCAGCCGACCGCCTTTGCCGCGATCTGCGCCGTCAGCGCGGTCGACTGCCGGCCGGTCTTGCCGGTGAAGGCATTGGCGTTGCCGGAATTGACCACCAGCGCGCGCGCATTCCCGCGGGAAAGTTTGGCGCGGCACCATTCGACCGGCGCCGACGGACATTTCGATTTGGTGAACACGCCTGCCACGGCGGTGCCCTTGTCCATGACCGCGAGCAGGACGTCGGTGCGGTTCTTGTAGCGGATGCCGGCCTCCGCGGTCGCAAGCCTGATGCCGGCGATCTCGGGCATGTCGGGGACGTTGGTCGGGGCGAGCGGGGAAACGGAGGAGGACATGAGGGCTTCCGGCTTCTAGGAGGGAAGCGCTCCTTATCATCTCGATCGTCAGAGTGGGAGGGGGCACCTCCCGCGACAACGGTGTCGTCCCGGCGAAAGCCGGGATCCATTACCACCATCGTCAATTGTTCAAAAATGCAGTCGCCCCGGAGCTAATCATTGGCCCCGCGGGGTATGGGTCCCGGCTTTCGCCGGGACGACACCGAATTACTTCTTCGCCGGAGGCGCCATCTTGGAGTCCTTGGCGGCGTCGGGCGCCGGTGCATCGGTCTTGGCCGGCGCGTTGGCGGCCTCCATGCGCTCGACCTTGGCGGCCTCGCGCAGCTTGCCGACATAGTCCGCCTGCGCCTTGCGCGTCACATAGGTCTCGATCTGGGCCTTCACCTGCTGAAAGTCCGGCGCCTTGCGGCTGCGCTTTTCCTCGACCTTGATGACGTGCCAGCCGAACTGCGACTTGACGGGGTCGGAGACCTTGCCCGGCTCGAGCTTGAAGGCGACTTCGGAGAATTCCGGCACCATCTGATCCTTGGTGAAGAAGCCGAGGTCGCCGCCGTCGGAGGCGCCGGGATCCTTGGACTTCTTCTTGGCGAGCTCGGCGAAATCGGCGCCCTTGTCGAGCTCTGCCTTGACCGCCTTGGCCTCGTCCTCGCTCTCCACCAGGATATGGCGGGCATGCACTTCCTGCTCGCCGGTGATCTGCTTGGAGGCCTCCTCATAGACCTTCTTCATGGCGTCGTCGGTGGTCGCGGCCTTGCCTTCGGAAGCGAGCAGGCTGTCCATCAGGAGGCGGCTGCGGGTGAACGCCATCCGTTTCTTGAAATCGTCGGTGTCGGCGATCTTCTTGTCCTCGGCGGCCTTGGCGACGATCCTGAGGTCGATCAGGAATGACAGAACGTTCTCGTCCTTGGTCGCCGGGTCCATCTGGGTGAGGCTCGGCCCCAGTTCCTCTTCGGCCAACGCCAGGTCGCTCTGGCGGATTTCGGAGCCGTTGACCTTGGCGAGCACCTTGTCTTCGGCCCGAACAGGGCCGGCGAGCAGCACCATCGCGAGACAGCCGGCGGCGGCGAGGCCAAAACGCGAACCGGCTTTCGTTGCCGGGAACGAGGTCGTCATGGAAAATCCTTGTGAGTTCGGGATGGGCTAATTGAGCGGGCGGACACTCGCCCAATCGGTTACCCTTGGCAACGCGAAAACTCTGTCAAAATGATGAATTCCCTGACATCTCCGGGCCCTCGCGGAGGGCTCGCCGCGCCGTTGACAAGGCTTTGGCCCAGCCATATCTCTGCCACGTCGTGTCAATGGCGATAGCGCTTATATTTGCTGACGTTTTTGGCCGTTGAACCCAGGATTGCCTGTCTCCCACTCATCTGGCGAACGGTCCCGCGCGGGGCTTTTGCCATGGCGCGTCACGGTGAGTTGATAGGCCGGCTGGGCACCACCTCACGGCGGCAGGGTTTGAGCCGCGAGAACAGGAATTTGGCATGATCGGCGCGCTCGCCCGCAAGTTTTTCGGCTCCGCCAACGACCGGCGGGTGAAGGGGTACCAGTCCCGCGTCGACGCCATCAACGCGCTCGAAGGGGAAGTCGCAGCCCTCTCCGACGAGGCGCTTAAGGCGCGCACCGAAGAGTTCCGAAAAGCCCTGGCCTCCGGCAAAACGCTCGACGAGATCCTGGCTCCGGCCTTCGCCACCGTCCGCGAGGCGGCCAAGCGCACGCTCGGCCAGCGCCATTTCGACGTGCAACTGATCGGCGGCATGGTGCTGCACGAGGGCGACATCGCCGAGATGAAGACCGGCGAAGGCAAGACGCTGGTCGCGACGCTCGCGGTCTATCTCAATGCGCTCGCCGGCAAGGGCGTGCATGTCGTCACCGTCAACGACTACCTCGCCAGCCGCGACGCCGGCTGGATGGGCCAGATCTATTCCTTCCTCGGCATGACCACGGGCGTGATCGTGCACGGCCTCGATGACGCCGAGCGCAAGCAGGCCTATGCCTGCGACATCACCTACGGCACCAACAACGAATACGGCTTCGATTATCTCCGCGACAACATGAAGTACCGCCTGGAGGACATGGTCCAGCGCGGACACTTCTACGCGATCGTCGACGAGGTGGATTCTCATTCTCATCGATGAAGCTCGGACGCCGCTGATCATTTCCGGCCCGCTCGACGACCGGTCGGACTTCTACAACACCATCGACACGTTCTTTCCCAAGCTCGACAAGAGCGATTACGACGTCGACGAGAAGCAGCGGACCGTGACGCTGACCGAGGCCGGCATGGAGAAGCTCGAGACGCTGCTGCGCGACGCCGGCCAGCTGAAGGGCGAGTCGCTCTACGACGTCGAGAACGTCTCCGTCGTCCACCACGTCAACCAGGCGCTGCGCGCGCACACATTGTTCACCCGCGACAAGGACTACATCGTCCGCGACGACGAAGTCATCATCATCGACGAGTTCACCGGCCGCATGATGCCCGGCCGCCGCTATTCCGAAGGCTTGCATCAGGCGCTGGAGGCGAAAGAGCACGTTCAGGTCCAGCCCGAAAACCAGACGCTCGCCTCCATCACCTTCCAGAATTATTTCCGGATGTACGAGAAGCTCGCCGGCATGACCGGCACGGCGGCGACCGAAGCCGACGAATTGTTCGACATCTACAAGCTCGAGGTCGTGGAGATCCCGACCAATTTGCCGGTCGCGCGTCTCGACGAGGACGACGAGGTCTACCGTACCCAGACCGAGAAATATGCGGCGATCCTGGCCGAGATCGAGCGGGCGAATGCGCGGCTGCAGCCGGTGCTGGTCGGCACGGCCTCCATCGAGAAGTCCGAGGTGCTTGCCGAGTACCTGAAGAAGCACGGCTACAAGCAGATCGATTTCGGCAGTCCCGGCGCGCTCGACAAGCTCTACGCGGCGGCGCGCGCCGGCAAGCAGGCAAAATTGTTCGCGGTGCTGAATGCGCGCTTCCACGAGCAGGAAGCCTACATCGTCGCCGAAGCGGGCGTGCCCGGCGCGATCACGATCGCGACCAACATGGCCGGCCGTGGCACCGACATCAAGCTCGGCGGCTCGCTCGACATGCGCATCCAGCAGGAAACTGCCGCTTTCGCCGATGAAGCCGAGAAGGCGAAGAAGGTCGAGCAGATCAAGGCCGACGTCGAACGCTTCCGCGAGATCGTGCTGAAGGCGGAAGAGATTGTCGAGATCGAGCCCGCGAAGGGAAGCAAGCCCGCGAAGACCGTTACCAAGCCGGGCGGTCTCTACATCATCGGCTCGGAGCGCCATGAATCGCGGCGCATCGACAACCAGCTCCGCGGCCGTTCCGGCCGTCAGGGCGACCCCGGCCGCTCGAAGTTCTTCCTGTCGCTGGAAGATGATTTGATGCGGATCTTCGGTTCGGACCGGCTCGACAGCATGCTGCAGCGGCTTGGCCTGAAAGAGGGCGAGGCCATCATCCACCCCTGGATCAACAAGGCGCTGGAGAAGGCCCAGCAGAAGGTCGAGGCGCGCAACTTCGACATCCGCAAGAACCTCCTGAAATTCGACAACGTGCAGAACGACCAACGCAAGGTGATCTTCGACCAGCGCATCGACCTGATGAAGGACGAGAGCGTTGCCGAGACGGTCACGGACATGCGCCACGCCTTTGTCGAGGACGTCGTCACCAAGCACGTGCCCGAACATGTCTACGCCGAGCAGTGGGATGTCGCCGGCTTGAAGGACGAGCTGAAGCGCGTGCTCGACGTCGAGCTGCCCGTCGATCAGTGGGCCAAGGAAGAGGGCATCGCCGACGAAGAATTGCTCGATCGCATCGAGAAGCATGTCGACGAGCGCATGGCGGCCAAGGTCGCGCAATGGGGTCCCGACGTGATGCGTTACGTCGAGAAAACCATCCTGCTGCAGACGCTCGACCACCTCTGGCGCGAGCACCTCATCATGCTCGACCATCTGCGCCAGGTGATCGGCTTGCGCGGCTACGGCCAGCGCGATCCCTTGCAGGAATACAAGTCGGAAGCCTTCAGCCTGTTCGAGGCGATGATCGCTCACTTGCGCGAGGCTGTCACCGCGCAGCTGATGCGGGTCGAGATCGTGCCGCCGGAAGAGCAGCAGCCGCCGCTGCCGGCGATGGAAGCGCACAAGCTCGATCCCAACACCGGCGAGGACGAGATGGCGTTCGCGAACGCCTCGCTGGTGCCGCAGGCGGGCGCCGTCGAGCGCGACCCGAAAAATCCCGCAAGCTGGGGCAAGATCGGCCGCAACGAGGATTGCCCCTGCGGCAGCGGCAAGAAATACAAGCACTGCCACGGCCGCTACGCCTGACGCGCTGAAGCTCTGTAGAGTGGGCAAAGGCGCGCTCGCGCCGTTGCCCACCCTCATCCACGTTCTCAAATCCAGATAGTCGGCAAGCCGCCGAAGCCGCGTGTCCTAATAAGCCCTTTCGCGTGCAGCCGTTCGGCTGCGGGCTCATCCGCAAAGCGCGCCGTTGTCCATGCGACAAGCGGCTCGTCCAGCGCGGTGCCCGGCTGCACGATGCCGCCATGGGATCAGGCACGGCGTTGGTCTGGGCCGTGGCGTTGAACGGGGAGGTGGTGCCGGCTGCAAGCAGCGCGAGCAAGGTATTCTACCTTCCATCGCGGCAATTGGGTGACGGAGAAAATCGCCAAGCAAATTTTTGGATAAGCCACAGCCCGTGTTCGCCGCCCCGCTGCGACTCAGGCTTTTGTCATAATTCTCGGCTATTTATGACAGAAATAATACGCTAGCGTGTCAGCTCGATTAAATTTCGGAGTGACCGATGCCGTTGCTGTGGCGCGCAAAATCCAATCCGTTGGCCCTGTGGTGGGCGATACTGACGCTGGTCAGCGGCGTCAATATCGCGCTTTGGTTCTGGCTGTATCGCGCGCTCCACGGGCCGGCCGGCGGCTTGGCCAGTGCGTCCGGCATCGAGCTGATGCTGTTGCTCTGCGCGGCCTATGTCTTCGGTTGTGCGTTCCGCTCGGTGCTGCCGCGCGCCGACGTGCAGCGCATCTGCCTGTTCGATCATTGGCTGTCGAGCGTGTTCGTCGGCCGCTCGGTCGCAACCGTGGCCGAGATCTGCTTCGCGGCGCAGTGGGCAGTGATCCTGATCCAGCTCGGCAAGCTGACGGGCGCGGACACCGCCCTGAACGCGGCGTGGGTGATCGTGCCGCTGATCCTGATCGCGGAATGCTTCTCCTGGTATGCGGTGCTGACAACCAATTATCTCGGCAACGCGATCGAGAATTCGATCTGGGCCGTGGCCTTCCTCGTGGTCGGCGTGGCGCTGTGCCGTCTGCTGCCGGAGTTCAACGGCCCGGTGCGCTTGGTGCTGATCGCCGCGATCTTGGGGATCGCGCTTTATCTCGCGTTCCTCGTGACCGTCGACGTGCCGATGTATCTTTCCCGCTGGAAGGAAGGAGTTGCCGACGGCAGCAGGCCTCTCGGCGTTCTCGAAGGGTTGCGCGACGTGCGCACGCGCTGGGTCGTGACCCACGACATCGCGCATTGGAAAGGCGAGATCGCCTGGATGTCGCTCTATTTCAGCGCGGCGGTGTGGGCGAGCCTCGCGCTATGCGCGGCCTATTCGCTCGACGATTATCTGCCGCGCTATCGCGCCGAAGCGGCTTCCATCAGCTTCCCGTCGGCATCGCTGGCGCGCGCCTCAAGCAACGGCTCGCTGCTCGGCGCCTTTTCCTGGTGATAGCTCGGCGCAGGCGCCGTATGCCGCGGGGAACCGAGGCCCCCGGGCGCCGGCAATCGCAGGCCCAGACAATCTCAAGCCCGTCTGAAGGAAAGCTCATCCTTTCCTGAAAGTCTTGGACGTCCGTCGCGTGCATGGTGCAGGCGGGAAGGGGGGAGCATCTCCGCCTCGAAGGACCAAGACCATGACGTTGTTAAATCATACTACAGGCCATACTCCGGCTTCGGCCACGATCCGCAGCACGTTCGGATATTTCATCTCCCGTGCCGGCCAGCTCATCAACGGCGCCGTTGCGGCCTTCATTGCCCAGCGTGAGCGGCAGGCCAATCTCGTCCTGCTGCGAACCCTCAACGATCGGGAGCTCCGCGATATCGGGCTCGGTCGCGGTGAGATCGAGGCGGGCATTGCCGAGGCAGCCACAGCGCGGTCGCGGATGCAGCAGGCTGCACGCCGTTGACCCGACGATTGGAAGAGCGGTGCCAGCCGCTCCCTCGATTGCATCCGGCGCATGATCCGGAAAAGTGTGCAGCGGCTTTCCGAAGAGCATGCCCTCGGGCTCGCCCGAGGGATCATGCGCAAACAGGAATCCAGAGCACGACGACGATTCATCCGTATCTCATCGCGCTCTAGATGTGGGTCACTTCGTGCCGCATCACGAATGGCGCGAGGATCGTGCGCACCTCGTTGGCGACGGCCTCGCGCAACTCGTTCGGCACGCCCGCGATCGTCACGGTGGCGATGCTGCCATGGCTGCCATGCGCGCCGACCTCCACCCTGCAGTCGATGCCGCGTTCGCGCAGCGGCGTTAGCGCGGTTGCGAACACGCGCCCCGCTGCATCCCAACGCAATTTCGGCTTGAACACCTTGCCGACGCCGGTGAGGGGCATCGGATCGATCGGGATGACCTGCACGGGCACCGCGGCGCGCTCGGGCGTGCGCTCGCGCACCCAGGCTTCCAGCTCGCCCGGCTGCACGCTCGCGCCCGGCTTCAATTGCACATAGCCGATGGGCAGCTCGCCGGCATAGGCGTCAGGCTGGCCGACCACGGCGGCGAGCCCCACGGCCGGATGCTGGAACATGATGTCTTCGATCGGCGCGGGATCGATATTGTGGCCGCCGCGGATCACCAGATCCTTGGCGCGGCCGGTGATCCAGAGAAAACCTTCGCTGTCGAGCCGGCCGAGATCGCCGGAATTGACCCAGCCCTCCTCGACGAACGCGCCCCTGTTGTGTGCGTCGTTGAGATAGCCGCCGAACACGCCGGGCCCTGCCATGCTGACGACGCCGATCTCGTCCGGCGCGCAATCGCGCTCGAAGCGGCCCTCGGCATCGAGCTTGACGATGCGCACGCGGGAGTAGGGCACCGGCAGACCGGCCGAGCCGAGGCGGATCGGCTGTTCCGGATAGGCGATGGTGTGGACGCTTGACGTCTCGGTCATGCCGTAGACTTCGAGCACCGGCAGCTTGAGCTTGTCCTGGATCGCCTTGCCGACCGCGACCGGAATCGCCGATCCGCCGGCGGCGGCGAATTTCAGGCTCGAAATATCGGCGTTGCCGGGCGGAATGCCGAGCGCGGCCGCCAGCACCGTCGGCACGCTGGAAAACGCCTCGCATTTATAGCGATCGATCAGGCTCCAGATGTTCTTGACGGAAGCCGGGTTGCGCCAGCCCAGCGGCGACAGCACGACCAGGCAACCGCCGGCAGAGAATGTGGTCAGCGCCTGCGTCAGCGATCCCCCGACATGGAACAGCGGCATGCCGTAGAGCAGGTTGCGGCCCGGCTTCGACTTGAACAGCAGGTTCATCGCCCATGCCTGGTAGACCTGGTTGGCATGGGTGTGGCGCACGAGTTTTGGCGTGCCGGTCGTGCCGCCGGTGTGGAAATAGGCCGCGATGTCGTTACCGGAAATTTTCCGGCCGCTGACCAACCGGTCGGATGGCTGCTGCCTGATCAGCTCGCCGAACGAATGGATGCCCTTGGCGGCATCGCCCGGGCCGACCTGCACGATCGCCTTCAGATGCTTCAACTGGCCGCGCACCTGCTCGACCTTCTGCCAGATGTCCGTGCCCGGCATCGGGCCAAGCGCCACCAGCACCGTGGTGCGCGCGGCCTCCAGGATTTCCGCAATCTGGTGCGGCTCCAGCAGCGGATTGACGGGGTTGGCGATGCCGGCGGCCTCGGCGCCGAACAGGGTGACGAAGGCATCCGGCAACAGCGGCAGCAGGAAGCTCACGACATCGTCCTTGCCGACGCCGAGCCCATGGAACATGTTGGCGGCCTGCGTCACGCGGCCGACGAAATCGCGATAGGACACCGTGACCGGCTGGTCGGCCGGGTCGGCATTGGGCAGGAATTGGAGCGCCGGCGCATCCGGATTGTGCGCGGCGCCGAGCCCGATCGCGTCATAGGTGCTCTCGGCCGCGATGCGCTCCGCATAGGGGATTTGCTCGAACGCACGGACCTCGGCGTCGTTGGCAAGATCGGGATAGTCGCTGCCGATGATACGATCCAGCAGATGAATGCCCGCCATTTCCCTGTACCCTCCCAATGACCGGCCGGGCCTTCTGCGGGGCCGGATGCCGGTGTGAATACTGACGCGTAGAATTATCAATTATTCCGGCTGCGTCCATTCCGGGATGTTGTGGTGTGGCGGGGCATCGGGGACGACGATCTGCAAAACCCGGACACGTTGTGCCCCGGGAACTCGTATCTATGGTTGCGATCGGGAGACGATTCTTTCGGGGTGCTTCCCTACCTCTGGGCGCATCATGGTGCATAGCAGCGCTCTGGAACCTTTGCCGGCTCGAACCGTAAGGCTCGCGTCAGCATACGCATCTATGGACTCGCGCCCGGAAAAATCGGAAATTTCGGCGCAATTCAGCGCCGCGTATCGTGCTCACTCAAGCCAAAGGGCCGTTCATGCAGGTCGTCCTTGCGATTCTCATTCCGCTGGCGGTACTGGCTGCGTGCTCTCAGGGAGGAGATGTCACGGGCGCCACGAACCAGTGCAAGGCGTCGCTGCCTTACGATGAAAAGAACTTCGATCAGTGCATCGCAGCCTGCATCAAGTGCGAAAACGGCGTCACGACGACCTGCGCCACGTCCTGCCGGTTGAAAGGGGCGAGGTGATTCCGCGTCGATCGCGGCGGGGCAAACTTCGTGTTCCATAAAAAAGAATGGAAGCGGCGGCCTGCCTGAAAGTCGAATCGGGGAAATGCGGGAACGCCGTCGCGCTCTTACTTCATCGCCGAGAAGCGGCTGTCGAACGAGTTGGGCTGCACGATCGGCTGTGCGCCGGCGACGACGTTGTCTTTCGCGGGCGTGCCGGCGGTAGTCGCCGGCGTATCCGAGACCGAGGGCTTCAACGCCGGACGGGCGGCCGGCTTGGTCTCGGCCGGCTTGGTTTCGGCCTGCTTGGTCTCGACCGGCTTGAACGCCTTCGGCAGCGGTTTGGCCTCCGCTGTCTTCGGCTTGGCCGGCGCGGGCGCGGACGCGGCGGTGGTGTCGGCAGTCCCGCCGCCAATGCCGACCTTGCGGGCGAGGCTGCTGAAAAAGCCTTCAGATTGCTGCGCCGGTGCGGCGGAGGCGACGCGGGTTGTCGCGGGCTGAGCTGCGGGCGCCGTGGCAATCGCAGCGACCGGCTCATCGGCGCCTTGCTGTTGCTGCCACGGTGTGCGCGGCGGATTGACGGTGCCGGGGATGGTGCCGGGCGCGCGCGACACGGCGAGCAGCGACAGGCCCTGGCCGTCGCCGCCCTCGGAGAGACCGGTGCTGGCGCCGGGCACATGGGAAGCGAAGACCTGGTTCATGCCGCCGTCGACGCCGGTGTTGAGTTTCGCGACCGGCACGCCCTTGGAGACCAGCTTGGCGTATTCGGCGTTGTCGGCTTCCTGTTTCTGCCGCACACCGTCGGCAAGGTCGTCCGGGATGGCGTACGCCGGGCACTTGGCGGAGGCGTTGAACACGGGATCGCGCGTCGCGTTCGGCGCGCGGATCGCATTGAACACGTATTTCTTCTCGCAGAAGTCGACCCTCGGCTCCTGGCGCGAAACTTCGAAATGATCACTGCCTTCCTTGATCATCTTCCAGAAGGCCATGTTCGGGTTGTTGCGGTGCTTGGCCATGTTCGCAGCCGTCATCCGGAACGGATAGGCCTGGAACTGGAACGACTTCTGGCCGCCGAAGAAGGACTCGCGGCCGAGCGAGTAGATTTCCGCGATCTGCTCGTCCGTCATCGCGTAGCAGCCGCGCGATGAGCAGTCGCCATGCACCATCAGCTGCGAGCCGGTATGGCCGAGCGCGGAATCATAGGCGTTGGGATAGCCGGTGTTGAAGGAGAGGTAGTAGGCCGATTGCGGATTCATCTGCGCCGGCGAGATCGCGTAAAAGCCTTCCGGCGCCTGGCGGTCGCCTTCGCGCACCTTGGGGCCGAGATCGCCGGACCAGCGGCAGATCGGATAGGTCTTGAGCAGCTCGAACTTGCCGGAGCGGTTCTGCTTCCAGATCTCGAGCTCGGCTTCCTGCTTGAACAGGCGGACCAGGATCGGCGACTGCAGATCCATGTCCTTCTCGGTCATCGCGGCGATCAGCTTGGGCGGGACCGGCTGGTTGGCCTTGGCATTGGCGGCGAGCGAAATCTCGTCGGAATTACAGCCGGCCATGAGCACACCGGCTGCGACAAGCACAACCGAGGTGATGAGCGCGCGGACCAGCGTGCGGTTGATCAATGGAAAGCTCCACTCCCACCGGGTGATTTCGCCAACCCCATAAATCGCGAATACCCTGAAGCCATTACTTAAAATACTACCCTTTGCCTCCCCTGCGGGCAACCCGATGCGGACACCTCAACAGATCACTAGCCCCGCCATGGTCAACAGAGGATAAATATGGGCTCTAGGCCTAATTGCGGCCGAAATCCGGGATTGGGCCCGATTTCGTCAAAAGTGACCCGATGTGGCCTTTTGAGACGGGTTTGGGCCGTTCTCAGCCCAGTTTCCGGCCGATATCGAGGAATTTCTGCCGCCGCTGCTTGCGGACCGCGTCGGAATCCAGTCCCCTGAGCTCGGAAAAGGCTTGGGCGATGGCCTCGCCGGTGGCCGCGATCATGGCCGCAGAGTCGCGGTGGGCGCCGCCGACGGGCTCTTTCAGGATGGTGTCGATCACCCCGAATCGCAGCATGTCCTGGGCGGTGATCTTCATGCTGTTGGCGGCTTCCTGGGCCTTGGTGCCGTCGCGCCAAAGGATCGAAGACGCCGCCTCCGGCGAGATCACGCTGTAGATTGCGTGCTCGTACATCAGCACGCGGTTGGCCGTGGTGATCGCGATCGCGCCGCCCGACATGCCCTCGCCGGTGACGATCGCGACATTGGGAACGCCGAGCGAGAGACAGGCGTCCGTCGAGCGCGCGATCGCCTCGGCTTGTCCGCGCTCCTCGGCGCCGATGCCGGGATAGGCGCCGGCGGAATCGACGATCGACAGCACGGGAATGCCGAAGCGGTCGGCCATTTCCATCAGCCGCACGGCCTTGCGATACCCTTCCGGCCGCGCCATGCCGAAATTGTGCTTGATGCGGGATTCGGTGGAGGCGCCTTTCTCCTGGCCGACCACGCAGATGCTTTCGCCGTGGAAACGGCCGAAGCCGCCCATCAGCGCCTCGTCCTCGCCGAACTTGCGGTCGCCCGCGAGCGGGGTGAATTCGGTGATCAGCGCGTTGACGAAGTCAGTGAAATGCGGCCGCTGCGGATGGCGCGCCACCAGCGTCTTCTGCCACGGCGTCAGGTTGGCATAGAGGTCGGCGAGCGCCTGCGCCGCCTTCTCCTCGATCTTCGTCACCTCTTCGCCGATGTCGGTGCCGCTGGCGGCAAGCGCGCGCAGCTCGTCGACCTTGGAATCGAGTTCAGCGACGGGCTTTTCGAAATCGAGGTAGGAGCGCATCTGGTCCGGCATCAAGGCAATATAGGGAAGAACATGCGGGCAGGCGAAACGGTTTCGGAAGGTCCTCAGAAATCGCGCTGTTTCAAGGATTTAGCGCGTATTCCAGGGCGCGGGGGCGGAACGTTCGGCAACGCCGAGGCTCTTTCGCGGGAGATCGCGCGGAAGTCAAGGCGCGGGGCTTGAGATCGGCCTACTTCTCGGCAAGCGGATGCAGGTCGCGCACCAGGCTCTTCAGCCGCTCCTCCACGACATGGGTGTAGATCTGTGTGGTCGAGATGTCGGTATGGCCGAGCAGGGTCTGCACGATGCGCAAGTCCGCGCCGTTGTGCAGGAGGTGGCTCGCAAAGGCGTGGCGCAGCACATGCGGCGACACCAGCCGGGGACTGAGGCCGGAAGCGGCGGCCAGCTCCTTCAGGTCGCGGGCAAAATGCTGCCGCGTCAGGTGGCCGCTTTCGCCAAAGGAGGGGAACAGCCATTTCGAGGGCGGGGTGTTGCTGCCCTTGCCGGATTTGGCGGTCTCGGTCGCCGCCAGATAGTCGCTCATCGCCTGCCGTGAGGCGTCGTTCAGCGGCACCAGCCGCTCCTTATTGCCTTTGCCGCGCACCACGATCATCCGCCCGTCGGTCCGCGCGGCCGAGCGCGGCAGCGAGACGAGCTCGGAAACGCGAAGGCCCGAGGCGTAGAGCACTTCGAGCAGGCAATAGAGCCGCAGCGCGCGGAGACGCTGCGAGGACGAGGCGTCTGCCGCCTGCGAGAGTTCCTTCGCCCGCGTCAGCATGCGGTCGACATCGGAGATCGACAGCACTTTTGGCAGGCCGCGGCCGCGCTTGGGGCCGGACAGGATCGCGGCCGGATCCTCGCTTCGGATCCGCTCGTTGAGCAGGAAACGGAACAAATGCCGCATCGCGGACAGCCGCCGCGCCACGCTGGACGATTTGAAGCCGCGGGTATCGAGATCACCGAGATAGTCGCGCAGCTTCTCGGTCTGAACGGTCTCGAAGTTCTGCCGGCTGCGCGAGAGAAAGGCGGAGAGATCCTCGATGTCGCGGCGATAGGCCTGCAGCGTGTTCTCGCCCGCGCCCTGCTCCGCCGCGAGCATGTCGAGGAACAGGCCGGTCAGTTTTTCATCGGAGGCCTTGGAGCGCATGTCCAGACCCTATGCCCTATTTCTTTAGAAATTTATCCGGCGGAATGTTCACCGTCATTTCCCGCGATTTTGGACTGACGAAATTCGCCAGCGCGTAGATCGCGCCATAGACGATGCCGGCGATGATGGCGACGGCCGTCAGGAAGCGGAACAGGCTGGGCATCTCTTTGGGGCCTTAACGCACCGAATTAACCAATGAAATCATCCAACATGTTCGCCCCGCCGTTGCAAGTCTCTCTGGCTAGGGTATCGACAGGGGTAGTATAGGTGGCAAAGAAGGCGGCAAATACCGCCGAAACCTTAACAATCGAGATGTCCGAGACAACGACGCCCGCGCCCGCGACTGCGACCCAGGAGGCCGAGATTTTGGCCGCTCTGGGCAAGCGCCTGATCGTGCTTGTCGGCATGATGGGGGCGGGCAAATCGACGATCGGGCGGCGGCTGGCGGCGCGGCTCAATCTGCCGTTTGTCGACGCCGATACCGAGATCGAGGCGGCGGCCGGCATGACCATCCCCGAGATTTTCGAGCTTCACGGCGAGCCGCATTTCAGGGATGGCGAGGCGCGGGTGATCGCGCGGCTTCTGGACGGCGGGCCGGCGGTGCTCGCGACCGGCGGCGGCTCGTTCATGCGCGAGGAAACCCGCCGCCGCGTCGCGGAGAAGGCGGTTTCCATCTGGCTGAAGGCCGATCCCGATATCATCCTGCGCCGGGTCAAGCGCCGCGCCGACCGGCCGCTGCTGCAGACCGCGGATCCCGCCGCGACCATCAGCCGCCTGCTCAGCGAACGCGAGCCGGTCTACCAGCATGCCGATTTGACGATTGCTTCGCGCGACGTGCCGCACGACAAGATCGTCGACGAATGCCTCGACGCCTTGCGTGCCCGCCTCGCCGGCGTCGCTGCCGCACCCGCGATCGACAACATGAGTGCCGCCCGATGACCGCGCCGCTGAAGCATTCCGACACGACCGTGGTCGAGGTCGCGCTCGGCGACCGCGCCTACGACATCGTGATCGGCCGCGACGTGCTGGCTTCGCTCGGCGCGCGCGTTGCAGCCCTTCGGCCGGGCGCGCGTGCCGCGATCGTCACGGACAAGACGGTCGCCAAACATTGGCTGGAGCCGGCCGAAGCCTCGCTCGCCGCAGCCGGCATCGCGACATCGCGCATCATTGTGGAGGAGGGCGAGGGCTCGAAGAGCTATGCCGGCCTCGAAAAGGTTTCGGAAGCGCTGATCGCGGCAAGGATCGAGCGCAACGATCTCGTGATTGCGCTTGGCGGCGGCGTGGTCGGCGATCTCGCGGGATTTGCTGCCGCGATCCTGCGCCGCGGCGTCGATTTCGTGCAGGTGCCGACCTCGCTGCTGGCGCAGGTCGATTCCTCCGTCGGCGGCAAGACCGGAATCAATTCGCCGCAAGGCAAGAACCTGCTCGGCGCGTTCCACCAGCCCGTGCTGGTCGTCGCCGACACCTCGGTGCTCGACACGCTGTCGCCGCGCCAGTTCCGCGCCGGCTATGCCGAAGTCGCCAAATATGGCGTGCTCGGCGACGAAGCCTTCTTCGCCTGGCTCGAGGCCGACCACGCCGAGCTGTTCAAGGGCGGTGCGGCGCGCGAGCACGCGATCGCCACTTCGTGCCGCGCCAAGGCCGCGATCGTGGCGCGCGACGAGCGCGAGACCGGCGACCGCGCGCTGCTCAATCTCGGCCACACTTTTGGTCACGCGCTGGAAGCCGCGACCGGCTTCTCCGATCGCCTGTTCCATGGCGAGGGTGTTGCCATCGGCATGGTGTTGGCGGCGGAGTTTTCGGCCTCGCTTGGCATGATCTCGCAAGCCGATGCTGCGCGCATCGAGCGGCATCTCGCCGGGGTTGGCTTGCCGACGCGGCTGCAGGACATTGCGGGGTTTGCACAGGAAGGCCTTGCGGATGCCGACGCGCTGGTGGCGCTGATGGCGCAGGACAAGAAGGTCCGCCGCGGCAAGCTCACCTTCATCCTGCTGGAAGCGATTGGCCGCGCGGTGATCGCAAAAGATGTCGAGCCCACGCGGGTGCGCGACTTCCTTCAAGGTAAGCTCAAGGGATGATTCGGCCGGCAAGCCGGAGTCTTCGCGTTGCGGCTGCCGGCTTTGCAAAAGGATCATGCTCTTGCTGGATAAGGCGCTGATCGACTCATGAACTGGCTCACTTTTTCGATCATGGTTGCGCTGCTTGGGGTGTCCGCGTTCTTCGCGGCGAGCGAAACCGCGCTGATCGGCGCTTCGCGCGCGAGCATGTTGCGGCTGTCGAAGCAGGGCAACAGCGACGCCGACGTGGTCTCGCAACTGACCGGGATGCGCGACCGCCTCATCGGGGCGCTGCTGCTCGGCAACAACATCGCCAATATCGGCGCGTCCGCGCTTGCGACCGGTATCTTCACCCAATGGTTCGGCGAGGTCGGCGTGCTCTACGCCACCGCCGTCATGACCATCCTGGTCGTGATCTTCGCCGAAGTGCTGCCGAAGACCATCGCGATCAACGCGCCCGACCGGGTATCGCTCGCGGTGGCGCGGCCGATGCGGTTGATGATGTATATCCTGGGGCCCTTGCTCACCGTGATCGAGGCGATCGTTCGCGTGCTGATGAAAATCCTCGGCATCAAGATCGGCGCCCACCAGGCGATCCTGTCGCCCACCGAGCGCCTGCGCGGCGCCGTCGATCTCCTGCATCACGAAGGAAAGGTGGAGAAGCAGGACCGCGACATGTTCGGCGGACTGCTCGATCTCAGCGAACTGCAGGTTTCCGACGTGATGGTCCATCGCACCGAAATGGTGATGGTGAACGCCGACCTGCCGGTAGACGATCTGGTACGCGAGATGCTGGCGTCGGAATACACCCGCATTCCGCTGTGGCGCGAAACGCCGGAAAATATCATCGGCGTGCTGCATGCCAAGGATCTGCTCCGCGCCATCCGCGCGTCCGATGGCGATACCTCCCGCATCGACGTCTCCGCGATCGCGCTGCCGCCCTGGTTCGTGCCGGAAATGCGCTCCGTCTCGGAACAGTTGAAGGCGTTCCGCCGCCGCAAGACCCATTTCGCCATGGTCGTCGACGAATATGGCGAGGTCGAAGGCCTCGTGACGCTGGAAGATATCCTGGAAGAGATCGTCGGCGATATTTCCGACGAGCACGATGTGGTGGTGGCCGGCGTCCGTGCCCAGCCCGACGGTTCGGTCGTCGTCGACGGCTCGGTGCCGATCCGCGACCTCAATCGGGCCATGGACTGGCGTCTGCCCGATGAAGAGGCAACCACTGTCGCGGGTCTCGTGATCCACGAGGCGCGTTCGATCCCCGAACGCGGTCAGAGCTTCACCTTCCACGGCTTCCGCTTCCGCGTGTTGCGGCGAGAGCGCAACCGGATTACCGCGCTCCGTATTGTTCCGGTGCCGCGGGAGACGGAAACAGAAGAGACGAAGCCGAAGCGCGCCGGCACGGCATTTTGACGCGGAGTGGTTAACCTTCTCCGGGCGCCTGTGCGTGGATCGCGAGTGCGTGCACGGTTCCTGCGACTTCGCTCGAAAGCGTCGCATTTATCATGCGATGTCGCTCGATCCGGCTCTTCCCTTTGAAGGCCTGCGATACAATATACACACGGAAGTGCGTCTCGCCGCCCGGCCTGTGGCCGGCATGGCCCTCATGCAAATGTGACTCGTCCCGGACCTCGAGGCTTTCCGGAAGGAAAGCTTCGCGCAACTTATTTGTGATAGTCTGTTGGGTCGTCATATGATGCCATTAAATCTTGTAACTGCTTTTCGTCAATGCCGAGCCCGGAGTTAAACGGTTTCGCAATGTCAAGACTTGAACGTTTTTGCGTTGCGTAGTCAAAGTCTGTCATGCCGATCGATTCATCTAAAATCTTCGACTCCATTCGCATCAAGCCGAACAAGCTGAGCGCGAAGCAGCAGGCGCAGGCGCGCGAGGCTGCCATTATGTGCGAATGGCCGGGCTGCAAGAACAAGGGACCGCACCGCGCGCCGAAGGGGCGTGAGAACTCGCGCGAATACTGGCACTACTGCCTCGACCATGTCCGCGAGTACAACCAGTCCTACAATTTCTTCTCCGGCATGAACGCCGACGCGGTCGCGCGCTATCAAAAGGACGCGATGACCGGCCATCGCCCGACCTGGAAGATGGGCGCCAATGGCAGCCCGGGGAAAGGCAAGGGGGCCGATGCGGCCGATTTCGACGGCGCCGCCGATCCCTTCAGCGTGTTCTCCGAGCTGAACGGGCGCGGCCGCTGGCGGCCGGGGCCGGAGGCCTCGCCCAAGGCCGAGACGCGCAAGATCTTCAATGCCGAGCGCAAGGCGTTGCAGTTGATGGGCCTCGGCCCGGACGCGACGCTGGAAGACGTCAAGATCAAGTACAAGGCGCTGGTGAAGCAGCATCACCCCGACGCGAACGGCGGCGACCGTTCGACCGAAGACCGCCTGATCGAGATCATCAAGGCCTATAATTATCTGAAGACCGTGGTGCGCGCGGGTTAGCGCATGATCCGGAAAAAGCCTGCCCCGCACTTGATGCGGGGTGGGCACCGGTTTTCCGAAAAGATCATGCGCAAAAGATAGCCCCGCGCGCCGTCGGTCATCGTGATTCACGCAGCCTCAGGCATTCTCCCGACATAGGACGAACTCGGCCGGATCAGCCGGCCCGTCCGCTGCTGCTCCCGCGCATGCGCTGTCCAGCCGGCGGCGCGCGCGACGGCGAAGATCGGCGTGAACGCCTGCCGGGGAATGGCCAGCGCGTCGAGCAGGATCGCCGTGAAGAATTCGACATTGGTCTCCAGCGGCCGGTTTGGATTCTTCCGCCGCAGCGCTTCGCGGATGTAGGCCTCGACCTCGCTGGCAAAGGGCAGGTCGGCGCCGTCGGCCGAGAGCCGGCCGATCGCCGCCTTCAGCACGTCGGCACGGGGATCGCGCACGCGATAGACCCGATGGCCAAAGCCCATCAGCCGCTCGCCACGCGCCAGCGCGTCATCGACCCAGGGCTTGATGCGTTCGCGTTTGCCGATCGCATCCAGCATTTCCAGCACCGGCTCCGGCGCGCCGCCATGCAGCGGCCCGGTCAGCGCGCAATAACCGGCGGTGACCGCTGCGAACAGGTCGGCCTGGGTCGAAGCCACCACGCGCGTCGTGAAGGTCGAGGCGTTCATGCCGTGATCGCAGACGGTGACGAAATAGGCATCGAGTGCAGCCACGTTGCGCGGCTCGGGCCTCTCGCCGAGCAGCATCTTCAGCGTATCGGCCGCGTGGCTGACATTCGGGTCGGGCGCGATCGGCCGTTGGCCTCTGGCTTGCTGCACCAGCGCTCCCGCGATGACCGGAAATGCGCCGACGATGGTGGCCTCGTGATCGAGTCCGCTCTCGGCGCGGAGCCCGGCGACGGCGGCGCGAAAACCGTCGACGATCGATAGTCCCTGTGTTGCCGGCAGCAACTGCGGCAGCCGTGCAAACGCGCGCTCGCGCGCGGCGCCGAGCCGGGCGCGCACATCGGCTTCGGTGACCGCCTTGCCGGTCGCGCCGTTCCAGAGCCGTGCGGTGACGCTCTCGAAGCTTGCCTGGCCAGCGAGGTCGCCGACCCGCTCGCCTGCGATGATCAAGTCGCCGCGCTCGCCGTCGACATGGCTCAACACGGTCTCGGCGGCGGCAACGCCGTCGAGACCAATCTGGCTCTTGGTGAGGTGCATATTCATGGCCGGATCTCCTTTCAGCCCAAGGGTGAAGTCGCGTGAGGTCGCGTGAGGTCTGGCTGGAAAGTCGGCGCTCTAGACAGATTGATCAATCTTGATTATATAAATCAATATGAAAAAATTCTCCGAGCTCTATCTGTCCGCCCGGGAGGCGTCGGCCGAACTCGCGATCTCGCCGGCCACGCTCTACGCCTATGTGAGCCGGGGGCTGATCCGCTCCGAGCCGTCGCCGGATTCCCGCAGCCACCGCTATCGCGCCGAGGACATCCGCGGCCTGAAGGAGCGCCGCACGCCGTCGGTCGAGCCGCATGGTTTCAAGAGTTTCGACCCCGAGCTGCCGGTGATGGATTCGGCGATTGCGACCATCACCGAGCAAGGCGCGATTTATCGCGGGGTGAACTGCGTCGATCTCGCGGAAAAGGACACGCTCGAGCATACAGCGACGCTGCTCTGGGACGTGACCGGCGTCGATCCCTTTGCGCCGGACAATTGTCCGCACGTATCGGACGAGATGCGTGCCATTGCCGAAGCCGCACGCCGCGCGGCGCCGATCGATCGGGCGATCGCCGTGCTGGCGCTGGCGACCAGCGCCGATCCCGGTGCATTCACGCGTGCGCCCGAGGGGCGGGCGATGGTCGGCGCGCGTATCCTGCGGCTTCTGGTCGCGACCATGCTCAACACGGCGCCATCGGCCGAGCCGCTCCATCAGCAGATCGCCAAAGCCTGGGCGCCGGATAACAAGCACGCCGCCGACCTGATCCGCCGCGCGCTCGTGCTGCTGGCGGACCACGAGTTGAACGCCTCGACCTTCACCGTGCGTTGCGCGGCGTCGACGGGACTTAATCTCTATAACTCGATCATCGCAGGCCTTGCGGCGCTGAAGGGGCCGATGCATGGCGGCGCGGGTGTGCTGGCCTCGCGGCTGGTGAAGACCTTGATCGACCAGGATCCGGAGCCGGTGATCCGCGAACGCGTGGCGCTGGGCGAACGCTTTGCCGGCTTCGGCCACGGTGTCTACAAGCGCGGCGATCCGCGCGCCATGTCGCTCCTCAACGCGCTGACGCGCGCCGGCGCCGCGCGAAAATTCACCAAGGAAGTCCCGGAGCGGATCGCGGAAGCCACCGGCGAATTCGTCAACATCGACTACGCCCTTGCGGTGCTTGCTCACAGCCTGCGGCTTGCCCCCGGCAGCGAACTCCCGCTGTTCGCCATGGCGCGCGCCGTGGGCTGGATCGCGCACGCGAGCGAGCAATTGCAATACGGCCGGCTGATCCGCCCGCGGGCGCGTTATGTCGGGCCCGCGCCGGGGCGCGGCGCAATTTCGCAGTAGCCCTGAGGACTATTTGGCAGGCCTTGCCGGCTCGATGGCGTTGCCGCCATGCCGGCGCCGGATGGTCCAGATCGCCAGCGCCAACACCAGCGCGGCGACGACGATGATCGGCATCCAGTGATGCTTGGCGCTGCCGCCAGTGTGCTGGAAGATGCCAAAGCGGTCGAGCAGCGACACCGCCATCACGCCGGGCAGGACATGCGCCGGCGCCCATAGCAGGATCGCGGGAATGTTGACGGCATAGAAGCGGGCAGGGGGCATCCCAAGCGAGCCGGCCGTAACCGGCACGAAGGCGCGGATCGGCGGCACGAAACGCGCAAAGAACACCGCCCAGCTGCCCCACCGGTTGAAGAAGTCTTCGCTCTGCGCGACGACGCGCGGATAGTTGGTCAAAGGCCAGGTCGAAAGGATCTCGCGCTGGGCGCGATGACCGATCCAGTAGGCCGAGCCGTCGCCAACCACCGCGCCCGCGACGGCAGCGAGCAGAACCCATTGCAGCTTCAATTCGCCGCCGGGCACCAGCGCGCTCAGCGCCAGGATGATGGTCGAGCCGGGAATGACCGATCCCACCACGGGCACGGCTTCCAGAAGCGCGGCGAGGAAGAGCGTCAGATAGGCAAGCCAGGCGTTGGCCGACACAAACGCAATCAATGGATCGATATAGGAAGCCACAAAATTCCTGTGCGGGTTGGTGCCGGTTCGGCCGTCGACCTGACATAAGTAACTAGAGGGGCGAAAAGTGCCATGTAAACCGATCCGAGGGGGCCGGGCAGTGATTTGGAGCACGAAAATCGGCGTGATTTGCAGGGCAGCCCTCCAAAAACCGCGTCCCATGCCTATCTGCATGAAAAACCAACGGAACTTTGATTGGCGAGCGGGCTTCTGCCCGTCCGCGCTCTCTGCTAGGCTGAGTTGAAGCCCCCATCCGCAGCCACGCTTGCATATCGGTTTCGGGAACGCCCGGGACCGACCTCGGAGGAGTAATGACGACCGCTGCCACGACCAATGCAAAGGAAATTTCCGGTTTGCCCGACATGAAGGTGTCGGTCCGGCAGGTGTTCGGCATCGACAGCGACCTCGAAGTGCCGGCGTATTCCGAAGTCGATCCGCATGTGCCGGACCTCGACACGGATTATCGCTTCGATCGCGCCACGACGCTTGCGATCCTTGCCGGTTTCGCCAAGAACCGCCGCGTGATGGTGACCGGCTATCACGGCACCGGCAAATCGACCCATATCGAGCAGGTCGCCGCGCGCCTGAACTGGCCCTGCGTTCGCGTCAACCTCGACAGCCACATCAGCCGTATCGATCTGGTCGGCAAGGACTTCGATCGTCATCAAGGACGGCAAGCAGATTACCGAATTTCGCGACGGCATCCTGCCCTGGGCGCTCCAGCACAACATCGCGCTGGTGTTCGACGAATATGACGCCGGCCGCCCGGACGTGATGTTCGTGATCCAGCGCGTGCTGGAAGTCTCCGGCCGCCTGACGCTGCTCGACCAGAACAAGGTGATCAAGCCGCATCCGGCGTTCCGCCTGTTCTCGACGGCCAACACGGTCGGCCTCGGTGACACCTCGGGCCTCTATCACGGCACCCAGCAGATCAACCAGGGCCAGATGGACCGCTGGTCGATCGTCACCACGCTGAACTATCTCGCGCATGACGAGGAAGTCGAAATCGTGCTGGCGAAGGCGCATCACTACCGCACGACGGAAGGCCGCGACATCGTCAACAAGATGGTGCGGCTTGCCGATCTTACCCGCAACGCGTTCGCCAACGGCGATCTGTCGACGGTGATGAGCCCGCGCACGGTGATCACCTGGGCGGAAAACGCGGAGATTTTCGGCGATATCGGCTTTGCCTTCCGCGTCACCTTCCTCAACAAGTGCGACGAGCTGGAGCGGCCGCTGGTGGCGGAATTCTATCAACGCTGCTTCAACACCGAGCTTGCGGAATCCGCGGTCAACGTGGCGCTCTCCTGATTATCGTCCCGGCCAAGCGACGGGTCCGCCGTAGCTTGACGAGCGAAGGCGGAAGTTCGAGCCGGGACGCATACCGTGAACGATGGCGTCAGTGGTTCGAGAAACAATGACTGCCGGTGGTTATGGGTTCCCGGCTTTCGGGGGACGACAGGCTTAAGGTTGTAATGTCCACGTCCAACAGCAAGTTTCGCACCGGATCGAAAGAAGCTCCGACCGAGCCGTTCAAGCGCGCGGTCACCTCCTGCCTGCGCGCGATCGCGCGGGCGCCGGAGCTGGAAGTGAGCTTCGCTGCCGAGCGGCCCGGCCTTGCGCCCGGCAAGGCGCGGCTGCCCGAGCCCGCGCGCAAGATGACCCGGCGCGATGCGGCGATCGTGCGCGGGCATGCGGATTCCATCGCGCTCAAGCTCGCCTGCCATGATCCCAAGGTGCATCGCAAGCTGATGCCGGGCAATCCCCAGGCGCGCGGCGTGTTCGAGGCGGTCGAGCAGGCGCGGGTCGAAGCGATCGGCGCGCGGCGCATGTCGGGGGTCGCGAAGAACCTGAGCGCGATGCTCGACGATCATTTCCATCGCGGCAAATATGACGAGATCACCGACCGCGCCGATGCGCCGCTGTCGGATGCGCTGGCTATGCTGGTGCGCGAACGCCTGACCGGCATGGCGCCGCCCGCGGCCGCGAAGAAGATGGTCGACCTGTGGCGGCCGATCCTCGAGGACAAGATCGGTTCGCGGCTCGACAAGCTTGCCCGCGTCACCGAGGATCAGGCCAGGTTCGGCGACATGGTCCACGACCTGCTGTCGGCGCTCGATCTCGGCGACGACCGCAACGCCGAATCCGACGAGGATGAGAACGACGAGAACAATCCGGACGGCGACAGCGATCAGTCCGGCGCCGAAGGCTCGCCCGACAGCGACGCCGCGCAGGAGATGAGCGCCGACCAGGCGGAAGCGACCACGGACGACATGTCCGACAGCGCCATGGAAAGCGCGCAGGCTTCCACCAGCGACACCTTCGATGACGGCGAGCTCGGCGATGACGAGACGCCGGGGGAGGCGACGCGCCCCAATTCGCGCGGGCAGAACGAGCCGCGCGGGCCGGAATACCATGCCTTCGCGCCGAAATTCGACGAGGTGATCGCGGCCGAGGATCTCTGCGACCACGATGAGCTGGAGCGGCTGCGCTCCTATCTCGACAAGCAGCTTGCGCATCTGCAGGGGATCGTTGCGCGGCTTGCCAACCGCCTGCAGCGTCGCCTGATGGCGCAGCAGAACCGCGCCTGGGAGTTCGACCTCGAAGAGGGCATCCTCGATCCCGCGCGGCTGTCGCGCGTGGTGACCGATCCCTACCACCCGCTGTCCTTCATGCATGAGAAGGAGGCGACCTTCCGCGATACGGTCGTGACGCTGCTGCTCGACAATTCCGGCTCGATGCGCGGCCGCCCGATCACGGTCGCTGCGACCTGCGCCGACATCCTGGCGCGCACACTGGAGCGGTGCGGCGTCAAGGTCGAGATTCTCGGCTTCACCACCCGCGCCTGGAAGGGCGGGCAGTCGCGCGAGGCGTGGCTTGCCGCCGGCAAGCCGCCGAACCCGGGCCGCCTCAACGATCTCCGCCACATCATCTACAAGGCGGCCGATGCGCCATGGCGTCGTGCGCGGAAGAATCTCGGCCTCATGATGCGCGAGGGTCTTCTGAAGGAAAACATCGACGGTGAGGCGCTGGACTGGGCGCACAAGCGCCTGCTCGGCCGCGCCGAGCAGCGCAAGATCCTGATGATGATCTCCGACGGCGCGCCGGTCGACGATTCCACCCTGTCGGTCAACGCCGGCAACTACCTCGAGCGGCACCTGCGCCACATCATCGAGGAGATCGAGACCCGCTCGCCGGTGGAGCTGATCGCGATCGGCATCGGCCACGACGTCACGCGCTATTATCGCCGCGCCGTCACCATCGTGGACGCCGAAGAGCTTGGCGGCGCGATCACCGAAAAGCTCGCTGAGCTCTTCAGCGAGACGCACGGTGCGCCGCCCGCCGCAAGGGGTCCGCGCCGGCTGCATTCCTGAAGCGCGAATGCGCGCCAGAATCAGCCGCCGCCACTTCCTCAACTGCGCGGCGGCCGGGCTTTCGACCCTCGCCGCGCCAAACATCGTCCACGCTCAATTCTCCGGCACGAAATCGGCCGCGAAGGACGAAACCTTCGTCACAGCGCCGGTCTCGATCGACGTCAATGCGCGCCCCATTGCCTCCTTCGATCCGCGCGACCGCTCCCATGTCCGCTTCGGCTCGCTGCAATGGCGCAGCGGGCTGGTGCTGACCTCGGCATTCCGCGGGTTTGGCGGGCTGTCGGGGCTGCGGCTCGATCCAAAGGGCGAGAAGTTCATCGCGCTGAGCGACAAGGGGAGCTGGTTCACCGGCCGCATCGTCTATTCCGGACCCGAGATGACCGGGCTCGCCGATGTCGAGGCATCTCCGATGCTCGGGCCGGACGGCAGGCCGATCACCGCGCGCGGCTGGTTCGATTCCGAAGCGCTCGCGCTCGACGGCGCGCTGGTCTATGTGGCGCTGGAGCGGGTCAATCAGGTGCTGCGTTTCGATTTCTCCAAAGGATTTACGCGCGCGATTGGCGAGGTGGTGCCGATGCCGCCGGCGGTGAAGAAGCTGCCGTACAACAAGGGACTGGAGGCGCTGGTCATGGTGCCGAAGGGCCAGCCGCTCGCCGGCACGTTGATCGCGATCTCCGAACGCGGTCTCGATCCCCAGGGCAATATCATTGCCTTCCTGGTCGGCGGGCCTTCGCCCGGGCCATTCGCCATCCGACGCACGAACGATTTCGACGTCAGCGACGCGGTGCTGCTGCCAACAGGCGATCTGTTGATCCTGGAACGGAAATTTTCCTGGCTCGCCGGCATCGGCATCCGCATCCGCCGCATCCCCCTTAAATCCGTCGCACTCAGCGCCGTCGTTGACGGCCCCTCGATCTTCGAGGCCGATCTTGGCCAGGAAGTCGACAACATGGAGGGGATCGATGCGCATGTGACTGCCGAAGGCGAGACCGTGCTGACCATGGTCTCCGACGACAATTTCTCGCTGCTCCAGCGCACGCTGCTGCTGCAATTCACGCTGGTCGATTGAGCCTTTTCGGCCAAACCGGAACGGTTCTTGCAACGCTGATGGGCATCGAACATACGGGTCCAGCATGCGTAAACTCGCTCAAATCGTAGGCTTCTCCACCCTTCTCTTCAGCGCCGCCGCGCATGCCGACGACTGGCCGGCCCATCTGATCAAGGCGACGATCCCCTTCGGCGCCGGCAGCGCGGCCGACGTGGTGCCACGGGTGGTGTTCGACCGTCTCGCGGCCGAGCTCGGCCAGCCGATCGTGATCGAGAACCGCGCCGGCGCCGGCGGCATGCTCGGCACAGTTCAGGTGACCAGGGCCGACCCCGACGGCTACACCGTGCTCGCCAATTCCTCGGCGCTGACGATCGCGCCCGCGATCTTCACCAGCATGGCGTTCGATGCCAAAGAGCTTGCCTCGGTGCTGATGATCGGCGCGAGTGCCAATGTGATGATCGTTCCCAATTCGCGGCCGTGGAAGACGATCCAGGATTTCATCGCCGACGCAAAAGCAAAACCCGGAACGATCTCGTTCGGCTCGGTCGGCATCGGCAGCGCAGTGCATATCAGCTCGGAGAAATTCCGGCTCGCCGCAGGCATCGAGGCGGCGCATGTACCCTATCGCGGCGGCTCGGAGGTCATCACCGATATCCTCGGCGGCCGGATCGATTTCTATTTCTGCCCGCTCGCGACCGCGCTCCCGCTGATCAAGGAGGGCCAGGTACGCGCGCTGCTGGTCTCGACCGCCGAACCCGCGCCCGACCTCCCTGACGTGCCGACGCTGGCGGAGGCGGGGTTGAAGAATGCCGAAAGCGAGATCTGGTTCGGCGTGTTCATGCCGGCCAAAACACCTGCGGCGATCGTCGAGAAATTTCATGCGGCGGGCCAGCGCGTGCTGGCCGATCCCGCGATGCAGGCGAGCCTGAAGAAGCTCGGCATCGAATCGCGGCCGATGACGCCGGCCCAGATGGACGATCTGGTCCGGCAGGAGACGGCCGCCAATCTCGACCTCATCAAGGCCGCCGGCATTCATCAATAGCGTTGAACTTCCGCGCTTTTGCTGCGACCAACGGGGATGAAAATCCCTCCTTCGAAATGGCTCGCCTTCCTTGCCTGCCTCGTGGCGGCGCCCGTTGGCGCCACCAGCGAGCATGATTATAAAAAGAACGAATATCCCGTCATCCGCCACGGGCTCGCGCCCAACAAGCAGCACTCGCTCGCCTCCCATGGCGCGGGCGAGAACAACGACGATGCCTTCCACGTCTGGCTGATGGCCGAGCCCGGCCATCGCCGAATCGCGACGCTGGACGACATCAGCGCGGACAACAATCTCGATAACGCGCCTGACGCCTATCACGCCTTCTGGTCGAAGGATTCGCGCCGCGTCGGCGTCGCCTTTCGCGGCGACCGGCACGAAGTGACGCTCAATCTCTATCGCGTCGAAAATAGCCGCGCTCATTTGATCACGGGGCCGAGCCTGTTCAAGGAAGTGACCAGCCGCAACGTCAAGAGCGAGGACGGTCTGCGCCAGCTCAACGCCATCGTGGAATGGCACGGCGGCAACCGCTTCCTGCTGCGGGAACGTCGCTCCTTTGTCGCCGATGACGACAGCCTTGCCAGGCTGTTTGGCAGGTACGGGCGCGTGGCGGACAAGCTCGACGGCGGCAGGCTCCATATCGAATTCTTCGCCGATGCCGAGTGCGAATGGCTGCCGGGAGACCGCTATCGCGTCGTCGACCTCAAGCCCGGCAAGCCCGGCGATTCCGACAACTGGTGGTACGCGCCGTAATGTCGCGCTTCGCGCGCGGCAACGGTGGTATGCTTTCGTTTCCTCTGGGACGGGGTAGGGCGACGGGCTAGATATGGCGGGACGGACGTCTCGCCCCGCCTCCCTCCCAGCCCGGAAATCCCGAATGAGCAGCCTGTTTTCCCCGATCGAATTGCGCGGCCTGAAATTGCCGAACCGCATCATGGTCTCGCCGATGTGCCAGTATTCGGCCGAAAACGGCTCGGCCACCGACTGGCATTTCACCCATATCAATTCGCTGGCGCTGTCGGGCGCTGCGATGTTCTGCATCGAAGCCACCCATGTCGAAGACATCGGCCGCATCACGCCAGGCTGCCTCGGCCTCTACGGCGACGCCAACGAGGCGGCGCTGAAGCCGATCCTGGCCTCGGTGCGCAAGCATTCGAAAGCCGCGGTCGCGATGCAGCTTGCGCATGCCGGCCGCAAGGCCTCCAGCGCCCGGCCCTGGGACGGCGGGCAGCTTATTCCGCCGGATAAAGGCGGCTGGCAGACGCAGGCGCCGTCCGCCGTTCCGCACAAGGAGGGCGAGGCCGCGCCGCTCGCCCTCGATGACGCGGGTCTCGCGCGTATCCGCGACGCCTTTGTCGCCTCCGCCAGACGCGCCGAGCGGCTCGGCATCGACGCGATCGAGGTGCACGGCGCGCACGGCTACCTGATGCATCAATTCCTGTCGCCGATTTCGAACAAGCGCACCGACCAATATGGCGGCTCGCTCGAAAACCGCATGCGTTATCCGCTCGAGGTGTTCGACGCCGTGCGCGCGGCATTTCCGGACAAGAAGCCGGTCGGCATCCGCGTCTCGGCGACCGATTGGGTCGAGGGCGGATGGGACCTGCCGCAAACCATCGAATTTGCCAAAGAATTGAAGAAACGCGGCGTCGACTGGATCGACGTCTCCTCCGGCGGCGTGTCGCCCCTTCAGAAGATCCCGCTCGGCCCCGGCTACCAGGTACCACTGGCGCAGGGCGTGAAGCAGGCGACCGGCGTCACCACCATGGCCGTCGGCCTGATCACCGAGGCGAAACAGGCCGAGGACATCGTTACGTCCGGCAAGGCCGACATGGTCGCGCTCGCCCGCGGCATGCTCTACGACCCGCGCTGGGGCTGGCACGCGGCGGCCGAGCTCGGCGGCGAGGTGACGGCGCCCCCGCAATACTGGCGGTCGCAGCCCTCGACACAAAAGGCGCTGTTCGGCACCACCACCTTCGGGGCGCGGTAACGGAACATTGCGAATCCTCAAAGGTTCCGTGCCGAAAGCGGATAGGATAGATTCTCCTTTGGCAATCGGCAGGGTAAGGCCATGCGATTCCGTGTCCGAAAATTCGCTCATCTGCTTGAGCGCACCGGCCTTGCGATGGCGGGTGCGGCCTGCGGGCTGTTCGTTGCGGCCCATGTCGGCAGCAGCATCGGCGCCCTGACCTCGCAGGGCTTCCTGGTCATCATGATGATTGCCGGCGCGATCGGTTTCTATCTCGGCATCGACACGCCACAGCTCGAGCTTCACGGCGGTGACGACCCGAAGATCGACGCGGCGGAATTCCTTTCCGCCGTCGGCACTTTCTGCGCCACGCTGACCGCGTTTTTTGCGGTCGGCATCATCATCCTGCGCTCGGAGCCGCACATCGCCTGGACCTGGCTCATCATGATCGGATGGGTCGCCGGTATCTCCATGCAGATCGTCGCCGGCGCGAAGGCGCGGATGCGGCGCTAAGGCGCGACCGGATCACGCCTTGCTGACATCGCGGCGTTCCGCCGCGCCGGCCTGCTTTGCATGACAGCAGCCATCTTTTCGCCGCAGCACAGCCAATGATTGAAGGTGCGCGAGGTGCTAGGCTTGGCGTACGGGCAACGCGATTGCTGCCCGCAAACAATGAAAAGATATTGGCGAGAGGAAACCCCAATGGAACTCGGATATTTCGCGATGCCTTCGCATCCGCCGGAGTGCGGGCTGAAGGAGGGCCACGACTGGGATCTGCAGGTGCTGCGCTGGCTCGACGAATTGGGCTATCAGGAAGCCTGGATCGGCGAGCATCACACCGCGCCGTGGGAGCCGCATCCGGCGCCCGATCTCCTCGTCGTGGAGGGGCTGCGGCAGACCAAGAACATCCGCCTCGGCCCCGGCGGCTTCCTGCTGCCGTATCATCACCCGGCGGAACTCGCGAACCGCGTCGCGATGCTCGACCATCTCTCCGGCGGGCGACTCAACTTCGGCGTCGCCGCATCGGGGCTACCGAGCGACTGGGCGATGTTCAATGTCGACGGCATGTCCGGACAAAACAGGGAAATGACGCGCGAGGCGCTCGAGATCATCCTGAAGATGTGGAGCGATCCGGCGCCGTGGACGTACAAGGGCAAATACTGGACGGTGACCAAGCCGGAAGCGATGTTCGATTTCCTCAAGCCCCATCTCAAGCCGGTGCAGGCGCCGCATCCGCCGATCGGCGTCGCGGGGCTGTCGAAGAACTCCGACACGCTGAAGCTCGCCGGCGAGCGCGGCTTCATCCCGATGAGCCTCAATCTCAACCCGGCCTATGTCGGCAGTCACTGGGACTCGGTGGAGCAGGGCGCGGCCAAGACGGGCCGCAAGCCGAACCGGCGCGACTGGCGGCTGGTGCGCGAGGTGTTCGTGGCGGACACGGACGAGGAGGCGTGGAAGCTCTCGGCCGGCGACATGATGGGCCGGATGATGGGCGAATATTTCCTGCCGCTGCTCGGCCATTTCGGCTTCAAGGACTATCTGAAGCATTCGCCCGAGGTGCCGGACTCCGACGTCACCGTCGAATATTGCGCGCGCCGCAACTGGATCGTCGGCTCGCCGAAAACCGTCACCGAGAAGATCGAGCAGATCTGGCACGAGGTCGGCGGCTTCGGCGTGCTCCTGGTGTTCGGCTTCGACTACAAGCACAAGAGCGAGGCCTGGCACCATTCGCTCTCGTTGTTGAAAAACGAAGTGCTGCCGCGGCTGGCCCATCTCGACACGGGTCTTGGCAAGGCGGCGTGAGGGTTTTGGCCCCGACGAAAACTGCACCCTCTCCCCTTGTGGGAGAGGCAAGCAGGCGTCGTGGAGCAGCAGCGAAGCGAAGTAATCCATGATCTCCGCGGCTGGACGATGGATTGCATCGTCGCTTGCGCTCCTCGCAATGACGACGAAGACACGCCTCCGCGTTCCCGCGGCGTGTCGTCCGGGTGATGCATCGGCGGTTGTCCCTCGAAAGAAAAGGAGGGCGCAGGGAATGCCGGGTGATGGCCTCACCCATGGCCCGCCTGCAACAAAAAAGCAGGCGGCAGTCACCACAGGTTTAGCCGGATCAACCGGCATTCCCTGCGCAATGGTTTTAACGGCCTATAACGCGCTCTCCCCGGAGTGCCGGGCTTGATAGCCTCCGTCGCCTGAAGATCATCGTCGACAAGCTTGACGCCAGCGTCGGGGCGCCAGGACCACACGTCTTGGCCGTCCGCGCGAACCGGCGTTCGTCTCACGCCGCTCACGCGTCCATCGCATCCCGCATCCAACGTCCGTGACGATCGCGATACGCCCCTCCTGCGGAGCGGGATGGGCGAGTTAACGCACGATTTCTGATTTTCGTAAAGAAGATTATTTTTTCAGACAGGCCTTGAACAGGCAGAACGGATTGAAGTGGCTGGCGAAATCAGTTTTTCCGCGCACGCGTTTTTGCCGCTCGAAAGCGGCCTTCCGCGCGCCGCCGCGGCTGAAATCGCCGCAACTGATTTGCCCGTCGGGCAAGTCAATTGGTGTATTATTGCTGCGCCCGCGCCACTATCCTCGTCATTCCGGGGCGCGACGAAGTCGCGAGCCCGGAATCCATAACCACCACAGTCCGAGATGGCATTTTACGTCTATCTCCTGGCCAGCAAGAAGCACGGCACGCTCTATCTCGGCGTGACCAATGACATCGTGCGTCGCGTCCATGAACATCGGACCGATTCAGTGAAGGGATTCACGTCGCGATATGGGGTCCACAAGCCGGTTTGGTTTATGATGATGCGATCACCGCGATTGCCCGAGAAAAGGAATTGAAGAAGTGGCGGCGGGACTGGAAGATTCGATTGATCGAGGAACAGAATCCGAATGGGACGATCTCTATCCCGGTATCTGTAACTGACGCCTGTGGTTATGGATTCCGGGCTCGCGCCAAATAGCGCGCCCCGGAATGACGAGAGCGCACCACGGACGTCGGACGTTGCACGCTGCCTCGAATATCACTCCGACTTGTCGATATTCCAGAACACCGGCGTCGCCGGGCCTTGGAGCACGCCCGACAGCGATTTTCGCCACGCGGCCACGCCGCGCCATTGCCCGAGCGGAACATAGATCACCTGGTCGTAGACTTCGCGCTGGATTTCGGCGGCGATCTTCCTCTGCTCCTCGGGTGACGACGAACGCACGAAGGCATCGCGCATCGCTTCCATCCTGGCGTCTTCCGGCCAGCCGAACCAGGCGCCCTTCCTGCCTTTGGCGTTGATCAGGATGTTGACGACCGGGTCCACCACGTCGGCAATGACGAAGTTGGTGAAGAGCATGTTCCAGCCGCCCTCCTTCGGCGGCTTCTGGCTGGCGCGGCGGGAAACCACGGTCTGCCAATCGGTAGCCTGCAGGTCCACCTTGAACCCGGCCTCACGCAGCAACTGCGCCGCGACGATCGGCTGCGCCTTGAATACCAGCGCATCGCCGGGCGCCATGATTACGACGGGTGTGCCGTCGTAACCGGATTCGGCCAGCAGCTTCCTCGCCTCCGCCATGCCGTTGCCTTGCACCAGCGATTCCGAACCGAGCGTCGGTGGCCAGCGGCGTGTCGCAGCCGAAAACCGCGCCGCATACCTGATAATATTCCGGGTTGCCCACCAGCGCGTCCAGCACGTCCTTCTGGTTCAGTGCCAGGAACGCCGCGCGACGGAGCTTGACGTTGTCGAACGGCGGATAAAGGAAGTTCATTCGCCCGATGGTCTGGAAGCCGAGCTTGTCCAGGGTTTCGACCTTCAAGTCCTTGTTGGCGGCGAGCCGCCTCACGAGATCGAAGGGCACACTCTCCATGAAGTCGATGTCGCCGGATTGAAGCGCGTTCACGGCGGTCTGTGCATCCGGCATGGTGATCCATTCCACGCGATCGACCTTCACCACCTTGGCCCCGGCCGTCCAGCTCGCCGGCTCCTTGCGCGGCACGTAATCGCTGTTCTTTTCATAGACCGCCTTCACGCCCGGCTGGAATTCAGCCTTGACGAATTTGAAGGGGCCAGAGCCGATCTGTTCCGGAATTTGCTGCCCGGCCGGCGTTTCCGCCAGGCGCTTCGGCATCATGAACGGAACGACCGACGAAGGTTTCCCGATCGATTCCAGTACGAGGGCATAGGGCTCCCTCAGTTTCAGCGTGATGGTCCGCTCGTCAGTCGCCTCCAGGCTGGCCGTGAAGCCCATGAGCGTCTGGCCCATGGTCTCGTTCTTGCTCCAGCGCTTGAGCGAGGCGACGCAATCTTCCGCGGTGACGGGGCTGCCGTCATGCCACTTCAGCCCTTCGCGCAGCGTGAAGGTGTAGGTGAGCTTGTCGTCGGAGACTTTCCAGTCCGCCATCTGAGGCTGGATCTTGAAGCTGGAATCGGTGGCCAGCAGGGTGTCATAGACCATGTAGCCGTGATCGCGCGTGATATACGCCCCGGTAAAGGTCGGATCGAGGATGCGCAGATCGGAATGCATCACCGCTGTGAGGGTCTTCGCATGCAGCGGTGAAGCAAACGCCGCTACCGCTGCGAGCGCGAAAGCAAGAGCGCCGACAGACATCATCTTGCGATGCTGCCGACCCAAGATCTGAAACATTTTGACGTCTCGGCTTTTTGAAGCGGGGGCGGGATTGCTTCGACAGGTGAGCGCAGGGAGAGAACCCCTCACCCGGCTCGCCATCGCTTCGCGTTGGCGATCCGCCCTCTCCCGCAAGGGGGAGAGGGCGCGCCTCTTACTTCACGCCCGCCTTCTTCAGGCCGGCCAGCAATTGAGCCACGGCCTTTTGTGCCGGGGGATTTTGGTATTGGGCCTCGCTGTAATATTTGGTGATCCAAGCGAGACTCGATCGGTCAACGTGCAGTTTCTGGAATCCCTCGAGCGCCTGCTTCGCCTCCTTATCCCGATTGCACAAGGCAAGGGCCGCCACCCACCACGCCGGGGGAAACCAGAGGTTCGGCCGCGCACGGACCGATTGCCCAAGGGCGTCCGCCGCCTTCTCGTAATCGCCGATTGCGAAATAGGCGCGTCCGAGCACCCACCCGAAAACATGGATCGACTTGTCCCTGGGGCTGAGTTCGATCGCCTTTTCGGCCAGCGGTATCGCATCCTTGGCATCGCCAAGGAACACCATCTCGTTGGCGGCCTGGGCATAGGCTGCGGCGAAGTTGGGATCTATCTTGATGGTCTCCCTGAAGGATGCGAGCGCGGCCTTATGGTCGCCGCGTATCCGATGAACCCACCCCAGGGCATGATGCGCAAGGTGCGTATTGTGATCGAGGCTGATCGCTTTTCTCGCGGCTGCATCCGCGCGCTCCACTTCAGCCTTGCCGGCGTTGTTCCAGCCATTGAGGACATCCGAAGCCAGCCAGAAGGCGAGTATGCCCAACAGGCGCGCATTGTCCGGATCCGCCTTGAGGCCGGCCTCCGCATGCTGGCGAATTTCGAGCGCCGTTTCGGGCGTAGGAAATGCGGTACTTGCCGCCATTGCTCTCATCCTTTCATCCAAGGGGTTGTGGTCTGCGGCAAGTGTGCCGACCTCGTGTCGCGTGCCGGCCCTGATCACCTCGTCATTCAGCGAGGTGGCGATTCGGCCCATCAAGTTGTCCTGCAGATCGAGCAGGCTGCTGGTTTCATAGGCAAAGGAATTGGCCCAGACGTTGGTGCCGCTCTCGGTGTCGATCAGTTGCGCATTCACCTGGACCAGCGGTCCTGTGCGCCTGACGCTGCCTTCCAGGGCGTAGCGCACCTTGAGCTCGCGGCCGATCGCGCGGGGGTCGTTCGGCTTGTCCTTGTAGGTGAAGGCGGTGCCGGAGGCGATCACCCAGGCGCGTTGCAGCCGGGAGAGCTCGGTGGTCAGATCGTCGGTGATCGCGTCGGCCAGATAGCCGTCCGCGGTGTTGGCGTCAAAGTTCTTGAACGGCAACACGACGATCCTGTTGGTCCGGGCAACCGCCTCGGGCGGTTTGCTCAGGATCAGCACCGACATGAGGCCGGCGACAGCGACCGCCCCGATGCCGGCAGCGATCACCGTTCCACTCAACCGCGCGGCGGTCCAGCGGAGGAACGGCACCCGTATCCGTTCATACCCGACCTCGTAGACGTGGACCGGGTAGGGGATGTTCTTGACGCGGCGCTCCCCGCGGTCCGCGAAAAAAAGCTGGGGCAGGGCGCGCGTCTGGTCGTAGATGCTCTGGCTGACGCAGACCGTTCCGGGCGAAGCCAGCGCCTCGAGCCGGGCCGCGATATTGACGATGTTTCCGTAAATGTCGCGCTGATCGACCAGGACGTCGCCCGTGTTGATCCCGATCCGCATCTGCATGCGGTCCTTCTCGCCTGCATCACGCGCGGCAAGTCCGCGCTGGATGTCGAGCGCACAGCGCACCGCGTCGACCGCGGTCGAAAACTCGACCAGCAATCCGTCGCCCATGCTGCGCGCGAGACGTCCGTGATATTTGCCGATGGCCGGTCCGATCAATTCACGCATATGCCGCGTGAAGCGCGCATGCGTCTCGTCCTCGTTGCGGCTCATCATGCGGCTGTAGCCGACGATATCGGCCAGCATGACGGCCATCATTCGCCTGCGATGCGGGGCGATCGGCTCGATCACGGTTGGGGCGGTCCGCGAGCTGACCAACTCGATTGCCATCGAGGTGTCCTCTATCGATTTCAACACGACTTGCGCGCCGCCGAAGCGCATAAAAGTGGGCTTAGAGAAGAGCATCTTTTGGCCTTTCGTCAATCCCTGGAACTCAAATCCGGCGGTCGAAATTTCTCCGAAAATCGTGGGCCTGGACCGGCGACGGGGGCTGATTTGCCTCGATGCCGGGCGCGAAGCCGGATGGACTGCCCTGGGCAGGCCCGGCTCGCGCAGGGACTGTGGCATCCTGCCGTGAACCCAGCGTTATTTTTACGGAATGGCCATTTCACGAGATTGTCACACGCCCGCTCGCCGCACCCAAATCCTCGGCCGCGTGGGGTCGCGCCCTGCAATGTGCACGGCGAGACCCTTGCGCGCGCAATGCATGGGTGAAGTTTGCTGACCGATATTAAAGTTAGGCAATGTCGGATCGTGGCTGGAATAAGATCGGGCGCGCACCCGTCCACTCCGTGCAACCGCTTCAAATCAACCGCTTCACATGGAGTCGATCATGAACCGTCCCTCTCTTCGCACCCTCTCGTTCTCTTCCACCGCCCGTGGCCCGCGCATGGCCGGGCAAGGCCGCTCGCACCTGGGTTATGCCGCCATCGCCGCCCTTGTTCTTGCCGCATGCGCCTTCGTCCCGATCGGGCCTGCTGCGGCGGCCGACAGCGGGCATGCGGTCTATTGCCTGTCCAGCGACAGCGAAAATGATTGCGGCTTCACGAGTCTCGCCCAATGCGAGGCGACCGCGGCGGGCGGCCTTGGCGAATGTGACAGGGTGGCCGTGGGGCCGCAGCAGCGCGGTCACGATGGCGCTCCACCGCTTCCAGGCAAAACCCCGCAAGGTGAGGGGGTAGGGCATGATCCGGAAAAGTGTGAAGCGGTTTTCCCTCGCGACAAACGCGTAGCGTTTGCGCGGAGATCATGCCCAAACAAAGAGCTAAAGCGCGATGACAATTCATCCCAAACTCATCGCGCTTTAGCCGCCTCAGTTCGTGATAGTCTCGTGGCTTCACGGGACTATCACATGACCGCTCGCCTCCGCCGCCTCGCCATCGCCGTTCGACCATCACCCCGCCTCAAACAGGCGCGACGACGCATGGCAATTGTGGTAGGCTGTTGCGGTCATTGGGAACGAGAGAACTGATGTCGAATAAGCCCGTAATCTTCACCATTTCGGCGGCCTGGGACGACGAGGCATCGGTATGGAGCGGCCATTGCGACGACATTCCGGCCGCAGCCGGTGCGCCGACCCTTGACGGGCTCCTGGAAAAAATATCCGCGATGGCGCTCGACCTGCTGCCGGACAACCACCCGGATGTCGACCCACAGTCGCTCTTCCTGCAGATCACCGCGCTGCGCGAAGCCGAGCCAGCCGCAAGCTGAATGGCGCCGCAATTTGACCGGGAATTACGCGAACTGTTGCGAGCCGCGGCACGATGGTGCGCCAGGGGCGCGGCAGTCATGAGATTTGGCGCAGTCCGATCACCCAGCGGAATTTCGCAGTGCCTGTGGGTATTCCCAGTCGACACACGGCCAACGCTATCCTGCGGCAGGCCGGCTTGCCCAAGGCATTTTAGAGCATGATCGCGCGCGTGATCCGTTTCCTTGCCTGCGCGTGGCCGCTATTCGCATCCACTGCCGCGGCGGCCGCGCCCGAGACCGTCTATTTCAAAAGCGCCGACGGCGCGACCGAGATCATTGCCTACCTGTTTCGGCCCGCCGGCGCCGGGCCGCATCCCGCGATCGTGCTGCTGCACGGCCGCGCCGGGCCTTATTCGTCCAACGTCAACGCGGACTGCAAGCTGGTGGCGCGCAATGTGGCTTCCCGCTGCAATGCCGGCACGCTGTCGAAGCGGCATGAGATGTGGGGCGAGTTCTGGGCGGCACGCGGCGTGCTCGCGCTGTTGCCCGACAGCTTTGGGCCGCGCGGCAAGGCGCATGGCTTCGGCCGCTTCACCCACGACGATCCCGACCGCGCTTCCGTCAACGAGAAGACCGTGCGCCCGCTCGATGCCGAAGGCGCGCTCGGCTTCCTGCGCGCGCGGAGCGACGTCGATCCGAACCGCGTCTTCCTGCAGGGCTGGTCGAACGGCGGCTCGACCGCGCTGAACGTGATGATCCGCCAAGGCACGAACGCCGGCTTCCGCGCCGCGCTCGCCTTCTATCCCGGCTGCGGCCGCCTCGCGCTGCTCGATGACAGGGTCTCGACCTCGGCGCCGGTCGCGATGTTCCTCGCCGAACACGACGAGGAGGTCTCGCCCACCATCTGCCAGCATGTCGCGCAGCGCTCGATCGACGCCGGCACGCTCGCTCACCGTCGACGCTCTACCCCGGCGCGACGCATGATTTCGACGACCCCGGCGAGAGGCGGCAGGAGGTCCCGGGCAATGCGGCGGCGAAGGCGGATGCGATGACAAGGGCCGTCAGCTTGATAGAGGGGGTTAGGTAAGACCGTGGCTCATACCCGAGCTCTTGGGCTTAAGCACGAACTTCCAGATGGGCAATTGTCGATCTTTGTGCGATCCATAATCCACTAGCGGTCTAAACCACTCGGGGACTGCCTTGGCATCGATCCGTACGACTTTGCCCCCCCGCAATGTTTCTGACGCAAAATAGCCGGCGAACATCCGGCTCAATGAGCCAATCACTTCAAAGCCGACATTCTGCATTTCGATCGGATTCCAAACGTATTCGAGAGCATCGACTAGGTCGCCGGACATGATGGGGTGCGGTCCAGAGAGTTTCCATTCGCCGTACTGCATAAATAACCAAGCGATTGATCTATCAGTTTCGTTGTTGATGATATTTCTACCGCAAGTTATCTCGCTTGTCGCGATAGTGATGAGAGCAGTTTCGGTGTCGATTAGGCGCCTGGGCTTGCTGGATCAGCATACAAACGCAAGCGAAGCGGCGGCACGGTTCCCACCGTCGCATCACCAAGTGCGCCGATTTCATTTACATTCAAGGCCTCAAACATATTGGTGGCGAGTCGGTCGCCTGCCGCTCTTAAAGTCTCCGCTGATATCAGAGTCCATGTAGCCCATCGCGCCCAGTAAATTGCGAGCTTGAGCTCATATCCTATGCCCTCTGAATAGCTTCGTAGCTCATCGACGTAGCTGGATTTGAAGGACGTTTCTTGATGCGAGGGTTCTTTCTCGAAGACATTTTTGACCTCGACAGCCCATCGACGACCGTCTTCCAGCACAACCAGAAAATCAGGAACTCGGATCGGTTCCTTGGAGTGGACGATACCAGCGTCCTCCACTTTGAGAATTTTATATCGCCCTAAGCTTACGATCAGCGCTTCAAACATGTTCTGTGTGCGGTGACCGTGAAGACGCGCGTCGCTTGCAATTGCCGTTTCGACTTCCTCTGCTATGTGGGAAGTGAAAGCCTCCAGCGCCTTCGGATCGTGAAGCTCTACTTTGTGCTCCCGACCAAAAGCCACAAACTCTTTGAAAAATCCTGACTTCACCCGCCCCTCAGCCAAGTGATTTAGACTGTAGCTCTTAGAAAAACGCTAGAACTGCCAACCTTCAGCTTCCATGAATTCCTCAAGCGTCACGCATGGAACGCCAAAGTGCTGGCATATGTTGGGGATCTTTGCCGCATTTCGCTTGAAGACTTCCATGTAACAACAGTTCTTTCCTCGACAGCAGCGCGAGCAATGATGAAGGGGTCCGCATTGCGTCCTCCTTTTAAGAGTTTTTGTTGTTCGATATTTTGATGAAAATGAGGGACTGCGTAGATCCGCGCAACGAATGCGCCCTCTGCGGCAGTTGGTACTGAAAACAGCGCTTGATTGTTTCCTCCCCAATCACGCAACTCAGCGACTGGTCCGTCGATAATCTCGCGATGAGCCTCGCGCGTCGAGACAAGGTTACCGGCGGCAACAAGAGCATCAAAGTTGCGCCAAAGAGATGGAAAGCGTCTTCGATAATAGTTCTTGAAGAGAGTTGAGAGTGGAGAGGTGTCAAAGACATACATCACGGACTACCTCTGGCGAAATAGTCTTCGATGCCGGCTAAGTTCTTTGGCTTTACATCGAGATAATCGGCAAGTTGGCGTTCATCAATTCGGTTTTGTCGGTACTGGCTCAGTGCTAGGCCTACGTAGTCTCTGCCTAAATAAGCAAGTTTCGTCCAATAATAGTCGCCGCCTGCGCCGCCGCCTTGGCGCTGTTCCGCCCAGCGAGCAGCGGCTCGGTTGTAAGTTTGCTGATCAATCATGCCGCGATCGAGAAAGCGTCGGAAGACGACCTCTCTGCTCACATGAAATGACGCTGCAATTTGTTCTGCGGTAGCTTCGTCAGCAGCCATTCCGCGAGCAGAGGCGGCGAATGCGCCTTCCGGCAACAAGAATTCAGCGGCAAATCGATTGCACAAAATCTCAATGCGCTGCGCTTCATTCGTTAGAGCTGGAATAAATTCATCATGGATCGTATCGATGCCGCTCGTGTGAAAAAGAAGATGCGCGAGCTCATGGAAGAGAGTGAATATCTGTCGCGTTTTTGCGGAAGAGTTGTTTACGTAGATCAAGGGGAAAACATCGTCGTACAGACAGAAGCCAGAAAATTCATCTACGCGGAAAGCATCCTTGAATACATAGATGCCCGCGCTGAAAAGGCCGTCGCGCCAACGCTTGAGTGCTGTCTCGTCATCTGACCAGCCTAGCTGTTCGTCCAACGGGATTCGCAGATATATGCGGACCCGCTCGGTCATTTCCTGCAGATTCATGCCGGCAGCGAACGCAACGTCACGAGTAATAAGGTGCGTGAAGGATTCCGCCCCCCGTAAGCTCCATCAGGTTTAGCTGAAACGCCTTTGCTTTTCGGAGGAGCAGCCGAACCTTGCTTGGAATTTGCTCGAACTCCGTGTCGGGCAGAGTCCGAAACGTCTCGCTAATGTTGGGCACTGAGGGAGGTTCTGGAAAGAAAAAGACCGCTACCGGTACTTTGAACGCATCAGCTAGTTGCTCGAGTTGCGGATACGTGGGAGCGGAAAGGCCAGCTTCCCAAGCCTGAATTTTCTTAAACGTTTGCGATGCGTCGGCGATAGAAACGCCCGCACGCGATCGAGCCCAAGTGATCAAGGCAGGAGTTACTGGGAGTTCCTCGTAGGGCATCGCGATTCCAGCATAGTGCCCGCGAAGAAGGCAGGCAAACTCGATTTCAATCTAGGGTTTGAACAGCGCAACCGAAACAAAAAAACGGCCGGGTCTTTCGACCCGGCCGCCAGCATCTCACTACATCAAGCGTTACGCGACTGGACGCTACCGACTCGCCCTTCGCCCCAACTCTAAAATCTTTAACTTGCCTTCTGCGCCGGCTGCGCGTCGCCGGTCTTCTTCTGGATCGCGCGCTTCAGCTCCAGCGCGCGCGGCGAGAGGTTGCCGGCCGGCGCCTTGAGCAGGAACGCGTCGAGGCCGCCATTGTGGTCGACGCTCTTGATCGCGTTGGTCGAGACGCGCAGGCGCACGTTGCGGCCCAGCGTGTCCGAGATGAACGTGACGTTGCACAGGTTCGGCAGGAACCGCCGCTTGGTCTTGATGTTGGAGTGGCTGACCTTGTGGCCCACCAGCGGGCCCTTGGCCGTCAGTTCACAGCGCCGCGACATCTTCGAAAATCCTCTTCCGTCCCCGGCAGCCCGTTGGGGCGCCTCAGGGGGTCCAAAATTTGTGTCCTTACAGGGAGCGCGCGGACGTATAGGGGGGAAGAGCGGGGACGTCAAGGTTTTGGGCCCGCAAAAGCCGCCGAAAACGCCGTTTCGGCAGGCCCTTCCGCGACTTAACGGATCATATAAAGGGCACATTCCGGGCCGATTGGAAAGGCGTTCCCTTTGAGGTTGCTTGTCGGGTTTTTGGGCCGTTTGGGTCCCTGGCAAAACGCCTTGGGATAGCCCCGGTATCACGCGGAATATGCGTTGTTTGCGGGAATTTATTGCTTAGATCAGGTTTTGATCGTGCCTTTCGAGGACACCGTGACGACGAAAGCTGAGATGTTGGACCGATCGGCGCGGTGGAAGCTGGCTTCGCTCTCAGCCGGCGCGCTGTTGCTGATGTTGCCGCACGCGGCCTCCGCGCAGGGCCGGCTGGAAGCGCAATATGAGGCCTCGCTCGCCGGCATCCCCGTCGGCAAGGGCGCCTGGAACATCGAGATCGGTGACGATTCCTATGCAGCGAGTGCCGTCGGCGGCACCACCGGACTTCTGAAAACCATCGCCAATGGCTCCGGCACCGGCGAAGCCCAGGGCCGCATCGTCAATGGCGCGCTGGTGCCGGCCAATTACAAGGCCTCGACCACGACGTCGAAGAAATCCGAGATCATCCACATCACGCTCGCGAACGGCAATGTGAAGGAGTTCGGCATCGATCCGGAGCCGCCGGTCGACGCCGACCGCATCCCGGTGACGGAAGCGCACAGGAAGGGCGTGCTGGATCCGATGACCTCCTCGCTCGTGCGCGTGCCCGGCACCGGCGAGGTGGTCTCGCCCGAGGCCTGCCGCGGCAGTGCCGCCGTGTTCGACGGCCGCCTGCGCTACGACCTCAAGCTCGATTTCAAGCGCATGGAAACGGTGAAGTCCGACCGCGGCTATCACGGCCCGGTCGTGGTCTGCGCGGTCTATTTCATGCCGCTCGCGGGCTACATCCCGGATCGTCCCGTGATCAAATATCTCGCCGGCGCCCGCAACATCGAGATCGCCTTTGCGCCGATCGTGGGCACACGGGTGCTGGTCCCCTACCGCATGGTGATCCCGACCCCGCTCGGCACCGCCATGCTGGAAGCCACCCAATTCCTGACCCAGGCGACGCCGCCGCACGTGGCGAAGACACAGTGATGCGGGCTGCGCAGGCAACGCATTGAATCGCTTTAAAGACTCGTCATGCGCGGGCTTGACCCGCGCATCCATCCAAGAAAGCGTTTTTCCGAAGGCGATGGATTGCCGGGTCAAGCCCGGCAATGACGAGGAGAAATGGTGCCGCGCGCGTGAATCCAGTTGACTCTTGCCCGCTTCTGATTCGACTCCGACCAGGCCAAATTTTAAGGATTCCGCCCTCGAAACCATCGCTTGTGGAGCCGCGTCAAACTTGATCTAGTGCCGGGCCGAAGTCGTCAACGCGAGATGTTGCGGTGAACGAAGCAGGTTACCGTAGCGAGTCAGCGATTCGGCCGCGATTCGTTCTAAACTCGTTCCAGAGCTTAAATTGCGACCCTGCCGGCGTCGCATTGTGAGACAGATTCCGCGGTAAAGGCGCGAACAGCCCGATAATTCCAAGTTCTTTCGTCATTGCGAGGAGCGAAGCGACGAAGCAATCCATACTTCCCGCGTTGTGAAATGGATTGCTTCGCTTCGCTCGCAATGACGAGCGACTGAACAAATAAAGAAATACCCAAAAAATATGGCTTTCTCTCCCCAAGCGGCGTTCGGCCACGATCGGGCGCCAGGCAGCGGCGTCACCGCGGTGCTCGGCCCCACCAACACCGGCAAGACGCATCTGGCGATCGAGCGGCTGCTCGCGCATTCAAGCGGCATCATCGGCCTGCCGCTGCGCCTGCTCGCGCGCGAGGTCTACAACAAGATCGCCGATCGCGCCGGGATCGACAGCGTCGCGCTGATCACGGGCGAGGAGAAGATCAAGCCGAAGAACCCGCGCTTCTGGGTCTCGACGGTAGAGGCGATGCCGCGCGATCTCGACGTGTCGTTCCTCGCCGTCGACGAAGTCCAGATCGCGGCGGATCTCGAGCGCGGCCATGTCTTCACCGACCGCATCCTCAATCGCCGCGGCCGCGACGAGACCATGCTGCTCGGCGCGGCCACCATGCGCCCGATCATCGAGCGGCTGCTGCCGGGCGCTTCCATCGTGACGCGGCCGAGGCTCTCGCAGCTCGAATTCGCCGGCGACCGCAAGATCACGCGCCAGCCGCGGCGCACCGCGATCGTCGCCTTCTCGGCCGAAGAGGTCTATGCGATCGCCGAATTGATCCGCCGCCAGCATGGCGGCGCGGCCGTGGTGCTGGGCTCGCTGTCGCCCCGCACGCGCAACGCCCAAGTCGCGATGTTCCAGAACGGCGACGTCGATTATCTCGTCGCCACCGACGCGATCGGCATGGGGCTCAACCTCGACGTCGACCACGTCGCCTTTGCCTCCGACCGCAAATACGATGGCTACCAGTTCCGCCGCCTCAATCCGTCCGAATTCGCGCAGATCGCAGGGAGAGCCGGGCGCGCCACCCGCGACGGCACGTTCGGCACGACCGGCCGCTGCGCCCCGTTCGAGCCGGAGCTCGTGAATGCGCTGCAGAACCACACTTTTGACAGCGTGAAGGTGCTGCAATGGCGCAATGCGAAGCTCGATTTCTCTTCGCTGGGAAGCTTGCAGGTGTCGCTGGCGCTGCCGCCCGGCCATGACGCGCTGACCAAAGCGCCGATCGCCGAGGACATGCGCGTGCTCGACCACGCCGCTCGCGACGGCGATGTCCGTGACATGGCCCACGGAGCGGCCGCGGTCGAGCGGCTATGGGAGGCCTGCCAGATACCGGACTACCGGAAGATCGCGCCGGCCGCGCATGCGGAACTCGTGACCACCCTGTTCGATTTCCTGATGAAGAAGGGCAGGATTCCGGATGGGTGGTTTTCGGCCCAGGTCGACCAGGCCGATCGCACCGATGGCGATATCGACACGCTGTCGGGGCGGATCGCGCAGATCCGCACCTGGACCTTCGTCGCCAACCGGCCGGACTGGCTGGCCGACCCCGAACGGTGGCAGGAAACCACGCGCGAGGTCGAAAATAAATTGTCGGACGCGCTGCACGAACGCCTCACGGAGCGTTTCGTTGACCGGCGTACCAGTGTATTGATGCGCCGCCTGCGGGAGAACACGGTTTTGAGTACGGAAATCGGCAAGACTGGCGAAGTCATCGTTGAGGGCCATGCGATCGGCCGGCTCGACGGATTCACCTTCGCGCCCGACGCCGCGGAAGCGGGCTCGGATGCGAAAGCGCTGCAGGCCGCCGCCCAGCAGGTGCTGGCGAAGGAGATCGACGCGCGTGCCGAAAAATTGGGCGCGGCCGCCGACGAGCAGTTCGTGCTCGCCTCCGACGGCACCGTCCGCTGGACCGGCGACGCCGTCGCCAAGCTGGTCGCCGCCGAGGATGCGCTGCATCCGCGGCTTCGCATCATCGCCGACGAGCGGCTGACCGGCGCGGCCAGGGAAAAGGTGCAGGCCCGGCTCGATCTCTGGCTGAAGACGCATGTCGAAAAGCTGCTCGGGCCGATGTTCGAGCTCTCCAAGGCCGAAGACGTCACCGGCATTGCGCGCGGCATCGCGTTCCAGCTTGTCGAGGCGCTCGGCGTGCTCGAGCGCAACAGGATTGCGGCCGAGATGAAGGATCTCGACCAGCCTTCGCGCGCCGTGTTGCGCAAATATGGCGTGCGCTTCGGCGCCTATCACATCTACTTCCCGGCGCTGCTCAAGCCCGCCGCACGATCGCTGGCCACGCTGCTCTGGGCCTTGAAGCAGGACAATGTCGATCCGACGGTGCTGTCCGGCGCGCAGCACCTGGCCTCCAGCGGCCGCACGTCTTTCCCGGTCGACAAGGCGTTGCCGCGCGATGCCTATCGCGTGCTCGGCTATCGCCAGTGCGGCGAGCGCGCGGTGCGCGTCGACATCCTGGAGCGGCTCGCGGATCTGATCCGCCCGGCACTGTCATGGCGCGAGAATTCTGCGGGCGAGAAGCCGGCCGGCGCTTTCGATGGCCGCGGCTTTGTGGTGACGCAGGCGATGACCTCGCTCACGGGCTCGGCCGGCGAGGACTTCGCCTCGATCCTGCGCGCGCTCGGCTACCGCATGGAGCGCCGCACGCCATTGCCGCCGAAGCCGGTGGTTGAAGCGCCCGCCGAGGCTGTAGCTGCCGAAGCTGCACCTGTAGAGCCTGCGACGGAAACGCCGGCGGAAGCTGCGATGGATGCGCCCGCCGAAGCAGCCATGGGCACGCCTGAAGAAGCGGTCGCGGAGGTCGTCGATCAGCCGGTGTCCGGCGATCCCGCGCCTTCCGCCGCGCTGTCGTCGGATGCGCCCGAACTCGCCGCCAGCGAGGCAACGCCTGTCGTCGTCGAAGTGCAGGTGGAGCCTGTCGCCGAAGCCGAACCGGCTCCCGTTGAAACCGCGGAGGTCGCACCGGCGGAGGCTGCTGCTGAACCCATTGCCGAAGCCACGGCGGAAGCCGCGCCCACGAGCGACGCTGCGCCTGCGGAAGCCGCAAGCGCGGAAGCCGCTCCTGCCGTTCCCGCGGAACCGCAGCTTGTCGAAGTCTGGCGTCCCGGCGGCCGCTCGGAGGAGCGCCGTCCGCATCACGATCGCAACCGCCATCGCCGCTCCCACAAGCCTCAGGACGGCGCGCGGGCGGCCGAGGGCCAAGGTCAAGATCGGGGTCAGGGTCAAGATCAAGATCAGGGCCAGCCCAGGGAAGGCGAGAAGCGCGAACATCATCGCCGGCGCCGCCACAAGGAGTTTCAAAAGCCGCGCGCGGACGCCCCGGTGGAAGCCGCCACAGCGGCTCCCGCCGCCGCCGAAGGCGCACCCGCGCGCGAAGCGCGACCCGAGCAGCAACGAGACCGCCGCGAGCGCTTCGAAGGCAAGGGCAAGGACCGCGATCGCGACAACAAGCGCGAGAAGTTCGGCGCCCGTGAGGGCGGCCGGCGCGACGAGCGTGACCGCAATCGCGGCGACCGCGACAAGGGCGGACGCGACAAGCGCGATCGCGAGAGCGGGCCGGCGCTGCGGCATTATGCGAGCTCGTCGAACCCGCGCGAGCGCGACCGCGTCGCCGATCCCAATTCGCCGTTTGCGAAGCTTGCGGCGCTGAAGGAACAACTCGCGGGCGGTAACCGCAAGGAATAGCGCCGGCATGGCGTTTTCGAGCGAACGGGGGACCAGTTCGTGGCAAGAAAACGCATCAAAAGGATAAGGCTTGGATCGGCAGCGCCTCGACAAGTTTCTGTGGCATGCGCGGGTCGTCAAGGCCCGCACCAGCGCCGCTCAGCTTGTCGAGAAGGGCCACGTCCGCGTCAACGGCGTGCGTGAGACCTCGCCGGGACATGCCTTGAAGCCCGGCGACGTGCTCACCATCGGGCTCGACCGCTCGGTGCGGGTGCTGAAGGTGATCGGATTTTCCGAGCGGCGCGGCGACGCCGCGGCTGGCCGCTTGCTCTATGAGGATTTGCACACACGGCCGGAATAACTACCTGATAAGCGTTGTCTGAGCTGATGCGCTGCCGATTCAGTTCTTGAGCCCGCTTCCCTTGCGGCAGTGCGATGACTGCGCTAGGCAAAGCGCGAATTTCGACCGTTCCGGAGCCCTGGATGACTTACGTCGTCACTGAAGCCTGCATCAAATGCAAGTACACCGATTGCGTTGAGGTCTGCCCCGTCGATTGTTTCTACGAGGGCGAGAATATGTTGGTGATCCATCCGGACGAATGTATCGATTGCGGCGTGTGCGAACCGGAATGCCCGGCGGACGCGATCAAGCCGGACACTGAGCCCGGGCTCGAGAAGTGGCTGGAAGTTAATACCGAATACGCGAAATCCTGGCCGAATATCACCCAAAAGAAGGAATCCCCGGCGGATGCCAAGGATTTCGAGGGCCAGGCAGGCAAGTTCGAGAAATATTTTTCTCCGAACCCCGGGACGGGTGACTGACCATAAAAATGCCCCACGCTTAACCCTAATAACTTGCGACCAGCCAAAACCCTGTCTGAAATCCGCTAAATCATTGATTTTTGCGGAAAATGTGCTATATTGGGCACATTCTGAGCTGAAATCGGTCAGCCGCATTGACCCTCGATGGAGGGTTTCCGCGAAAAACATCGAACAGGGGCGTGGCAGTTCCGCGCACAGGCCGTGTCACAGAAAACGCGTAAAAAGAGTACCTCTAAGCCGTCGAAGAAAGCCGCTGCGGCCAGCCGCGGTGCATCCAAGAGCCGTGCCCGGGTTACCCGGACCGCCGGTAAGGCGACCTCGGCTGCAAAGTCCTCCAAGAAAAGAAGCGCAATGCCCTCAAAAACTGCCAAAACTGCCGCGAAAGCCGGCGTTTCGAAGGCTCCTGCCTCGAAGACCGCTGCGAAGACTGCCCCGAAGGCTGCCGCTACCAAGCCTGTTGCCAAGCCGGTCGTCGCCGCCAAGCCCGTTGCGGCTGCCCCGAAGCCTGAGGAAAAGAAGGTCGTAACCCAGCGTCAGGGCTTCAAGGCCAATGAATTCGTTGTCTATCCCGCCCACGGCGTTGGCCAGATCCTGGCTATCGAGGAGCAGGAGATCGCCGGCGCCAAGCTCGAGCTGTTCGTCATCAACTTCATGAAGGACAAGATGACGCTGCGCGTGCCGACCGCCAAGGTCGCCAATGTCGGCATGCGCAAGCTGTCGGAGCCCGCGCTGGTGAAGAAGGCGCTGGAGACCTTGAAGGGCCGCGCCCGGGTCAAGCGCACCATGTGGTCGCGCCGCGCCCAGGAGTACGAAGCGAAGATCAATTCGGGCGACATCGTCGCGATCGCGGAAGTCGTGCGCGACCTCTACCGTTCGGAATCGCAGCCCGAGCAGTCCTACAGCGAACGCCAGCTTTACGAAGCGGCGCTCGACCGCCTGTCGCGCGAGATCGCGGTGGTGCAGCACTCGACCGAGACCGAAGCGGTCAAGGAAATCGAGAGCCAGCTCGCGAAGAGCCCGCGCCGCGGCGTGAAGGCCGAAGGCTCTGCCGAAGGTGAAGGCGAGGCCGAGGGCGATGTCGACGAGGCCGACGAGGCTGAAGGCGACGGCACCACCGTCGCTGATGAAGCCGCCTGAAAGCGTAATTCGGACTAGCACATCGAATTCGAGATCAAGAGCCCGGTCGAAAGCCGGGCTCTTTTCTTGGTGAGTCCCTATGGCCGGGGGCCGCGCGACGCACTCACATGCGCCTCGTGGTCATTGCGGCTTGTCCGCCGTGCTCGAAGAGCGGAGGCGGAAGCGATCCATATTTTCCCGTGGCAGGGCTCGATCCTAAAGCGCGATGAGATTAGGTCGAATCGTCATCGCGCTTTAGCCCTTTGTTTGAGCATGATCTCTTCGGAAAACCGCTACACACTTTTCCGGATCATGCTCTAGAATTCGCTTGCCGATGACCCGTAACTACGCGACTGCCGCGACCGACCTGGGCTTTACCAGGTATTCTTTCAGGACCGCATTCGCTGCATCGACTTCCACGAGCGACACGTCATAGCCCCAGAGATCGGCGAGGTGTTGAAGGACACGCCTCGCGTCCGTCTCGTGCAGCTGGGCTCCTCCCGCGACGGCATGCTGCAGCATCAAGCGACGATCGCCGGCGAGGTCGACGTCGACCACCTCGATGTTCGCATCGAGGAACCCGACGTCATGCTGCCGCGACAGCTCGCGCCGAATCCGGCGATAGCCTCGCTCGTCGTGAATGGCATCCACCCTGATGCCGGCGCTCTCGCCCGGATCGTCGTGCAGATGGAACAATCGCATTTGCCTGATAAGCCGAGGGCTGAGAAATTGACTGAGGAAACTCTCGTCCCGATAGTTTGCCCAGATATCGCGCAAGACCTCCATTGCGTCGCCCTTTCCGGCAATGTCCGGAAACCACTCCTTATCCTCGTCGTCGGGACTGGTGACGATACGCTCGATATCCTGCATCACTGCAAAGCCCAGCGCATAGGGGTTGAAGCCTGAAAAGTAGGGATGGTCGAAATCAGGCTGGAACACCACGTTCGTATGCGACTGCAGGAATTCAAGGAAGCTTCCGTCGGAAATCCGGCCCTGCTCGTGCAATCGGGACATGATGCGGTAATGCACGAACGTCGCCGTGCCCTCGTTCATGACCTTGGTCTGCCGCTGCGGGTAAAAATACTGCGCCAGGTTGCGCACGATGCGAAGCAGCTCCCGCTGCCAGGGCTGAAGACGCGGCGCGGTTTTCTCGAGAAAATAGAGCAGGTTTTCCTGTGGCAGCCGAAGCAAGGCCCGTCGCCGTTCGCCGGTCAACGCTGCCGCGCTCTTGAGCGGTCCGGTCGGGACCGTTCGCCAAAGATCGTTGAAGGCGCGTTCTTCATAAGATCGGCGTTCTCCCGCGCGGCGCTCTTCCTCGCGAAGATCGAGGGACTTCTTGCCGGGATAGCGATCGACCCCGTTGGACATCAGGGCATGCGCGGCGTCCAGCGTGTGCTCGACGAGGGCCCTGCCGTGACGCTCCTCGCATTGCGCAACATAGCCTTTTGCAAATTCGAGATAGTCGAGAATGCCCTCGGCATCCGTCCATTGCCTGAAGAGATAATTGTTCTTGAAAAAGTGATTGTGGCCGAACGCGGCGTGCGCGATCACCAGCGTTTGCATGGTCGAGGTGTTCTCCTCCATCAAGTATGAAATGCATGGCGAGCTGTTGATCACGATTTCATAGGCGAGACCCTTCAAACCCCTGCGGTAGGAGGCCTCTTCGTGCGCGAAATGTTTGCCGTACGACCAGTGCTTGTATAACAGCGGCAGGCCGCCGGAGGCGTAGGCATCCAGCATCTGCTCCGATGTAATGATCTCGATCTGGTTGGGATAGGTGTTCAGGCCCAACTCGGATCGTGCAATCCCTTCGCAGGCATCGTGGATACGTTGCAGCGTGGCAAAGTTCCAGTCCGGTCCATCGAACAGGCGTCCGGCGTTTCCAGTCATGGCACGGCCTTTACATGCTTTTGGCGACGATGAAAGAGATCGCGAAAGACCGGAAATATTTCTGAACGGCTGGTGACCTTGCGTATCGACAGCGGCGCCCCGCCATCGTGCAGTCGCTGATACAGCGTCCACAGCGACGAATTGGGCATCGAGAACGTGCTGCCATTGGCTTCGCCCACCTCAAGGTAAGCAAAGAATTGGCTGACCGGGAGAATCATTTCGGTCAGCAAGCGGCTTACCGCTTCTCCGTCCGCATGAGAGTTGTCGCCATCGGAGGCCTGGGCTGCATAGATATTCCAGTCCGCAGGGCGAAAACGCGACCGAACGATGTCGTGCATCTCCTTCAACGCGCTTGAGACCAGGGTGCCGCCTGACGCCGGGCCATGGAAGAATGTGTCTTCGTCCACCTCTTCCGCCCGGTCGGTATGGCGGATGAACACGATCTCGACGTGACGATAGCGCCGCTTGAGGAACACGTAGAGCAGCATGTAAAAGCGCTTGGCCAGGTCCTTCATGTGCTCGGACATCGAGCCGGACACGTCCATCAGGCAGAACATGACTGCCTGCGTGACCGGCTTCGGAATGGTTTCGAAACGTCGATATCGTATGTCGATCGGATCTATGAACGGTATTCGACGAAGTCGCCCTCGCAGCGCTTCGATCTCCTTGATCAACTCGATGCGCCGCTCTTCTTCCTCGCAATCGGCCAGTTCGGCTTCGAGTTGAGCGATGGTTTCAGGTCGCGGACGCCTCAAGGCGACCCGCCGAGCCATTGCCAGGCGCACGGTTCGGCTGACCGAGAGGTTCGCCGGGGAGCCTGAGTTGGTGTAGCCGGCGCGCTGGCTGCTCTCGCTGTCCGCCTCGGCCAACCTCCGCTTGGCGAGATCGGGCAATTCGAGATCATCGAGGAAAAGGTCGACAAACTCGTCGCGGTTGAGAACGAATCTGAACGCGTCTTCGCTGTCACCTTCGCCGGGCCCCGATGCGTTGCCCTTGCCCTCGCCCTCGCGGGGACGCGGCAATATATCGCCCTCGACATACTTCTTGTTTCCGGGAAGCACCATGTCGCGCGTGCCCCCCCGACGATGAAAGCGCGGCTCGTCCATCCCATCGAGCGGAATGCTGACCTCGCCGCCCTCCAGGACATCCTTGATGTCGCGGTCCTTCGACATCCTCTTGACCGCATCCTGAACCAGCGCTTTTGCGCGACGCAGGAACCGCTGCCGATTCTCGAGGCTTTTGCTGCCCGGGTTCAGACGCCTGTCGACGATGTGCATAGCCATCTTTGCATCGGCTTCAGCCGGCTTGCTTTACACGCATGTACCACTCGACGAGCCGACGAACCTGGCGCTCGGTGTAGCCGCGCTCCACCATGCGTTCGACGAACTCTCCGTGTTTTTTCTCGGTATCGCCATCCTTCTTCGACCCGAACGAGATGACCGGAAGCAAATCCTCCACCTGCGAGAATATTCGCTTCTCGATCACCTCACGGATCTTTTCATAGCTGGTCCAGCCCGGGTTCTTTCCGCCGTTCTGGGCCCGCGAGCGAAGCGAGAATTTGACGACCTCGTTGCGAAAGTCCTTGGGATTGGCGATGCCCGCCGGCTTCTCGATCTTGGTGAGTTCCTGATTGAGAAGCTCGCGATTCATCAATTGGCCGGTGTCGGGATCCTTGAAATCCTGATCTTCGATCCAGGCGTCGGCGTAGTCGACGTAGCGATCGAACAGGTTTTGACCGTAATCCGAATATGATTCGAGATAGGCTTTCTGGATCTCGTTGCCGATGAATTCCGCATAGCGCGGCGCCAACTCGGCCTTGATGAATTCGAGATAGCGTTTTTCGACTTCCTCGGCCAACTGCTCGCGGCGGATGGCCTGCTCGAGGGCATACATCAGGTGGACGGCATCTGCACCGACCTCGGCGGTGTCGTGATTGTAGGTGGCGGCCAGCACCTTGAATGCAAAGCGCGTCGAGACGCCGTCCATGCCCTCATCGACCCCGGCGGCATCCCTGTATTCCTGCACGCTACGCGCTTTGGGGTCGGATTCCTTGAGGCTTTCGCCGTCATAGACCCGCATTTTTGCAAAGGCCGTCGAGTTCTCGTGCTTGCGCAGGCGCGTCATGACCGAGAACCGCGCGAGCGTCTCCAGCGTAGCCGGCGCGCAGGGGGCGGAAGCGAGTTCGGACCCCTGGATAAGCTTGGTGTAGATCTTCTGCTCCTCGGTCACCCGGAGGCAATACGGCACCTTGATGACGCAGATTCTGTCGATGAAAGCTTCGTTATTCTTGTTGGCCTTGAAGCTTTGCCATTCCGATTCGTTCGAATGCGCGAGGATGACGCCCGTAAACGGGATCGCGCCTATATTCTCGGTGCCGATATAGTTGCACTCCTGCGTCGCTGTGAGCAGCGGATGCAGCATCTTGATCGGCGCCTTGAACATCTCGACAAATTCGAGGATGCCCTGGTTGGCGCGATTTAGGCCGCCGGAATAGCTGTACGCATCGGGATCATTCTGGGCGAACGTCTCCAGCTTGCGGATGTCGACCTTGCCGACCAGCGAGGAAATATCCTGATTGTTTTCGTCCCCCGGCTCGGTCTTCGCAATTCCGATCTGACGCAATCGCGAAGGCTGGATTTTCGCAACCCGAAACCGTGAGATATCGCCGCCGAAAGCTTCCAGTCGTTTGTAGCACCACGGGCTCATCAGGCCGGTCAGGCGACGGCGCGGAATGCCGTACTTTTCTTCGAGCATGGGCCCGAAGGTGTCGGGATCAAACAGGCTGAGCGGGCTCTCGAATACGGGACTGAGTTCGTCGCCCGCCTTCAGGACATAGATCGGATGGACCTCCATCAACGATTTCAGCCGCTCGGCGAGCGAAGATTTGCCGCCTCCGACCGGTCCGAGCAAATAAAGAATTTGCTTGCGTTCCTCCAGGCCCTGGGCGCCATGCCGAAAGAACCCGACGATCCGCTCGATCGTGTCTTCCATGCCATGGAATCCGGAGAAGGCCGGATAGACCCGCATCGTCCTGTTGAAAAAAATACGGCCAAGGCGGGCATCCTTGGCCGTATCGATCATCTGAGGTTCGCCGATCGCTGCTAACAGCCGCTCGGCGGCATTGGCATATCGCATCGGATCGCCCCGACACGATTCCAGGTACTCCGTCATCGACATGTCGACTTCGCTTCGGGCCTCGAAGGACCTTGCGAACGCATTGAACAGAGAATCGTTATACATGATGCGCTCCCCATATGCATTGCACAGCGTGCTGCGAAGGGTTAACCGTGCGATCGAATCAACATCTACATATAGACGATTGGGCACCAGACTAGTTCCCGTGCGCAATGTGCACTGCGGGCACCGGATGGGTCATAAACGGGCATTTTGGTGAATTTCTGTGCGAACCGTCCGGATATCCTTCGATTTTCAAGCGAATGTAACTGGTTAGCAACAGGCGATCCGCTCGATCTGAAATACGGAACTCAAAGCAGACGCTGGTTCCGGTCAGCCACTCCTCGCCAATCGGCGATGCACCGGGGGAAATTTCGCTGGCCAGCGCGCCACGGCTTACCGCCGCGTCGCTTGCCGGTCATGGGGCCGCCTTACCGGGAAGTCGACGTTCCGATCCAAAGTCGCCCGTCAGTCGACCACGATCTTCACGCGGTCTCGCACCTTGACCTGGGCCTTGCCGTCGAGCCCGTTCAGCACGCGGAAGCGCTCGATCGGGCGATCGACGCCCGACATGCGGTGCGAGAGCGATTCCACGGTGTCGCCGGGCTGCACCGTGATCACCTTGATGCGCAGCGGGCGGGCGGCCTGGATTTCCTCCAGCGTCAGGCGGCGGAAGGAATTGACGGTCTCGCGCGCGTTGCGCTCGCTCTCGGTGGTCTTCTGCCGCGCGGCGAAGATGAAGCGATAGACGTCGGAGCCGAAGCGCAGCGCATAGACCTTGAACTGCCACTGGTCGCCGCGCGCGGTGGTCGCCGCCGCCGGGAAACCGTTGATGGTCATGTCCTCGGTGGTCGACTTGTCGACACTCTCCATCCAGCCGGAGTTGAGATAGTCGCTCAGCGTCTGCTCGGCCGGCACCCGCACCACGTCGAAGCGCATCGCCTGTGCGCCGCCTTCGCGGACGCCGATCACGGCCTTGGCGGTATTGTCGAGCGAGAAATTGTCCGGCGCCTGGAAGGTGAAGCCCAGTTTCGGATGCAGGAAGCGGCGGCCGCGCACAAAGCCTTCGCTCGGGTCCTCGCCATAGACGATGTTGTCGATCGCGCCGAGATAGGCCTCGCGGTCGCGCTCGGCGTTTTCGGGCGAGACATATTGCCGTGCCGTGGTTTGCGCTTTCTGTACGCGCTCCGGCGTCGCCGGATGCGAGGAGAGGAAATCCTGCGTGCGCGGATCGAGCGAGGTCTTGCCGGCCTTCAGCTCCGCATTGCGCTCCATCGAGGAGAGGAAGCGCGACGCGCCATAGGGATCGAAATGCGCATGCGCGGAGATGGCGACCCCGATCTCGTCGGCGTCGATCTCCTGCGAGCGCGAGAAGTTCGCCATCGCCATCTTGTTCTTGGCGATGGTGAACGCGGTCACGTCCGGATCATTGCCCATGTCGGTCACGACCCTGTCGACGATCGCGGCCTGGCGCGCCTGGTCCTCGCGGATCGCCGCGTGCTTGGAGAGCACATGCGCCATCTCGTGGGAGAGCACCGATGACAATTCGGAAGTGTCGTTGGCGAGCGCGATCAGCCCGCGTGTGACATAGAGCTGACCGGTCGGCAGCGCGAAGGCGTTCACGGCGCCCGAATTGAGGATCGTGACCTTGTAGGCCTGGTCGGGACGATCGGAGGCCGCGACCAGCCGGTCGACGGTCTTGCTCACCAGCGATTCCAGCTTGGGGTCGTCATACATGCCGCCATAGGAGGCGAGGATGCGCTCGTGCTCCTTCTCGGAAGCCGGTGTCGTCGCGATCGTCCTGTTCGGCTTGATCGCGGGCGCGGCCGGCTGCAGCACTGCGGTCTGGAGGCGGCCCATGTCGCCACAGCCGGCCAGCGTCGCTGCCAGCCAAAGCAGCGCCGGCCCAGCCCAAAGGTGGCGGCTCATTCTCATTTCGCGCCGTCCCGCTCGCCCGTCCACATCAAGCTACTCTTAAACCCGATACCAGAGCGCGTGATCGCGCTCTCGCCTTTTGTTTGAGCATGGTCTTTGCTCTTGGTTCCCGGCTCTTAGTTCCCGCCCAGCACTTCGATCTGTCCGGCCCGGACCACTTCCATCCGCGGACCGGGGTGCGCCTCAACCCAGCCGCGGACCCGAATCCGCCGATTCTCAAGGGACTTAAGCGCAACGCCTGCGGATTCGACCGCCGGCATATTGCGCCTTGAAATAGTCACAGCAAAGTCCCGTGTCCAGCGCCGTCCGAAGTTCAGATAAGTTGTTGCCCCTGCTTGTCGTACGGACAAAACCCTGCCCTCGACCAGCAAAAAACGCCCAATCCCGGCCAGAATATCGTCTGTACTTTCCGCGTTTTTTATGACGGCGGGGCTGTTCCATACGCCCTTTTTTGCGGCTTTTGCGGCGCCCTCGGCCGCCAATAAAGCGGCGGCGCACTCCTTGTCGGCGATTTCGGAGGAAGCGAGCGCCGCGCCCTCCGCGAGCAGGAGGCTTTGCACCGGCGTGTCCGAGCCGGTGAGGAAGACGAAGGCGGTTTGCCGGCCATAGCGGTCGGGCGCGTCGTCCGCGCCGCTCAGGGTGACGTCTTTTCCCGCGATCATGGCCGACAAGGCCGCCGCGCGCTCGGCCCTTGTTGCGTCCGACGACACAAGCTCGATGCCGGCGAGCTTGATCTCGCGCCCGTCATCGAGGCGAAAGCTGCGCCCGTCGATCACTTCCGCGACATGGCCTTCGCCCTGCGCCTCGAACGAGCAGGGCGCGGCGAGCAGGGGAGCGGCCGCGGCCGCGAAAACGGCAAACAGGCCCGCATGGAGTGCGCGGTGAAACGTTCGCTTGGCCGATGCCATGGCGCTATCCTGCATTTGTCTTTGGGCTATCCTTCGCCAGACATTGCCACAGAGGGGGACCCATGGAAATCAACGGCATCGCGCACATCTTCCTGACCGCCTCGAACTACCCGCGCTCCCGCGAATTCTATCGCAAGCTGCTGCCGTTTCTCGGCATGAGGCCCGTGATCGACACCGAGGCCACGCTGTATTGCGTCGGCGGCCGCACGGCGGTCGGCATCAGCGCGCCATCGGCGGAGCATGAGGGCGCGGCCTTCGAGCAGAAGCGCATCGGGCTGCACCATCTTTGCTTCCGCGCCCGCGAGCGCGCCGACGTCGACGAGCTCCATGCCTTCGTAATCATGCTCGGCGCGAACATCATCCGCGCGCCGCGCGAGGATTCCTGGGCGCCCGGCTATTACTCGCTGCTGTTCGAGGATCCCGACGGCATCCGGCTCGAGATCAATCACGTTCCGGGCAAGGGGCTCTTGGGCTAGCGCATGATCCGGAAAGGTGTGTAGCGGTTTTCCCTCGCGACAAACGCGTGGCGTTTGCGCGGAGATCATGCGCAAACAAGGATCCAGAGTGCGATGACGATTCATCCTGATCTCATCGCGCTCTAGGTCACGTACTCACAACTCCGGCCCGCTTCTGCAGGATCAATCATGATGTTCGCCTTGTCCCGAAAGCGAACACCGGCGATATGAGGGCCCCGCCATCGACAGCGAATCGCGCACACCGTCCCATCGTCGCTTACCGCTGATAAAGACAGCGAGGCTTACTCATCGGCCGCGAATGCATCATTTTTCGATGAGGCGGCGGTGACTGTAAGCTGGTTCACTATGGTCGGTTCGCCACGGCCTTAAGCTCGCCTCGCAATTCTCAATTCTTGCTCGGTCCTTGCGCATGCATGGATCCGTCCTGCCTTGATTCACAGCGAGGAGTAGGAAGATGAAGACATTTCCTGCGTCGAAGTCCCGAATATTGCTCGCCATCGCATTGACTGCAGCTTTCGCCGGCGCGGCGCATGCTGATGTCATCATGGACTGGAATGCGAAGGCCGACGCCATTGCTGCGGAAAAGCAGGTGTTGCCTGCACAGCAAAGCCGCGCCATGTCGATGCTTCACATTGCCATGTTCGAAGCGGTGAACGCGATCGAACGAAGATACGCACCATACAAGCTGACGCTTTCCGCGGACCGCTCCACTTCCAAGGAAGCGGCTGCGGCCGCGGCCGCCTACGACGTTCTTCTTGCGATCTATCCGGACCAAAAAGCCGTGCTTGATACAGCACGCACAGCTTCGCTTTCCGGCATTCCGGAAACTGAAGGAAAGTCGAACGGAATCGCACTTGGGAAAAAGGCCGCCGAGGGCGTGATCGCGTTTCGGGCGAGCGACGGCATTGATGCACAGGAACGCTACCGCCCGTCCACGAAGCCCGGCGTTTACGTGCCAACCATCGTGCCTCTCTTCTCCACGATCGGAGCTACAACCCCTTGGGTCATGACCTCCGGCTCGCAATTCCGTCCGGGGCCGCCCCCTGCGCTTGATTCCGAGAGGTGGACCAGAGACGTCAACGAAATTCGTGAAATTGGCGCCCGCAACAGCACCGTTCGAACGGCAGAGCAGACGACGATTGGACGGTTTTGGTTCCTGGTGGGGCCGCGCAGCTACAATCCGATCGTCCGGCAAGCCGCGATGGCCAAGAAGATGGACGTGGTCGATTGCGCTCGCCTCTTCGCCCTCACCTCCATCGCCGGCTTTGATGCCATTGTCGCGGTGTTCGACGCGAAATATCAGTACAACTTCTGGCGACCGGTCACGGCAATACGCAATGCGGATATCACGCAGAATCCGGCGACGTCGCGCGAAGAGTCATGGTTGCCGTTAGGCGATACTCCGATGCATCCGGAGTATCCGTGCGCGCACTGCATTACGTCCGCGGCAGTCTCCACGGTTCTTCGGAACATCGTTGGTGACGAGTTCGGGGAGTTTTCGCTGACCAGCCCCACCGCGCCGGGCGTCACGCGCAAATGGACCCGGCTCCAGGACTACAGCGACGAAGTTGCCAATGCACGTATCTATGCCGGGTTTCATTACCGCTTCTCGACAGAGGTCGGTAAGGACATGGGCACGAAGATCGGCGAACTGACGGTTTTGACACAGCTCCGCGGCCCGGAGGCGCTGGTTGATCCCAAGCGCTGAGCCTGCTCGCATGCCCGCTGGTTTGGGCATCTCGGAGGCGATGCAGCGCGTCGGGCTGCATCGCCACTGCTTTCGCGTTCCCGAGCGCGCCGACGGCGACGAACTCCATGCCTTCGTGAGCGGGCTCGGCGCGAAATCATCCACGCGATGCTAACTTCATAGTCAGAATCTGTCACCTTAGTCATTTGAAGTTGTCGGATGAATTGGGTCTGCTGATCTCCTTCCGGCGGCGGGATTGCCCGCTGCAATTCAACAATGGAGGAATGGGATGAACCACAGGCCTCTTAATTGCCTAGTTGCTTGTGTGGTCGCCTCGACGCTTGCTCTCGCATCGCCGGCTCTCGGGCGAGGTGGTGGTGGTGGCGGCGGTGGCGGTCACGGCGGGGGCGGCTTCGGCGGTGGTGGTATGCATGGCGGTGGCGGCGGCTTCGGCGGCATGCACGGCGGCGGTTGGGGCGGAGGGATGCGTGCCATGGGAGGAGGCATGCGTTTCGGCGGAGCTCCGCACATGGTCGGTGCGCGCTTTGCAGGCGCGTCCTTCGCGCATGCGGGGTTCTCACCGCGCTTTTCGCACGGTGCATTCAATCATCGCTTCTTTCACCACCGCTTCCATCGCTTTGCGTTCATTGGCGTCCCCTACGCCTACGCCGACTACGGCTATTATGACGGCTGCTGGCGCAGGATATGGACGGCCTATGGACCGCAATGGACCAACGTCTGCGGGGGTAACGGCTACTACTAGCCGGTTTCGTCATGATGATCGCCGCCGGCATTTCCAGCAGGACAGGCCGGCGGCGGCCATCACGCTCATTTGCGAGTCCCGTTGCCGAACCTCGGACTAACATGGGTTGAGGCCGACCTAACCAAGGCTCGCGGCTGGCGGTCGGAGACAGCAGACCATGACGGGAAGCCATCGTCGTATTCTGGTTGTTGAGGACGATCCGGAAACGGCCGGTCAGCTTGTGGAACAGCTCACGACCAGCGGTTACCAGGTGGATCTGGCCACTTGCGGGAACGAGGCGCTGAGCCGAGGCTCGGCCTGCCACTATGCCGTGATCACGATAGACCGCATGCTCCCGGACATCGATGGAATTGCGGTGATGCGCCGACTGCGCGATGACGGCATCGCCGCACCGTTCCTGATCATCAGCGCACTCGGAGAAGTTGACGACAGGGTACGCGGTCTGCGTGCCGGCGGAGACGATTACCTGGTCAAGCCGTTTTCGTTCGTTGAACTGTTGGCCCGCCTCGAGGCGCTTGGTCGGCGCAGTGACATCGTTGCCAAGGAGACCATCTTGCGCGTGGGCGATCTCGCGATCGACTTGATCTCACGCGCTGCGAGCCGACGCGGCAACGGTATCGACCTCCTTCCCCGGGAATTCCAGCTTTTGGAATATCTGGTGCGCAATGAAGGCCGCGTTGTGTCCCGGGCCATGTTGTTGCAACACGTCTGGGACCTTCATTTCGATCCGTCGACGAATATCATCGATGTCTATGTCGGACGGGTGCGACGTAAGGTCGATGACCAGCAGGCCTATCCGCTGATCCACACCGTTCGCGGCATCGGGTATTGTCTCCGTGCTCCTGGCTAAGACACTGACGTCATCGACGTTCAAGCTGGCGCTGATCGCGATCGGGACTTTTGGCGTGATCGTGTCGGCGATCTTCAGCTACGTCTACCTGTCGACCTCCAACTATGTACGCAGCCGATCGGATCGTGCGATCATGGCCGAGTATATGAACCTGCGGGAAGTTTACGAGCGGTCAGGACGCGAGGGGCTGATCGGCCTCATCCGCCAACGGACGTCCGACAAGGCTTTCGCCGGTCATATATATGCCCTCTCCGATCCTTCATCCGCAGTCCTCGCAGCCAATTTGGGAGAATGGCCGCCGACGGCAACGGCGCCCTCGGGATGGACGGAATTTCGCGCTCCCGGCGCGTCGGGCGAAGGGATCGGCTGGCCGCTTGTGCGGGGAATGATCGACACATTCTCGAGCGGCGATCGGCTCTTGGTTGGACGCGACATCAGTGACCTCGATAGCTTCACCGGACAGATCGAGACAGCCGTGATCTCCGGCGTGTCATTGATATTCGTGCTCGCAGGCGTCGCGAGCGTCCTGGTGACGCGCCGGACCGTGGGAAGAATCGAGCAGATCAACGCCACCAGCCGAGCCATCATGGCGAGCGGTCTGGACAAGCGCATCCCGCTCCGCGGCACCCACGACGAATGGGATCGCGTTGCTGAAAACCTCAATTTGATGCTGGATCGCATCGAAACATTGATGGGCGAGGTAAAGCAGGTGAGCGACAATCTGGCCCACGACCTCCGGACGCCGCTGACACGCATGCGTGGGCGACTGGAGAAGGCCTATCACGGCCAGCGTTTTGACGAGGAAGCTCAAGCGTTGATCGGCGACACCATCGGCGACCTCGATGCCGTCTTGAGAATCTTCACGTCAATCACGCGGATCGCGCAAATCGAGACCCAGGTGCGGAAGGAAGCGTTTCGAACCGTGAACCTGGTCGAAATTGCCCGGGAGGTCGTCGAGCTGTACGATGCGGCGGCCGAGGAGCGCGGTAGCTGCCTCACCATGACCGGCAACGGCGAAGTGCCGGCGATCGGCGATCGCGATCTGATTTTTGATGCCATCGCCAATCTTGTAGACAATGCAATCAAGCACGGCCGCGCCGGCGGACAAGTCGTTGTTGCCAGCGAAATCGTGAACGGCAGCCCGGTCGTTTCGATCATCGATAACGGACCCGGAATTCCCGCCGACCAGTATGAACAGGTTTTCAAGCGCTTCTACCGGCTCGAACAGAGTCGCTACACACCGGGAAACGGCCTGGGACTGAGCCTGGTCTCAGCCGTCGCCCGCCTTCACGGTGCGCGCATCGAAATGTTCGACAACTCGCCTGGTCTCCAATTCAAGCTTTGGTTCTCGGCACCGGGCGCTCAGCGGCAGTAGGCCGCATCTACTGTGGCGCCAGGGCGGAGCTTTTCGCGTAGCCAAAGGTGCCTCGATTGCGCCGCATACGTCCAGACTACGATGCGTGCTTTCGGGGATAAACCGGTCCTCGAACGCGGGTGAGGCTGACTTCAGCTTGTCGACCCACCCGGGACATCGGGCCATCCGCTCTTTCTCACTCCCCGCGCCATTGCAAAGTGCTAAGGTCTTTAGACATCAGTGAGGCATTTTCGACGGAGGCTCAATGAGACGGCGCGAATTCATCGCCGGCATTGGTATTACGACGGCATGGCCGTTGACAGCGCGAGGGCAGAAGTCGGGAATTTTACCAAGCGTTGGCATTGTTTGGATCGCTTCCCAAGCAGAGGTAGCGCCGTTTCAACAGGCGTTTCTGCAAGGGTTGCGTGATCTAGGTTACGTCGTGGGCGAGACGATCACAATCGAGGCGCGTTTTGCCGAGGGGAAGGTAGAGCTTGCGCCCGGTCTTGTCGAAGATCTTGTGCGCCGGAAAGTCGATGTCATTGTGGCACCATCGGCGGGGGCCGTGCGGCTCATCAAGAAGGCGACGACGACAATCCCTATCGTCATGGCGAACGTATCCGATCCCGTCGGGTTCGAGTTCGTGGCAAGCCTCCAGCGACCTGGCGGTATCGTCACTGGCTTTTCTAACTTGATGGTCGAGCAAGTCGGCAAGAACGTCGAATTGTGCAGGGAGGCAATTTCCAAGTTGTCCCGGCTTGCCGTTCTCATAAATCCGGCAGTTCCTGATGCGACGCTCGTGTTGAGGGAAGTGCAGGCGGCGGCTCAGGCGTTGGGCTTCGCCGTCCACCCGTTGGAGGCACGCCAGCCCGAAGACCTCGAAGGAGCCATAGCGCAGGCCAGTGAACAGCGCGTAGACGCGCTTCTGGTGTCAACGATCGAGGGTATGATCTTCGCGAACCGTGTCCTCGTCATCGAAGCCGCTGCCAAGCACCGGTTGCCAGCCGTGTTTGCCGCGCCGCCATTCGGGCTTGCCAGCGCTGGTGCGCTATTGGCTTATGGTGCGAGTACGCCGGACATGCTTCGGCACGCCGCCAGTTACGTCGATAAGATCATCAAGGGCGCGAAACCCGCCGATCTTCCGGTTCAGCAACCGACCAAGTTCGAGCTCGGGGTAAACTTGAAGACCGCCAAGGCACTCGGGTTGACCATTCCTCCATCGATCCTTGTGCGCGCCGACGAGGTGATCGAATAACCTCACCCTGCTGCGACGCACGGGTTCGGAAGCGGCCTTTGGCGGACATGCCAATGCGGACCTCCAATGTACCCTTTCAAGGGCGAAGCGGACCTCGGCCATATGGTGCTGGACCGAACTCATCATGAGCAACGCGCCCTGACCTATTCCGTTCAACGGAAAACCCGCCCCCGCAGTCCGTTCCGCTCGGCTTGCCGCTCCCGGGGGCATGCGGCATGATCGCGCCCAATCGAATGAAGACCGCCCGCGAACGCGGCGGACGCACAGGGAGGACTGGATGAAGCGGATTTTGATGGGCGCGGCAGCCGCGCTGCTGGCGCTCGGCGCCACGGCGGTGCGGGCCGAGGACAACAAGCCGCTCAAGATCGGCGGCATCCTCGACATGTCGAGCCTCTACGCCGATATCACCGGCTCCGGCAGCCTCGAAGCCGCGAAGATGGCGGCGGAGGATTTCGGCGGCGAGGTGCTCGGCCGCAAGGTCGAGGTGATCGCCGCCGACCATCTCAACAAGGCCGATCTCGCCGCCAGTATCGCCCGCGACATGATCGACAACCAGGGTGTCGAGATGATCTACGATGTCGCGGCGTCCGCGACCGCGCTTGCGGCGCTCGAGGTTGCGAAGACCCGCAACAAGATCGTGATCTTCAACGGTCCCGGCTCGATCCGCCTCACCAATGAAGCCTGCACGCCCACCAGCGTGCATTATGTGTTCGACACCTATGCGCAGGCCAACGTGACCGGCCTTGCCGCGGTGAAAAGCGGGCTCGACACCTGGTTCTTCCTCACCGCGGACTACGCCTTCGGCCAGGACCTCGAAAAGGACACCAGCAATGTCGTGCTGAAGACCGGCGGCAAGGTGCTCGGCAGCGTCCGCCATCCGCTCAACACCTCGGATTTCTCGTCCTTCCTGCTGCAGGCGCAGGCCTCCAAGGCCAAGGTGATCGGACTTGCCAATGCCGGCGGCGACACCGTCAACGCGATCAAGCAGGGCGCCGAGTTCGGCATCATGAAGAGCGGACAGAAAATGTCGCCGCTGCTCGCCTTCGTGACCGACATCGACAGCATCGGGCTCGAGACGGCGCAGGGGCTATTGCTCGCCGAAGCTTTCTATTGGGATCTCAACGACGACACCCGCGCGTTCTCGAAACGCTTCATGGAACGCGTCAAGCGCGTGCCGACTTCGGTGCAGGCCGGCGTCTATTCCTCCGTCACGCACTATCTGAAGGCCGTGAAGGCTGCGGGCACCACGGATTCCGCCGCCGTAATGAAAGTCATGAAGGAGACGCCGATCAACGATTTCTTTGCGAAGAACGGCCGCATCCGCGAGGATGGCCGCATGGTGCATGACATGTACTTGTTCGAGGTGAAGAAGCCGTCGGAATCCAAAGGCCGCTGGGACGATTACAAGCTGCTCACCACCGTCTCGGGCAACGATGCCTTCCAGTCGCTGGAACAGTCGCGCTGCCCGCTCGTCAAGAAATAGCTGTCGTCATTGCGAGCGAAGCGAAGCAATCCATCCCGCCACAAATGAAAGAATGGATTGCTTCGTCGCTATGCTCCTCGCAATGACGGTGGAACTCGTGACAACCAACAACAACGAAAGCAACACGCCATGACCGCCAACGAAATGGTCCTCCAGCATCTCGACAAGGGCCTCCTCATCATCACCATGAACCGCCCGGACCGGCGCAACGCCCTCAACCCCGACATGACGCGCGGGCTGGTCGAGGCCGCGCGGCGCGCGAGCGAGGATCAGGAGGTTCGCGCCGTGCTGCTCAAGGGCGCCGGCGGCACCTTCTGTGTCGGCGGTGACGTCAAGTCGATGGCGGCGGGGCGCGCGCCGATGTCGTTCGAGGAAAAACAGGTGAACCTGCGCAAGGGCATGGAAGTATCGCGCATCCTGCACCAGATGCAGAAGCCCGTCGTGGCGCAGCTCGACGGCGCGGCGGCCGGCGCCGGGCTTTCGATCGCGCTCTCGTGCGACCTGCGCGTGGCGAGCGAGTCCTGCAAGATCACCACCGCCTTTGCGAAGGTCGGCTTCTCCGGTGACTACGGCGGCACCTACTTCCTGACGAAGATGCTGGGCAGCGCCAAAGCCCGCGAGCTCTATTTGTTGTCGCCGGTGCTGACGGCAAAAGAAGCGTTCGATCTGGGCATGGTGACCAAGGTCGTCCCGGATGCGGAGATCGACGCAGCCGCGCATGAGCTGGCGATGTCGCTGGCGCAGGGGCCGTCGATTGCGCTCGGCTATATCAAGCGCAACATCAACAACGCCGAGACGATGTCGCTGGAAGCCTGCTTCGACGGCGAGGCGATCCATCACTCGCGCGCGGGCGAGACCGCCGACCACAAGGAAGCGGCCAAGGCCTTTGTCGAGAAGCGCAAGCCCGCGTTCGGGGGGCATTAGTGCCGCCGATTTGAAGTTCCTGCACCGCTGCCGTGAGTTCTCTCCAGGAACTTCAAATCGAAAAGCGGCCCTAATGCAGTAAGTTTTGCCAATGCCCCTTTGTTTCCGAAGTTCGCGACAGGGGGGCCGCAAGGGTTTCGCGAACTTCGGAAAGGGGCATTGGACCATGGCGCCCTACATTCGGCTGCGGCAGGTCTGTCTGGTCGCGCCGCATCTCGAACCCTTGATTCCCGACATCGCTGGTATCATGGGGCTCGAGGTCTGTTACCGCGACGGCAATGTCGAGAAATACGGTCTCGTCAACGCGCTGCTGCCGGTCGACACCATCCTGCTCGAGGTGGTATCGCCGTTCCGCGACGGCACGGCGGCGGGCCGCTTCATCGAGAAGACCGGCGGCCGCGGCGGCTATATGGCGATCTTCTGCTGCGACGACCCCGACGCCCATGGCGCGCGCGCCAACGCCATGGGGGTGCGCACCGCGAACCGCATCGCGCATGCGCCCTATCTCGGCGTGCAACTGCATCCGCGCGACTGCCGCGCCGCCTTCATCGAGTTCAACCACACCGACGGCAGCGATGATGTGCTGGGCCACTATCCGCCGGCCGGCCCCGACTGGCAGAAGCACATCAAGAAAGAGGTGACGCAGGCGTTGACCGGCGTCGAGATGCAAAGCCCCGATCCGGCGGGCCTTGCCGAGCATTGGGGCAGGATCATCGGGGTTGCCGTCGCGAAGGGCACCGACGGTACCGCAGAGCTGAAACTGCCGAACAGCACGTTCCGCTTCGTGAAAGGCGCCGCCGATATCATGAGCGGGCTCGATTTTCGCGTGCGGCGATGTTGCAAGGGTTTGCGAGGCGGCGAAGAAGCGGGGTTATGAGGTGACGGGCAACGCGTTCTTCATCGGCGGTGTGAGTTTTCGTCTCTCATGAGCCTCGTCATTGCGAGCCAACGGGTCGCGCGAATGCGCGCCCGATGACAGGCTCCGCGAAGCAATCCATCCATCTCCGTAAAAGGTATGGATTGCTTCGTCGCTACGCTCCTCGCAATGACGATCGCCTAACAAAAACAAAAAAGGACCACCCCGCATGCCGCACCCTCTCGACAGCTTCTTCGCGCCCGAAAGCATCGCGCTGATCGGCGCCTCGCGCGACCTCGAGAAGATTCCAGGCCGCCTGTTGTCGATGCTGCGCAAGAACGAATATCCCGGAAAAATCTATCCGATCAATCCGAACTATCCCGATATCGACGGCCTGAAATGCTACAAGACCATCGCCGAGGTCGGCGCGCCGATCGATCTCGCCGTCGTCATCATCCCCGCGCGCGCCGTGGTCGGCGCGCTGGAGGAATGCGCGGCGGCCGGTGTGAAGAACGCCGTGATCATCTCCTCCGGCTTCGCCGAGGAGGGCGGCGATTCCGCCGCGATGCAGGATCAGATCGTCGAGCTCGCGAAGCGCACGGGCATGCGGGTTTCCGGACCCAATGCCGAAGGCTTCATGAGCGAAGTGCAGAAGGTTGCGGCGACCTTCAGCCCGACCGTCGACATCAAGCCGGGCCATGTGCCGCTGGTGGCGACCAAAAAACGGATCGCCGTCGTCGCACAATCCGGCGGCATCGGCTTTGCCATCAAGCATCGCGCCAAGGCAATCGGGGTTGCGATCAGCTATTGCGTCAGCGCCGGCAATGAAAGCGATCTCGGCACCGGCGAATTCCTGGAATACATGGTGCAGGATGCCTCCACCGACGTCATCCTGCTGTTCATCGAGGGCATCCGCGACGTCGAAAAGTTCATGGCCGCGGCCAAGCGTGCGGCGGAAGTCGGCAAGCCCGTGATCGTCACCAAGGTCGGCCGCTCGGGCGCGGGCCAGCGCGCCGCCGCCTCGCACACCGCGAGCATGGCCGGCTGGTCGGCGGCCTATGATGCGGTGTTCGCCAAATACGGCTTCATCGTCTCCAACGATCTCGACGAGGCCGTGACGATCGCCGCCGTGCTCGCCAGCAATCCGCTGCCGAAGGGCGATCGCGTCGCGGTGCTGACCGTGTCCGGCGGCGGCGGCATCTGGGGCGCGGACACGGTGTCGATGCAGGGTCTGCAGGTGCCGGCCTTGTCGGAAGGTGTTCAGTCGCAGATCAAGCAATGGATGCCGTCCTATGGCGCGGCCGGCAATCCCGTCGATGTCACCGCGCAGGGCGTCTCCAGCGGCGGGTTGCAGAAGAGCATCGAGCTGTTCAGCGCGTCGAACGAAGTCGACGCGACGTTGGTGGTGCTGTCGCTCTCCAGCGAAACGCGGATGTGGTTCAAGGAAGCCGAGCTGAAGCCGGTCATCGCGGCGCAGAACAAGCCGGTCGTGTTCTATTCCTACACGCTGCCGTCGGATTTCGCGCGCCGGGAGCTCGCAAAATCTGGCGTGGTGGTGCTATCGAGCCTGACGCATGCCGGCGTCGCGATGCGACGGCTGCTGGACTATTCGAGGTTCAGGCTGGCGCCGGCGGCGGATGCAGCGAGCCTGCCCGCGCGCGATCTCTCCGCGCATCTGAAGTCGCCGACGCTATCGGAAGCCGACAGCAAGGCGCTGTTGCGCGACGCCGGCATTGCGCTGCCGGAGGAAGTGCTGGTGTCAGAGCGCGACGCGCTCGATGCCGCGATTGCAAAAATCGGATTCCCGCTGGTCATGAAGATCCAGTCCCCCGACATCGCGCACAAGAGCGAGGTCGGCGGCGTGCGGGTCAACATCACCACCAAGGGCGAGGCGTTTTCGTTGTATCGCGACTTGCTCGAGAGCGCGCAGAAGCACCGGCCCAATGCGAAAATCCAGGGCGTGCTGGTCAGCCCGATGGCGAAGAAGGGCGTCGAGATCATCGTCGGCACGTTGATGGATGCGACGCTCGGTCCGATGGTGATGGTGGGCTTGGGCGGCATCACCACGGAATTGTTCCGCGACGTGGTCTACCGCCCGGCGCCGGTCGGCGCGGCGGAGGCCGAGGCCATGCTGAGCGAACTGAAGGCCGCGCCGTTGCTGCGCGGTTTCCGCGGTGCTGCGAAGGCCGACGTCGCGGCGCTGTCGAAACTGATCTCGGAGGTATCCGTGCTCGCCGCGCGGCTGAAGGATCAGGTGTCGGAGATCGAGATCAATCCGGTGCTGGTGCACGCCGAGGGGCAGGGCGTGACGATCGTCGATGCGCTGGTGTTGCCGCGACTGACTGCGACGTCGTTCCGGCGGGCGCAGCGCACCCTCTCCCCTTGTGGGAGAGGGTGGCTTCGCGAAGCGAAGGCGGGTGAGGGGTCTCTATCCGCGGAGACAAACCCCTCATCCGGCGCGCTGCGCGCGCCACCTTCTCCCGACAAGGGGAGAAGGAAAGGCAGTTACCGCCCCTTGAAATTCGCCACGCGACGCTCGGCGGTGGCCTTCACGCCTTCCTTGAAATCCTCCGTCGCCCGCAGCTTGTTCTGCTCGACCAGCTCGTGGTTGGTCGCGGCGAGCACGCGGTCGGCGAGGTTGCCGCGCATGGTGGCGCGGGTCGAGATCAGGCCGAGCGGCGAGCACTCGGCGATTTCGGCCGCGAGCTTCATGGCCTCCGCACGCACCTGATCCTGCGGCACGCAGACATTCGCAAGGCCCATCCGGGTCGCGTCCTCGCCGGTGACGCGGCGGCTGGTATAGAAAATCAGCTCCGCGTTGTTCTTGCCGACCAGATCCGGGAGCGTCGCGGTGAGGCCGAAGCCCGGATGAAAACCGAGCTTGGTGAAGTTCGCCGCGAAGCGCGCCTCGGGGCAGGTGACGCGGAAATCCGCCGACACCGCAAGTCCGAGACCGCCGCCGATGGCGGCGCCATGCACGGCCGCGACGATCGGCTTCTTGTTGCGGAAGATGCGTACGGCCTGGACGTAGAGATGGTTGATCGGCAGGTTCGAGGCCGGATCGGTCTCGGCGCGCTTCTCCTGCTCCTGGCGCGCCGGATCGGAGAAATTGGCGCCGGCGCAGAACGCCTTGCCCTGGGCCGCGAGCACCGAGGCGCGGATTTCGATGTCGCGATCGAATTCCTCCAGCGCGTCCGCGATCTGGTTGATCAGCGAGACGTCGAAGAAATTCAGGGGCGGCTTGCGGATTTCGATCAGGCCGACATGGCCGTGCTTCTCGACGCCGATATCAGTGTATTTGCTCATAACGTTTCCTCGTTGAAATCAGCGCAGACCGAGCCCGCGCGCGATGATGCCGCGCAGGACTTCGGTGGTGCCGCCCTGGATGGTGAGTTTCGGCGCGGTCTTGATCGCAAACGACAACTGGTGCTCCAGCGTCTCGCGATTGCCGGCCTCTTCCTCGACAAAGGCGGCGAGGTCGCGCACCCGGTGCGGCAACTGCTGCTCCCAAACCGTGCCGATGTCCTTGACGATGGAAGCTTCCACCACCGGCTCCTTGCCGGCCTGCAGCATGCCCGCGACCGACACCGACATGCGGCGCATGGTGTGGACCTGCGCCACCAGCCGGCCGATGCCTTCGGCCGCGCGCGTGTCGGGCTTGTTGCCGACCGCACGCACCAGCTCGGTGAGCACGTAATAGGTTTCCAGGAAACGCTCGGGGCCGCTTCGCTCATAGGCCAGTTCGCTTGTCGCCTGCTTCCAGGCGCCATCGATCTCGCCGAGCACATGGTCGTCGGGGACGAAATAGTCGGTGAACACGACCTCGTTGAACTCGAACTGCCCGGTGATCTGGCCGATCGGATTTACCTTGATGCCCGGCTGCTTCATCTTGACCAGGAACTGGGTCAGGCCGTGGCGACGGTTCTCTTTGGTCGGCGGCGAGGTGCGGAAGATCGCGATCATGTAGTCGGCGATATGCGCCGACGAGGTCCAGATCTTGGTGCCGTTGATCAGATAGCCGCCGTCCGTTTTTGTCGCGCGTGTCTTCGCCGCGAACAAATCCGAACCGGAGTTCGGCTCGCTCATGCCGATGGCAAAGCAGACCTCGCCGCGGCAGATGCGCGGCAGGATGTCCATCTTGACGTGCTCGGGCGCGTATTTCAGCAGAACCGGCCCGCTCTGGCGGTCGGCGACGAAGAAGCGGCGCGTCGGCGCGTTGGCGACCCGCATCTCCTCGGTGACGACGTAGCGTTCGAGGAACGAGCGCTCGTGGCCGCCATATTTCTTCGGCCAGGTCATCCCGAGCCAGCCGCGCGCGCCGACCTTGCGCGAAAACTCCGGCACGTCGGTGTCCTCGCGGTTCGGCTTGAACGGCGAGAAGGTGCCGGCGGCGATTTCCTCCGCAAGGAAGGCGCGCACCTCCTTGCGAAGCTCCTGGCATTTCTCCGGCAGGCGGATGGGATCGAAACGAAGGGCTGCGGTCATGATCGTTCTCTTCTCAAATCTATCTCTTTAGTTGAGCGTGAGCTTTTCGGAAAACCGGCTTCCACTTTTCCGGATCATGCTCTGGCTCAGCGGGAGGCGACCAGCGGCCACAATTCATCGGCGCCGCGCGCGGCGACGCGCTCGCCAAGCTTGACCGCCCAGTAGCTTTCGGAACCGAAATCGTCGCGCCACGACAGCGCGCGCAGCGTGTAGCGATGCAGGATATGCTCGATGGTGAAGCCGATCGCGCCGTGCACCTGATGGGCGATGGCGCCGCCTTTCTCCGCCGCCTCCGAGCAGCGGATTTTGGCGGCGACGGCTTCGAGGAAGACGGCATCGTCGCCGAACGAAGCATTGTTGACGATGGTGTCGGCCGCCGAAGTCGCCGCCGCCAGCGCCGCTGCGGATTCGCCTGCGAGTTTCGCGAGATTGTGCTGCACCGCCTGGAATTTCGAGATCTTCTTCTCGAAGGCGACACGCTCGTTGGAATAGCGCACGCTGATGTCGAGCATCGATTCCAGCGCGCCCGCGATCTGAAGCGAGCGCACCACGCCGCCCATCAGCATCAGCGCGGTCTGGTCGAAACCCTTTGGCGCGGGCTTGATGACCGACGCCGAAACCTTGTCGAAGGTCACGGCGTCGCTATGGTCGTTGGCGAGGTTGAGGCCGGCCTCGATCCGGACCGCTTTCGCGTCCACCAGCGCGATGGAGGCGCCGTTCGCGCGCCAGTCCGCGCAGCACCGCGATGTGCCTTGCGGCCTTGGCAAAGGGCACGCCGCGGGCGCGGCCGGATAGCGTGCCGTCGGCATTGAGCGTGATGCGGTCCTTCGGGCTTGCGGGCGCGACCGTCATCTCGCCTTCGGGGGAGGAAATCTTCGCCTGCGCCAAGAGCCATCCGGCCAGCATGGTCTCGGCGAGCGGGACCGCGATCGCATGCCGTCCGGCGGCGCCGATGACGCCAAAACCTTCGGCGAGGCTCGCGCCGGAACCGCCGAATTCCTCAGCTACCCACGACAGCGGCAGGCCGGCCTCGCTGAGCGCCTTCCAGAGCGGCGCTTTCCACTTGCCTTCCTTGTCATGGTTGATGGTCTGCGCGTCGGCGAGATCGCCAAAGATCTTCTCGGCGGTCTCGACGACGATATTCTCACTCTCCGACACGGCGTTCCCCGTCTTGATTGGCCCGGCGCCTCCGCCCTTTTGGGCGAGCGGGCACCTTTTCTGGCGCTGCATGATGGGGAAAAGCCACCCCCCTGACAAGCGCAGATGTCGGTATGCGCGCCTGCGGAGGCGGCATGAGGTAGCCAATTCCGCTCAACGGAGTTTCGCAATTCGCCGCGTGGTATGGTAGAGCGCGAGCGAACGCGGGACGGGCTGAAAACAAGGCTCAAAACAACAAGAGGAAACCGATGTCGAAGGATGGTTTGTGCGTGATCGTGACGGGTTCGGCGTCGGGCCTGGGGGCGGCGACCGCCGGCATCCTGGCCAAGGGCGGCGCGCGCATCGTGGTCAACTATTCCAACAGCAAGAACGAGGCGGAGGCGACCGCGGAAGCCTGCCGCAAGGCCGGCGCGAAGGAGGTCGTGGTCGTGCAGGGCGACGTCTCGCGCGACGAGGACTGCAAGAAGATCGTCGCCGCTGCCGCGCCCTGGGGCCGGCTCGACGCGCTCATCAACAATGCCGGCACCACCAAGCATGTCGCCCACGACAAGCTCGACGAGCTTTCGGCCGAAGATTTCCAGCGCATCTTTGCGGTCAACACGATCGGGCCGTACCAGATGGTGCGTGCGGCGCGCGCGCTGCTGGAAGCCGGTGCAAAAGCGTCGGGAAAGCCGGCGGCCGTGGTGAACATTTCGTCGGTAGCCGGCATCTCTGGCGGCGGCTCGTCGGTCGCCTATGCCGCAAGCAAGGGCGCGCTCAACACCATGACGCTTTCCCTGTCGCGCGCGCTGGCGCCGCTGATCCGCGTCAACACGGTCTGCCCGGGCTATATCGACACGCCCTGGTTCACCAAGGGCCGGGGCGAAGCCGGCGCCAAGCAGGTGCGCGACTCCGTGGTGGCGCGGGTGCCGCTGAAGGTCGCCTCATCGGCGGAAGATATTGCCGAGGTCGTCTGCTTCCTCGCGACGCCGGCGTCGAACAACATGACCGGCGAGCTCGTCCGCATGGATGCGGGAATGCATCTCATTCAGTGAGAATGTCACCGTCATTGCGAGGAGAGTTAGCGACGAAGCAATCCAGCCTTTTGGCCGTTTCTGGATTGCTTCGCGGAGCCTGTCATCGGGCCGCGCGTTCGCGCGGACCCGTTGGCTCGCAATGACGGCTTTGGCGTCAGCGGTTGAAATCCCTGATCGTCCCGCTCGCGACCAGCCGGTTCCAGATGAACAGCACCACCAGCGCGCCGATGGTGGCGGTGATGTAGCCCGCGCCCTGCTCGGGACCATAATGCCCGATCGCCTGGCCGATGGCGGTCGCGAGAAACGCGCCGACGATACCGAGCACTATGGTCAGGATGAAGCCGGACGGATTGTTCGGTCCCGGGGAGAGAAGCCGCGCGATGAAACCGGCGACCAGGCCGACGATAATGATGTGCAACATGACGCTAGCTCCTCAAAAAATGCGGGATGGTCTCAGATTCGGCCCGACACTTCGTTCTCGGTCGGCAGTCGCCCTTCCGGAGTCAGATGGTCGATCACCTGCGGCAGATACTGGCTGAGCCCGGAAAGCAGTTCGTCGCGCGACATACCGCTTTGCGAAGCGAGCGAGTTGATCTGATCGGCGCCGAGCGCGCTTGCGAGATCGCCGGGCGAAATCGCCTTGTTCGGTCCCTTGCCGACCCAGGAGTTGGCGGTGTCGCCCTGGCCGCCCTGCTGCAACTGCTTGAGCAGGTCGCCGAGCCCTCCCGAGATCACGCCGCCGGCCGCGGCGCCGCCGAGCAGGCCGCCCAGCGGTCCCTTCAGCACATCGCCAAGACCTCCGCCTCCACCGAGAGCGCCACCGAGACCGCCGCCCATGCCGCCACCGGAGGGTGCGGGGGCGGGCGGCGGCGCGGCGCCGGGCTGGTTCCCGGTGAAATGCTTGAAGGCTTTCCAGGCGAGCAGGCCGAGGATCGCCATGGTCATTGGCGACATGCCGCCGCCGGAGGATTCCGAACTGGGAGTGCTGGGGCCGCGCGGGCCGTTCTGCATACCGTTGATGACGTCGAGTAAACCCATGATCGCCTCCTGATGCGCCCCGCGGCAAAAAACATACTGGCGCGCCATGACGGTTACAAGGCGCGGCACGCTGGCACACCACGACGGCCGCCCCGAAATGGCTATGAATGACCGTGATAGAATGCGATCTGCGGGGCCGATTCTGCCGCGCGCATCGTGGGAGAAGTCAGATGAACCGCCTGTGTACGGTTTGCGTGGCGCTGATCTTGTCAGGCGCGTTTTCGGCCGCTCGCGCGGTACCGCCGACGGTTACGCCGTCGCCCGGCTATGATGCGCGGCTGCAGGAGCAGCGCAAGGCGGCGCAGGGATCGTCGACGGTGGTGCAGCCGGCGACGCCGTTCACGACGACGGTCCCGCGGCATCACGGCAAACGGAAGCATTGATCTGTGCGCGCCTGCGCGTCAGCTCTGCCTGTCGGCTTTTTTGGCCTTGCTGGGGGACGATGTGAACAGCCTCCTCAAATCGCTGAGGCTGTCCGAAAGCCGCGGCCATTCGCATGAGAACGTATGCCGCGGGCAGTTGGTGCCGCGCATTCGGGATCGGTCGCCCTGATTGGCCTGCTGCAGCACTTTCGGCCGTTCCTGCGGCACCGGGATCCTCACGGTCGTTTCGGTTCGCAGCGAGGCCTTCTCCAGCTTTAATTGTTGCTGCTGCTGCTGTTGCTGCTTGACGAAGGCGGCTGCGATGTTGCTGCGCCGCTGCTTCTCCAGATAGCCCGTATACTGCTCGTCGATATACTTCTGTTCTTCCGGCGTCGGATTGGGACCCGCGATGTCGAAGCTGCGGTCCTGCATGAAGTCGTAATAGGTGTAGCCACCCCCCGGCTTGCGGCGTCCGGCAAATTTGGAATTGCATTGGGCCAGAGCTGCCGACTTCTCTTCAGGGGTCGCGGCTTTGTTCGCGGCCTCGGCGCAGTCCTCGAAATCGGCCGGCGTACGGTGCCACCATTGCGCGGAAGCGCGCGAAAGGTGCAATACCATAACGCTTGCGAAGCCGGCCAACAGAAGCGCGGCGATACGCGATGCAATCACAGACTAGGTTCCCCAGCGAAGCGCGCTGCCACGATTGACACGAATTGGTACCATTTTGCGGCGACTGGCATGCCAGGGAAACCAATTTTGAGCTGTGGATTTCGGCCTTTTTGCTTGACGAAACGGCCAATTCGGGCGGCCAGAACCCGATTGCGGCCCGTCGGTGGGACAGATGAGCATCTTTACAGTGTCTCGGGAGGCGTCGATCGCAGCGGAACTGCGGCCGAAATAAAGCAAATGCCGCCGGCACGGACGAATCAGTGTGGACTTGACCGACGCGTGGAATGCCGGGCGGGCGAGTCTTCAGCGCCGCCCCTCGTCCGCCTTTCGCAGCATCATCGCGACCACGGCTTCGAGCACGCGATCGATGGCGCCGTGGCGATAGGCCCAGTGTGCATCGTCGTTGGGCTTGGCGATCACCATGGTGGCGTTGGCTTCGAACAGCAGGACATCGCGGTCATCAGACAGGCCGAAATCGATGCCGGCATAGTCGAGGCCGAGTGCTTCCTGAATGGCTTCAAGCGCCCGCATCGCCTTGTTGCCGAGAACCGACGGCATGTTCTCGAGAAATCCGGCCTCTTCCGAACGATGGTCCGGCTGGCCGGCCATGTCGGAGGTGAAGTAATGCACCTTCCAGTTCCGCGAGATGGCGAGATGCAGCGGATAAAGCTTTCCGTCGATCATCATGACACGGAACTTCCGCGCCTTGCCGTCGCTGCCGCGGGCGTCGAGATATTCGATGGCGAGCAGCTCCTCGCCGGGGAGGCTGGCTGCAGCTTCAGGCAGATCGGCAGCCCGTTCGACCAGGATGAAATTGCGGCCGGTGTGGTAGCCCGGCGAGCGCAGCAGCAGCGGAAACGACAATCCATGCGCCGCCAGCGTGTCCGCGCCCTCGGGACCGGCCAGACTCGCGCGCGCGACCGCAACGGTGCGAGCCGTCCGCACGCCCGGCACCGCGCCGAGCCGCGTCGCATTGCCGGTGCGGCTCGTTTTCAGGACGGCGCGGGGGTCGTTGATGAAGGGCACATTGGCGCGAGCCGCGATGCGCATGGCGGCCTCGAGTGCCGGCTCGCAGAGATCGGCATCGCCAATGGCGTTGAAGATCAATCGATGCGGCGGCAGGGGCGTCGCGGGATCGTAGTAATCGGTGACAACCACCGTGGTCAGGAAGCGCGTGTCGTCGAGGAACAGGCTGCTCGGGATATTGCCGCCGCCGGAGGAAACGAGCTGCAGCAACGGTACCGGCGGCTTGTCGCCGCGGTAGGGCAGGGTCGAGACCGCGTGACCGCGGAATCCCCTTTTGAAATGCTCGCGCGCCCCGACACGGTCGCCGAGATCGGCAAGCACGGCGCCGAGGCCTTGATGCGCCTCGGCATGATCAGGATCGGCCTGCAGCGCGCGCTCATAATGCGAGCGCGCCTCCTCGTAGCGTGAGGCGCGGAGCAGGAGGTTGGCGAGATTGACCCGTGCTATGGGGTTGTCGGGGTGATGCAGGATCGCTTCGGCATAGACCCGGCAGGCGGCTTCGATCGCGCCGATATGGGCAAGCAGCGTGCCGAATTCGTTGAGTGCGCCGAAATGCGTCGGCGCGCGGCGCAGGATGCCGACAAAGGCCTGCTGCGCATCCTGGTGCCGGTTGAGCGCGGCAAGCAGCACCGCGCGCTCGATCTCGAGATCGATGCCGCCGCCTGCTGGCCGCGCCAGAAGCGCGTCGAGCTCCGCGAGCCTTGCTTCCTGCGCGAGGCGCGGTGCCCAGCCGCGTTCGCCTGCTGCGGCATCGGTCAGCGCGGCCGGGCTCTTTCTCGCTTTCATGCGGCGGTCCGTCAGTTTACCGCCCCGGCTTACACCATGGCCGGCTGATTCGTCCGCGGACGCCGTGACGAGAAGCTCCTGTCCGATCCAGGCGGGGTATCAACGCATCGCATTATCGGATGCTGCACGCGATCCGTGAGTGCATCGGGCTCGATTTCTTGGATGGCCGGGACAAGCCCGGCCACGATAAAAAACATTTCTCATGGCAGATAAAGATACTGCAGCAACGTTCGCCCCACGGCCTCCAGGCTCTGTGTCGAGCATTTGTCGGGCGTGTCCTGCAGCGTGTTGTAGTAGGGCTCGTAGTCGAAATCGATCACGATGAAGCTCGGGATGCCGGCCGCCTGCAAATTGCTGTGGTCGTCCTCGATTGTGTAGGGCGTGCGGGTCATCTCGAACGCCTGCGGCGCGATCTTCATGCCGATGTCCCAGAATTTCTTCACCTCGGCGCCAGCCGAGGCGATCGAGGACGGCTCGGGCTTGAGGTGCAGATCCCTGTCGCAGACCATGTCGAGGTCGACGGCCTTTTCAGGTTTGCCCTTCGGATAGAAGTCGGCGAGATGCTCGGCGAAATGGGCCGAGCCGATCGGCTTGAAGTTGGGATCGCCGGCACCCATCGAGATCGCGCCCTCCTCGCCGTCGAAGAAGATCAGGTCAATGCCGACGGGAGGATCCGGCAATTGCGAGATCACCCGCGCGGTTTCCAGCAGCACGGCGACACCCGAGGCGGAATTGTTGGCGCCCGGCATCGGCGCGTTGGGATTTTTGGCGTCGCGATAGGCCTTGATGATGCTGTCATAGTGAGTGGCGACGATCACGCGGCGCGGATTGTCGGGGTTGAGACGGGCGATGATATTGGTCATCGCCATGGTGCGGCCGGCGGCATGCGCGGCCCAGCGCTGCGTCTTGATGGTGTTGAACCTGGTCTTGCCGAGTTCGGCGGTGATGTAGTCGATGGTCTGCTGATGCCCCGGCGTCTCCATCGCGCGCGGCGTGAATTTCAGGAGTTGCACGATGATGTCGAGCGCGCGTTGGCCGCTCCAGAGATCGGTCTGCACCTCGGCCCGGAGCGGAAGTGCAAGCAGCGGCAGCGCCAGCGCCACCGCGACGGCCGTTTTTTTGGCCAAACGAAAGCGAGCAAGTTTTGACATCAGTGCCGTGTCTCGGTTGTATCGCCGCGCGGTTTGCGCTTTTTCAGCGCCGTCATAGACCATCATTCCGGGGGCGGATAGCGGATTCATGGACGGGCCAACGCAGGTTTGATCGCGCGCGACGGAGCGCGCCAAGGGCGTCCTCACGTTGACTCCAGCGAACCGTGCTGGAACACTCCGCGCGAGAAAAAAGGCGTTCATGATCGGGGTGGGAGCGAAATGGTCATCGATCACCGGACCTATACATTTCATCCGCTGAAGATGCCGAAATGGCTTGCGCTCTACGAAGAGGTTGGCCTGCCGGTGCAGCTCAGGCATCTCGGCAACCTGATCGGCTTCTTCCAGAACGAGATCGGCACGCTGAACCAGGTGGTCCATCTCTGGGGGTTTGACGACCTGAACGACCGGCAGCGCCGCCGCGCCGAGATGGCGAAGGACCCCCTCTGGCACGAGTTCATGCGCCGCAACGAGGAATTGGGCGCGCTGATGCATCAGGAAAGCAAGATCGTGACCCCGGTGCGGTTTTCGCCCATCAAATGACGCCGCACGAAGGCGGTCTTACGCATTTTGGCTAGGGTGCCGAAGGCGGACCGCCGAGGTAAGTTCCAATGCCAAGAGGACCGGAGAACCGGTCCCGACAAATCGGAAGGGGAGGGGAATGATGAGGAAGGTTTCCACCTGGATCGCGGCGCTGGCCGCCGCCGCATCGCTGGCCATTTCGCCGCAGGCGTTCGCAGCGGGGACCGTCAAGATCGGCGTGCTGTTTCCGCTTACCGGCAACGCCGCCGCGGCCGGGCAGGCCTCGAAGGCTGCCGTAGAGGTCGCAGCCGAGATCATCAACGAGAAGCATCCCGAGCTCGCCAATATTCCGCTCGCCGCGGAAGAGGGGCTGCCCGGTCTCGGCGGCGCCAAGCTCGAGCTCGTGTTCGTCGATCACCAGGGCAATCCGTCGGTCGCCCAACAGCAGGCGCTGCGGCTGGTCAGCCAGGACAAGGTGAACGTGCTGTTCGGCGCCTATCAGTCGTCCTGCTCGCTGACGGCGACCGCGGTCGGCGAGCGCTACGGCATTCCCTTCATGGTCGGCGATTCCGCGGCGCTCAACATCACCGGCCGCGGCTTCAAATGGGTCTACCGCGTCACCCCGATCGCAAGCGACTACGCCGCGACCTATATGCGCTTCTTCGCCGACATGAAGAAGCAGGGCAAGACCATCAATTCGATCGCGATCGTCAACGAGAACACCGATTACGGCACCTCGGTGGCCGATGCGGTGGAGGGGGAAGCCAAGAAATCCGGGATCTCCATCGCGCTCCGCGTGCCCTACAGCGCGAACGCGACCGACGTCGGGCCGCAGGTGCTGCAACTCAAGGAGAAGAACCCCGACGCGGTGATCTTCATCAGCTACACCTCCGACAGCATCCTCTACATGAAGACGATGCGTAACCTCGACTATTTGCCGCCGATGGTGATCGGTGACGATAGCGGCTTCTCGGATCCGTCCTTCGTTCCGGCGGTGTTCGATGTCGCGCAGGGCGCGATGAACCGCAGCGCCTGGGACATCGGCAAGCCGGGATCGACCACCGCCAAGATCAACGAGATGTACAAAGCCAAGACCGGCCGCGATCTCGACGACACCAGCGCGCGCAACATGCAGGCGATGCTGGCGCTCGGCGAGGCGCTCAATCGCGCGGGCTCGGCCGATCCGGAGAAGATCCGCGAGGCGCTCTCCAAGACCGATCTCAAGCCCGCGCAGCTCATGATGGGATATAATGGCGTCAAGTTCGACCAGACCGGTCAGAATATTCTGGCCGCGACCTATCTGATCCAGCTCAAGGACAAGGCCTACAAGCTGGTGTGGCCGGACAGCGCTGCCGAGGCCAAGCTCGAATGGCCGATGAAGGGCTGGAAGTAGCGCGCCACATGGCTTGATGCCGCCGGCAGTGTAGGCTGCCGGCGGATCAGGCACGATCCCAAGCACGATCCCAAGCACGAGCTCAAGAGCGCGCCATGCTTCTCACGCAGGTAATCGTCGGTGGCCTCCTGCTCGGTGCCATCTACGCCCTGTTCTCGGCAGGGCTGACCCTGATCTGGGGGATGATGAATTTCATCAACTTCGCCCATGGCGAGTTCGTCATGCTCGGCATGTATGTCGCCCTGATCGTGGTCACCTCTATGGGCGGCGGTCCGACCCTGTTCAGCTTCTTTGCGGCCGGGCTTCTTGCGACCCTTGGCATAGCCATTTATTTCATGCTGATCCGGCATGTGATCCGCGGGCCCATGATGGCGCAGATCCTCTCGACGTTCGGGCTCGCGTTGCTGCTGCGCTACACGGCGTTCTACGTGTTCTCGGCCAATATCGTGTCGCTGCCGCAGAATACGTTCGGTATCTACAATATCGGTGGAATCCTGATGCCGGGCGCGCAACTCCTCTCGGGCGTCGTCGCGATCGCGCTCACGATCGCGCTGCATCTCTTGCTGACGCGCACCTTTGTCGGCAGCCGGCTGCTCGCGGTCGCCGAGGACCGCAATGCCGCGATGCTGATGGGCATCCGCCCGGACCGCATGCAGGCGCTGGCCTGGGGCCTCGCCGCGGCGAGCGCTGGCATCGCCGGTTCGCTGATGGCGATGTCCTATCCCTGGTCGCCGTCGGTCGGCGAGACGTTCGGGCTGACGGCGTTCGTCGTGGTGACGCTCGGCGGCTTCGGCAGCGTGCCCGGCGCGCTCTATGCCGGATTGATCATCGGCCTGCTACAGGCGCTGTCAGCTTACTGGCTCGGTCCGATTTACAAGGACATCGTCGTCTACGCGCTGTTCGCCGCGCTATTGTGGCTCCGCCCGCAGGGCCTGATGGGCAAGGCATAGGGGGAAACGCGTGAAAATCGGTATCCCTGCTCTGGCGCTTGCGCTCGTCGTCTATCCTTTCGTCCTCAACGATCCCTTCTATCACGACATCGGCGTCGCGCTGCTGCTCGCGGCGATCTCGGCCTCGGCCTGGAACATCGTCGGCGGCTATGCCGGGCAGGTGTCGGTCGGCCACGGCATGTTCTTCGGCACCGGCGCCTATGTGCCGCTGCTGGTCTTTCAGCACGGCGCATGGCCGCCGGTCGTCGGCGTGCCGATCGGCGTCGTGCTCAGCGTGGGGCTCGCCGCGGCGATCGGTTATCCGACGTTCCGGCTGCGCGGGCATTATTTCAGCATGGCGACGATCGCGGTCGCCGAGCTGATCCGCATCTATGTCGGCACCGTCGATTATCTCGGGGCTGCGATCGGATTGCAGGGCCCGGCGGTCGGCCGCGGCTGGTGGGACCTGACCTTCCGCGGCGAGCTGGCCTACTACTACATCTTCCTCGGCGTGCTCGCGGTCCTGCTCTACGTCACCTTCGAGATGCAGCGCAGCCGCTTCGGCTCCTACCTGCACGCGATCCGGGCGAACGAGCGCGCCGCCGCAAGCCTCGGCGTGCCGGTGCGGCAGACGAAATTGAGGGCGCTGATGCTGAGCGCGGCCTTCACGTCGGTCGCGGGCTCGCTCTATTCGATCAAGACCGGCTTCATCGATCCCGAGAGCGGCTTCGGCCTGCTCGTCTCCGTGCAGATGCTGATCACCGCGGCGCTCGGCGGCGCCGGTACGCTGTTCGGGCCGCTCATCGGCGCGCTGATTCTGGTGCCGCTGCAGGCGGCGACCAATACCTGGTTCGGCGGCGGCGGCTCCGGCCTCACCTATATCCTCTATGGCGGCATCATCGTAGCTCTTGCGCGCTTCGAGCCGGGCGGGTTCTACGAGTTCTGGCATCGCGTCTCGAGCCGTTGGAGGGCGCGCCATGCTGCTTGAAGCCAAAGGCGTGTCGAAAGCGTTCGGCAGCTTCCTTGCCGTGCGCAATGCGGACCTCACGGTCGTGGAAGGCGAGATCATCGGCCTGATCGGGCCGAACGGCGCCGGCAAATCGACCTTTTTCAATTGCCTTGCCGGCGATGCCGTGCCGACCAGCGGCACCGTGAGTTTCGACGGCGTCGACCTGACGCGGGCGACGCCCGACATCCATGCGCGCGCCGGGATCGGCCGCACCTTCCAGGTGCCGGCGACCTTCGAGGACATGACGGTGCTGGAGAATGTCGTGGTCGGCGCGTATCTCCGCCATCCGCATCGCACTGACGCGCGCAAGAAGGCGCTCGAGGTGCTGGAGATCACCGAGCTTGCGCGGTTCGCCGATCAGCGGGCGCGCGGGCTTGGCACACCGGGCCGCAAGCGGCTGGAGATCGCGCGCGTGCTGGCGCTGGAGCCGCGGCTGATGCTGCTCGACGAGGCGCTAGCGGGGCTGACGCCCAGCGAAATCCAGCGCGCGGTCGAGCTGTTGCGCCGGATCCACGGCATGGGCATCACGCTCGTCATCGTCGAGCACATCATGGAAGTGATCATGTCGCTCGCCGCGCGCGTGATCGTGTTCAACCAGGGCCATGTGATCGCGCAAGGCGCACCGGAGGAGGTCGTCAAGGACGAGGGCGTGATCCAGGCCTATCTCGGCCGCAACCACGGCAAGCGCCGAGAACCGAGCAAAGGCCAATCCTGATGGAGCACGCCTGATGGAGCGCTTGAGCATCCGCAATCTCGAGGTGCGGTATGGCGACCTGATCGGCGTCGCCGACGTGTCGCTCGACGTGCCGCCCGGCTCGGTCGTGGCGCTGGTCGGCTCCAACGGCGCCGGCAAGACCACGACGCTGAACGCGATCGCGGGCCTGGTGCCGCCCTCGGGTGGCGCCATCGAATGGCAGGGACAGGCGATCACGCGTCAGCCGGCTTACGCGATCGTCAGCAAGGGGCTCGCGCTGTCGCCGGAGGGCTGGCAGCTGTTCGTGTCGCAGACGGTGGAACAGAACCTTCGCCTCGGTACGACGTCGCTGAAGGACCGCTCGCGCGCGTCGCCGTTGTTCGAGCGCGTCTATGCGCTGTTTCCGCGGCTGAAGGAGCGCCGCAGCCAGCTCGCCGGCACGCTGTCGGGCGGCGAGCGGCAGATGCTTGCGGTCGGCCGGGCGCTGATGAGCGAGCCGAAACTCCTGATGCTGGACGAGCCGAGCCTGGGCCTCGCGCCGGCCGTGGTCGAAACCCTCTATGAGACGCTGCATCGCCTGCACGACGAGGGCCTGACGCTGCTGCTTGCCGAGCAGTCGCTGGAGCTCGCCTTCGACATCGCCGACTATGCCTATGTGCTGCAGACCGGCCGGACGGTGCTGGAAGGCAAGCCTTCGGAGCTGGAGAAGAACGAGCAGGTCCAGGAGATCTACCTCGGCATCAAGAGCGGCGCGTCCGGTCCGACCGCCAGCAGCCAGCCCTGATCGACGCAGCATTCCGTTCGCACTGCAGCGAAAAGGCCGCCGTAGAACTACGGGATGTGCCCGGTGCGGTGCTTAAGAAAGCGTCAGTCTTACCCGTGTATTTTTCGGGGGATCGCTAGCCCGAATTTGCATTTCAGCCCGGGTGGACCCCATTTGCGCATGAATTTGATTGGGAATGCCGCCGGATTTTTCGGCAGGCTGCATCTTGGCCTTCGCGGGCAGATCCTGCTTTTGGGCGTGGCCGGCGTCCTGGTCGTCGGCGCCATCTATCTGGCTGGGCTGCAGGTCGAGGAACGGAGCCAGCGCGAGGCCGAGCGCTTTGCCGCGCTGGAGGGGCTGACCGCCAAGGTCTCGGAAAACCTGCTGCAGGCCCGCGAGACCGCGACCCAGTTCATGCAAAAGCCGACCGACAAGAAGGTGGCCTCCCACGACGAGACCGTGAAGACGGCGATCGGCCGGCTCGGCGAGATCGAAGCCATTGCGCAGACCTTGCCCGAAGGCGATCCGCTGCGCCAGGCGCTGACCTTCCGCCCGGTGATCGGCAGCTACACCACGCGCTTCAACAACGTGGTTTCGGCGCAGAAGCTGATCGGCTTCAACGAGAATGACGGGCTGCAGGGCAAGCTGCGCGCCGCGGTGCATTCGGTGGAGACCAAGCTCAAGACGTTCGACCAGCCGCGGCTCGCCGTGCTGATGCTGATGATGCGCCGCCATGAGAAGGATTTCATGCTGCGCGGCGACGAGAAATATGGCGACGAGCTGACCAAGCGCGCCGGCGAGTTCAAGACGGAACTTTCGAAGGCGGAGCTGCCCGACGAGGCCAGGGCCGAAATACTCAAGCTGATGGAAACCTACAAGACGAGCTTCCTCGCCTATATGGCCGGCCAGAGCACGCTGATCGAGGAAACGACCGACCTCGCGCAGATCTACGACCGGCTGCGGCCGGCGCTGAACGCCGTACGCAAGGCCGCCGACGAACGGCTGGTCGCGGTCAAGGCCGAGCTCGAGCAGGTGCGGTGGTATGTGTTTGCGTCGATCGGCACCACGATTGCGATCGTGATCGGCGCCGCACTATTGTTCGGCCGGTGGATGTCCGCGCCGCTGATCAGGATGGTCGCGGCCATGGAATATCTGGCGCATGGCGATCTCGATCGCGAGGTGCCGAAGGTCGATCGCCGCGACGAGATCGGAAAAATCTCGCAGGTGCTTGCGATCTTCCGCGACAAGCTCCGCGAGAACAGGAAGCTTGCCGCCGACCAGGAGCGGGCGAAGCTGGCGGCCGAGACCGAGCGCAAGAAGGCGATGCTCGAAATGGCTGACGGTTTCGAGCGCACGATCGGACAGATCGTCGAGACGGTTTCCAGCGCGTCCTCCGAGATCGAAGCCGCCGCCGAAGGGTTGAACCGGACGGCCGACCAGACGCACGCGCGGTCGGCGACGGTGGCGGCGGCCTCCGAGCAGTCGTCGGCCAGCGTGCAGTCCGCCGCGACGGCGTCCGAAGAGATGGTGCACTCGGTGACGGAGATTTCCCGGCAGGTGCAGGAATCGCAACGGGTCGCGAGCTCGGCTGTGGCCCAGGCCGACCAGACCAACGCGCGGATGACGGAATTGTCACAGTCGGCAGGCCGCATCGGCGAGGTCGTCAAGATGATCACGGCGGTCGCCGAGCAGACCAATTTGCTGGCGCTGAACGCGACCATCGAGGCCGCGCGCGCCGGCGAAGCGGGCCGCGGCTTTGCGGTCGTCGCTTCCGAGGTCAAGGCGCTCGCGACCCAGACCGCCAAGGCGACCGAAGAAATCGGCAGCCAGATCGCGCAGATGCAATCGGCCACTCGGCTTTCGGTCGGCACGATCAAGGAGATCGGCGGCACCATCCGGCTGATCTCGGAAATCACCTCGAGCATTGCGGCTTCCGTCGAGGAGCAGGGCGCGGCGACCCAGGAAATCGCCCGCAGCGTGCAGCAGGCGGCGCAGGGCGCGGCGCAAGTCTCCGGCAATATCGGCGAGGTCAATCGCGGTGCGTCCGAAACCGGCGCTTCCGCCGGCCAGGTGCACAGTTCGGCGCGCGCGCTGTCGAACGAAAGCAGCCGGCTCAAGAGCGAGGTGGAGCAATTCCTCGCGAACGTGCGCGCTGGCTGAACCGGGACTTGTATTCATTAATCGGCGATGTCCGCTCAGCTCCAATAGCGGCGCAGCGGCGGACTTTGCACGAGTCCGAGAAGAGCCAAAAGCTGACTCGATACTCGCACCCGTGCTACGCTCAACAGGTGCATCCGCCCGTTGAGGTTCGCCATGAAGCTATTCTGCGCGCCCGGTACATTGTCTCTACTACCGCATATCGTGTTTCTTGAGGCCGGGTTGGCGTTCACCGCCATCAAGATCGACGAGCACACCAAAGCCATCGAAGGTGGCGGCGACTACAGAATGGTGAATCCGCTGGGCTACGTGCCGGCTCTGCTGCTCGACGACCGAACCTTGCTAACCGAAGGGGCCGCTATCGTTCAATACATCGCCGATCAGGTCCCTTCCAAACGACTGGCGCCACCCAACGGCACGATCGAGCGCGCCAAGCTGCAGGCGTGGCTCAACTTCTTTTCGAGCGAGATGCACAAGGGCGCCTTTGGACCCATCTTCCACAAGGGGTTGTCGGAGGAATCCAAAGAGGTGTTTCGCGACCGCCTTAGAGCACGATATGCCCACCTCGATCGGCACCTTGCGGATCACGAGTACTTCATGGGGAAGGACTTCACGATTGCGGACGCGAACTCTTTCGCGATCACGAACTGGGCACCTCGCGTCGACTTTGATCTTTCGCCCTACCCGAAGGTGCTCGCGCACCATGCGCGCATCGGTTGCCGTCCGGCAGTTCAAGCTGCAATGAAAGCTGAGGGCCCCATTCCCACCCACGGCTCATAGCCTTTGGCAACAGGCTTCGTACACTGAACCGGCGACGATCGACTCTGCGGCCGCCCGACGTGGAAGGCTAAAGCCGCTTGTGAGCGACGATCAGCTCGCGCGCATGCGCGGCAGGTTGACGGACGTCCCGGAAAGCGCGGTGCGCCGGTCCACGACCGCGTGGTGGAACTGCTCCAGCACCAGTTGATAGGCCGCGAGATCGGATTCTTCGATCGCGCCGTCGTCGAAGCAATCGAGCGTCTCGCGCAGGATCTCGTCCGCCTCCTGCTGCAGGGCGTCGAGTTCTTCGACAGTTTCGATCTTCCGCACCCTGGTGATCGCATCCACCAGCTTCTCGCGATGCAGGATATTCAGCTTGCGCTCGTCGCGGCGGATGTAGTGGCGGATGGCGGCGGTCGCCGATCCCAGCACCGAGAACAACAGCACCACGCCCCAGATGTAGTCGCTGTATCTGTCCATGAAGGTGCGTTCGGTGCCGTCGATATAGGCGGCGGCGCCGGGATGCGCGGGCAGCGCGGCATCCTTGTCGGTGTCGGGCTTCTCGATCTTCGACGCGCTCTTGATTTCGCGCGCAAGCGAGGGTTTTGCCGCGAAGATCTGCCGGGTCAGGGCTGCCGACGGTGGTTTCCGACAGCGTCTTCGGCGCGACGATCAGATGATTGACGCTGACGGTTTCCACGGTGTCGTCCGGCCGCGCCGGCGAGGCGGTGATCGAGCTGCCGGGGATCTCTTCCGATTCATATTGCCCATGGCGCGAGGCGATCGCCTCGGAGACGTCGATCGGCAGGAAGACCGGCTCGCCGCGCAGGCGCGCGGTCGTCGTGATCGCCTCCGAGGTGATCTTGCTGTCGATCGGCCCGACCGTCATGAAGGCGTCGATGGAGGCATCCTTCACCATGTCGCCGATCTGGTCGGTGGAAAATTGCGTCACCTCGACCTTGTCCGGATCGACGCCGGATTCCATCAGGATGACGCGCAAGAGCGTGACGTTCACCTTGGTGCGTCCGACCACGCCGACGCGGTGGCCGGGCAAATCGCCGATCGCCTTGATCTTCGATTTGGCGCCCTTGCGCGGCGCGCCCTTCGGCGGGCCGCTCGCCCACAGCACCACGACGTTCTTGCGCAGGATGGCGACCGACTCGGTGCCGTCGGGCATCTCCTCATCCGTGCGCGCGACCGCGAGGTCGGCCTTCTTCGCGGCGAGCACGGCGATGCTGTCGATGGAGCCCGCGGTCTGCACCACGGAGAGCCGCACGGCGGCGCCCTCGCGCGAAAAGTTCTGGGCCAGCCCCTGGATCAACTGCAGGTCGCTGCTGTTCGAGGGCCCGACGGCGATTCGCAGGGTGGTCGGCCGCATGACGATGAAGGCGGCGCCGACCGCGGCGGCAAACAGCAGCAGGCCGGCGGCGAGCACCAGCAGCGGGGAACCGCTGTTCTTGCGGCCTCGGGGCGAAACATCGTTCGCCGCGGTCAAGCCGTCTGAACTGGACATGTTGCCGTCACATAAGGAGAAATCGGGGCCGCTCGATGGCACAATAGCACGCCCCTGCTCCAATTTCCCCACCGAACCGTCCCAATTTCGACGCCGATTCACGGCAACCTTAATGCCAGTTGATTCGAACTCGGCGGGGTTCGTTGTCAGGGGTGATAGTAGGGGTAATAGTCATGCGAATAGCTTATCCGCCGATGAACAACGGCAATGCCGCTCACCAATCACATTTCGGAGACGATGACGGTTTCGACACCGATGTCGATCACGGTGCCATCCGGCTGCTGGAGGAGAATGCGCGCCTGCGCGCGCTGGTAACCCAGCTCTCCACCCTCGTGCTGAAGCAAGTCGCCGAACAGAAATAGACGGCCTGAAGCTTCGAAGGCTCGCAAGCAAATCCGCGGGCTCGGTCGGACGACCGTGGGGGGCATCCCAAGGCTGGCGATCGGGCCTCCGCTCTGCTATGAGCGGGGCCGCCGGTCCCGTAGCTCAGCCGGATAGAGCGGCGGTTTCCTAATAATTGGCTCAGCCCCTTTGAGCTGCTTCCGGTTTGCGACACTCGCGGCCTCGCTCGGTCTTCTCGGTGATAATGCGCAGGCCGAAGCGGTGGCCGTTGAGCTGCTGCAACGCAGGCCGCACTACAGTACAGCTACCGCGCGTCAGGAGACTCTTCTTCAGCAATGATAAAGACTTTGTTGATCGGTTCACCGAAGGATTGCGTGTTGCCGGCATATCCGGAGGCTAAGGCTTGGCATTCTCTATTTGAAAGCACCTCGCGGACGAACTGCGACCCGCCGATCGCGCCGACGCTCCTCGTCAGGTAAGCCAAGGTTCCTGCCGTTTGCGGATGCGAAATACCCCCAAAAGTGGAGGTACAATGAAGAGCGGCTGAGTTTCAACCAGAAGGCCGCAATGCTCATTACCTCTCGTTACCTAAATGGCGGCAGGACGAACTGACTAAAGCACGCGAGGGCGTTGAAGACCCAAGTCAGACAGCGTCTTGAGGCTAAACGGAGCAAGCTCACTGCTGCAGAAGCGAAGAAAGCTCGTGATCAGGTGGCCGGCGAACTCGCTATCATGAAGCGGCAACTGACTGAGAGCGAGCAGCTGTTGGAGGCGGCGAGACTAAGCTCGCTGAAGCCCAACACACGCAAGCCGAAGCCTTACGGACAGGAGCCTGATTCCAAAGTGATAGAATTTCCACCCATTGCTTATTCATGGGATGCTGTTTGGTACGAACGACCGCTTGGCGCCAGAACTGGACCTTTCATCATTGGCGTATTTGACCCGGCTCGGGCATCAATAGCACCAACCCCTCGTCTAAATTGACTAGTATCTGCTGGGCACTGAGAGACTTTAGAAGAGGGAGCACATCATGACCATCCGCAAGACCGTCACTCTCGTCGAAGAGATCAATAGTGAGTACGGCGCGCCCGCAAGCCCCCCGCTGCGACGCGTCGCGATTGCCGCGGTGTTCGAGAACCCGCTCGCGGGCAAGGCGGCCGGCGCCGACCTTAAACCTATGATCGAATATTCGCTCGAGCTCGGGGCTTCGCTCACCAAGACGGCGTTGGCGACGCTCGGCGCCAGCCCACGCAGCTGCGCGGTTACACTAAAGCGGCGCTGGTCGGCATCGGAGGCGACCTCGAGCATGGTGCTGCGATGATCCATCCGAGACTTCGGCATGGCGATGCGCCGCGCGATCAAACGCGGACGCGTTATAATTCCGGGCCACGCCAAGGTGGGCCCGCCGGGCACGACCGTCGATCTGATCTATGGGCCCCTCGACGAGGGTTGGGATCTCGACGCCTTTGATTCGACCCCGGTATGGATCCACGACGCGCCGCGGCCGAACGAGATTGTACTGTGGATCGGTTACGCCACCGGTCCGCGCGTCAACGCCCGCTGCAAGGGTCCGGACCAGAAGGAAGTCGACGCACTCGTCGCATCCTTCTCCACCGGCTAACAAAGCGACTCCATCAAGATCTACAAGCGTCAATTCCTGTATCCCGACCAGTTGATCGACTGATGCCGTCCGTCCAACCTGCTCCGTATGATCCACTTTCATCGGATGCCTCACTCGCTGTTGCCTTGGAAAAGCCGCTGAGCCTGCTGCGCCGTTCTGTGACGGCGCTCACACCTGATCTGTCGTCTACACGAAATCTCTTTGACGTCGGTGAGGAGAAGCTTGCCGGCGTAGTGTTGCCTGCGAATGTAGCTGCCAGGCTTCGATCTCCTCGCGCTTGATCGATTTCGTCTTGGCAAGCTAGGCGCGCATATCTTCTGCGAAGCGACGCGCTACTCCCGTCGGTAGTTCGATGGGTTTTCGGGGCATAGGCTGTATACAGGATCGAGAGGTCCCCGGACCACGGGTAACCCGGAGCCCGGGGACCCATTCCGACGCGGCTCGACGGTGAGAGTAGAACCGCATCGCAGAGTTAAGGCGCGTTCAGGCAATACGTTCCAAATGAGAGCCGTCAACCGAGGCGCCCTCCGCTGTGGCCGGCGCTTACCGCTTACGACTTAATCCCAAAAGGTTGAGAGCTTCTCGACACCCTTGGAGACCACAAGAAAAAGCTCGCGTTCCCGTTGCGGCTTCGGCGTACTGATCAATCGCCACGATTATTGCCTGCACGTGGTGATAGCATCAGCCTTCCTGTGTTGCTCTCCTCCTCACATCTTCAAGCGCGGCGATGAAAGGCGGATGATCTTTGTCGTCGTCGAACCACTTCAACCAATTCCGACCTCCAAGGGCTCTCCCCTTGTTGTGTCCAGGGTGCTCGGCCTTAAGCTTATCTCTCTCCACACAAAGGGAATCGATCTTGTCGAGCATCCTTTGGAGAAATGTATCGGCTGAAGTCGTGGAAATACCCGCACGTTGAAGCTGAAGGATTTCTCTGCGGTGCCTGCCGACTTGGATGCGCATGTACGCGATTTCGGAACGGACGTGGTCAAGCCGCATGGCGCTCCCTTTCAGACAGAGCCTTGTGAATCTCGCGAAGGACAAACACGGTCAACTTTCTAAGGCGATGCCGCGCGCTTCCATGCGGTTCGAAGCGTCATACCGTTTGGCGTTCGGGGATTGTCGAATTTGAGTTCGTCTGAGGTTAACAGCGTAATCGTTCTCTTCTGATTGGGAATGGCCGCAACGTTCGCGTAGGTGCTGGCGGCGAGGTTGACCAACATCACCTTTGCCTTTTCGTCAATCGAGTATGTGCCGTAATAGGCAATGCTCGATGCTACGATGCGATGTGCTTCTTCAGGTGTGGCCTTGGCTCGGTCATTGGCAGCAATCTTCGGGATTTCCGCGCGCGACTGAAAGAGCGAGAAATGGCCGTCGTTTGAGAATATGACCACGCCCTTTGGGGAAGAACCGAAAGGTTCTCCTTTATTGCCGTCGTCCATCTCGCTCGTGACAGACACAAGGGACCATGCGCCGACAATCTGCTCTCTAGCTGACCTCTGTTGAGCAGATGCGACGCCAGATAGGGCGAGGCAAAGCCCAATGGCGACGAAGGTCTTGTTCATTGTATCTCTCCCCGTTGAGATATCGATTGTGCGCTGCGGGCGACGCCAAAACAAGGTCGCGTGTCGTTCCGACTTGGCCGAGCGCCACGACCGCGTCGGTTCACCGCCGAAAGCAGTGCTTCCTCGAGCCCGAAAAGTGCCAAGAGGCGACATGTCCGGCTCGGGCCCTTCGGTCTGGTTGACCTGCCAATAAGCGGACATCTTCGGCTAAGGGCGCCAAAACCGAGCAACTCTATGAGAGGCTGAAATCAGCGTTCCGCAGCACGTCGGGTCAATGGAACAGATCGACGTTCCACGGCTTGGATCTGTTGGAGGATTTTCATGGCGCGCGCCTGGAACACACCGATTTTCGCCATTGCCACCGTCTATTTCATCATTGACGCGGTCTTTTCCTACGTTACGCGACCGATAACGGCCTGGCTCAGTGAAAGAAAGCTGCTTGAGCGGGTTCGACGTTGGATAACTTCTCTAGGGCCATATTCATCGCTCGCCCTCTTTGCAGTGCCGGTTCTCATACTGGAGCCGGCAAAGCCCTTCAGTGGCTATTTAATCGGGACGGGGCATTTCTTCCTCGGAGCGGTGGTCTTCATTACGGCCGAGGTTCTGAAGCTCACCGTCGTTGAACGGCTGTTTCAGTTGAACAAAAAGAAGCTGCTATCGATCCCCCTCTTCGCGTGGAGCTACTGTTACTGGCGGCGAATGATGGATTTTCTCGAATCGACGAAAGCTTGGCGAATGTCGCGCCGGATGGCTAGCGAGGCCGCCGATTGGGTCCGCGCGGTTCGGTCAAAGGTGCGGTCCAACGCATTCGGACGTCATGCACGCGATGACGATGACACCAATCAGTGGAGTAGACCGACCTTTCGCTGAGCGGCACGCTGGGTTCGGAAGTTTGTCCTTCATTGCCCAAACATCTCCTTGACGTCGGTGAGTCGGATCTTCTTGCCGTGCGGCCGTTGGTGCTATTTAGCGTATGAAGCTGGCGGGCTGCGATCTCGTTGCGCTTGATACCGTTTAACTCAGCAAAATAGGCGCGCATCCTTGACAAAGCGGCGCGCGATGATGGGTGGTAATTCGATAGGCTTTCGGGGCATTGAGGGCATTCAGGGAAGGCGGATCGAACTGCAAATCTACGATCATAATCTACGGCTCATACCGGCAGAACCTCAGTGGATGCACACGGCCGCAAGGGCGCAGACAAAATCACGCAGCAGAAAGAAGCAAGCCGCTTCCACGACCAGGTCAACTGACCAAGAAGCGTGGCCACCGCCCACGAGGTCGAAGTGGCGAAACGGCTATCGTCCCGGTATGTCTGAAGTCGCCTGATCGTCTCTCCTCGTCAGGAGACCTTTGGGACGCGGCCTACAGACCAAACACGCGGCCGCGCCGTGTTCCAAGGTTGGCCGTCCGCGGCTGCCGGATGCGAGAAGCCCCAGACTTCTGTGCGGCATAAAGCCTGGGGCCCAATTCACGACGCAGCCCGACGGGGGGGCAGGACTGCGCCATGAAGAAGAGATTTCTCTGGTCGCGCCGCCAACTGAGGCGGCCTCTTGGGTCGTTCGTTACGTGGGGGCCCGTAGGCCGGGCGATGATAGCCACAGACTGATCTGGGAAGCGGTGTGTAGCTGACCGGCCTTTCGCAGCATTTTCTCCCTGAGTTCCCCGCAAGGAAGCTTGGCCGCTTCCTCTTTTGTGGCCTCGGATTGCTCATGCCATTTTTGCTCAGTAGTTTTTCTCTTGCTCATGATGCGTCCCTTGCATCAGGCGGGAGCGCGATACTCTCCGTCGCCGGGTAGATGCCCGTGTTGGGCCGGCGATGGCAAACAGTCTTCCACATGCGCGTCCGGACATACTGGTCAATACAGACCAGCTTTCGAAATATTAACGAAGGTAAATTAGGTCGTCGGAGGCGCCTTATTCTTGGGCCGGCAATCTGACTGGTCCCGCAACAAAGCGATAGATCGGCACCCACGCGGTGTTCCAAGTCTCCATCGTCCGGTTGCATACGGCGCATTCATAGCTCGCGATCTCTCGCGACTTCGCCATGTGTTCCGTGCGGTCATAGATCGCCCCGCAAGTGCAGGTCCTGTGATGCGTCGGCTTCATCTACCCATTATGCGCCGCGAATCGAAATTAGGACACTGCAAAATACTAGGACAGGGGGGCAAATGCGGACAGTGCTGGCGCTTCGTGACCGTTGTCGTTGTCGCGTTCTCTCAGCGGGTGAGCAATATTATACAGCGCACTCCGAGAGCTTCTGCTTAGCTGAGGAATTGCCCCCATCTTATAGTATCACGGTCGGAGGAACCATATCGTGGATGGACCGAACTTACCGCGCCACATTGTGGACCGCTTCGAAAGGCGATGGGCACAAAAAATCCAAGCCCAGGTACATGCGTGGAAGCCGGCAAAGCCCAGCGACCGCAGTGTAACTGATCAAGGGGTGCCTGTTGTCCATCGTGGTAGGCGGCCGAAGTTGACCAAAGAAGCGGCAGCCTGAAGGTCGACGCGAAGTCGCTACTGTTCGAGCACCCGTTGGAAGCAGCCCGGGCCCATCCCGAGCAAAAAGCGGTTCATCGGCCTCCACGTAAGCGTGATGCCGAAACCGTTACTGCGCGGATCATGAACCAAACCGCCGGGCTGAGGTGTCTAATGGCTGTTGCATTGGCCTCTTTGGATGGGAAATTCCTGCCGTGAAGAAAGAACCTGCCGCGCATCAGTATCATCTCAAGGCTAGAGAATGCGAGATGAATGCAGAGAAAACAACGAACGCAGCTGACCGACACGCATGGCAGGGCCTGGCTGAAGATTGGTTGAAGCTTGCGCGAGCGGCTGAGGTCAACCCTCTTATGGACGTGGACGGTTCACGGCTTTGATGTAGAGCCACTCGACGCAGGCCGCTCGGCTCTAACGCGCATATCGAGTGCTGTCCTTAACTCGTTCTGTCAGTTTGCTGGGCTGCGGTAATGAGTTGAGAAATTTCGGCAGGTGTTTCTTGAACTGTCATGCCTTCCCGCTCTAGCAGCAAATCAGTGTAGCTCCGGCCGGGAACGCGTTCATACGAGACGATCTTATTGATATTGATTACCACCGCGATGCCGGTGTTGTCGTAGTGAAGTTCGATAAAGTTGAGCACGTATTCTTCCTTTTCAATTTCGGTTTCTTGGCTTTAGCCCCAGCTCGGCGCCGGCTCCGATCTCACGCAAATCGTCTAATAGTGGGTCCGGCAATCCTCTTGTGCCAAGCTTAACGCGAATAGATCTGCGCCGACTTGGCTGCGTATTGAGCTTCCGAGGCCTTCGGCTGGGCGCCCACCCTGGAGGCGAAAGCGCCGGATGCCGTTGGATTTTACAGCATCATTGCCGCCGCCACGGTCGTGGGACTCGCTCGGATATGCGACAATCGATCCCATTCAATGCCGGTTGGAGCGTCGCGCTCAATGGCACGGTCGCGTTCCGATCATGATGGTTATGATGGTGCGTTACGCGCCTTTCGGTGATGGATGCCTCTGCGCCCAGCCGACAATCACTCTTTTGGGTGGGCTGGCGCGGTGCTATTTGCTGTTACCGTTGGGCATTGATCTGGTCCTCGATCGGCTAACCCGGCACATTCATCTTCAAGAAATTGCGTCTATTCTCCTGGAACGATACAGCGCAATGAGCCTTACTTGCTCAGAGGCTCGAACGATTTTGATGAGGCATCAAATGAACATTCTACCCGTTGATCGCGTGCTGATCATATATGGTGCTCTTTGCAGATCGTTCCGAGACCAAGGGTGCCCGTGAACGGCTTTTCCAGCATCTGATGAAAATGCACATCGAAGGCGAAAAAGACGAGCATCGCTTGACGATGGAGGGGCTGTCTTACCTTCACAACCTGAATCGGGAAATAAATTCCAGAAACTAGGGCGGCATTTTGCCCTTTTGGGCGTCCCGTTGTTTCTGCAGGGAGTTCCGCCGCGTTATTCTTGCTTTGGCGGCGCGAACGGCTTCCGCCCTTGTCGGCTGTAGTTTCGGTTGCGGCGTCTTTGCTGATTTCCCCACAGTTGGCATCATTGGCAGCCCTTGTGTCGTCATTATCGAGCCGCGCTCGAGGGGCTGCATCCTCATTGGGGCGGTAGGTTTTGGTTTGCTTTCGGGCATCCTGAACACGGCGAGTAGATTGGTCACGATTGATGTTAGGGCGCCCCTTTCGGGCCGCCATTAATTAATGCAATGACGCTTATTGGCATAGGTACCGTCGGCCGTCTTCGCCACGAAACCATGTTCCGGGCTGACAGACGAAGCCATTGCGCCTGGCATACCCGTTATCATAGCCGTAGCCATTATCGTACGCATATGAACCGCGGAACGGTGCTGTCGCAATGGCGGCGGCTGTTCCGACTGCGGCTCCCGCTATACCGGCGACGGCGTCAACTGGCCCACGGTCACGGTAACCGTCGGACCTCGGTAATATACTTGTTGGGCCATTGCTGGTGCGACCATAAGGGTTGAAAGCACCGCGGTCGCGGCAAAGCGTTTTAGCGTGGTTATTAGATTTCTCCTCCGAGTGTGTGAGAAGCCAACAACCTGCCCGAAGAGACGTTCCGCTCAGCATTTTTATCGTTGGCGTCCTAAGTTAAATCTGACGGTCCTAATTTGCTAACCATCCGTCATGCTTTTGGAATGTGAGCAATATCGACCAGCGCCCGCGGCGGAAACACCGGAATGAAACGTCTTTTTGTTTAACGCTGGATACACTTGAGCGTTCCTCGACAAAGGTGTTTCCGCCTTGGTTGGCGTGAGCTCTAAATCCTTGAGAGTGAGCTATATTGGCCAGCGCGTCTCGATCCGAAACGTCATATTGGGTTATCACCGACCCGTCCCGGCCACCTATCGGTGACCGAGAGTGTTGCGCTCTCGCCGAGATAAAAGGAAAAGCGCCGTGCTCAATCATCCCGTTCCCTCGTTTTTTCATGACAAAGCTACCAGCGAGCGTCCGTTTTGCGCGGATTGTGAGGCTCCTATGATCCTCTCTTGTCTTGAGCCCGATAAGCCCGGCTTTGATCTGCGCACGTACGCTTGCATTATGTGCGCCGCGACCGAAAGCATCGTCGTCTCCGTTACACCGGCATCGCGGTGACCTGAGCTAACGTAGGACACTGACGATCCGCTCCAGATCGCCATTCCATCGCGCGAAATGACCTGACGTACCGAACCGTGCGGAGAAGCAAAAGCACCCACCATAAAATGTGTCTGTATAAAATCGACCACCTTTCGCCGCCGTCGCGGCCGCAAATGGAAATCGATCGATGTCGGGGCGATCACCGAAGTAGACGGCTTCAGTGAAAGATGGAACGTACCGTGCCGCCCGGACGTTTCCTGTTCGAAGCGCCGCGCTTTCATATTGAAATCGCACATAAGCTCGATCGGAGTACACAATGAACATTTTCTACATCATCGGCGTAGTGGTAGTTATCATCGTTGTTGCAAGCTTCTTGGGCCTGCACGTCTGAGACGAGATTTCCGTTAGCGACGCGGTCTGTCGGCGGAAACGCCTGTTGACCGCCCTTTCTCGCTTCAGTAGCAGCTCCATAAACGTAATTGCACTGCGGATGATGAAGCTGAAGCGCGGTGGCAAGCGACTGGGCGGGCTTAATTAGGGCCGAAGCCGAAAACCTGCGCTCAGACAACACGGTCTCGACGGCAGTAGCTCAACCTTCAGGGAAGCGAGACCGCATCAGCTGTGGCTAGGTTTCCCAATCAAGGTCGAAGTTACGAAAGGGCATCAACGAACATGTGATGTCCGATCTCATAGTAGGATGGAACTTTCGGAACGTTGCACTGCAACGAAGTTGTTATCTGGCCAACCCTTTGTGGGTCGACCGATCAGCCTTGGAGTGTCAGATGAGCAAACGTAAACCGGCAATGGCGTCAAAGCACGCCCACAGCCCGAGAATGGCCGCGAAGGCCCAACGGGCCGCTCAAGCTATTGTAAGAAGCCCGAAAAAGAGCGCTCCGCATTCCGGTGGCCCAAGCAGGACTGAACCGCTTCCAAAGCACCATAACGAATCACAACAGGACGAAGACGCCCTTCTTGTTGAGAATCCGGAGCTTCTTGTTGAAATCCGGACACAGCCTCAAAAGATGACGCCAAACAGATAGCGGATAACCATTCAAAGAAGGGGACTAATTTTTCCTTAGCCAACGCAAATATGCGGCTTATCAAGCGAAGCTACTGGAAATCGCGCAAGCCAACATGCAATTTGCTTTTCAATTCGCCCAGAGGCTTGCGACGATTAGGTCACCCGTTGAATTTCCCAGTTTCATTGCAGAATTCACTAGTAGGCGGATGACCATGTTTCGGAAGCATTCGACAGAAATGGCTGAATTAAGTACCAAGCAGTGGACATCCTAAGATCAAGGGCCACGATCCGGTACTGGCGGGCCGGCCCAACCGGTCGACGCAACACATGCGTTAAATCTGTCTCCTGTGAGACAGGATCATGATGCCTCGCCTTGGATCAGTCGGCAGCGTTACAGACCTCTCAGTCACCGGTGGTTGCCGTACCGGGGCGGTGTTCACGGTACGTTAGGACCACCGTCCATCTTGGCGCTGTTTTTACCTTCGTCCGAAAAGTTCTCCCACCACGCCGCCAACCAGTCCACCTGGTCCGCCCCCACTGTGCTGATGGTGAGCGCCGCCGCGACGACGGGCCGGACCACCATCATCAGATTTGTCGCTACCGCTAATGCCAGATGCGCCGCCAAGGCGAACTCGGTCAGTAGCACTTGGCGCTGCCCCGGGTTGAGGAAGCCGGTCCCGGGATAGCCGCGTGCCGCCTGCCAGCGCGTGATAGCGGCGCGGGTCGAACTCGTCGAACCGTCCGTTGACCTTGGTGTCGAAACCGAGACCGGTCAACCGGCGTTGCACGTCGCGACGCTTTCCCTTGTCGAGGCCGATCTGATCTTCAGTTTCCTGAGTTGCCTCGTCGGCAACGACCGCCGGATCGACGGATGCGACCAGGTCGCGGTCGGTCGTGCTCGGACCGGCAGCGGCAGCATTTGCACTAATGAGCAAATCCCTAAGACTGACAATGCGAGGATGAAGACACGCAATGCTTATCCTTCCCCGGTAGCGTCTAAATCAAAATTCCGGTTTCGCGCTGGCAACGGTTATGCGGGTCACTTGTTCCTTGGCGGGCCGATTGTTTACACTGCGTTTCGCTGAGACTGCCCAACAAGAAGGACAGTCAGCGCGCCTCGCTTTGGGTCTTCGCGTCGTCCTGACCGCCAACCGCTCACGTCCGGGCTGCCCGACCAGCTAACATACGCGGGGATATTGGGCGTGTCGCAAAAGTGCCAAGCGCAGAAATCGCGAACTCAAGTCGTCCTGAGAAAATCTGCTCATCGAGCAACTGTGGGTTAGACCTTGCTTGATGGATCATCCCGCTCTATCTCGGGCTTTTCATGCAAAACGGCGTTCAACAGCGAATTGTGAACTTCTATCTTTCCATTGTAGCTGATGAGGCCAAGTCTGCGGAATTTGTTCATGAAGAAGCTTACCCGGGATCGGGTCGTTCCAATCATCTCTGCCAATGTTGCCTGGCTGATGCCTACTAAATTGGCTGCGGTGTCCTTCTTTTCCGAAATGCGCGAGCAGAAGAGAGGCACGCGAGTCGCTTCTCGCTCGAATTGAACAACTGGTCGATCAAATCCTCTTCAACTCGGCTATTGCGTGTCAAGAGATACGCCATGAACAGCTCGGAAAATTTCGGTTCGGCATGGAGAGTCGGCAATCATCGCTTGTTTGGTTATTGAGGTGATCACACATTCCGCCATCGCCGTCGTGGTCGCGATGCGCAACCAATGGCCATTAAGGCACCCCTCGCCGAAGAACTGGCCCGCTTCCAAAATCCCCACGACCGCTTCCTTGCCTTGTCGGACAGGACCATGAGCTCGACGCTGACCTTTTGAATGTAAAAAACCGCGTCCGCCACGTCTCCTTGCTCGAAGACGTGCTGACTTCCTCAAATTTCAAGATCGTTTTGCCGACCCCTACCTTGGCGAGAAAGGCTTTGGGATCGAACCCTCTATTGGCTGAGCTTTGCCCACTGGAGCCTCCTTTGCTCCGATGAACGCGCGCTCCTCGCATTTTAGCCGGTTGCATCGCCATCAGTCACTCACGTCTTAAGGAGCTTCGCCGGCTATAGGGCAAGCGGAGCCAAAAAACCACCCGCCAAGGTCTGCGCGGGCCAATTATTACGCTACATTTGTGCTTGTGGAATCGAGGCGGCCCTACGTCGGCGCTCGCAATTCGCCCGAAATCCATCCCGCTGTTTCTCGAGATTTCATCGGGGCGGTGATGGCGAACAGTCTTCCACGCGCGCGCGCGCTAGAGATTGCGTAATCCGACGCAAGCTGAGATGCTGGTCGATCTGAACGGGTTCGCCTCTCGGAAAAGTTAACGAAGATAAATCTCGGACGCCCTCGCGGAGGCGGTCTTACTCGTCTGTTTCGCTAAGCTACTGTTCCAATTCAGGTATCTTCTCTCAAGGTAGCCGCTAGGAGTTTACTCTTTAGCGTCAAACTTCGCGATCTTGCGGTCGCCTTGCCAAAGCTCAACGTCGTGTCGTCAACAAGCTGCTTTAAAGCTTCGAGCAAGGTTGGCGATGATAGGGCTAATCTTTCGTGCGTCGAACCTTAGCAGGATCTTTGGCTGTTTTGACTGAGCTCGCCGATCGGGCTGTTTCTTCAACATGTTTGGCGGGTAAGTGGGATTGATCGTCAGACTTCGGGCTTGAGCGGCTTCTTGTTGTTCTCTGTCATTTATTCCTCCACCATAGCGTTCGGATGCAACTGTCGCTCGATTTTCTGGGCACTGTACCGGGCTGATATCCATTGAAAGCTCAGATTTTCTGCGCCAGATCAGCTCGGTCAAATACCGGTGTCTTTTTAATCTTGCCCTCACCATCGTCAGCAGGTGAATCGCCTTTTCTTTCTTTGTCCGAGCATGAAACCTTTGCACTGCTCATCTATTGTGTATGCAGCGGCGGAACCGGGAAGCCGGCAGTCGTTGCCGAAAGGCCGCGCGGAGTTATGCCCGGGCGGCTTTTTTCATGGGAGTACGGCGCGCGTCTTGTTTGATTGGATATGGGCAAAATTATTCGGTGACATGTGATCAGGCGACCGTTCAAAGTGCGTTCTACTGAAGAGGTTATGGCACTGCTCAGCGCGGTGTCGACTGCAATCCTCGCTGTCATCATTATCGCGATGCTCTATTTTGGTCGTGAGATCTTCGTGCCCATTGCGTTGGCGATACTCCTCAGCTTCGTGCTGGCGCCGGTGGTCGTAATTCTGCAGCATATCCATGTGCCGCGCGGGTTGGCGGTCGTGAGCGTGGCTATATTTGCCTTCGTGCTCATTTTTGCGATGGGGAGTTTTCTCGCCACGCAATTGACGCAACTCGCCGGAGATCTCCTTATCAATCGACGATAAGCGAAAAGATCCAGTCTTTTCGGGATACCAAAGCTGGCAGGGGACGCTTGAACGCGCCTCCGACATGTTGAAGGATCTCGGCAAAGAAATCGACAAGCCGAAAGATGCCACGTCTGCGCGTGCGTCAAATTCGATCGTTAATTCTAATGCGTCGGGACCACAGGCGCCCGTTCCGGTGGAAGTACGCCAGCCCGGCGCCCTGGAAAGCCTGCGGACTTTGATCGCCCCGCTTGTTCATCCGCTCGCGACAACCGGCATCATCATCATTTTCGTCATCTTCATTTTACTTCAACGCGAAGATCTTCGTAACCGGCTCATTCGGCTGGCCGGCTCCTACGACCTCCAACGGACCACAGCGGCGCTCGACGACGCTGCGGGACGCCTTAGTCGGCTTTTCCTGACCCAGCTCGTTTTGAACAGCGCCTTTGGCGTGGTGATTGGGATAGGTCTGTGGTTGATAGGAACTCCAAGTGCGATCCTTTGGGGCATCTTGGCGACAGTCCTTCGCTTCGTACCCTACATCGGCGCCGTCATTGCGGCCGCGTTCCCGCTTGCTCTGGCGGTAGCCGTCGATCCCGGATGGTCATGATGCGATGGACGCTCGCGCTTTTTCTTACTGTGGAGCCGGTTGTGGGCCATGTCATCGAGCCGATGGTCTACGGTCACAGCACAGGGCTTTCTCCCGTTGCGGTGGTTGCGGCCGCGACTTTTTGGACCGCACTTTGGGGGCCTATTGGGCTCGTCCTCGCGACCCCTCTAACGGTATGCCTTGTTGTGCTTGGACGTCACGTTGAGCGCTTAGAGTTCCTTGACGTCATGTTTGGGGACCGGCCAGCGCTTCTTCTCCCCCCGAGATCTTTTACCAGCGCATGCTGGCGGGTGACCCGGCGGAGGCTGCCGAAAAGGCCGAAGAATTCCTGAAAGAACGTTCTCTGGCCTCATACTACGATGAGGTCGCTTTGAAGGGTTTGCAGCTCGCGCAAATTGATACCGAGCGCGGCGCGCTTGACCTGCAGCGTCTCACAAAGATTCGAGACGCCGTCAGAGAATTTGCCAACGACCTTGCCGACCAGGAGGACCGGCCGCCGACAAAAGTCCATCTAACCTCCGATGCAGAAGCCTCGTCCGCGGTAGAAAGTGTCGCGGTAAATGCGGCGCATGAAAATTTACCTATTGTGGGCAAAGAAGGCCTTCCACCCGATTGGTTGGGAGAATATCCGGTTCTCTGCATGGCCGGACGTAGTCTCATCGATGAAGCGGCCGCGATCATGCTGGCCCAGCTTTCGACTGCACACGGTCTCGCGGCGCGGGTCGAAGGGGCAGAATTGCTCTCTACCACAAATGTCTTCCGACTTGAGACCACCGGCGTTGCCGGTCGTCTGCCTGGTTATTTCTATTCGAGTGGACCAGCGCATATGCGCTATTCCGTTCGACGCCTAAGGCGAAAGCTGCCAAAGGCAATCATTATCTTGGGCTGTTTGGTCAAGGACATCTATCTGTCCGCGCTGGAAGTGTTGCGGGACAATGCGAAAGCCGATCTCGCGGCTGGGAGCCTGGGCGAGACGGTCAAGCTTTGTATAGAGGCTACCGGTGTAGAAGAGCAATCTCACGCAGCCTCCAGGCGGGAAACGTCTACAACCGCGGCTGCCTGAGATTTTGGTGGTAAACAGCCCGCACAAACAGACGTCTTAATCGTCCGTCCAAATCTCTTCTTCCGTCGTGACGGCGACATCGCCTCTTTCGCGGCGGAACTTAGTTCACGACAGGTAGTTCCCTATTCGAAGTCATCACCACCAAAGGAGGCTTCTTATGGAATTGATCCTCATCGTCGTTGTTTTGGTGCTCTTGTTTGGCGGCGGCGGATACTGGGGCCGCCGTAGAGGCCATTGGTAGGAAGTTTGCCGAAGGCGCCAAGGGTAGAGCGAACGCCAGATCAAATGTTTGTTTGGGGGTCACCAACGGACTTGCCTCCTTCGAATTGCGATCGCTTGTCTCCCCTTAACGGACATTCCTTGACCACGCCGCGTTAATAGAGCGATCCGTTACGCTCGCGCATCGAAGAAGGATTCGAAACGCGAGGAAACTCCAATGCGAGTAATGGCTCTCGCGCTTGACTTTTCAGAACTGTACTAAACTGACGAAGTACGAAGCTTTGGGGAAAAATACCGTCTCCACCCGTAAATTTCCCCTTCGCCGGCAATCTCCAGTAGGGTCCAGCGCCTAGAAGGTCTCGGTTTGTTGGGGATCTTCATGGCGCTCGATCGAACTCAGTGGCTGCCAGCCTAGGACGATGGCGGAGGGAGACGAACTGATGGCAAAATCCCAATTCGCTAAATTTTCATGAGATGAGCAATTTTGACCATTGGCTTGCGTCCTGCTGTGGCACGGTGTTTTTATCACCGCTCTATTCTGGGCATCGATCGGTGACAGAGAGTGTTGCGCTCCCGCCTGATCAAAACGCGGGTGCATCACATGCCCGAAATTCAACCTGTCCAGCCGCAGCCCATCAGTGTGCGGTGCCGATTCGCGATGACCGCAGCAGACGCGCATTCGGGCCATGAGTTCTGCGTGTTTGAGTTTCCCGGGTGTGAGGGATGCCCAAATGCGATGCACTTCATCAAGAAAGTTGAAAGCTCGGAAGACCCCATGAAGTCGATGGCTTTGCGCGGGTGGATTGCAGGCGCTTCCCGCCCCAAAAGGTGGCTTTGCGCACAATCAGGGAGGTCCGCTAATGGAGGAGTTCATTCACCAACAAAACCTGGCCCTGTTCAAGAAGCGTCTCGCGGAGCCGCACACAGACGCGGAGCGAGAAATACTTATGAAGTTGCTGACGGATGAGCAGGCGAAAGAACAACCGCCTAAAAATGGAATTCGCAAGCCGCGTTGATCTGCATCAGCAACCGCCGCCTATGCGGCCTACCTCATAACCTGAGTGCAAGAACCTTCGACTGACGAGACCCCGTCCCCACCAGCCGGGAGTTCTGACAGAAACGGCCTCGGTGCGCCGGCGCCGTTTTGCCCGCCAAATCCGCCACACGCAAAAGCCGCCAAGGTTTCCCTCGACGGCTCGTGCGTTGCGTTGCGTTTGCGTGGAGGCTGTGACTGCGCCGAGCCTCGCTCGAACGTAGCCAAGCCTGCCCTTGCCGTGGGTGCTGCGCACCAAAGAGGCGCAATGTGCGTTACCAATGCGTCGGTGCCAACGAACCCCGATAACCTGTCTATCTGAGACTGGTGGCGACGCTGATCAAGCCAGTGCTGCTGTCCTAAACATTAATTGCGCCCTTCACTTTGCGGCTCCATGCCTGAGGAACGCCACAGGGGAACCTCGTTTCCTGACTCAGCCGTTATCTCGGCAGTTCCGCAGGTCCTAAAGGAGTGGCCATGTCGACACGTTTTCAAATCGCAATGCTGGTTTTCATGATGGTCAACGCGGTGGTATTCGGCGTCGGCATCGTCCCCGTGCTGCTGATACCGTCGCTCGCAAACAAAGCATTCGAGGCCATTCCGGCTGTCGTGATCGCGAGCTTCCTGGTCAGCGCCCCGCTCTCCTGGTTTATCGCGCCGCGCCTGCGGGCCCGCTATTGGCGCACTCGTACACGTTGATCACCTAGTCCGAATTATTTTATTTCTGGACCGCTGCACTGATCGTGTCGCCCCTTTGGGTACTTTCGGACGTGGCTGTTCAGGTGCCGGGCCCGCGGTTCAGGTCAAAGCGGAAGTTGGATTTCGGAAGCTATTAGGTCCGTTGATGACCCCGAAGCAGTCATTGTCGGATACGCAGCGTATTCTCGTTCGATTACACGGGTCGGCGCGGATCAGGATGGAGGCGAAATTAAACGCCCGCGATCAGCAACATGCCGAGCAGTGTTGCCGTCCAGCCCCGCCCGTCGTCGCTCGCCTCTGCGATGGGAACGACGACCGCGGTCGCTGGAGGCTCGGAGGAGGCAACCGTGTCGCTGGCGGAGATCGCTGATCTGCGTCTCCGTTGCCGACAAGCCTAGATCGTGCCCATGGCGAAAGCTACTTTGGCGGCTGCAATCCGGGCGACGTAAGCCATTCGTTCATGCGAGAGGCGGTTTCGGCCTGCCTGGCTTTGCGCATCAGCGCTCCGCCCTGGGCGGGAAAGCCTCGGCTCGCTCCCTAAGACGCTTTGCTTCCTCGGCTAGACGCTCTCCAAAAGAAGCTTCACCCGCCGCCGCTGCATAGCCCTCTCTCCCCCACGCTACGGAACCAAAATTGGCAAACAGCTTTTGGATTTCAAGTCTGTATAACCGAGATGAAAGCGCCGACACATTTGGTGGTGACATTAGTGGAGCTTGCCCCGAGTCGCCGAAAGGCCGGGTAGGGCGATTTACGTTTGCTTGAACTGGTCCTCGTCTTTCCGTACATAGATGTCGCGAGAGCCTTGCGAAGCGGAGCAAAATCGGAGCAAAATCCAGGGCGCTCTGAGAAATTCGCTAGCAATATCAAGTCGGTCCCGTAGCTCA
>CAWHQY010000022.1:0-97511 GCA_963831505.1 uncultured Alphaproteobacteria bacterium | reverse complement strand
TCAGCATCACCTTGACGCTGCCGTCACTGGCCCAAATGTCAGGCGTCGAGGCGGTCCAATTCTGGGCCGCGCAGGCTTGACCTGATGCTGATACTTGCTGCCTGAAACAACAGCATCAGCACGGCCAGCGTCACGAATATCGAAAATCCAACCCTAGAAATCAGCTTTCTTTCCCTATTCCAATTCATGGTTTTCCTTTCATAGATAAAAAATGCAGTTATTATTCATGCGAGATTCGAGGAAGCCCACACCATAGAGGCATGCCCGCACGGCGGACCCATAGCCGAACAGCAGATGTCATTTCTGAATATCAGGGGAATATTAGATCGCAGAATTAGAAATTGTCAAGAAATAATAAGAAAATTATCTTCCACCGTCTTCTCTTGCGTCGATTGATGAACGGAAGAAGAAGAGCTGTAATTATTCTTAAAAATCAAAGGCAAACGATATCAGATTCTTGGCGCGATTATAAGGGGTAATTTGCATCTGCTGGCTCAATAAAATTAATCGACCAGGGGATCAATTTTCCCCAGTTTACTGCCGTTTTGGCAGCTTAACCGAGCGCTTGATTAGAAAGATCTAGCCAGATTTTGAGAGCTTCGGTCCAGGTCGAAGAATACAAGGAGAAAATTAGCACAACTATTCTACAATATCATATAGGCGCTTGTCTTGTATCGTAATTCGCGAAAACCCTTCAAAATCGCATCCCCCGCAACCCTGCTGCTGGACTCGTGCTTTTCCTATCCTGCCTTGAAACCCATTCCGAAATGTGTTGCGCATGACTGAAGTGCCGATTTCTTTTTGAGGAGTGAGCAATATTGACGACATTTGGACTATGATGTGTTTTTCCGGGCGCGGCATCATGAACCTTACTTGGTCTCCCAGCTTTTTGACCTCTGACTTTAGAAAGGGACTCGTTTGATTGAGCCAGTCAGAATGTCTAGCCAAATACCAACCCCCACCGGAATTGAAGGCCTCGGCGAAATTACATATGGTGGATTGCTGTTGGGAAGCACGCCACGCTGGTATGTGGCAGCACCGGTTCGGGTCATGCTCTCGGAATGGAATACCTCGTCCTTGGCATTCCCGACTATGACGAAGCGGCAATTTCATGGCTTTCGAGGGAGCGAATGGTATCTGACCCAGAACGTAGGCTTCTTTGGCTATGTTCCTGGAACAAGATGAGAAGCTCAATACCCGGTTTTAGAGGACGACGGACGGTTTCGTGAATCCGATGTTGCAGGCTCTTTGGGGTGTTCCAGGAATGAGAGAAAGGGCGCAGGTTCGGCGGGAGTGTACACGATCGAGTTCACCCGGCAAGGGAACGAAGATGACGTCCAGATACCGCCGCATCCCGCAAATGCAGGAAGGAAAGACAATGAATATTCTGATAGCTGATGACCATGCAGTTGTGCGCCGCGGCCTTAAAGATATTCTGGCGGACGCACTTCATGGCGCGCGCTTCCGAAGCCGGCAACGGGGATGAGGTGCTCAGCCGCCTCGCCATTCCACGACCGGCTTGCTCTGCGGCTCCATATCGAGCACGCCGGGACGAGATGGGTTGGACGTATCGCGGGATGTAAAGACTGCTTATCCGAGGACGCCCGTCATCGTTCTGAGTGTGCAGCCAGAGGAGCGAACGCCCTGCCGAATGGCGCAAACGGCCTGCTGTCGCGAATGACAAATCCGTGGGACCTGGTGACGTCATTGTCTGGCTGTATTACATGCTGCTCTATCTCGTGGCGCCGGCAGCGATCCATCCGCGGCCGGCTTTCCAGGTGTTCTATGACGGCTCCCGCGGCGAAGAATCCATCCGCCGACAACCAACTGGCACTTCTGTGGGGACCATGTTTGATCTACCGCGTGAGTTGGATCTCCATCAACGACCAGAATGGTGAAGGCGGAGAATTCGAGTTGTACCGCAAAGGCGAATGGCTCACCAAGGGACGGCCAACTACGACAACAACGGCTGGAGGACGACGACGCCCTATCACAACACCCTGGCGCTGCAGAACTGGAGCGCCAACGGTACACCGAGCCTGCAGCGGTATGAAACCGGCATCCTGGGCCAATGGAGCCAGTGGATGGAAAAGGATGAACGTGGGCTCATCCTCGTTTGGCTCGACGCGGCTGAGCCCCGGCCTTTTCGAGTTGATGACAGTCATAACCCAACGCGGGCTCTGTCAGCCAAAGCCTGCTGGCTCCAGCCAAGTGGCCGCGAGCTGCTCGAGATTTCGCTGCAATGGCCCCGAAAATTCCAGCGTCGGCTGGCCTAGTTTTGGGGAGCACTTCAGGAGAACAGAACCTAACTTAAAATCGGGGGGCGTTTCAGGGGAGCAGGTCACTTTGTGCTCCTAAATAATCTACCGACCTGCCCGCTCGACCGGTTGAGCCGGTATGAGGCCACGCCTAGGCGGCAAGCTTGTCAGCTCTTGTTCACTTTGCAATTTCTCAACCGGCGCAAGCCGTGGGACAGACTTAAGCTACGTCTGAAGCCGTCCAGCGAGCCATCACTAAGGATCGCGAAGCTATTCAATTCGGCCAAATGCTTGCAAGCAGCAAAAAAGCGCTAGCTCGTTATCTCGCCTATCTTATGGGATCCGATAGGAAGGACCATGATCAACCACAGTTGGTTCAGTTTTTCGAGAAGTGACGCAAAGTTAGCTTGCCTGGTTTCCATCTTGATTCTCTACATCTCACGCCCTCCCGATCGAAATGGGAAACGGAACCGAAATTAGCACGCGAGAGGCCCGGAAATCCCAGCTCACGACCGACGATAGTCATCCTCAATACGGATGATATCGTCTTCGCCGAGATAGCTGCCGGTCTGGACCTCGATCAGCTCCAGCATGATCTTGCCGGGATTTTCGAGCCGGTGCACGGCGCCCATCGGGATATAAACCAACTCGTTTTCGTGCACGGTCTTGACGTCATCGTTGATGGTCACGCGCGCGGCGCCCCGCACCACGATCCAGTGTTCGGCTCGGTGGTGGTGCTTCTGCAGCGACAGCCGGCTGCCGGGCTTGACGATGATGCGCTTGACCTGGTGGCGATCGCCATTGTCGACCGATTGATAGCTACCCCAGGGCCGATGCACCTTGATGTGCTCTTCGGTAACCTGCGGCGCCACGGTCTTCAGTTTCGCGACCAGCCGCTTCAGGCCGTTGGCGTCTTGCTGCCGTGACACCAGCACGGCGTCCTGGGTCGCGACCACCACGAGATCGTCGACACCTTCAAGCGCCACCAGCGCGCGGTCGGTCGCGACGTCTGCCGGTCTGGACCTCGATCAGTTCCAGCATGATCTTGCCGGGGTTTTCCAGCCGGTGCACGGCGCCCATCGGGATGTAGACCAACTCGTTCTCGTGCACGGTCTTGACCGTCTCGTCGATCGTGACGCGCGCGGTGCCGCGCACCACGATCCAGTGTTCGGCGCGGTGGTGATGCTTCTGCAGCGACAGCCGGCTGCCGGGCTTGACGATGATGCGCTTGACCTGATGGCGGTCGCCATTGTCGACCGACTGATAGCTGCCCCAGGGACGATGCACCTTGATATGTTCTTCGGTGACCTGCGGCGCCACCGTCTTCAGTTTCGCGACCAGCCGCTTCAGGCCGTTGGCGTCCTTCTGCCGCGACACCAGTACGGCGTCCTGCGTCGCCACGACGACGAGATCGTCGACGCCTTCCAGCGCCACCAATGCCCGATCTGTCGCGACGTTGCAGTTTCGCGAATCCTCGAACACGGCAGCGCCCTGCGCGGCGTTGCCCTGGCCGTCCTTTTCCGACAACTCCCAGACCGCATGCCAGGAGCCGACGTCGGACCAGCCGCAGGACACCGGCACGACGGCGGCGCGCGCGGTCTTCTCCATCACCGCGTAGTCGATCGAAATCGCCTTTGCGGAACCGAAAGCATCGGGATCCAGCGTGACGAAGCCGAGATCGCGCCCGGCTTTGGTAACGGCTGCGGTAACGGCCTCGACGCTGGCGGCATCGAACTTGCGGTACTCGTCGAGCAGGACGGAGGCGCGGAACATGAAATTGCCGCTGTTCCAGAGATAGCCGCTCTTGATGTAGCCGGCCGCCGTCGGCTGATCCGGCTTCTCGACGAATTTCGCGACTGCGCGGACTTCGCCGGAGACGGTCTCGCCCGGGCTGATATAGCCATATTCGGTCGCCGCGCGTTCCGGCTTGACGCCGAAGGTCACGATGCGGCCGTCGGCGGCCGCCACCAGTCCCTGCCGGCAGGCCGCGATAAAGGCCGCGGTATCGAGAACCACGTGGTCGGCGGCGAGCGCCAGCACCACGGCGTCAGCGTCGCGCGCGTGCGCAAACACGGCACCGGCCGCGATCGCCGGCCCTGAGTCGCGCCGCACCGGCTCGAGCAGCACGTCCGCCTCGATGCCGATCTCGGCGAGTTGCTCCAGCACCATGAAGCGGTAGGCTGCATTGGTAATGACGACCGCACGCTCGAACAGGCCTGCATCGGACACGCGAAGCAGCGTGTCCTGAAAGGTCGAGCGCGTCCCGAACAGCGGCAGGAACTGCTTTGGCCGAACCTCGCGCGAGGCCGGCCACAGCCGCGTCCCGGCGCCGCCGCACATGATCAGGGGGATAATTCGTCGGTCTGCCATCGCCTCTCAGACTTTATAATATTCTCGATACCAAGCGACAAAATCGCGGATGCCGTCCTCGATCGGGGTCTCGGGCCGAAAGCCGGTATCCTGCATCAAATCCCCGATATCGGCGAAGGTCTCCACGACATCGCCAGGCTGCATCGGCAGCAACTCCTTCTTTGCCGTGCGGCCCAGCTCCTTCTCGAGGAGGTTGACGACGTGCAGCAGCTCTTCCGGGCGGTGATTGCCGACATTGTAGATCTTGGCCCGAACACCTCCGGCGGCCGGATCGGCCTCTGGAATGCGATCGATCAGCTTCGATACTACCCGGCTGACGTCGGCGATATGGGTGAAATCGCGGCGCATCTTGCCATGGTTAAACAGCTTGATCGGCGCGCCTTCGACAATCGCCTTGGTAAACAGGAAAATCGCCATGTCCGGCCGGCCCCACGGGCCGTATACCGTGAAAAAGCGCAGGCCCGTGACCGGCAGATGGTAAAGATGACTGTAGGAATACGCCATCAGCTCGTTGGCCTTCTTCGTCGCGGCGTAAAAGCTGACAGGATGATCGGTACGGTCCCGAACCGAAAACGGCAGTTTCGTGTTGGCGCCATAGACCGACGAGGAAGAACCGTAGACCAGATGGCGGCATCCGTGGTGCCGGCACCCCTCGAGAACATTGGCGAAGCCGGCCAGGTTGGCGTCCACATAGGCATGTGGACGATCGATCGAATAACGCACGCCGGCCTGTGCCGCCAGATGCGCTACGGCCTCGAAACGGCGATCGCCGAACAGCGCGGCGACGGCCTTGCGATCCGCAAGATCGATACGCACGAAATCGAAGCGCGGATCCTGCCGCAGGATGTCCAGCCGCGACTGCTTCAGCGCCGGGTCGTAATAGCTGTTGAGATTGTCGAGACCCACGATGTTCCGGCCCTCGGCCAGCAATTGGCGGCAGACGTGAAAGCCGACAAATCCCGCCGCACCCGTGACCAAAATTGCGCGATCCGACATCGTGTCCCCGAGGGTCCCGGCGAGGGCCAATGCCCCGCCGGCCCGGGGTCTCTTTAGCCATGGCGCGGAGCGGGTCGCAATAGCCGAATCGCCCAGAACATGAGCTGCCTTTCCGAGACGGAGTTGCCGGGCGGGCCTATTGCCAGATCGGCGTTAAGGACATACCAAGGCGCCGAATTCTTATCGGTTTCCCCTGTCACGCGAACCGCGGGCGAAATGCGCCAAATCCTGCTTTCCGCAGTCAAAGTATTGATCTCGGTGGGGCTGCTCTACCTCGCGCTCCGCAAGGTCAACCTGTTCGAACTCGCATCGCGGGTCAACAATATCGCGAGCCTGGGGTGGATCGCCCTCGCCTTCGCGGTATGCTTTTTGCAGATTTTCATCGGTGTGCTGCGATGGTGCGAGGTCAGCGCGGAGTGCCATGCGCCGCTGCCGGCCAGGCAGGCGATGCGCTTCAACCTGATTGGAACCTTCTTCAACCAGACGCTGCCGTCCGTCGATCGGCGGCGACGCGGTGCGGCTATGGCTGGTGGCCCGCAACGGCGCCGGTTGGCGCGCGGCAACCTACTCCATCTTTGTCGACCGGGCGATCGGCCTGATCGCGCTCGCGGTCATCATCGTCGCAACGCTGCCGTGGAGTTATCAGTTGATCGCCGATCCAAGCGGCCGCTCGGCGCTGATGCTGGTCGACTTCGCCGCACTCGCAGCAGGTCTCGGTTTTCTGGTGTTTGGCGCGCTGCAATGGCCCTGGCTGAAGCGCTGGTGGGCCACCCATCACATTCACGCCTGCGCCGTCATTGCCAATCGGGTGATTTTCAGCCGCCGGCGCGGACCGAAAGTCGCGGTGCTGTCGCTATCTCGTTCACGTTCTTACCGTCGTCATCGCCTGGTGCGTCGTGCGGTCGATCACCGCGCCCGTTACCTTCGGTCAGACCTTTCAGCTGGTACCGCCGGTCCTGCTGATCACCATGGTGCCGATCTCGATCGCCGGCTGGGGGGTGCGCGAAGCCGCGATGGGGCTGGCGTTCGGATATGCGGGGTTGATGCCCAACGAGGGCGTCAACGTTTCCCTGGTGTTCGGCGCGGTCACCTTCCTGGTCGGCGCGTTCGGCGGATTGGTTTGGATCTTTAGTGACGAAAAGGCGGCCAAGGGATCGGCACCGATCGAAGTTCCCGAGTAGACTTCCGGGTCATGCCACTGTCGTCCGCACAATGTCGGCGAGGATCGATGCCTCAACGCGCGCGCGCGGTTCGCCACATGTGCAAAACGAACGCAGTTCGACGCAATGACCATTAGCGAACCGCTCACATCGCTCGCCGCATTGCTGCTCGCGGCGGCGCTTTCGGCCGGAATCACCTGGGCGATCCATCCCCTGCTCCAGCGCTATGCCCTGGCGCGGCCGAATGCGCGATCCTCCCATCGCATCCCGACGCCGCAGGGCGCGGGCATCGCGGTAATCGCGGCAGCGCTGGCGGTTGCCGGCCTCGCCGCCGGCTTGATGGGGTTCACTCTGCCGCTGGTTCTGTTCGGCGCGACGGTGTTCATCGCGCTGGTCGGAATGGTCGACGACATCAGGCCGATCCCGGTGCTGCCGCGGCTGTTGCTGCAGGCGGCCGCGGTCGGAGCGGTCATCTACGCCGCGCCCGGCGACCTCAGGATCGCGCCGGCGTTACCCCTTGCCGTGGAACGCGGCCTGTTGCTGCTCGCGGGCCTCTGGTTCGTGAACCTCGTCAATTTCATGGACGGTCTCGATCTGATGACGGTCGCCGAGGTGGTGCCGGTCGACCGGCGCGCTGATCCTGCTCTCCTGGCTCGATCATTTTCAGGGACTGCCGGCCCTTGTCGCGACGGCGCTCTGCGGCGCCATGCTCGGCTTTGCGCCTTATAACCGTCCGGTCGCGAAGGTATTTCTCGGCGATGTCGGCAGCCTGCCGATCGGCCTGTTGCTCGGCTGGTGCCTGCTGCATCTGGCCTGGCACCAGCATCTGATCGCGGCGCTGCTGCTGCCGCTCTACTACCTCGCCGACGCGACGTTGACGCTGATCTCGGCGGATCGCCAGGCGCGAACCGTTCTGGGCCGCGCATCGCTCTCATTTCTATCAGCGGGCGACCGACAACGGGTTTGGCGTATCGCACGTGGTCGGCGAGGTGTTCGCGCTCAATGTTGTGCTCGCGGCGCTCGCGATGGCATCGGTGACGGGCTCCACGGCGGTTGGCGCTGCGAGCCTGTCTTGCGGGCGTGATCGCTGTCGCGCTCGTGCTGTTCCATTTTCCGGCTCGCCGGCATGATCCGGAAAGTGCGGCTTTTCCGAAAAGATCATGCCCAAACGAGAGCTAGCGCGACTTCATCCTGAAGTCATCGCGCTCGGCCGCTGCTCGCAGCGCCAGACGCAGCCCGTCGTCGAGACTGACCGGCGGCTTCCAGCCGGTCGAGCCGCCTTGGAGATATCGAGCACCAACGAACCCATCAGGCTGTCACGCGCCTCCTGACGGCCGGTCATCCCGAGCAGTGCGCCCAGCACGGGTGTCGGCATCGAAAACAGCCGCGACCTCACACCTGCCGCCAGCAGCCAGACGCTCGATGAATTCCGGCGTCGAGACCTGTTCCTGGTCCGCGACCAGGAAGACGTCGAAACTCTTGTCCGCCTGCCTCAGCCGCTGCGAGATGAAAGACGACAGGTTCTGGACCGACAGGAAGGCCCGGTGGTTGTCGATGCCCGCGAATGGCAGGGGAATGCCGCGTCTTCACGGCCCTCTTCAGCAGCGCAAAATTTCCCTTGGCACCCGAACCATAGACGAGCGGCGGCCGGATGACGGTGACGCGCATCTCGCTTCTGCGACGCGATGTTTCGCAACCCGGCTTCGGCGGCGGCCTTGGACATGCCGTAGAGGCCGCGCGGCGTCAGAATATCGTTCTCGCTGAACGGCGCGCGGCCGTCGTTGCTGCGGCCATGGACCAGGACGGTGCTGACGAAGATGAACTGCTGCACGCCGGCGTCCGCTGCGCAGCGCGCCAGATGCAGGGTACCGTCGATGTTGACGTCGCGGTAGATCTCGCACCGCATGCTCTTCATGCTGATGATGAACGCGCGCCGCCAGGTGAACCACGGCATCGACGTCGGCGAGCGCGGCCTGCCAATCGGTCGACGGGCCGAGCGACCCGACCACGACTTCATCGCCCTGGCCCGAACGGTTTCGCACCGCGCGGCGGACCGCCCATCCCTCCTGCTCCAGAACCGGCACCAGATGTCCGCCAACGAAGCCGCTCGGCGCCGGTGACCAACACCAACGGTTTACCGTTCTTCATGACAGGCGCTCCCTTCACTCCGCGCGCAGCAGTTCTGCGACGACGCGGCGATAATCGGCCATCGCCCGGTCGCGCGCGAAATTCCCGGCGACCGCCACAGCGCGCGCCGCCATCGGCGAAATCGCGGTCCGCGACGCGACGCGTATCGCCTCCGCAAGATCGCCGGGCTCTCCCGGCTTCACCACCCAGCCCAGATCGTTCTCCGCGACAATCAAGGCAGCCTCCGCCTCCGGCTCGGAAACGAGAATGACCGGCCGGCCGACCGCAAGCAGATTATAGAACCGGCTGGGCACCGATACACCAGCGACATTCGCCCGGTAGGGGATGAGCCAGATATCTGCAGCCGACAGGAACTGCTTCGAGCTCGTCGTCGGCCACACGATCGACCAGCGTGACGTTCGGCAGCCTCGCCTCGGCCTGCAACTGCTTCAATGTCTCGAAGCCGAGCCCCCAGCCCGACAGCAGGAAGTGGATCTGCGCTTCGTCCCGCAACAACCGCGCCGCCTCGAAGACGATCAGCGGGATCATGGGTAAAGCCGAGATTGCCCGACAGTCCGACCACGAAGCGGGCCGGTATCGCGCGGCGAAACGGGTTCGACGGCTCGATCGGCCGGATGCCGGGAGCGAGCGTCGCCCAATTCGGGATGAAGCGCAGCTTGTCGGGGGTCAGTCCCGTGTAGCGCAACAGCAGCCGCTCGCTGTCACGGCCGATGGTGATCACGGTGTCGAGGCCGCGAAACATCATGGCATTGGCGGCGCGGATCGCCCTGGTCACGATCGACGCGGGTTTCAGTAATCCGGACATCACAAGCACGTCCGGAAACAGATCGTGCATGATCAGGACCGACCGGGCGCCCTTCAATCGCGCAGCCGCGACGCTCGCATAAGGCAGCATGAACGGCGCGGTCACGGTGAGCACGACGTCGCCGCGCCGCACATGCCGCAGCAGTGCGACGAAGGCGCGAAACGCGAACAATGCTTCGGCCGCGGCGCGTTTCACCAGCGCGCCCTTTCCCGCAATCCGGTTTCGGATCTCGGCGACCGCAGGCCGGCCCGCCCCCACCGGGACGCCGCCCGAGCCCGGCGTGCCCGAGAGCACCAGCACCTCGGCGTCCAGCGCCAGTGCTTTCGCGATCTCCGCCATGATGGCGGCGGTCGTGCTCGGATCAGGCGGGTAATGCTGGCTGATGATGACAACTTTTCCAGGCATCGGTCGCTTTTTCCGGATAGGCGTGCGTGGATGCTGGCCCTGTCAGGCGGCGGTCGAGCCGAATTCCGGGACCGCATCCTTCAGCACGGTCTTGATGGTGGCGGGATCGTCGCTTTCGATCGCCTGCTCGAGCGCAGCAATCCATTTCCGCAGCGTCTGCATCGGCGGCTCGTTCGGCTTGGCCGCCATGATGCCGGCGACCCCGATCTCGACCGGCGGCTCTTCATTCGCAAACAGGATTTCGTGCAGCCGCTCGCCCGGCCGGATGCCGCGTGAACACGATCTCGATGTCGTGGCCCGGCTGAAGTCCGGAGAGACGGATCATGCGTTCGGCGAGATCGACGATCTTGACCGGCTGTCCCATGTTGAGAACGTAAACCGAAACGTGGCCGCGCTCGCTCCGCCAGCGCATGGGTCGCCGCCGTGATCACGAGATCGCAGGCCTCGCGGATGGTCATGAAATAGCGGACCATGTCCGGATGCGTGACGGTCACCGGTCCGCCGGCCTCGATCTGCGCCTTGAACTTCGGCACCACCGATCCGTTCGAGGCCAGCACATTGCCGAACCGCACCGAGATCAGCCGCATCCGCCGCCTCGGCGCGGAGCCCGCTGCGAGATCATGGTCGAGCGCCTGGCAGTACATTTCGGCGAAGCGCTTGGTCAGGCCGAGCATCGACACCGGCTCGATCGCCTTGTCGGTCGAGATCATCACCATGGCTTCGGCGCCGGCCGCGAGTGCGGCGTCCGCGACATTGATCGATCCGAAGATGTTGGTCTTGACGCCCTCGCTCCAGTCGCGCTCCAGGATCGGCACGTGCTTCAGTGCTGCCGCGTGGAACACCAGGTCCGGCTTGAAATCCTTCATCAGCCGAAGGACGCGCTCGCGGTCGCGGATGTCGGCGATCCGGCCGTCGATGACGGCGCCGCTGCCGAGCGCTGCCAGCGCCTCGGTGATGGCGTAGAGCGCGGGCTCCGAATTCTCGAGCACCAGAAGCCGCGCGGCGCCGAACGTCACGACGCGATGGCAGATTTCCGAGCCGATCGAGCCGCCGCCGCCGGTGACGATGACGGCCTTGCCCTTCACCAGCGCTTCCAGCCGCGCATAGTCGATCTTCTCGCTCGGCCGCAGCAGCAGGTCCTCGACCGCGACCGGCGCGAGGCGCGGCGCATCCCCGCTCTCCAGCGACGGCAGGCGGCTGACGATCAGGCCGAGGCGCCTGGCCCGCATCAGGACCGATTCCGGATGCGCGTCCGGCTCGAAGGCCGACGGCATCATCACCACGCGCGCGATCGGCTTGTTGCGCCGTGAAAAGTCCGAGATCACGTCCTCGACGTCGTCGATCCCGCCGAGCACGGGAATGTTGCGGATGAGCTGGCCGCGGTCGGCAGCCGACGGCGACAGCATGCCGACCGGCCAGATGTGCTTCACCGCGCCGGCTCTCGATGCCGCGCAGGAGAATTTCGGCATCCGCCGCACGGCCGATCAACAGGGCCGGTGCGGCGTCCTCCTCCCTGGCGTGGCGGCGCACGCGCGTGTAGCGGAAATAGCGATAGGCGAAGCGCAAGGCGCTGAGGAACGACACCTCGAGAAACCAGTAGAGGACGATCGTCACCTTGCCGAAGAAGTAGGCGCCGCGGACGTTCGGCGCGACCAGGACATAGTCGAGCACCAACAGCGTCAGGCCGAGCACGCTCGCCACGCGCAGGATGTTGAGCGCATCCGGCAGCGAGATGAAGCGCCATTTCGTGGTGGTGAGGTTGAAAAGGTAGGAAACGGCGACGCTGAACACCAGGAAGTAAGGCAGGATCTGCAACAGCAGCGGCAGGCGGACGTAAAAGCCGGCGCCGCCGTCAAAGCGCAGATAGCACGCAGCAAAGAACGCCGCCGCCGTCGCGAGGACGTCGTGCAGGGCGATCAGCAAATTGCGCGCGGTGAGATGCGAGAAACGCGTCATTCAACAGCCAACTGATGGGAAATATTTGAGTTTTTCGACAATTTTCCCGCCCTGCTGATAGCCCATCTCGCTCAGCCTTGCCAGCGCCCCGCGCGGTTCAGGAACCGGACGCGTTCGCGGCCTCGCCGGCCGCCCGCGCCTTCAGCACCATGCCGCCGGCGACGCCTACGCCCAGCACATACATCCACCCCTCGTGAAAATCGAAGATGTGAGAATTGAACAGCGAGGTGAAGATATTCTGCACCACAACCAGCAGTCCGATCCAGTTGGCGAGGCCGTCGCCGCGGAACATCAGGAGATGTAAGAGCCACATCGCATAGAGCACGGCGATGCCGAGCACTCCCCACTGAACGGCGACGTTCAGTGTCTGATTATGCGGATTGGGGAAGACTCGAACGCCGACGACCCATTCCGGGGACCTGGCGGCCTGCTCGTACAGCCCCTTTGTCGATCCGGTGCCGTGGCCGATCAAAGGTGCATCGGCAAAGAATTTCAGCGCGTTGCGTCCAGTATTCCAGCCGCTCCCCGGTCGAAGTCGGAATGCCCTTCTTGTAGAAGCGATAGTCTTGGCTGAAGCGCTCGAGCACGAAATCAAGCTGGGGAGATATCGCCCATGCAGCGGCCACAACAACGATCGACGTGGCGAGAATCATCAGGTTCGCACGCCACCGCAAGTGCAGCAGCCCGAACACGGCGGCCATGATCGGCATGGTGACGAGCGCCGTCCGCGACACGACGACGAACGTCATGTTGGCGAGCAAGCTCAACGCAATCACGCAGAGCAGCAGCGCGGGCCAGATTCTTCCCGCGCGAAAGAGTGCGATGACCGGGATATGCCAGAGCCACCGCGCATAGCGCGAACTCCTGGCTCTGATCGATATAGTCCTTGACGAAGATGCCGTGCGCCGCATTGAACCTGCGGCTTGAGGCTCAGGTCCGGATGGAAGGCAACGATCCACGACATCACCGAGAGCAGCACGCAGGACACGAGAAAGGCGATGAAGACCCATTGGCCTCGCTCCGATCGCTCGAAGTGATAGAACAGCAGCGGCAGCATCAGCAGCTTCAGGGTCGGACCGACGCCGTAGAGCCGCTCGGCCCACGGCGCCGGCGACCACAGCGTGCCGACGGCCGCGAGCAAAAACAGCGCGATCGGCACGGCGCGATGCCGGCCGCCGCAACGACTGCAACAGCGCCGCGACGTCGAGGAAGGGCACCAGCACGATCAGCATCACGATCGCGAACACCGCAACCAGCGACGTCGACCATGGCAGCGAAAGCGGCAAGCAGGATCGCTGCGGCGTCGGCAACGGCGATCCAGGTGGCGCGGGCGCAGATCAAACGTATCAGGGACGCAAACACCGAACTCCCGGCGATGGCGGTCACGCCGATCCTCCCCGCGCGCGGTTGACCAGCGACGTCGTCGAGAAGCCGGGCAGGGTGTCGACCAGCATCACCTCGCCGCCGTGGGCTTCGACGATCTCGTGGCCGACCACGCTCTTCGCGGGTGTAATCGCCGCCCTTGACCAGCACGCTCGGCTTGATGCGCGTGATCAGTTTCAGCGGCGTGTCTTCCTCGAAGATGGCGACGAGATCGACGGCCTCGAGCGCCGCCAGCACCTCGGCGCGGGCCTCCTCATTCTGCACGGGCCGCCCCTCGCCCTTCAGCCGCCTCACCGAGGCGTCGCTGTTGAGGCCGACGATCAGCCGGTCGCAGGCGCCGCGCGCGGCCGTCAGCACCTTGACATGGCCGGGATGCAGGATGTCGAAACAGCCATTGGTAAAGCCGATGCGCAGGCCCTGCTTGCGCCACTCCCGAAGATGGACATCGAGATCGCCGCCGGCGGCCGACGATCTTCTCTTCCGCGGCAAGATAGGCGTGCGGCAGGATCTTTCGTCGCAGTTCGTCCGCGGTAACGCTGGCGGTGCCCTTCTTGCTGACCGCTACCGCGGCCGCCGCGCTCGCGATGCGGAGCGCAGTTTCCCAATCGGCATCGGCGGCGAGCGCAAGCGCCAGCGCCGCCGCCACCGTATCGCCCGCGCCCGAGACGTCGCGCACCTTGACCGGATGCGCCGGCACATGGACCGCCTCGCCCGTGCGCGGCACCAGCGTCATGCCGTCTTCGCTCTGCGTCACCAGGATCGCCTCGCAGTCGGCAAGGATCATGGCGTCGCGGGCGGCGTCCGCGATACTTTGATCGGAATCGGCGCGGCTCCGCGTCGCTTCGGCAAATTCCTTGCGGTTTGGCGTCAGCAGCGTCGCACCGCGATAGATCGCGAGATTTGGGCTCTTGGGATCGACGATCACCCGCTTGCCGGCTTTCCGCGCGGCATCGATGACGTTGCGGATCACGCGCGCGGTCAGCACGCCCTTGGCATAGTCGGACAGCAGCACGATGTCGGCGCGCTGAAGCTGCGGAACGATGGCGTCGATCAGCTTCTGCTCGATGTCGGCGGAAGCAGGCGCCGCATGTTCCCAATCCGCGCGCAGCATGTGCGTGGAAAAATGCTCGGAGACGAAGCGCACCTTCCGGGTCGTCGGCCGCGCGGGATCGGCGACCAGCACGCTCTCGATGCCCTTGTGTTGCGCGAGCTCCGCCTCCAGTTTCGCGCCCGCCTCATCGTTGCCGATCAGGCCGGCAAAGATGCAACGGCCGCCGAGGGAGGCGATATTGCGCGCGACATTGCCGGCGCCGCCGATATTGGTCTCGCTGCGCTGTACGGCGATGACCGGCGCGGGCGCTTCCGGCGAAATCCGCGACACCTCGCCGTAGACGAACTCGTCCAGCATGAGATCGCCGACGCAGAGCACCGTCCGGCTCGAAATCGCGTGCGACAGGGCGTCAAAGTCGAACATGTTGATCCGTCCGGTTGCGGCGTCAGCGGAAGCGATCGGCCGCATCGAGGTAGTTCTTCACGTAGAGCGCGACCGCGTCTTCCAGCGCCGTGAACCCGCCATTATAGCCGGCGCCGCGCAGCCGATCGGCTTCGCTCTGGGTGAAGTACTGATAGCTGTCCCGAATCGCCTCGGGCATGTCGATATATTGGATATTTGGCTTGCTGCCGAGCGCAGCATAGGCGGAGAGGATCAGGTCCTTGAAGCTGCGCGCCTTGCCGGTTCCGACATTGAAGAGACCTGACACCGAGGGCGTCGCCAGCAGCCACATCATCACCCGGACGACGTCGTCGACATAGATGAAGTCGCGCCGCTGGTCGCCATCGGCGATTCCGGCGCGGTGCGATTTGAACAATTGCACGGCACGTCCGGCCTTGATGTCATCGAAGCGCCGCGCCAGCACGCTCTTCATGGTGCCCTTGTGATACTCGTTCGGGCCGAACACGTTGAAGAACTTCAGGCCCACGCATTGCGGCGGCAGCCTGTCGCCGCGCTTGACGCGCTCGGCGACCGCGAGATCGAACAGGTGCTTGCTCCAGCCATAGAGATTCATCGGCCGTAGGCCCTTGAGCGCCGGCAGCGACGGATCGTCGGCAAAGCCCTGCGCGCCGTCACCATAGGTCGCGGCCGACGAGGCGTAGATGAACGGCGTCGCGGTCGCCGTGCACCAGTCGAGCAGGCGCAGCGAGAAGCGAAAATTGGTCTCGATCACGAGGTCGCCGTCGGTCGCGGTCGTCTCGGAGATCGCGCCAAGATGGATAACCGCATCCAGCTTGCCGCCCTTGAGCCAGCCCATCAGTTCGGAGGGCGGGACGAAATCGGCAAGCTGGCGCTTGGCGAGATTGCGCCATTTGCCGTCCTGGCCGAGCAGGTCCGAGACCACGACATCGGCGCGGCCCGCGTCATTCAACGCGGCCACGACATTCGACCCGATAAAACCGGCGCCCCCGGTCACCAGTAACATTCTGTCCCCTGCCTTGAGATGTGCAGGGCCAGCTTTGCCCCACTCCCGACGCCCGGGCAACCTGGCTCAAGCGCCTTGGTGAAAACTGTGAGCGGCTTTACCTGCCTCAAGCGAGCGGCTACCGACAATGGCCATGGCCGGGCCAGCACACTAACAAATGAATATTAATTCACGACATATGGGGCAAGTCGAGGACCCGGACGACACCAGTCCGATCCTGATCATCCCCTATATGTGGATCGGCGATTTCATGCGCGGCCACACGGTCGTGCGGGTGCTGAAGCAGCGCTGGCCGAACCGGCCGGTCGATCTTCTCACGACCTCCCTTTGCGCCCCGCTGGTCGACTACATGCCCGGGGTGCGCAGCGGGATCGTCTGGGACCTGCCGCGCAGCCGGCTGGCGGTCGCCAAGCAGTGGAGGCTTGCGTCCATCCTGAAGGCGCGGGGCTATCGCACCGCCTTGATCCTGCCCCGAACCTGGAAATCAGCCATCGCGCCGGCACTTGCCGGCATTCCTGAAAGAATTGGTTTTGTTGGCGAGGCCCGATTCGGGCTCCTCAACCAATGGCGCTGGGGCGAAAAGGCCCTGCCCCGCTTCATCGACAAGAACGCCGCACTGGCGCTGCCGGACAAGGCGCCGCTTGCCGCCGGAATGGCCGGTGCCGCAGCTCAGGGTTGGCGCCGGGGAAGCTGCGCGCTGGCGCGAGGCCAACGGGCTCGGCGGCGGTCCCGCGGTGGCATTGGCGCCCGGCTCGGTCGGCGCCTCCAAACGCTGGACCTATTATCCGCAAGCCGCGAAGCTTTTGGCCGATCAGGGCCTCGATGTCTGGGTCGTCGGCGGCCCCGGCGAAAAGGCGCTCGCCGTGGAAATCGCCGCCGCCGGCGGGCCGCGCGTCCGCGACCTCACCGGCCCGGATCTGCGCAACGGCATCCTGGCGATGGCGGCCGCGAGCGTGGCGATCTCGAACGATTCCGGGCTGATGCATATCGCGGCGGCGCTCGATACGCCGACCATGGGCATTTTCGGTCCGACCAGTCCCTATCTGTGGGCACCCCTGAACGGCCTCGCCGCGACCGTGCAGACCAAGACCCACCTCGCCTGCCAGCCCTGCCAGCGCACCATCTGCACCATGAACGATCATCGCTGCATGCGCGACATTTCGGCCTCCGACGTGGTGGAGATCGCGCAGCGTGTCCTGCGCGAAACGCGCGATCGATCGATGAGATCAGAATGACATCCTCCTCGATCAAACTACGTCCCGCCGCCTTTCTCGACCGCGACGGCGTCGTCAATCATGACGATGGCTATATAGGCACGAAGGAACGGATCCGCTGGATGCCGAATGCCGCAAAGGCCATCCGTCGGCTAAACGACGCCGGTTATCTTCGTGTTCTTCTTCACCAACCAGTCCGGCGTGGCGCGTGGCTTCTTCACCGAGGATCAGCTCAACACACTCCATGACTGGATGCGCGCCGAACTCCTGGCGCAGGGCGCACGCATCGACGACATCAGGTATTGCCCGCACCACCCTGATGGAACGGTTGCTGGCTATCTGGAAGATCACCATTGGCGCAAGCCTTCTCCCGGCATGATCCTGGATCTGATGAGCCATTGGCCAGTGCACCGCGAGGGAAGCTTTGTCATCGGTGACCGCGCAACGGATCTCGACGCCGCGCAGGCTGCGGAGCTGCCGGGATTCCTGTTCACCGGCGGAGATCTCGACGCTTTTGTCGCCGACGTGATGGCTCAGATCAGCCGGCGATAGACCTCGGCAATCGCTGCGGCTTCCGCTTCCAGGCTGAATTTTTCCATCACGCGCTGCCGGCCCCGCGCGCCCATCGCGCCTGCCGCCTGCGGATCGCGCATCAACGGCTCCAGCGCCGCGGCAAGCGCCTCGACATCGCCGGCCGGGACCAGCACGCCCGTGATGCCGTCTTCCACCACCAGTTCCGCCGCGCCCGCGCGCGCCGCGACCAGGGCCGCGCCCGCCGCCATCGCCTCGATCAGCGTCAAGCCAAACCCCTCGTTGCGCGACGTGAACGCGTAGATCGTCAGGCGCTGGTACCAGCGCTGCACCTCGTCGATTTCCAATTCGCCCGTGATGACAATGCGCGAAGCAAGCCCTGCCGCCTCGATGCGCTTCTTCAGATCATTGGCAAAGCCCGTCTGCTCCGCCACGACGGCGCCGACCATGACGGCGGAAAAGTCCGGATAGCGTGGCAGCAGCCGGCACATCGCATCGACAAAGACGTCGCTGCCCTTCTGCGCGCGGATGCGGCCGAAGCAGCCGATGGCATATCGTCCCGGCAATCCGCTTTCGGCGAACGCGGCTGCGCGATCGGGCGGCGGCGCGTAGACTTCGGTATCGACGCCATGCGGGATCACGGTGGCTTCGCGCTTCAAGAAGGACGCAGAGACATCCGATGTCGCGATGATCGCGTCCATCCGCCGGATCAGCCGGCGCGTGATCCAGGTGTGGTGGCGTTGCGCGGCCGACGTGAATATCAGTTTCAGCGGCCAGCCCAGCGCGCGCAGCAACAGGCCGACCATCATCTCGTCGTTGCGCCGCGCATGCCAGATCAGGGGTGCGCGCCGGCGCCAGAGTTTCAGGAGGTCGCCCACGCCCATGCGCGCGATGCCATCGGGGGCATAGGAACCGAACCATGCGGCACGCACCAGTTTGGCGAGCTTCGGCGCGACCATGCGGTTGGTCGCCGTGACGCCCGAATAGCGCCGGTGCAGGTTCGGTACGATCACCTGCAGATCATCGGGCAATGTGTTCTCGGCCGGCACCAAAAGCTCCAATTTGCCGCATTTCCTATACGCAACATTAAGCATAGGTGCCAGTTCACGGATGCCGAAACTCCGCCTTCACCCCCGCCCGCCTAGCTTCTCCCTCAAAAGGGAGACGGGTCATGACCGTGCTTGTCACCGGCGGTGCCGGTTATATCGGAAGCCACATGGTGCGCGCGCTGGCGGACGCCGGCGAACGCGTCGTCGTGGTCGACAACCTCTCCACCGGCTTTTCCGCGTTCCTGCCCGAAGGCGTGCCGCTGTTCATCGGCGATGCCGGCGACGAGAGCCTCGTCGAAGGCGTGATCGCGCGGCATCGGGTCGAGAGCATCATCCATTTCGCAGGCTCCGTGGTTGTGCCGGATTCGATGCGCGATCCGCTCGGCTACTATCGCAACAACACCATGACCACGCAGGGCCTGCTCAAGGCCGCGGTCAGGACCGGCGTCAGCCGCTTCATCTTTTCATCGACGGCTGCCGTCTACGGCAATCCGGACCAGGTGCCGGTGCCCGAGCATGCGCCGACCCGGCCGCTGTCGCCTTACGGCTCATCGAAACTGATGACCGAGATCATGCTGCATGATGTCGCTTCCGCCCACGGCATGAGCTATGTCGTGCTGCGCTATTTCAATGTCGCGGGCGCCGATCCGCAGGCGCGCATGGGGCTGGCCACCGTCGGCGCCACGCATTTGTTGAAGATCGCCGTCGAGGCCGCGACCGGGCAGCGTGCCAAGATCGACGTGTTCGGCACCGACTATCCGACGCCGGACGGAAGCTGTATCCGAGACTTCATCCATGTCAGCGATCTCGCGCAGGCCCATCGCGCGGCGCTGTCTTACTTGCGCGGCGGCGGCGCTTCCGTGACGCTGAATTGCGGCTATGGCCGCGGCTATTCCGTGCTCGAAACGATCGAGGCGGTGCGGCACGTCTCGGGACGCAATTTCGCGGTTCAATATGCGCCGCGGCGGCCCGGCGACATCATGACCATGGTGGCCGACACCAGCCGCATCCGCGCCACGCTCGACTGGACGCCGCAATATGACGATCTGGAGACGATCGCGCGGCATGCGCTCGCCTGGGAAGAGAAGCTCTTCCAGGAGCGCCATGGCGAGATTCAGCAGGCTGTCTCCGCCTGAATTCAAGCCTCCCGCAAGCCCTTAATTGGGCTTGAAATGCGTCGCCATAGCAGGCAAGAGCGCTTTCAGTGCGCGAGCCGGTCTCGCTCGGCTTTTGGGACCTGGGATGGCCGAATTTCCGAGGAAAATCACCGACGACCCCTATGGGGCCGCGATCCTGATTCGCCGCCTGGTGATGGAACAGGGCGCCGTCTACTGGCGGCGCTATCTGCAGGCCTTCCTGCTGATGGGCGTTGCGGCGGGCGCGACCTCGCTGTCCGCCTATATCCTGGGCGAAGCCATCAACAAGGCCTATGTCGACAAGAACATCCCGGGCATCGCGCTGTTCTCCGCGATCATCTTCGGGCTGTTCCTGATCCGGGGCGTCGCGCTCTACGGACAGACCGTGACGCTCTCGAAGATTTCCAACGCGATCCTCGCCAACAACCAGCGCCGCCTGTTCGGCAAGCTGATGAGCGAAAGCGTCGGTTTCTTCTCCGAACGGCATTCGTCCGAATTTCTCGCGCGGCTCACCCAGGGCGCGAACTCCGTCACGCAGGTGCTCAACCTCCTGATCAACGCCGTCGGCCGCGATCTCTTGCTGCTCGTCGGCCTCGTCGTCGTCATGCTGGTCCAGGACGCCTATATGGCGATGCTGGGATTTTTGATCGCGCCGCCGGCAATGCTGGTGCTGCGCAAGCTTGTGAAGCGGATCAAGGGACTGGCCCATAACCAGTTCACGGGCACCGCCGACATCCTGGAGACCATGCAGGAATCGCTGCAGGGTATCCGTACCGTGAAGGCGTTCACGCTCGAAGAGACCATGCGCGAGCGAATTAATGAGAGCATCACGGCGGTCGAGCGCAATGCCAACAAGATGGCGCGGGTGTCGAACCGCTCCAGCCCGCTGATGGAAACGCTCGGCGGTCTCGCGGTCGCTGGCGGGCTGATGTATGGCGGCTATGGCGTGGTGGCGCTGCACGCCACGCCCGGCCAGTTCTTCTCGTTCCTGACCGCGTTCCTGATGGCCTATGAGCCGGCGAAGCGCCTGGCGCGGCTCAACATCGACCTCAACAGCAATCTGGTCGGCGCGCGCATGTTGCTCGAAATCGTCGACAGCCCGGCGACGGAAGTCTCCGACGACGACAAGCCGGCGCTGAAGCTGACGGACTCCCGCGTCGAGCTGCGCGACGTCAGCTTCTCCTATCGTGCCGGCGAGACCGTGCTCAACCGAATGAGCTTTGTGGCCGAGCCCGGCAAGGTCACCGCACTTGTCGGCCCGTCCGGCGGCGGCAAGTCGACCGTGCTGGCGCTGCTGCTGCGCTTCTATGAAATCAGCCAGGGCGAGATCCTGATCGACGGCCAGTCGATCTCGAAGGTCTCGCGCCGCTCGCTGCGGCAGCAGACCGCCTATGTCGGACAGGACGTCTACCTGTTCCGCGACACCATCCGCGCCAACATCGCGTTCGGCAAGCCGGGCGCGACCGAAGCCGAGATCGTCGAGGCGGCGAAAGCCGCCTGCGCGCACGAGTTCATCATGGGCTTTCCGCTCGGCTACGACACGCCGGTCGGCGAGCATGGCACGCAGCTTTCCGGCGGCCAGCGCCAGCGCATCGCGGTGGCCCGCGCGTTGATCAAGAACGCTCCGATCATCCTGCTCGACGAGGCGACCGCCGCGCTCGACTCCGAATCCGAGAAGCAGGTGCAGGAAGCGATCGAGCATCTCTGCCAGAACCGCACCACCATCGTGATCGCGCATCGCCTGCACACGATCATGCATGCCGACGCGATCCTGGTCGTCGAGGCCGGCGAGATCGTCGAGCAGGGCCGGCACGACGATTTGTTGCGTCGCGGCGGCCGCTACGCCTCGTTCTTCCGCCTGCAACAGCGGGACGTGGGCGCCGCGCCCGCGCTGGCCTATTCGGCGAGTTGACAAAGGGATAGCGTGGCTGCAATCGACCGCCTCTATTCCCTGCCCCGGCCCTACTTTTTACCGGCCTGCGGCACTAGCCTCGGTCAATGCAACCGCGTAAATACGGCCCCGATCTTTCTTTGTAACCCCCGCCGAGACATTTCATGAACGCCGCTTCCTTTGTCATTCCCGCCCCGCCGCAAGCCTCGATCCCGGTTGCCGGGGAGCAGAAGTCCTTTCCCGTGCGCCGCATCTGGTGCGTCGGCCGCAATTATCTCGAGCACATCCGCGAGATGGGCAATGACGAGCGGGATCCGCCCTTCTTCTTCGCCAAGCATGCCGACATGCTGGAGAAGGACGGGGCCACGATCCCCTATCCGCCGCTGACCAAGGACATGCATCACGAGGTCGAGCTGATTGTCGCAATGAAGAGCGGCGGGCTGAACATTCCCGCCGAGAAGGCGCTCGATCACGTCTACGGCTACGCCGTCGGCATCGACCTCACGCGGCGCGACCTGCAGCAGGCCGCGCGCAAGAAGGAACGGCCGTGGGAGATCGGAAAGTCGTTCGACCATTCGGCGCCGTGCTCGGCGCTGCAGCCGGCTTCCAAAATCGGCCATCCCGCCAAGGGCAAGATCTGGCTGTCGGTGAACGGCACTGAACGGCAGAAGGGCGATCTCACCGAGCTGATCTGGAACGTGCCGGAGATCATCTGGAAGCTGTCGCAGCAGGTCGAGATCGGCGCGGGCGACATCATCATGACGGGCACGCCGGCCGGCGTCGCAGCGCTTTCGCCCGGCGACAAGGTCGAATGCGGCGTCGACGGCGTCGGAACGCTGAAGGTCTCGATCGGCAAGGCGGCTTGAGACGAGGCGGCTTGAGACGAGGCTGCTTGAGACGAGGCTGCCCGAAACAAGGCTGCTTGAGGCGGACGCGGCGAGCGGAAATGCGAAAGGCCCCGGACTTCTGGTTCGGGGCCTCTTGGATTCAAGGGGGCGTGTGCCGGTTCAGCCGCGCGCGACGGCCTGCAGTCCCTTGAAGGTCAGGCGCTTGGGGTCGCGGACGCCGGCGAGATAAAGCCGGCGGATAAAGGCCGTGACCGCGTCACGGTCGCAATCGGTCAACGCGAGGATGGCGTCGACCGCGATCTTCTGGGCTTCCATGGGCTTCCCCTCGAAACATGAGTGGCCACCCGGCCATTCAAGACTACGGATCGCCGGTTAATCCGGCGTTAACCGTTTGATCAGGATCGCCTGATTCGGAACCGGGATCGAATACGCGAAATCGCGGATGTGGCGTCAGGCCGCGCACCGCTCAGCTTTCGGCCACGTCGACGACCGCTTCCGCAAAGGCCTGTGGCGCTTCCTGCGGCAGATTGTGGCCGATGCCGCCATTGATGGTCCGGTGCTCGTACCTGCCGGTGAATTTTCTGGCGTAGGCGGCGGGCTCCGGATGCGGCGCGCCGTTCGCGTCGCCCTCCATGGTGATGGTCGGCACCGATATGACCGGAGCCGTCGCCAGCTTCTTCTCCAGGTCGGCGTACTTCGCCTCGCCCTCGGCGAGGCCAAGACGCCAGCGATAATTATGGATCACGATGGCCACGTGATCGGGATTGTCGAAGGCCGCCGCGCTCCGATCGAAGGTGGCATCGTCGAAATCCCATTTCGGCGATGCGAGATTCCAGATCAGCTTCGCGAAGTCGTGCCGGTTCTTCTCGTAGCCCTGCCGGCCGCGCTCGGTCGCGAAATAGAACTGATACCACCATTGCAGCTCGGCCTTCGGCGGCAACGGCGTCTTGCCGGCCTCCTGGCTACCGATGAGATAGCCCGAGACGGAGACCATGGCCTTGCAGCGCTCCGGCCACAGCGCAGCCATGATGTTGGCGGTCCGGGCGCCCCAATCGTAACCCGCGACCGTCGCCTTCTCGATCTTGAGCGCATCCATCAGCGCGATGATATCGACGGCGAGCGCTGCGGGCTCGCCATTGCGGACCGTCTCTGCCGAGAGAAAGCGCGTCGTGCCATAGCCGCGCAGATAAGGAATGATGACGCGGTAGCCGGCCTGCGCCAGCAGCGGCGCGACGTCGACGAAGCTGTAGATGTCGTAGGGCCAGCCATGCAGCAGCAACACGACGGGACCGTTGGACGGACCCGCCTCGGCATATCCGACATTGAGCACGCCGGCGTCGATCTGCTTCAGCGCGGCAAAGGACGTGTTGGTGCCCGGCTTGATCGCAGGCAGGCTTGCCGATTTCGATTTGGCCGTTTGCGCGTTGGCGGATCCGGTCAGGATCAGCTCGGCGGCGGCAACGCTCATGGCGGCGGCACCAAGGAAGCGGCGGCGATCGTGGTCGATGGGTTCCATGTTGATCTCATCCTCTTTGCGAGCTGATCTTATTGAGCTGGACTTGTTGAAACGCCGCCGTGGCGACACGGCGGCGTTTCATCCTGATGGGTTATCGGCCGTTATGGGTGCGGTGGTGCTGGAGATGACGGAGGCCGATGCTGCCTGTCGCTTGCGCATAGGCGTGGAAAGCGGCTTGCGGTTCCGCGGCCAATCGTCCTGCCGGTGCCAGCGCGCCTCCGTTCAGAACGTCCCGATCGGGATGATAAAATGCGTATGCGCCGGGCTCTCCGATGGCGGCCTGGGCGAAGACGGGAGTTACGGTGAACGCCGACAACAAGGCGGCCGCGGCGATGGTCTTGAGCGTCGTCATGGCAATGTCTCCATTCCGGTTCGGTTGCGCCGGAACGTGCAATCCCGTTCGCGGCCTCGCCACAGAACTAGTGCAGGCCGGAAACGGAGCGAATACACGTCGAATGAGAGACACCCTTTCGCGCCACGGTCGAATGACGTTTCAGCGAGTGCTCAAGCCTTTGGCCAGACGCGCGAAATCCTTCCGGAACCGGGGCGCCGCAAAATCCGTGAAGGCGCGAACCCGCGGCACCGAGAGCCGGCCCTGCGGAGAAATGACATGCACGGGCAGAGGCGTATCCTCTTCGCCAGGCAACACGACCTCGAGCTCTCCCTCGTGGACCTGCTCGGCGACCTGATACGAGAACAGCCGCGCAACCCCGTGCCCGCTGATCGCGGAAGCCACTGCTGCGCGGGTGCTGTTGTGCACGAGACGCGGTGTTAGCTGAACGGTGCGCGGGGCCGTGGAGCCCGGCGCCGGCGAAAAGGTCCAGGAATTGGGAATGTGCGCCATGGCGATGATCTGGTGCTTGACGAGATCGGACGGCTCGTTGATACGCGGATGCTGCTTGAGATACCGGGGCGCCGCTACCAGCACCCGGCGCACCTCGCCGACGCGCATCGCCACCATCGAGGAGTCGGCGAGATTGCCGATACGGAGCGCGACATCGATGCCCTCCTCGATCAGGTTGACCGCCCGGTCGAGCAGGATGAGCCGCGCGGAAACCGTCGGGTACGCGTCGAGGAACGCATCGAGGATCGGCCGCAGCACCATTTCGCCCGAGATCGTCGGCGCCGTCAGCGTCAGCGTGCCGCGCGGCACCGCGCGCTCGCCGCCGACGATGACATCGATCTCCTCGAGCTCGGTCAGGACCCGCCGGCAAGTCGCCGCATAACGCTCGCCCTCCTCGCTCAGCTTGATCGACCGCGTCGTCCGGTGCAGCAGCTCGGCGCCGAGGCGCGCCTCGAGGAAGGCAATCGCGCGGCTGACGGCGGCCGGCGAACGGCCGAGCTTGCGGCCGGCGGCGGCGAGGCTGCCCTCGTCCAGCGCGACCACGAACACCTTCATTGCATCGAGACGATCCATGATCCTTCCGCCGCGGGGAATGCCCGGCGGCGAAAACTAGCCATTCAATCGCGCGGCGACAACTGGCGCGCCCCCGTCGGCCGATCGCGCGCCGGTCAAATCCGCATTCCCTCGCGACGCGAAAGAGTGTCTGCCGGGCGGCGTGTATTCGCCGGCCTATCGCGGCGGCGTAGCTCTGGGGTCGACCCAACGCGTGCCTCAGGGCACATCGACCTCGAAAGGAGCCCGTCATGGGTATCGAGCAGAAAGTCGCAGTCATCACCGGAGCGTCGCAAGGCATCGGCGCCGCCCTGGTCAAGGCCTATCGCGATCGCAACTACCGGGTGGTCGCCACCGCCCGTTCGATCAAGCCATCCAACGACGAGGATGTTCTCGCCATTCCCGGCGACATCGCCGACTGGAAGACCGCCGAGCGCGTGATCTCCGAAGGCGTCGCCAAATTCGGCCGCATCGACACGCTGGTCAACAATGCCGGCATCTTCGTCGCGAAACCGTTCACGCAATATACCGCGGCCGACTACGAGGCCGTCCTCGGCGTCAACCTCGCGGGCTTCTTTCGTATCTCGCAACTCGCCATCGCGGAAATGGAGAAGCAGGGCAGCGGCCATGTCGTGCAGGTCTCCACGAGCCTGGTCGACCATGCGCTCTCGGACGCGCCGGCGGCGCTGGCCGCGCTGACCAAGGGCGGCCTCAACGCCGTGACAAAGTCGCTCGCGATCGAATATGCCAGGCGCGGCATCCGCGTGAACGCGGTCGCGCTCGGCATCATCAAGTCGCCGATGCATCCCGTCGAGACCCATGCCGCGCTCAACACGCTGCACCCCCTCGGCCACATGGGCGAGATGTCCGACGTCGTCGACGCCGTCCTGTACCTGGAGCGGGCCGGTTTCGTGACCGGCGAAATCCTCCACGTCGACGGTGGCCAGAGCGCCGGTCATTGAGCAAGTCTGCAGGCGATTGCGGCGCGGTGGCGGCGTGATGATAGCGGCTACGGAGCCGTTACGAATACTGCATCACGCCGTCGTCGACCGTGCCGAAGCGCAGGGTGACGATGTCGAGCGCGTAGTTCTGGTAAAGCCGCCACGGCCGCTTCGAACCCTGCTTCGGCATCTTCGCGACCGCGCGCTGCACATAGCCGGACGAGAAATCGAGCGACGGCAGCGCCTCGATCGCGGCATCCTCGTTGTGCGGCATGCATTGCCGGTAATTATGCCGATCCATGTAGTTGATCAGACGGCAGACATATTCGCAGGTCAGGTCGCATTTCAGCGTCCAGGACGCATTGGTGTAGCCGAACGAGGACGCCAGATTGGGCACGTCCGCATACATCATGCCCTTGTAGGTCAGCTTGCTCGCGAAATCGACCTCGCGGCCGTCGACGGAGACCTGCAAGCCGCCCAGCACCTGCAAGCACGAGGCCGGTCGCGGTGACGATGATGTCGGCCGGAAGCTCGCTGCCGTCCTTCAGGCGGATGCCGTTCTTCGTGAAGGTGTCGATCTCCTTGGTGACGACGGAAGCGCGCTTTTCCCTGATCGAGTTGAACAGGTCGCCGTCGGGCACGAGGCAGAGCCGCTGGTCCCAGGGATTGTAGCGCGGCGTGAAATGCGTCGCGATGTCGTAGTCCGGGCCGAGCGCCATCCGCACGCCGCCCAGGATCAGCCGCTTCACCTTGGCGGGCTTGCGCCGCGAGAGCTGGAAGAAAAACATCCCCCACAGCACGTTGCGCCAGCGGATCAGGTGATAGGCGAGTCTTGGCCGGCAGATTGCGCCGCAATTTGTTGGCAAGCAGATCCTGCGCCGGGCGCGACACCACATAGGTCGGCGAGCGCTGCAGCATGGTGACGTGGCCCGCTGTCTTCGCCATCTCCGGCACCAGCGTCACCGCGGTGGCGCCCGAGCCGATCACGACCACGCGCTTGCCGGCATAGTCGAGGTCTTCGGGCCATTTCTGCGGATGGATGATGCGGCCGGCAAAATCGGCGGTGCCGGCAAACTCCGGCGTGTAGCCGGCCTCGTATTTGTAGTAGCCGGCGCAGGAGAACAGGAAATTGCAGGTGAAGGTCATCGTCTCGGTTGCGCCCTCGCCCGCGATGCGCTCGGCCTCCACGGTCCAGCGCGCATCCGGCGTCGACCATGACGCACGCTTCACGCGATGGCCGAACCTGATCTTCCCATCGATGCCGTTCTCGGCTGCCGTCTCGCGGACGTAGTTGAGGATGCGCGGGCCGTCGGCGATCGCCTTCGGCTCGGTCCACGGCTTGAACGAATAGCCGAGCGTGAACATGTCGCTGTCGGAGCGGATGCCGGGATAGCGGAACAGATCCCAGGTCCCGCCGATGGTCTCGCGCCCCTCGAGAATCACGAAGCTCTTGCCCGGGCACTTCGTCTGCAGATGATAGCCCGCGCCAATGCCGGACAGGCCGGCACCGATGATGAGAACGTCGAAATGTTCGGTTACCATGATGCGCTCCGTACCGGCCTCGACGGCGGCCGGATCGTAACATCGTCAGACGCGGGCTTGAGCCCGCGTATCCATCATCTTCGCAACACCGGTTGCCGGGTCAAGCCCGGCCAAGGCGATCAATACCGGTAATGATCCGCCTTGTACGGGCCTTCCGGCTTGACGCCGATATAGTCGGCCTGGTCCTTGCGCAGCTCGGTCAGCCTGGCGCCGACCTTGGCGAGGTGCAGCCGCGCCACCTTCTCGTCCAGCGTCTTCGGCAGCACATAAACCTTCTTCTCGTACTTGCCTTGATTGGCGAACAGTTCGATCTGCGCCAGCGTCTGGTTGGTGAAGGAGGCCGACATCACGAAGCTCGGATGACCCATGGCGTTGCCGAGATTCACGAGCCGACCCTCCGACAGCAGGATGATGCGGTGCTTGTCGGGGAATTCGATCTCGTCGACCTGCGGCTTGATGTTGGTCCACTTCAGGTTACGCAGATGCGCGATCTGAATCTCGTTGTCGAAATGGCCGATGTTGCAGACGATGGCCCGATCCTTCATCGCGCGCATGTGCTCGATGGTGATGATGTCCTTGTTGCCAGTCGCCGTGACGAAGATGTCGGCACGCGGAGCGGCCTCCTCCATGGTGACGACCTCATAGCCTTCCATCACCGCCTGCAGCGCGCAGATCGGATCGACTTCGGAAACCATGACACGGCAGCCGGCCTGGCGCAGCGAGGCGGCCGAGCCCTTGCCGACATCGCCGAAGCCCGCGACCATCGCGACCTTGCCCGACATCATCACATCGGTCCCGCGGCGGATACCGTCGACCAGCGACTCGCGGCAGCCGTAGAGATTGTCGAACTTCGACTTGGTGACGCTGTCGTTGACGTTGATGGCGGGAAACAACAGCTTGCCGGTCTTTTCCATGTCGTAGAGACGGTGCACGCCAGTGGTGGTCTCTTCGGAGACGCCCTTGATGTTCCTGGCGATCTCGGCGAACCAGCCCTTCGGCTTCTCCTTCAGGAGGCGCTTGATCAGCGCGAAGAAGACTTCCTCCTCCTCCGAGCCCGGCTTGTCGAGAAAAGCCGTGTCGCCCTTCTCGGCACGAAGGCCGTGATGCACCAGCATGGTGGCGTCGCCGCCGTCATCGAGGATCATGTTGGGCGTGCCGCCGCCATGCCAGTCAAACAGCTTTGCGGTGTAGTCCCAGTATTCGGTGAGCGTTTCGCCCTTCACCGCGAACACGGGAATGCCGGCGGCGGCGATCGCAGCCGCCGCGTGATCCTGCGTCGAATAGATGTTGCAGGAGACCCAGCGGATGTCGGCGCCGAGCGCCGCCAGCGTCTCGATCAGGACTGCGGTCTGGATCGTCATGTGCAGGGAGCCCGCGATGCGCGCGCCCTTCAGGGGCTGCTTGGGGCCGTACTCCTCGCGCGTCGCCATCAGGCCGGGCATCTCGGTCTCCGCCAGCGAGATTTCCTTGCGGCCGAAATCGGCGAGCGAAATGTCCTTGACGATGTAGTCGGTGAAGGCGGGCTTCTTGGCGGCAGCGGTCATGTTGGTTCCTTTTGGCATGTCATTCCAGGGCGCGAGTGAAACGAGCGCACCCGGAATCCAGAAGTTCGAGATTCCGGGGCCGCTGTCGCGGCGCCCCGGAATGACGGCGTTGACTAGACCGCGCGCTTGAACGGCTCGACGAGATCGGTCTTCTCCCAGGAGAAGCCGCCCTCATTGTCCGGCGTACGGCCGAAATGGCCATAAGCGGAGGTGCGGGAATAAATCGGACGGTTGAGGTCGAGATGGCTGCGGATGCCGCGCGGGGTCAGATCCATCACCTCGGCCGCAGCCTTCTCGAGCTTGGCTTCCGGCACCTTACCGGTGCCATGGGTATCGATATAGATCGACAGCGGCCGTGCCACGCCGATGGCGTAAGCGAGCTGCAGCGTGCAGCGATCGGCGAGACCGGCAGCGACGATGTTCTTGGCGACGTAGCGCGCCGCATAGGCGGCCGAACGGTCGACCTTGGTCGGGTCCTTGCCGGAGAACGCGCCGCCGCCATGCGGGGCCGCGCCGCCATAGGTGTCGACGATGATCTTGCGGCCGGTCAGGCCGGTGTCGCCATCGGGACCGCCGATGTAGAACTTGCCGGTCGGATTGATGTGCCAGATGGTCTTGCCGTTGATCCAGTCCTTCGGCAGCGCCTCGCGCACATAGGGCTCGATGATGTCGCGAACCTGATTGGACGTGAGGTCCTCGACCAGATGCTGGTGCGAGACCACGATCTCGCGCACGCCGACCGGCGTGCCCTTCTCGTACTGCACGGTGACCTGGCTCTTGGAGTCCGGGCCCAGCACCTTCTCGCGGCCCGAGTGGCGGGCTTCCGAGATCAGGCGCAGGATCTTGTGGGCGTAGAAGATCGGCGCCGGCATCAGGTCCAGCGTCTCGTTGGTGGCGTAACCGAACATGATGCCCTGGTCGCCCGCGCCCTCTTCCTTGTTCTCGCCCGGCTGCAGCGCATCGACGCCCTGCGCGATGTCGGCCGACTGCGGGTGCAGGAGGATTTCGATGTCGCAGGTCTTCCAGTGGAAGCCTTCCTGCTCGTAGCCGATGTCCTTGATCGCGTTGCGGACGACGCTCTCGATCTGCTCATTGGTGACGGATGCGGGACCGCGGGTCTCGCCGGCGATCACCACCTTGTTGGTGGTCGCAAGGGTTTCGCAGGCAGCGCGGATCGCCCAGGGGTCGATGCCGGCTTTGGGCCCTTCGCGGTAGAACAGATCGACGATCTCATCGGAGATCCGGTCGCAGACCTTGTCCGGATGGCCCTCGGAAACCGACTCTGAGGTGAACAGATAAGACTCGCGCATCAAGCAGACCCCCTTTTTTCCGCCTCCCATCGGCGGCCGTTTCAAATGTGTTCCAACTTTTCCCGGGATGTCAGTCCCGCCGGCGCGAGATGACGTAGGATTCGTCGTAAAACCAAAGCCCGTTATGCCTTCGCAAAACCTCTCTGGCGGCATCGAGAGTGCGGCCGCTTTGAGCCATTTCCTCCGTCAACCGGTCTTCTTCGATCTGGGCGACATACACCGCCGCGTTCCACGCTGCAAAGGCCGTCGAGGTTCCGATCGAACCCGTGACCTCGTTGGGCAGCGCTTCCATATCATAACGGAAGATCGAGCGGTTATCGGCATAGGCGTTAAAATTCAGGTCCCGCCCGGCCGATCCCAACTCGTATTTGACAGCGCGCAATAGCTCATGACGGCTGACGGAGAAAGGATTTTCTCCGGGCCAGACGGCCTGAATAATCTCCATGCCCGGGTCCTGTCCATGGGAGTGAATCCCAATCAGCCGCCCACCGGCGCGCAAGGCCCGCGCCAGTGGGGCGATGATGCGTTTGGCACGGAAATTCACAGATGATTTCGCCCGATAGGGCTGGGAGGCGATCACGAGGTCGAAATTGGCCTCGGTCCGGCCAGCCCGCGGGATGATCGAATTGAGCAGGAACCGGTGGTCCTCGCGGTACAGCACCAGCGCCACCGGGCGCTCGTAGATCGGCATGCCCGTGCGGGGCGAAACGCTGGCGCGCCAGTTCTGATCCAGGAAAGGCCGCAAATCAGCGATCTGGGCCTCGAATTCGCCCGAGGACGCCCCCTGCAAGGGCACCTCATGCCAGATCATGCCGGCGGCCGCGGCCGGCGATTTCGGCGTCAGCCATGGCGCTTCCGCGTAATACATGTTGGTCAGCACGAAGACCGTCGCCGGGTGCTCGAACAGCCGGTCCGGGACCTTTTCCAGGATCAGCCGGACGTCTTCGAGACTGAGCTCCTTGCCGGCAACATAGAGCGGCATATGCGGGAAGCGGCCGTGCATCAGGCGCATTACCCGCGCCAGCACCGTGCCGTCGCCGACGCCGGCGTCGAACACCCGAAGCGCCGGCGGGCGCGGATGGATGCTGGACAGTTCGAGCCCGATCCGCTCGGCGACCACCCGCTTCTCGCTGCAGGTGTGTACGAAAAGAAGGTATTTCTGCCGGTTCTCGAAGAAGCGGAAATTACCTCTCGGGTCGCGCTTTTCCGGCGGCACCTGCAGGCCGCGCGGCGGGATCACCCCGCCGGGGCTAGAGGTCGCGATATAGGCCTGGATACGGTCGAGCGTATCGATGGTGATGCGCTTTCCCTCGCGCAGACGATGTACCAGCTTGCCGTCGTTCACCGCACGGCGGCCAAAGGTCGATTCCGCCATGTCGGCCTGACGGCAGAACTGCGAAATCTGGTTCAGAATCTCGTCGTTTTTCATGCGGCGGGGCGAATTTGGGACGACGGTGGGCAGGGGCTGACCGGGTGGGTGTCCTAGCACCATCTGCCCAACGAGGGAAATGGCCTTGAACCGTTGCTGGGAGGCACGCGACGAACTCCCGACCTGAACTGTCAAGCGGGGATTGGATGCATCGTTTGATTTTGACGCTCGCGCTCCTAGTCCCACCCACCCGCGGAGCTTGAAGAACGCAAGCAAACCGAGCAGGGCGAACAGTCCGGCGACACCGAGCAGGATCCGCGCGCGCTCCTCAAGCGTCCTGTCTCTGGTGATTGCACGGCCCCGTGTCATTTAGCGGTTGTAAAGATCGACTTTCGTTGCGAGTTCGGCCGATAGGTCGCGAGATGGGATCAGGTTGGCCAGTAACGGAAACAGTGGATAGCCTGTAAGCAGGAAGGCGCGCGTGAGCGGGGGCAAAATCGGAGCAGCAGCGAACGGAGATTTGGTCATATCCGGCGTTAGCGACCGCGACCGCCGTGAGTGCCAGCAGACCCACACGAAACAAAATCGCGGAGATCTTGAAATGAACGGCGATGCCTGCCAGCACCGTCACGCAGCGCTCTCGTTCGATCCTGTTATTAAAGGCGAGCTTTGCGGTCTCTGATCATCGAGAGCGTGATAGTCCGAACACATGCACAGTTGATTGGACGATTGCTGGAGCCTCTCGGCCCGGCTGTGCTCCGGAACGATACGACAGCCCCTCACGCTGCCGCGCGCCGTCGTGCGTGCACCATACCGAGCTGGTTGATACTCCATCAACCACCGATGCACGGCATTGGCAGGCTCTGCGCGAGAGGTCAACACGAACTGCTATTTGCCGGCGGGCGAGGACGCATACGCCGCGATTTGTAGATACGCGAGACGCTTTGTCTCGCGCCGACCGCGGGTGACGGTATCGAGGATCAAGCCGCAAACAATGCTGAGGAAGGCCAGAAGCATAATCGACGCTGACAAAATGGCGGTTGGCAAGCGCGGAACTAAACCTGTTTCCAGGAAGGTGACAACCACCGGAACTGCCAAGGCCACGGACGTCAGGGCGAGCAGCATGGCTAAGATACCGAAAAAGAACACCGGCCGCTCGTTCTTCAACAGTGTCAGCATCACGTGCAAAATGCGAAAACCGTCACGGTAGGTCCGTAACTTGCTGACCGAGCCTTCTGGCCTAGCAACGTAACTAGTCTCCACCTCGGCAACGGGAAGGCCCAGCGTCAGCGCGTGCACTGTCAGCTCCGTCTCAGTCTCAAAGCCGGCAGCGAGCGCCGGGAAGGACTTTACGAAGCGGCGAGAAAATACCCGGTAGCCAGACAGAATATCTGAAAACCTCCGGCCGAATAGACTGGCAAGAAACGTTGTCAGTAGCATGTTGCCGAAAACATGTCCCGGTCTATAGGCGTCCGTCTGCTTGTGCACGCGCCGGCCTACGACCATGTCGAGATTCTGCGAGATCAGAAGCTCAATCATCTTTTCGGCGGCGGTCGGATCGTACGTGGCGTCGCCGTCCGCCATCACATAAACGTCGGCCTCGATGTCCGAAAACATGCGCCGAACGACATGCCCCTTACCCTGCAGCGTTTCGCTGCGAACGATCGCGCCTGCCTTGGCGGCTTGCTCCGCGGTGCGGTCTTTCGAATTGTTGTCGTAGACGTAGATCGCGGCCGTTGGCAGCGCTTTGCGAAAGCCAGCAACCGTATCCCCGATCGCAATCTCTTCGTTGTAACAAGGAACCAATACCGCTATTCGTGCCGACGATATCGTCACCGAGAACCCCCGAAGTTAACAATTACATAACACTTCTAGCCAGATGCGGTCCAGCATTGCACCGTGAATGCTTAGCGGGACGCCCGTTGATATATCCACAAGCGAAGGAGCTCAGGCCGTCGCGACGGCGGGCGCACTTCGCAGCTTGCCTTCCTTGGCCTTCGAGAGCGAGGTCTCGAACTTTGGAGTCAGGCAATGGAGCGTCGGCCTTGCTGCTCGGCGAGGTCTATCTGGCGGAAAAATAACGGCGGGTTACTTCCGCAAATAGGTCTTCGCACTCTCCGCGATCCGCTGCGCCTCGATGCCGATCTCGCGGAGCTGTCCCGTCGGCACCGTGATCTGGCCGCAGAAATAGAGACCGGGCGCCGCCGGCTTTCCGGTCGCGCGCGGCACACCCTGGTGATCGAACAGGCCATCATGATCCTCGATCAATCGCCGCAGGTCCGGGCGGAAGCCGGTCGCGAGGATGACCGCGTCGAATGTTCCGCGCTTGCCGTCGGCGAATACGACACCGTCGGCAGTCATGCGATCGATGCCGCCGCGAATCGCAATCGAGCCATCCCTGATCTTCGCCAGCGTGCCGACGTCGATCAGCGGCACGTGGCCGTCCTCCTCCACCATCCGCCGTGGTCCCTTGGCAGCCCGGCGCAGTCCGAGCTTCTCGAAATTCCCGACCGCAAGCCGCAGCACCGGCGCGTTGATGGCATCGACCAGCCGCGCCGGCAAATGCCGGTACAGGATCGCCCAGGACAGGATCGGAATCCCCAAGAGATCGCGCGGGATCACCTGGACGGGACTGCGCACGGCGAGCGTGACATCGACGTCAGCTTCGGCGAGATCGAGCGCGATCTCGCCGCCCGAATTGCCGAAGCCGACCACGAGCACGCGCTTGCCGGCGAACGCCGCGGGATTGCGATAGTCGCGGCTGTGGAGGATGCCTCCGCCAAACGTGTCCATACCCGGCCAGGACGGCCGATAAGGCGCATGCGCAATTCCGGTCGCGACAATGACGATAGGCGCGGACATCGCCTCTCCATTGGCATCAACGCGCCAGCGTATGCCGTCCCGCACCACGCGCGAAACCTCGGTGTTGAAGACCGGCCGGATATCAAACTGCCCGGCATAATTTTCGAGATAGTCGACGACCTGCGCGCGCGAGGGATAGGTCGGATAGTCGCGCGGCATCGGCAGGCCCGGCAGGCCTGAATGATTCCGGTCGGTATGGAGATGCAGGCGATCATAATGCTGCCGCCACGCGGACCCGACGGTGCCTGCCCTGTCCAGCACCGCCGCGCGCAATCCCTCCGCTCGCATCGTCGCGGCGCAGGCGAGCCCGGCAGGGCCCGCACCGATGATGATGGCGTCGGGAGTAGAGGTCATGGCTGCCCCCCTTTTCCGATGCCGGCAACGGCTATTTCGCCTCGGCCGCCTCGCCGCCCGATGCGCAATAGTCGCGCCAGAAGCGGCGATAGGCCTCTTCCGCCCGGCGTACATAAAGCACGGGGTTGCCGGCTTCCGAATTGGCCATCATGGACGGCAATTGCGCGCGCAGCGCGGCCAATTCGGAGGGCCGCGATGCGTATTTCTCGGCGATCGCAAGGTAGCCGTCGTCATCCTCGGCCAGCCAATCGTCGAGGCCGGCTGCTTTCACGATGGAACCGCTGGCGCGCGAGGAACAGCCCGATCCCAGCTTGGCGACGACGGGAACGCCCATCTGCAACGACTCCCAGGTACTGACGCCGCCGTTCTGCGGGAACGGATCGAGCGATATGTCGATGTTCGCGAATTGCGCGAGGTGCTCGGCGCGCGGGGTCGACCCCAGGCAACGAACGCGATCTGCCGCAACACCGTGGGCGACAAAGCGGCCGATCAGATTGTCCCGCACGAACGCTTCATTCAGTGCGCCGTGCTTGATCATGATGATCGATTCGGGGACCGCCTGAAGCAATTTCGACCAGACCGCCAACGCGCGATCGGATATCTTGTCGACGCGATTGAAAACGCCAAACGTGACATAGCCGTTGCGGATCATGGGAGGCGTCAATGAATGCGGCTCCCGAAGCGGTTCCATGGTGATGAAACACGGCAGATCGTAGACCTTTTCCGCGAACAGATGCCGGACGTCTTGCGGAATCAGGACCGGGTCGGAGAACAGGTAGTCCATGGTCAGGAGCCCGGTGCCGGTCGCATGTCCCCATCCCGTCGCCTGGATCGGAGCAGGCCTTGCCGCAAAGACGTTGAGCCGGTGACCGTCGGTATGCCCCGGCAAGTCGATCAGGATGTCCACCTGGTCGGATTCGATGCGGTCCGCCAGTTCCTGGTCCGAAAGCTGCGCGGCTTCGACCCAGCCATCGACCAGCGACCGGCACTCCTCGGTCAACGCGTCGCGCTCGCCCGAGCAGGAGTAGCAGATGACTTCGAAATTTGCGCGGTCGTAGTACCGAAGCAGGGACATGAAGATCAGCGCCGCGGAGTGATTCCTGAAATCGGAAGACACATAGCCGACGACGATCCGCCGGTCCGGATCGAGAATGCGATCATGGAGGCGCCTACGAGTGACCTTGGAGCCGACGGCCTCCCACCAGTATCTCCGGGCGGCCTGGTGGGCGGCGAAATCGACATCGGCAAAGTCCAGCGTGAAGATCTTCTTCGTGATCGCATCCTGGAAATCGGGCTTGATCGCCAGCGCCCGGTCCATATGCGCGATGGCCGCATCGACTTCGCCCTGCTTGGCGCAGCAATTGCCCAGCATCAGCGTGGCGATTTCGCAATTGGGGTTTCGCACCAATACCTTGTTGCAGGCGGCGATCGCCGGCGCCACCTTGCCCCTGACGATCGAGACCTGGGCCTTGCCCCGCCATCCCCCTTCCAGCTCGGGATCGATCGCGAGCGCCGCATCGAAATCCGCCTCCGCCTTGTCGAACGCCCCGGTCTGCGTATGGAGCCGGCCGCGGTAGGCGAGCACTTCCGCAACGTTCGGATTGATCGCCAATGCCGTGTCGAACCGCGTGCGCGCCTCGTCGTAATGGCGCAGGCCGAGGCTGACGAGGCCCTTGCCGGCGATGGCCTGCAACTGGCGCGAATTCAGGGCCAGCGCGCGGTCGAAATCCCGATCGGCCTCCTCGTTTCGATTGAGCAGCACCAGAGCCATCCCGCGATTGACATAGGCATCGCCGTAGTCGGGCTTGAAGCGAATAGCCTTGCCGTGGGCCTGGACCGCCTCTTCGAAATGCCTCAGCCGCATGAGCGTGTTGCCGAGATTGGTGAGCGCCGTCGGGAAATTCGGCTGCAGAGCAATCGCCTTTTCCTGGCATTTGCGCGCTTGTTCAAATCGTCCCAGCCTGGCAAGCGCCAGCCCCAGATTGGAATAGGCTTCCGCCGACCGCGGATTGGCGCCGACCGCGCGATTGAGCGCCTGCTCCGCTTCGTTGAAGCGTCCGGAGTCGAGCTCGATCACTCCGAGCAGGCGGAGCGCGTCGAAATGGTCGGGGAGCATCTCGATGATCCGGCGGCACAGCGTCGCCGCTTCCGCGATCTTGCCGGCGCGATAGGCGGCGACCGCGCCCTCCATCACGGCCGGAGCTTCCTTCCTGAATTGTTTTTGCAGCCGCGCATTCTGGAAGGCGCGCGAACCGACATTGCTGGCCAAGTATAATCCTCCGGGAAACCGTCTGCCCGGTTTTAACATGGCTCAGGTGATTCGCAGCCGCTGCGCCGCGGGCGGCTAGGGCATGATCCGGAAGAGCGTGAAGCGGTTTTCCGAAAAGATCATGCCCAAACAAAGAGCTAAAGCGCGATGACGATTCATCCTAAACTCATCGCGCTTTGGTGGAGCGGATTTGACGTTCGCTACCTTGCTGGCCGCGCGCTCGCAAAGCGAACGTCAAATCCAAAGCTCCACTGGAATCGACATTTTCTGGTGGTCCTTTGATTCCGACATTCGCGAAAGTGCTTGCCTCAGCGGGATGCGAAGGTCGGAATCGGACCACTCGATGTTCGCAGCTAATATGTAAATGGCGCCATTTCCAGCGATCAAATGACCTTAGGTTGTGATCACCGTTCTGCACGGCATTTCTCCCCAAACTTAAGCCGCCGCAAATGGCGGCCTTTTCTTGTGCCGACGGGCACCCGTGCTCACTCGTCTGGGATGGCGGCTCTCGCACTCGACCGCCTATTTGTCGCCCAAAGGGCGCCTCCAAAAGGGCAATCGAAGGGGTTCTGCTTGCGAGGTAGTAGTCCGACGATTGAGGTGCAACATGCGTAGAGATTGGAAACTGACGCGGTTGGAAACGGCGCTTTTCATCGCAGGTGCCACGCTCGCAGCAACCGGATTTGTGTTGGCTGCGGGCATCAGGTGACTCTCTGTCATCACTTGTCCTGATCTTTATAACAAGGCGAGTCTGAGCAGCCTGCACGGGCGCTGCGCGGTTCCGCCCGCACAATCTCACTGGATCCACACGCCCATCCGCCGCGCCGCCGCTTCTCCTCGTGAATGCCGCTGACACCGACCTCCGGGCGCTGCTATTTCAAGACAAGTCTTGCCATAAGGGGCGTGCGTCTGCTGATCGCCGACGTTGGCGGGCTGCCTCCTCAAGCACGAACGTCCACTGTTTCAGGGTGTTACAGATCTAGGGGGCGCTGCACTCTGACGGGTCTTAAGTTTGGACGCCTGGCGATCGCGCGCGGCGATCAATTCTTTCTGGAGCTTCGACCGTTCGTCCACCGTCATCGTGGGCTTGTCGCGGTTCGGCGGCAGATCTTCTACGGGGAGGTAACTATCTGCTTTCGGAGCCTCCGCCCGCGCGTCCATCACAGACGATCCGGTGGAAGTCGCACACCCACCAAGCGAGAGGCTCAGCAGAAGAAGCCCAGCTAGCACCACTATCCGTTGGTTGACAAACGCAGAACCCATGAATGTGTGTTCCATGGGCAATGCGGGCCAATTATGACCATGCCAGCGAGGCCGATGGCGGTTCCGTCCGACCCGGTTAAAGATGAGTTACGTGTCCGGCAACGCGGACTTGCGACCAAGCCCGCGGCCCTGCATTTCCGTACCCGGTGCTTAGCCTACCCGCAGATTTTCTGCCGAGGTCTTCCCTCGGTTTTCCTTCTCTTCGTAACTTACCTTGGCACCCTCATTAAGGCTGCTCAGGCCGGCTCTTTCTACGGCTGAGATATGCACGAAAACATCTTTGCCGCCATTGTCGGGTTGAATAAATCCATACCCTTTGGTCGCGTTGAACCACTTCACAGTCCCTATAGCCACTTCAGGCATCCTCCCAAAAAGAACGACCGAACAATCGCGATTCGTCAGCCAAGCCGGTGGCGACTTTGTGGCAAAAAGCCGTCGCCCTGAGGATCGAACGACGGCAGTCCCCCCGGTCTCCTCCACCAAGGCGGCGCCCACTGGCAGCACGGACAGCGCTCGATGAGGTGCGGCCGGGTCTATTGGAGCGGTGCTGAGCCCTGGCATTCCAAACGCCAAAACCGGGCAGCAACCATTTTCCGAAAGCCGCGAAGCAATCCAGAAACAGATCTAAGTCTAGTCTGCTGCCCATAGGCCATAGGGGATTCGATCATGTGGGCATTCATCGAAGATTTATACCGAGACTATTGCTTGGCTCGCCTTCAGGAGATGCGGAAGTACGAGCTGTCACACTAGGCCACGTACTGCGTGCAAAGTTTATCCGGTTGCGACCACCGTTCTCACATTTGATTGCGTAAGGATTGAAACCATGCAGGAAGACAACACCATTCAATTTCAGGAACTACATCTGGTCCTACGTAACGCTCAGCTTCAGCGCACGGCAGATCTCGGTAGCTGGCTGAGGCATTATTTGGAGAGTCGTCGTCGGGCTCAGTTGCAGAAAGAAGCGAACCTTTCGACCGCCGTCACAACGCTTCACCGGTCGGCCACCTAGCAAAGAGGACCCGCCCAGGGATGTTCGACCTAGGCATGGCGCGCCGGTCTCGATGGCGACCAGCGCCGCCGCTGCAATCACCCGGCAGTTTTCTGGGTTTGGCGGAAGGCGACGAGGATCGAAGCGTCACAGCGCGAGCCTGTGGAACGTCCTGAGCGTCCGAAGCGTGGGAACGCTTATCCATTGGCCGCAGGAATCATGCGGTCCCTCACATGATTGTCTGATCGCCGCACCACCGGTCCGGAAAATTTGTGCCCAGTGATACAAAAGAGTTTTGCAACACAATCTGCCCGAAAGATGGGGTAATCGGCCGGCCCAGCTTGTGGATAGCTGAAGATTTTGGGTGCTGCGCTTCAGGCTGATGGTGAAACGAGGTCCGTGGTGACGGCCTCAAGCATCAGAAGGAGAAGCGCAGCATGGACCATTTTGCTGGATTGGACGTATCGGTCAAGGAGACCAGCATCTGCATTGTGGATGACACAGGCAGGATCGTGCGGGAAGTGAAGGTGGCAAGCGAACCTGAGGCCCTGCTGAAGGTTCTTGGAAACCCGGCCTACCGCTTCAAGCGAATTGGACTGGAAGCCGGGCCGCTGTCGCAATGGCTGTTCAGCGCTCTTGCCGAAGCCGAGTTGCCGGTGGTCTGTGTCGAAACCCGGCACATGCAGGCGGTGCTGAAGGCGCAGATCAACAAAACCGACCGCAACGATGCGCGCGGCATCGCCCAGATGATACGGGTGGGGCTTTACCGTCCGGTGCATGTGAAGACGCTACGCAGTCAGAAACTGCGGATGCTGCTGACCCATCGCAAGCTTCTGCAGTCGAAGGCGATCGCCATCGAGAACGATCTGCGCGGTACTTTACGCAACTTCGGCCTCAAGGTCGGAATGGTCGGAAAGGTGAGGTTTGAGGCCCGCATCCAGGAGCTTGTCGAAAACTTCCCGGATCTGGCTGAGTTAGTCGAACCGCTGCTCATCGTCCGGCGGGCGCTCCGCGAACAGATCGTCATCCTGCACCGCCGCTTGCTGGCCATCGTGCGAGACGATGAGGTGTGCCGGCGCCTGATGACGACCCCCGGTGTCGGCCCCGTGGTGGCGCTGACCTATCGCGCCACCGTCGACGTGCCTGCCCGGTTCCGCAAATCCAAGTCAGTCGGGGCGGTGTTTGGACTGACCTGCTCCAGGTATCAATCGGGCGAGATCGATTGGAGCGGCAAAATATCGCGCTGTGGCGATGAGATGATGCGGACGATGCTCTACGAAGCAGCTCAGAGCATGATGCATTCAAAAAAATGGTCCTGGCTCAAGGCCTGGGCCATGCAGATCGCCAGGCGCCGCGGGATGAAAAAGGCGATCGTGGCCCTGGCGCGCCGGCTGGCCGTGATCATGCACCGCATCTGGGTTGACGGCACCGAGTTCCGGTGGACCCGGGAGCAAGCCGCGACAGCAGCATGAAAACCATTCAGGATAAGACCCGATAGGAGAAAACTAGAGCTCCACCGAGCGGTGGAAAGATGTCCCTCGCGGGACGATGGATGAGGTGAGTTCGCATGTCCGCTTGGACCTGCCGTTCGATTGACGGCAAGGCCGCCCAAAAGATTGTTCCGCCTCGTCCTCGAATCCCATGATGGAAGGGCCCTGGTGCCGATTCCGAAGAGAAGCACGAGCCCGTGAGCGACATCGACACTGCAGTGGTGGATAGTCTGAAAGCGCTTGACCCCAAACGGCCGATTAGAGAAGCGGACATCGCGGCGTTCTGCGCGAGGACGTGGTCCGGCTAACCCACCCAACGCTGCGCCGTGCTCAGAGCTTGGTCGCCGCCCGTGACAGGAGCCTCCAGTCGTTGCCCTGCTTCTGCCAGTTCATCAGGATGTGTAGGTTCTGCGGGGTTTTCTTGCCGTCGGTAAATTCCTGCTCCCCGACAAAGTTGAAGCGCACGATGGCCGCCGGCCCGACGATGCGGATCGTGGGGTCCTTGTATTCGAGCGAGGTCCATTTGTAATTTGCGGTGGCAATGCCGTTGAGGAGAGACGCCTTGGTGTCGATCTTGGCGTTTGAGTGGCTGTAGCTGAGCTCTTCCGCGCAGATCGAGGCGATCACCTCGGTATTGCCGGCCGCCTGCGCGGCACGGAAGGCTTCGAGGTTCTTTGCAATTGCATCCTCGTCCGCGCCGGCAAAGGCGGGAACGACGCTCAAGAGGCCGAGCGCAAGCACAGGAAAGGCGAGCTGACGGCGATCGATTTGCATGGCGTTTCCTCCCGTTTTGATCGTGTCGACAGTCTTGCAGTTGGGCTGCAGCTTGTCGAGCACTTGGTAGGCCTTCTGAAGCGCTCGGCGGGTCGTCTCAAATGGCTTGAACGCAATATCGCTCTTGCCCAGACCCGTTTCCGGATTACCCCTGCTCAGAGCGGACGTGATCGCGCTGGTCGCTCAGGTCAACTCGGGGCCGATAGTGTTGCAAAAGTCGAAAGTTGCAACGGCCCGATTTTTCGCGAAAATCTGAAGCGCAAAGAGGTCGATGATTCGCATAGCCTCAGTCGCACTACCGAAGTCGCCCATGAATTTGGCGCGAGGCGATGAGGTCCCTCAGATCATTACACGAAGAACGCGCCAGCGGCCCTCAGAATTTTTGACATCTCCTGCAAAACGACTTTTGCAACACTATCGGCCAACAACGGACTCATGCATTGCAGCAAATCGCCTCGCTATTCGATCTCCTCGTCGGCGCCGGCGAGCAGCGTGGCCGGCACGTCGAAGCCGAGCGCCTTGGGTAGAGCCACACACCGCGTGACGTCGCCCGTATCGGACCTGCTACCAGAGATCGCGATAATTCGCGAACCTTCGCAGCGTCTTGTCGTAGCGGGCCGGTACGATCCAGGGCAGCAGCAGCCTGAAAATCGCGTTCGGAAGCGCGGAGCGAAGACGCGCATAGAGGTCGAGCGGATCGAGATCGTGCCGCATCCGGAATTTCGGTTCGTAGCTGAGACCTGTGCTTCGAAGCCACTTGTAACCGTTGTCGATCGCCCAGTTCATCATGTCGCGAATGGTGTAGTAGTAAAGATGGAGGTCGAGGGCGACAGTATAGTCCAGGCCGACATACTCCCAGAAAAGACTGTCGCCTTCGACCATGCACAGGCTGAAGGCGACCACCTTCCCACCCCGGCGCCAGATAAAGAAGAGAGTCTTATCCTTCATATCGCTGCCGAGCCGGCGGAAATAGTCGGCTGTGAGTTTCTCGAAACGGAATTTCGAACGGTCGAAGACCTGTAGGTAGAGCGGATAGATCTCGTCGATGGCATCCCTTGCGTCATCCGTGACGGTGAGGGCAAGGGTTTCGCCGTCGGTTGCCTTGAATTTCTTGCGGAGCTGCCAGCGCGCCGATCGCGGCAGCGCACTTTGCATGTAGGCGTCGAAATCGTCGTGCTCGATATTGAGCGCCGTCATCGGCATGCTCGGTGCGCGCGCGAAGCCGCGCCGGACGAAACAATCCAGCACCGGCCGATAGCGCGTAGGGAATTCCTTCAGGACGATAAGCTGCGCCCGGCACGACCTCGCGAGATTGACGATCTCGCGGCAAAGAATCTCCGCCATCTCGCCGGACGGCACCGCGTCTGATCCGGCGAGGTGTCCTTCTCCGGCGAAGCATCCAACCATCAAGGTGCGCGTTTTGAGAAATCGGGGAACGAAGCGTCGGATGCGCGCCAGCCACGTCTGCCATTCCGTGCCAAGTCCTTCGAGAATGTCCTGGTCGAGAAGAAAAAACGGCTGGACGGCCTGGATGCAGGCTGCCTGGTCGATGATCGCGAAGTACCGGTACTCGACGCGGTCGCGGAGCGTATCCTCCAGGATTTCGTAGTAACGGTGATCCTTGCGCCGGTTGGCGAAGGTGGCGGCCCAAGCGGGGCAGCCGGCAATTTCGCCGCGCGTCATTATCTTCACGCAAAACCGCGCTGGAGCGGCCGCCGCGTCGGCTACACCTGCTGTGTCAGTCAAGCTGACAGCGTTTGACGTCACGCATTGCTCCGGGGCGATGGTTAGCTTTCCAAGTTCGGTTTGAATGTAGTTGATTTCGCTTGGGGACTCTGTGCCATCCGCGCAACAAGCGATTTTTCAACGGTGGCGAGAAGGCGGACAAGCCGTTTTCGAGTGCGGCGAGAAAGCGGCGGGAACCGTGCGTGGCGGCCGGTTGGTGAGACCGGACGGGGCCGCTCCGGCATGTGCGTTCGGTGCCAAACACAGAAGTGGCGGTTACCCAGAAGTCGGCGAGCCTATATTGAGCAGTTGGGACACTGCCGTAACCAATTGCGCTGGAGCAAACGGTTTTTTCAGCAGAATGCTGTTGGGCACTCCTTCCGAGGCCCAATCGTCGGCGGCAGCGCCCGTCATGTAGACGATGGGAAATGCAGGATCGATTTGCCTGACAAGACGCGCGATCTCCCAACCCTTCATCGGCCCCTTGAGGTTGACGTCGGTTACCAGCGCCGAATACTTGACCACGCCGCTTTCGATCATCGCCACGGCTTCTTGGCCGGAAGCGACCGTCGTCAGGTCGAAGCCGCCCTCCTTCAAGGCGTCATGAACGATTTCTTGCAATGGTTCTTCGTCCTCGACTACAAGGACTACGGGCACGTCTTGCAATTTCCCCCTCCGCGCAGCCTCAAACCACGGCGGTTCCACGACCTAACGCAATGGGGGGCGAAATGTTCAAAAGTGAACATTAATGTGCCGTCACTGGCCCTTACTTCCCAGCTCTTTAAGAGCCAGCTTGGAAATCTCCGCCGGGTCTTCAATCCCCAACCGGCCGACCGCGATGATCTTCTCGGCGACAAGCTGCGTGATGGGGTCGTTGCGATCTTTCAAACCCAGCGCCCGTAAAGTCTTTTCGTAGGCCGCCACTAATCGTTCAATTTCCTCCGGCCCGAACGTAGTGTTTTCTAACGGCCTGTATATGGTCATAGCTAAGGACAACGCGCGGCGGTGGCATGGCGCGGTGACCTTTCTACTGCGCGTCGAAATAATTTCTGAAATCTTTGAGGAACTTAAACTGGTGCGGCGCAACGGCAACACCGTCGCCTCCGGCGTCACGCGCTAGAAGCGGCTTTAAATGGATGTCCTCGGAGGCTATCATGGATGGCACTCGAAACGAACGCGCACGCGCGCGTGCACGACACCTCTTGGCACAAATCGCGCCCTTGCCCGATGACGCTGAAGTTCACGCTTGCGTGAATTATCCATGGATTACATTCGCGAAGCCGAGAGAATCGAAAATGAAGGTGTCACAAGAGTGGAGTCTAGCGAGCAAATCTCGGCAGGCTTAGATGCTATAGCCCGCTACTTCTTTGCTCGTGCTCTTCGAAACGCGAAGTGAGGCTGCCTTATTCTTGGGTCGGCAATCTCACTGGCCCGGCGATAAAGCGATAAATCGGCACCCACGCCGTGTTCCAAGTTTCCATTGTCTGATCGCAGACGTCGCATTCGAAGCTCGCGATCTCCCGCGACTCCGCCATATGCTCGGTACGGCCATAAATCGCGCCGCAAGCGCATGTCCGATAATGCGTTGGCTCCATCCGCTCATCATGCGCCGCGAATCAAGATCGGAACAGTCCTAAGTTGAACTCCAAGATTCCGGTTTCGTTAAATTTTCTAGAATGAGCAATTTTGACCATTCGCTCGCGCTGCGTTGCGGCATACTGTCCTCATCACCGCCCCATCTCGGCATTTATCGGTGACAGAGAGTGTTGGGCTCCCGTCTGATCAAACCGCGAGTGCATTAGTTCGCGCTCGGGAAACGGGAGACACTCGTGATCAACCAAATAAGCGACCAGCGAGCGCAAGAACTCAATAATCTTAAACTTGAGTTGGCGAATTTTGATAACGCGAGTGCAAGAACCTTCGGCTGGACCGACCTTCTCTAGCCCCCCGCCAGCCGGGAGTTCCGACACGAACGGCCTCGGTGCGCCGCTCGCGCCGGGGTCGTTTTTGTGCGCACGTCCTAGCCGCCTCCACCTAGGTCAAAGCCACCGACATTAAGCCTAATCAGCAAGCTTAATCAGCGGGTTTCCTTGCGGCGCATCGTTGCGGCGCTATCGTCATCTAACCGGTCACTGAAATTGGAGGTGATCTATGAGCGATAAGACAAGGAAGGACCTCGCGCAACGAGAGGGGCGAAGGGCTTTTCAGCACGCCGGTAGACGGAAGGCCGCAACGGAATATGAGACAGTGCAGGAAGCCTTCTGGAAAAATTATGAACGATTGAAGGCTGAACGCCTGGCTAGGGAAGCCGCGAAGTCGAAAGAGAAATAGTGGCGAAATGACAAAAGCTTCCGCACCGACCAAGGCTGATCTGCTCGAGATGCTGGCTGAGGCGGTCCGCAACACGCAACCCCAGCCGGTCAATACGCCACCTGAAACGATCCGCAACACGCAGTCTCAGCCGGTCCGCAACGAGCAACCCGAGCGGAAGCGCAATACGCAACTCCGCAAGACGCGACCCGCGCCGAAACGCACGGTGAAAATCAAAATGGTTCGGGCATCTGCTAGCCGTAAGCGACAGCGTCGATAATGCAGGGCAGCTCGTACCGGACGAACCCAAGCGCTCTGGCCCAATTGGTCTGCTCGATTGAGAAAGAATATCGCGAGCTGCTGGATCTACGCGAGCGGGTTAAAAAGGCCGAGGCTGCTGCCGAAGAGGGCCTTAAGCCGCGCGGTAAGTTATTCGAATGTACCGGCCCGGTTCCGAGGGTAGTGTCGCGGAAGCCAATCAAACGGCACTCTGCGGAAATCACAAAGAGCCAGCTTTACGCCATGCTGGCGGAGGCGGTCAGGAATACGGTTTGATACCGACGAGCTGATCGACTAGCCGCAGCGTTTGGCCAGCTTTTTTGGCCGCTTAAGTAGCATCCGCCTGGCCTTCGCTTCCGCACGCATTTTGCGTTCGATCCTGATTTTTTCGATCAGGGGGATCGCCTCCGGTGTCGGATCTTTAAGAGTGGAGTTCACGTTCGCGCCCTCCGATGACCTCTGCTCCGTAGGTTAGTCCAATTTGGCCCCGCGCAAAAGCCGCCAAGGTTTCCCTCGACGGCTCATGCCGTTGCGTTACGTTTGCGTGGAGGTTAGCCGCGCCGAGCGGCGCTCGAACGTAGCCCAAGCCTGTCAGCCACAGGACGCACAGCCTTAATAGTGAGGCAGTCGATGCGTTGCCAGTGTGTCGGGCCAACGATCCCCGATTCTTATCAACTGTGACTGGCGACGATGCTGATCAAGCCAGTGCTGCTGTCCTAAACGTGAATTGCGGTCCGCCAGATCGCCAAGCGGCCGCACTGCTCCCGATCCGCGCGGCCTGCGCCAAGACCGTCTGACAAATTGATTTCAACCCGATGCTTCACTATGATCAGAACCATTGGGGCGCTCGACTATAGGAGAGCGCGATGAGTAAAGTTATATTCGTCGAATTGTATAATGTCGCTGCAGTCGTTATCGAGTTGATCGCCATCGAGCGAGTACCGCAAAATCTGAGCCACCAACAGAATTTCTATGGGCTACTGAAAGCCGCGAACGACAACCATCTAGCTTGGCCTTTCATTCGATTCCCCGAAGGCTGGTATGGCGCGTGAACACTCCATCCGCACGGCGATCTAGGACCCCGGCAGTGTTGGTACGGCGGCGGGTCACAAGGTCGTGGCTAGCTCAGGCCGCCTGCGAATTTGATCGTCGAGACGGGCCACTTCCCTTCGTGGCCTCGGATAGAGATGCGCAGGCCATGTATTTCGTCGAGCCGAATGCTCTCGACCGTACCGGCCTTCCCGTCGGTCAGGATCACGGCTGTGCCGACAAGCTCAGTCTGGGCTTGCTCAAATTTGCTGAGGATCGTGAGCTGGCACGGGAGGGGCATTCAGCCCCTCCGCGCCCCTGGTGCCGTCACCCCGTGCCGTCCCTCTCACCTGCAAGGCCCTGACATTGTTCGCGTGTGACGCTGGGCCATCATCGGCGGCGGCCGGTTTGACACCGGCGCCAGCGATGGCAATATCCAAGCTGCGGGCTTCCGGGCGGACGTACCTCGGCGGGCGAGCGGGCCTCGGAGCGGCGGTTCCGAGGCCTCCCTTTTTGACAGGAAGTGCTTAAAGTTTTCCCAGGCCGAACGGTTATTTGCCGCCAAGCGATGTCCGCTGTGGTGCGCATTCCGGACGCAAGTCGGGCATCGCGCGAGGTCCGAGAAGTGCCCAAAAGCGGAAGTCGTCACTAAGCTGCAATTCAAGCCACGTTGGCGAGGAAGCGATCGACGGAAGAACGCAACTGCGCCGCCTGGTTCGACAGGTCGTGCGCAGTGGCGAGCACCTTGTCCGCAGAGCGGTTGGCGTTCTCGGTGGCTTCGGCCGTGCCTGCGATGCTGCGCGCAACCATGGCCGTTCCGTTAGCCGCCTGCCCGATGTTCTGGGATATCTCGTTCGCCGCGATGTTCTGCTGCGCCACGGCGGCGGCGATAGCGGACGTGAAACTGTCGATGTCGCCCATGATGGCGGTGATCGCTCCGACATTGTCGACGGCGAGCCGGGTGGCGGACTGAACGTCCGCGATCTGCGCGGAAATCTCCTCAGTCGCCTTCGCGGTCTGGATGGCCAGCGCCTTCACTTCGGACGCAACCACGGCAAATCCCCGACCTGCTTCGCCGGCGCGCGCGGCTTCGATGGTAGCATTGAGCGCGAGCAGGTTGGTCTGGCCGGCGATCGTGCGGATGAAGCCCACGACCTCGTCGATGTGCTTTGCCGAGCTCGCAAGTGCGCCGATGGTCTCGTTGGCCGCGCCCGCCATACCCGTGGCGCGCTGCACGATCACGGTGGCGTCGCTGACCTGGGACTTGATCGCCTGCACCTGCTCGCCGAGTTGGCTTGCAGCGCTCGCCACCGTCTGGACGTTGGTCGAGGTCTCGCCTGCGGTCGAAGCGGCCTCGGTGGATTGCTGCCCGGCGGCATGCCCCATCGACGCCAGCGATTGCGCCGTGTCGGTCAGTTCGCCGGTCATCCGGTCGGTATTGGCCAACACCGCGGCAAAGGTCGAGCGGAAGGCGTCGATTTCGGCCTCGATGCGCTGGCGGCGACTGACCTGCTCGGCATTGCTCTGGTCCTTGGCCGAAATCAAGGCCAGGTCGTCGTCGGCCTTGGCCTTGAGGCTCGCCTGCATGACGGCCAGCGACTTGAGCAGGCGGCCGAGTTCATCGCGGCGCCGGGTCCTGATGTCGTCGTTGAAATTGCCGGCAGCCACGCGCTCGGCAATGTTGAGCGCGGCGAAAACCGGGCGGCTCAGCGAGAAAGCGAAGGCGAGCGCGATGACGAGCCCGATCAGGACGGTGCCGATCGCGATGCCGAACATCGTGGTGCGCGAGGCGGCGACCGCGCCTTCCGCCTCGGTGCGGTAGTCGTAGCCATAGGCGGCGACCATCTCGACGAGATCGTCGACGGCGGCGACCGCGTCATCGCCCTGCTGCGCGATCACGATGCTTGTGGGAATTTCGGTGATACCGCCAGCGGCCGGCTTGAGAATTTTCAGCACCGACCCCGACCAGTCGCGAATCCGGCTTTCGGCTTTCTCGCGCGCCGCGTTGACGCTCTGGCTGCGGATCCGGTCGCGCACGACATTCAGGTCGCCGGAAATGTTGCCGACAAGCTTCTCGAACTTCGCGACCGATCCGCCGGTCGTTCCCCGGCCGAGGCTCTGCTGCTGAATGAGGCGCGCCTCATTCAGCGCGGCATGGGCGGAACGGGCGTGATTGATGCCCATCAGCGGCCCGTCGTAAAGGCGAACCACCAGATCGCCTGTCTCGGAGATGCCCCGGATACCGTAGAACGCGATCCCGCAGGCAAGCAGGAGGACGACGCTGAAAGCACCGAAAATCTTGTAGCGGATCGACATCGGAAATCTCCGGTGGCCTGCATTGGCGGCAGGTGCCGCCGATTTTACGCTAGTCCGTCACCTTCACCGTCATCTTCATGCGCGGATGGATCGCACAGATCACATGCGCCTCGCCGGACTCCTTGAAGGTGACGTCAGTCGAGGAGCCGGGAGCCTGAGAACCCAAATTGAACTCGTTCCCCTTGCTGGTCGACATGATGTTGTGAGGCACGCTGTCGTCATTGAGGAAGGTCAGCGCATCACCCTTCTTGATCGTCACGCTCTCGGAAGAGAACACGCGTCCGTGTTGGTGGATCACTTCGGTGGCAGCGAACGCGCCGGCCGAAAGGCCCGCGGTAGTCACAAGGGTAAGCAGGGTCAAGTTGCGCATGAAAAATCCTGGAGTTGAAGTTGGGACTAGCGGGGCAACACCGGCACGGCGGTCGGACTGAGGTCGCTGGTCAGCGTTTTCAGGAACGCCACCAGATCGGCCTTCTCTTGCGAGGTGAGACCGAGCGGCTTCATCAGGTCGGAACGGCTCGGCCGATCGACGCCGCCCTGGTCGTAATGCTCGACCACTGCTTCGAGCGTCGCCAGCGACCCATCATGCATGAACGGGCTACGACGGGTGATCTCGCGCAGGCTCGGTGTCTTGAAGGCGTGCTGCATCTTGATGACGCCCGGCACGAACTGTCCGCGACCGATGTCTTCGGAATGAAGGCCGATATCCTGGAATCCCTCGTTAGTGAAATTCCACCCCTCGTGGCAGGCCGAGCACTGCGCCTTGCCGTTGAACAGCGCAAAGCCGCGCTTGGCCTCTTCCGGAATCGCCTTCTCGTTGCCTTCGATCCAGGCATCGAACGGCGCGCGCTCCGACACCACCGTCCGCTCATAGGTCGCTATCGCCTTGGCGAGCGTCGCGACCTTCATGCCTTCATTCGGGAAGGCGGCGTCGAACAGCGGCTTGTATTCGGGGACTTGGACAAGCCGGTCCATCAGCCTGTCGACCGGCATGTTCATTTCGCCGGGGGACTGGATCGGTCCCAGCGCCTGTTCTTCGAGGTTTGCAAGCCGGCCGTCCCACATGAAGATCGAGCCCCACGCGGCATTGATGATGGTCGGCGAATGCCGCCCCAGCTGCGCCATGCCGTGACCTACGCCGAGCGCAAGTCCGTCGCCCCAGCCGAAGCCCGGGCTGTGACAGCTCGCGCAGGACTGCGCCGACGTCACCGAGAGGCGGGTATCGAAATAGAGCTTCTTGCCGAGGGCTGCCTTTTCCGGTGTGTAGGGATTTTCCTTGGGAAAGGGGATCGTCATTGGGCGGCGATATTGCGCCTTCATCGCATCGAGGCCGGCTATCGCTTTCGCACCGAGGTCGACCCGGCGCGTTTCGCCGACGATCGCCGAGCCGAAGCTGAGCGTGGCAAAGCCGAAAACGCAGAGGCTGATCGCTGCGAGGGCCGTGCCAATAGTCATCGATCGACTGAAAGGAAAATCAGCCATGCGTCGTCCCCAATCGGTGTTTGACCTCCGCACCTATCGGAACCGACGCAGTGAGTAGTCGTGCGCAGCTGCACGTAAACGTAACGGCTAGTGGTTAAATAAAATTTTCGTCGTCCCGCTGCGAAACAACATCAAGATACCTTTAGCTGCAACCACGAGGTGAGGATAACGCGCGTTGACGATCAAGGATGATCTTCGCGCAGTATTTTCGGCCGGTCATCATGGCGACGGGGAATTGCCTGCTCGCGCTTGTGTGCGTAACGCGGCTGATTCGAACACGCTACCCTCTTCGTAATGGCTGCCATTTTACCGTAAAACTACGGACACTCTTGTTATCCCGTAATGGGATGGTCCGGCCGTGCTCCTGCCCCGCCAGCAAGCGAAGCTGGCAAGGGGCGCCAAAGACAAGGAGCACGCCATGTCTCAGACACCCAATACCGCGATCGCCGTGATCGGCATCGATATCGGCAAGAACTCGTTCCACGTCGTGGGCCACGATGCGCGCGGCGCCATCGTGCTGCGGCAAAAGTGGTCGCGTGGCCAAGTGGAAGCGCGGCTCGCCAATATACCGCCTTGCCTGATCGGCATGGAAGCCTGCGTCGGCGCACATCACCTGAGCCGCAAACTCGCATCGCTTGGTCACGATGCCAGGTTGATGCCGGCCAAATATGTCCGCCCCTATAGCAAGGGACAGAAGAACGACTTCAATGATGCCGAAGCGATTGCCGAAGCCGTGCAGCGCCCGACGATGAAGTTCGTGGCGACCAAGACCGCGGAGCAACTGGATCTGCAGGCGCTGCATCGGGTGCGCGAGCGGCTGGTGTCGCAACGCACCGGCATCATCAACCAGATTCGCGCCTTCATGCTGGAACGCGGGATCGCCGTGCGCCAGGGTATCGGCTTCCTGCGCACGGAACTGCCCACCATCCTTGCGACGCGCACCGATGCCCTGTCGCCACGCATGTTGCGTGTCATCGAGGAGTTGGCAGGCGACTGGCGCCGGCTGGATCAGCGCATCGATGGCCTATCCGGCGAGATCGAAGCACTGGCCCGTCAAGATCAGGCATGTTCGCGCCTGATGACGGTGCCTGGCATCGGGCCGATCATTTCGAGCGCCATGGTGGCCGCGATCGGCACTGGAGACGTATTCTCCAAAGGCCGCGACTTCGGCGCCTGGCTCGGACTGGTGCCCAAGCAGATCTCGACGGGAGACCGCACGATCCTCGGCAAAATCTCGAGGCGCGGCAATCGCTACCTGCGCGTTCTGTTCGTGCAGGCGGCATGGGTTGTGCTGGTCAGGATAAAGAACTGGGAACGTTACGGGCTCAAATCCTGGATCGAAGCCGCCAAGAGGCGGTTGCACCACAACGTGCTGGCGATCGCGCTCGCCAACAAGCTTGCCCGCATCGCCTGGGCGGTGCTGGCTAAAGGACGCGCCTTCGAGCTGACGAGGACCGACGATGCAGGCGTCCGACCCGCTTGATCCTCGCGCCGTGCTCGGCGCGGTCAAGGCGCAGCCTGGCAACGCCGGAGCCAGCCGCAAGCCAAGCGCGACGGCCGGCCTTGACCGCCCCTGCGCGCGACGCGATCGACGCTCTGCGGGCCGGGACGAAGGAACGGCCCTTGGCTCGAACAAAGGAACTGCGCGATATGAGGAGCAAGCGATGACGTAACCCTATCAACAGTTTCCAGCCGAGGTCTGCGAGAGGATGAGACGAGATGGAGGTTCGGTCTTCCCGGCGCATGCGAACACTGGTGACCCAAATGGTCCGATCGAGGCCTGTCCGCTAATGAGAACGCACGCGCGCTGATATCCATGATGGCCCGGAGCAAATGCTCCAATCAAAGGCCGGATACATTGATGCGAGACCGCTTACCGCCAGCTCGGCGAAATCCACTTGCAACGCACGGCCGGACCATACATTCGGGTCAATCCCGTGTGACGTCCGGCCCGCGGCTGTTGGTTTACTCCGATCAACGGACGTTGCCCGACCGTGCCAACTTCGGACTCATGCGCCGCAGCAAAAGAAATCTATTCGATCTCCCGTACCGCGACGGGCATCCTAGCCGTTCCGACCGGTGTCTGAAAGCGATCAGATTGAAACTCGGCAATGTCGCTTATAGGCGCTGGTTCTACGCTCAGCGGTGACTTCCGCTCCCCCAGTCAGGTCTTCGCCAGATTGGCCCTTGTGTCAGTCATTCGCATCCTTACCTGCCGCCGGAAGGGGGTACATAGGTAATGCCATACTTCGCGTAGATCCGCGCTGGTATCCGCTGCTCGACCATTCGTGCCACCGCAGCATCCACGGCTGCAAGCAGCGCATCGTCCGCTCGGCGAAGCCCGGCTGAAACACTCCAGTGCAGTGCCGGTTCTGGCTCGTATCCTTCGGATGTCCTTACTGCCGTGCTGGGGTGTTCGTGCCGATACCAGCCGGCGTTCACGGGGTTTGTGGCACCGACCTCAATTTCGCCTGTCTCGACCGCGGCAATTATGTCTTCTTGAGAGGCGAAGACCGAAACGCGGAAACCGTGTTTGGCCAACCACTCGTGGTCGACGGTTCCGACCATGACGCCAATCTTCTGATCGTGCAAATCCTCAAGCCGACGAACCGAAGATCGAGGTGAAATGACGAGGACAACACCGCTGTCTGCGTAAGGTCTCGAAAAGCGAAGGGGTAAATGGGTTGTCAGCGGTCCGGTAAGTCCCTCCCGATCGTAGCTTGCGGCTGAGGCGACAACGCCCATCAAGACATCGCAATCTGAGCTCTTAATGTCACCCGCGTTTCGAACCCAGACCACACCGAGCTCCAATCCCATCTCATGCGCCAACACTTCCGCAAGTTCGACTTCGAACCCGGCAAGGCCACCTCTATCGGTGAGGTTCGAATAAGGGAGTGCGGATGGATTAGCGCAGAGGCGTAGGATACCATTCTGCCGCACCTCTGTCAGTGATGCAGCGTCTGAACGGTGTGTTGTACCTTCGGCCATGAGCGTCACTAGTATGGCGATAGTAGCGCTGCCGGGAATCAGATCGTGATGCATAGGCGAGGCTCCGGGTTCCAAAGTCGCGCGCCGGGGCAAGTATACTCCTCACATCTGGGGTTGGCATCTAGGCGCGAATGTCGCCTGCGTTCACTCGCGTTGCGGCCTGCACACTCGCGCTGTCACCAATTCGTGACACGCTAAGCGAAGGCTTCAGCCACTTCGTTACCTCCATGACTGCTCCGATTGCTTCCGGCTGGAGCGGTTGCTGGGTGGGGCCTGCCCCCACTGGAAAGCGCCGCCTTTGCACGGCGCACGCCAAAACCTGAAGTCGCGAGTTCAATTCGTCGGCATTGGCGCGGGAAAAAACAGCCGGCTTCCAGACGAAAGTTCCGGTTCACGAACGCAGACACGACGATCTGGGCATCTGAACCGTGGGCGGACAAAGTGTGACCTACCTCAAAGAGCTCGGTGAAGGGATCCAATATCTGCAACGGGATCATTTCATGCATTTGAAGCACTCCCGTGAAGAACCATTTTCCCCTGCTGGATCCGCTGCGCTTCGGGACTGCCCTCGGCGTCGCCATTTTTCACCAGATGTTCTGGTCCTGGGCCTGGGTTTCGATTGGCGTCCCAGGTTTCGAGCGCTACGTCGCCGCCGATGTTCTATACCCGTCCGCCGCGCCCTTCACATGGTTCGGCTGGGTGGGTGTTGAAATATTCTTTGTTATTTCCGGTTTCGTCATAGCGAATTCCGCGAGCAGGTCTTCGCCGACGGAGTTTCTTCTTGGCCGCGCTCTCAGGCTTTATCCGGCGGTCTGGGTTTGCGCCACCGCGACCCTCCTCGTTCTGGTTCTCTTTGGCAGTGGACCAGCATCCGAATTCATCCTGCCCTACATCCACGCCATGCTGCTCGTTCCCAAGGGAGTCACGGGTCAATGGCTCGACGGCGTCTATTGGACACTGGCGGCCGAGGCGGCGTTTTATGGGCTCGTGTTTTGCGCGATGCTCACGAAGAAAATCACCCTGCGGCACCTGGCCTTTGGTCTCACCATCTACAGCGCAGTGTTCAATGCTGTCGCGTTGCTGGTGCTGTCATGCACGACGCCATCCGATTTGCCCTATCTCGTCATTCTGATGTTTCGAGTGCCGTGCGCAGCATTCTTGTGCACTCATGGCTGCTTTTTTGCGCTGGGAATTTGGCTGTTCATTTCTGCAAATCGCAAATTGACGGCGCTCGAACGGGTCGCCGTCGCCGTCACGTGTCTTTCGGGTGCCGCAGAAATCTACTTTTTTGCCTCTTTCTTTTTGACGTGCATTCCCGCCATCTCGGGTCAATCAGCCCTTGTGCCGATCATGGTTTGGGCAGCGGCGGTGGGCCTCATTGCCTATTGCGCGAACAGGAACAGGCGTTCTGCAGCCACCGCTTCGCCTGAAGCGCCGGCTTATCTGAGAACGCTCGGGCTGATCACCTATCCGCTCTATCTCACCCACAACGTCATTGGCACAGAGATTATTCGTGTCCTGGTCGATACTGGCCTGGATGCCACCTCGGCCGTATGGGTCGCGCTGGCCATGCTTGTCTTGGTCTGCTGGTTTATTTGCGCGAAGATCGAGCCAACCCTCAGAGGTGCGATGACGCAAACCATTTCCTATTTCGGACAGCTTCCGGAAAGACTGCCAGCATCGAGGCGCCCGGCGTTTTCTCGGGGGCTGGGCCTTCGGCTGCCCGTCCCAGCAAAGATGACCGCCACGTTGCGATAGCCGGTGCCCTGCTAGACTAGCTTCCTGAACTTGCTGCACACCCATCAGATGGAAGAAGTTCCGCGACTTAAGGCAGGAAGTATCGGATGAAGGTCACCAGAGACATGGTGGATAAAGACTTGCGCTGCAGATATGCCGCTGGGCGGATTATCGCAGGTTTTTTTCACACGAGATGGTTCTCTCTGCTCTTGCTCCGTTTTAGTAGGGCCGTCCTGCGGGGAAAAAACATTAGAGGACTTGTCTGCCGAGAGCGGCACATTCCGAGCAGAAATGGTGGGGCGCCTATTCGTGTGAGAGTCTATCGGCCAACCGCGGCAGTTGGACCACTGCCGGTCATGCTGTATTTGCATGGCGGCGGTTACGTTCACGGGGTGCCCGAGCAATTCGGCTCAAGCATCAAGGACTTCATCGAGACAGAACCATGCATCATAGTCGCGCCGGACTATAGAAAGGCCGTTAAATCGCCGTACCCGGCCGCATTCAACGACTGCTACGACACCCTGCTATGGATAAGGGATAATGCGGCCTCCATCGGCGGAAGAACCGACAGATTCATCGTGTCAGGCCATAGCGCGGGCGGAGGGCTTGCGGCGGCCGTCTCGCTCAAGGCTACCGATACCGACGATGCAAAAATAGCCTTTCAAATGCCGCTATATCCAATGATCGATGACCGGCAGAATAGCGCCTCTGCCGTTGGAAACGACGCACCCGTATGGGATGAAGAAGCTAACAGGCTGGCATGGTCCCTTTATCTCGATGGCGTGATGAACGTTACGCCTTACGCAGCTGCGGCACGCTGCACAGACTATACGAAATTGCCGCCGACGATCACTTACGTCGGCAGTATAGAGCCATTTCGGGATGAAACGAAAATCTACGTTGAGAGCCTTCGTCGGGCCAATGTTCCGGTTGAATTAGAGGTATTCGACGGCGCTTTTCACGGCTTTGACCTGATGGTACCAGACGCTCCAATTAGTAAGCGAGCAAATCAGTTCCTAATGGAAAACTTCCAAAAGTTTGCTCGGCGGTATTTCCCCTAGCACTATCAACACAGTCTGGACAGCCGCTGCATCATTTGCAGTTTCGCATGCGGCGATGAGGGCCATCCGATCATCCGGGTGCTCGGATGACGCAGCAGTCCCGACCGAAATTCGTGGCGCATAGTCCGTTAGCTCCCGCCGTCACAGCCTACCCGATCCGAATGTCGGCTAATCGATCAATAGGCGGTATTATTCGATTAACTCATCGGCGCGGCCAAGCAACGACATGGGGACGGCGAGACCGAGCGCCTTCTCAGTTTTGAGGTTGATGACCAGTTCGACTTTCGTGGCCTGCTGCACTGGAAGATCGGCTGGCTTGGCCCCTTTTAGAATCCGGCCGATGTAGCGGCCAGCATCGCGATAACCAATTCTGAGATCGCCCCCGTAGCTGATCAGGCCACCGCTCAATACAAAAGCGCGCTGTGGGTACACCACCGGTATTGCGTAGCGCGCTACGAGCGCAGCCAGCTGATCGCGGCGCGTCGTAAAAAACGGATCCGCGTCAAGAACGACCGCAGCGGCGTGTTGCTGAGCAATTCCAGCGAAAGCTGTTTCTAGCTCTCCCTCGGTACCAGCGGTTTCAACTACCAGTTTTTGTCGATGGATGAGCGCCGCCTCTTGCATCGCCTTGATAGCCTGTGCCGTGGTCGGATTATTCGAATTGACGAGCATCGCGATCGCGACAGCATCGGGTATTAGCACTACTTTGGCAGATTTATTGGATTGATCGGCTCAACTGGATTCCCGAATCAGATTTTCAGTGATTCATGGGTGGTCGGCATTTTGGAGGGCCGACCATGGTGGGCGGAACGTCGAACTGGGAAGATGAGCTTGGACGCTGGCTCCAGCCATTTCTGGATCAGTTAGGGCACAAGGCGCGACGGCGGATGTGTCCACTGTATGTTTCGGGGTTGATCGGACCGGGCGATCGCAAGAGCGTGCTGCCGATGGCGGCGCGGCTATCGCCGGGGGACTATGACCAGTTGCACCATTTTATCGCTGATGGCGTCTGGGATGCGGCGCCATTGGAGTCGGAGCTGCTCGTTCAGGCCGATCGGCTGGTCGGTGGCGAGGATGCGGTACTGGTTATCGACGACACCGCGTTGCCGAAGAAGGGCGATCGTTCGGTTGGTGTGGCTGCGCAATATGCTTCGTCTCTCGGCAAGACGGCCAATTGCCAAACGTTGGTGTCGCTGACGCTTGCGCGCGGTGAAGTGCCGGTGATGGTGGCATTGCGTCTCTTCCTTCCCGAGAGCTGGACGAGCGATACGGCGCGTTTGAAGCGCATCGGTGTTCCCGTCGAGTATCGCGCAGCGCGGACCAAGCCAGAGATCGCGCTGGCTGAGATCGATCGCGTGATCGCAGCCGGAGTTCGCCTCGGCTGTGTACTGGCGGATGCCGGTTACGGCCTGAGCGCACCGTTCCGTCAGGGGCTCACGACACGCGGGCTTTCCTGGGCCGTCGGTATCCCTCGTCACCTCAAGGTGTACCCGGTCGGGGTCAAGCTGATCTGGCCAGTTGCGGCTCGGGGTCGTCCTCGCAAGCGGCACATTCCGGATATCCTGTCGAGAGCGGCCGAAGACATGTTGGCCAATGCCAAGTGGCAGAATGTAAGTTGGCGAAACGGAACCAAGGGGCGGCTGGAAGCCCGCTTCGCCGCGGTGCGCGTCCGGACCGCCGATGGACCACCGCAGCGGATCAAGGACATGGGCCAGCAGCACCTTCCCGGAGATGAGGCGTGGCTGATCGGCGAGCATCGCAGCTCGGGCGAGAAGAAGTATTACCTCGCCAATCTGCCGGCCAAAACCGATCTGCGCACGTTAGCTGCCACGATCAAAGCGCGGTGGATTTGCGAACAGGCCCATCAGCAGTTGAAGGAGGAACTCGGGCTCGATCACTTCGAAGGAAGATCCTGGCAAGGCCTCCATGGACATGCGCTCATGACCATGATCGCTTACGCATTCCTCCAGCACCGCCGTCTCGCACAAGTGGGGCGGAAAAAAAAGAATCAACGGTCCACCGCCGCAGCCGAGCTTGCCAGCCGTACGTTACGCCATCGTCGAACTCATCGTTCGACCACGGTCTCAACGATGCCCGTACTGCCGAAGGAAAATCGGCGAAAAGCAACTGCGTGAATAAATCTGCCAAAGTAGTGTTAGGGCGTGTACTCATAAAACGAGAGATGTCGGCTTCTCTAATCGGCCGTTTGGGGTCAAGCGCTTTCAGACTATCCATCAATGCGGTGTCGATGTCGCTCGCGGGCTCGTGCTTCTCTTCGGAATCGGCACCGGGGCCTTTCCATCATGGGATTCGAGGACGAGGCGGAACAATCTTTTGGGCGGCCTTGCCGTTGAAGAACAGCGGGTCCAAGCAGACATACGAACTCACCTCATCCATCGTCCCGCAAGGGACATCTTTCCACCGCTCGGTGGAGCTCTAGTTTTCTCCTATCGGGTCTTATCCTGAATGGTTTTCATGCTGCTGTCGCGGCTTGCTCCCGGGTCCACCGGAACTCGGTGCCGTCAACCCAGATGCGGTGCATGATCACGGCCAGCCGGCGAGCCAGGGCCACGATCGCCTTTTTCATCCCGCGGCGCCTGGCAATCTGCATGGCCCACGCCTTGAGCCAGGACCATTTTTTTGAATGCATCATGCTCTGAGCTGCTTCGTAGAGCATCGTCCGCATCATCTCATCGCCACAGCGCGATATTTTGCCGCTCCAATCGACCTCGCCCGATTGATACCGGGAGCAGGTCAACCCAAACACCGCCCCGACGGACTTGGATTTACGGAACCGGGCAGGCACATCCACGGTGGCGCGATAGGTCAGCGCCACCACGGGGCCGACACCGGGGGTCGTCATCAGGCGCCGGCACACCTCATCGTCTCGCACGATGGCCAGCAAGCGGCGGTGCAGGATGACGATCTGTTCGCGGAGCGCTCGCCGGACGATGAGCAGCGGTTCGACTAACTCAGCCAGATCCGGGAAGTTTTCGACAAGCTCCTGGATGCGGGCCTCAAACCTCACCTTTCCCACCATTCCGACCTTGAGGCCGAAGTTACGTAAAGTACCGCGCAGATCGTTCTCAATGGCGATCGCCTTCGACTGCAATAGCTTGCGATGGGTCAGCAGCATACGTAGTTTCTGGCTGCGGAGCGTCTTCACATGCACCGGACGGTAAAGTCCCGCCCGTATCATCTGGGCGATGCCGCGCGCATCGTTGCGATCCGTTTTGTTGATCTGCGCCTTCAGCACCGCCTGCATGTGCCGGGTTTCAACGCAGACCACCGGCAACTCGGCTTCGGCGAGAGCGCTGAACAGCCACTGCGACAGCGGCCCGGCTTCCAATCCAATTCGCTTGAAGCGGTAGGCCGGGTTTCCAAGAACCTTCAGCAGGGCCTCAGGTTCGCTTGCCACCTTCACTTCCCGCACGGTCCTGCCTGTGTCATCCACAATACAGATGCTGCTCTCCTTGACCGATACGTCCAATCCAGCAAAATGGTCCATGCTGCGCTTCTCCTTCTGATGCTTGAGGCCGTCACGACGGACCTCGTTTTCACCATCAGCCTGAAGCGCAGCACCCAAAATCTTCAGCTATCCACAAGCTGGGCCGGCCGATTAGCCCATCTTTTGGGGCGAAAGCAGACATGCGCCGGTCACCCCGGAGTTTCGCGTTTTGACCCAGCCTGTGTGAAAACGTGCGCGAGCAGAGAATGCGCAGAATTGTTTTCTCCCTTTTCCTCTTTCGACTGCGACTGCCAGTGCTGTTCTTTTCCTATTCATCGTAATCGAGACAAACTTTCTACGCGCAAGTTCGACGTTGGAGTTTTCACACAGGCTGGGCCCACAGCAGACCTGGGGACCAAGGTTGCGTGCCTCAGCCAAGCTTGCGGCAAGACGAACAGGAAAAAAGTGCGGCATATCACAGAAGGACGGATTTGCTTCTGCCCTTATAGGCCCGTCGGCAGGCACCCGGGCTCGACAGGGGCCTGCTGCAGCTCACGCAAGGGGGATTGCCCTCCAACCCAGGAGATGAACGATGTTAGATGGCATAGTGGGTTATCATGGCCATGGGCAGATGCAACAGGGCAGCGAGTGCGGCCAGTGCTCCCAGGGCGACCAGAATGATCCCGCCCAGATGTTCCAGAAAGAACTGCAGCAGCACACGCGATTTGCTTTCGTGTGGTCTTTTGTTCTGGCTTCGGCTGGGCAGCCAAATTGGCTTTGGCTCTGGCTTTTTTTCGATTTTTCTTGAGCCAAATCAGTTCGTCCTAGCCGCACGTAATAACGATCACACGCCGGTGGTATAACTCCAGTCAACGCCTTATTGTCGTTCATGGGTGAACGGAGGTCCTCATGGCCGAGATTACCAGCTGGCACATCACCGGAGACTGGTTCGACAATTGCAGCTGCGCTGTGGCGTGCCCCTGCACCTTCCCCTATCCGGGAAGCTGCCATGGAGCCCGTCCAGCAGCCGCTGCGCACGCTCAATCCGGCTTCTGTACAGTACGCACTCCTCCTCGTTCTTCGCGCTCGCCAGCAGCAGGCGATAGTGGCCGATAACCTTGTTGCTGCCGCGGATCAGGAGGTCTCGAATGTCGCTCATGACGCCGCCCCCATGCCCGAGGAAGCCGACGATGAATCTCTCGGAAGAGGAAATGTTACCGGGAATGTCTCGGCAACCAGAGCATCGAGCGCGGCCTGCTCTTCGGTCATCCGTCTATCGATGAAATCGCGCTCAAGATCGGACAATTCCGTCCGGAGCAGCATCCGATAACGGTGGATGTTGTTGCGATGGGTACGGATACGGGCCAAGTTTTGTTCGAACATTGTCGTCCCTCCTCACGGTCGTACGGTCTACGCTTCAGGCCGCCGCGCGGCGCTCGGTCGTCGCATGGGTTTGCCGCCAGGCGGGTGCCGGGGGCCGCCATCAAGCGCGCAGAGCGCCTCGAGGATCTCGTCGATGGTGACGGGCGCCTTCAATCCCTCTGGCGCCCTCAGCGACGGGCAGGACGCGATCGCAGAGGCGTCGGAGGCCCATGAGGCCAGGATGGCTCGCTTTTCGGCGAGCGTGAGGCCCGCATGAGACACCACGTCCGTCGGGTGCTCGAACTTGGTGCCGGGATGAAGGAGATAGTCGAAATCGAAAACGTTGTCGTCCAGGGCGGTCGTCAGCCGCATGGCTGCCTCCAAGTCTGAGACGAGTTGAGGGGTGGCCGCGCGGGGGAGCCCGCGCGGCGTCGATCGATCCGAGTCGCCTGTGTCCGGTCAGGCGGCTCTGGATTCGATCTGAGTGACGTTGCTCGGGGCAGCACCGCCGATCGCGATGCGACGTGGCTTCTTCGCCTCGGGGATTTCGCGCTGCAGGTCGATGATGAGCAGGCCGTTCTCGAAGCGAGCGCCCTTGACCTCGACATGGTCGGCGAGCGTGAACTGGCGCTTAAAGTTGCGCGCCGAGATGCCGTGATGCAGGAAGGTCCGCTCTTCCTTGTCGCTCTTGCGGCCCTCCAGCGTGAGGACGTTCTGCTCGACCGTCAGCTCGACTTCATCCGGCTTGAATCCGGCAAGCGCCACCGAGATCTGGAAGCGATTCTCGTCGAGGCGTTCGATGTTGTAGGGGGGATAGCTCTCCTCGCCCACACGCTGGGCGGCTTCCGCGAGGTCGAATAGGCGGTCGAATCCGATGGCCGACCGGAACAGGGGCGAAAAATCTACAGTGCGCATAGCCAGATCCTCCTGGGAGCAAAATGGTTACGAGCGGCACCGGACACGACCGGTGCCCGTCTCAAGTGGCGGGACCCTGACGGCATCCCGATCGCCTCATGGCGACGTCGAAAAAATTTGTAAACCCGGGAAAAGTTTCAAGAGGTCCGCGCAAAATTTTTTTGGCAAGGAATCCCGGTTGGTTAACGCATTCCTGCGCTGAACCCCTCAGTTCCGCGCCCGCCGCACGGCCGCCTTCAGCCGCTTCGCTTCCGCGTCCCAGTTGGTATCCTCGGCCCTTACCTTCTTCTCGAGGGCCTCGATCTGGGAACGCAGCGCCTCCACACGTTTCACGTGCCCCTCCTCCGCCTTGTCCAGCGCCGCTTGTGCCTTATCGACGGCCTCCTGCCTTCGCGCGCGCTCCTTCTGCCTGGCCGCCTCTTCCCTGGCTTCCTCGCGCTCGCGACGCTGGCGCTCCCGTTCGTACGCTTGGGCTGCCTTCCGGTCCGACGCCTTGTCCGGCTGGGCAGAAGACATCTTCGCCTTGGCTGAAGGCTTGTGGGCTGGCTTCTTCCGTCCATCCTCGCCGAAGTTCTTCGGCAGTTCGGCGTGTTCTCCAAAGGGCCCGTCGGACCCCACGGGGCGCTTGAGGACGACGCCCGGCTTCGCCATGGTCGCGGCGATGACGTCCGGATCGTGGCTCTCCTTCGCCACACCCTGATGGAAAAGATTGCTGTCGGCGCCCCACGCCTCCAGGGCGGCCTTCATCGACGGCGCTGCGATGGCTTGCTCGAAGAAGCCCAGCGAAGTCTGATAGGTCTTCAGCTTCCTCGCCATGAGCGCTCCCCGTCATCGCCGCCGCTGGCCTTGTCTACCTCGCGAGCAAGGATTTTTCGAATCGGGCAAACAGCGCGGCCGGCCCCGGGACCACATCGGCGCAACCTGCTTCCCGCAGCGACGCCGTGCGAAATCGTCCTGCCGCTTGCCGAACTGGACGCGTCACGCCGACTTGCGCTGCGGCTTGGCCGCCGGCTTCTTGGCGGCCGCCTCCTTCGCCTGCTTCTTGCCAGCGATGGGCATCAACATCTCCTTCTGGCCGGCCGCCGCCTTCTTGGGTTTCTTAGCCGACTTCTTCGGCGCCTTGGTCTCGGCCGCCGCGCCGCCGACGCTCTTGCGCAGCGCGTCCATCAGATCGACGACGTTCTCGCCCCGCGGCCGCTCCTTCGGCACGATCGGCTTGCCGGAACGCTTGCTGTTGATGAGCTCGATCAGCGCGGTCTCGTAGTGATCCTCGAACTTGTCGGGCTCGAAGTTGCCCGACTTCTGATCGACGATGTGCTTGGCGAGATCGAGCATGTCCTTGGTGACTTTGGCGTCCTGGATCTCGTCGAAATACTCCTGCGGATCGCGCACCTCGTAGGGATAGCGCAGCAGCGTGCCCATCAGCCCCTTGTCGAGCGGCTCGAGCGCGATGATGTGCTCGCGGTTGGTCAGCACCACGCGGCCGATCGCGACCTTGTTCATCTCGCGGATGGTCTCGCGGACCACCGCGAAGGCGTCGTGGCCGACCTTGCCGTCGGGACGCAGGTAGTAGGGCCGGATCAGGTAGCGCGGGTCGATCTCCGACTTCTCCACGAACTCGTCGATCTCGATGGTGCGCGTGGATTCCAGCGCGACCTCATCGAGCTCCTCCTTCGTCACCTCGACGAACGTGTCGGTGTCGACCTTGTAGCCCTTGACGATGTCCTCGTTGGCGACCTCCTCGCCGGTGTCGGCGTCGACCTTGGCGTACTTGATCCGGTGGCCGGTCTTGCGATTGAGCTGGTTGAACGAAACCTTCTCGGATTCCGAGGTGGCCGGGTAGAGCGCGACCGGACAGGTGACGAGGGACAGACGCAGAAAACCCTTCCAATTGGCGCGCGGGGCCATACGCAAAACTCCGGTTTCGGGGCGGCTCGGACTCAAGACGAACGAGGCGGCCTGGTTCCGACATGCCGACCATCCTTTCCCCGATTCATCCTCAGCCGGCCGCGCAGCGCCAGCGGAATCCGCCGATCGCGCCCCCCGTCTTGACTCCATGCGAACAAATGAAGAACAATGACCCATGCCCGCAGCGCCCGAAACCTCCGCGCCACAGCCGGTCGACCTGGATGCCGCCGACCAGGCGATCGAGGCCTGCGGCGGCGATGCCCGAGAGGCGGTGAAAGGGCTGCTTGTTCTGAACGACTTCCTCGAGCAGCAGCTCGACGAGCTTCGGTCGAAGATCTCGGCCGGCTACGCGCGAGGACGGCTTCCGCGGGCGCGCGATCGCAAGGAGTAGCTGCGATGGACGTCACCTATTACGTCGCGCTTCCGTTCGTCATGGCGGACGATGGGGTTGCGGCCGGCGAAGCGGTGGAGTGCCGGAGCGCCAACGCGGCCGTGATGCGCGCCGAGGCGCTGTCGCGCAAGCCCGGCTGTGCCGGCGCGATCGCTTTCAGCCGCAGCGGGGATCCGGCGACCGGCGAGTTCGGCGACGCCAAGCTGATCCGGAAGTTCGGCGACGTGCCGGACGACCTGAGCACCTTGTGAAGCCCGACTAACCCGGGAGCGAATGCTCGAGGAAGAAACGCAGCATCTCCCTCGTCGCGTCCGGCCCGCGCGGATCGGTGTAGGAGCCGGCGGGACTGCCGCCCGACCAGGCGTGGCCGGCACCGTGAACATTCCAATGCTCGGAGATCGGCGCGCCCGTCCGCGTCGGCGAGGTTCGTGCGGGTGTAGGCGTGCCCATGGGGCACTCGTCCGTCGATCACCTTCGCTTTCGAACCTCGCCGCCTTGGCGGACTGCTCGACAATCCGGTCGCCGTTGTTCGGATGCACCGTGGTGTCGCGGTCGCCATGGAAAACGATGGTCGGCACCGGCGGTCCGCCATCCGCAATCTTAGACCCGCCTCCCTGCCGCATGGCGACGAACGCGGAGGGAAGATCGCTTGCGGCCCCGCAGGCGAGGCCGGAATGGATCCCGACGGCCGCGTACAGATCGGCGTGGGTCGCTGCCATGATGGCGGCGGCCGCCCCGCCCGCCGACAGACCTGCGACGTAGACCCGCTTCGGATCGATCGGATAGTCCCGCATGACCTGGCGGGTGATGCCCGCGATCAGCGAAGGTTCGCCGCCGTCCCGCTGCTGGTCGCCCGTGCGAAACCAATTCCAGCATTTCGCCTGGTTGGCTCCGCTGGGCTGCTCCGGATAGACCACGAAGCAATTTTGCTCTTCCGCCAGGAAATTCATCCGGGTGCCGGCCGCGAAATCGTCCGGCGACTGGGTGCAGCCGTGAAGCATGACCACCAGGGGAAGCGGTTTTTCCTGCGAGCGGCTTGGGACGAACAGCTTGTAGGTCCGGCTTCCATCCGCGCTGCTGAAGGTGCCTGCGATGAACCTCGTGCCTTCGGGTGCGATATCCGTCGTGGCAGGCGGAGCGCGCGTCATCGGACCTCGCAGGTTGAGTCCGGAGAAGTCTTTCATGCCCTCGAACCGGGCGGCGCCTTTGCGTTGCAAAGGAGCGGAAGAAACCCGGGTGGTTCGTCGGCTTTCCTTCTCCTCGACGACGTTGGCCTTCACGTCGATGGTCGGCGGCTCGAGCCGAGCTGGCGCGACACGAGCGTGGCTATCGGACGGTTCTGGCGCGCTCTCGCCGCGGAGCATGCGCTGCAGGAGCGCGGTGGCCTCGACCAGTTGGCCCGCACGCGTGAGGCGCGTGGCCTCGCGAAATCATGTTCTGATTCAGCATCGCATTCACCTTGTTCTGTCGGAGAGAGCGGCCTTGACCGCGGGAGTGGCGTGGAGGGCCCCGAGCACCGAAACCGAAGCAATGGTGGCGCGGGCCAGATCGGGCGTGACGTCCTGGGCGATGGTCGCGAGGCCGAGAACGTTGATGTGCAGCATCTCGCCGGCGCGTTGCGCCGCTTCGAGATCCTCGCGGCTGTAGTTCCGCAGCCCGAGGTCCAAACTCTTTCGGACCGTCGACTGCTTCACGACGTCTGCGTGGCGTTCGAGCTGGTTGCGGATGGCCGTCCGGATGAAATCCGTGCGGTTCGAATAGAACCCTTCCTGCACCATCAGATCGACGTGACCGAGGTCGACATAGCCAAGGTTGATCGTGATCTTCTCGGTATCGGGGATCCGGGGTCGCAGCTCGCGCACATTGTCGGCCATGAAAGCATCCATTTCTACCATCCAATGGGATGGTGTATGGATGTCAAATGGATGTTCGGGAGCCCCTTTCAAGGGGGTGGCGAAAAATCGATTATCTGGACGCCGGCAATTCGTCGCCGGCTTCGTTTCGCGCCGACGTTCAGCCTTGGCGCTGGATGCCGCAGCCGGGTGCCCCGCCGCGGCGGAGATCAATCCGCGGTACGCGCTTTCGTACGCTCTCGCCATTCGGTTCGCGGAGAAGCGTTCCTCGAAGCGGGCGCGTACTTTTCGTCTGTCGAGCCGGCCCAGATCGCCCACGGCCCTGACAGCCTGCTCCTCGTTCTCGACGATGAAGCCCGTCACACCGTCCTCGACGACCTCGGGCACGGAGCCGGAGCGGTAGGCGATCACTGGCGTCCCGCAGGCCATCGCCTCGATCATGACGAGGCCGAAAGGCTCCGGCCAATCGATCGGAAACAGCAGGGCCGCGGCGCCGGCGAGGAACGGCTGCTTCTTCGCCTCGTCCACCTCGCCGACGAGCTGGACCGCCCGGCCGTCGATGTGGGGCTCGAGCTGCTTCTTGAAGTAGGCTGTCTCGCCGCGCGGAATCTTGGCGGCGATGCGCAAGGGCATTCCGGCGGCGCGCGCGATGCGGATGGCGTCCTCGGGGCCCTTTTCCGCGGTGAGGCGACCGAGGAACGCCAGATAGGATCCCTGATCGAAAGACGGGCGAAAGTTGTTCGATGGCAGTCCGTGCGGGATCGTGGCGGTCCAATTCGCCTCCGGCAATGGCAGGCGCTGATGGTCCGATATCGACACGAAGCCGGCGCGGGGAAACTGCCGCACCACATCGGAAAGGCCCGGCAGGTCGAGCCGGCCATGCATGGTGGTCACGAAGGGCACGCCGAGCCGACTGAGCAGCGGAAGGGGCAGCCAGTCGATGTGCGCGTGGATCACGTCGAAGTCTTTCGCGCGCCTGGCGATCGCCTCCAGCAGCACGGCGCAGGCGGCATTTGGATCGGCGCCCTTCCGTCCGAGACGCAGCGCGCGGGGCCACACGGCATGAAGCTCGCCTTTCGTCCGGGAGTTGCCGCTCGCGAACAGCGTGACGTCGTGGCCGAGCTCGACCAGCTCGTCCACCAGCCACGCCACGACCCGCTCCGTGCCGCCGTAGAGCTTCGGAGGGACGCTTTCGGCCAGGGGAGCAAGTTGAGCGATGCGCATCGATGCCGATCCTCTAGACCGAAAACATCGACCGGAAGAACACCACGATGGCCGCGGAGGCGAGTTCTGAGACGGCGAGCAACGTCCAATCCGGCCTGGCGCTGTCGGCCGCAACTCGCCTGACGAGCCCCTCCATCAGATGGGCCATGGCCTCACTTCTGACCCGAAGGCGCCTGGGCGTTCGAGTTGTTGGGATTGGGCTTGTTGGCTTCGTGATGGCCGACGACGCAACCGGCCGCCGCGCCGAGCTTGCCGTGTCCCGCCATGTGGCCGGCGGCGCCGCCGACGATGGCGCCCTTGATGCAGCCTTTCGCCTCCACGCCCGAGGCCGAAGCGATTGCGATCGCGACCGCGAAGACTGCTGCGAACATCCATTTCATGACTGCTCTCCAAATATTGAAAACCGCTGAGTCAATTCGATCCGGAGGAGGTCGTTCCGGATTGCATCGCAGCAAAGCGCAGACCTCCGACTGCCTGGCTGACGCGCCGGCCTCCGTCCGTACGAAGGATGGCCAGCCGCCCGTCGAGATCGCGTGCTGTCCGTTCGAACTCACCCCGCTCCATCTTGGCGAGACCATCCCACCATTCCGAGGCCCAGCGCTCCTCGACATGTTGCCGAGAACGAGGATGAAGTTCGCCTGCACGGGTTCGTTGTCGCGCAGCACCGGGATGGCGCCGGCGGCCTCGCCGATCGCGCGACCCGCGAGGGCTCGCTCTCCATGGTCTCGCCGATCTTCTCCTCGACGAAGTCCATGAGGTCGACGACGAAGGCGGCGAATTCGGCGCGGCGGCTCACCTCAACAGAGGTGCCCTCGCCCTCCCGAGGCGCGCCCGCTTCCCGATATCGACAGCGCTGAATGGTGCCTACCCGACAGATAAATCATGCTACTACAAATCGCGTTTTGCAGGGGCTGATATTTCTGATGACCCTGGCTCGAGACAGCAAAAATAGGTTCAGCCGGTCGCCTCGAGGTTCATCGCGCCCGGTTCCTTCCAGTTATTGGGGTACGAAAAACGGTTTCCACACGGCCTGGACCAAAAGCCGACTCCCATGCCAGCCCTCTCGATCACAACCTCGTCGAGTAGCGCCTTGGCCTGCTTCAACTCAGGGGCATCAAATCCTTCGGTGAACCAGCCGTAGATCGGCGCGAGAAGATTGCGGGCTTCGCCGCGCTTATCCTGCTTACACCAGAGGCGCGCCAAGTTGATCGATGCCCGGAGTTCCAAGAACTTTGCGCTCTGGAGCTTCGCTACCGCGATTGCCTGGTGATAGCTCCGCTCGGCCGCGGATAGGTCGCCCGTGGCATTCAGCAAAACGCCTCGCAACGAGTGCAACGAAGCCTCGGGCTGCCGATGGTCGGTCGCCACGATGATCTGTGCGGCCTCGGCGAGGCAGTTCAGTCCATCGACCGGCTGACCGAGCCTGGCATAGGCCAAGGCGAGAGCCATGAGTGCCCCCGGCATGCTTGCGACAGCTCCGGTAGCACGTATTTCCGCGATCCCCCGTGTGATCTGCGAGAGGCCTTCCGGTCCCTGTCCGAGCGCGGTCAACGACAATCCGCGCAACACTGTTGCCCAAGCCAAATAAAACGACAAGCCGCGCTCGGTTGAGAGGGCCAGAAGTTCCTCGGCATGCCGGTGCATCTCAGGCGAACCGGTCAGCAAATCGACTGAGTACGCAGCAATGAGCACTTCAGCTTTCGTATGGGAAAGCATGGGCTGGCGGGCCTCCGACAATGCCTCGTTCAGCCGCGACTGTGCTTGATCGATGTAGCCAAGATGCGCCAGGGTCTGGGCGAGGCATGCGAGGTTCAAAGCATAAGGAGGCGGTACCTCGCCGCTGCGAAGCGCAGGATCAGCGAGGCCATGACACCGCTCCAGGAGTGCACGGGCGGCAACGAAGTCCCCGAGGTGTAAGCGGGTATACCCGCTTACCAAGCGACCCATCAATTGCACCAAAACATTGTTGTGCGCCTCGCCAATTTTTTCCATCTGCTCGGCCAACGGCAGCGCCAGCTTGTACTCGCCCCGGTACCCATGAAACGCCCATTGGCCGAAGAACACCCGCCCGAGGTAATCGGGTCGATCGTTCTGCTCGGCCAGTGCGCGCGCTCGGGCGAAGGTCGAGCCTACCTCGGGTGCCGAGAAGCCCTTCGCAGCCATTAATGCGTATCCAAGCGCGAGTTGCAGGTCTAGCTCTAGTCGCTGGCGCCCAGGTCCGCCCGGCAGGCCATCCAGCACGTCCAATCCCTTCTGCAGCTGGGCGGCCGCTTCGGTCGTCGCCGAGCGCGCGAGCGACTGCTGACCGGCCTTGAGCCAATAAACGACCGCCTTCTCTGCCAGCCCGGCTTCCGCACAGTGCCGGGCGAGCAGCGCAGGTTGGACCACCACAATCTCCGGGAATTGGTCTTCAAGCGTCGCGGCGATTCGAGCATGCAGTTGCTGGCGCCGGCTGCGCAGCAACGTGCCGTAGGCGGCTTCCTGCACCAGCGCGTGCTTGAAGGTGTATTCCGCATCGGGGGGCGTCCCACGTCGGAAGATCAATTCGGCGTCCACAAGCTGCGCCAAGGCGTCATCCAGCTGCTGCCGCGGCAGCGCCGCCACGGCGCTGATCAGCTCGTGGGAAAATTGTCGTCCGAGAGCGGCGGCGATCTGCGCGACATCGCTTGTCGGCGCCAGGCGATCGAGCCGCGCCAGCAGCGACTCCTGGAGCGATGTCGGGATCGCCAGCGGAGTAACCGGACCCGTCGCCACGTACCGGTCGCCGGCGTCTACGAGCAGGCCGCTCTCAACCACAGCCTTGGTCAGTTCCTCGATGAACAGTGGCACGCCATCGGTCCGATCAGTGATCTGGTCGGCGATCTCCTGGGGCAAGACCTTGCCGCCGGTGACGTGCGCGATCATATCGGCGCGCAGCCGGCGTGACAGGCGGCTGAGACTGACCAGCGTCACCTGGGAACGGCCAACCCAGGGTGGCACGAATTCCGGGCGGAATGTGACGATCGCAAGGAGCGGCAGGCTCGGTGCCCGCTCGACGATTAGCTCGAAAAGTTCGAGCGAGGTGGGATCGGCCCAATGCGCGTCCTCGGCCACGAGCAGCACCGGTTGACGGGCCGCCAGCCCCTCGACTTGCGCCACCAGCGCCCGCAATGTCTTCTCCTTGCGCTTCTGCGGGGTGAGGTCGAGCGTGGGAAAGCGGTCGCCGGTCGGAATCGACAGCAAACCCGCCAACAGGGGCACGGCCTCGCCGAAGTCATTCGCCGCCAGGGCGAGCACCGCCTCCAGCCTGGTCAACCGTTGCTCGTCCGTGTATTCGCGCCGGAACCCAGCCGCCCGTTCGAGCTGCGTGATGCTTGGGTAGAGCGCAGTATCTTGGTGATGGGGCGAGCAGAACAGGCGCAGGCGCGTGTATGGCTCGCCGCTCAGGCGTTCGAGGATGGTCTCGGCGATCCGTGACTTGCCGATGCCTGGCTCGCCCGAGAGCAGGACGACGGAGCCCTCGCCACCCTTCGCCTGCTTCCAGCGGCGCAGGAGCAGATCGATCTCCTCGGCGCGCCCGACGAGCGGCGTCGTGCTCCCGCGCAGCGCCTCGAACCGGTTCTCGGCAGCGCTCGCGCCCAGTGCCTGCCATGCCTGGACGGTCTCGGCGAAGCCTTTGAGCGCGACTGTCCCGAGATCGCGATAGTCGAAGAAGCCGCCGGTCAACCTGCGTGTGCTCGAAGAAATTACCACCATACCGGGTTCAGCCAGCGCCTCTAGCCTGGCAGCCAGGTTCGGCGTCTCGCCCACCACTGCATGCTCCTGGACAGATCCACCGCCGATGAGGTCGCCGACCACGACAAGCCCGGTCGCGATCCCGACGCGCACCTGCAAGGGACCGCCGGCGGCGGTCTTAAGCTTCGGCGTCTCCTTGACCAGCTCAAGCCCGGCGCGGACGGCGCGCTCGGCGTCATCCTCGTGGGCATGCGGATAGCCGAAATAAGCCAAAACCCCATCGCCGACATACTCCGCGACGAAGCCCCCAAAGCGGCCGACGGTCGCTGCGACTGAATCCTGATAGGCCGAGATAACTTCTCGCAAATCTTCAGGGTCCATCCGGGTCGAGAGTGCTGTTGAACCGACCAAGTCCGAGAACATAACCGTCACTTGACGGCGCTCGGCGGATGCCGCTCCAGCCGACATCAGCGGGCCGTCAGCGGGCACGCTCTGAACGTGCGCACCCAGCTTTGTGATTGCGTTCCGAATGCGCAGTCGATGGCCTGCACTCGATATACCAATATCCTTCAGCAACTGATCGTCAACTTGAGCGAGCAGATCCATGTCGATGTCGTTGGTCTCGAAGGCGTCGGCATATTGGCCAAGGCCGATCGTCTCCAACCATTTCCGGATCTCGCTCATGCTTTGAGCTGCTCCAGCAGCGCCTTGGCCTCTTTCAAGTCGAGCGTATCGAAGCCTTCGGTGAACCAGCCGTAAATCGGAGCAAGCAGTTCGCGAGCTTGCTGCGGCTTGCCCTGGTGGCGCCAGTGCCGCGCCAGGCTGGTGGCGGCGCGCAGCTCGAAAAGCTTTGCGCTTTGCCGCCGCGCAACGGCGACTGCTTGATGATAGCTCTCCTCGGCGGCGGCTTGATCTCCGGTCGCGTTCAGGAGATCGCCTCGCAGCCGATAAACGTCGGTCTCCGCGATGCGCTCATCGGTGGATTCGATGATCTGCGTAGCTTCGGCGAGGCAATTCAGGCCCTCGACCGGCTGTCCGAGCTTGGCGTAGGCCTCGGCAGCGCTCGTGAGCATCGGTAGTGTGTTTACCACGGCGCCAGTGGCACGGTTCATCGAGAGCCCCTTAGTGATCAAAGCGAGGCCTTCGTGTGCTTGCCCGAGTGCTGTCAGCGCCCACCCGCGGGTAACAATTCCATGGGCCAACATTAGTGGAAAGTCGTGCTCGGTCGAGAGAGCCACCGCCTCCTCGGCGTGCCGCTGGATTTCCTGAGGCGAGCGGGTTGCACTCTCGAACCAGGCCTCATAGCTCAGCACGAATGCCAATGTGTAGAGGTGTCCGTGCTGACGGGCGTCCTTCAACGCTTGGTTCAATCGCGCTCGTCCCTGATCGATGTAACCCAGCCACGTCAATGTCGAGCCAAGAAATTTGAGCATTTGGTGGTGCGGGTCTGCCATCGCGATTCCTGCGTAGACAGCGCGGTGGGCTGGATCATCCAGTCGATGACACCGTTCAAATAGGACGCGAGCGGCAACGAAATCCCCGAGATCAATGCGGCTGATTCCGTGCACAAGACGACCCTCTCTTTAGGGGTGCCCCGCGCCAGCCTCGTGGCGACGCTTCCAGGCGATCCCTCCCTGCTTTTTACCCACGCGGCGAAACAAGTTCAGTGAGGTTTGTCACTGACCGCCGTTAAGCGGCGGCTATTTTCGGGCGCGGGAGGCGTACCGGCGCGCGCGGCAGGCGCAGCCGCAGAGGTGCGCGGCGGTCATGTCGGAGTTCAAGCGCGGTGACGCCACGATGACGGCGGCGGCGGCGTTCGAAATGTATGACATGGCCGCAATCTCGGTGGGAGAACTTCGGTCGCTGACCGACAAGCTGGAGCGCGAATGTCCCCTTCCGCATGTCGTCATTGCTCGACCGTAGTCGAGAACGCGCGGAAAATTCCGCAGTTTGATTCGCGGACACAGTCAATATCAAGCGTAGGAAGCCCGCTTGTGCGTCTTTGCGGCGCCGGTGTCCTCTTGGCCATCGCTTCCGTTTTAACGCACGCCGACCGCTCCTTGACTTGCTCCAGATGGTTGTCGATGAGACTCGGCAATGGTCGCTTTCAACTCGGCGATCGTTTTCTGTGCCTCCGCCTCGATCAGCGCCCGTTCACGCTTCCACTGCCGCCGCTCTTCAGAGAGCACCTTCCGCAATTCGCTTCAGTCGATCGGCTTGCTTTGCCTTGAAGCGCGCTTTCCTCGCGGCGCGTTCTTTGGCGAGCTTCGCCCGATCCTTGCGCGTAAAGCCTCCCGGCAGTCTATCGTTTCTCAGCCAGGCCACGTGCGGTGCTCCGTTTTATGTTTACTCGGCTACTACTTCGGCCTTGCTACCGGAGGGTTTAGGTTCAGCCGAGCTGAGCTATCGCCGAAAGTTGGTGACGGCGGGAATCGGAAAGGCGGCATATCGTGGGGGTGCTTGACGCCTCCACTTCTCCACCGAAGGAGCGATATGCCGTGTCCAAAGATAACATCATCAAGCTGATTTAGCCAGGAAACGTCGACGATCAACTCACCGAAATCTTGCGCAATGGAGCGCGTGCCCTGCTGGCCCAGGCGGTCGAGGCCGAGGTCGCCGACTTTCTCGGCAAGCATGCCGATTTGAAGACCGCAGGACGGCCACCAGCGCGTCGTCCGCCACGGTCACCTGCCGGAGCGCGAGGTGATGACCGGCATCGGTCCGGTCGCCGTCCGCCAACCGCGTGTGCGCGATCGCGAGGCGGCCGCCGCCGATCCCGACCGCATCCGGTTCTCTCCGTCGATCCTGCCGCCCTACATGCGCCGGTCGAAGTCGATCGAGACGCTGCTGCCGATCCTTTATCTGAAGGGGATCTCGACCGGCGACTTCTCCGAGGCGCTGGCGGCGCTGCTCGGCAAGGATGCTGCCGGGTTGTCGGCATCCGCCATCGGCCGCCTGAAGGACGGTTGGCTCGACGAGCACACCGCGTGGCAGAAGCGCGATCTGTCGGCGAAGCGCTACGTCTACATCTGGGCCGATGGCATCCATCTCCAGGCACGCCTCGAAGACGAAAAGCAGTGCATCCTGGTGCTGATCGGCGCGACGCCGGAAGGCCGCAAGGAACTGGTCGGCTTCACCGATGGCGCCCGCGAGAGCGCGCAGGACTGGCGCGATCTGCTGCTCGACCTGAAGCGGCGCGGGCTCGACGTGTCGCCGCGGCTCGTCATCGCCGATGGTGCGCTCGGGTTCTGGAAAGCCGCCGGTGAGGTCTGGCCGAGAAAACGCGCGAGCAGCGCTGCTGGGTGCACAAGACCGCGAACGTGCTCGCCAAGTTGCCGAAGAGCCAGCAGCCGCGCACGTAAATCCCGGCCAGCTGTTCGTGCTCGAGACGCGCGATGCGCTCGACTCCGAGCTCACCTTCGATTCGAAGCCGCGGACGTAGCGGCCGTCAACCTGAACCTCGTGCATCCGCTGACGGGCCCCGTCTACATCGAAGGGGCAAAGCGCGGCGACGCCCTCGCGGTGACCGTGGTGGACATCGCGCCCGATGATTTCGGTTACACCACGATCGTGCCCGGCTTCGGCTTCTTGCGAGATGTATTCCGCGATCCTTTCATCGTCCACTGGGAGCTGAACCGCCTCGAAGCGCGTTCGAAGGATCTGCCTGGAATCGCCGTTCCCAATGAACGCATTCATGGGAACGGTCGGTGTGCTGCCGGGCAAGCCGGAAATCGACAAATGGCTGAAGCGCGAGAAGGCGCTGGCCGATGCGGGCGGTGCCGCATTGACCCCGCAACCCGTTGACGCGCTGCCGTCGGACCTCTGCGGTGCCAGCGGTACGGCGAAGGACGAATGCGTGCGGACGGTTCCGCCACGCGAGAACGGCGGCAACCTCGACACCAAGGAAACCGTGGTCGGCACCACGCTGCTCTTCCCCTGCTTCGTCGACGGCTGCGGGCTGTTCGCCGGCGATGTCCACTTCGCCAGGGCGGCGGCGAAGTGTGCGGCACGGCCATCGAGATGGGCGCCAAGGTAACGCATGCAAGCCAAGATCATGCCGGGCATGGCTTCGCTGTTGTCGACCATGCATTTCGAAGGCGGCGCGCAGCTCAAGCACCTCGCTCCGGGGAGCTTCTACGCGGTCTCGGGGCTGCCGCTTAAGCCCGAGGGCGAGCTGCCGGTGTTCTCCACCTACCTGGGTGGTCAGAAGATCGCTCCGCTCGCCAACCTCTCCGAGGATGTCAGCCTGGCAGCGCGAAATGCCACGCTCAACATGATCGACTTTCTGGTCAAGACGAAGGGGCTGACCCGCGAGCAGGCCTACATACTGGTCAGCGTGGCCGTCGATCTCAACATCGCGCAACTCGTCGATGTACCGAACCTGGGTGTCACGGCGATCCTGAACCGCGACATGTTCGTGTCGCAGTAAAACGATGCGCAGGCGCGGCGGCATCGCCGTCGCGCTCGATCCCGGCCAGTATGAAACGGCGCGCATTGCTGACGTTGGGTGCGGGTGTGGCGGCGTTTGTGCTCGTCGGACACCGGCCGACGCCTGTCGTCACCGCTGACGCGCACGAAGGCTCGGCAGGCGGGTCTCGTTTAGGCTCCAGCTCGCCGACCTAAACCCCGACCGTATGTGGCCGGTCTACCGGCGCTACCATCTCCTGATCGTCGGCCAGCGCGACGATGAGAGGAGTAGCGCTTTCACCGCGGCGGTCGTCGATGTGCTGTCGCACTATCTGCCCAGTTCTCGCCCTCAGTTGGTCAGCGCCGCGGACGCGCGGCGCATCGGCGTGCTCATCGCCACCGATCAGCAAGACGTCGCCATCATGCAGGCCGAGAGCGCTGAGGCCCTCTTTCTGGCGAAGCCGCCCTTCGCGGACATCCCGGAAGCACCGTTAAGGATCATCGTCTCGTTCGGGAGTCACGTTCTGGTTTGTCGGCCGAATTTCATGGCCCGGCACGCCTATCTGCTGGCGAAGACGTTGGCCGAACATGCGGAGGGCCTTCCTGCGCCCGCCGTCGCGCCGGACGGCGTCGTCCCGGCGCACCGAGGATCGCACGCTTTTTTCGCTGGCGAAGAGATACCGAATGACTGACGGCGGTCTGATGGCCAGCTCTTCCCGCGCCGTTGCGGTGTGGAAATCGTCGCGCCGTGGCGGGATGGCTCTCGCATTTTCGGTTCTTGTCCTTTCGGTGCTCGGCCCGCGCTCGCCGGGCGCGCACGAGACGATCGACGCCGAGGGGGTGAACGCGATCCTGGCCGCCACCGACACGGCGGCCGCGCGCCTCAAAAGTGCTGCCGGATCGGCGGCGGAGGGAGAGGCGATGTTTGCGCTCGGCATGGTGCAGGCCGAGGCGACCGCCGTTCTCAACCGCGATCTCGCCGCGCACAGCGGGCAGCTCACATTCAACGGACAGTCACTGCAGAAGGCACTCGCCCAACGCAATTTGGCGCCCCGCTTCGACGACGCGATCGGCCGCTACCGCCTGCCGACGGCCTCGCTCGAGCAAGCGCTTCACCTCTCGCTTGCGGCACCGGACGCATTGCGCGCGCGGTTCGAGCTTCTGAAAGCCGGCTTTTACGAGAGCTTCGTGCTCGATCCCTTCCAGCTGGTCGGCATGAACTTCGATGACCTTGATCGGCAGATCGCCGAGGCCAAATCGTTGGCCTCGGTTCTCTCGATCCCTGACGACGCCGAAGAGGCGGCGTTCATTCACGCCATCGATCTTGCGCGAGCCGCCCGACTGGTGCGCGAGCCTGAGGCGGCGCGAGCCTACGCCGGCAAAGCGCGCGCGGCTCTTGGGGCGTTTGCCGAAGTCTATCCCGAGAGCATGCGCGCGGCTTCCGCGGAAGTCATCCTCAAGAGCCTCGGCGGCAGCGAATGATCCGCGGCCGAACTAAGCCGCATCATGAGCCAACCGTTATCCCGCGGGTTTGTTGTCGCCGGCATGGCCGTTTCCATTCTCGCAATGTATCCGGCCCAAGCCCACAATGCGGGAGTCAGTACCTCGCGGGTCGCGATCCACGGCCGCACAATCGACGTCGAAATAAACGCGCTTGGTCGCGATTACGAAACGGCGGTCGGCGTTCGCATCGCCGACAAGGGATCGGGAGAGGTCAATCCAGTCGCGCTGGCGGTGATGGCGCCGTCCATCCTCAGCTACGTCGACCGACCACGTCGCCGTTCTAGCCGGAAGTCAGCGATGTACGTCGCGACCGGGAACGGCAAAGGCGGCCGACACCCACGTTTTGGTAGCGATGGCGTGGAGCTGTCCGCCTGACGGCGAGCTCCGCTATCGCGTGACACTGTTTCAGGACGTCGATCCGGCGGCGCGGCACCTCGCTCTTATCTCCACCGAGAGCGGCGAGCGCGAGCTTGCCCTCGACAACAGTGCACCGGAGATCGCGCTCTCCGGTGCCGGCTCGTCGGTGCTGCAAATTGTCGGGCGGTTTGTCGCTGCCGGCATCGAGCACATCTTTCTCGGATATGACCACATCGCGTTTCTCATCGCCGTCATCCTCTGGGGCCAAAGGCTGTGGCCGCTGATCAAAGTGGTGACGGCGTTCACCGTCGCCCACTCGCTGACGCTCACCCTCGCTGTTCTCGACGTCGTGCGGCTGCCATCGTCCGTGGTCGAGCCGCTGATCGCTGCCACCATCGTTTACGTTGCCGCCGAAAATTTCTTTGTTCGCGATATCAGCAAACGGTGGCGCGTGACTTTTGTGCTCGGCCTGGTGCACGGGTTCGGATTTGCCGGCGCGCTGCGCGAATATGGCTTGCCTCAAGGCGCGCTGGTGCCTGCGTTGGCGGCATTCAATATCGGCGTCGAAATCGGCCAAGTCGCGATCGTGGCCCTGATCTTTCCCCTTTTGTTATCGTCGGATCGACTCGGCGGCGCGGCCGGAAAGGGACGGAGCGTTGCGCTGGTGTACACCATTTCTGCGGTGATCCTGGTGTTGGGGCTTTATTGGCTGATCCAGCGCACCGTGTTCGCGCTTGCATAGGCTGTGACGCGTTCTCGGGTTACATCGAGGGCGCATCGGTAAGACGGGTCAACATAACCATTCGATTACAGACGGAAGGCTATAATCCACGCCGGGGAGGCCAGGCAAAACTGGCCCGTCGGGGAAGAGGGAGGCCGTTCCGCTAAGCGGACCTCCGTCCCTTATTCCCTTGCATGCTGCCCGCTGAACGGCTGCTGAGTAGCAAGTGCGGCTTGGTCCAGTGCAAGTATGGCTTTGTCCAGCGCCGATTCACCTCTCTGAAACGCCAGTGCCAGCTGCTTTGTTTTCTTCTTGAGCAGCTGTTGCTCAGCCGCGAGCAGGTCGAGGAGAAGGCGATTGCGTTCGTTGCAGGCTTCGGTCCGTGCGGCGCATAGCGCCTGTTCGGTCGTTATTATCTCTGTCTCCAGAACTGCAATCTCAGTCCTAAGTGTGTCGCAGACGCTACCACCGGTCGGGCGACTGCGCTTTTTGCGTATCATAGGAGGCGAGCGGTCCTTGACCGAACCCTTGCGGGTGTTGGCTCCTGCGTCGACGGCCATGATGTTCTTCCTGATAACCTCAGAAGGCGCACGAAGCCGAAAAGTTCCAAGGCGGCCCGACCCTCCTCAAATGGAGCGCGGAGGACCTTTCGCGGCGACTACACGGCATTAACGGCCACGAACGATTTGACAGTAGGGCGCGCGCCAGAGACCGCTGGCGTAGAGTTTATCGTGGAGGGCCGTCTCCGCTGAGCGGACCTTCCTCCCCTATGCCCATTGTGCGTTCTCGCCCAGAAGGGGGGGGGGCTGTACCGAGGGAGCGCGCGCACGCGCTTTTCGCGGTAAGTTCTGTCCGAGTAATCATGGCGTCTCTCTCCTGGAAGCGTGATACCTTCGGGCATAGGGTCTAGGTGCTGCTGGTTGGGGCTGAGCATGGTCAAATATGGGGGCACTCATTTTAACTGCCCAAATTGCAAAGCACTGTACCACGTCGTCAACACCATGGCCCGCTGGAAACCACCGATCCTGAGCCGACCTGCGTAGCCTGTGGTGGACCCCTGCGTGCACGGGAAGGAAATTTCACACTCAAATATTTTCTCTTGCGGAAAGCCGCCCGCCGTCAAACTTGGCGAAGGACCAATTGAAAATATCCGCGTCGCGCGCACGCCGTGGTTTGTCTCGGCGGCGTCGACGGTTCGTTCTAGTGGGGCTGGCCGAGCGCGCAACCCCAGATCAAGGTCGACGTCCGTTTAGGGATCAAACTCGGCCGTCATAGCCCGTTCAAACCCTTTGTAGTCCCTTGGATTTTCCAGGACTGGATAACCGCCGCCGCGGTTCGAATTCGTAGGCGCCCGTAATCTCATAAAAAATATCCGAAAATCAGCAGCTTTGGCTTGAGCAGTAACCGAGATACCATAGTCATTTCGGCGGCTTGCCCCCGATCAAATGGCAAATGGCGCGCGTCAACTATATGCGCAAATAGGGCTATACCTTAGACCTCGACTGTAGTTGGCTTTGGCGCAAAGACATCAATGTTGGAGTACACGCAAACGCGCGATCACTTCGGAAGTCGCGCCGTTGGCGTTGGCGGGTCTAACGACCGCCCCGGCCATCGCTGAGGTCGGCGATACGAGCCGCTACCACTACGAGACGCGCACTGGCACGTTTGGTTATGGCAAGGCTTGCGTCACCGCAGTTTCCTGTACCAGCGAGGGCGGGTATTGCTCGGGATCGTGCCAGGGTGAGGGTCGCAGCAGCCACCCCCTCCGCGTGCGCGGCTAAGACACCAACCGGGAAGCGCGCCGCAAAGGCGACGTCGACTGCGGAGATTGTGGCTCCGCCGCGGCCGGTTAGAAGTTATCAGCCTCGTAAAAATCTGCTCCCTCAAGGGACGACGATCGATCGCCGGTTTGCGCCCTTGGTTCGAGCGGGTCGGCGCGTTTTTTGCGGCAACGAGCTAGCCACAGAATTGAAGAGCTCCGGAGCTCGCTCGTAGCTTCACCCGCCAGGGAGCGCGTTCGCGCGACCTCAGTTCCGAAGCGCTGGTCAGGCCGGCAGTCCCGTCCGCGATCAGGTGTTGGGACCCTCCAACTGCTCTGTTTCGGACGAGAGCTGATGAACACTTGCTGCGCGCCCTCCTGAATCGCGCGATAAGCGTCAGTTAAGTCTATCGCCAAAAAGCGACCTCGAAACTTACAAAAGGGTCGATTTTAACCGGCACCTCATCGAAAGATGTTATGGCTCGCCTAGTTGGGGATGCGGTTCTTCCGATGGTTGGCTCATCAAATAATGCAATCCTGAGCGCGGTTCAGCGATTGATCCAGCGAAGGTCGGGAAAATCACGGGCTGCACGCCAAGCCTATGTTCTTTTGTCCGCTGTGTTGTTGCTATCCTGGAATCAGGTGGCGCACGCCAACCAGTGTTTCACCAACGGTCCGCGGTATCATCTGGAATTGGAGACTGTTGAGTGGCGAATGAAAATTCGCAGCAGCGAAAATTGCGTGCGTGGTGTTCGCTTCAGCTACGTATGGAACGCCGCGGTCAGCCTGGTATCTCCGCCGCAATCCGGTCAAGTGACCCTTGTAGGCCCGGGTTTTTCATACACGGCTAAATCTGGCTTTCATGGCGAGGATACATTTGTCGTCCGCGTATCCGGTTCCAAGAACAAGACAAGTGGGTTTTCCGCCATCCGTGTAGTAGTCTCAGTTGTTGACGCCCGGGAGGCGGTCTACCCCTCTCAAGCACATTTTGAACCCAACTGATCAGTATGGAAGGGAGGCAGCCGGCCGCATCAAGGGCCGGAGCGAGCGCGTCAGGAACATGCTGACGCTCAGCGAGGCCCTGCACTCAGAACAGAACTGTTCGAGCAGCAGTCCGAGCCTGCAGATTTATGCCTCACATCTCCTCGGTCCACTAAAGTAGGCTTGAGCAAGCGCAAGATGCCGTAGCCGGCGGCCCCGTGCTCGGAGCGGATCATCAGCACCCGCTGGTCGTTTCTTGCACAGCCGTCGTGAGGGAAGTAGAAGGTGTTGATGTTACTCATGGCCTCACAGCACGAAAAGGCCCCACGCGCAAAGCTGGTCGGCAAAGTGCGTGAAGCCGTTCCTGATGTGAGACCGACCAGCATCAGGGGGGTACGGTACGCCGTAGACGGACGCGCGCCAAATTCTGTCCCGATTTCGCCTTGCCGCTCATCTGGAAGGTGACGCAAAGGACGGATGACGGGTCGGCTTGGCATGCCCGCAGGCGGTCAGCCGCCCTTGGCGATCTTCGCCAGGGTGTCGTCCTTCTTCGCTGAGTTGTGGATCATCTGGGCCACCTCCCGCGCCTCCTTCCCCTTCCCGACATTCGCCAGTGCGACGGCTGCAGTGGAGGCGGCAGTGTCGTTCGCGGCAGAGTTGCTGATCGACTGGACGCTCTTCTTCACGACCTCCCCGTCGCCACCCTTGGCGGCATCCACGGCCACAGCGGCCAGGGCCTCGTCCTTCGTGGTGCTGTTGCTGATCGCGTTGGCCGCCTCGTAGCGGTCCATGTACCCCGCCTTCGTCTCCCCTTCGTCCGTGCCCGCGTCGGCGGTGCGGCCGCAGTTGCAGGAAGAGATCATCAGGAGCACACCGGCAAGCATCCACGAAGCACAATGCGTTATCGTACACTCCCATCTCAGGCGGTGCGGCAAGGCATCCCGTGCAAGCTAACCGCCCCGCTGCCGAGACGCAACCAAAAAACAGCGAGCCTTGCGCACCCGCCCCAGCTCGCCGACAATCGGGCCATGAGCGAAAGCGACGTCTTGCGCGGCTGCCTGGACTACCTGGCCTACCGCGGCGTCTGGCACTTCCGCCTCAACCAGGTGCCGTCTGCTGCCTGGCGGCGGCTTCCGGCGGTTCGTCGGCAAGAAAGGCGTCCCGGACATCCTCTGCGTCCTTCCGCCTCATGGGACGCTGTACGGTGTGGAGGTGAAGAAAGCCGGCGGCGGACGGCTTAGTCTGAGCAAAAGCAAGTGCATACCTCGAACTGGTCGCGCCGGCGCGATGGTCTCGACCGTCACGAGCGTCGAGGAGTTGGCCCGGGACCTCGACGAGGCGATCAGTGCCGAGCATTGTACCTGCACTCCGCAAAAACCGCCCTTTCTTCCACGGCGTAACCCGTCCGCAGCGTTCGCAGGGTGTGTTGACGTGCATCCGGGGGTTGTCGCTCTTCTTCAGGTTGACGAAACGGCCGGCGGAGGGCCGCAGAAATAGTCGGTGTCGTGACGGCCATGGCTTGACGGGAGACGGGAACCGGCAGACAGTAGCGCTCAATGCTCGGCACGCCACTGGGCGGCCAGCCGCCGGAAGGCCCGGTCGTTCTCGGTCAGCTCGTACTCTCCCGGCCGACGGCCTCGTAGACGGCCTCGGCCGCGAGCCGCAAAAGCAGGCAGCGCATCTCCGGGCGCGATCCGCTGGGGACCTGCGTGGACGTCGGGAGATCGGCGCGGCGGCGAACGGTGACGAGAACCAGGACGGCGGTCATCGTCCTGCTTGATGCCGAAGGCGTCGCCTCGACCGAGAACGTGATGAAACTCGACTTGATTGCGGCAGGTCAGGACGCACGTCGGGGACGGTCCCCAACGCGAAGGCGACGAGGCCGGATCCAGAGCCGCAGGGTCGCGTCCCGTGGCTCCTGGTAGCCGCCGGGAGCGTCGGAGCGGCGTGCGGCGGGCGATCGGCTTGCGTGGACCGCTTGAGCGGCGTCTTGCGCAGGAGCGGCTTTCGCGGCTTCTTCGGCCTGAACGGTTTCGGGACGGCGATGGCGGTCATGCGTCCTTCGGCTCGGGAAGGCGATGCCAGGAGCCGGTCAGCCTCTGTCCATGAATCACGCGATCGCAGGATTTGCAGCGGCATCGGAAGAGATCGTCCTCGTTCTGTTCGAGGGCCAGGTGGTCGTTGCAGCAAGGGGAAAGCACGGCTCACAGCGTAACGAAGCGGTGGACCGCCGTGCAATGACTCCAGGCTACGGAATTCGGGAATTGTTGCCCGGCCTGCGGATCATTCGAAGCCCCGCCATAGCAGGACTCCCGCTCGCCCCAGACGGTGAGGGCGTGCAGGGCGGAGGAAGCCGAGGATGACCGGCGACGGCCCGAGCTGGCGGTGCGGGTCGTCATGCGGCGGTGGGGGAACCGATCTTCAAGAGCAGCTCCACCATCCGCTGCCGGACCTTCGGCGGCAAGTTGCGCCAGCGCGGCCACGTCGTCTGCCTTCACCGTCGCCTTTCCGCCGGAATCTGCCCGACATCCTCCACTCGTTCGGACGTCCTGATCGGGCTCGCGCATCTGAGTGGCGCCCGTTCCAGCTGCACGCGGCTGCTTTTCGGGAAGCACGGATCCAGGCGCAGTGGATGAGGGCGTCCGTACGTCCGTGTTGCGTGGATGAGCGACGAGAGCAGGGACTTATTCTCCCGTCCCCGGTCGATGCGGACGGTCGAGAGGGCATTGAGTTGCATCTTCTCGTTCAGCGTTTCGGCGTCGCCGAGTCTGCGGGGAGCGTCTTTGGGGATACGGAGGCGGGCGGGCATGAGGGGGATGGAAGGGGAAGCTGGGGACAGTGTACAACGTCGGGGAGGAGGAGCGGGCGGCGGAAGGAAAATCAATCTCTGTCGCGGGCATCATGCTCGTGAGGTTTCCTTTCTGCATCAGGACGATGGCCGCAGCGAACATGCCGAGCGACCATTTCCCCCGACGGCTGAATTTGTCGGGATTGTGGAAGACGTTAATGGTGGGCTTAGAGGTCATTGCGGGGAGTGGGAAGGAGAAGCGTGTTGGTCGGCGGACGAAGATAGAGCCTTATTCTTCGGCTCCATCCCTCCGTGAGGGAGTCTGCGAAACCTCCGTCCGCCGGGAGAAAATTGAGAGTGTAGGGCGATCTTGGCGAGTTGGCCTTTGTCGGCAAGTAGTCGCCTTGCCGGTGAATTATCCAGCGAGCCGTTTTGATTCTGCATCCATGAAGTTGCATAGAACCGCATGCCCTTCCAGCTCCGCCACTCTCTCGTGCTGGGCGGTGAGCTGGTCCAAAAGCCAAGGGATGTCTTCAACAAGTGGCACGACACAGAGAAATACACCAGAAATCTCGGCGCGAATGTTAATGTGGATCGCCTTGCGGCGTCTCGCATCAATTTCCGCAAGGCTTTTCTCCCCCTCTCTGTCGAGCGAAGGGGCGGGGGCCGATTCATCAACATGCCCCAGCGGGCAGATGCGCTTCCCAGCATAGAAGGGCTTGAGGTTCCGTTTGCACTTCGGGCATTTGGCCGGTGGCGGAGAGTTGGGGGTCATAGAATCGGCTTATGAAAGAATCGATAATTGCGTCTGGCCCTTGTAATCAGGTATTCCTCGGAACGGAACGCTCATTACACTGCAAGCTGCCCCGACTTGCAGCCCGGACACCACCATTCCGTTCCGATGGGCAAAGCCGAATGTATTCGTGGTTGCAGATCATTCATGGACGGGCAGGGAGTGAATGTAGGAGAGGGCTTCTTTGGCCTTTTCGCCATTGTCTATCAACCGCTCTGACATGTCTTCGCCATCAATCACATAATTGTCTCCCCTTTCGTAAAACTCCAGCGCATCCATTGCTCTCAGCAGGGCTTCCGCTATGGCGGGGAAGTTGTCCAGAATCTTCATTCTGTCGTCGTGGAATAATAACCACTTTACATCACCGCGAGCACATTGCCACTGCAACTCCTTCACAATCTCGATGACATCCTTCGGGGCCGGTGGGTGGGGAGAGGGCATTAGCGGAGAGGAAGTCGAGACATAAGTTTGCATCTTCGGCAAATAATAATCGTATCGCATTCGCATTTTCCATCTTCGACGTATTCCCGAAGAATCTGATTCTCTCGCTGAATCTGGCGAAGATGAGCTATTGCCTTCAGCGTGTCCGCCGCATGGTCGCGCATAAACGTCTCGTCCATCGTTTCGGCATCATAAAACTTCTTCCAGTAACCTAGGGCATTCGCTTCGACAAGTTCGAGCGTGATTTCAATTGGCCGCTCCTCCTGGCCGGTGGTGTCTTGCTGGGGGGAGGTCATGGGTGATGAAATATAATTGCAGTAATAAATTGTGACATGGAATATGCGAGGTGATGGATAACCAACCCCCACGCAACGCCGACGGCAATGTCACTTTTCGTCATGAGGGAAGGCGGGAGAGAAGTCGGAGAGGAATTTGCGGTTCGCTTCATTTTGCGAACAAACCTTAGACAGCCTGAGCAATCGCAAGCAACGTCTGCCACCATGTTCCAGGCTTCGTAGAAATGCCCGCGAAGCGTGTTGATGATAGTCCTCGCCTCCTCCACCTCGCGGCGGAGGACTAGCGGCATGATTGAGCAAATGAGGGATGGCGGTCACGAGGTTACCTGTGTCTTTCGGCGCCCATGCAAGAAGTCATCGAATGCCTTCGAGAATGTCTCTGCAGCTCGCTCTGCGAGAGGAGGCCGGTGGTGGCGGTGAGGGGCTTCATGGAAGAGGAATCGAAATATAAATCAGCAGAATCCCAACCAAAGCCGATAGAAGAAGCACCAGCAAGAGAAGTCCGACCATGCCTTCTGCCGGATCATGTTGAACGCAATTCTGACCAAGATGACGGCACCCCAGCTGAGAAGGATCATCGCGGAGAATGCCAGCAGAACCAGGCCAGTCCAGAAAAGCCGAGGGAAGAGGATGGGGCGTCATGGATGAGGGAGGGAATCGACAGCCCGCATCAGCTCCACGAGGCGCTTTGCTCTGGCCAAGTCCTCCTTCACGGCTTCCACGACGAGGGGTACGCAGGAGCAAGACGGGCTTGCGGGTGTCGGTTGGAGGGGCGACTTCGGGATGGGCGTCGGGGCCGGAGGGCAGGACGGGAATGAAGTCGGCACTCATGGGAAGAAATAGGGAAAGCTCGACTTTCAGATGGCGGGCCAGGCGGATCAGATCGGTCGCCCGCATGTTCCGCTCGCCGCTCTCGATCATGGCAACATAGGCGGCGCTCTTCTTCCCGAGGTTGTGGGCGAGTTCCAATTGCGACATGCGATGCTTCTCCCGCAACTCGCGCATGTGGGAACCCACGCGGGCAAGAACGTCCTGCATGTCGGGAAGCTATAATTCGCTTCCGGGTCTTTGACAGTCATTCGTATGGTAGGCATGGCCGAATGCTATCATCCTTTATAACCGTCAGCAAATATAATGCTGTTGCTTGCCGCGAACAATGTTGCAGAAAAGACTTGCATTACATTTCACGGGCTGCTAACATGGTTACATCACTTCCCCACTCACTCCGATGACCTCCACCACTCCGACAACGGGACACGTACCTGGTCCATGGAAAGCTGAACTGCTGACAACAGAGATGGTGAGTTTGGTTTCACTATCACGTCGGAGACTCGCGACCATTCCAGCCAAGCAGGATGGATTTGCGATCTGTCGCCAGACAATGCTCATTTTGATTTTGATAGGAAGCAGGCGAATGCTCAGCTGATCGCCGCCGCGCCGGAGCTTCTGAATGCTCTCCAGGAGGCGATTAAATTCTACGGAGCTATGCCGAACGATCTCATGCCGGATGGAGTCGCTGAAGGGAAGCACAACATGCTTTACAAGCTCATGAAAGACGCCATCGCCAAAGCTACCGCCGCCTGAGCCCAGCCGCTCGGCTCCTCCTTCGGGGCCTTGCGGGTGCGCCGTGAACGTACTGACGTTCCGATTGTTATAGAATCAAACGTCGCGGGAAGGCCCACTGTCAAACCAGTTAGCCAAGCCTTGCCGCTCCCATCCCTTCCTTTCGGACACCATGTTCCTCTCCTCCACCCTCCTCCGGCTGCTCCCTCCCGAGACGGGACAGTCCCGCTCGGTCTAGCGCCTGCCTCTGCTGCGACAGAGGTCGTGTCCTGGAAGCTCCACAGCAACGCCGATTGCGTGTGCCGGGACGTGCTTCGACAAGCCGAGCTGGCATCTCACCACGACTCCAGCGCCTTCTTCGCCGCTTCCTGTCCCCGCGCGACCACTGATGCCGACGCCCTTCGCTGCACCGGCTGCGGCTGCCGCCTCTTCACGGAAGAGACGCGAGCAAAAGGTTCCTGCCGCCCCTGTCGGGGATTGTCCGACGGTGGCATTATCTCGACTGACCCGACCCCTGCCGAATGGGCCTACGAGGACGAGACGCGGCGGCTGTACGAACCGCAATGCTAACCGATGACCTCTCTTTCTCCAGCAACGGCCGAGCGGAACATCGAGCGGATGACGCGAGCCGAACTGCTGGCCCTGCCGCACCGGCCCTGGAACGCCGCCAGCGTCTACGACACGCTTCTGCTGATCCCGACCGGGCACAAGCATGAGTCCGGCTTCGTGCAGATGGCCCTCATCGGCGTGAACGACCGCCAGGCCGTCGAGATCGCCGCCTCCTGCCCCGATGACATCAACTGGCACATCCCCGCCCCGCTCTACGACTTCCTCGCCCAGGTCCGCACGGACTGCCTCTGGAAGAGCAAGGCTTCTCCACTTCTGGTCCGGCCAGCACCGCTTTCAGGTCGGCTGCGACCTCTCGTCCTGGCTCGACCACGTCCGCCTTCTCCCTCTCCGCCCATGACCATCGACGCCTGCGTCGCCCACGCGATCCACCTGGACCTCGACATTATCAAAGAGTTCCCGCAATGTACCGAGCTGCCGCCGGGACGCATGGAGGCCGAGATCGAGCGGTTCGTTGTCGAGACCCAGGACGCCTTCACCAAAGCCGTCGAGCGCAACCTCACCCTCGTCCAACGCAAGGACGCCCAGGGCCTTGCTTCGGCCCTCAAGCGCCGACGGAATCCGGCTTACGGATGAGACGATCGCGGCGATGGCCAAGACGGTCATCGAATGCTCCCAGCTCACCGCACGCTTCATCACGGACACGCCGGTCACGGTCTACGACGTGCGGATGACGATCACTTGCTGGTTGCTTCCTCTCTTTCACGATGAAGCAACTTATTGGTCAGTCTGCGGCAATCCTCGGCGGCGTTTCCATCGGCCTCGCAACGGATGCATTCATGATCCACCTCCATGCCTCCGCTTGGTTATGCGGCTACGTCGCTGGTGCCGCGCTGGCGATGGCCGCCATGACGTTCTCTCGACTTGCATTCTTTGCTGAATAGCCCTTCCCTTCCTCCCATGAAGACTCTCCCCGGTTCCATCGCCCTCTGCTGCCTCCTCGTCGGTGCCCTCGCTGCCATTGCCCTTTGGTCCGCTGCGGCAACGCCGAACCGCGCGGGGCCGCCTCCCACGATCAACCCCTACGCCTGGCCCCACTACACGATCAAGACGGAGGTCCGGGTGGAGGCGAACGATCCTTGGCAGCACCGTTCCTCCCGAATACCGCTGGGCACGCACCTTTCCCGGACGTTGCCGATTTGCTCACCGCCGTGTCATTCTTACACCGTCTCGGCAGCATCCCACACGGAGCCGCCAAGGGTGACGAATCCGTAACGCTTTGTTCTGCAAGCAATTGCGTCCGTCTTGGTCCGCCCGTCCAATCGCCCGATGTGCCTTCGGCACGCCCCTTGCACTATTAATGAGCGTCCCCGACGGGGGACACCCCGGGCCGCTTCCCGCAGCCCACACGCATGTCCCTACACACGTCGAACGACCACTCAACGCGCCGGGGGGCGCAGACGCTCCCGGCGTCTTTTTTGCGCCCCGCCGTCGCGTTCCGATCCATGATCGTTTCCCCTTGCGCGGCAAGTCAAGGCAAGAGTACTATACTAGTTAACATCAACCTCTACTTCCTTCCCCCTCCTGTATGCGTCCTCCCGCATCTCGCCCCCGGCTCCTGGAGGCCACTCGCCCTCCTGGTCTGCCTGAGCCTCATCTGGGCCTTCTTCTCGGCCGCCCCGTTCGCCTTCTGATCGCTTCTACCTCCTCCCACACAAACACCCATGACGTACTACCCCACCTCCATCCGGCTCCGCACCCCGGACGGCGAGGCCCTGGTCTTATGGCTGAAGTAGCTCCCTGCCTCCTTCCCCCTCTGACCCATGCCCTCCACCTTCCGCATCACCCGGCCCCGCAACCCGCTCTATCAATTCGTCCCGTCTGCCGAGCCGAAACCCTTGACGCTCCGGCAGGTCCTCTGGAGTAAAATGTTACGGTGGATAGAGCACGAGCCCATCGGCAAGATCCTCAAGACGCTTCTGCGCGTTGCCACTGGCTTGCTACTCTTGCTTCGCCATTTTCGCCCCGCACCCGACCCTGCGCCTCCTGCTGGCCTTGGCCCGCTGGCGTTCGTATCGGATCCCGCTGGTCTTCACGCTGCTCTTTGTCACGCTCAACTTGAAACGCTTCTGGCTGCTCCTCCGCCGTCGCCGGCTGCGGCCCACGGGCGAGAACCAGCACACTTTTCATGGCATCCCGATTGGCTCCTTAGCGTCGTTCCTGATTGAGCACAACGGCTTCAAGTTCGAGGACGCGACCCAGAAGCTCGCCTTGCCCCAGCCGCCAGTACGACAAGATCGCCGACGACCTAGAGCAGCACGGCGTCCTCGTCCGCGGCGAGAAGAACGCCCGCGTGCTGCGGCCGATCACCCTGGAACAACTCGTCCTGCAGCTCGCGACCGCAAGTTCCCCCTCGTCTGGGACGACGCCCGCCAGGAGTGGCTCGAACGCGACGGCCCCTTCAACCGCTGGGTGCTCAAGCGCGAGCACGAGGAGAAGAACGCACGAGCAGATCGCCCGCAAGGAACGCAAGCTCGACCGCCTCGACAAGATCTGTGTCGCCAACGCGGAGGTGTTGCACGGCAAGGAACTGTCCTTCAACAACCTGCTCGACCTCGATAGCGCGTTTAGCCTGGTCCGCGAATTCACCGAGCCGGCTTCGGTGGTAATCAAACACAATAACCCGTGCGGCGCGGCGATGGGCACGACGCTGGAAGACGCCTTCCGCAAGGCCTACGAGGGCGACCCGCTCAGCGCCTACGGTGGCGTGCTGGCTTCAACCGTGAGGTGGATGAAGCGACCGCTCACCAAATCACCGAGCCGAAGCGCTTCATCGAGTGCGTCATCGCGCCCGAGTTACAGCGACCGCAGCGTTCCAGCTTTTGACGACGCGGCCGACGTGGAAGAAAAGCGTGCGCCTCCTGCGAACCGGGCCGCTAACTGGGAACACCGGTCGAGCAGAGATGCTCGATTTTCGCCGGCTCGACGGCGGCCTGCTGGTGCAGGGCCGCGACGCCGGCGGCGACGATTTTGCGGATGCGCAAGGTCGTCACCAAACGGCAGCCGACGGCCGGCGGAGATGGCCGATCTGCGTTTCGCCTGGCTCGTGTGCAAGCATGTCAAGAGCAACGCGATCGTGCTGGCGCAGGGGCGGCAAGCTGGTCGGCGTCGGCGCCGGACAGATGAGCCGGGTCGACTCGGTCCATCATGGCGGTGCGCAAGGCCGGCGAGCGCGAGCAAGGGAGCCGTGATGGCGTCGGATGCGTTCTTTCCGTTCCGCGATAATGTGGACGAAGCGGCCAAGGCGGGCGTGACGGCGATCATTCAGCCGGGCGGCTCGATGCGCGATGAGGACTCATCAAGGCGTGCGACGAACACGGCCTGGCAATGGTGTTCACCGGCGTCCGCCACTTTCGCCATTGATCGTTGCAAGTTTAGCCGCGACGCGGAGTCTTCGGAGCGGAGCGCGGTGCGACGGTCACGCGGGCTCGCGCTCTGCTCCGAAGACTCCGCGTCGCGGCTAAACGATCTACGCCAGCGCGATGACGTGATTGCTCAGCCGTTCGTAACCCTCGTCGGTGATGAGGTAGTTGTGCTCGATGCGGATGCCGCCGATGCCGTCGATGTAAAGGCCCGGTTCGAGCGTGACGACGTCGCCGGCCAGCGAGCGTTTCATTCGCGTGGCGGACGAGATACGGGGCTTCGGGATGCGTCAGGCCGAGGCCGTGGCCGGCGTGATGAGGGAAATGTTCGGCGACGCCCGCTTGGTCGAACACGCCGTGCACGGCGTTGTACACGTCTAGACACGCCGCGCCCGCGCGGAGTTCCTTTTCGCCTGCCGCCATCGCCGCCTTGCACAAATCGCACAGCCGTTGTTGATCGGCGGTCGGTTGCTTGCCGACGACGAGCGTGTTGGTGAAATCGCTGCGGTAGCCGCCGATGACCACGGAGAAATCGAGGATGAACATGTCGCCGGGCTCGAGGACGCGGTCGGTCGGCGGGCCGCCTCGTGCGTTCGGGTCCGGGCGAGACGGCGAAATCGCCGTAGACGATCACCGCATGCCCGGCGGCGTGCGATGCAAGCGCTGTTGACGCCGCGATACACGTCCAGTTCCGTCATGCCCGGCTTGATGTTGGCCCGCGCCCAGGCATGGCCGGCGTCGGTGGCGCGCATGCAGCGGCGCAGCAGCGCGATTTCATCGGGATCCTTTTGGCGGCGCAGATCGGCCAGCGTGCGGATGACGGTCGGGGCGTAGGGGTCGCCGACGCGGTCGTGAATCCGCAGGCCCGGCCCGGTCGGGTTGACGGCCTCGCAGCGGCGCGAGCTGGCGCGGTCCGTGCGCGGGCGATTGGGCGTCGTACCACGGCACGACGCGGCGTTCGTCGACATGGGCCTCGTTCACGCTGTCCGGCAGGCGGTTTTCGTGAATCAGCTTGGTGTAACCGTCGCGGCGCAGCAGCAGATAGCCGCGAAACCCGCCGCCCAGGCTGAACGGATCGACGAAGAAGTTGGCCAGGTACATGAGGTGGATCGGGTCGGCCAGGAGCAGATAATCGCTGTCCGGCATCGGACCGAGGGCCTGCAAGAATCGTTGCCGGCGTTGCTTGCACCCTTCCGCGCGTGAGCATCATTGGCGTCTCCTGAGCGGTGGTCGAGACGGACAACCACAGAGACACAGAGGGAGCACAGAGAAAACCAGTCGAAATTGTTCCCGTTCTCTGTGCTCCCTCTGTGCCTCTGTGTCTCAGTGGTTAGCTTCGGCCGATTCCGCGAGTCGGCAACTGCTAACTGTTTCTCTATTCTTATCCCTGCGTTAACGTTTCGGCATCCGTGCGGTTGATTCTTTGCCATGTCCACGACGCTGCTCGACAAACGAGAAACGCGCATCCGCAGCATGTTCGGCCACATCGCGCCGCGTTATGACCTGCTCAATCATCTGCTGAGCTTGAACGTTGACAAGTACTGGCGCTGGCGGACAACCCGGCTCGTGCCGCCGACTGGGACCGCGCCGATTCTCGATCTGTGCACGGGAACCGGCGACCTCGCCCTGGCCTATGACCGTGCCGCCGAGGGCCGTGTGGAAATTGTCGGGGCGGATTTCTGCCATGAAATGCTGCTGCCGGCCGTCAAGAAGACCGAGAAGCGCAAAGCGTCGACGCGCATCCGTTTCGTCGAGGCCGACGCCCAGCGTCTGCCGTTTCCCGACCGATGCGTTTCAGATCACATGTGTGGCGTTTGGATTACGCAACGTCACCGATACGGATCGCGGGCTGGCGGAAATGGTGCGCGTGACGAAACCGGGCGGCCGGGTGGCGATTCTCGAGTTCTCGCGGCCGACGCACTGGCTCTTTGGAAGGACTGTACCGGTTCTACTTTCGCCGCTTGCTGCCCTTCATCGGCCAACTTCTGTCGCGCAGCAAGGACAGCGCCTACCATTACCTGCCGGCCAGCGTCATGGAGTTTCCCGACGGCGAAGCGCTCGCCGAACGCTTGCGCGGCCACGGATTGACCGCCATCCACTGGCATCCGTTCACGTTCGGCATTGCGACGTTGTACGTCGGGACGAAGACCGCTCAATGAACGTCGGCCCGGTTGAATTCCACACCGACGACGGCAGTCGCCGACAACTCGCGGTCGCCCACCTGCACGAGGCCGCGGCGCACCTGAACACGCCACAGAAACGGACCTTTCTCCTTCATCTTGTCGAGGGTCGTCGTCGCCTTGTCCTGCGGGTCGGTGCAAATAAACGTGGTCATCTCCTCGCCCGGTCCGAGTTCCTTGTCATGGTCTTGCCCGACGACCAGCATGCGCGGCTCGCGAAAACGATCACCCTTGCCCGTGGTGTGCGGTTGCCAATCGAGTGGGCCGCCGAAGAAGCGCTTGTCGCCAAGCGTCAAGAATGTGTACGGCATGATGCCGGCAGGCTTACTGAGTTTCCAGCGACGGTCGAAATACGAATCGAGCGGCTTGAAGTAAACGTCGTCGGAAACATTCCGCAAGCGCAGGTCCAAAGCCAACGTCTCTTGCTCGGTCGGGTCGGCGATCGCCGCCTTCTTGCTTGAAGTGAATTCTGCGCCGCTCGACCTTCGTCGGCGTCACCTCGATATCGCCAATTCGAATCGAATTGCCGAGGGAAACGCGCAACCGAGACGGCAAATCCTGGTCCGGCGTCGGCATTTTTTCCAAGCGCCCGTTCGTCGGCCGTGCTGCGCTCCCTGGTTGTCGCCCTGATCCGGCAAGGCTTCCAGCGGATGCACCTGTCGTTGCAGCCGGAACCACAGAAAGCCCACGGCAATGGTGATCAGGATGGAATAGGAGATCAGCGGCACAACCAGCAACGGCATCAACCACGTCCGATGCCCCGGCATCCGCAGCATGGGCTCTTGCGCGGCGGCGGAGAGCAGGCCGGACGGCATTCCGGAAACAGACGTGGCGGACGGCGGCGCGGGCCAGATTGCGGTCCTGATCCGAGCGCGGCGTCGCTGGCGCCGTTGGTGCGGGCCACGTCGGCGGAAGGCGGCGCGGGAAACGTGTCGAACCTTGGCCGTCGCCGGCATCGCCTCGGTGCGCAACGTCGAAGGGCGCCGGTGCGTCTGGGGGCGTGGACTCGTTGATCTCCAACCGCGGCATGGCCGGTTCCGCCGGCATCTCCACGCGCGGCGTCTCTTCGGCGAACAGGTCGTCACCGGCTTGGGCCGGCTCGCTGAAGATGCTGTCCTGGTCGGTGGCCGGGGGAATGTAGAAGGTCATGTCGGAATGCGGGTCCCGGCCGGAGGACGCGGCGGCGCGCCGAGCGACGGCGCGGAAACCGGTTCGAGCCCCGATGGCGAGGTTTCAACTCGAGACGGCCGGGAGCTTCGCCGTCGGCGGCGGAGCGATCACTACCTGTTGACAATGCGGACAGCGGACCTGTTGCCCCAGATGATCGGCCCGACTGCCATCAGGTTGCCGCAATGTCCGCACTGGAAGTTCACGGTATCCATTCGGAATAGTCACTCCTCGCTCGGAGGATCGCTGGCGCGGGTCAAGATTGGCATCGTGACCCACAGCCATCGGAGAAACAGAGTCGCCGCCAATCCACGGCGGCAAGTGCCGGCAGTGCGTCGATGGGCGGCCGTTCCTGATACGGCACGACGGCAAGGATCGGCACGGCGATGTCGCCGCCGCAGTTCCTCCACATTCGTTTCGTCTGCCAATCCGTCGCGGCCGGACCGTCTCATTCACCACGACTCCGGCCACGATCGAGACGCCGTCGCGCCGCAGCCTCCAGCGTCAACAGCGTATGATTCAGCGTACCCAGCGACCGCCGTGTCACGACGAGCAGCGGCAGCCGCAATGCCGCGGCCAGGTCCGCCACGGTGTGTGTTTCGGTCAAGCGGGCAAAGCAAGCCGCCGACGCCCTCGACGAGCATCGGCACGTCGGGACGGCTGCGTTCACGGACCGCCGCGACGATTTGCTCGAACGTCACAGTCCGCCGGCATGTCGTGCCGCCACCGGAGGCGCCGCGGGCTCCGGCCAGGTCCACGGCGTGATCTGCTCCCACTCCTCGCCGATGCCCGCCGCCTTCTGCCAACTCCAGCGTATCGTCGTTAAGCCAGCGATTGCCGATTCGGCGCGCGCCGGTCGCCACCGGCTTGCACACTGGCACCGGCTGTCGCCGTTGCCGAAACCAGCGGACCAGCGCCGAGGTGACCACCGTTTTGCCGACGCCCGTATCCGTGCCGGTGATAAAGAGGCCTGCTGGGAGCGGGCTAGGGACCACGAACGCCCTCCTGGATGGAATCATAAAGCACGTTGCACAAGTGGTCCAATAAAGAAACGTCGATGGATAGCGGCGGCATGACGACCAACACGTCACCCAACGGTCGCAGCAGCACGCCGTGTTCCCGCGCACGCCGGCAAATGCGCGCCCATGCGCAGCGCCGGTGGGAACGGACGCTTTGTCGCCCGGTCTTCGACGAGTTCGATGCCGGCCATCAGCCCGCGCTGTCGAACATCACCAACGCAGGCAAGCTTCGCGATTCGGTGAAGATGTTTCCGCAGACACTCGATCTTCGCCGGCAGGTCTCTGCCAGAATTCCTCTTTGTCAAGCAGATCCAGATTGGCCAGGGCGACCGCCGTGCCAAGCGGGTTGCCGGTGTAGGTGTGGCCGTGATAGAAGGTGCGGCCTTCCTCGGGCTGGCCGAGAAACGCGGCGTACACTTCGTCGGTCGTCAACGTCGCCGCCAGGGGCAGATAGCCGCCGGTCAGCCCCTTGGCCAAGCAGAGAAAATCGGGACGACCTCTTCCTGGGTGCAGGCGAACAACGTCCCGGTCCGGCCGAAGCCGACGGCCACCTCGTCGGCGATGAGCAGTACATTGCACTCTCGCGTCACCTCGCGCACGCGGCGCAAGTATCCTTCCGGCGCGGTTATCATCCCGGCCGCCGCCTGCACGAGCGGTTCGATCACCACGGCCGCCAGCGTGTCGGCATGCTTGCGCACCAGTTCAACCAGCACGTCCACGCAGTCGATGTGACAACTCGTGCGCTCCAGGCCGAGCGGACAGCGGTAGCAATAGGGACTGGGCGCGCGAACCGTCGGAAAGAGCAGCGGCGCGAACAGATCGTGAAAGCGAGCCAGGTCGCCGACGCTGACATCGCCCAGCGTGTCGCCGTGATAGGCGCCGCCCAGCGCCAGGAATTGCGTCTTTTTCGGTCGCGGCTCGCGGCACTGCCGCCAGTACTGAAATGCCATCTTGAGCGCCACTTCGACCGCGGTTGCTCCGTCGTCGGAATAGAAGACGCGCGTCAAGCCCGGCGGTGCGAGTTCGACCAGCCGCCGCGCCAAGCGGATGGACGGCACGTTGGCAAGCCCCAGCAACGTGGTGTGCGCGACTGCGTTCAAGTTGCTCGCGCACCGCCGCGTCGAGTTCGGGCACGCGATGACCGTGCAGGTTGCACCACAGCGACGAAACGCCGTCGAGGTACTTCCTTCCATCCAGGTCGATCAGGAAACATCCCTCCGCTCGCTCGATGATGAGCGGCGTTTCCTCGGCGTACACTTGCATCGGCGTGAACGGGTGCCAGACGTGCTCGCGGTCCCACTGTTCCAGTTGCTTGCGCGAAGGCTCCATGCTGGAAATGTATGTACGCTACCTGCCAAAGCCCACACCGAGCGGCGTGCCCACTCGCGCATGCACTCGACGTGCGGCGTTGCCTTGAACGACCGCCACTTCCAGCTTGCCGTCGCTTGAAATCAGCGCGAGCAAGCTGACCGGACTTCGCCTCTACGTATGAATGAACCCAAGCAAATCTCTTGAACGAGCGTCGGCCGATACGCAACAGGTTGGGTCGCTGCCGCACCA
>CAWHQY010000021.1:0-37155 GCA_963831505.1 uncultured Alphaproteobacteria bacterium | reverse complement strand
GAAAATCGGAAAGCGCGATCGGCGTGATAGTCGATCGGCATTAGCGGTGAATAAATTGTATCAACTGGTCAATGACGAATTCTTGTTTACTGATTATGCTTTTTACCAGATCTCCAATCGATACAATTCCGATCAATTTGCCCTGATCAATAACGGGAAGGTGGCGAACTCTCTTCTCAGTCATAACGGCCATGCATTCTTCCACAGTTTGATCAAGGTGAGCGTATAAAACCTTCGCCTCCATAATGTCACGGACACGAGTTGTAGGGGATGCACGTCCCTTCAAAAACACGTTCCGTGCGTAATGTCGTTCAGTAATGATGCCAATGGGGTTTCCGTCCTCGATTACAACCAAAGAACCAGCGTTCTGGTCAGCCATCTTTTGTATGGCCTCAAAGACGGTATTGTCCGGGCCAATTGTAAAAACATTATGCCCTTTTTCATTGAGCAACTGGCGGACCGTCATCGAAATTCTCCGCCCTTCGAAAACCGTCGTTTCCCAGCAGGCCGCCTATTCGTTTGACTCGCACAGACGCTTAGCCATGCCGCGTTCAAATTATGAGCGCCATGCAAAAGCTAAATTACTACTATTGGCAAAGTCTGATTTGATCTAGGTCAAAGCGCGGGCATTCGGCCGCTGACGACCCGCTGGACAAACTTGGCTTGCAAGACGTGAGCCAATGGCCGCTCTTGGCCCCCTTGAGACATGCCCGACGGGCACTGAGAATGTCCGATCATCAGGGTAGACCAGAAACCCGGTCTACTTGCTGCCGCGATGTCGTGCCTGTTGCTGCTGGGCAGCATAGCGATCGCGGGCGAGCCGAAGAAAGCCGGTATTTTCCGGATCTATCACCGCGACAGCCCCGGCAGCGCGTCGATACGAGGGCGCGACCAATTCGATCAACATCCCCTTCATGCCCGTCTTCAACAACCTGGTCATCTATGACCAGCACATCGCGCAGAACAGCTTGGACGACATCCACCTCAAGGTCCCGGTGGCCACGACGCTGGCGCACGCCAAGGGCGGCCAGTTCGTTGCCCATGTGAGGGCGTTGCCCGGCAACCCCTATGACGGCCACACGCTTAAAACCGTCATCCCGGACATGGAGGCGCTGATCGGTAACACCATCGAGCGCATCCTCACCGACAAGGGCTATCGCGGTCACAATGCGCCGCCCGATTACAAGTTCCGGGTGTTCACATCAGGCCAGAAGCGTCGGGTGACGCCTCAGATCAAGCGCGAGCTGCGCAGGCGTTCCGCCGTCGAGCCGGTCATCGGCCATCTCAAATCCGAGCACCGAATGGGCCGCAATTATCTCTGCCACCCCGCCGGCGATGCGACCAATGCCGTCCTCGCCGCCGCTGGCTACAACTTCCGTCGCCTCACCAAATGGCTGAGCCTTCTGCTGTTCGAAATCGTCGCTCGGCTCAGCCTCGAACTGCGGCTCATCCCAGCCTGAAATCTCAGTTCTTCATGGTCGACTAATCGGCTATGGCCCCAACCGCAGAGAACTTGGCCGACAGGCAGCGGGCTATGTAGAGCGGGTTCTCAACGGCGCGCAAGCAGGCGAGTTACCGTTCCAACGCCCCACGCGCCTCGACTTCGTCATCAACATGCGGACCGCCAAAGCGCTTGGCCTCACGATCCCGCCGTCGTTCACCGTGGGCGCCGACGAAGTGATCAGTTGAGGTCGGCGAATGTCCTTTATTGGCGCATCGCATCAATTAGTGCAGCGCAGCGATATGTCCGGATGGACCGGAAGTGACCGATCCACCGTCGGGAGGCGCGAATCCCATCTCGGAAGTCTGCACTTGCCTTCGCACGCGAGTTTCGTGAGCAAATCAGGTCCATTTTATCCGATCGCCGCGAGCGCGCCAACGGCTCATCATCGCCTGTCTCACGACTTCTCAAGGCAGCGGATGCGCGTTGTGAACCCGGCGTCACGCCAACAGAGGATGTATTGAAGCCTACCTGACGAAACTGAGATAGGACGCCAGTGCCTCGATTTCGTTCGGACCAAGAGCACGCGCGACAATGGGCATCGGGGTGCCCACGCCCGAATGATAGCCCTGGCCCCACTGCTCAAGTCGCGCCTTGACGTAGAAATAGGCGAGGCCGCCGAGGCGTGGAATATCGCGGATGCCCTCGGCATTCGGTCCGTGACAGGCATAGCACGACGCGATGTTGGCCTCGGGGATGCCGTCCATATAGATCGCCTTGCCCTTGACCAGAGGTTCGGATCGCCGTCGCTGGCGGGCTTGGCGGGAATGGTGGCAAAGTAGGCGGCCAGATCGCGTACAGCTCCCGGATCGAGCGCCGCCACCGCGCCCCACATGTACTGTTTGGAGAAGGGATTGTCTCGCGAATGATCGCGGAAGTTCCGGATCTGGGTTTCAAGATAGGCCGGCCGCTGTCCCGCCAGTCGCGGCGCGACCGTATACCCTTGTCCTGATGTGCCGTGGCACCAAGTACAATTGCGGACATCGGCACCCTCCCACGCCGACGCGGGTCCGAGGAAGGCCATGACCACCAGTAACGCGGCTGTCAAACCGAAGCGCTTCATGACCACGCCTTCTCGCGCAATTTGGCTGAGGGGCGCGGCATGTTTGATTTCGCGCCGCTCATTGCAGATAGCTGACATAGGCGGCCACCGCTTCAACCTGTGATCTCGTCAAATTATGTGCCGTCGGCGCCATGATTGCGGAAGTGTCGATCGCCGACCCCTGGCCTCGCACCTTCGCCCAACCTGTGAGCTGGCCCACCGTGTACTCATAGAGCTGGCCGGCCAGCCGCGGAATTTCGTTCTGCCCCTTGGCGTCGGAACCGTGACAGGCCGAGCACGCTGGCACGTTGGATTCCGGGAGCCCTTCCTCGTAGATCTGTTTGCCTAGGCCCGTGTTTCCTCGAGCGCGCCGCCGATCGGCCTCGGATCGAGATTCCTGAAATGCGTCGCCAGATGCCGAGACCATCGAGGGACTGAGCACATGGGCGACATTGGCCATAACCGGATTGGTGCGCCGGCGCTCGATGAAGGCGCGCAACTGGTTCTCGATATATTGCGGCTGCTGTCCCGCCAGCCGCGGCATCGGAAACCACCCGCGATATCCCTGCGCCGACAGTCCGTGGCAGGTCTTGCAGTATTCAATCTTGGCTTCGAAGCTGCCGCCTGCAGCCGCGCCGGGTTCCCCTGCATGAGCCGCAATCGAACACGTCGCCGTTAGCGCCATCGCCTGCAACGCCACGCGCAGGCCGGTCAGCCGGCATCGTCGCGTTCGCCTGATTGCGAAAGGTTTTGGCATTACCAGCCATTCCCCCACACGTGGAAGTTCAGGCCGACCTTCACGACCTGGATGTTCTGCCTGACGTCCACATTGCCCGAGAAATGCGTTCGATCGCATCGGACATTGCAATGACGCGGTGCCCGAACCCGTAGTAATCGTATTCAATGTTGGCTGACCAATGCGGCGAGAACGCCCAGTCCACGCCGCCGCCGACCGTCCAGCCATAGCGGTTTTCCAGCCCTACGAAGTCGAACGGTGTGCCGGCGAACGAGCCGCTGACCTCGTAGCGGTCGCCGGCCAGGGCGCCGCCCACCCTTGGCGTAAAGCATTACGTTGTCGAAGGCGTAACCGATCCGTGCCGTCACGCTGGTGAGGAAGTCTGTCTTCGCCTGCACCACAGCCGATATCGGGATTGCCGAGTGGAAGTCCGACCGTTGTTCGTGCCCTTCATGGTCGAGCCCGACGCGGCGCCTTCGATGCCGATCACCAACGACGGAGCGAATTGGTAGTCACAGCCGATCTGCGCGCCGATCACGGCACCGGTTGGCGATGGTGTTCACGGTCGTGATTCCGACCGTGTTGCCGGCTCCGAGAAACGAGTCCTGCACGAGCTGCACCGGGTCGGTTATATCCTTGCTGCGCAAAGCCGCCGCCGACCTGTCCGCCGAGATAGCAACCGGTCCAGGTGAAGCGCGCCGCGAACGGCGTCTGCGCCTTGAGCGGCATGTCGGCTGCGAGCGCGGAGCCCGCCGCGGTCATCGCCAGCGCTGCGACGTTTGCCAGGAGCAGTTTTCTCATGTACATTCTCCGTCTGCGGGCAGGCCGCCTACATGGCGAGCCAGGCGTGGAGGAACAGCGTGTTATTGTCCTGGGCGCCGACCGTGGTGCCGTTGAACTTGTTGTAGTAGATGTATTGCAGGCCGATGCGGGCGTTGAACCAGGGCCAGCCAAACGACTTGCTTGCGCCGAACGGGATGTAGGCGATCTCGGCCATCCAGCCGTTGCTGTTGGGCGTCAGCGGCAGGCCGGTGACGGGATCAGTCCCGATACAGGCCGGCGTCGGACGTGCCCCAGACGTTGAAATATTGCCCGGTCAGAACCACCCGGTTGTCTGGCCCATAGGCGAACGACGCCTGCAGCTTCATGGTGTTGAGCAGATTGGTCGGATTGGACGACGCCACCGTTTGCAAAGCGTCTGAATCCAGCCGCTGAAATTCGCGAATGTAGCTGCCGCGCAAGGTCAGCCAGAAATTGTCGCCCTGATACTGATACTGCGTGTCGAAGCCGATGTCCGTGAACTTGTCCGACAATGGAAACGTACCGGTCGTTCCAGGTCACGAAGCTCGTGTCGAGCCACGGATGCACGTCGAATACATGCCGAACGTGCCGATCATCAGCGAATGCCGGCCCCAGTGCGGCTCGAGCGCGACGCGCCAATATGGCGCCACGCCGCCGAGCAGGCCGGGCGCATCGAACGGATTGATGCCGAGCGCATTCTGCGCGCTGAAGCCGAGCGTCTTGTAGCCGCTGAACTCCAGATAGAGCAGATCGTTGATGAAGGCGTAGGTGCCGACGCCGCCGACATGCGCGGCAAACGCGCCCTCGATCGACCGTGCTGACGGCGCTGGCGGCCCGCAAGCGAGGATACGGCATAGGGGAACGACCAGGCCGGCGTGGTGTTCCACAGATCCTGAACGGTCGGATTGTTGTTGGCGGTGATGCCGTAGACGAGGTCGAGAGGCCCGATGTTCGCGGTGCTGGCAAAACGGACGTCGGTATTGTCCCAGGTCCAGGTATGCCCGAACTGGTCGCCGGCGTGCCCGCGCGGACAAGGGATCCGGCGCATTGTAGGTGACCTGCGCGAACGCGCCGACATGATCGGTTATCGCGCCGCCCCAGAACCCGCTGAACGGCGACAGCACGACGTTGTCGTTCGGCCTGGTACGGATCTGTCGGCGGCGGCAGCGGTGCCTGCGTATGCGTGTAACCGACGATCGCCATCAACGAGATCGGCGGAACCCATTCCTCTGCTGGTGTCGCTGCCGGCGGTGGTTCGATCGCCGTTACATAGCCGCGCAGCTTGTCGTAGCTCGGCGCGTGCGGCGATCGTCCGGCGTTGGACGAGAATGGCGTCGTGCGAAATTGGCCGCCGCCGGTCGTATAGCCGAGCAGCTTGAATCGTCGTCCGTACGGCGTGAGCGCAGGAAAGTCGGTGTGGCAGGTGCCGCAAGGTTGCCCTGTCTGGCGCGCGAAGCTCGGCAAGGCGCTTGCGCCGGCTCGAAGTCGCAGCCGATCGTCAATGCAGCGGCCGCCAGCATAACCGCTAAGCACGAGTGCGGCGAAAAGCCATCTGCCAGTCTCTGCGATGACACTGTAACGGTACATCCCCACATCGCGCCGTCCCTCGCGCCGCGCGCCTTGGGAACAGACTGCGAACCGCTTTCGATCGACAGTAGGCCAGGAGTTCGAACGCTTCGCCAAGCGGCATTCGTCGCGACGATCGCGATTTCAAGTATCACGAGACATTTTCGCAACGTTAGTTGCACACGCGACTGAGAAGCGTTTGCATCGACTGCGCGAAAAGGCATTGGACCACTACTCGCGCTCTTGAACTTGCCCTGCGTTGCAGCAATCGGCATACGCGCCGCGCGCTTCCGCTCAATGGATCAGCGAGCGCTGCAAGAATCGACTAGACCAACGCAACGTGCTATGCGTAGCTTGCGCGCGTCAAACGCGGGGGCGCTCATGAACTTGCAATCGGCAACGCGAACAGCAGCCGTTGTTATCGTTCACGTCCATTCCCGTGTGCTGCACGCGGAGGACAAGTCCGGCCAGTGTCGACGCAAGAGCTCAAGGCCAAGACGGACTATTGCAAGACCTGCCACGGGATAGAGGGACAGGGATTTCGCGGATCATTTCCGATGCCGAGATTGGCGGGCCAACAGCCGGAATATATCGCCAATCAATTGCAGGCGTTCATCGAACGCAGGCGAACGAATCCCGTGATGTTCAACGTCGCGCACGTTCTGGATCCGGCGATGGTCAAGGCGTTGTCCGAGTATTTCAAGGACCTCAATCCGAAGCCGCTCGGCGGCGCGCCGAAAGCGATCGTGCCGCGAGGGAAAGAAGATCTACGAGGAAGGCCTTCCCAGCGCCAACATTCCTCCCTGCGCGTCATGTCACGGCCCGGACGGCAAAGGTGCCGACGCATTTCCACGGCTCGCCGGTCAGCTGCATGACTACATCTTCAGAAAGCTGACCAACTGGGAGAAGGAGACGGGACAGGACAAGGCCAATCCCGACACCTCGGCGATCATGCAGCCGATCGCCCATGATCTGACCGCGGCGCAAATCAAGGCGGTCGCAGCCTATGTCAGCCAACTGAACTGAACTCAACATCAAATTTGGCGAGGGCCGCTCAAAGCGATCGGCATCGACGTCCCGGCCACGCTGCTTGCTCGAGAACGTCTATGGGCGGTAACCCTTATATACCTTGTGAAGCGATGGCGACCATTGCAGTCACTGACCCGCACCTCCGTGTATCACGCCGTCGCGGTGGCCCCCTTGGCAGTGGTCTTCCAAGCGTCCCGCGTCACCTCCGTTGTGCCCGGTACGCCATCCACCGCAATCTGTAGCGGCTTGCCTGCCCGCGCGGCCCGGCGCATCCTGTCTCGCATGGGCACCAAGTCACGCGAGACCATTTACGGCGCGTCGGTTCGGGCGGCGGCAGAGCGGGCGACGGAGGCACGCAAGCAAGCCGACCGGCTCGCCGTCGAGGCGTGGAACAAGCGCATGCTCGCCTTCAAGGGACCGGCGCAGCCGTCACCGACGCTGGGCGAGGCGCTCAATGCCGGTTACGCCTATCTTGAGGTCCGCTGTCTCGGCTGCGACACGCACCAGACCGTTGCCCTCGACATCGTGCGGCGACCGAAGGCAACGCCGGTCCATGAACTCGAACGCTACATGCGCTGCAAGGACTGCTCGCAGGTCCGCGGCTATCCCTACAAGCGCAGCCATCTGGTCGCGCTGCGCGCCACCAAGATCACGGCGAGCGATCCGCCGTCGACGTGGTGGCCGGGCGAGCGATGATATTTGAGAGGGAGGGTGAAAAATGGCAAAAGCTTACTTGGTTGTTGAACACATCATTACGAACGCTGAGAAGTTTGAGGAGTATCGAACTAAGGTTGGTCCGATGATTGCGAAGCACGGGGGCCGATACCTGACCAAGGGTGGCAGCCACAAATTTCCCGAAGGCGGTCACTGGAAGCCAGAGCGTGTAGTCGTAATTGAATTTCCGGACATGGACGCTCTCAACGCTTGGTACACCTCGCCGGAATATCAGCCGCTGATCGCTCTCCGGAAACAATGCACGAGCGACTTGGACATGTTGATTACGCTTGAAGGGGCATAGGTGGAGGGCCTTGTGCAATCTCTACTCGATCACCACGAACCAAGCCGCCATCATCGCGCTGTTCCGCGTCGTCAACCGCTATGTCGGCAACCTCGCGCCGATGCCGGGCGTGTTTCCGGATTATCCGGCTCCGGTGGTGCGCAACACCGACACCGGGCGCGAGTTGAGCATGATGCGCTGGGGCATGCCGCCGCCACCGCGCACAGGCGGGCCGCCGGTCACCAACATCCGCAACACGTCATCACCGCACTGGCGCGGCTGGCTCAAGCCGGAGAACCGCTGCCTGGTCCCGGCCAACAGCTTCGCCGAGTACGCGCCGGAGCCGAACCCGGAGACGAAGAAAAAGGACGTGGTGTGGTTCGCGCTCAACGATGACCGCCCGCTGTTCGCCTTCGCTGGCATCTGGACGACGTTCAACGGTGATCGCGGCACGAAGTCGAAGCCGGTGCCGGGGCCGCATCAGGTCTACGGTTTTCTGACGACATCGCCGAACGCGGTGGTCGAGCCGATCCATCCGAAGGCCATGCCGGTGATCCTGACGACCGACGAAGAGCGGGACGTGTGGATGCGCGCGCCGTGGGATGAGGCGAAGGCGTTGCAGCGGCCACTGCCGGACGATGCGCTCAGGATCGTCATGCGCGGGGCCGACAAGGAGGATCGGGCGGCGGCATGAGCCGGGTTATTCGATGTTCGTCCGCCGACATTCGCTCGATCTTCGAGGGCTGGCTAGCGAGCGAGAGCGCGGCAGGTGCCGCATTGTCGTTCTCGAAGGCGCGATGATGTCGGGCAAGTCTTGCCTAACCGAAGAGCCGCTGGCGTTGGGAAGCCGCCAGTCAGTGAACATCGAGGTTGATGGCCTCGCCCGACAGGCGGGCAACGAAGGCTATATCGCCGCTGTGCGTCGCGACACCCTCGATGCCGCCATTCGTGACGGCCTTGCGGCGTCACGGACCGTGATCGTGCAGGGCGCTATCGTTTGGCCGTTGGTGCAGGGCGTGGTGGGCGAGATTAGCCTTGGCGCGGTGCGGCGCGTCTATCTCAAGCGAATGAAGCGGACGACGCCGGACCATTGGCGGGATGCCCGCCAGTTCCTTGAGCCGAGTGCGCTGCCCCGATTTCTCGGCGAAGTCGGGAACTCGATTGACAGGCACCACGCCGAGCAACGACCATGGCTCAGCGCTGACTTGGTGCTTGAGCGGATCGAGGCCGAAGGCGAGGACGATGACCAAGGGGTCGAGTAGCAAATGGCCATGCGGTGATGGCGGCGATGCGCCTCGACGGAAGCCAAGACAACCGGCGGGGCGGATCACGGATCAATGAACTGGATATGCTTCGGTGCGCCCTTGAACTCTTGCCGCTGTAAGCTGGCCGTGATTCCGATTGCTACAAGTATCGAAGCCATCCAGAGGACCTGTCAATGGTGTAGGCGACGACGAAGCCCGCAAACGCGGAAGTAACCGACACCGGCAACCAAAGCACCCGAACCATCTTGCGTTCCAGCCAAGCCACTCGTTCTTGAGTTGATCGACTTCGTCTTGCGTCATTCTGCCCCCCGGATGGATGCGTAACCGCTGCGCCGCCCGCGACGGGCTCCATCCTCCGGCCAATGCCAAGCGCAGCGGGAATGACTCCGGTCGAACCGTCGCGTCTCGTCGTACCATCGCCAAACGACGGCTTTCACGCGGGCAAGACCGAAAGCCGGCAACAGCAGGTCCGCACAATGAAACCGGCAAGCATTCAAACAACCTGACCATAAACAGGCTGCCTGACTGCGGTCAGACAAATGGCCAAGTTGCACGCGCGAACCCGGCTTGGCAGAGCTTGCGACGGTGCTTTCCTTACCGGCTTCCGGCCCGAATTCAGACGACGGTTCCGAACAACTTTCCGATACCGGCTGTCAACGCCAGGGCAAATGCGCCCCAAAATGTCACACGGATAGTGGCACGTATAATGTTGGCGCCGCCCGCTTTTGCCCCGATCGCTCCCAGAACGGCCAGAAAGGCCAGCGATGCCCCGGACACAACCGGCACCAGCGCGGTGCTGGGCGATACGACAACCATAAGCAACGGCATGGCAGCGCCGACCGAAAACATGGCCGCCGACGTGAGTGCGGCCTGGACGGGACGGGCCGCGGTGATTTTTGATATTCCCAATTCGTCCCGCGCATGAGCCGTCAACGCATCTTTCGCCATTAACTGCTTGGCCACCTGCCGCGCCAGGGGTTTGTCGACACCTCGCCTGACGTAGATTTCGGTAAGTTCGTCGAGTTCAAATGTCGGATTCTCGCTCAACTCTTTGCGTTCGCGCGCAAGATCTGCTTGCTCGGTGTCTGACTGCGAACTGACGGATACATATTCGCCCGCCGCCATCGACATCGCCCCGGCCACCAACCCCGCGATACCTGCGATCAGGACATCATTTCGCATCGCAGCCGCTGCGGCAACTCCGACGATCAAGCTCGCGGTCGAGATGATACCGTCATTCGCTCCCAGAACGGCGGCCCTGAGCCATCCGATCCGACCAACGAGATGGTTCTCGGGGTGCGCGTGAAGGCGACTCATATCTTTCTCCTGCTAACACTCGGAAACCGCGTTGCGGTCGGCACTGTGTCAGAAATTGTACCGTGCTTTCGGACATTCTGGTGCAACAGATCAGGGCGATGGTCGTTTTCATCGGTATCAGCGATTGGCTCGTAATCGATCGACGTCATTTACGGCGTGGAGTTCTCGTGTGGTACACCGGCCTTCGTCGCCGCCGATTTAAGTGATGCAAGCAACGCTTGCGCGTTCTCCGTCCGCCATGCCCGCGACGTTCACAAGTGAACTGGCGAGAACGCTTCCGGGAACCTATCCAGCTGCGGCTAGTTAAGGGATCGCCTCGACCAAGCATGCCCGGAAGTATGCGGTCTGTTATTTGTTTGAATGAGGCAGCATTCGAACGAGCGTACGATCTCTAAAGATCCAGTGATGGATAAGCGCGGCGGCTGCATGCACGACGGCGAGGATCACGAGTGCATGGGCGAGGATTTCATGCACTTCTTTTACATTATGGGCGAAGGCACGGTCCTTGGGCCATGGCGACGAAATTTCGGCGATGCCAAAGAGCGGCAGGGCGTCGCCACGCGCAAACTGAAGCACGATGCCAGCGACAGGGACCGCCACCAACAGCGCATAAAGGCTGTAGTGCGCGATCCGGGCGGCAGGATCCAGCCACTTTCCCATCCATTCGCCAAATTCGGTTGCCTCCGGCGGCGGAGACGGATCAACCAACCGCCAGGTTATCCGCGCCACCAGAAGGGTGAGGATCGCAACCCCCGCGGAAATGTGAACGAACAGGCCAGAATCACGTGGCCCGCCTTTAGGCAGCACATCGTCGAAAGTCCCTAGCGCCCAGGCGAGAGCAACAAGGAAGACCGTCAGCCAATGCAACGCCTGCGGAATCGCACCATAGTCCTTGCTGGAATTAAAGAGCTGCATATCGGACCCTCTTTGAAAATATGTCCCGAGCACGGTTGGGGTTCGTTGATATGGATCAATTCAGCCAAACGCTTGCTCTAGGTCATGCGACAGTGCTCAGGGCTCGCCCTTTCTTGAGGGATTCCGACCTACGTGTGATTTCAGGTCACTCCGCAGCCGAGCCTCCTGGAGTTGCTTGAGGGCGGAGGCATGGATGCCAACGCAAATGGCTCGGTCAGGCCGTCAGCCATGCCAGTCACCACATCTCGCGCCGAATTCAGATGCCATAAAATACTTCTCGATGCGCGGCGTGCAGGCATGATGAACTCCAATGGCCTATCGGCCTTAGAGCTCTGCAGCTCCCAAAGCGTCAAGACCGCGTGACAGGCAGCATCCGCGACAGCGTCCGATCCCGGAAAATGTAGTGATGAGCGTGCGCCGCGGCCGCGTGAAGCCGTGGCCTGCCGAGGCACGATTGATAGATCATATGCGCCGTCGGCAACCTGACTGGCATTGTCAGCCAATTGTCAGGATCAGGCCGTTTCCCGTGCGCGTGTGACGCGGGAGTTGGGGCCTGTATGTGGAGTAATTGTCACCCTTGCGCCACCAAGATCCGAGCGGGTGATCTGAAGGTGCCATCCGTACGCTTCGACGACATCCTGGACAATTGCGAGGCCCAGCCAGAGCCTGAACCCCGTTCGTCCAGTCGTCCGCCTCTTTCGAGCACGCTCGCAATCTGTTGTTCGGGAATACCTTCACCATCATCCTCAATGACTACCGATAGCGGGTCGGCAATAGATGACGAGCCAGACGGAAAGTCTTGGCAAGGATGCTAAGGAACTCGGCGCGCCGCGCAATAAGCGCTCCCACGAAGCCCGCGAGTGATATCGTGAGGAGCGCAGGGAAGCGCATGAGAAGGAGGAAGCAGAGGATCGAGACTAACCTACTGCATACCAACGCCGGAGTTGGAATGCCGGCTCCGGCGTTGCGCAGACGTGCCGCTGCGGCGCTGCGCTCTCTTGTTCTCTGTTCCTTCCGTCACATCATGCCCATTGGACCCCAGAACAGCTGATCTGCTGTTTTTTTCTGACCGTCGCTCAGCGCTGCATAGAGCGGCTTCAGCGCCTTATCCATCACACGCACCGCATCCAGGTGCGCGGCCATTATCTGCTCATTTTGGTCAAGCCGATCCGGCAAACTTACCTGAGCGTCACGCTTGCCCATCATGGCCGTACAACGGGCAATCATGGTTTTTGCGTTGTCGCGCGCGGCGACGGCATAAGCGTTCCAGAGCGGCTCTTGGGCATCCGTCACCTTAAGCTCCGCTTTGACGTAGGCAAGGCGGCCCTCGATATGGCTACCCATCGCGCTGCACATCACTTCCGCTGATCCGCTCCCTCCCATCATCCACGGGCCCATAGCACCATAGCCCATCATGCCAGGGCCCATTGATCCGTAACCCATCATGCCGCGGGGACCCCAGGTCCATCCGGGCGACGTGCCTTGCTGCGTGGGCTGGTCCTGGGCAACAGCCGTGCCGACGATTGCTGCCGTGACGACAAGCGCGACCACGGCACTCTTGTTTACTGATCTCATGACAAGTGCTCCTCATCGAACGAGTGAACGCGCGCATGATCGTTTTCAACCGCAACCGGGGCCTTGATTTTGGTCAACGGATGGCAATGTGGATCGTTAATCTTTGCGATGACAATGACGTCACTGCGAATGGCGAAGGCAGAGCAAAACAACCTGATCGCCGATTGTCAGGAATTGGGCCATCGCGTCGGTACTGGAGAAAGGCGTTTCCGCGCATCGCCAAGCAGACACTGCGAAAAGATGAGCACTAAGGCCTAATAGGGCGGATAATAATATCGATCGCCATAATAGTATGGCCCGCGATAATGCCCCACGGACTGTCTTAAGTCATCGAGCTGGTGTGTACTCGGCCCAGTCACTGCGTGAGCTCCAATTCTAGTTGGTCTTCAAGCTGAGGATGTAGCCCGCAAGAGCGTCGGCCTGATCGGGCGCGATGACCAGATTCGGCATGTTCTGATGGCTGCTCTTCAGAAACACCTTTAGCGAAAGCGTCGTCGTTCCATGCCGGTTGGCGATCGCTTCGAAGCTGGGTGCCTGGTCCGATATTCCCGCCATGTGGGGCTCAATGGCATGACAGGTTCCGCACCAAGCCTCCGCCAGGCGATGTCCTTCTGACATGCTGGCCGCGGCAAGTTTTGCTCCACCCGCAACGTGCACGCGCATGAGGAAGGATGCCGCCAATGCGATCAGGATGACAAGGCTGATGTGAATTCGGGTGCTGTGTAACATGTTCGTTAAGCCGTAGTGTCGCAAGGCTAGGCCGACCTAAGCGGGCGTAGTTGATCTGAATCAACGGAAGGTCTCGTCGGCGCGGCCAAACTTAATAACGGTCCGGGCGATCAGACCCCGGCGTTGTGCGATAGATCAAACCGACCGGCGACGCAGAAGCTAGGTCCGACGTTCCGCCGGAGGGTTCGATGGCGATCAGAGATGTTCTGCTTACCCTGACCAGTTACCCAGACATGACGCCCGCTTCGGTGGTCGACCGTGCAGTTTCGTTCGCCGCCGCTCTTGACGCGCGCATCGCAGCTATCGCGTGCGAGGTTCACATCCAAGTCCCCGGCAGCTTTGTCTCTTTTGGAACTGCCGGGGCGATAGCTTCCAGTGAGGCACGCCGAAGTCATGATAATGCGCAAGTCCTCCTTGCCACCTTCGAGGCAGCCGCCCAAAAGGCTGCCGTGTTGCACGAGACCATCCATGAGAAGAGCCTGAACTACGGCGTGTCAGAGCGGCTGGTGGAGTATGCACGGCTTCACGATCTCACGATCGTGTCGGTACCGGAATCCTATGATCAATGGTATGCGGAAGCCATTATCTTCGGATCTGGACGGCCGACGCTGGTATTGCCAGAAAGCCCGCCTCGCGGGCCATTCGAGCTGAACACCGTCGTCGTCGCATGGGATTTCAGCCGCTCGGCCGCCCGGGCAGTTGCCGACGCCATACCGATGCTGGAGAAGGCGAGGAGAGTGCGCGTTTTCACTGTGACGAACGAGAAGGTCATCGATACCACGCACTCGTCCGAGGAACTCGCCAAGAACCTGGCGCGACACGGGATCGATGTCATCCTCGACAGGTTGGATGCGGCGGGACGATCGATCGGCGATGTCCTCACAAGAGAGGTGGCCTCCTGCAACGCGGACCTGCTCGTGATGGGGGCATATGGGCACTCGCGTTTCCGCGAATTCATTCTTGGCGGCGCAACTAGGAGCATGTTGTCGAAACCGCTCCTTCCCATTCTGTTTTCGCATTAATTGACGGTGAGCAATGTGGCACCGCCGGAGCTGACCGAGGATGCAACGCGAGACGTGACGGGGAACAGCGCCGCTCCGGCCCCGCAGAAGCCGACGGCGATTCCGGTCTTTCACGCGAGGGGCCTGTCGAAGATTTATCACATGGGCGAAGTCGATGTGCACGCCCTGCGCGATGTCGACCTTGATATTTTCGAGCGAGAGTTCGTCGTGTTGCTCGGCCCGTCGGGTTCGGGAAAGTCGACGCTCCTGAACATCCTTGGCGGCCTGGACAGTCCGACGTCGGGTGAAGCCCATTGGCGGGACCACAATCTGGTCGGGGCAGGCGACGACGAGTTGACGCGCTATCGGCGCGAACATGTCGGCTTTGTATTTCAATTCTACAACCTGATTCCAAGCCTCACGGTGCTCGAAAACGTCGCGCTGGTGAACGAGATTGCCGAAAGGCCGCTCGATCCGCTGGAGGTTCTCAGGCTGGTCGGACTAGAACAGCGCATCGACCACTTTCCGTCACAATTGTCCGGCGGCGAGCAGCAGCGCGTTGCGGTCGCCCGCGCCATCGTCAAATCACCCGATGTGTTGCTCTGCGATGAGCCCACCGGCGCGTTGGACTATGAGACCGGGAAAGTGGTGCTTGCGGCGATCGCCCGCGCCAATGAGCGATTCGGCACCACGATCATCGTTATCACGCACAATGCCGCGATTGCTGGCATGGCCGACCGCGTGCTGCGGCTCGGCGGAGGCCGAATCGTTGGTGAGGAGCGCAACGCTCGGCGGCTCTCCGCCGATGAGGTGCGGTGGTGAGCTTGCTGGATCGCAAACTTTTGCGCGACATCAGCGCCATGCGGGGGCAGGTTCTGACCATTGCTCTGCTGGTCGCTGCGGGTGTCGCGGTATTCGTCGGCTCGGTCTCGACCTATGTCTCGCTGCGCGCTGGCTGCGATGCGTTCTATACGGCCGCCCGATTTCCGCAAGTCTTCGTAACGATGAAACGGGCGCCGCTGTCGATCGTGGCCCGGCTCAATGCCATTGCCGGCGTTGTTGCCGTCGAACCACGCATTGTGCGCGAGGTCATCGTGGATTGGCCCGCTGCCTCACAGCCGGTTTCCGCGCGCATGGTCTCCTTGAGCCATGCCGGCGATGAGGCGCTGGCGAGGCTGCACCTGCGTCGTGGCGCGGCGCCGGAGCCGGGCTCCGCAAGGGAAGCGGCTGTTAATGAAGCCTTTGCGGAAGCCAACGGCGTGAGGTTGGGCGATGACATTCGCGTGGTGCTCAACGGCAGGGTCCAGGGCTTTCGCGTCTCTGGCGTCGCGCTATCGCCGGAATATGTCTACGCAGTGAAGCCCGGACTGCCGATCCCGGACGATCGGCTCTACGCCATCCTTTGGGTCGACCGCAGCGCAGCTGAGGCGGCCTTCGACATGAAAGGCGCGTTCAACGACGCCGTCGTTTCACTGGCGCCAGGCGTCGATCCCAAACCAGTCATCGAAGAACTGGACCGGTTGCTGGAGCCTTACGGTTCGGTCGGGGCCGTCGAACGGCGCGACCAGCCTTCAAACCGCTTTCTCGAGGACGAACTGAACCAGCAAAAGGTGATGTCCATCACCATTCCCGTCATTTTCTTCGGGGTGGCGGCGTTCCTACTCAATAGTGCGCTTGGTAGGCTGGTGGCCGCGCAGCGCGAACAGATCGCCGCGCTCAAGGCGCTCGGCTTCTCGACTGTCACGCTCATCTTGCATTATTTGAAGCTCGTCGTCGTCATCGTGCTGATCGGATCCGTGCTTGGAATCGCGGGCGGCTTCGGCTTCGGAGAAGCGATGATGGCAAGCTATCACGGCTTTTTCCGCCTGCCTGATCTGCCATTCACGCTGACGTCGTGGTCGGCTTTCGCGGGGATCGCGATCAGCCTGGCCGCTGGTTCGCTCGGCGTCTTGACCGCGTTGCAGGAAGTCATCGGGCTGGCTCCGGCGGTCGCCATGCGGCCCGCGGCACCACTGGGCTTCCGCCGTTCCTTCATCGAAGCCCTCGTGCCGGGCAAGGCAATCAAGGCGCGGTGGATGATGATGGTGCGCAACATGGCGGGGCGCCCCTTCCGCTCAATGCTGACGGTCGTCGGAATCGCCTTCGCCGTTCCAATGATGGTGCTGGGAATTTTTTGGCGCGATGCGATCGATCAAATGATCGACCTGCAATTTAATCTGGTGGAGCGCGGCAACGCCGCAATCACATTTCCTCACCCGACGGACCGGGCCATCATTCGCGATCTCGCGCGCCTGCCTGGCGTGCTCGCTGTAGAAGGGCAACGGATCGTCCCGGTGCGGCTGCGTGCGGGACATCGCAGCTATCTGACCTCGGTGATCGGTCTTGCGGCCACGGACGAACTGCGCCGGCCACATGACGCCACGCTGCGCCCGATAGCCGCTTTGCCCGATGGAATTACGCTGACCCGCCGGCTGGCCGAGCGCCTCGATGTGAAGCCGGGCGATTTCATCGCGGTCGAAACCATGGAGGGCCGGCGCCTGAAGCGCGAGCTTCCAGTGATCGCCATAGTCGACGAATTGATCGGGATGGCGTCCTACATGGACATCGTTACGCTCAATCATCTCACCGGCGAAGGCGCAGTCGTTTCCGCCGCCAGCCTTTATGTCGAGCCGACCGCGCTACCGGCGCTAGGGCGCAGGTTCAAGAACCTGCCGACGATCGAATCCGTCAGCATGAAGGCCTACACGCTGTCGTCGTTTCTGGACAAGATCGCGGGGCTCGTATTCGTGAGTGCCGGCATCCTCACCGCCTTTGCCGCGATTATCACGGTCGGCGTCGTGTACAACAGCGCCCGCATCAGCCTGCAGGAGCGCGCTTGGGAACTCGCGAGCCTGCGCGTGCTCGGCTTTACCCGCGGCGAGGTCGCGAGTATCCTGTTCGGCGAATTTGCGCTCGAAATCGCGCTCGGTATTCCGATCGGGCTCTCATTGTCGCACGGGATTATCGGGTTGATCGCCAGATTCCATTCCAACGAAAGCTTCCAGATACCCGCGGTCATCGAGCCAAGAACCTATCTGATCGCTGCGGGCGTCGTCCTGGTTGCCGCCGCGGCCAGCGCCTTTGTCGTGCGCAAACGTGTCGACAAACTCGATATGGTTGCAGCTCTTAAGACGAGGGAATGAGCATGCCTATCGCTACCCGCCGCATTGCCATCGTCGCGGGAGTTCTGGCGACAGCCGCGGTGGTGGCTTGGGCGGTGATGCCTGGACCGGTGCCAGTCGAGACAGCAGCCGTGACCAAGGGCCGCTTTGTCGCCAGCGTCGACGAGGACGGCAAGACCCGCGTCCGCGAACGATATGTCGTCGCCGCGCCCTTAGCCGGCCGCCTCGGCCGGATTCGCTTCAAGGTCGGAGACCCAATCAAGGTTGATGATGCCGTCGCGACGATCATCCCGTCGCCCGCGCCGCTGATGGACCCTCGCACCCGCCACGAGGTCGAAGAGCGGCTTGGCGCGGCCGAGGCCAACGTGGAGCGGGCCAAGGCAGTCGTCGAGCGGGCGCGCGCTCAAAGCGATCAAGCGAACACCGATCTCGCACGGACACGGACCTTGGCCGAGCGTGGGGCCGCCACCGCTCAGGCGCTCGAACATGCCGAGCTTGCGGTTCGCCTGGCGGATCGGGACCTCCGCGCAGCGGAGTTTTTGGACCACGCGGCCGAGCATGAGCTCAGCCAGATGCGCGCCCTGCTGGCGCGATATGGCAGTAATACGAATACCGATGAGTCTCCGGAAAGTTGGAACGTCGCCGCGCCGGTCGCCGGCGTGGTGCTGAAGGTGGCCCAGGAAAGCGAGACGATCGTCCAGCCGGGTACACCGCTGCTCGACGTCGGAGATCCTCGCGATCTCGAAGTTGTGGTGGACGTCTTGAGCACGGATGCTGTGGAGATTCGACCCGGCGCGGATGTGACAATTGTCCATTGGGGCGGGGACGGGACGCTCTCCGGGCGTGTCCGCCGGGTTGAGCCCGCCGCGTTCACCAAGATCTCGACCTTGGGCGTCGAAGAGCAGCGGGTCAATGTTCTTATCGACATCACGTCGCCCGCCGAGCAGTGGGCGAGACTCGGCGATGCCTATCAGATCGACGCGCAAATTGTCGTATTCACTCAGGACGACGCCACTATCGTCCCGGCCGGCGCCCTTTTTCGCCGCGGGGATCAATGGAATGTCTACGTCGTGAAGGACGGGCGTGCGCATATCCGCGAAATTCAACTCCTTCGCCGGTCCGGACGCCTTGCCGCAATCGCCTCTGGCTTGAATCAAGGCGAAGCTGTTATCGTCTATCCCAGCGACCGCGTCGCTCTCAGGAGTGCGTGTCGGGCCGCGAAAGGTGGGCGATTTGGCAGGAGGCTCTTGACCGCATCAACACTTGGCTGCGACCAACACCGCAAGCAGCCACGGGGTATGCCAAACAATTGGCGCGCAAATTCTTGGCCTCTGATCGGACGAACTGATGACCTCGAAGAATGCGGAGAATGTGGTCGAAATCCGCGTCGATGACATCGCACAGCTCTTCCATACGCTTGATCCGTTTCCGTTTCGCGAGAAGGACCTCGACCGGGAAGCTGAGGAATATATCGTGGGATGGGCCAGAGAACTGCCCGCGGACCTACCATTCAGGATCGTTGTTCACTTTCCGGATGATCAGTCGCAAACGGATCTGGCGCGAGACCTGCCGGAAGCCCTCGGCAAATACTTCGCTGGTCGTGCAGCCGTCATTCAGGGCGACCTCAACGAGCTGTTCCGGATCGGCCGTCGATCTCTTGGAATAGGCGTGGCGATACTCATCGCTTGTCTGCTTGCAGCACGTCTGGTGTCCGGATTCCTTGGCGATGTGCCGTTCAGGAAGATCGTGGAAGAAAGCTTCCTGATCTTGGGATGGGTCGCCAATTGGCGGCCGCTTGAAATCTTTCTTTACGATTGGTGGCCAATCGCGCGACGACGTGATCTTTACCGGAGGCTGTCGGCTGTAACGGTTGAAAGGAAGCCATATCCCGGCGGGGCTCCTACGCAGGCGGCATTGCGTTTGAACAACGCGCCGTAGCTAAATGGGCTTAAATTCAATAGCCATGAAGATCAATGACAGTTCTCCCGCGCGTCTGACCGGTCTCAGCGAAAGCGAGGCGCAAGCGCGGCTGGCTGCCGAGGGCCCAAACGAACTGCCCCAGCCGGATCGCCGCACGCCGCTCCGCATTGTGCTGGAAGTGCTGCGCGAGCCGATGTTCGCGCTCCTGATCGGTGGCGGCGCAGTCTATCTGTTGCTGGGAGATATCAAGGAGGCGCTGATCCTGCTCGCCTTCGCCCTGATGTCGATCGTGATCACGGTGGTTCAGGAGACGCGCACCGAGCACGTGCTCGAAGCGCTGCGTAACCTGACGAGCCCGCGTGCGCTGGTCATTCGCGACGGCGTGCGCAAGCGGATCTGCCGGGCGCGAAGTGGTGCGGGGCGATGTTATGCGTTCTGGCCGAGGGCGACCGCGTTCCGGCCGATGCACTGCTGCTCGAAGCGCTCGACTTCCAGGCCGACGAATCGCTGCTGACCGGCGAATCCGTTCCGGTCCGCAAGCTGGTGTCGCCCAACGTAGCGCGTGTGATGGCCGCTCCAGGCGGCGACGATCTGCCTTGCGTCTACTCCGGCTCGCTTGGTCGTTCGCGGCAGCGGCATCGCCGAGGTCGTCGCCACCGGCGCCAACAGCGAGATCGGCAAGATCGGTCAGTTGCTCTCATCGCCTGGAGCCCGAGCCGCCCGACTGCAGATCCAGACCCGCAGTCTGGTACGGCTGGCGGCGATCGGCGGTGGTGTCGTCAGCGTGGTCGTCATGGTGCTCTACGGCTTATTCCGCGGCGGATGGCTGGAAGCACTGCTGGCCGGAATTGCGCATCGGCATGTCGATGCTGCCGGAGGAATTTCCGGTGGTGCTCACAGTCTTCATGGCGATGGGCGCCTGGCGCATCTCGCGCGCGCGGGTGCTGACCCGGCGCGCTACCGCCATCGAAACCCTTGGATCGGCGACCGTGCTGTGCACGGACAAGACCGGCACGCTGACCGAAAATCGGATGTCCGATTGCCGAACTGAGAACGCCGGAAGGGGAATGGCGCCGCGGCGACGTTGGTCCGGCTGGGCAGAGCTTTCACGAGGTCGTGGCCTATGGCGTTCTGGCGAGCGCGCCGGAGGCGTTCGATCCGATGGAAAGGGCGCTCCGCGAGCTCGCGGACAGTCTATCCGGACAGGAAGGTCACTCGCCAAGCGTCGGCGCAAAACTGGTAACGACTTATGGCCTAAGGCCGGAGCTTCTTGCGGTCACACAAGTTTGGGCGCCGAACGACGGCGGCTCACTGATCGTGGCCGCGAAGGGGGCTCCCGAGGCCATTGGTCGGCTATGCCGGCTCTCGAGGAGCGAAATCGCTGATCTAGACGGCTTCAGTGGACGCCATGGCGGCGGAAGGGATGCGGGTCCTGGCCGTCGCGCGCACTGAGTATGTCGGGACAGGTTTGCCCGATGTCCCCACCGAATTTGCCTTCAGGCTGCTCGGCCTTATCGGCTTCGCCGACCCGCTGCGCGCGAGTGTTCCGGCCGCGGTGCGGCAGTGCCAATCGGCCGGCATCAGGGTTGCGATGATCACCGGCGATTATCCGGCGACCGCCATCGCCATCGCGCGCCAGGCCGGCCTTGCGGCGAACGGGGCGGTGACGGGTGACATGATCGACAAGGAGGACGCGGCTGCACTGATCTCTCGCGCGCGGAGCTCGGCGGTGTTCGCGCGGATCGTGCCCGAGCAAAAGCTTCGCATCGTGGAGGCGCTGAAAGCCGACGGGCAAATCGTCGCCATGACCGGCGACGGCGTCAATGATGCGCCGTCGCTGAAAGCCGCGCATATCGGCATCGCCATGGGCGGCCGCGGCACGGATGTCGCTCGCGAAGCCTCCTCCATCGTGCTGCTGGATGACGATTTCGGATCGATCGTCACCGCGATCCGGCTGGGCCGGCGCATCTATGACAATCTGCGCAAGGCGATGACCTTTATCGTGGCGGTCCATGTGCCGATTGCAGGCCTCGCCTTGCTGCCGCTGCTTCTTGGGTTACCCATCATCTTCAGTCCCATCCACATCGCCTTCCTCGAATTGGTCATTGACCCTGTCTGCTCGCTGGTCTTCGAGGCTGAGGAAGAGGAGGAGGAGATCATGCGCCGGCCGCCGCGCTCACCGACCGAGCCGCTGTTGCCGCTTCCCTTGATCGGCTGGGGAGCGCTGCAGGGTGCTCTTGCGTTTGCAATGGCGGGGGCCATGTTCGTCTTCGCGCTGAAGAACGGTATGCCTGAAGATGAGGTACGGGCGCTCACTTTTGTGTCGCTCATTTTTGGCATTTTCAGCCTGATCCTCGTGAACCGCTCTTTCAGTTCATCCCTCAAGCTTGCTCTGGTTCGCCCCAACCTGGCGCTGTTTTCAATCCTGCTCGGCGTTTGCGCTACGATTGGCTTGTGCCTAAGCGTTCCTGCTTTGCGCGAGTTGTTCCGGTTCGGTGTGCTGCATCTCAATGATCTGGCGGTGACGATTGGGTCAGCGCTGCTGATCCTTTTCGCGCTGGAATTGCTGAAGCCTTTCTGGCGCGTGCGGCCTCGCACCTGAAACGGTCATCGCGCCACAGATCAAGTCTCTGATCCAAATCGATCTGCGTCAGCCCCTTATGTCCAAGATGAGGGTTCCGGCGTACCCATTCACGCCATAAGCAAGCAGCGACTTTCGTTCGGCGGAGCGTGAAGGGGAAGCCAAAAGGGGCTGAGGGAATAGGTAATAGGAGGCCGTCCATGCGCGCTCTTGTTGTCACGACAGTCTTTTTGATGTTGCCCGGTCTGCACCCCTTGCTTGCCCAAGATCAAGGAAGACCGTCTGTCAGCGCGCCGCAACCCGCGCAGGCTCAAACTGACAGCTGGGCAAAGCAAGTTCCAAACTTAAGCGACGAGGACCAGAAGCGGCGTACCATGGAGCGGCTGGGCCCCGGCGTCGACTGGGACCACCGCAAGCCCGGTCGCGATTGGCAAATATCTCCCCGGCGCGAGAATGGTGAGGCGAAGGGTGACCGTGACTGAGATGGTATGGCGGGCCGGACGCAGCCCTCGTTCATCTCGGCATCATCTTTGGAGGACGTAGGTGCCCGGAGCGTCCTCGATCGGCGTGTAGCCATTCGCGGAGCCCATCGAAGGCGGCGACACGCGCTCTGGCATAGAGTGATTGGCAAGCCAATCGGCCCAAGCCATCCACCATGACCCGTTCTTCAATGCCGCTCCCGCCGCCCATTCGTCCGCAGCAAGGCAGGGATCGGAGGTGTGCGTCAGGGCAATGCGAAAATGCCGGTCGGATTGCCTGGGTTCGCTCACGATACCGGTATTGTGCCCGCCGCTCGCGAGAACAAATGTGATGTCGGTATCTGTGTGATAGTGGATTGTGTAGACAGATCGCCAAGGGGCGACATGGTCGCGTTCCGCTCCGACGACGAACATTGGTGCATGAATGTTCTGGAGCGCGGCCGCACGTCCGTCGACCATAAAGTGGCCGGCCGCGAGCTCGTTATCAAGATAGAGGCGTCGAAGATACTGTGAATGCATTTGGTAGGGCATGCGGGTCGAGTCCGCGTTCCATGCCATGAGATCTGTCATCGGTGCGCGCTCGCCCATGAGGTAATCACGCACAAGCCGTGACCAGACAAGATCGTTCGAGCGCAGCAGCTGAAAGGCGCCTGCCATCTGGTCGGCGGAGAGGTAGCCCCTGTTCCACATCATGCTTTCCAGGTAATGCACCTGGCTGTGGTCAATGAAGAGGGCGAGTTCACCAGGCTCGGTGAAGTCGGTCTGAGCGGCAAGGAGAGTGACAGTCGCCAAGCGGTCGTCGCTAGCGCGCGCCATAGCGGCGGCGGTGATCGCCAAAAGTGTTCCTCCCAGGCAGTATCCGGTCGCATGGATCTTGCGGTCAGGGACGATGGCGTTGACCGCGGCGAGCGCGGCCATGACGTAGGACCGGTAATCGGCCATGGTGAGGTTGCGATCTTCGGCGCCTGGATTGCGCCAGGAGATACAGAAGACGGTGTGGCCTTGTCCGACCAGATACCGGATGAGCGAGTTCTGCGGCGACAGATCGAGGATGTAGTATTTCATGATCCAGGCCGGCACGATCAACACCGGTTCCGCCAGCACCGTTTCTGTGGCCGGCGCGTACTGGATCAGTTCGGCTAGATCATCCCGGTAGACGACCTTACCGGGTGTGACGGCGACATCCCCACCAACCTGGAAGTTCTCGGACCCCGCAGGCGGCTGACCGGCAGCGACTCGCCTCACATCTTCCACCCAGTTCTGAAATCCCTGGATGAAGTTGGCGCCGCCAGTCTCGGCCGTCCGCTTGATCACCTCAGGGTTCGAAAATGGGAAATTGGAGGGCGAGAACAGATCGAGGAATTGGCGCGTGGCGAAAGACACCACATCTTCATGATGCGGGGTCACGCCGGGCACCTCGTGAGTCACGTTGTGCCACCATTGCTGATTGAGCAAAAAGGCTTGGCTAAGAAAATTGTATGGTCGCTCGCGCCATTCGTTGGCGCGAAACCGGTGGTCTCCGGGGAGGGGCTCAATACAGGGCGGTGTGTTGGGGTTCGTTGCTGCCGATGCACAATGAGCCATAAGGCGACCGGTCTTTCGCACCGCCTTGTCCAGCAATTCCATCCGTTTTCCGGGAGCTGACGCGAGGTGAATGGACCAATCAAAGAAGGCGAGGGCCAGTGATGCGGGAGAAAGTCCTGCCGTCCACTGCGCCGTAAGGGCTTCGCGCATCCGATCGATCGCCCGGAACGATTCACTGCCGACGCTTTCGTCTATCGGCGGTAACGGCGCTGGCCGGATCTGGTTCGGCGCAGGTACCAACTCTCTTCTCATGCGGGATCTTTCTCTGGCTGCGCCTAATCTATGTGGCGGCAGGCGTATTCCTTGTTGATCTACGTCAACCGATCCTCGCGACGTTGAGCGGAAAATGACTACGTACCAGTGGAGGGTCAGGTTATGACGGTCGCTTCAATCATGGTTTACGTCGATCCTGCGCAACAGGCAGAGAAGCAGGTACGGGTGGCGCGATCCATCGCGACCAAGTTCGAGGCTTCGATCATCGGCGTCTCTGCGTTTGCCATCGAGCCCAACTTTGTGGCTGAAGGCGTGATCATTCAGGAGACCACTCCGGAGGAGGTCAAGCGGATGAAGACCGCTCTGGCCGAAAAAGAGCAGTGGTTTCGGGAGATCGTCGGCTTTCCGAAGGAGAAGGTCGAGTGGCGCTGGGGTGTCGAATACCCCAACGCCTTTCTTGCGAACGAAGCCAGGTCGGCCGATCTGGTCGTGATCAAAAGCAAGCGGGAGGAGGTGGACCCCTATCATCTGATTGATCCCGCGGAAGCGGTCTTGCGAATGGGGCGACCGACGGTTCTGGTGCCGGAGCACGTGCATGAATTGCACGCCGACCGGATCGTGGTGGGCTGGAAGGACACGAGAGAGGCGCGCCTCGCGGTTCATGATGCTCTGCCGTTCCTGACGAAGGCTTCGCGGGTGACGATCATGGAGATCTGCACGTCGGATGAACAGGATGTAGCGCGGCGGCGCGTCCGCGACGTTGCCAAATATCTGCATGGGCATGGCGTAAAATGCGAGACCGATGTTCGCGTCCATATGGCCGAACCCGACGCGCGTCACCTCATCCATGTGGCGAAAGAGAACGGTGCTGATCTAATCGTGACCGGAGCCTATGGCCATAGCCGGCTCGGCGAATGGATGTTCGGAGGCGTGACCCGAGGTCTGTTGGATGAGGCGCCATTTTGCCTCATGATGTCCCATTAGGGTTGGTCCGCCGGGGTCTTCTCGGCGGCGTGCCGAGGCTTTACCCCCTGCCTTTGATCTCACCATTCGTGGGATCGACAAACAGCTCAACGCTTGCCCCGTCCTCGTTGAGCGCTTCGAAGGCGGCGCAAGTGCTCGTCAGCCTGCTCATCTGGGTCTTGCAACCTGGCGCTTCGGCGGCGCTTGCGTTTTGCGCCGGCATTCTACTGGCCGCGGCACATGTCCCGAGCTTGGCGTATAGTCGCACCGGAGATCAAAATGTCGGGAATTATCTTATTAAGGAGCATGCTCCCATTGCTCTCTGGGCCGCTCATCAGACGCTTTGTTCGCAGATATGAATTCAAATGGTGATCGGCCGTCAGCCATCGCCGAATTCCAATTGTCCTCGCATAAGATCCCGAGAAATCTCAAGCGAGGACGTCGTCATTCCTTCGTCTCGACACCGAGAATATATCCCACACGGCGATAAACATGGCCGCGATCACGGGGCCGATGACGAAGCCGTTGAGACCGAAAGCTTCAATTCCGCCTAGCGTCGAGAAAAACACCACATAGTCGGGCATCTTGGTGTCTTTACCCACGAGCATCGGCCGCAGGAAATTGTCGACCAGACCAATGACAAAGGCGCCGTAGACAATCAGGACGATACCCTGCCAGACTGCGCCGGTTGCAATAAGATAGATCGCCACCGGCATCCAGACCAGGCCAGATCCTATCGCGGGCAGCAGCGAGAGGAAGGCCATCAAAACCGCCCACAGCAGTGACGCGTTTATACCCAGAAACCAAAACATTAGGCCGCCAAGGGCGCCTTGCAGCAGCGCAACGAGCAAGTCTCCCTTTACGGTCGCGCGGATAACGATGGTGAACTTGAGCAGGAGAGCATTCAATTGTTCGCACAGCCGCTTCACGGAGCGCTACACCGGTCAGGTTTTCGGCTACCAGCACAACCTGCACGTCTTCAATGGCGACTATTACGTGCACGGCTTCCAGACTCTCGGCCTGCGGCCCTATGCGATGGGCGGCATCAGCGCCATCGTCTACTCGCCATCGCTGAACGGCGGCCAGAACGTGAGCTGGCAGGCGCGCCCGGGCGCAAACTTCTGCGCCGGCATCGAAATGCCGCTGCTCACGCACAAATTCGGACTGCAGCTGCAGTACCGGGGCCTGTTCTCGAAGGCGCCGGACTTCGGCTTGGCCGAACTCACCACCAATAGCTTCCGGATCACCTCCGAGCCGACGGCTGGCCTCTATGTTCGCTTCTGATCCGGAGCGCGAGGATGACCGTGGACTGCATCTTCTGCAAAATCGTCGCGGGTGATATTCCCTCGAAGAAGGTTTTCGAGGACGATCAGGTGCTTGCCTTTCATGACATCGATCCAAAGGCGCCCAAGCACATCCTGGTGATCCCGAAGAAGCACATTCAGTCGCTGGCCGACGCGAAACCGGAGGATGCTGCTTTGATCGGACGTTTGCTGCTCGCTGTGGCGGACATTGCTCGCGACCACCAACTCGGCAAGGGCTACCGCACCGTGATCAGCACCGGGCCGGAGGGTGGCCAGACCGTGGATCACCTGCACGTGCACCTGTTCGGCGGCCGCCAGATGCACTGGCCTCCAGGATAATCGCGTCGCATTCAGCTAACCTTGATTTCTCCGCACTTCTTCGGCAGCGCTTTGCATAGGTTCGGCGCGGGGCGTGGGGGACGAGTAAGCACTGAGAGAATTCGCAGACTCCAGGGTTCGGCCTCGAGGGATCGTGTTCATGTTGGCCCGGTAACCGGGACGAAATTTGTAGTTGTGGTCGGAGGCCAGCTGGCAGCTGTTAGTCCTTCTTTCGCGCCGCCGAACATCGCGTTCCAGTCGATCGGACCCGCAAGAAACCGCTTGTGCAGCATGGCGAGCAGCTGCGCATTGCCGGCGACGAGATATTCGTAGGCGTGATCCCATTCGCTCCGCCTGCCAGCCGGTCTGGATCAGCCGAACGACTGTGGCATCCCCTCGTGCTTCAAATTGAAAAACCGCACGCGTGCGCTGAGCGCGGACGGTGGGGAACTTGTCCGGCGCAAGCGCCGAGATCGACGATCTCTTTCTGCGGAGCTCGAATGAAACGACGCCCCCGCGCGCGGGTGCTGCCGCCGGGGAAGTGAACCAACCAGTCGCCGTCCGGCCGCAGGTCCGACCGTGGCGTTGGGGCCGAGCCACGTGCTGAGGCCTGCGCTCGTCGAAAAGGCTTCCCAGACTGCGGGCAAGGGCGCCGGCACTCGGGCTCGATCACTAGCTGCTTCGGAGGCGCCGTCGGCGTTTGCGAGACGCGAGTGGAGCGGTCAGGACGGTACAGGCCAGGGCCAGGAGTGCGAACGCTGGCTTCATCGATCGATTCCTCTTCTTGTTTTGTGTGAGTCAGGATGCGGGGGCCGCTCAGCGCCAGGCGCCGATGATTGTCCCCATGGCGGTGAGGGAGACCGTCGAGATAGCCGCCATTGACCAGGATGTAGCGCCAGGGACGATGCTCAAAGAGGGCAACGGTGGCGATGCCCATGGCGACCCAACCGAAGCCGGCGAGGAATCCAGCGGTTGCGCCGAAGGCGGTCGTGGTCTTTGGGTTGTTCAGGAACATCGCCAGGTTCACGACATCACCAGACTGAAGAGAAAGACCAGCAGGAAGACGCGCGGCCCCGGCGCGGGAGGATCGGCGGTAAAACCGTTGGCGCGACTTCCACGCGATCCGAAAAGAGAAACGGCACATACCCAAGGCCGCCGATGGCAAAGGCCGAGAGCGCGGCGACGAGGATGGCCCAGGGATTGAGGGTATTGAAGCTCATAGGTGCGTGCTCCGGGTGAAAGACTCGAGGGGGAGATGCGTCAGCTCCGAGTGATTTGGTTGATCGTTCAAGTAACTTATCCACTACCTCTTCCTTGTCAAGCGGAATTTCCCGCAAAAGTGACCAAAGCCGCGCCCTCAACCCGCGAACGCCTGCTCGACTAACGGCCCGCTATCTCTTTTGGGAACGGGGATATGCGGGCACCAGTATGGCGGACCTGCTGGGCCACGCCGAGGTGAACTCCGGCAGGCTCTATCACTTCTTCGACAGCAAAGAGGCGCTGCTGCGGGAAGTTCTGAGGGGTTTCCACAGCCGCTGCGACCGATGGTGATTGATCCGGCCTTTGCTTCTGTGGAGGAGCCGTTGGGGCGGATCTTTGCGATCCTCGCCGGATACCGCGGGCGCATCCTGGCCACGGACAGCAAATATGGATGCCCACTGGGGCGGCTGGCTCTGGAGATCGATCCCGAAAATGCTCCGCGCATACGCTGATCGCGCAGAACTTCCAGGGCTGGATTGAGGCGGTGCGCGAATGCCTCGGGCGATGGCCGACCCACTGCCGCCGGGGACCGATCTCGACGCTCTGGCGAGCTTTGTGCTGGTGGTGATGGAGGGCGGCGTGATGCTCTCGCGGTCGTACCGCTCCGTGGAGCCGTTCGATCGGGCGGTGGCGCAGCTGCGGGAAGCATCCAGCTGCTGCTGCTGTTCAGCGCGCGCGTGAAGTGGAACAAGAAGATGTACCGGTTGCGACGAAATCCGGTACCACCGTTACCCTCGTGCACCACGCTACCTAACCTTTCCCGAGGCCGCCGGCCCGCTCGCGGGCTATCGTGGAGCGGGGGTGAGTACGGCATGATTTCGGAAACAGCGGCAACCGCCCTGGCGCAGGGGTCCCTGAAGAGCCAGAGGACGGCGCCCGGCGTTGAGGCGCTGGTGCAATCGTTCATGGATAACCTGCTGTTTCGTGCAGGGCCGGTCCAGCCGGGAGCGGGCCACGGTGAACGATCTGTACATGGCGCTGGCGCACACGGTGCGCGACCGGCTGGTCGAGCGCTGGATCGCCACGGTGCAGAACTACCAGGCGCAGGACGTGCGCGTCGTCTGCTACCTCTCGGCCGAGTTCCTGATCGGGCCGCACCTGGCGAACAACCTGATCAACCTGGGCATCTACGACGAAGCCGAGCGAGGCGATGCGGCGACTGGGCCTCGACCTCGACGAGCTGCTCGAGCAGGAGGAGGAGCCGGGCCTCGGCAACGGCGGCCTCGGCCGGCTGGCCGCCTGCTTCCTGGACTCGCTGGCCACGCTCGACATTCCCGCGATCGGCTACGGCATCCGCTACGAGTTCGGCATCTTCGACCAGGAGATCCGCGACGGCTGGCAGGTCGAGCAGACCGACAAGTGGCTGCGCCTCGGCAACCCGTGGGAGATCGCGCGCCCGGAGATGCGCATCGACGGTCGAGCTTCGGCGGCCACACCGAGCACTACGCCGACGACGCACGGGCCGCTGCCGCGTGCGCTGGGTGCCGCGAGCGCGTGGTGCAGGGCGTCCCCTACGACACGCCGATCCTCGGCTACGGCGCCAACACCGCGAACATCCTGCGGCTGTGGCAGCGCGAGGCCGTCGGAGTCCTTCGACTTCGGCGTCTTCAACGCCGGCGACTACTACGGCGCGGTCGAGGAGAAGATCGCGTCGCGAGAACATCACCAAGGTGCTCTATCCGAACGACGAGCAGCGCGGCGGGCAAGCAGCTGCGCCTGGAGCAGCAGTACTTCTTCGTCTCCTGCTCGCTGCAGGACATGCTGCGGATCCTGCTCGCGCAGAAGCGCGCCGCTCGACGAGCTTCGCCGACAAGTTCGCCGATCCAGCTCAACGACACGCACCCGCCGATCGCCGTCGCCGAGCTGATGCGCCTGCTCGTCGACGAGCACGGCCTGGACTGGGACGAGGCCTGGGAGATCACGCAGCGCGACGTTCGGCTACACCAACCACACGCTGCTGCCCGAGGCGCTGGAGAAGCTGGCCGCTGCGCGCTGTTCGCGCGCGCTGCTGCCGCGGCACCTGCGAGATCATCTACGAGATCAACCGCCGCTTCCTCGACGAGGTGCGGGCCGCGTTTCCCGGCGACGACGACGCGCGTCGCGCGCATGTCGCTCATCGACGAGGGCGGCGACGACGCACGTGCGCATGGCGCACCTCGCGACGCGTCGGCAGCCACGCGGTCAACGGCGTCGCCGCGCTGCACTCGCGAGCTGCTCAAGCGAGACGTGCTGCGCGACTTCGACGAGCTGTGGCCGGAGCGGTTCAGCAACAAGACCAACGGCGTCACGCCGCGGCGCTTGCTGCGTGCTCGCGCAACCCGCGCCTCGCGCAGCTGCATCACCGACGCGCATCGGCGACGGCTGGGTGACGCGACCTCGAGCAGCTGCGCGAGCTCGAGCCGCTCGCCGACGACGCCGCGCTTCCGCGACGCAGTGGCGCGCGGTCAAGCACGCGCAACAAGGCGGCGCTCGCCGCGCTGCATCGCAGGACCGCACCGGCATCGACCGTCGACCCGGCGTCGCTGTTCGACGTGCAGGTCAAGCGCATCCACGAGTACAAGCGCCAGCACCTGAACGTGCTGCACATCGTCGCGCTGTACCAGCGCGCATCAAGCGCGACCCGGCGCTGGACGATGGCGCCGCGCACGCTTCATCTTCGGCGGCAAGGCGGCGCCCGGCTACCGCATGGCCAAGCTGATCATCAAGCTCATCAACGCGCGTCGGCGAGCGTCGATCAACGCCGATCCGCGCGTGCGCGGCCGGCTGCGCGGTCGTCTTCCTGCCCGAACTTCAACGTCAAGACTGGCGCAGCGCATCTATCCCGCCGCCGACCTGTCCGAGCAGATCTCGACCGCGGGCAAGGAGGCCTCGGGCACCGGCAACATGAAGTTCGCGATGAACGGCGCGCTCACCATCGGCACGCTCGACGGCGCCAACGTCGAGATCCGCGAGGAGGTCGGGCGCGGAGAACTTCTTCCTCTTCGGCCTGACCGCCGACGAGGTGCAGCAGCTGCAGGCGCGAGGGCTACCGGCCGCGCGAGCTCTACGAGCGAACGCCGAGCTGCGCGAGGTGCTCGACTCAGCTCGCCAGCGGCGAGTTCTCGCGCGGCGACCGGAGCTGTTCGCGCCGCTCGTCGACTCGCTGCTCGATCCGACGAGTACCTGGTGCTGGCCGACTATCAGTCCTACGTCGACTGCCAGGACCGGGTGAGCGCAGGCGTACCGCGATCAGGAGCGCTGGACGCGGATGTCGATCCTCAACGTCGCGCGCATCGGCAAGTTCTCGTCGGACCGGGCGATCCGCGAGTACTGCGCCGACATCTGGAAGACCTGGCCGGTGAAGATTCACGTGTAACTCGAAACCGGTGCAGCTGGTCTTGTCCTCTTCGTCGAGCAGCGCGCTGAGCCGATCCAGCTTGCGCTCCCATGTGGTGCGGTGATCGCGAACCCACTGCTCCAGGCGGTCGAAGCCCTTTGAGTCGATGCTGCAGGTGCGCACGCGGCCCAGTTTTTCCGTGCGCACCAGTCCGCACTCCTCAAGGATCTGCAAATGCTGCCCCACAGCCGTCAGCGTGATCTCCTGCGCTTCGGCGAGGCGCGTCACCGTCGTGGGCGCGTGGCTCAGGCGGTCGAGGATCGCGCGGCGCGTCGGGTCGCCGAGGGCGTGGAACAACTGGTCGATCTTTGGGTCTTTCCGAGTCAAGCTACTCCTGCGGGAAACGAGTTATTGCTCCAGTTCCTTGCCGAACCGGTCAAGCAGACTGCGCCAGCCGGCTTCGCGCATCTGCGGGCCGTCGGAGCCTTCGTAAAAAGCGCCCTGGTGCGTGCAGCGCAGTTCCGTGCCGCCGTCCAACGGCAGGAACTCGAAGGTGACCAGCGAAGAGGACATGCGATGGTCACCGATGATCATCGTGGAGGACATCACGATGCGCTCGTTGGGCACGATGTCCTCAAAGGTGGTGTGGTTGGTGAGCGGAATACCTGGAAAAGGCGTGTTAGGTCCGAGATGGTACACGGTGCGCTCATGGCCGCCCACCCGAAAGTCCATTTCGAAGACGCTGTTGCTGGGAGAGTCGCGGTCGCCGTACCAACGGCGCTTCTTTTCCGGATCGGAGAAAGCAGCATAGAGCTTCTCCGGAGGATAGGAGTAGGTGTGCTCGATGACGAAGGTGGAGTGAGCGGTGCTGATTTCCATGGGGATTCCTGCCTTTCCATAATACTGAAGTACATACTTCAGTATTAAGATGCGCCGATCATGGGCAATTGTAAAGTGTGTACTTCAGTATTTTTTAGGGGCTTGTCAAATCTCTGAACCAGCAGGATTTCCCCTCGCTGAGCAGAGGATCGACGGCAACCAGGCGCCATCCGGCTCGTTGTAGAGCCCGAGGCTCATCAGCGTCATGGGCTGGGTGACGCGGAGCCCGCTTTCGAGGCACCAGCGGAAAAGGCCAGCGTTGCGCGAGGGCACCAGAATTCCCGGTCCGCCGAAAGATTCGACCGAGCCGATCAGCGCCTGGAGGTCGGCGTTGGATTCAGCTGTTGTATGCCCGAAGAAAGCCAGTTCCGATGCGTAGCCCGTGATACTGCCGCCGCGCTCCACCACGAGCGCCGTTCCGCGCTGGATGGCCTGAGCCAGTTCGAGGCTGCGGGCGAATCCGTGCACCGCGATCGACAGCGCGTCACAGGCTTCGAGATCATCCGCCACAGCCTTGCGTACCGCGCATCCTGGAACCTCGCGCTTCGACGGGCGTCCCTGCATGCACGAGAGCGGCTCGCGCACCTGAAATCCCAAACTCGTATAGAGCGAGAGCGAGCGATTGTGGAATGCTGCCTGGACCAGACGCACACCGGCCGCGCCCTGCTCTTCCGCGCGATCGATCATCGCCTCCATCAGGCCGCGGCCAACGCCGCGATTCTGCGCACCCGGAGCAACGGTGATCGGGCCAAGACCCATGACGATGGCGCGCTCGTCGAGACAATTGCTGCCGACAACGCGCCCTTCACTCTCGGCGACCAGACAGTAAAAATCGGGACTGGCGAACAGCATCGTCATCAGGCCCACGGCGGCTTCCGGACCCGGCAGGTCGCAGGGAAAATTGTGCTCGCCACTAATGGCCGAAAAGGCCTGATAGCAGATTGCGCCAGCGGCCTCGGCATCCTCCGGCGTCGCCTGGCGAATCACGACACCGGTTTCAAGTGTGGTCTCCACGTAAGTCTCTCCTCATGCGAAGTGGGAGCGAGTATAGCTGGCGCAGCGTCAGGCAGAAAAGGCCGTCGGGGTCACGGTCAACCCGAATGCTTCACAAGCCACACCACCGTCGCCTCCAGCGTGTCTAGTGAAACAGCGTCAAATCGACCGCGTTGCCCATCTTCTCGTAGCCCGCGTCGCCGGGGTGGAGGTGATCGCCCGAGTCGGCATCCGCCGCGAATACCGTGGGTTTCGCCGGATCCTGCGTCGCCTTCTCAAAGTCGATCACTCCGTCGAAAACACCGCTGGTGCGAATCCACTGATTGACAGCCTCGCGCATCTCCTCGCCTTTGGGCGACGAATAGTTCGCACCCATATAGGGTGTCAGCGTCGCGCCGTAGATCTTCAGTCCGTGCGCATGAGCTCGCGTCACCAGCTGCGTGTAGGCCAGGATCAGCTCGGGTTCCGTGATTTCGTCGCCCGGTGCGCGCGGCTGCGTCGTCCGCCCAATGTCGTTGATTCCTTCCAGAACGATGACGTACTTCACGCCGCTCTGCGCCAGCACATCGCGATCGAATCGCGCCAGCGCATTTTGTCCAGCCACATCGTGCAGCAGCCGGTTTCCGCCAATGCCCTGGTTGACCGACAGGTTCGACAACTTTGGATCCGCCTGCAGTCGCGCGGCCAGAATGTCGGGCCAGCGATGATTCGTGTTGGGCGTGGAATGAGCGCCGTCCGTGATCGAGTCACCAAAACAAACGATGGCCGCGGCGTTCGTGTCGGATGTACTGACGTCCACGGCCTTGACGAAGCACCACGAGGAGACAGTGCGCGCGTCACTCGTCGTCTCGGCAGCGCTGTTGTTGCCCTCCGTGATGAATGTCGTGGTCATGCCGAACGCGTGACACGTGGTTTCTGAGATCGGCTGGTCCGGCAGATAAAGGCTCACCGCCAGACTCGCCAGGGGTGGCACTGCGAACTGGACGGGATCGCTGATCGCCGGGGCACCGGGCGGAATCGTGACCGATGGCTGGCCGTTGAAGGTGAGGGTATGGTCACTTGCCGGCTGCACCGCGCCGAGTCCCGCGCTCAGTGCAACGTGCACGGCACCCACGACGGAACACAGACCAAATTCATTCGTGAGTTCGACGCGGATCGACGGGCCACCGGCGCTGATGCGCACCACGTTGCGATAGGTGGTATTGCCTGGCGCTGGCTGCCCAACGTCACCCGGCGCGCCCATCGGTGACGAGGCCCACGTGCCGACCCAGTGACTACCCGCGTCCTGCGCACCAACAACCGGAACCGCAGTCAGCAGGAAAACAAGGGAACAGCCGACAAAAAGACGGTGCATGTCTTCTCCGGAAAACATTCAGCGTCCCTTCTACACGAATTACTGCCGGAGCGCACAGTGGGGTTGACCAGGGGTGGAGCTCGCCGCACACACCCGCGCAGGGATGTTGGCGTGCGCAAGATGCGTGTGGTTCGGCGAGGAAATCGATTCGATTCCTGAAGGCTTCTTCGGCCGCCTGGGGGTTGGGACCGGTGCCTTCAGCGCCGTAGACAGCAGGGTCCTGGGCAACATATTCCCCCGCGGAGTAGTTCACGTTGGCCACGTAAGTCTTGCCGCCAACGGTCGCGACAACCGGGGAAGCGTGACTCGCCGGCTCAACCGCGGTGTCAACCGTCGGAAGGGCAGAGGAGATGGGTTTCACGTCCATAGGGCATCCTCAACCTGGGGTTCGCGCTATCGCTTGCCGGATATATCGGCAGTTCCTGGAAAACGTTCAGTGCAAAAGGCCCAAAAGTACAACCGCCGTACTCCGCAATCCCCATTTCGGGAATCGATTCCCCTTCTGCTACCCACCAACCACTCCTAAAGCCTGCTCCATCAGCGACAAACACAAGAGCCCCGGACGGATCCGGGGCTCTTGCTCAACGGGTTCAGCGTGCTCGAAACGGTGCTACTGCACCAGACCGTCGCTGCTGCCGCCCGCCGGCGTTACATTCGTCACCTGCCAGCCGTTGGAGCTCTTCACCAGGGTCGCGCTCGCAGCCTGCTGCCCCGAGGTCAGAGCCGCGATCCTCGGGAAGGCCGTCTTCATTTCCGCCGTGTTCGCCCAGTCAGGAACGCCGGTCACTCCGTAGTGATAGTTCACCGTGTACTGCGTGGCATCGGAGTCAGGCGGCGTGAAGCTGTCGATCGAGGTGACCTCGCGATGCCCGAAGCAGAAGTTGCCATAGCCGGGCTGCGCAGCATCGGCGGTCCAGGTGGAGCGCCCCTTGTCCGAGAGATCGTAGTCGTTGACCTGTTTCGACCCGATCAGAAAGCGCTTCTTCTCCTGGGGCATGCGAACCAGCATGCCTGCATCGGTGAGGGCGTCGAACCCCTTGGTCTGATCTTCGTTGTTGGTGTCGGCCTGGGCGGGAAGCTTCACGGCTGCGGACCAGACGCAGACGGTTCTCGCGCTGTAGTACCCATTCAGGGCGGACTTGAAGGCACTCGGATCGACGGCGTTCTTCCGGCAACCGGCAGCGGCAAGACACAGCGCAAGGCCCGCGAGGCAGATGAATTTCTTTGACATGAGTTGATTCTCCTCGCCTTGTAGGATGCGATCCTGCGGAGCGGCGCGAACAAGCAAACGACGCGTGGCGAGTGATGGACAGGCAACCTTCTGTTCGCGGCCAATAAGAAAGCCCCGGTTATTTACGGGCTTCTTGTCCTCTGTGAATTTGCCTTAAATCTGCGCGAACTCCGCTTCGTGCTCTTCTTCATCCAGGCCGTGCCGGCGCAGCAGCGTTGGCAGGTTCTGCGAGAAGGCGGAGCGCGGCATCACCATGTCGCAACCGGCTTCCAGAGCCTTGGCCTTGAGATCGCCCTGCAGGTGGGAAAGGAATCCGATGACGGAGGTTCCCTTCTTATTTCGACTTGATCTTCGGAATGAGCGTCAGCGGCTTGGCCGCGGCGTTGTTCAGGTCGAAGACAATCAGCGACGGCCGCTCTTCTTCCGAAGACTCAAGGATCTTCGCGAGGGTCTCGGGTTCGTTCTTCACGAACGCGACTTTGATTCCGAGCTTGCGCGCGGTCTCGTTGATCTTCGCGAAGAAGAACAGATCCTCAATGAAAAAGAGAATGCGGGTCGGCGCGTCTTCGCGGATCGGCGGCGGCGGCGGTTCCCACGTGGCCTGGTGTTCGGCGTGATAGCCGTTGCCGTTCACGTTCCGTTCCGGAACTCGATCGTCGACGGCGGTGAGTCGGCCACATTGCCGTTCACGGTGCGATAGCTGTGATCCATGGGACCGACAAACGTCCGCTCGCGCCGCTGTTTGTTCCGGCGCCGTCCGCCGCCCTGCCCGCCATTGCCGTTGCTGAAAAACCGGGTCTGGCTGGACGGGTTGGGGCTTGGGAGGCTTTGGCTTGAACGCCTGCGGCGGCGGCGCGCTCTGGGGCTGCGCCTGGTTCTGGGCCTGCCCGTTGGGCTGGCCGCCCTTGTTCCGGTTGCGCTTGCGGCGGCGGCGGCGGCGACGACCGCCGCTTCCCCCGTCATCCACGGAGTTGTCCCTGATTTGCTGCCTGAGCCGAAACCGGATTCTCCGGTGGCTGAGGCTCATTCTGCTCTGTTGTCATGCCTGCACTTCCTGTGCGACTGTCGGTTTCCGTTTCCCGCTTGCACCGCTCGCTCGGATTGCCGCTGCGATTCACGATGACG
>CAWHQY010000020.1:0-224834 GCA_963831505.1 uncultured Alphaproteobacteria bacterium | reverse complement strand
GCCTTCATTCCCCACGAAGCGACGGTAACCGCGGCCACGATAAGTGCCGCGAACAAGGCGTTTTGCCAATATGTTTCAGGTTGTGCGGCGATAACCCTCGCGTGAAAACCGCTTACCAATAAATCCCGTAGCGGTGCAGCTCGGCGATGATGCGGCGCGCGTTCCACCGAGCGCGGTGGTACGGCCGGTCAGTATAGCCATGCGGCCGCTCGGCATAGCGATCGGCATGGGTGTGGCGGCGCGGAAACGGATGATAGCCAGCATCGTCATAATAGCCCCTATCGTCATAGCGCCGCTCGGGCGGCGCGGTCGACGGCGTCACCGTTGAAGGCGCAGTCGACGCGGTGGTCGGCGGCGCGTTGTCGACCGGCGCAGGCCGGGCGGTGTAGCGCGGTGCATCCGAGACATTGCGCGCCGGATCGGCCGGCGTTTGCGTCTCCGACGGCGGCAGCGAGTAGCGCGGCGTATCCGCCGGCTTCGCCGGAGTAGCGACGGGCGCGTCGTTCTGCGCCTGGAGTTGCTTGGTCTGGATTGTGGCTGGCGCGTCGCGCGGGGCTGCGGCGGTCGACAGACTGCGCGTCTCGCCGGCCTGGGCAATGGCGGACGTCAGCGCCATCGCCGCGATCAAGATGATCTTTCGCATGTGAAATTCTCCCCTTTCACTTATGCCTTGCCCCGACCCTAGACCGCCTCCGCGCCGACTTACGTGATGCAGATCACCCGTGCGGCTTGATAACACCGAAGCCACCATTGCTTCATCGGACGCGTTGGTTCGCGGATACCCAATGCGGCCTAATAAGGGAGCCGCGAGATGTCCTCATTGGGTCCAGCCTGTGTGAAAACGTGCGCGAGCAGAGAATGCGCAGAATTGTTTTCTCCCTTTTCCTCTTTCGACGGCGACTGCCAGTGCTGTTCTTTTCCTATTCATCGTAATCGAGACAAACTTTCTACGCGCAAGTTCGACGTTGGAGTTTTCACACAGCCAGGGTCAACAGCCGCCCTCACGTGCCCGAAATCCGACTTCCGCTCTTCCCCCGAAAGCGGACTCAAGTCGGACATCGCTGGTGGTCCGGTTCGTGCCATGAACGGAAGTCGCCGCTTCATTCGATTATCTCGTCGGCCAGCGCGATGAGCGAAGATGGAACCTCAAGGCCGATCAGTTTGGCGGCCTTCATGTTGATCACCAGCGCGAATTTCGTCGGCTGCTCGACGGGCAACGCCGAGGGCTGGGCGCCCTTCAATAGTTTATCCACGAATTCTGCGGCGCGACGAAACAGCTGCTCACGATCAGCCCCGTACCACATCAAGCCACCGGCTTGCACGAATTCCCGATCACCATAAACAGCGGGAAGACGAAATTGCGCGCAAAGATTGGATATCTGCTGACGCGCGGCAATCGTCAATGGATCTTCGATGACGAGTAGCCCAGCGGCGCCCGCCCGGAGTCCGGCTTCAATTTTCTGTGGTACTTGCGAAATGGCGCTTATTTCTAGAACTTCGAGACGCACCCCCTCGCTCTCAGCCGCCGCCCGAAGCTCTTTGAGAGCAAGAGCCGGCGCGGGTGCGCCCGGGTTCATCAAGACCGCAATAGGCGATCGGTCCGGGAGAAGTTTCTCCAAAATCTGCAGTCGCTTGGCGGCAGTTTCCGTGGACTGGCTCGCCAGTCCGGTTACATTCCCGTCGGGTCGAGCGAGGTTTTCGACCAAATGCGCGCCCAGGGGATCGCCGACCGAGGTAAATACAACAGGGATTTCTCCAGTTGCTGCCTTTGCAGCCCTTGCCGTCAGCGTTCCCAACCCAGCGACAAGCACGTCTGGCTTGCCTCTTACGAGTTCGCCGGCCAGTGCAGAAAGCTGTTCGGACCGCCCATCGGCAGAGCGATAATCGATCGTGATGTCTTTACCTTCGACATAACCGAGCTCCTTGAGCCGTTGTGCGAACGTTTTCATTTGCGTCGTATTCTCGCCTGGCGTGAGGGCAAGATAAGCGACGCGGTAAAGCCGCTTCGAGACCTGCGCATGGGAAACGAGCGGCAACGCAGCCGCCGCACCACCGACAAGGCCGATGAATTCCCGCCGCCTCATGCTGCCCTCTGAAAAAGACGGCGCATCTTATCGGATCAAATGAGCGCTGCGATAGTCCGTGTCGGGTCAATCGCGTCAGTTGATCCTCGGCCGCCGACTTCCGGTTTTCCCCAATCAGCGGACATCGCGAGACCGGGCCGACTGGTCCGTTTCGTGCCAATACGAACTTGGCCGCTGCGGCCACATGATCGTTTCGCCTTTACGATAAGCGCACAGCGGACCAAGCCGTCTGATTTACTGGTGACGCACGCCGCGTCAGTGACGACGCGGCCCGGCACGATTTATTAGAACGGTTGCGAGACCTGGATTGGGAACGCAGTAGGCCATGCGACCCGATGCGGTAGCCTGACATTGCTGGTAACTGACAAATCCACAATCGCTCAAGCCAGCATATTCATCGCCTTGTATACAATATCGATGCTCGCTAGCTGCGACCGGGCTTAGGCCAGTTGCGAGTATGGTGACGGAGGTCGCGAGGACAAGGAGGAAGGTACGCATTTCTCTCTCCCACTTGAAGTGCCCCTCATCAACGATGGGACCAAACCTGCGGGGTCGATGTGGAGTGGATCACATCAGCGGATCAAATTCTTGAAATCGACTGCGCAGATGTGTGGGAAGCGGCTCCCGGAGCGCCGTCATATCATAGCCTGTCGGGTGAGCGTTAATGACCGACTTGGGTCAAGAACAGACTTATGCGCGCAGCAAGCGTAGCGTCAGCGCCTGGCGGAATGTGCTGAACATCACTGAGCCGGTTTCGTCTCTTCGTTACAAAAGCGCGACCAGGCCCCAGGGACGTCGGCATAAAGCCGGCGTACGGAAAGTGCGTGTAAGCAAAGGTTGCCCAAATGGACAAGGTGACGTCGGACAACGCCTCAACTAATCGGGCTGGCAACGGCGATCGCGGCGGGCCTGCGTGTTTTGCCGATAGCTCGGCCCAATCGGATTTCGCCAGCGTTTTCAGCCAAGAAGCACAGACGCTAACGTGCACAGATTCGACGGCAACGACGCCACGCGAAGAGGCGCTGCAAAAGTCCCTTCCGGAAACCGAGCGGAACCTGCCGCCACCCGCATCCGCGTCGGTCAGCGCATCAGGCGGTAGCTCAAGCGTCGCGCCCGTCAATCCGAATTTAGCGCTGGCGACATCCTTGGTCAAAACAGGAGGGTCGGGCACCGCCGAAGACGCGAAGCTCGTTGCGCAGTCGCTGGCCAAGCTCCCGAAGAGCAGTCTCGAGCAAATGCAAAAGAACGGCACAAAGGTGATCGCGTGCCGCGGATCGGTGACCGATTACCGAACAGATTTGAAAGGCGTCCAGCCACGCGGATGGCCTCCCGGTTCTACGTGGGATAAAGTCCCCGGGGTGAACAATAACACGCGCAACGAGGTCGTGATAGCGGTGACCGGCCACGATACGCCGGCCGGTCCGCATGTCCCCAAGGCCGGCGAAGGTCACGGCTCCGTTAATATGGTCGCACACGAGGCCACGCATAGCATAGATCGCGGGAGCCCCAGTCCATCTCAAAGCGACGACTTCACGAAGGCGCGCGAGGCCGACATGAACAAGCTCTCGAACTATGAGAAGCAGGCTGGAGAGGCTGGCGCGCAGGAAACCTATGCCGAGAGCGCGGCACGCCATGCGGAAGGCAAGGATCAAGATACTCCACACCTAAAAAAATATTGGGATGACCATCAATGAGGAAGTATTGCGTGCCGACGCTTTGCATTGCAGTGGGGGCGCTGCTTTCTTCCGCAAAATGGGCCCAGTCGCGTGATCAACGCACTGACTATCCGTCCGCTCGAGAGATCGTAAAGGTTGCCGAAATGGAACAGACGCAAAGCATAGGAACAGCAACGATGTTGCCAAACCGCACTATCGTGCTCGACTTGATTGCAAGGGGGCCCGATCTGCTCGGCGACGCCCGCCTAACCTATTCTCCAAGCGACCCAAACTATGGGGCCATTCTTCGCCACCTCGGCGGGCTGCGCCCTGGCGAAGTGAAGCAGGTTCAGCCCTGGAACGATCAGCCACGTTAGCCCGGCAACTGCGGCGCTCGCCAGGTCCGCTATGAACGGAAGTGCCTGCGCTGCAGGCATTTCCTGCACTGGACCTCCTGATCCTCAATAAGGATCATCTGAGCCGGAGAGCGCCTGCCATCTGCCTGCGGCCCGCGCCCCGACAAGGTACGACACGTGTCGCTTGAGAAACGACAAGTGGGCTGGCCGGCAAAGCACCAAGGAGGGGGCAAATCGAGGGCAAGGCAACCGATGAAACGCATTCGCCGAAGCGGCCTCCCAAATCCGCAACGGGTCGACAGCGGCGCTCACGTCCCCGAAAGCCAGCTTCCGCTCTGCCCCCGAAAGCGGACTCAAGTCGGACGTTGCTGGTGGTCCGGTTCGTGCCAGGAAGAGACTCATGCGGCGCAGCAAACAACATCGCTAATCGATCACCTCATCGGCGCGGGCAAGCAGCGTCGCTGGTACTGTGAGACCCAGTGATTTGGCGGTCTTGAGGTTAATCACTAGCTCGTACTTAGTTGGTGCCTGCACCGGCAGATCGGCCGGTTTTTCGCCCTTGAGGATGCGGTCGACGTAGCCGGCGGCCCGCCGGTACTGGTCGATGTAATTAGCCCCATAGGAGACCAAGCCGCCGGCGGCGACGAAGAAGCGTTCGTAGTAGACTGCGGCCAGCTTGTGCCGGGCCGCCAGCGTGATGATCAGATCGCGATGGAGCTGCGCCAACCCGCTCCCCGTCACGACCAGACCACCATTTGCGGAGCGCGCGACGGCCACGACGGCGCGTTCGATCTCGTCGGCGTCGCGCACATTGACCGGGCTCACGTCTTTCCTAAGCGACGGCGCCGCGGATTGGATAGCGGAGAACAGGCCGATCCCGGCGGATATGGCGGGATCTCGAAGGACCGCCACGCGCGTCACGTCCGGCGCGATCTGCTTGAGCAGCTCCAGCCATTTCCCGCTAAGGCTGAATTCAAAATTCATGAACCCGGTGGCGTTGCCGCCCGGACGCGCAAGGCTATCGACGAAGCCGGAGGCGACCGGATCGGAGAGCGCCGTGAATACGATCAGCACCGCGCGGGTCGCCTGCAGCAACAGCGCCACGGTGGAGGTGCCGTGGGCAAGGATGACATCGGGCGCAAGCGCGGCCAATTCCGCAGCGTGTCTGCGAATGTCATCGGCATTGGCGGAGGCCCAGCGGACGTCGATCCGCACGTTGCCGCCGATGGTCCAGCCCCATTGCGCCAGCCCCTGCAGGAACGCCCCGACCCGGGCCTGAAATTCCGCATCGTCCGCGGCTGCGGGCAGGAGCACGCCGATGTGGCGAATCCGCTCGCCCTGCTGCGCGCGCGGCGAGCGGCCACACGACCGCCGTGCAGCCAAGAAATGTGATGAACTCACGCCGTTGCATCTCTTCCCCTGAAACAGCCTATCTGAAGGCTACCACTTTGCGCCGGACGGCGTGTGAGAAAGGGCAGCCGCTGCGACCCAATGTCCGTTCCGGGTGTGCGCCGTGCGAAAGCGGCGCGTCGGCACGCCGTGCCGCGGGTTGAAATTCTTGGCACGCTTTGAGCGAGCAATTTTATACAGACGCCGAGCGGTCGATGGGTCTAGCGTCGTCAACGCGTGAAACTCTCTACACCTCTAAATCAAAGGTGAAAATCATGGAAATCTCCAAGGAGACAAAAGCTGCCGTCAAGCCCGCACTGTGGGGCGCCACAGCCGGAGCAATCGCTCTGGCGATCGTGGGGTTCAATTGGGGCGGCTGGGTGACGGGTGGAACCGCCGAGACGATCGCGAAGAACCGTGCTGCAACGGCTGTCGTCGCAGTTCTCGCACCCATCTGCGTTGATAAGTTCCGACAAGCGGCTGGTGCCTCAGCGAACTTGGCCGAAATGAAGAAGGCAACTTATGCATCGGACCAGAGCAGGTTCATTGAAAAAGGCGGTTGGGCAACGATGCCGGGAAGCACCGAGCCAGACTCGGCGGTTGCAAGGGCTTGTGCTCAAACGCTCGGTAGCGAGAAGGCTGTAGACCTCCGCGGGTAGTCCGGCTACCCGCCCGCGGACTGCGACTGGGAATCGCAAGGCGGCCATCATCGGGTTCGCCTGGAGAATAACTGGATAGATGTTCCCGACGACGCCGTGATCACCGAACCGAAATCGGCGGGGCGCACGATGGTATGGCCGATGCGAGATGACGACCAAATCTCGATCCGCTGCTTCATACCGGGAAGTATGACCTAGAAACCATAAGCGTCCGTGCGATAAAAATGATCCGCCTCATCGATAGGCGGGCCGTCCGGATTGTGGTCACAGAAAGATCTTGTATCGCTTCGCACGCTTACGGCGCAGTACAGGTGCCGCCTTCGGCTCGCGCGGCCGGAACGCCCGAACTCGCGCACTAAAGCATCGTGACGATCGCGAAACGTCCCTCTTATCGGGTGCGGGACGCACGAAGATAAATCATGAATTTCTGAAAAACGGAAGGTTAAGCTCGCGAAATTGGTTTTCGGCGCACACCCTCGTGTGCCGATCGGGGGCGATAAATTCCGGCGAAATCGACCGACTGATTTGCCCGTCGAGGTGCGGTTGGGAAGAGCCCGTGACGCATCAATGGCCGGTGCGGCTCCACACCAACAAGGATTTCGCAACGAATGTCCGCCTCTATCTCGGCCTCGGCTACGAAGTCGATCGCGAGGAGCCGTTCATGAACGGCGTCACGGTGTACATGAGCAAGAAGCTTCACTCACCGGCAATCGAACCATGAGCGGCGTCTCCAGCGGGGCTGTACTATTGCGTATTCCGTGCTGACCGGGGCGATTGTGAGGGCACCGTAGTGGACGCAACGCATCTGCGTCAGCACTTCTGACATGAAGGATTTCGGTTCAGGACCGTCCACGCCGCGGTGACCTATCATGGAAAGTCTTCTGGAGAGGGCGTAGGCTTGCGCCGTGGACCCAGCAGTCAAGAACCGAACCAACGTGGGATCCGACGGCAAATTTCGAGGATCGCTCGTTCGTAGGGAGAAACTCTCATGAAGATTCTCGCGACCGTTCTTATCACAGCAGGAATTTCGAGCCTCGCCTCGCTAGCCGCCCCGGCCAGAGCCGCTGAGCCCGAGTCAAAAAGTCAGATCACCATTCTCTACGACGCCTTCGGAACCGATCCTTCTATGACCAAGGACTGGGGATTCTCCGCTCTCGTGGAGGTCGCCGGAAAGCGAATCTTGTTTGATACCGGTAATGACGCCGACATCTTTGCAGCCAATGTGAAGGCGAAGGGAGTTGACCTCAAAACGCTGGATTTCGTTGTCCTTTCGCACCGGCATTCGGACCACATGGCAGGGTTGAATTATGTCTTGAGTGTGAATCCGACCGTGAAAATCTATGCGCCCAAGGAAGGCTTCGGCATCTACGGTTCATCGTTGCCGTCGAGCTTCTATCGCAAGGATGAAAATTTGCCGCCGGAGATGCGCTACTATGGCGGCAAGCCGCCACAAACCATGAAGTTCGGCGCGGCATGGCATGGGCCTCAATTCGAATTGATCGACAAGACGACCGAAATCTCTCCCGGCATAACCTTGATTGCGCTGGTGTCGGATGCTCCCGGCACGAAGGAGCTCAAGGAGCTATCTCTCGCGGTCAACACTTCCGATGGCATGGTGCTCGTCGTCGGGTGCTCGCATCCGGGAATTGAGAAGATTGTGGAGGCAGCGGCAGCCATCAATCCCAGAAATTCATGTCGTTGCCGGCGGCTTCCACCTTGTCGTCGCCTCTGATGAAATCATCGCGAAGGCGGTGACGGCTCTCAAGGATACATTCAAGGTCGAAAGCATTGCGCCGGGCCACTGCACGGGCGAGCCAACATTCGCAGCGTTGAAGAAGGCGTTCGGCGATCGATATCTTTATGCGGGTCTCGGCACTACTCTTCCGCTTCGGGCGAACAACGGCTCCGACACGCGACGCGGCGAAGGACCGGCGCTGCAGCAAGATGACCTCGCCACCTACCGCAGGCTCGCGCGACAGGAAGATTTGTTCGACATCCTGCCGGCGCGACGCATGCGAAGGGCTTCACATTTGTGAGTGGCGTTTGACATATATAGTTCATGGCGGTGCTGCCTGCCCGCCCGGAAGTGAACCATGAGCGGCAGCGCGGACCTTGCCGATCTGCTGGCGTCCATGAACCCGGAGTTATCAGAGCAAGAGGTGGTGTTCTGTTCGCTCCCGCAAGCCTCGGTCGAGGGCGAGCTGCTCCGCTCCGCCCTGGGATTTTTCCGCGAGCGGGAGGGCATCACGCTGATCATCGGGAGAGCCGAGGCAGAGCGATATGGTGTGCCGTTTCACGCCACCCTCAGGGCGATCACGCTGACGGTGCACTCCAGTCTGGAAGCGGTCGGGTTCACCGCCGCCGTCGCAAGCAGGCTCGCCGCGCATGGAATTAGCGCGAACGTGGTGGCCGCCTGCTACCATGACCACATCCTTGTTCCTGCCTCCGATGCCGAGCGCGCGCTCCGGATACTGCAGGCCATGCAGGCCGAGGCGGCGGCCTCGCCGCCCCGACCAGGCGCGGTCGATCGTTCGTGATGCATAGCCAATGATGCATGCGCATTCACGTGCAGCGCCGCTCGCGAATCAACGGCCCGTGCTAGAATCTCATCCAAGAGAATCGCCCGGAGAAAAGGTCTTGCAAAGCACCGCCGGCTCCCGCGCCGTCCAGAACGCGAAGCTGCAAAAGCAAATCAGGAAGCAGGCGGAGGCGCTGCTGGATGCGTTCGCAGCCTATGGCGAGGGCAGGCATGCCGATGTTCAGACGCTTTGCCGGCGCGCGCTGCGGGACCTGCCCAATTCCTTTGCCGCCATGCATCTACTGGGCGTGTCCATCCTCGACTGCGGGCGGTTCGAGGACGCGAAACGGATCCTTGAGCGCGCGGTTGCCCTCGACCAGTCGTCGGCGGATGCTCATTCCAATCTCGGCTTTGCGCTGTTCAACCTCAAACGCCATGACGAAGCCCGTGCCTGCTATGAAAAGGCCCTCGCGCTCAAGCCGGATTTTCCGATGGCCCAGAGGAATCTGGGCATGGCCTTGTTCCGGCTGGAACTGGCCGAGCAGGCGATCGCAGCCTTCACGCGCGCGATCCAGCTAAAGCCCGATGACGCCGACGCCTATTGCAATCGCGGCGTGGCGGAAATGATGCTCAAGCGATACGAAGCGGCCGTGACAAGCGCCGAGATGGCGCTTGCGCTTCGGCCGCGCCACTTCGAAGCCATGGTTGGCAAAGGGTTGGCTCACCTCGAGCTCCGGCACTTCGAGGTGGCGGAGACGGCGTTCAATGCTGCGCTCGCGATCAAGCCGGACATGGCGGAACTCCTGGCCCACCGCGGACGGCTCCATCTGCTGTTCGGACGCAGGGCGCAGGCGGAGGCCGATTTTGACGCCGCGGTCGCGCTCGAGCCCTCGCTGGAATTGGCATGGCGGGGGAAAGCGCAGGTCAACATGCTCACGGGCAGAGTGTCGCAGGCGATGGTCGCCTGCAACAAGGTGCTCGAGCAAAATCCGACTTCCGAAATCGGCCTCACTTTGCTGGGCGCCTGTCTCGGAAGACTGGGAGAAATTGCCGCCGCAATCCAGCATTTCGATCGGGCGCTCGAGATCAAGCCGGATTGCGATGATGCGATCATGAAGAAGATCTTCTATCTGGACTTTCTTCCCGAAGCGGACTTCGCGGTAAAGCAGGCGGCGCTACGATACTGGTGGGATGCGATCGGCTCCAAATTCCCGAGGCGCAAGCTCGCAAACCGGTCGCTCGACCCGCAAAAACGCATCATCGTCGGATATGTTTCCGCCGACTTCAGGAATCATTCGGCGGCGTTTGGTTTCCTGCCGGTGCTGCGATCCCACGACAAGGCGAACTTCCAGATCAACTGCTACTCCAGTTCGCCGGCGCGAGATTCGCTTACCGCCGTTTTCGAGTTGGCGGCCGACGTCTGGGTCGACGCCATGGCTCTTTCCGATGATGAACTGGCAGACCGCATTCAAGCCGATGGCGTTGATATCCTGGTCGACCTTTCAGGGTATACGACGGGCAATCGCATGGGCCTGTTCGCGCGCAAGCCGGCCCCGATCCAGGTCACGGCCTGGGGCAGCGGCACGGGGACGGGCCTTCAGACCATGGATTACTTTTTCGCCGACCCCGTGACAATTCCCCAAGAAGTCCGGCATCTGTTTGCAGAGCGCGTCTATGATTTGCCGTCATTGATTACGACCGAGCCCCTCACCGAAGTGCAGCCTTCCGCGCTTCCAATGCTCCGCACCGGCTTTGTCACCTTCGGTGTCTTCAACAGGATCGACAAAATATCCGACGAAGTGCTGGCGGTCTGGTCGAAACTGCTGCGCGCGGTGCCGGGATCGAAGGTCGTCGTCAAGCACCTCGCCCTCGACGAAGCGTTTATTCGCGACAGCCTGATCGGTCGTTTCGTGGCCCAGGGAATTCCGCAGGACAGCGTTATTTGCATCGGCTCGACCGAGCGCCGTGACCATCTAAAGGCCTTCGAGAACATCGATATCTCGCTCGATCCATTTCCGCAGAACGGCGGCCTCAGCACCTGGGAATCGCTCTACATGGGCGTTCCCGTGGTTGCCAAGCTCGGCAACGGCGCGTCGTCGCGTGCAGCGGGAGCCATCCTGAAAGGCGTCGGTCTCGACGACTGGGTCGCTGACGATGAAGACGGCTACATTGCGATTGCGCAAAAATATGCATCGATGCCCTCCCATCTGGAGAAGCTGCGGGCGGATCTTCCCGCCAAAATCGCGAACTCGCCGGCCGGAAATGCCGTGATCTACACGCAAAAGGTCGAGACGGGTTACCGGCAGTTCTGGCGCGACTATTGTGCGACGGCCTCCGGGGCGGGTTGATGCGAGTGACTGGCGCCCTGAAGCGGAGTTACGTCGCCGCCTTCTTCTTCGCCTTGGGCTTTGCCACCTTCGGCGACGCCGCGGGCTCGGGCGCACGCTCCACCATGCTCAGGCGTCCGCCGTTGAAGGTGTAGATGCCGGCGCGCGGACCGCGCAACCAGGTCACGACGGCCATCCGCTCGCCGCGCGGGTTACTCGAGAGGTTGACGCTGTCGGGCGCGCCGATGCCGCGCACGACGTCGCATTCGGTGTGGCCAAGCGCCACTGAGCCGCCCCTTGGCTGGGCTGCCGGATCGCCGGCGGGTCCATCGGTGAGGGCATTGGCATCGCTGGGGCCGCCCGGCGCCGCCATGCCCGGACAGGCGCCTTCGGCGCTCACCAGATCGTCGGCGGCTACCGGCGTATTCGGATTGAGCGGCGGCGCATCGATCGAGACGCTGCGGATGAACAGGCGGCCCGAACGCGAGAACCATTCGGCATCTTTCGACATCAGATCGCTCGCACTCGAGCAGCCCGCGATCAGCGGGGCGAGCGCGAGCAGTGTCCAAAGCCGCCCAAAATGTTGGTTGTCTCGTCGCACGATAAGGTACGTTCCCCGTCCCGGCCTTCAGAGCTTGAGCACGAATTTTTCGGAAAGCCTGATTCCGCCTTTCCGGTTCATGCCCTAACCGATTGTCCCACCATCACTTTGCGGCGTCACCATGGCTGAGCGAAGTCCCCCGCGCGGACACTGCAGATTATCATTGATTTAGCGAGATCGCTAACCCCGTAATCTCCCGGGATTGCTTGTTTGCGCATGATCCCTCGGGTCGAGCCCGAGGCCATGCTTTCGAAAAACCGCTACGCCCCCCGCATCAAGTGCGGGGCAGGCTTTTTTCCGGATCATGCGCTAATCCCGCCGACGCCAGCGGCCCTGCTCGTCCGCCTGCCAGTAAGTCACCTCGAATCCGCGCGACTTGCAGTCCGTCCAGGCGCCTCGGGCGAACGCAAGCGCGTCCGCATCATCGCCGTTGAACAACAGGACCATCCGTTCGTAACTGTCGCAGTCCTGCGGCAGTGCAGCATTGTCGATCAGGAAGCGGACATTGGCGCCGATTCGGATTGGCATCCGCAACCGTCAGCAGGATCGGCTGCTCCTCCGCGTCTGCCGCGCGCCAGGTCGCGTGCGGCAGGAAGGAATTCGTCGCGATAGGTCCACAAATGCGCATCCAGCGCGTCGGCGCGCTCCTGCGACGTCGACTGCACGACCACCCGCCAGCCGCGCTCGAGCGACTTCTCGAGCAGCGGCGGCAGCACGTTCTCCACCGACATGTTCTGCAGATGGTAGAACAGGACCTCGGTCATTTCTTCCGTCCTTTGGGATCATTTCTCGTAATGATCCGCCACCAGGCGATCGAGCAGGCGCACGCCGCAGCCCGAGCCCCAGCTTTGATTGATCTCGGTCTTCGGCGCGCCCATCGCCGTGCCGGCGATGTCGAGATGCGCCCATGGCGTGTCGTCGACGAAGCGCTGCAGGAACTGCGCCGCGGTGATCGAGCCGCCGTGGCGGCCGCCGGTGTTCTTCATGTCGGCGAATTGCGAGTCGATCAGCTTGTCGTATTCCGCCGAAGCGGCATGCGCCAGACCTTTTCGCCGGTCTCGTCGCCGGCCTTGATCAGACGGTCCGCCAGTTCGTCATTGTTGGAGAACAGGCCGGCATGTTCCGTGCCGAGCGCGACGATGATCGCGCCGGTCAGCGTCGCCAGATCGACCATGAATTTCGGCTTGAACTTCTTCGCGCACATACCAGAGCACGTCGGCGAGCACGAGCCGGCCTTCGGCGTCGGTGTTGATGATCTCGATGGTCTGGCCGGACATCGAGGTGACGATGTCGCCGGGACGCTGGGCATTGCCGTCCGGCATGTTCTCGACGAGGCCGATGGCGCCGACCGCATTGACCTTGCGCCTTGCGCGCGGCGAGCGCATGCATCAGGCCGACGACGCAGGCCGCACCGCCCATGTCGCCCTTCATGTCCTCCATGCTCGCCGCGCCGGCTTGATCGAGATGCCGCCGGTATCGAAGCAGACGCCCTTGCCGACGAAGGCGACCGGCGGCTCGCCCTTCTTGCCGCCGTTCCAGCGCATGATCACGATGCGGCTCGGCCGCGCCGAGCCCTGCCCGACGCCGAGCAGCGCGCCCATGCCGAGCTTCGTCATCGCCTTGACGTCGAGCATCTCGACCTCGACGCCGAGCTTGCGCAAGCGCTGGCGCGGCGGGCGAACTCCTCCGGATAGAGCACGTTCGGCGGCTCGTTGACGAGATCGCGCGCCAGAATCACGCCCTCGACGACGGCCGCGTCCGGCGCGAAGGCCTTTTTGCCGCGGCCGCGTCCTCGACGGCGACCGACACATCGGCCCGCAGCGCCCGCTCCTCTCCGTCCTTCTTCTTGGTCTTGTAGCGATCGAATTTGTAGGCGCGCAGCCGCACGCCGGTGGCGATGGCGGCGGCCTGGCCCGGCTTCATGGCGCCCTCGGGCGTTCGGCCATGACCGTGACCGCCTCACTGCCGGAATTCAGCTTGCCGGCGACGACCCCGCCGAGTTTGAGAAAATCCCTCCCCTTCAGCTCGCCGGCTTTGCCGGTGCCGATCACGAGCAAGCGCTGAATTTTGATTCCCTCGGGTTCCAAAAGATCGAGCGCCGAACCATTCTTTCCCTTGAACGGCGCTGGCGGCCGCCCGCTTCACCAGCCCCTCGGCCGGCCCAGGATCTTCCGGGTCGCCGGGCCGAGTTTCAGTTCCTCGTCGCAAAACGCCACCAAGATGCCTCGCGGCGCCGTGGACAACGGGACAAAGCCGACCTTGACGGCGTCGGACATGAATAAACCTCCAAAAATCAGGACTTTCGCGTGATCCGCGGCGGGCTTGGCGCGGCCCCTTGATGGCGCGCGTGAGCTGCCGCCAGGAAACTTTGCCGTTGCCACCGCACCCGCGCCAACAAGCGCCGTCGTATTTGCCGGGATTGGCTTTGATGGCGACAACTCCTGGGCGCCGCCGTCTGTCCCGACACATCGAACAGGAGGGCAGGGTGTCGCCAAAGATTGCGACACCAAGGCTGCTTAGTGCCGAACGTTTTTTCTGCGGCAACGTCCAAATCTCTGCCTCGAGCGTTGCCCGCGACCGGACCAGATCGCTGACCATCCAACCAATGAGCCTGCAAAGGTGATCACACAAGAGCATGTCCGATTCTCGATCAATTGCCAGTCGGATAAGGTTTGCAACACGGACAAGGATTTTTCTCGCTGGAACTCAGAGCCAACTGCTATTGTTCCTTCGACTTGATTTCGTGCCGCCGAGATGTCTTCCGTTCCGATCCGCACGCTTGGAACCGGTGCAGTTATGAAGTTATAAGGCGTTTCCCCGGCAGCTACGGCAGTGATGTGAGGCCTACATGGCCGAAGCCCCGCCCCGCAATTTCATAATCAATTTTGGGCCGCAACATCCCGCGGCGCACGGGGTCTTGCGACTCGTGCTGGAACTTGACGGCGAAGTCGTCCGGCGCGTCGACCCGCATATTGGGCTCCTGCATCGCGGCACCGAAAAGCTGATCGAGCACAAGACCTACCTGCAGGCGATCCCCTATTTCGACCGGCTCGACTATGTCGCGCCGATGAATCAGGAACACGCCTTCTGCCTGGCCGCCGAAAAGCTCCTTCGCATCGAAGTGCCGCGCCGCGGCCTTTGATCCGCGTCCTGTATTGCGAGATCGGCCGTATCCTGTCACATCTTCTCAACGTCACCACCCAGGCAATGGACGTCGGCGCGCTCACCCCTCCGCTGTGGGGCTTCGAAGAGCGCGAGAAGCTGATGGTGTTCTACGAACGCGCCTCCGGCTCGCGCATGCATGCGGCCTACTTCCGGATCGGTGGCGTGCATCAGGACCTTCCGCCGAAACTGATCGACGATATCGAGGCCTGGTGCGATCCATTCCTTGGCGTCGTCGACGACCTCGAAACGCTGCTCACGGGCAACCGCATCTTCAAGCAACGTAATGTCGGGATCGCCGAGGTCAAGCTCGCGGACGCGTGGGGATGGGGTTTTTCAGGCGTCATGGTGCGCGGCTCGGGCGCTGCCTGGGATCTGCGCAAGGCGCAGCCCTATGAATGCTATCCCGAGATGGATTTCGACATCCCGATCGGCAAGAACGGCGACTGCTACGACCGCTACTGCATTCGCATGGAAGAGATGCGCCAGTCCGTGCGTATCATGAGGCAGTGCATCGCCAAGCTGCGCGCCGCCGACGGGCAGGGGCCCGTCGCCACGAGAGACCACAAGATCGTTCCGCCATCGCGCGCGGAAATGAAACGGTCGATGGAGGCGATGATCGAGCATTTCAAGCTCTACAGCGAGGGCTTTCGCGTGCCCGCCGGCGAGGTCTACGTCGCCGTGGAAGCTCCGAAAGGCGAGTTCGGCGTCTATCTCGTCTCCGATGGCACCAACCAGCCGTACAGGTGCAAGATCCGCGCTCCTTCCTTCGCCCATCTTTCGGCCATGGACTTCCTCACGTGCGGCCACATGTTGGCCGACGTTTCCGCAATCATCGGATCGCTCGATATCGTATTCGGGGAGATTGATCGATTAAGCCGTGGCTTCGGTGCGTTTTGGAGGAGTGCCTTAGCTAGGCCGCCCTGCGCGGGAGGTATGGAGCGAGTTTTGGGACGACGTGCTGCGCCCCCTCTTGATGCAGGTGGTGGATGACGGTAACGCTTTCTGGGGTGCAGATTATCGGTTCTTCCTTGAGCGGAACGGTTTCCCCGAGGAGACCTACTTCGACATCTCTTACGATCCGGTGCGCGACGAGAGCGGCGGCGTGGGCGGGGTGTTCTGCATCGTCAGCGAGACGACCGGCCGCGTCGTGGGCGAGCGCCGGCTCAAAACGCTCCGTCAAATCAGTGAAGTTGCCAGTGGCGCAGCACTCGCAGAGGAGGCCGTGCGGCGGGTGGCTGGAGCGATTTCGGCTAATCCGCACGACATTCCTTTCGCATTGTTCTACGACCAGCCTTCGGGCAGACAGGCGCACCGCTGCATAGCCGCAGCCGGCATCCGACCTGTCGAGGCGGGGAGCTGGCCTCTCGGGGATGCCGCCCGCGAGACGGTCATCGAAGCTGATCAGCTTTCAAAGCTTCAGCCCGCTGAACGCGGGGCCTTGGCCGGAGCCCGTCTCGAAGGTCATCATTCTTCCCCTGCTCGGCGGCGGCCTGTCCCCACTGGGCTGGCTCGTGGCGGGCACGAGCCCTCGACGTCCGCTCGATGAGTCCTACCGCGACTTCTTCCGCCTTGTCGCTGCGCATACGGCCTCGGCGGTCACGGCGGCCCGAGCGTTGGAAGAAGAGCGGGAGAGGTCACGAAAGCTCGCCGAGCTCGACAAGGCCAAAACAGTCTTCTTCTCGAATGTCAGCCGCACCCCGCTGACGCTGATGCTGGCTCCGCTCGAAGAGATGCTGTTGGCCTCCGACGACGGCGCACCAAGGGACAAACAGCAGCAGCTCGCGACCATCGCGCACAGGAATGCCCTTCGGCTGCAAAAGCTGGTCAACGGCTTGCTCGACTTCTCTCGGATCGAAGCGGGCCGCATGCAGGCGCGCTACGAGCCGACCGATCTGCCGGCGCTTACGGCAGAGCTCGCGAGCAATTTCCGCTCCGCCATCGAAGCCGCCGGCCTCAAGCTCGTCGTCGACTGTCCAGCGCTGCCTGAGCCCATAAACCAGCTTGCGCCCGGCTCCTACGTCCGGATCTCGGTGGAGGACACGGGTTGCGGAATGGATGAAGCCGTCGCCGCGCGAGCGATCGAGCCGTTCTTCACGACCAAGGGGATTGGCAAAGGCACAGGACTGGGGCTCTCAATGGTGCACGGGCTTGCCTCTCAGCTCGGCGGAACACTGACGATCCGGAGCCGCAAAGGACGAGGGACCAAAATCGAGCTCTGGCTGCCAGTATCCGCGGATGAGGTGCAACGGACCGAATCTCAAGGAAATGAAGAGCGCGTACGACTGGCCGCAGGCACTGTTCTCCTGGTCGATGACGAGGACATCGTCAGAGTGACGGCAGTCGACATGCTCGCTGAGTTAGGCTTCCGCGTCCTGCAGGCCGAGTTGGGGGAGCGAGCACTGCAGATGCTGGACAACGGTCTGCTCATCGACCTTCTCATTACGGATCATCTCATGTCCGGAATGACAGGCGTGCAACTGGCCCACGCTGTACGCGAGCGCTGGCCAGCGATTCGCGTTCTCGTTATGCCGAAGCGGACGGACTGGCACCGGATCTACCGCGGCTGACCAAGCCGTTCCGGCAGACAGAACTGAGCGCTAAACTCCAGGAACTCGGAATGGGCGTGCACGAATTCGCGGCTGCGGTCTGAAGCCAATCGTTGTTGCGGGCTTTTGCCGGCCCTCACGCTACGTGCCGTGGATTTAGATTGCCCGCATTCCTACCGTTGTTCGATTGCAGCTCGTTGATGGAGCCGGCGAAAAAACAATCCCGGCACGCGAGGAGCGGGTCCCCTTTTCGTATCGCAGCAGCGCCGTAAAGCCGACGTCCTTCGGCTCTTTGTCCTACCGATGAAGTGGCTGGCGCACTCTCGACCACTTTATTTCGTAAAGGGGGATCGCTTTCAGCGTGGCCTATACCGCAAACGGTTAAGCCATCCCCCATCGATCGCGAACACCGCAGTAGACTCTTATGTGGGGGGAAGTCCAATCTCAGACCGTAGCTTGACTGGTGGTTTCTGGCCTAGAAAAGCCAAAATTGCATTATCTTTCAATGGAGATTGACTGACACTCTCTCCGCCGCAGCGCTGTTCTTCCTCGTACCCGATCGTTCGAACCGACAGCAAAAAAATGAGTACCGCTACAAAGACTGTAGCGACTAGTTCCGCGATGTTACCCCTAGTCACCGCGCAAACCGTAGCTTCTGAGCGTGGGGTTGGAGGACGGATTTCGCGATACTGCGCAAAATCGGCAGCGGATTGAATATCTCCGTCCGCTCCGACGACCGAACTGTAATCTGGATCGCTACGCGCACATGTTCAATTGCGCGACGACATACGCTGTCGTGCGAAACAGGAAATGCTTGCTTCATTTCGTTGTAGGCGCTGCGACAATAGCGATGCCCGAACAACTGAGCTCTGCATTTCAAAGAGCGTCGATGACAAGATCGAACGCAACCTGAAATTACACCGAATACTCCGCTTCGCCTTGCTGATGCCGTGAAGATCGCATTTCCTATGGGAGGAATGACGGTCGCAGGTTTGCGACGTGAGCGCGATCGTAACCGATTAGTTATTGAGAAGATTGCCGGCAAGGAATTTACCACGCTGGCTCACATTGAACGGATGCGAGAGCTATGCCGCGACGAAGCAAGGGCGCTAGGCTCCAGCTTAAGGCCGCCCGCCGAGACAAGAGCGGAAAGATTACCCACCAGGCAACCTGGATCATCAGAGACAACGGACGCGACGTCAGCACAGGCTGCGCTGCAGATGAGATTGCGGCCGCGGAGAGAAAGCTAGAGGACTATATAGCGTCCAAATACACGCCAAAGCGGCGAGTGCGGCACATCGACGACATTCCGGTCGCGGATGTTCTCTCGATTTACTTGGATGCGCAGCTAGAAAAGCTTCGCGATCGCTTCAATGTCGATAGCGAAAGCGAAGACACCATCCCTGCCATACGGAAATTCAAGAAACGCATCGAGCGACTGAACGCGTGGTGGGGTGCAAAAATGCTCGGCGAGGTAAACGGCGAGGCGTGTCGCTCCTATAGAAAGAAACGACGCAACCGAGGCGGTGCTAGGCGAGACCTGGAAGATCTTCGCGCGGCCATTGGTCATCATGCCGCCGAAGGATATCACCGTGAAATCGTCAAGGTCTCGCTGCCGGAAAGAGGCGAGCCGCGTGACAAATGGTTGACGCGAAGCGATGCGGCCAAATTGATCTGGACCTGCTGGCGGTATCGCGAAATGCAAAAGAGGTCGCGTCGGCCGACGGACGACGTGAAGGCTCCGACAGCGAAGCGTCCGCTCCGACACCTTGCTCGCTTCATATTGCTCGGAATCTACAGCGGAACGCGAGCGGGAGCCATCGCAGCAGCATCGCCGATTCCGGCGGTCGGCCGCTCTTATGTCGACCTCGAGCGCGGACGTTACTACCGCCGCAAGCAGGGCAGCGCGAAGACCAACAAGCGGCAACCGACGGTCCCGATTCCTTTGCGCCTGCTTGCGCATCTGCGGCGTTGGCACCGGATCGATCCAGAGGCAAAGCACTTCGTCGAGTTCAATGGCAAGCCAGTAAATTCGGTCAAGACAGCATTCAAGAGCGCCGTCAGGCTCGCCGGGCTCGGTCCCGGTATATCGCCTCATACGTTGCGGCACACGGCGGCGACTTGGCTGATGCAGAAGGGCGCGGATCCGTGGCAGGCCGCCGGCTATCTCGGAATGTCGCTTGAGGTTCTGCTCAACACCTACGGCCACCATCATCCCGACTATTTGTCAGATGCGGTCGAGAAAATCGCGATGCGCGAGCCCGGTCGACGAACGAAAGGCGCACGTATCTGGTGCGGTTTCTGGTGCGGTCATCCCGCTGCGGCGAGACAACCCCTGACTAAGCAATTGATTTCATTGGTGGGCCCGGCAGGACTCGAACCTGCAACCAGACCGTTATGAGCGGCCGGCTCTAACCATTGAGCTACAGGCCCCGCCGCGGTCCTGCCGCGCGAGAGCGGCAGGGCAACGGTGCGGCCCCCGTTTACAGGGGGCGCGCCGCTCGGGCAATGCCGCAGCGTGTTTTCCGGTTAATCCACCGAGACGCCCGCGAACTCGACGACCTTGCGCCATTTCTCGGTCTCGTCCGACGACCAGCTTGCCGAATTCGGCGGGCGTCATCGGCTTCGGGATGCCGCCCATTTCAGCGAGCCGGGCCACCAGTTTCGGGTCCCTCAGCGCCTCGCCGACGGCCTTGTTCAGGGTTTCGACGATTTCCGGCGGCGTGCCCTTCGGCGCCGAGATGCCGTAGAAGCCGACCGATTCGAAGCCCGGCACGGTTTCGGCGATGGCGGGAATGTCTGATAGCCCCGGCCAGCGTTGCGGCGAGGTCACGCCGAGCGCGCGCACGGTGCCGCCGCGGGCCTGCTCCAGCGCCGAGGGCAGGTTGTCGAAGATCAGCTGCACCTTGTTGGAGATGATGTCGGGGAAGGCGATCGCCGATCCGCGATAGGGCACATGCACCATGTCGCATTTGGTCAAGAACTTGAACAGCTCGGCCGACATGTGCACCGAGGTGCCGTTGCCGGAGGAGGCAAAGGAAATCTTGCCGGGATTGGCCTTGCAGTAGTCGATGAACTCCTGGACGGTCTTTGCCGGCGTTGCGTTCGAGACCACCAGCATGTTGGTGAGCTGCATGATGCTCGCGACCGGAACCGTGTCGCGGATGAAGTCGAACGGCAGCTTCTTGTAGAGCGAGGTCGAGATCGCGTTGTTCGGCGCGACGAACAGGATGGTGTAGCCGTCGGGCGATGCGTTGATCGCTGCGGCAGCGGCAATATTGCCGCCGGAGCCGGTGCGGTTCTCCACCACGAACTGCTGTCCGAAACGGTCGGAGAGCCATTGCGACAATACGCGCGCCACCCCATCGACCGGGCCGCCCGGCGCAAAGCCGATCAGCCAGTGCACGGGACGGTCGGGATAGCCGGCGGAAGCCGGCGCGACCGCGGCACTGCAAACACAAATCGCCGCAAACAAAATCGTACGCAGAATTCCCATCATGTTGTCCCTGTTGCTTCCTTTTTCATGTCAATCCACCAGCCTTCGCTCGCGGAGCGCGTGAAGGCTGCGGCTCGCGAGCTTCGGCTTGGCACGCCTCAATCCACCGAAACGCCGGCAAACTCCACCACCTTGCGCCATTTCTCGGTCTCCTCGGCGATATGCTTGCCATATGCTTCCGGAGTCATCGGCATCGGCACCCCGCCGATATCGGCAAAGCGCGCCACCAGCTTCGGATCCCTCAGGACTTCGTTGATCGCCTTGTTCAGCGTATCGACGATCTCGCCCGGCGTGCCCTTTGGCACCGACATGCCGTAGAACACCGCCGCCTCGTAGCCCGGCACGGTCTCGGCGATCGCCGGCACGTCGGGCACGCTCGGCCAGCGCTTGGCCGAGGTGACGCCGAGCGCACGCACGCTGCCGCCGCGGGCCTGCTCCAGCGCCGTCGGCAGATTGTCGAAGATCAGCTGCACCTTGTTCGAGATGACGTCGGGGATCGCCATCGCCGAGCCGCGGTAGGGCACGTGCAGCATGTCGCATTTGGTCATGGCCTTGAACAGTTCGGCCGACATGTGCACCGTGGTGCCGTTGCCGGACGAAGCAAAGGAGATTTTTCCGGGATTGGCCTTGCAGTAGTCGATGAACTCCTGGACGGTTTTGACCGGCATCGCATTCGATACGATCAGCATATTCGGTACTTCGGTGAACATCCCGACCGGCATGGTGTCACGCATGAAGTCGAACGGCAGGTGCTTGTAGAGCGAGGCTGAGATCGCGTTGTTGGCGCCGCTGAAGATCACCGTATAGCCGTCCGGCGCCGAAGCGATCCCGGTCGCGGTCGCGATATTGCCGCCGGAGCCGGCGCGGTTCTCCACCACGAATTGCTGGCCGAGACGCTCCGACAGCGCCTGGGCCATGATGCGCGCAATGGTGTCGACCGGCCCGCCGGCCGTAAACCCGTTGATGAAGCGCACCGGGTGATCCGGATAATTGCCGGCCCGCGAGGGGACCGTGCCGGCGGCGAGCAGGCAGGCGAAAAACAGGCCGAGCAAGGCGGCGCGCAAACGTTCGGTCATGGTCTCCCTGTCATATTGTTATCGTTGCTTCGTTCATGCTTTCACAAAAGTGCGGACTTGCCTACAAGGGGTGGCCGTCTGGATTTGGGCATGTTGACGCGGAGCGCTGCAACAATGAATGCTACCAAAGTGAAATTCGCATATCTCGTTTGCGCCGGCGCATTGCTGCTCGCGGGACATGCGATGGCGGAAGAGGGAGGCAAGGCCATTTCAAAAACCACCATCAGTTTGGGAACAGCGACGCCTGGCGGCGGCTTTCCGCTCTATGGCAACGCGTTTGCCGAGATCATGAACGCCGCCGATCCGACGCTGTCGATCGAGCCGCGCAACACCAAGGGCTCCAACGAGAACATCCCGCTGCTCGAGCAAGGCCAGGTCGACATCGCGCTGGTCGCGGGCGAGCCCTCCTATGAGGCCTTCATGGGGCTCGGCGGCCGGCCGAAGACGAGCGCCAGGATCCTGACCGCGATGTATTCCTCGCCCGGCATGTTCGTGGTGCGCGCCGACAGCCCCTACAAGACCATTCGCGATCTCGTCGGCCAGCCGGTGGCGTTCGGCGCCAAGGGATCGGGACTGCCGATCCTGTCGCGCTACATGCTCGACGGCCTCGGGCTGAAGCAGGACGAGGACTTCAAGTCGATCTATCTCGACCGTGCAGGCGACGGCCCGGCGATGGTGCAGGACGGCCGCGCCGCCGCGCTGTGGGGCGCCGGCATCGGCTGGCCGGGATTTGCGACGATGGCGCAAGGTCCTGAAGGCGCGCGCTTCATCGCGCCGAGTGCAGACGAGATCGCACGCATCCGCGCCAAACACGCGTTCCTGAAACCGCTGACGGTGCCGGCCAACTCCTATCCCGGCCAGACCGCGCCGATCGATTCCATGGGCTCGTGGAGTTTCATCCTGGTGCGGGAGAACTTGCCCGATGACGTCGCCTATCACCTCGCGCGCACGCTGCACGGGGTCGAGGCAGCGTTCTGCCGGAAGCTCGCGCAGGCCTGCGAGACGACGGCCGCAAACACGGTTGCGGCCGCGCCGAACGTCGACCTCATCCATCCCGGCGTGCTGAAATACTTCCGCGAGATCGGGGCGGTGAAGTAGGGCGTTATTCCATCCACCGTCATTGCGAGCCAACGGGTCCGCGCGAAGCGCGGCCCGATGACAGGCTCCGCGACTTGTCCGCCGTAGCTCATCGAGCGAAGGCGGAAGCAATCCATCCCTCTGCACGCGCGCAAGCATGGATTGCTTCGTCGCTGTCGCTCCTCGCAATGACGTCAAAAATGTCGGGTTCACGTCTTCCAAAGGCCGCCAGGACGCGACTCCGCATTCTCGCGGCATGGGATGTCCGAGGTTTGCTTGAATTTTTAGCGCCCAGTAACGAAGAGGGCGCAGGGAAGACCGGGTGCGCGCTGCACCCGCGGTCTCGTGTGCAAAAGCAGATAGAAAACGCACACGAGCATACAGGTTCAGCGGAGGCAATCCGGCCTTCCCTGCGCGATGGTGTTACGGCTTATTTCGAGCTCTCCCTGGTGACCGGGCTCTTTTGCCACCATCGCTCGCAAGCCGCGGAAGCGTCTTTGCGAACTTGGCGCCAGCATCGGGGCGCCAGGACCACACGACTTCGCCGTCCGCGAGCGCTCGCGATCGTCGTTCGCAAGCTCCGCGTCCACCGCATCCCACCACGCGTTTCGTGACGTGCGCAACGCCCCTCTCATCGGGTGAGACGGGGCGAGCTGGTAGCTCTGATTTGCCCGACGGGTTAAGCGGAATCTTTTTGCGCGAAGGGATGGACAGACTTTTGGTGATTTGCCCGTCGGGTCAATTGGTCGCAGTCGAAAACGCCAATTCGTCATTGCGAGCCACGCAGCCGGCGGGAAGCGCCGCGGGATGATAGGCTCCGCGAAGCAATCCATAGGGCCGCTCGCCTTGGGGGCGCGGAGATTGCTTCGCGGTCCATTCATAATCGCCGAGTTCATGGCGCACGATTCGAGCCTCCGGTTTCAAACCTTGAATCACGTCTCGGGCAGCGCCATCAATCCGCCATGACCCAACGCGCAGCCGCTACTGCCTGAATTTACTTCCGCTTTCGGCATGCCGGCTCAACGGGTCGACGCAACACAGGCGTTAAATCTCTCTGCTGGGGTAGAAGCGGACATCCGCCCGTGCCAATTCAATTTCAGTCTTGCGCACAGGGTGCCGTGATCCCAAGCGGGTCGACCGCAGGATTGCCTTGCTTCAGGTTTGCAAATCGCCGTCGCTTCCCATTCGCAACAACACTCACATCAGCATGCGGCTCACTGTGATGTTTCTCACGCAGAAATTTGACCCTGTTACCTATAACAGGTCCGTTTGTGTGCTCAAGGCACGCTCCCTGGTGATGGTCGCGAATGGTCGCGGTTCAACCCGGTGAATTTCATCGAGGGAAACAAAGATGAATGAGATCGTGCCGAGGTTCGGCCTGCCGTTGGATCTCCCGAGCAGAGAAAGCGACCTGGAAGCGCCGAGCTTCCATCACGCACTGCAGGACGCACTTGGTCCCGATGGCCAGGGCGCCGGGCGTGGCACGAGTGGCATCGGGCTCGGCGTTACAGGTCAGATGTATGCGAGTTTTCTGGGTTTTGGAGCGGGAGGACTGGGCGCGCCCGGAGGCGGAGCCGGTGGTGCAGGTGGATTCGGAGCGTCCAAACCGGTGCTTTCAAAAGGAAGCAAGGGCGCGGATGTGCAGACAGCCGAGGATCAGATCAATGGCTGGCGCGCGGAAAACGGCCGAAAGCCGATCAAAGCGGATGGAAAATACGACCAGGAAACCGAAAATGCCGTGCGCGATTTCCAGAAGACAAACAAAATGGACATCGACGGGAGCATCGGCGCAAACACACATGACCGCCTGCAACTCGAAAATGATGCATCATTCAAGAATATCGATCCCGCGACAAAAACACTGATCCGGGACCAGCTAAACGCAAACTCCAAAAATCAGGCTGGTCGCGAGAGCATGCTCCAGCTCGCAATCGATCCGAATCTCGCAAAACTTCCACCGGACGCACAGCAGAGTTACGTCAAGAAACTTGCAGCGAATCCCGCCAACTTGCAGCAGATTCGCGACCAGGTAAAAGACCGCGCGACGCTCGAAAAGGATCCCAACTTCCAGAAGCTCGATCCGGTCACACAAAAGAACGTTCGCGAAAAAATGGAGAAATATGACGGCAGACCGCTCGAACGTGGTCAGTTGCTGAAGCTGGCAACGGATCCGAATTTTGAAAAACTGGGTGGCGCGGCAAATCGGGATCGGGCGCTGAAAGCGCTGGGAAACAATCCGGCTTCCGCTGCGAACCTGACGAATTTGCAGAAAATGATCGGCAGCGACAGCTTCAAGAACAAAATGGATGGCGGATTCAGGGGACAGATGCTCGATCTTGCGGCGGGACATGCCGGTGATAACAGCTACACCCAGGATCTTTCGAAACTCGTGAGCGATCCAAAATTTGGCGCACTGGGTCCAGTCGAGCAAGGCAAGACGATAGACGTTTTCAAGAACACGACAGTGGCGGGCCGAACGGCGCTTCAGGATCTTCTGCAACGCGACGTCAACGGCGTTTCCGCGCTGAAAACTCACGGCATCGCCAAGAACGCCCCGACCCTGCTCGATGAGCTGCATCGTCTCACCAGTTCCCCGACCACAGATGCGCGTCTTCGCGATGGCGCCGGCCAGCCGGTTACCCCCGCGCAATACAGCGAACAGTTGCTGCAGGAAGTCAGCGCGCCCGATAATTTTGTCGATCAATCGAACAGGGGCACGTGTACCTGCACAAGCATCAGCCACAAGCTGGCAGCCAGAAATCCGGCTGAGTATGCGCGGATCGCAACCGATCTTGCCCTGACGGGACAATCGAAGCTGGCCAATGGGGCAGCGATCAATGTGCCCGGGCCGACTGCGTGGGCAGCGGATAGCAGCACCCGTTCTCACAGCGAAAGATTGATCCAGTCTTCGCTGATGAATTATGCGCGGCCTGGAAAAACCTACATCAACAACCAGGGCGGTGGAGGCAGCAGTCTGGACGGATGGGCAGATCGACGCGACGGCGGCCTGACTTCGGATGAAGAGAGCCGCGTCATGCAGGGCCTCTACAACAAGCCGTTTGAGGCCTTTGATGGTTACGGCATATTCGGATCCAAAAAAGACATCATGAACAAGATCCGGGGCGAGCTGGCCATGGGCGTATCGCACGTGAACGCCGACCTCAAATGGGGTCCCGGCGGACATGCGATTGAAGTCACCGGGATTCACAATGGTCGTGTCTTCTTCCGCAATCCGCACGGTACTGCCGGCGTAGGCGCCACCGGGACGATTCAAGGTACGGCTGGGAACGGCTCGAACGGCGGTCCTCTGCGCAAAACGGAGGACGGTGCGAAAGCAATACAGTCCATGAGTTCTCGCTGATTTTGAAGAAGCTGTGCAGAACACTTATGCGGACCGCTAATTCCTAGCAGCGGAGAGCTTGGCCGGGGGGCACAACCTGCCTCCCGCCGCGCGCAGCAAGCGCAGCGTCAGCGCCTGGTGGAATGTGCTGAAGCTCACTGAGCCGGTTTCGTCCCTTCGTTACAAAAGCGCGACTAGGCCCCGGGAGCATCGGCATAAAACCGGCGCGGGTCCCGCCTGGCAAGAGGAACATCGCCATGGAGACCTACAACGACCGCCTGGCTTCGGCGGCGCAGCAGCCGCTTGGGCCAATCCCGGACGGCCAAGCCAAGAAGTTCGAAGCTGCCAAAGACTCCGCTTTTCGCGAGGACCTCGTCACCAACAACGGCGGTCCCCAATACCGTGGCGGGCCGATCCCAGGAGGCGCTGAGGGCGGTTCGCCAAAGGGCGGCGCCAATAAGGCGACCGGCGCTGACGGCGGCGGCGCCTTTTGCGGGGGCTCGATTGACTTCGGCCCCGACGGCCGCCTTCATGTCACCGATTTCAACTGCGGCGTGACCGGCCACGCCGACTGGATGCCGGGAAAAGGCGTCGGTCCCGGCATAAAGGATGGCAAGCCCGGCGTGGCCGAAGGCAACACAAAGGACGGCAGCAGCGTCACCACGCCCGGCGACGCCGCGAAGAAGGCCGGCTCGTCGAGCTCGGCCAGCGGCGGCAAGAGCGGCGTCCCCGAGGGCCTCGACTGGTTCGACGAAAAACATCGCATTAAGCATGACGACCCTGCGAAGGATCTCAAGAGCGACATCGGGCCGGCGCCGCCCCGGCCGGACTACAACGACCTCGGCCCGTCGACGAACGAGCCGGAGCAGAAGGCGGAGGACGCCGCCGTCGCGCGAAACGACGACGCCAGGCTCGGCGACGATCTCGCGCAGCGCATCTGACGGCGGAGCGAAGTCCTGATTCCCCTCCTGAGACCCCCTGCTTCTGGCGAGGCCGGGGTTCTTGCCGTCGTTCGCCACCTCGATCACGCGTCCGTCCTCTCGAATGAGGCCAGAGGGCCCGTCGTTGACGTCGTTGAGGGAAACGCGGCGACGCCGTTGTCGCGCCGTGCGCACCCGCTTTGGGCGACAGCAGACTAACTTGGTGACCCCGACAAACGTCAGCTACGGGACCCTTATCGGAAGTCGGTGGGCCTAATCTGGCCGTCTACCATTGGCGGGTATCCGGAGCCATTCGCCGGATCGGATGCCTCGCGGGTCACTACCTCGGTGCGAAGCGACGTAGTCGATCTCTCCGCGCGTGGTGCCGATGTCCATCAGCTCCGTGTCGCTTAACTTGGACAAGGTGGCGCGCAATTTTTGGCATTCGCGGCGCTTCCGAAAGGCATCCCGATATTTCCAGATGAAGCTGGAGACATGCCGGGTCGATACGGATGTCCGTTCCAGCCACGTTGTGCCGTGCGTCGAGCTCATTGCGAAGTCCCCCTGGGACGGTGTTTCTTCCACGGCCTTAACGTTCCCCTGTTGCCACCATGGTGTCAGGAGCCGTCACAGCCGGCACGAGGGTGCCGAGAGAGCGGCGGGTATGCTTGACCGGCATCTTACATTTTCCTCACCTGCAGCTTATTCTTGCGATTTCCAGCCAGACCAAAGCGCTACCCGGTTATCGGGGGCTCTCATCCAAGGGGATTCGCATCTTGCGCTATCGCTTCGAGGATTACGCATTCGACCCTGACCGGCGCGAGCTGCATCGCGGCGCGGACGTCGTCTCCATCGCACCACAGGTGTTCGATCTGCTTGATTACCTGATCCGCAACAGGGAGCGCGTCGTCAGTAAAGACGACCTCATCAATGCCGTTTGGAATGGGCGCAGCGTTTCGGATGCAGCACTGACGACCCGGCTAAATGTCGCCCGAAGCGCAATCGGCGATTCCGGGGAGGAACAGCGACTGATCAAGACGTTGCCGCGCAAGGGCTTCCGCTTCGTCGGACAGGTGCGGGAGGCGCGAAAGGTTGCAGGTCTAAACCCTGGCGATGCGCCCGAGAGCGTTCCTGCACTTCCCGACGAGCCCTCCATCGCCGTGCTGCCGTTCGCGAACATGTCTGGCGATCCCGAGCAGGAGTACTTCGCGGACGGGATGGTTGAGGAGATCACGACCGCACTTTCGCGATTCAGATCGTTGTTCGTGATCGCTCGAAATTCGAGTTTCACCTTCAAGGGCAAAGCCGTCGACATCAAGGAAGTCGGACGCAGGCTTGGCGTGCGCTATGTCCTTGAGGGGGCGGTGCGCAAGGCGTCGGGGAAAGTTCGCATCACGTGCCAGTTGATTGAAGCGGCTACGGGCTCACACATTTGGGCGGACAGGTTCGATCGTGACATGACAGACATTTTCGCGCTGCGTCCGCATCGACAGGCTGATCTATAGGGCGCGATTTGCCGCGGCGCATGAGTCTGCTATCAGCACCTTTGAGACATGCCGACGAACGCCTCCAATGTCTGCTTGTCGGGGAAAACCGGAAGTGACGAGCGGGCGCTCAAGACGACGCTTTTGACCCCAAACGGAAGTATGAAGCATCGTCTCCACAACGAGGCGAGCGTGCGGTCTGTAGTCTATAGTAGCCTTCGGAACACAAGATCTGCCTTGATTTAGTGAGGTGTCCATTGGCTCCAACAATCCGTCCAATAAGCAGCTCGTGCCTGGCCCGGATCGAGACCGACGACCGCCTCGTGGTGCTCGCCAGGACGATGCATGTACGCGATCCCGGAATGGAAACTGCGCTCAAGGACAGCGCGGTCAATTGGGCGCGCTTCGGAGAAACATGCCTCGGACAGGCGCTCTATCGGCACCGCGCTATCTTTCAGAACGCCTCGGAAGCACCGGTGTGGAGCCATCTCGAACTGAGCTACTTTCGCGGCTTGGTTCCGGGCGATGCAATACTGGACCTCGTGGTCAAGCAACAACCGGCGACGTTGGACTTGCTACGCGCTGAGATTCTCCTGACGACCGCCTCGTCCTTCATCCTTCCGCGCGACTGGCACGGTACAACCGATCGGCCGGACCGGCAGGTATCACTGGAGTTCATCCAAGTGGAACCTGCATTTTTCGGTGAGTACCGGGACGTCATGCGGGATTATTGTGGTCCTGCCGCCGCGAAGCTTGTCCGGGCAGGAAAGTTTGGAACATTCAGGGCAATGGAGACGGCGGCGGTGCTCTTTCAAGACCCGGCGCTCAAGATCGACTGGAACCAGATTCACCTGTGCGAGCTGGAGGCTGACAGCTTTCGCGGGTTTGGCCGGGAGTTCGAGGCCGCCTTGCGAGAGGACGCGCCGGACGCCGCTGCTACTTCAGGCGTCTTCGCCGGTCTCGATCGTATGCGCACGGTTCCGCGTTGGACTTTCAACGATCCCGTTGTGGAAGCAGACGCTGCAGTCGCGAAGGAGGGCAGAGCGGAACCGTGATCGGAGGTCGGACTGAACCGACACACGTCGGTACGTTTGAGACGTGCCGACGGACCCTGACGATGTCCGTTCCTCGGGGTAATCCGGAATTGGCGTTTCAAGACCATCAGGACCGTTGATGACCCCGCAGCAAACTCAGGAGGCATCGGGCGTCACCACCGAAAACCCATCGGAGCCCGGATGCAGTGAACGACGCTGCGCCGTCATTTCTTCACCAGCGAGCATTCCGGATTGGGCGGCCCGAACGCGTCATCGCCGGAAATCGTCGCGAGGATCTTGTAATAGTCCCACGGATACTTGCTTTCCTCCGGCGACTTGACCTGCACCAGCATCAGGTCGTGCACCATCAGATTGTCCTCGCGCAGCTTGCCGTGGCGGGCGAAGAAATCCTCGATCGGCTTTTCGCGCATCTTCGCCGCGACTTTCAGGGGATCGTCGGTGCCGGCATCCTGGATGGCCTGGAGATAATGCGTCACGGATGAATAGACGCCGGCCTGCCACATCGTCGGCATCCGGTTCATCTTCGCGAAATAGCGCTTCGACCATTCGCGGGTCTTGTCGTCCATGTCCCAGTAGAACGAGGTCGTCAGCAACAGGCCCTGCGCGGTCTGCAGTCCGAGCCCGTGGATGTCGGTGATCAGCACGAGCAGGCCCGCCATCTGCTGGCCGCCCTTGAGAACGCCGAACTCGCCGGCGGTCTTGATCTCGTTGGTGTTGTTGGGGGGACCGGCGGCAATGCCGATGATCTTGGCCTTCGACGCCTGCGCCTGCAGGATGAAGGACGACAGATCCGGCGTGGCGAAGGGCGGGCGCACCGAGCCGAGCACCTTGCCGCCGTTCGCCGTGATGACGGCGGAAGCGTCGCGCTCGAGCGAATGGCCGAACGCATAGTCGTCGGTGATGAAGAACCAGCTGTCGCCGCCACGCTTGACGACTTCCTTTGCCGTGCCGACGGCGAGCGCGCGGGTGTCGAATACCCACTGGATCGCATAGGGCGAGCAGAACTTGCCATGGAAGTCGGCCGCGCCGGTCGAGTGCGTGATGAAGAGCTTCTTCTTCTCGTTGGCGACGTTCTGCACCGCAAGCCCGACGGCGGAGACCGGCACGTCGACGATCAGATCGACCTGCTCGACATCATACCACCGCCGCGCGATGGACCCGCCGATGTCAGGCTTGAGCTGGTGATCGCCGACGATCACGTTGACCGGCTTGCCCAGCACCTTGCCGCCGAAATCGTCGACCGCCATCTGCGCCGCCGTCACCGAGCCCTGGCCGGTTGGCGTCGAGGCCGGTCCGTTCATGTCGGTGAGCACGCCGATCTTGACGACGTCGTCCGAAACCTGCGCGAGCGCCGGCGGCGACAGCGCCATCGCGGCGAACGCAGCAAGCACGGTTAGTTTTCTGGCGAACATTCATTCTCCTCCCATTGGCTCCGGCGCTTCCGCCGTGGTTGCTTTAAGTGTCAAACATTCGGCAGGCCGCGTCAACGCGGCCAAAAGGCTATTATCGACGCGTCTCGCTATGGATTTCAGGCTCGATTTCGGACATACGCGCGTCATGAAGACCACCCAGCGCTTGCCGGCTATATTGACGCCACTTGACGTGGCGCTGGCCGCGCTGTTGCGCGAGTTGAAGCCGGTCGCGACGGACGAAGGCCCGCCGCCGGATACCCCGGGCAGCGATGCTGCAGAGATACCCGAGCTGAAAGCTTGGCCGCCCCACGACGTCGCCGCCGTCGATGGCTGGGCGCTACGCGCATCCGACCTGGTCGGCGCTTCCAGCTACTCGCCGCTGCCGCTCGTGACGACAGCCGGCATGGGTGGAGGCGGGCGAGGGGATTCCCGATGGTTGCGATTGCGTGCTCGATGACGATTCGGTCGATCGAACCGGGCCGATGGTACAGGTGTTGGCCGAGGCAATTCCGGGGCAGGGCATTCGCCGGAAGGGCGGCGAAATCGCGGATGCAAGCCGGATTGTCGGCGCCTGGCGGGCAGGCGACCTTCGCCGCGCCATGCGCCGGCCGCGGATGCGCGTGGTCAATGTTCCCGGCGGCGTCATCACGGCGAAGCTGATCGCGGGAAGTTTGCGCGAGGCCGGGATCGACGTTGCGTTTGTTGAGGCCACGGCGCGCGACGAGGCTTCGATCGCGAAAGCGCTCGATGTAAGCACCTGCGATCTGCTGCTCATGATCGGCGGCAGCGGCGTCGGGCGAACGGATGCGACGTTGATGGCAGTGGCCGGGCGCGGCGAGGTCATCGCGCATGGGCTTGCGCTGCAGCCCGGACGCACGGCCGCGATCGGCAGGATCGGCGCCGTGCCTGTCATCGCGTTGCCGGGTGCGCCCGACCAGGCGCTCGCCATCTGGTGGACGCTCGTGCTGCCGGTGCTCGATCGCTTGAGCGGTCGATCGAGGCGGGAAACAGTCACCCTGCCGCTGGCGCGCAAGATCGCCTCCGGCGTCGGGATCGCCGAGGTCGCACTCCTCGAGAGAGCGGATGGCGTCTGGATGCCGCTCGCGGTCGGCGATCTCCCACTCGCGGCCGTCGCGCGCGCAGATGCATGGCTTCTGGTTCCCGGCAGCAGCGAAGGATATGCTGCGGGAACGCCCGTCGACGCCTATATGTTGCGGGAATGAGCGCTGCGATGACCCAGAAACCCACGTCCAAAAAGTCTGAAAATCTCGACCAGGACCAGTTCCTGACCATCCTGTCGCGCGAGGAGGCGCTGGCGCGTTTCGAGGCCGCGTTGTTTCCGCGGGCGATCGCCGGCGAGTCGCGCCGGCTCGCGGACGCGGTCGGCTGCGCGTTGAGCGAAGACGTCACGGCGCCGATCGATGTGCCGCCGTTCGACCGGTCCAATGTCGACGGCTTTGCGGTGCGCTCCTCCGATCTCGCTTCCGCCGTCGAGGCCGCGCCCGTACGGCTGAGGCTCAACGATGAGGTGATCGCCTGCGGTGTCGCCCCGCAGCGGCCGGTGCTGTCGGGCACGGCGACGGCGATTGCGACCGGCGGCCCGCTGCCGCGCGGCGCGGATGCCATCGTCATGGTCGAGCACACACAGCCCTCCGGCTCACGCGCGATCGAGGTTCGCCGTGCCGCGTCGCCCGGACAATTCGTCTCGCATGCCGGCTCCGACATCGCGCGCGGCGAAGCGGTGCTGCGCGCGGGCACCATCGTCGGTTCGCGCGAGATCGGCATGCTGGCGGCCTGCGGCATCGCCGAACTATCCGTGGCGCGCAAGCCACGCGTCGCCGTGATCTCGACCGGAGATGAATTGGTGCAGCCCGGCGAGGCGCTTCGGCCGGCCGCGATCTACGACACCAATGGCGCGATCGTCACGGCGGCGATCAACGAGAACGGCGGCGAAGCGCATTTCCTCGGCGCCATTCCCGATGACGAGGCCGCGCTTGAAGCGGCGATGCGCAAGGCGCTGTTGGAAAGCGACATGCTGGTGCTGTCGGGCGGCACCTCGAAGGGCGCGGGCGACGTCTCCCATCGCATCATCGGCCGGCTCGGAAAACCCGGCATCATCGCCCATGGCGTGGCGCTGAAGCCGGGCAAGCCGCTGTGCCTGGCGGTCTGCGACGGCAAGCCTGTGATCATCCTGCCGGGCTTTCCGACCTCGGCGATGTTCACCTTCCACGACATGATCGTGCCGGTGCTGCGGCGAATGGCCGGTCTGCCGCCGCGCTCGGATGCGAAGGTTTCGGCCAAAGTGCCGGTGCGCATCGCCTCGGAGCTCGGCCGCACTGAATTCGTCATGGTGTCACTGATCGAGGGCGCCGACGGCCTGATCGCCTATCCGACCGGCAAGGGTTCCGGCGCGATCACGTCCTTTGCGCAGGCCGACGGCTTCCTGAGGATCGACGCGCTGGCCGGCCAGATGCCGGCCGGCACGCAAGCCGAGGTCACGCTGTTCACGCCGCATGTGCGCGTGCCCGACCTCGTCATTGTCGGCAGCCACTGCACCGGGCTCGATCTCGTCACCGCGCCGCTGGCGCATGCGGGCCTCACGGTGCGCTCGATCGCAGTCGGCAGCCTCGGCGGCCTTGCGGCGGCCAGGCGCGGCGAATGCGACCTCGCGCCGATCCATCTGTTCGACGACAGGAGCGGGACCTACAACACGCCGTTTCTCGCCGATGGCCTCGAACTGGTGCCGGGCTGGCGGCGCATGCAGGGCATCGTGTTCCGCAAGGGCGATGCGCGCTTCGAGGGAAAGACGGCCGAGGGAGCGGTGCGTGCGGCGCTCGCCGATCCCGCCTGCATCATGGTCAATCGCAACCAGGGCGCGGGCACGCGCATCCTGATCGACCGGCTGCTGGGCGAGGCGCGCCCGGACGGCTACTGGAATCAGCCGCGCTCGCACAATGCGGTCGCAGCCGCCGTGGCGCAGCACCGCGCCGACTGGGGCATGACCATCGCGCCGGTCGCCCATGCGTCCCACCTCGGTTTCATTCCGCTCGCCGAGGAGCATTATGATTTCGCGCTGGTGAAAGCGCGCAAGCAAAGGCCGGCGGTGCAGGCCTTTCTCGACGCGCTGGCGTCGGAACAGGGGCGCGCGTCGCTGACGAAAGCCGGATTCCGGCCGGCATAAGAGGCGCGGATTCACCGCGCCGGATTTTGGGGTGGGGAAGCGATGGCAAGGCCGCTCAGGGTTGCGATAACAGGCGCCGGCATGGGCGGTCTTGCGACCGCGGCGGCGCTGCGGCGGGTCGGAATCGACGTCACCGTGTATGAGCAGGCGAGCCAATTCGCCCGGCTCGGCGCCGGCATCCAGGTCGGCTGCAATGCGATGAAGGTGCTACGCGGGCTGGGACTCGAGGCGCGAATGCGCAGCCAGTCGTTCTATCCGCGCTCCTGGAACAACCGCGACTGGCGCACCGGCGAAGTCAAGTTCGACATGATCTTCGGCGAGAGCGCCGAGCAGAAATTCGGCGCGCCCTATCTGCTCGCCCATCGCGGCGACCTGCATGCGGCGCTCGCAAGCGCAGTGCCCGACGAGCATGTCCGGCTGAGCCAGAAGCTGGTCGGCCTCGACGAAGCCGCCGACGGCATTCGCTTGAGCTTTGCCAATGGTGCGACGGCGACTGCCGACGCCGTGGTCGGCGCCGACGGCGTGCACTCGATCGTGCGGGACATCCTGTTCGGTGAATCGCCGGTCCGCTTCACCGGACGCATCGCCTACCGGACGACCTATCCCGCCGCGCTGCTCAACGGCGAGAAGATCGACGACTGCACCAAATGGTGGGGGGAGGACCGGCATATCGTCATCTATTATGTGAAGCCGGACCGCAGCGAGGTCTATCTCGTCACCAGCCAGCCGGAGCCGGAATTCCGGATCGAGTCCTGGTCGGCCAAAGGCGATGTTCGCGCCTTGCGCGCGGCGTTCGAAGGATTCGATCGCCAGGTCGAGAAGGTGCTCGCCGCATGCCCCGACGTGCACAAATGGGCGATCGTCGACCGGGATTCGCTGCCACGCTGGACGCAAGGCAATATCACGCTGCTCGGCGACGCCTGCCATCCGATGACGCCCTACATGGCGCAGGGCGCGGCCATGGCGATCGAGGACGCCGCCGTGCTGTCGCGCTGTCTGGACGGCGTCGGCCGCGATGGCGTTGCCGATGCCTTTCGCCGGTTCGAGGCGACGCGCAAGGAGCGCACCTCGCGCGTCCAGGACACCTCGCGGAAGAACATCTGGCTCAAGCAGAAGACCGATGCCGATTGGGTCTATGGCTATGACGCCTGGAACGTGCCGCTCGCGGCGTGAACTTTATCTGGCGCATGATCTCCGCGCAAACGCTGCGCGTTTGTCGCGAGGGAAAACCGGTTTCCACTTTTTCCGGATCAAGCGCTACGCCGAGAAGCGAATTTTGCCTGCGTTTGCTGTGTCGTAGCCGGTGAGTTCCGCGGCTCGCCGTTGCAGGCGATCTTCGCGCAGGAAGCCGACCAGCGCCTGCATCGCAGGGCGGAAATAGCAGCGCTGGCGCATCAGGAGATCGAAGCTCTCCCAGAGCAGCGGCACGAAATCGAGCCCGGCCGATTTGGCCGCAGCTCTCGTCGCAATCCCGCAATCGGCCTGGCCGGCGCGGATGGCGGCGGCCAGATCCGGGCCGGTGAGGCAGGCCGGTTCGCGCCGGCGCAAATTCTTCACGCTGGCGCCAAGCCGCGCCAGCAGTGCTTCGAGCAGCAATTGCGCGCCCGCACCCGGCTGCCGCGTCGCCATCTGTGCGCCGGACCCGAGCACGTCCGACAGGTTTTTCAGGTTTTTCGGATTGCCGGGCGCCAGCAGCAATCCCTGCTCGCGCCGTGCGATGCCGACCAGCACGGCATCATGCAGGCTCGGGATAGCGCGCAGCGCCGCGGCATTGGCGTCCTCCGCGGCATTGCCGGAAACCTCGGGGCCGTGAAAATGGATTGCGGCCGCCATGACCTCGTCACGCTGCAACCGCTCGACTCCGCGCATGGTGCCTTCGTTCAGCGACGCGAGGCCGGAGCCGGATTCCCGCAAGCTCCATTCGAGCAGATCATCCTGGCTGCCACCGACGATCAGCGGCGTGTCGGGGGCGATCATGCCTTGCGGACGCGCAAGGCCCGACAGCACCCAGAGGTCCAGTTCGTGACGGGGAAACAGCCATTTCCCGGTCACCTTGCTGCAGGGGATTGCGCCCTCGGTAACCAGTTCATAGAGCTTGCGCTCGCCCAGCCGGAGGTAGTCCGCCGCCTCGCTCGTGGTCAGAAATTCCATCCTGCATATGTATGCATATTCATGATCTGCGCTCAACCGTGCGCCGTCGTATGGAATTCCTGCTTCCACAACCAAAAAGCAGCGGTCGAAAACGACCCTCAGATGAAGGCCATGCCGCCATTCAGCATGATGGTCTGGCCGGTCATGTAGTCGTTGCCGAGCACCATCAGCACCGCCTGGGCCACCTCCTCGGGATGCCCGAGACGGCCGAGCGGGATCCGGCTTGCGAGGTCGGACCGGCCGCTCATCATGTCGGTGTCGATCAGGGACGGCGCGACGGCATTGACGGTGATGCCCTCCTTGACCAGCCGCGCCGCGTAACCTCGTGTCAGACCCTCCATCCCCGCTTTCGAGGCATTGTAGTGCGGGCCGATCGCACCGGCCCCCCGCGCGGCGCCGGACGAGATGTTGACGATGCGGCCCCACTTCTTCGCGCGCATCGAGGGCAGCACCGCCTGCGTGCAGAGCCAGGCCGATTTCAGGTTGACGGTGATCGTCCGGTCGAAATCATCCTCGGTAAGATCATCGACGCCGCGCACGATCGCGATGCCGGCATTGTTGACGAGGATATCGACGGCGCCGAGCGCGGAGGTGACGCGATCGATCATCGCCGTCACGGCAGAGGCCTGCGACACGTCGGCGGCAACGGCGATCGCGCGGTGGCCTGCCTTGTTGAGGTCGGCGACCAGCGCGTCGGCCGCATCGGCGCGTTCGCGATAGTTTACCGCGACCGCCGCGCCGGCTTCGCCGAGCGCCACCGCGATAGCCGCGCCGATGCCGCGCGAGCCGCCGGTCACCAGCGCCACCTTGCCTTTGAGATTTGGACTGATGATCATCGCAGGCTTCCTGTCGTTCAGCCGCCGTCGAGCGCGGCGAGCCGGTCCGCTTCGGCGATGTCGTCGACGGTGTTGGCGTTGAAGAAGGGATCGACCGGTGTTGTCGGCCAGGTCACGGTCGCGAGAGGATAGCGCGCGGTCCAGCGGTCGATCTTGCGAATGTCCTCTTCGACCAGCGCATGGCGCAGCTCGCCGCGCAGACGCACGCTCCACAGACCGACCACCGGATGGGTCTGTCCGCCGGAAGCGGCGACGGCGAGCTCGGCATTCTGCGCAGTGCGCGATTCTTCGAGTCGTGCCACAAGATCGCGCGGCAGGAAGGGGCAATCGGCAGCGGCGCTCAGCACCCATTTCACCTCGGGGCGATGCGTCGCCATCCAGTCCAGCGCCGCCAGGATGCCGGCGAGCGGCCCGGGAAAATCGGCAACGGTGTCGGCGACGACGGGCAGGGCGAAGGCGGCAAAGCGCGCGGGATCGCCGTTGGCGTTCAGGATCAGCCCGTCGCATTGCGGCGCAAGCCGCGCGATCACCCGTTCAAGTATCGTCTTGCCGGCAATGGTGCGCATCGGCTTGTCGCCGCCTCCCATCCGGCGCGCCAGCCCGCCGGCGAGCAGCACGCCAGGAATACCCATGCCTGTTGGCGTCGCCCGCGCGCCTGTTGGCGTCGCGTCAGTCATCGCCGCCTTCGCCCTTGCGCTTGTGGGCTGCGGATTCTTCCTCGACGTAATCGAGGTTCTGGTCGTAGACGATGCGCTCTTCGCCCGACAATGCGATGAAGCGTTTGCCGCGCGCGCGCCCGACCAGCGTCAGCCCGACTTGCCGGGCGAGATCGACGCCCCAGGCGGTGAAGCCCGAGCGCGAGACGAGGATGGGAATCCCCATCCGCACCGTCTTGATCACCATCTCGGAGGTGAGCCGTCCGGTGGTGTAGAGGATCTTGTCGCCGGGATCGACGCCGTGGCGATAGATCCAGCCCGCGATCTTGTCGACGGCGTTATGGCGGCCGACATCCTCGGTATAGCAGACGGGCGTGCCCTCCTTGCACAGCACGCAGCCATGGATCGCGCCGGCCTCCAGGTAGAGCGAGGGCATGGTGTTGATCGCATGCGTCATCTGGTAGAGCCAGGAGGTGCGCAGCTCCGCCTTCGGGAGCGCGACGCTCTCGACCGCTTCGAGCAGATCGCCGAAGGCCGTGCCCTGGGCGCAGCCCGAGGTCTGCGTGCGCTTCTTCAATTTCGCTTCGAAATTGGTGTGATGCTCCGTGCGCACCACGACGACCTGGAGATCGTCGTCATACTCGACCTCGGTGACGGCGTCGTCGTATTTGAGCATGTTCTGGTTGAGCAGATAGCCCAGCGCGAGATATTCCGGGTAGTCGCCGATCGTCATCATGGTGACGATTTCCTGCGCGTTGAGATACAGCGTCAGCGGCCGCTCGACCGGGACCTTGATCTCGGTCCTCGCCCCGGTCTGGTCGATGCCTGTCACGCGCTCGGTCAGCCGCGGATCGTCCGGATTCGGGACGATCAGGGGGACGGGCGCTTTCTCGATTTTCATCATAACCGGCAGGCTAGCATGACATTCGGTTCAAGCCGATATAAGCATGTCGGGAAATGAATGAAATGCCGCCTCCTCGTCATTGCGAGGAGCCAAGCGACGAAGCAATCCAGACCCTATCCGCGGAGACACTCTGGATTGCTTCGCTTCGCTCGCAATGACGATGGAAGCTGAGGTTCCATCGGCCTTACGCCGATAGTGGAGACCAAATCGAGATGAAAGTGATCGGGCTCGCGGGGTGGAGCGGCGCCGGCAAGACCACCTTGCTGACGCGGGTGATCCCGCTTCTCGCGGGTCAGGGCCTGCGCGTCTCCGTGATCAAGCATGCCCACCACAAGTTCGATGTCGACGTACCCGGCAAGGATTCCTGGCGGCATCGCGAGGCAGGCGCCGCGGAGGTGCTGGTCTCCTCCGCCAACCGCTGGGCGCTGATGCGCGAACTGCGCGGCGAGCGCGAGCCGCGGCTGCCGGAATTGCTGCAGAAGCTGTCGCGCGTCGATCTCGTCGTGATCGAGGGCTACAAGACCGAGCCGCACCGCAAGATCGAGGTGCATCGCGCGGCGAACGAAAAGCCGTTCCTGTTTCCGACCGACCCCGACATCGTCGGCATCGCCGCCGATGTTGCGGTTGAAACCAAGCTTCCCACCGCCCATCTCGACGATGTAGCCGCGATTGCCGCCCTGATGCGGCGATATGCAATTCCAATCGAAGATGTGCTCGCGATGGCCGAAGGCTGAGACGGGATGGCGCAACTCTCCGACGATTGCTTTGCCTTCGGCGGACCGATGATGTCGGTGGATGAGGCCGTCGGCATCATCACCTCGCGCGTGGCGGCCGTGGGTGCAATCGAGACCGTTGCGCTGGCCGAGGCCGACGGGCGCATTCTCGCGCGCGATATGGCAGCGCCATTGCCGCTACCCCCTTTCACCAATTCCGCAGTCGACGGCTACGCCGTGCCCAGCCGGGACCTGCCGCATGAAAAGGAGCAGGCATTTCCGGTGAGCGGACGTGTGCAGGCGGGCGTATCCGGACAGGCCGCCAGGCCCGGCCACGCCGTGCGGATCTTCACGGGCGCGCCGATGCCCGAGGGCACCGACACCGTGTTCATGCAGGAGGACGTGCGGCTTGAGGAATCAGGCAAGGTCGTGCTGCCGGCCGGCCTGAAAGCGGGCGCCAATGTGCGCCCCGCCGGCGAGGATATTCCGAAAGGCCATATCGCGCTCAAGGCCGGCCAGCGGCTGCGGCCGCAGGATATCGCGCTCGCCGCCGCCTTCGGCCTGACGGGGCTCGATGTGATCAGGCGCATCCGCGTGGCGGTGTTTTCGACCGGCGACGAACTGGCGTCGCCCGGTACGGAGCGAGCGTCGGCGCAACTCTTCGACTCCAACCGCTTCATGCTGATCGCGATGCTGAAGCGGCTCGGTTGCGAGGTCTCCGATCTCGGCATCCTGCGCGACGAGCGCATCCCGCTCGCAAATGCGCTGAAGCGGGTGGCCGGCGCGCACGACCTGATCCTCACCACCGGCGGCGTCTCGACCGGCGAGGAGGATCACGTCAAGGCCGGCGTCGAAAGCGTCGGATCCCTGGTGCTGTGGCGGATGGCGATCAAGCCCGGCCGTCCCGTGGCGATGGGGATCATCGGCGGCACGCCCTTCATCGGACTGCCCGGAAATCCGGTGGCGAGCTTTGTCACCTTCGTGCACGTGGCGCGCCCGACCGTGCTGGCGCTGTCGGGGGCTGCGCCCGCGCCGCTGGTGCCGATCCCGGTGCGCGCCGCCTTCAGCTACAGGAAAAAGTCCGGCCGGCGCGAATATCTCCGCGTCACCCTGCGGCAGGCCGATGACGGCGCCATGGAGGCGCTCAAGTTTCCGCGCGAAGGGGCGGGGCTGCTGTCGTCGCTGGTCGACACCGACGGGCTGGTCGAGCTTGGCGAAGCCGTCACCAAAGTCGAACCCGGCGAGCGCGTCGGCTTCCTCGGCTATGCCAACCTGCTGTAAAGTTTCGCAATCATGACCACGACCAAGCTCGATCTCACCGGCCTCAAATGCCCGCTGCCGGCGCTGAAGACGCGGAAGGCGCTGAAGTCGGTCACGGCGGGCGATTTCCTCGAAGTGCACTGCACCGATCCGCTGTCGGTGATCGATATTCCAAACCTGATCCGCGAGACCGGCGACAAGGTCGAGATCACCGGGCGTGACGCGAAAAAAATCGTGTTCCTGATCGAAAAACTCGATCAGTCATCGGCCGAGGCCAAATCTTGATTCCTCCTCCAACAGACCACGCGCGTATCCCCGCTTTCGCATCGGCGAATGTGTCGTTCTCGACACCGCTGCCTTGCCGGGTTGAAAGCTGTTGCAGCCGTGGAGCGCATCTAATAACGTCTGTCGCAGATGGGGATGGGGTCCCCCGATAACCGCCGCAAGGCTGATGACTCCTGCCAGGCGCTTCGCGCCGGTGGGAGCTTGCTTGAACTCCACCGCGACAAGCAACTGGTTCAGTTTTCGTGCGCTGCTCGAAAAGGCGGCGCATGAGGGTAAGATTGCGTTGCGAGGGGTCTTGAGCCCGGCTGGTGAACGCTTGGTTGCGCGCGATGAAGGAGGCGAACATGAATCCGGAACGGTTGCTTATCCTCAAGCTTCAAGGGCACGTCTGAGCGCATGAGCGGGTTGATCTCCGTGGTTTTCGGCAGCATCCTCGGGGGCGTGGCGCGCTACTTTCTCTCCGGCGTCATCGCCAGACGGGTAGGCGAGACGTTCCCGTGGGGCACGCTCTTCATCAATGTCAGCGGAGCTCTCCTGATCGGAATCTTCGGAGGGCTGGCTCAAGACAACGCCTCGCTGTTGGCTTCGCCCGATCCATGGCTGTTCGCCGTGACGGGCTTCCTCGGGTGCTACACTACCGTCTCTTCGTTCAGTTTGCAGACGCTGGCGCTGGCCAGGGACGGAGAGGGCGGCCGTGCGTTCGGCTATGTGGCCCTCTCCGTGGGTTTGTCGCTCGCGGCCGCCGCCGCAGGCTTTGCCCTGGTCGATTTGATGAAATGAGCCGGTATCGATGAAAGGCAACACAGCGAAGGCGAACATCTCGAAAACGGCCATCCTCTATGCCTGGGTTGCGCTCGGCAGCGTGCTGGGCGGTCTGGCGCGCTATCTCATATCCTTGCTGATCCTGCCGGCTTCCGGGTTTCCCCTGGCGACCCTGTTCGTGAACGTCACGGGGTCTTTCATCATCGGGTTTTATGGCACGCTGAGCGGACCGGACGGCAGATGGTTTGCAAGCGCGCAACAACGCCAGTTCGTCATGACCGGATTTTGTGGGGGCTACACCACGTTCTCGTCCTTTAGCCTCGAAACAGTGCGTCTGTTGCAGGCGGGCCAGGCGCGGACGGCGCTCTTGAACATTGCCGTGTCGGTTGTCACCTGGCTGCTTGCGGTTTGGCTGGGTTACGCAGCGGCAAGCCGGCTCAACCGTTTGAAAGGGAGCTAATCATGCAAATCCCGAAACAGGCTGTATTGCTCCGCATCTTCATTGGAGAAGACGACCGTTGCGATGGTTCGCCCCTGTACGAGGCGATCGTGCTGAAGGCGCGTGAGCAGCATCTGGCCGGCGCAACCGTTCTGCGCGGAGCCATGGGCTTCGGCGCCTCCAGCCGGCTTCACACCACCAAGATCCTTCGCCTGTCGGAGGAACTGCCTCTCGTGGTCGAGATCGTCGACAGCGAGGAAAACATCAATGCTTTCCTGCCGATACTGGACGACATGATGACGAGTGGCCTCGTCACCCTTGAAAAGGTTCAGGTCCTCAAATACGGCGCTCGCACTGCAAGTTGATTTCGCGCCGGCAGCGGCGAGACGGCGCGGCGGGAACGAGAACTTAAGTTTTGATAGAAAAATCCAATCGATCGATAGTAATTCGATCGTAGAACTGTGGCTCGATTGCCTATGCGGTTGAAAAAATCGGGGCGCTACCTTTTGCCTATCGACACAGCGGGTCGCTTCTGTCCCAATTGTTTTTCTCCGCAGGGGTGCGGAGGTTGAGTCGTGCCTCTCGTGCACGCGTGTTCCGGTATTTTTGCAACCAATCGCACCGCACAACGAGTGCGGGCATAAATCTGCCGGAACTGGTGTTAAGACTTCGTATGCGCTTCGACGATCCCGGCGCATCTCGGGGGGATTGCTGCGAAGCAGCAATGGGCATGGGATCGAAATGGCAGGTCTATCCGAAGGGTAGCTGCATGGAGGAACAAATGGCTACTGCTGAAACTGCCGGTACGATAACCGGCGCCGGCGCGGGAATTCTTGATCGTGAGCACACGATTGCCAAGGCCGGCTTCAATCGCTGGTTGGTGCCGCCGGCGGCGCTTTGTATCCATCTGTGCATTGGCATGGCGTATGGCTTCTCGGTGTTCTGGCTGCCACTGTCGCGCGCCATCGGATTGACCGCGCCGAAGGCGTGCCCGGACATCTCGCTCTGGAACGAACTGTTCACCACCACTTGCGACTGGAAAGTCGCAAGCATGGGCTGGCTATTTACGCTGTTCTTCGTGCTCCTCGGCGTGTCGGCCGCGATCTGGGGCGGCTGGCTCGAGCGTTCCGGCCCGCGCAAGGCAGGTGTCGTCGCTGCGCTGTGCTGGGCCGGCGGGTTATTGATCGGCGCGTTCGGTGTCTATGTACACCAGCTCTGGATCGTCTGGCTTGGCGCCGGCGTCATCGGCGGCGTCGGTCTTGGCCTTGGTTACATTTCTCCGGTGTCGACGCTGATCAAATGGTTCCCCGACCATCGCGGCATGGCGACCGGCTTTGCCATCGCGGGCTTCGGTGGCGGCGCCATGATCGGTGCGCCGCTTGCGAACCTGCTCATCAACTACTTCAAGACGCCCACCTCGGTCGGCGTCTGGGAAACCTTCGCTACCATGGGCGTGATCTATTTCGTGTTCATGATGATCGGCGCGTTCGCCTATCGCGTCACGCCGGTCGGCTGGCAGCCCGACGGCTGGACGCCACCGAGCGAAAAGAAGTCGATGATCTCCGAGCATCATGTTCATCTAAACGACGCCCACAAGACGCCGCAGTTCTGGCTGATCTGGGGTGTGCTGTGTCTGAACGTGTCGGCGGGCATCGGCGTGATCGGCATGGCCTCGCCGATGCTGCAGGAGATTTTCGCGGGCAAGCTGATCGGCCTGCCCAATGTCGGCTTCAATGCGCTTGATGCCACCCAGAAGGCAACCATCGCGGGCATCGCCGCAGGCTTCGCCGGCCTGCTGTCGCTGTTCAACATCGGCGGCCGCGTGTTCTGGGCCTCGCTGTCGGACTATATCGGCCGCAAGAACACCTATTACTGCTTCTTCCTGCTCGGCATCGCGCTCTATGCGGCGGCTCCGAACTTCGCCAACTCGGGCTCCAAGGCACTTTTTGTCTCCGCCTTCTGCATCATCCTGTCGATGTATGGCGGCGGCTTTGCCACGGTGCCGGCCTATCTCGCCGACATGTTCGGAACGCAGTTCGTCGGCGCCATCCACGGCCGCTTGCTCACGGCCTGGTCGACCGCGGGCATCGTCGGCCCGGTTGTGGTGAACTACATCCGCGAGTTCCAGCTTGCCGCCGGCGTGCCTCGCGACAAGCTCTACGACACCACCATGTACATTCTCTGCGCCATGCTGGTCGGTGGCTTGATCTGCAACTTCCTGGTCAAGCCGGTGAATCCAAAATGGCACATGAGCGAGGCCGAGGTCGCGAAGCTGCAGGCGGCAAGTGCCAAGGGCGAGGCGGCGATCCAGCACGGCTCGTTCGGCATCGGCAAGGGTGGCCTCGACTTCAGGGCGGTGCTGTTCTGGCTGTTCGTCGGTGTCCCGCTGGGCTGGGGTGTCTGGAAGACGCTGGAAAGCGCAGCCAAGATCTTCTGATCGCGATATATCGCCGCGGGACGCGTGAGCCGTCCCGCGGCGATCCACCTCCCTGGGTCTCATTTTTCTGATTGATCAAAGACCAAGTGGGCCGCCAACAAGCACAAGGCTTGCCGCGCCGAAGGGAAGGCCAAGGGGCTCGCCGGCGACGACCGCTGGTTCTACATCGAGGACTGCATCAACAAGACCTGATCGAAGAAGCTTATCGGGCGATTTCAAAGAGGGGCATGACAGCGAGGCTGTATGCCCCTTAAATGCTTATAGAGGCTTTCTAATTTCTCGCTTGGCATCTGGCATGCCAGGGGCTAGAGTTGGACAAGGCGCATGAGGAGATGGGCGCGGCGTTTCCAAAAACATCATGCAAAACAACAGATTAGAGCGCAGTCTGGCCATGCCCTCCGGCCTCGCGCGGACGAGACGCTTTCATGAGTCATGACGTTCACAAGGTTCGCACGTTCGAGCACCCCGGCGAGGGTCGCAGGCGGGCGAAGGCAACACCCAAGGGCCGCCAGGTCGATCCGACCGCGGCGCACGAGATCGAGACCCTGCTCGGCGACCGGCCGCGCCGGCGCGATCTCCTGATCGAGCACCTGCATCTGATCCAGGACAAATATCACCAGATTTCCGCTGAACATCTGGCGGCGCTTGCCGACGAGATGAAGCTGTCCTTTGCGGAAGTGTTCGAGACGGCGACCTTCTACGCGCATTTCGACATCGTGAAGGAAGGCGAACCCGACATCGCGCCGCTCACCATTCGCGTCTGCGACTCGCTCACCTGCGCGATGCTCGGCGGCGAGAAGCTGCTCAAGGATTTGCAGGACAAGGCGGGGCCCGGCATCCGTGTCACGCGCGCGCCCTGCGTCGGCTTTTGCGATAGCGCGCCGGTCGCCGAAGTCGGTCACCGCTACGTGCTGAACGCGACTGCTTCCGAAGTCCTCGATACGGCTGCTCGCGGCGAAACCGACCCGATCATTCCCGCCTATGTCGACTACGAGACTTACGTGAAGGACGGCGGCTACAAGCTGCTCGGCGATTTGCGTGCGGGCAAGATCGACAGGGAGCAGATCCTCAAGGTGCTCGACGATTCCAGCCTGCGCGGGCTTGGCGGCGCGGGCTTTCCGACCGGCCGCAAATGGCGCGCGGTGCTGGGCGAGCCTGCCCCGCGGTTGATGGCGGTCAATGCCGATGAAGGCGAGCCCGGCACGTTCAAGGACCGCTTCTATCTCCTGCGCGACGTGCATCGCTTCCTTGAGGGCACGCTGATCGCCGCGCACATTGTCGAAGCGTCCGATGTCTACATTTATCTGCGCGACGAGTATCCTGCGGCGCGTAAGCTGCTGCCGATCGAGATGGCGAAGCTACCGCCGGGCGGACCGACCCTCCATCTTCGTCGTGGCGCCGGCGCCTATATCTGCGGCGAGGAATCCTCGCTGCTCGAAAGCATCGAAGGCAAGCGCGGCCTGCCGCGGCACAAGCCGCCTTATCCGTTCCAGGTCGGGCTGTTTGGGCAGCCGACCCTGATCAACAATCTTGAGACCCTGTTCTGGGTCCGTGACATCGTCGAAAAAGGCGCGGAATGGTGGAAGAGCCATGGCCGAAACGGTCGCCACGGCCTGCGCAGCTACTCGGTGTCAGGCCGTGTCAAAAACCCCGGCGTCAAGCTCGCGCCCGCCGGCATCACCGTGCGCGAACTGATCGACGAATATTGCGGCGGCATGGCCGACGGCCACAAGTTTTACGCCTACCTTCCCGGCGGCGCGTCCGGCGGCATTCTGCCGGCGTCGATGGACAACATCCCGCTCGATTTCGGCACGCTGGAGAAATACGGCTGCTTCATCGGCTCGGCCGCGATCGTCATCCTTTCGCAGCAGGACAGCGTGCGCGGTGCGGCGCTCAACCTGATGCGCTTCTTCGAGGACGAAAGCTGCGGCCAGTGCACGCCCTGCCGGGTCGGAACCCAGAAGGCGGCGATCCTGATGGAAAAGCCGGTCTGGAACCGGCAGTTGCTCGACGAATTGAGCCAGGCGATGCGCGACGCCTCGATCTGCGGATTGGGCCAGGCGGCCGCGAATCCGCTTGCCTCGGTGATTAAATACTTCCCTGACGAGTTCAAGGACGCTGCCGAATGACCAAGATTCAATTCGAGCTCGACGGCAAGCAGGTCGAGGCCAAGCCCGGCGAGACCATCTGGCAGGTGGCCAAACGCCAGGGTCACGAGATTCCGCATCTCTGCTACTCGCCCGCGCCGGACTATCGCCCCGACGGCAATTGCCGCGCCTGCATGGTCGAGATCGAGGGCGAGCGCGTGCTGGCTGCCTCCTGCAAGCGCACGCCAGCCGTCGGCATGAAGGTGAAGACCGCAAGCGACCGCGCGATTGCCGCACAGAAGATGGTGATGGAGCTTCTGGTCGCCGACCAGCCCGAGCGAAAGACCTCGCACGATCCGGAATCGAAATTCTGGCATTGGGCCGAAAAGACAGGTGTCACGGAAAGCCGCTTCCCCACGGCCGAGCGCTGGGCGACGGATGCAAGCCATCCGGCGATGCGCGTCAATCTCGACGCCTGCATCCAGTGCGGGCTGTGCGTGCGCGCCTGCCGCGAGGTGCAGGTCAACGACGTCATCGGCATGGCTTATCGTAGTCACGGTTCGAAAATCGTGTTCGACTTCGACGATCCCATGGGCGAGTCCACCTGCGTGGCCTGCGGCGAATGCGTGCAGGCCTGCCCGACCGGCGCGCTGATGCCGGCGGTGATGCTCGACGACAAGCAGACGCGCGTCACCTACGCCGACAAGAAGGTCGATTCGCTGTGTCCCTATTGCGGCGTCGGCTGCCAGGTCACCTATCAGGTCAAGGACGAGAAGGTGATCTATGCCGAGGGCCGCGACGGTCCGGCCAATCACAACCGGCTGTGCGTCAAGGGCCGCTTCGGTTTCGACTACATCCATCACCCCAATCGCCTGACCAAGCCGCTGGTGCGTCTGCCGAACGTCAAGAAGGACGCCAACGACCAGGTCGATCCCGCCAATCCCTTCACGCATTTCCGCGAGGCAAGCTGGGAGGAGGCGCTCGATATTGCCGCAAAGGGGCTGGTCAGGATCCGCGACGAGAAGGGCGTGAAGGCGCTCGCGGGCTTCGGCTCGGCCAAGGGCTCGAACGAAGAGGCCTACCTGTTCCAGAAGCTGGTGCGCACCGGCTTCGGCTCCAACAACGTCGATCATTGCACGCGGCTCTGCCACGCCTCCTCGGTCGCGGCGCTGTTCGAAGGCCTGAGCTCGGGCGCGGTGTCGGCGCCGTTCGCGGCCGCTGCCGATGCCGAAGTCATCTGGGTGATCGGCGCCAATCCGACGGTGAACCATCCGGTCGCCGCCACCTTCATCAAGAACGCCGCCAAGAAGGGCGCCAAGCTCATCGTGATGGACCCGCGCCGGCAGACGCTGTCGCGCCACGCCACCAAGCATCTCGCCTTCAAGCCGGGCTCCGACGTCGCGATGCTGAACGCGATGATCAATACGATCATCACGGAAGGGCTGACCGACGATCAATACATCGCGGGCTATACCGAGGGCTATGACGACCTGAAGGCCAAGATCACGGAGTTCACCCCGGAGAAGATGGCGCCGATCTGCGGCATCCCGGCGGAGACCCTGCGCGAGGTCGCGCGGATGTATGCGCGCGCCAAGTCTTCCATCATCTTCTGGGGCATGGGCATCAGCCAGCATGTCCACGGCACCGACAATGCGCGCTGCCTGATTGCGCTCGCGCTGATCACCGGTCAGGTCGGCCGTCCCGGCACCGGCCTGCATCCGCTGCGCGGCCAGAACAACGTGCAGGGCGCTTCCGACGCCGGCCTGATTCCGATGTTCTTCCCGGATTATCAGCCGGTCGGCCGCGCCGACATGCGCGCCAATTTCGAGAAGCTCTGGGGTCAGGAGCTCGATCCCGTGCGCGGGCTGACCGTGGTCGAGATCATGAACGCGATCCATGCCGGGCAAATTCACGGGATGTATATCGAGGGCGAAAACCCCGCGATGTCCGATCCCGACCTGCAGCACGCACGCGAGGCGCTGGCCAAGCTCGACCATCTCGTGGTGCAGGACCTGTTCGTCACCGAGACGGCGTTCCATGCCGACGTGATCCTGCCGGCTTCGGCCTTTGCGGAAAAGTCCGGCTCCTTCACCAACACCGACCGCCGCGTGCAGTTGGCGCGCGAGGTCATCAAACCGCCGGGCGATGCCAGGCAGGACCTCTGGATCATCCAGGAGATCGGCAAGCGCATGGGCCTGCCCTGGAATTATTCCGGTCCGGCCGACGTCTTCACGGAGATGGCGCAATTGATGCCGTCGCTGAAGAACATCACCTGGGAGCGGCTGGTGCGCGAGGGCGCCGTCACCTATCCGGTCGACGGTCCCGACAAGCCCGGCAACGAGATCATCTTCACCGCCGGCTTCCCGACCGAGAGCGGCCGCGGCAAGATCGTGCCGGCCAGGGTCCTTCCGCCCGATGAGCTGCCCGACGACGAATATCCGATGGTGCTGTCCACCGGCCGCGTGCTCGAGCACTGGCACACCGGCTCGATGACGCGCCGTTCCAACGTGCTCGACCAGATCGAGCCCGAGGCGGTCGCCTTCTTGTCGCCAAAGGATATGCGGAAGAAGAAGCTCTCGCCCGGCGATTTCATTCGCGTGGAGACGCGCCGCGGCGCGATCGAGGTCAAGGTGCGCGCCGACCGCGACGTGCCGGAGAACATGGTGTTCATGCCGTTCTGCTACGCGGAGGCGGCGGCCAACCTGCTCACCAATCCCGCGCTCGACCCGTTCGGCAAGATCCCCGAGTTCAAGTTCTGCGCCGCGCGCGCGGAGCCGGCCGAGATCAAGACCGCGGCCGCGGAGTAGGGCGGCCGGCCGAGATCAGTCGAACCAGGCCGCTGTCAGCTGGTAGTCGGTGCCACAAGCTTGTTCTGCGCGATAATGGCTTCGGCCCGCGCGAGATTTTCCAGCAGGCGCTGACTGGTCAGGACCAGGAAGTAGTAACCGAACTGCGGGTTCTGGAAGTAAATCTCGAGCAGCTTTTCGTAGGTGATGGTCAGCACCTGCCCGTCCTCGATGCATTCGATCGTCGCGGTCCGGCGGTTGTCGGGCGTGAGGAAGCCAAGCTCGCCCATGAGACGTCCCGGCGGAAGCTCGACGTCGATTTCGATGACCCGGAATCGGCCGGTGACGGTCAAGAGCATTTCATCGGCGACGTCGCCTTTTCTCATCAGAATATCGCCCCTGCGATACTTGCGCTGGGTCATGAACGGCTTCAGCCACTCCATCGACGTGTCGCCTTGTATTGCGTTGCGGGCCTTCTTCACGAGAGCGAGCATTTGACGGAGGCGATAGGCATTGATGGGGATCATCAGGAGATACAGGAGGAAGGTCGTGACGGCTCCGGTGAGCGCGCCGGCGACGGCGAAGAAAGCGCACCCGATCATGTTCGCGACCCGCAGCGGCACCATCGTCTGTGTCAACAAGGTAGCGACAAAGAAGATTGCGCCGACCAGGGCAAACATGTTGGCGAGGTTGATGTTGTGCAGGAAAATTTCGAGAAGGCGGTTGAAGATCGCATCATAGGTGACGTTGTTGGGATCGAGACCCATCTGAATCAGGATCTTTGCGATCCTCAGGTTGTCGGTCGCTGCATCGAGGATGCGGTCTAGCACGTTGGACATGTCTGCGCTGATGAACATTCGGTTTCGCCAAAATGTTGGTTGTGGATTTGTATGCCGGGAACCGTTATCCAAGTTGAAGACTTGAATGCACGTCAAGTCAAACGAAAGACTCGGCCAGCGCCAGATAGAGCGCGAACAGGAAACCGGCGACGGTCGGCAGCACCACCAGCGAGCAGCCTTCTTCCAGCGCGACCGGAATCATCGCGTGCGCGACCAGCGCCTTCACGTCGCCAAAGGACATGCGGAAGAAGAAGCTCTCGCCCGGCGATTTCATCCGCCTGGAGACGCGCCGCGGCGCGGTCGAGGTCAAGGTGCGCGCCGACCGCGACGTGCCGGAGAACATGGTGTTCATGCCGTTCTGCTACGCGGAGGCGGCGGCGAACCTGCTCACCAATCCCACGCTCGACCCGTTCGGCAAGATCCCCGAGTTCAAGTTCTGCGCCGTGCGCGCGGAACCGGCCGAGATCAGGACCGCGGCGGCCGAGTAGGGCGGGGCCGCGGCGTTTATGCCGCGCTTATGCGAAGCTGCAGCCGCCCGTCTCGAATTCCTATGCCTTCACGCGCATCTTCCTGGCAAATTGGCGGTCATGCCGAGCACCCCGGAAGATGAACGATGACCCTGCTGCACCTGCACCATCACGTCGGCGGCGTTGCCCGCGAAACTCCTGTTTCAATGCCGCGGGTGATGAGGCGTATCGGCGTCGCCTTCAAGATACTTCATCGGGCGATCGTGCGCGCCAAGCTGCGCCGGCTGCGGAGCGAGCTGCTGTTTCGACGGGACTACAGCGACATGCTGCCGGCCGAACCGGACGCGGCGAAATTTCCGCAGCGGCCGCTGATCCTCGGCGACAAGTGGGATTTTTGATCCCGGCCGCGGCGCCGCCGATCAATAGTGAAGGCGCCAGAGAAAGGCGACGGTCTTCAACGCAATAAAACCGCCAAGCACGCCACCCATCAACACCACCGCGAGCGCGCGCAGACAGAGGCGCTTGATCGTCGGCCTGTGCGCGTTCGACAGAGCTACCCAAAGTGCATATCGCTCCTCTGACGAATCGACGGGTTGTTCAAGGCGATGCATCAGCATCGACATATTGGAAGTCCTCTGGACGTGATTGCGGCCTTAGCGGCAGGCTCCGTTACGCCTTCCATGATGCGGTGTAATGCATATGAATGCGAGAGGACCGGCTACAGCTCGGCATAGGAAAACTATAAATATGAACTTCGTAAACGCTCATGCCGTGCGCGGGCGCGCGAGATCGTCTCAGGCGTGGGCCTTGCGTTGCGGCAGGCCCCTGAACAGGTCGTCGTCCTGTTTTGCGCGCTTCTTCCCGGGAGCTAATTCGGCTTGCACGATACCGAGCGCGGCAGCAAAGGCGCGCTTCAGGCGAGGGTTGCCGATCTCGGCATGAAAGCGCAGCACGATCGCGTTGGACTCTTCGTGCTGTCCGAGAATGGCCGAACAGAGCTCTGCGCTGGCTCGCCGGAAGAAGTGGAAGGAGGCTCCGCCGCGTTCCTTGCTCCGCCCGTCCAACTCGGCAGCGAGCGCAAGGACGTTCAGCCGGTCGGAACTGTCGAGCGTCACGGCAAAGCGAAGGATCGCCAACTGCCACGCGTGCAGCAACTTCTCGTGCTTCCCAGCTGGCTCCACCGAACTCATCGCAATGCCCAAAAGGCGATCTGTGGTGGATGGCTGCGTCAAGCGTATCACGCCTCGGCGGTTTCGGGTTGATCCTCATCGAGGCCCGCGAGCGCGATGGCGACGGCTGCCTTTGCAGGTCCATCGAGCTCGACAATGGGCAGGCGGGTTGTAGGATGCATGATGCCGAGCAGGCTCAGTGCGTATTTGAGAGCCGCGGGATTCTCGCGGGAAAGGCAGGCTTCCAGCGGCGCAAGCCGCCTTTGCAGGTCGCGTGCAGCCTGCCATCGTCCATGGCGGCAGCTGGAAAAGATCTTCTGGCAAAGACCCGGCATCACGTTCGAAACCATCGAGATGCAGCCGTCGCCGCCGTTGGCGAGATAGGCGAGCGCAGATGCGTCGTCGCCTGTCAGGTATCGAAAACGGGCCGGTAACAGAGGTGTCAGGCGCATGGGGCGGGTGAGATCAGCCGTTCCATCGCGAAGTCCGATGAACTGTCCGGACTCGGCGAGCCGAGCCAGCGTGGAGTTCGCCAATTCGCGGACCGTGCGCGAAGGGATATCGTGCAGGATGATGGGTAGCTCGGTCGCGTCGGCGATCGCGCGGAAATGCTGGTAGATTCCTTCCTGCATCGGCTTGTTGTAGTAGGGCACGACCGACAGGACCGCATCCGCGCCGGCGGCCTCCGCTCGCCGGGTCAATTCGATCGCCGTATGGGTCGAATTCGAGCCCGCGCCGGCGATGATCCGCATGCGGCCGCGCGCAACCTCGACGGCGGCACGAATGATCGTTTCCTGCTCGGATGCCGATAAGGTCGAGGCCTCGCCCGCCGTCTCGCAAACCACGAGCGCGGAGACGCCTGCAGCGATCTGCCGCTCGCAAATCCTGCGGAACGCGGCCAGATCGACCGCCCCCTTCGCGTCAAAGGGCGTGGGAAGATCGGGGATATATCCGGAAAGCCAGGCCGCTGAAGTGGACGGGATTGTCATGTGATCTCACGCCGCGATTGCAATCTGTTCGTAACCTTGCCGCGACGCGGACAGCACGAGGCCTTCCGAACACCTCACGCCTGCCTCGATCCGGAAGCCGAGCGCCTCGAGTTTCCTGCGGACCTTCAGGCCGTCCTCCCCGGCAGCGACCAGTAGCGCGAGTCCGGCGTTGACGGCCAAAAATTCCGATATCTGATCAAGGTTGGGCTCGATTCCGGGGCCTGAACCCTGACCGGCAACGAGGCCGATCGTGTGCGGCGTCCGGTTGTGACGGCTTAGTGCGGGCGTCGTGACCCGAATGAATCCGCGCCGCCGCAGCGCCAGGTACAATTCCATGCTCCCGCCGCCGGCAACGATGACGCGGTGGAGGGGGGAAAGGCGTGTCAGGCAGATCATCGTGTCCAGAATCTGCCCTACGCCGGGTGTTGCGCAGGACCGAGCCATTGGGCATCTCCATGATGCTGGGGTGTCAGGCGACGCGCCGGGCAGCCGTGGGATACTGGTGGGCGTTCATGTCGAGCTCGATTTCGCAGGGGAGTTCGACGATGGCCTCGGGATGCTGACCGTTCTCAAAAAGCGCGTATTTGACGGCCTGGGCCCGGCTGACGAACAGACCGCCATAGAGGCCATTCTGTTCCTGAGCGACCCATTGGCCTTTACGATTGCGGCCGACGAAGACGAGGGAAAGAGCTGCGGAGCTGCACGATGGAGGTTCGACGAGTTTCACGTTAGTGTCCTTCCGAGGTTCGAGCCCTGCATCCCACGGGGGGACGCCGGCCCACGCGCTGGAATATCGTCCGCGCCGGATAGGAATTCGAGTTCGAGCGGAAGCCGATCTCATAAGCGCGATATAGGATCGCGATCAGGTCTCAGAGCGGCGAGGACAGCCCGAGCCCGACGGTCAGGAAATACAGCGCGGCGTAGGCGGCTGCTTCATCCCAATGGTTCAGCGCGCGAGGAAATACCGCCTCGCGTCTGATCGACGCAACAACGGCGCAGAGGATGGAGGACATCGCCGACAGCGCAGCGAAGCTTCTGCCGAATCCGGCGCCGCCGAGCGCGGCAAACGTCGTCAGGATGATGATGCGTATGCCGAAGCGAGCGAGCACCAGGTGCGGGCTCACTTCGTGTGGTGGATTCTCGAGCTTGGCCAAGATATCGAAACTCCCGCGCCTGAATGGTCGACGCGCGTCTTAAGAGAAGTTGTCGCAGCAAACCGGCTCATGGAAGTCCGGCGCGGTCCGGTTCACGGCCGGCACGCTGGTACGGCTCTCCGGATGACTGATACGTCGTGCCTCGACAAAGGCGCTCAGGATAGCGAGCGACAGATCGGCATGCCGGGTCTCGATGGACCGGTCGAGCCAGTCCGGCAGCTCGCGCTCGCGCGACAGCGCGCAATGCCATTCGCCATCGTCATAGGCGAGGCGGCGAACCTGCCAGAGCGGCAATTCGAGATCGATCAGCGCCAGCGCCGCGTCGGTCCAGGCGCCAGACCGGATCAACTGCTCGAGCCGCGCCGTCTTCTCGCCTTGACCGATGGAAGGATATCGCCGGCATGCCGCGCCGGTCACCTCGGCCATGAGAGCTGCGTTGACTTCGCCGGCATCGCGAAGCCGGTCGGTGAGCCCGTCGAGATCGTGGAATTCCCTGATATGGAGCATGGCTTTGTCCCACTTCGAGCTTGCGGCCGAAGTACTGGCCGCCTTCGAAAAGTGGTCAAAACGCCGTTTGAAAGCGAGAGGAGGTCGGGCGGCGAGATATAGGAATGTCATAAAGGGATTTCGCAAGCGTTCTCAGACAAATGAACTCCTGGCTGGAAGCAGGGGCAAGCGAGAGGCGGGACGAGGAGCCGCTCACGCGAGCCATGAGCACCGCTCTTTATGAGATTCCTATAACTTTCCTGTAGCGGCAGCCTCGAAAACATACGCCCGGAATGGCACCTGATCGCCAATCCGGATGGGGCAAGGATCGGACCCACGAAATCGGTCGATGCTTGATCCACCGCAAATTGCTTGCCTCGAACTGAGCCATGGTTGCGCGACTAGACAGCGCGACAAGGAGCATTCTCATGATGGACATCTTGATGGTGGCGCTCGGCCTCGCCTTCTTCGCCGCCGCAATCGGCTACACCTACGCCTGCGAGCGGCTGTAAGGGAGCGAGCCATGATCTTCGATTACTCGCTCGCCGGCCTCGTCTCGCTCGGCCTCCTGTTCTACCTCACTTACGCCCTGCTGCGGCCCGAGCGGTTCTGACGTTTGCTGCTGCTGCTGAAGCTGTTGCTCGCGGACGCCGTGCTGGCCGCGCTGCTGCTCCTCTTGCTTCTCGCGCTCTTGCGTTCGAGACAGATTGTCAAGGATTGATGCCATGACTGTGATCGGCTGGATTCAGATCATTCTCTATTGCGCGATCGTGGTCGCGCTGGTGAAACCGCTCGGCTGGTACATGACGCGCGTCTTCAACGGCGAGCGCACGTTCCTCTCCCCGATCCTGCGGCCGGTCGAGGCCGGCCTCTACTGGATCAGCGGCGTCGATGAGCGGCGCGAGCAGCATTGGCTGACCTACACGGTTTCCATGCTGCTGTTCCACGTCGGCGGCTTCCTGATCATTTATGCGCTGATGCGGCTGCAGGCGTCGTTGCCGTTCAACCCGGCCGGCCAATCGGCCGTTGCCGAGGATCTCTCCTTCAACACGGCGATCTCCTTCATCACCAACACCAACTGGCAGAACTACGGCGGCGAAAGCACGCTATCCTACCTCGTCCAGATGGTTGGGCTGACGCACCAGAACTTCCTGTCGGCGGCGACCGGCATCGTGCTCGCGGTCGCGCTGATCCGCGGATTTGCGCGCGCTTCGGTCCGCACCGTCGGTAACTTCTGGGTCGACGTCACCCGCTGCACGCTTTATGTGCTGATGCCGATCTGCGTCGTCTACACGCTGTTCCTGGTATGGCAGGGTATGCCGCAGACGCTCGGCGACTATGTCGAGGCCACGACGCTGGAAGGCGCCAAGCAGACCATCGCCGTCGGCCCGGTCGCCTCGCAGGTCGCGATCAAGATGCTCGGCACCAATGGCGGCGGCTTCTTCAACGCCAACGCCGCGCATCCCTTCGAGAACCCGACCGCGCTGTCGAACTTCGTGCAGATCATTTCGATCTTCGCGTTGGGGGCGGCGCTGACCAACGTGTTCGGCCGCATGGTCGGCAACCAGCGCCAGGGTTGGGCGGTCCTCGCCGTCATGGGCGTGCTGTTCCTCGCCGGCGTCATCGTCACCTATTGGGCCGAGGCCAACGGCACCACCGCGCTTCAAGCATTGGGGCTGACCGGCGGCAACATGGAGGGCAAGGAGGTGCGCTTCGGCATCGTCGCGTCCTCGCTGTTCGCCGTCATCACCACGGCCGCCTCCTGCGGCGCGGTCAACGCCATGCATGACAGCTTCACCGCGCTCGGCGGCATGATCCCGCTGATCAACATGCAGCTCGGCGAAATCATCATCGGCGGCGTCGGCGCCGGCCTCTATGGCATGCTCCTGTTCGTCGTGCTCTCGATCTTCGTGGCGGGCCTGATGGTCGGCCGCACGCCGGAATATGTCGGCAAGAAAATCGAGGCGCGCGAGGTCAAGATGGCGATGCTGGCCATCCTCGTGCTGCCCCTGATGTATCTTGGCTGGACCGCCATTGCGGTGGTTTATCCGACAGCCGTCGCCTCGATGGCCAATGCGGGCCCGCATGGCTTCACCGAGGTGCTCTACGCCTATACGTCGCAGACCGGCAACAATGGATCGGCGTTTGCAGGCCTGACCGGCAACATCCCCTTCTACAACATCACCGGGGGTGTCGCGATGTTCGTCGGCCGCTTCTTCATGATCATCCCGGCGATGGCGATCGCCGGCGCGCTCGCGGAGAAGAAGTCGATTCCGGCCTCGAGCGGGACCTTCCCGACCACGGGCGGCCTGTTCGTCGGCCTCGTCGTCGGCGTGATCCTGATCATCGGCGGCCTCACCTTCTTCCCGGCGCTCGCGCTCGGCCCCATCGTCGAGCATCTCGCGATGAACGCCAACACCCTGTTCTGATCGATCTCATTCGGAGTTACTTCCATGGAAGTCGTCCAAAAGCTGAATAAGCAGATGCCGGTCTCGGCGATGCTTGACCCGAAGATCGTGATCCCGGCGATCGCCTCGTCCTTTGTCAAGCTTGATCCGAGGTTGATGATCAAGAACCCCGTGATGTTCGTGGTCGAGATCGTGGCGGCGCTGACCACCGTGATCTTCTTGCGCGACCTCGTGACGGGCGGCGAGAACCTCGGCTTCACCTTCCAGATCATCTTGTGGCTGTGGTTCACCGTGCTGTTCGCCAATTTCGCGGAAGCCGTCGCGGAAGGCCGTGGCAAGGCCCAGGCCGAATCGCTGCGCAAGACCCGCACCGAAAGCCAGGCCAAGCTGCTCTCGGGTTCGGACAGGACTTATCGCCTAGTCTCCGGCACCAGCCTGAAGGTCGGCGATGTCGTGCTGGTCGAAGCCGGTGACAACATCCCCTCCGATGGCGAGGTGATCGAGGGCGTGGCCTCCGTGAACGAGGCGGCCATCACCGGTGAATCCGCGCCCGTGATCCGCGAATCCGGCGGCGACCGCTCGGCGGTGACCGGCGGCACACAGGTGCTGTCCGACTGGATCAAGGTTCGCATCACCGCGGCCCAGGGTTCGACTTTTATCGACCGCATGATCAAGCTGGTCGAGGGCGCCGAACGGCAGAAGACGCCGAACGAGATCGCGCTCAACATCCTGCTCGCGGGCCTCACCATCATCTTCGTGTTCGCGACCGTGACCATTCCGAGCTATGCGGCCTATGCCGGGGGCTCGATCAAGGTCGTGGTGCTGGTGGCGCTGTTCGTGACGCTGATCCCGACCACGATCGGCGCGCTCTTGTCGGCTATCGGTATCGCCGGCATGGACCGTCTGGTACGCTTCAACGTGCTCGCGATGTCCGGCCGGGCGGTGGAAGCCGCCGGCGACGTCGACACGCTGCTGCTCGACAAGACCGGCACCATCACGCTCGGCAACCGCCAGGCGACCGCGTTCCGTCCCGTTCGTGGCGTGACCGAGCAGGAGCTGGCGGACGCCGCGCAACTCGCTTCGCTCGCGGACGAGACGCCGGAAGGTCGCTCCATCGTGGTGCTGGCCAAGGAGAAATACGGCATCCGTGGCCGAGACATGGCCGAGTTGAACGCGACCTTCATTCCCTTCACGGCGCAGACCCGCATGAGCGGCGTCGACGCCGGCGCCTCGTCGGTGCGCAAGGGCGCGGTGGATGCGATCCTTAATTTTGTCACAGGTAGTTCATCGCAGCCGGTCGCAAGCGGCAACACGGTCCGTTCGATCCAGCCGCTGCTCAACTCCGACGTCGGCCGCGAGCTGCAGTCAATTTCGGACGAGATCGCAAAATCCGGTGGCACGCCGCTGGCGGTCGCCAAGGACGGCCGGCTGCTCGGCGTCATCCAGCTCAAGGACATCGTCAAGGGCGGCATCCGTGAGCGCTTCGCCGAGCTGCGTCGCATGGGTATCCGCACCGTGATGATCACCGGCGACAACCCGATGACGGCGGCCGCAATCGCCGCCGAAGCCGGCGTCGATGATTTCCTGGCGCAGGCGACGCCCGAGGACAAGCTGAAGCTCATCCGTGACGAGCAGGCCAAGGGCAAGCTGGTGGCGATGTGTGGCGACGGCACCAACGACGCGCCCGCGCTGGCGCAGGCCGACGTCGGCGTCGCCATGAACACCGGCACGCAGGCCGCGCGCGAAGCCGGCAACATGGTCGACCTCGATTCGAACCCGACCAAGCTGATCGAGGTCGTCGAGATCGGAAAGCAATTGCTGATGACCCGCGGCGCACTGACGACGTTCTCGATCGCCAACGACGTGGCCAAGTACTTCGCCATCATTCCGGCGATGTTCCTGGCGTTCTACCCGCAGCTCAACGTGCTCAACATCATGCATCTGGCGAGCCCGCAGAGCGCCATCCTGTCGGCGATCATCTTCAACGCGCTGATCATCATCGCGCTGATTCCGCTGGCGCTGAAAGGCGTCGCCTATCGCGCCATCGGCGCCGGTGCGCTGCTCCGCCGCAACCTGATGATCTATGGCATCGGCGGCATCATCATTCCCTTTATCGGCATCAAGGCCATCGACCTCGCGGTTGCCGCCTTGCACCTGGCGTAACCCTGATCGTCATTGCGAGCGAGGCGAAGCAATCCGTAGCACCCCAAGGAAGAATGGATTGCTTCGTCGCTTCGCTCCTCGCAATGACGAAGGAAATTAGGAGATAACCATGCTCAGAGAAATTCGTCCTGCCATCATCCTGCTGCTCGCGCTTACGCTGATCACGGGACTGGCCTATCCGCTCGCCATGACCGCCATTGCCGGCGTCATCTTCCCGAAACAGGCCCAGGGCAGCCTGATCGAGAAGGACGGCAAGGTGGTCGGCTCCGCCCTGATCGGTCAGGAGTTCAAGGACGACAAATATTTCCATGGCCGTCCGTCGGCGACCTCGGCGCCGGATCCGAATGATTCGACCAAGACGGTGTCCGCGCCCTACAACGCGGCCAATTCCGGCGGCTCCAACCTCGGCCCGACCAGCAAGGCGCTGAACGACCGGGTCAAGGAAGATGTCGAGAAGCTGAAGGCTGAGAACCCGTCGATGCCGGTGCCGATCGACCTCGTCACCACCTCCGGCAGCGGGCTCGATCCGGATATCTCGCCGGAAGCGGCGCTTTTCCAGGTCCCGCGCGTGTCCAAGGCCCGCAACCTGCCCGAGGAGAGGGTTCGCCAGCTCGTCGCCGACAACACCAAGGGCCGTCTTGGCGGCTTGCTCGGTGAGCCCCGCGTTAACGTTCTGGCCCTGAATCTGGCGATCGATGCGGCCTCGAGATAACCGAGGCTAGGCCCGGCGCCAAGCCGCATTTATATTGGCCGGTATGGCAAACCAGCGCCGTGATCCCGAACAACGTCCCTCGCCGGAGGCGCTCCTGGAAGCGGCCCGGCGGGAGGACAGCCCCCTCGGCAAGCTGAAGATATTTGTCGGCGCCGCCCCCGGCGTCGGCAAGACCTATGAAATGCTGCAAAGCGCCCATGCCAAGCTCAAGGCCGGCGCCGACGTCGTGGTCGGCTTTGTCGAGACCCACGGGCGGGCGGAAACCGAGGCGCTGCTGCGGGGTCTGGAAGTCATTCCGCGCAAGCGCATCGAATACAGGGATCAGGTCCTCGAGGAGATGGATCTGGACGCCGTCATCGCACGAAAGCCGCAGATCGCGCTCGTCGACGAGCTTGCCCACACCAATGCGGCCGGCAGCCGGCATCCCAAGCGCTATCTCGATGTCGAGGAGCTGTTGTCCCGCGGCATCGATGTCTATACCGCGGTCAACATCCAGCACATCGAAAGCCTCAACGACGTCGTCGCGCAGATCACGCATGTGCGCGTGCGCGAGACCGTGCCGGACTCCGTTTTCGACCGCGCGGACGCGATCGAGCTGATCGACCTCACGCCTGACGACCTGATGCAGCGGCTGAAGGAGGGCAAGGTCTACGTTCCAAAACAGGCCGAGCGCGCGCTGGAGCACTATTTTTCGCCCGGCAATCTGACCGCGCTGCGCGAGCTCGCGCTGCGGCGCACCGCCGATCGCGTCGACGAGCAGCTCCTCACCCATATGCAGGCCAATGCCATCGCCGGCCCCTGGGCCGCCGGCGAACGCATTCTGGTCTGCGTCAGCGAGGATCCGCGCGCGGCGGGGCTGGTGCGCTACACCAAGCGCATGGCTGACCGCGTGCATGCGCCCTGGACCGCGATCTCGATCGAGACGCGGCGCAGCCTGCAACTCACGGACGAGCAGCGCGATCGGCTTGCCGATACGCTCCGCCTGGCGGAATCGCTGGGCGCCGAAGCGATCACCATTCCCGGCGTGGGCCGGCGCATCGCCGACGACATCATCGGCTTCGCGCAGGCCAACAATGTCAGCCAGATCGTCATCGGCAAGTCGACGCGCTCGCGCTGGTTCGAGATCATGCAGGGCTCGGTCGTGCATGATCTGGTGCGCCGCACCGGCAATATCAGCGTCAATGTCATCGCCGGTGAAGAGCCGCCGCCGGGCGCCAAGCCCGCGATGCAGACGGCGGCACGCAGCGAGCCGTTCAATCCGCGCCCCTATCTGATGGCGCTGTTGATCACTTCCATCGGCCTTGGCGTCGCCGGATTGATCAAGCCGCATTTCGGCATCGAGAATGTCGACCTGGTGTTTCTCACTGCGGTGGTCAGCGTCGCCGTGCGCTACGGCCTGTGGCCGTCGATCGTTGCCAGCGTCGCCGCCTCGCTCGCCTATAATTTCTTCTTCCTGCCGCCGATCTACACGTTCACCATCACCGATCCCACCAATGTCGCGGCGTTCTTTTTCTTCATGCTGATCGCAATTCTGGTCTCCAATGTCGCGGCGCGGGTGCGCACGCAGGCCGACACGGCGATCGGCCGGATCAGGACCACCGAACAGCTTTACGCCTTCAGCCGCAAGCTTGCGGGCACCGCGACGCTCGATGATGTGTTGTGGGCGACAGCCTACCAGACCGCGCTGATGCTGAAGGTGCGCGTGGTGCTGCTGTTGCCGGAAGGCGGCGTGTTGACGGTGAAGGCCGGCTATCCTCCCGAGGACGAGCTCGACAAGGCCGACCTCGCCGCGGCGAACTGGGCCTGGAGCAACGACCGGCCGGCGGGGCGCGGCTCCGACACGCTGCCCGGCGCCAAGCGCCTGTTCCTGCCGATGCGAACCGGGCGCGGGCTGATCGGCGCGATCGGTATCGATGACGACCGCACCGGCCCCTTGCTGACGCCGGACCAGCGCCGTCTGCTCGATGCGCTGGTCGACCAGGGCGCGCTCGCGATCGAGCGTGTGTTGCTGGTGGAGGACATGGATCGCGTCAAGCGCACCGTGGAGTCCGAGCGGCTTCGCTCGGCGCTATTGACCTCGATCTCGCACGACCTCAAGACGCCGCTCGCTTCCGTGCTCGGCGCTGCTTCCACCATGCGCGATCTCGCCAGCAATCTGTCGGACACGGAAAAGCGCGACCTGCTCGCCACCGTGATCGACGAGTCCGAGCGCCTCAACCGCTTCATCGCCAACCTGCTCGACATGACCAAGCTCGAATCCGGCGCCATCGTCCCCAACACCGCATTGCATGATGTCGGCGAGATCGTCGGCAGCGCCTTGCACCGTGCCAGCAAGATCCTGGCACGGCACAAGGTGTCATTGGAGCTGGCGGCCGACCTGCCGATGCTGGAGCTCGACGCCGTGCTGTTTGAGCAGGTGCTGTTCAATCTGCTTGATAACGCCGCCAAATATTCTCCGCCGGACACCACGATCTCGATCAGCAGCTTTCGCGAGAAGAGTGCGGTATCGTTGCAGGTGGCCGACGAGGGCGAGGGCATTCCGCCGGCGGAGCTGGAAAGCGTGTTCGACAAATTCTACCGGGTGCAGAAGGGCGATCATGTCCGGCCCGGAACGGGCCTGGGGCTTGCCATCTCGCGCGGCTTTGTCGAGGCGATGGGCGGCCGGATCACGGCCGCGAACCGGGCCGACCGCAACGGCGCCGTGATCAACATACGGCTGCCGATCCCGGCCGGCTCCCGCGCATTGGATACCGCCGCATGAACGCCACGCCGATCAAGGTCCTGGTCATCGACGACGAGCCGCCGATCCGCAAATTGCTGCGGATGGGTTTGAGCACGCAAGGCTACGAAATCCTGGAAGCGCCGAACGGCAGGGCCGCGCTGGAGCTGCTTTCGCAAAATCCCGCGCTGATCATCCTCGACCTCGGCCTGCCGGACGTCCAGGGCCACGAATTGCTGCGCACCATCCGCGCGCGCAACGAGGGCGTGCCGATCGTGGTGCTGTCGAGCCGGGGCGACGAGGCCGGCAAGGTGCAGGCGCTCGACCTCGGCGCCGACGATTATCTCACAAAACCGTTCGGCATGGATGAGCTTCTGGCGCGCCTGCGCGCTGCGCTGCGGCACCAGTTGCAGGTCCATGGCGAGCGCCCGGTGTTCCGCGCTGGGGATCTCTCGGTCGACCTGGTCCGGCGCATCGTCAAGGTCGGCGACCGCGAGATCAAGCTCTCGCCGAAGGAATATGATTTGCTGCGCGTGCTGGTGCAACATGCGGGCAAGGTGCTGACCCATCGCTTCCTCCTGAAGGAGCTGTGGGATGAGCTGACCGACGCGCAATATTTGAGGGTCTATGTGCGTCAGCTCCGGCAGAAGATCGAGGCCGATCCCGAGCGTCCGCAATTCGTGCTGACCGAGACCGGCATCGGCTATCGCCTGCGCGCGGCGGACTAAAGCGCGATGACGATGGGATAAATCGTCATCGCGCTTTAGTTCTTTGTTTGGGCATGATCTTTTCGGAAAACCGCTTCACACTTTTTCCGGATCATGCCTTAGGTTGCTTCTTCGGAACCATCACGCATTGCACGGATTAGTTCCATGCAACCGGGAGAAATTCGATGGCGAGATATTCGAAGAAGGCCTCAAGCAGCGTCGAGCGCGCGATGAAGAAGCGGAAGGCCGGGACACTGAAGAGCGGCCGGTCGGGCCGCAAGGTCAAGAGCCGCAAGCAGGCGATCGCGATCGGTCTCTCTGAAGCGCGCAAGAAGGGCGCCAAGGTGCCGAAGAAGCGCAAGGCGAAGCGTTAGTGGTACCTCCGTCATTGCGAGGAGCGAAGCGACGAAGCAATCCATAGTGCCGAAAGCGGCGAGATGGATTGCTTCGCTTCGCTCGCAATGACGATTACCCCGCCCGCCGGTGCCTTGCCGCCGAGCGGTGCGCTTTCTTCGCAGGACGTCGGCTCGTCGCGCGCCGCGCCTGGGATTTCGCCGCCGCCCGCCGTGCCGAGCCCTTGCCCTTCACGCTTTGCTTCAGCGCGTCCATCAGGCTGATGACGTTGCTTTCCTTCGTGCCCTTCCAGTGGGCGCGGGGAGCCATCGCAATCTCCAGCATTTACAATGCATTGGAACCCCAACGGATGTTGCGGGTTTTGGTTCCGAGCGCGTGCAGGCACGTGCTAGGCTCGCAGGCGTCCTATCAAAGAGATTGATCGTGCCTCCGCGTAAACTGTCCACCTATCGCAAGAAGCGGGATTTCGAGAAGACCGAAGAACCTTCGGGCAAGGTCAAGGTCGCGCCGTCGAAGCGTCCGCGTTTCGTGATCCAGAAGCACGCCGCCACACGGCTGCACTACGACCTTCGCCTCGAGTTCGGCGGCGTCTTCAAGTCCTGGGCCGTCACGCGAGGTCCATCGCTTGACCCGCATGACAAGCGGCTGGCGGTGGAGGTTGAGGATCATCCGCTCGACTACGGCGATTTCGAAGGCACCATTCCGAAGGGGCAATATGGCGGCGGCACGGTGCAGCTCTGGGATCGCGGCTATTGGGAGTCGGATAATCCAGAAGGTGGTTTCAAGAAGGGCGATCTGAAATTCAACCTGCACGGCGAGAAGCTGCATGGAAGCTGGGTGCTGGTGCGGATGCGCCACGACCGCAATGGCGGCAAGCGCACCAATTGGCTTCTGATCAAGCACCGCGACGAATATGCACGCGAGGGCAAGGAGAACGATATCCTCGAGGAGGACCGCTCGGTGGCGTCGGGACGGTCGATCAAGCAGATCGCGGAAGGCAAGGGCAAGGCGCCAAAGCCGTTCATGCTGGCGAAGAACGGCGGCGGCAAGGCCGATGCGGTCTGGCACTCCAATCGCGGCGAGGCAGCGCAAGCGCGCGTGGAGCGCAAGGCGGGCGGGCCTGCGAAGCGCGTCGAGGCCAAACGAATCGATTCGATTCCCGCCTTCATCGCGCCGCAGCTTTGCACCCCGGTCGAGCGCCCGCCGGCCGGCGAAGGCTGGGGCCACGAGATCAAGTTCGACGGCTACCGGATGCAATTGCGGGTCGAGGACGGCGAGGTTTCCTTGAAGACCCGCAAGGGGCTGGACTGGACCGAAAAGTTCGAGGCGATCGCGAAGGAAGCACGATCGCTGCCGGATGTCCTGATCGACGGCGAAATCGTGGCGCTCGACCATAATGGCGTGCCGCATTTCTCGGCGCTGCAGGCGGCACTCTCCGACGGCAAGACCAATGGGCTGATCTTCTTTGCCTTCGATCTCCTGTTTGCGGAAGACATGGATCTGCGCCGGTTGCCGCTGCGCGACCGTAAGGCGCGGCTGAAGCAATTGCTCGACGAGCACGGCAAGGGCGACAGCATCCGCTATGTCGAGCATTTCGAGGTCGACGGCGATACCGTGATGGAATCGGCGCGCGAATTGTCGCTCGAGGGCATCATCTCCAAGAAGCTCTCCGCGCCCTATCATTCCGGCCGCGCCGATAGCTGGACCAAGGCGAAGGCGCGCGCAGGTCAGGAGATCGTGGTCGGCGGCTGGAAGACAACCAACGGCAAATTCCGCTCGCTGATGGCCGGCGTCTATCGCGACGATCATCTCGCCTTTGTCGGCATGGTCGGCACCGGCTTCGGCCAGGACAAGGTGAAAGCGATCATGCCGGCGCTGAAGGCGGCGGCGTCCGACGACAGCCCGTTCGGCGGCAAGAACGCGCCGCGCAAGATGCGCGACGTGCATTGGCTGAAGCCCGAATTGGTCGCCGAGATCGAATTCGCCGGCTGGACCGACGACGGCAATGTTCGGCAGGCGGCGTTCAAGGGGCTGCGGCAGGACAAGGATGCGCGCGAGGTAAGGGCGGAGATTCCGGCAATGACCAACGTGGCGCAGCCGGCCGTGGCGAAGGGCGCGGTCAAATCGAAGAAGCCCGCTGCGGCGCGCACGAAGCCCGCCGGCCGGAACAATGCCGAGGTGATGGGCGTCGTCATCTCCCATCCCGACAAGGCGATGTGGCCGGATGCCGGCGACGGTGAGGCCGTCACCAAGCTCGATCTCGCGCGCTATCTCGAGGCGGTCGGCGAATGGATGATCGCCTATCTCAAGGGCCGGCCTTGCTCGATCGTCCGTGCGCCCGACGGCATCAAGGGTCAGCAATTCTTCCAGCGCCACGGCATGCAGGGTACGTCGAAGCTGCTGGAGCTGGTCAAGGTCTCCGGCGACCGCAAGCCCTATCTGCAGATCGACCGCGTCGAGGCGCTCGCGGCCGTCGCGCAGCTCGGCGGTCTCGAGCTGCATCCCTGGAATTGCGCACCCGGTGAATATGACGTACCGGGCCGGCTGGTGTTCGATCTCGATCCCGCGCCGGACGTTGAGTTCGCCGATGTCATCGATGCGGCGAAGGCGATGCGGGAGCAACTCTCCAGCCTCGGCATGGAAAGCTTCTGCAAGACCACCGGCGGCAAGGGCATGCATGTCGTGGTGCCGCTGCTTTCCGGCGCCAGGGACAGGGTGACGTGGAAGGAAGCCAAGGCGTTTGCGCAAGGCGTCTGCCAGTTGATGGCAAGCGAGGATCCCGAGCGCTACCTGCTCAACATGTCGAAAGCGAAGCGCAAGGGAAAGATCTTCCTCGACTATCTGCGCAACGACCGGATGTCGACCGCGGTTTCCGTGCTGTCGCCGCGGGCGCGCGACGGCGCCACCGTCTCGATGCCGCTCACCTGGGCGCAAGTGAAGAACGATCTCGATCCGAAACGCTTCACCGTCCGCACCGTGCCGTCGCTGCTGGCGAAGACCAAGGCATGGCATGGCTATGATGATGCCGCCTCGTCGATCAAGGCGGCGATGAAGAAGCTGGGTTGAATATAGCGATTTCGCCGCATACACGCGTTGTTCGCCGCATACACGCGTGCTGCCATACCTCGCGGAAGCGGGGTATTCAGTACGCGTGCTTTATCGGCTTCGAACACCGGCAGTCTGGAATACTGAATCACCCGCTTTCGCGGGTGATGACAGTTCTCGTGTGGCGCGAAGATCGTGCGCCGCTCGCCGGGCCTATAGCCGTCCCAGCAATAGCAGGATCAGCAGGATAACGATGATCAGCCCGAGGCCGCCGCCGCCGTAGTAACCGGTGCCGTAGAACGGTCCGCCGCCGATGCCGCTGAAGCCGCCAAGCAGCGCGATGACGAGAATAATCAGAATGATCGTGCCGATAGACATTTAACCTCCTCAGCCCCCTCAAGGGCATTTCTTCGCCTGGTCGCCGGGGAAACCTGCGGGAACCCGTAAAGTTCCGCTTTTTGCAGCGCGATATTCGGGCAGCTCTTTCCCGTGAACGATGCGCGACTACATGAGTTGATCAGAAAGAGGATTTGCCAAGAGGATTGCGATGTCCGCGCCGCTCGTCGTTTCCATTCCGCATCGTCTCGGCCGCGAGGAAGCGGCGCGCCGTCTCAAGGGCGGGCTCTCGCGCGCAGCGACCAGCGTCCCCGTATTGACCGTGGATGAGGAGCGCTGGGATGGCGACCAGATGTTCTTTCGCGTTCGCGCGCTGGGACAGGCGGCGTCCGGCCACATCGATGTCGCCGACGATCACGTGCGTCTGGAGGTAATGCTGCCGTGGTTGCTGCAGCGCTTTGCGCAGATGGCGCAGGCGGTGATCCGCGATCGCGGCAAGCTGCTGCTGACGAAGCGCAATTGATGCGTCGCAGCAACGAAAGTCCATGAAAAAGCGGTCTGCCGAAAATTTCGTCAGCTTGCTGGTAACGAATTCGGCTGATCATGTCGGCCTGCGCGGAAGAGGGAACCGATCTCCGAATCGGCACGACATCCGTCCGGGCCGTCCGGCCATCAGATCCCGGGCGGCCTCCGCGCTTTTCAGAATCTAGCGCATGATCCGGAAAAGTGTGAAGCGGTTTTCCGAAAAGATCATGCCCAAACAAAGCGCTAAAGCGCGATGACGATTCGTCCTAAACTCATCGCGCTTTAGACGACAACGCGCTTTCGCGCCGGTCTGGCCGCCGTGATTACTCTTGCTTTCCGCACAGCAACGGGCAGATGCGTGAAGAGGGATGAGAGCGGAACTTCCGCCGGCGTCTCGATTCCATCGATGCTGTGGCCGGCGAGGTTGATCCCGCCCTGGAACGCTTCGGCGCGCGGCCACACGCGGCCGCCTTCGGAGAAAGCGGAGAAATGCCGTGCGACAACAACAATCGCGGCGTCGCGGCCTTCCCGCCGCGCGAAGGCAACGAAATGATCGCGATGCGGGCCGCTGACTTCCAGCGGCCGATAGCCGCCATGCGTGAACACGCCCGCAAGCTCGGTCCGCAACTTCAGGAGATGCGCGGTCCAGGCCAGCTTGAGATGGCCGTTGCTCCAGCGTTGCGCCAGCGTCGTCCAATCGGGCGTGCCGAGCGACGCAAGCACGGCCGCCCGTTCGGCGAAATTCACCGGCCTGCGGTTATCGGGATCGACCAGCGACAAGTCCCATAATTCGGTGCCCTGATAGAAATCGGGCACGCCGGGCATGGTCGCTTTCAGCGTCAACTGGCTGAGTGAATTGAGCGCGCCGAGCAGCGCTGTGCGGCGGGCGATCGCCGCGATCGACTCCAGAAATTCTCCCGATTGCGAAGGATCGAGAATATTTTCGATGAAGGTCCTCAGGCCGCCTTCGTAAGCCTCGTGCGGATTGAGCCAGCTCGTCTGCTCCTTGCCTTCGCGCGCGGCTTTCAGCGCGTAGGCCTGGATGCGTTCGGTGAAGGCCGCATCCGGGCCCTCGGCCGGCCACGCCCCGAGCAGTGTCTGATACAGCATGTATTCCGCGCCGACTGAAGGTGCGCGCATCTCGCCATCGGTGACCAGACGCGGCGCGTTCAGGAGCTTCCAGCGTGCCACCGCGCTGGCCCATTCGCCGGGGATTTCCGTCAGCGCCATCAGCCGGGCGCGGGCGTCCTCGCCGCGTTTGGTGTCATGGGTCGCCGTCGCGCTCATGCCGTGCGGCCATTCCCGTGCGCGGGCCAGCATCATGTCGTGGAAGGCGGGAATCGCCAGCGCGTCGGCCGCGGGGTCGCCGCCCACCTCGTTCAGCGCAAGCAGGCGGTGATAGCGATAGAAAGCGGTGTCCTCCAGCGACTTCGCCATCAAGGGCCCGGTGAATTGCTGCAGCTTCAGCGCAAAGCGGCGCACGCGCGGCGCGCTGTGCGGCGGCCGGCCCGGCTTGATCAAATCCATCGTCAGCGCATCGCGCAGGAAATCGAAAATGCCTTCATCGGCCGCGTACCACTCCGTGCGGGCCCGGGCGATGGTCATCTCGATCAGCGCGCGGTCATGCGCGGCCGGTCCGGCCGCGGTCAGATAGGTGCGATAGACCGGAAAATGCAGCACATAGAGTTCGAGCGCCTGACGCAGGCTGTCGGCGGAAAAATCCCGCGTCGAGTAATGGCCGCTGGCAATGCGCGCGAGCAGCCGCACCAGCACGGTAAATTCGCTGGTCAGTAGCGTCTCCAGCACGCGGCGCTTGGCTTCCTTCAGCACCGGCTGCAGCTTCGGCGGCTGGTTGCTGACCTGCCGCCAGACCTCGTCGAGCGGACCGAGGCCCTTGCCGTCGATCAACAGATGCGCCAGCGTGTTCATCCACTCATAGCCGGTGGTGCCGTGGACGCCGGCAAAATTGTGCAGCCGCTCGCCTTCGCCAAGGATTTTCTCGACCACGACGTAGAACGGCATGGTTGCGTCGCGTTGCGCCTCGCGGATCAGGCGGCGCAGCCGCTGGAAGTATTGTGCGGGATCGCGCAGGCCATCGATATGGTCGAGCCGCAACCCCTGCAATCTTCCTTCTGCAATCAATCGCTTCACCAGCCGGTGTGCGGCCTCAAAAGTGCCGGCCTCCTCGACGCGGAGGCCCGCCAGCGTATTGACGTCGAAGAAGCGGCGATAATTGATGTCGCTGGAGGCAAGCCGCCAGTGGCCGAGCCTGTAATGCTGGCGCTCCAGCAGATGATGCAGCGCGAGTGTTGGCGTATTGCGGTCGGCGCCCGAGCGATAGGCCGACAGGCCGCGGGCGATGATCTCGGCGCCGCCCGCGATCCCCTTCAGCTCCTCCTTGAACTGCGGCGCTTCCTCGCGATTGGGATGACGAAATCCCCGATGGCGGAAGGCGAGCGTGAGAATACGCTTGCCCGCTTCGCTCGCCTCGGCGCCGGCGTCCTTGACCACCACGCGCAACACCTCGCCATAGCGCTCCGGTGCGATCGGCAGGCGATGCTCGTAATACCAGCAGGAGAAACTCCCTTCGCCTGCATCGTAACGCAACTCGATCTCGCCGCGCTCCAGTGCGTCGCCATAGGAGGAGCCGAGGATCGGCAGCAGCACGCCGCCGCGCTTGCGGTAGGGCAATAGCTCCCAATCGATGTCGAAGGCGCCGGCATGCGGCGAGGCCGGTCCCCATTCCAGCATGTCGAGCCACCAGGGATTGTCGGCGAAGTGCACGCCGACATGGTTGGGCACGAAATCGAGGATCAGGCCGAGATCGTGTTTGCGCAGCGCCTCGGAGAGACGCGCGAAGCCGGCTTCGCCGCCGAGCTCCGGATTGAGTTTTGCGTGATCGACGACGTCATAGCCGTGGGACGAGCCCTTGCGCGCCTTCATGAACGGCGAGGCGTACAGATGCGTGATGCCGAGCGCCTTCAGGTAGGGCACGACTTCCGCGGCCTTCTCGAAATCGAAGTCGGCGGTGAGCTGCAGGCGATAGGTCGCAATCGGCAAAGCCTGCGGCATCGCTAGCCTCCGATGCGCCAGAACACCGACCAGGGCGGCAGTCCGTCGCCGGGCTCGCCGCCCCAGATCGGCGTGCCGGCCGCGCGCGGCGAACCATTCGCGATCTCCCGCGGCGATAGGTTGGCGATCAGGAACAGCGTCGCGCCGTCGCCCATGCCCCAGTTGGCTGTGAGCAAGCTGTTATCGGCGACATGGGCTGCACCGAAACTCGCGCCCGCCAATCGTGGCGTGATTTCACGACGGCGAATGGCCAGCAGCTCCCGCACCAGGGCCAGCCGCTTCGCGCCCGGCGGCGTGTCGGGCGTCCGCCAATCCAGTACGGCGGACTCCAAGGTCGAAGGCTCGAGCGGATCTGGCACCTCGTCGCCATATTTCTCATACGCCCATTTGTATTCCTCGCTTTCGCCCGCGGCGGACGGCGTTGGCAAGGTCGCCCTCGAAATCGCAGAAGAACGGGAAGGGCGCCTTCGAGCCCCATTCCTCACCCATAAACAACATGGGAATCATCGGCGACAGAAGCGTCACTGCCAGCGCGGCCTCGATTTCCTTCTCCGATGCAAGTGTCTCCAGCCGGTCTCCGAAGGGACGATTGCCGATCTGGTCATGGTTCTGCAGGAAATTGACAAAGGTCGAAGGCGGCAGTTTTCCGCTCGGCTCGCCGCGCGGTTTGTTGCCCCAGAAGGCCGAGGTTTCGCCCTGGTACACGAAGCCCGACGACAGCGCACGTGCGAGGTCGGCGCGGGGTGAACGCTGGTAATCGCCGTAATAGCCCTGGGCCTCGCGCGTGAACAGCACATGCCAGGCATGATGATAGTCGTCGTTCCATTGCGCGCGGTATTTTCCGCGCGGCGGCTCCTGTGTGGCGTCGAGCAGGCCTGCACGGTTGTCGCCATTTTCCAGCACGAGATGGATATGCCGGCCGCTCGACGTCGCGAGCCTGCCGGCGGCGATGCTGAGATCATGCAGCATCGATGGCTGACCGGGCTCCGAGAAGATGTGATTGGCGGCGTCAAGCCTGAGCCCGTCGAAGCGATAGTCGCGCAGCCAGTAAAGCGCGTTCTCGATCGCGAAGGCGCGTACTTCCGGAACGCGGTAATCGATCGCGCTGCCCCAGGGCGTATGCGCATCGGTGAAGAAGGTCGGCGCATAGCGGCCGAGGAAATTCCCCTCCGGCCCGAAATGATTGTAGACGACGTCGAGGAAAACCATCAGCCCGCGCCGATGCGCCTCGTCGACCAGCGTCTTCAAGTCCTCAGGCCTGCCATAGGCGCTGTCGGGCGCGTACCAGAGCACGCCGTCATAGCCCCAGCCGCGGCGCCCGGCGAAATCGGCGAGCGGCATCAGCTCCAGCGCCGTGATGCCGGTTTTGACGAGGTGATCGAGCCGGTCGATCATGGCGCGATAGGTGCCGCCTTTCGTGAAGGTGCCGACATGGGTCTCGATGAAGACCGCTTCGGCCCAGGGCCGCCCGCGCCAATCCTGCGCGCGCCATGCGAAGGCGCCTTGGTCGATCACCTCGCTCGGGCCGAACACGTCTTCCGGCTGGAAGCCGGAAGCGGGATCGGGTACGTCGATCTCGTCATCGATGCGGAATTTGTAGCGCGCGCCGGCGCCTGCTTGCGCGACATCGAGGGAGTACCAGCCTCCGTTGCTGCGGCGCATGGCGAGCGGCTTCTTCTCGAGCACGAGATCGACACGCTTTGCCGCCGGCGCCCAGAGCCGAAACGTCGTGCCGTTCCGGTTCGGCGTCGCGCCAAATTGCTTTGCGCTCATGCCGCGCCCGCAAAGGCCAGCACCGATCGGGGCGGGGCCTTTGTCTCGGCGCCGGAGGCGAGATTGGCGCTTTCCTGCTTGACCTCGGTCGTGTTCAGCACCTGCTGCCAGCTCCTGTAATCCGGCATCTTCGGCAGTTTGAACGCGATCTCCTCGGGCGCCGCGTTCAACACGATAAAGATCGGCGCTTGTCCTGGTTCCATCGGGCCCAGCACGTAGGCGAGAAACCTTCCGTCGGGAAACTTCCAGTCCTCTTCCTTCATGTCTTCCGCGGCAGGTGTGAGCCACAACACGCCGTAGGAGCCGTCCGGACGCCGCCCGTCGAGCCAGCTATGGCTACGGATTTGCGGGAATTTTTCGCGCAAGGATGTCATGTGGCCGACGAAAGCGGTGAGGTCGTCGCCCTCGCGGCCGAGATGTTCCCAGCCGACCCAGCCGACCTGATTGTCCTGGCAATAGGCATTGTTGTTGCCGGATTGCGAGTTGCCGACCTCGTCGCCGGCCAGGATCAGCGGCAGGCCCTGCGCCAGCAACAGGCAGGCCAACTGGTTCTTGCGAAGCTGGCGGCGCAGCGCCACGATCGCGGGATCTTCGCTCGGGCCTTCATGGCCGCAATTGTTGCTGTGATTGTCGTTGGAGCCGTCGCGATTGTCCTCGCCATTGGCCTCATTGTGCTTCTGGTTGTAGCTGAAGAGGTCGGCCAGCGTGAAACCGTCATGGACGGTGATGTGGTTGATACTCGCGCGCGGCTTGCGGCCGTCATGGCCGAAGAGATCGGAGGACGCGGTCATGCGGCTCGACACTTCGCCGATCAGGCTGCCTTCGCCGCTCCAGTAGCGCCGCATGGCGCTGCGGTAGCGGTCGTTCCATTCCGACCATTGCGAGGGAAATGCGCCGACCTGGTAGCCGCCCATGCCGAGATCCCAGGGTTCGGCGACGAGCTTCACCGAAGCCAGCACCGGGTCCTGCCGGATCGCGGTGAGGAAGGCGCTGTTGCGGTCGAAGCCGTTCGGTCCACGTGCCAACGTCGTGGCGAGATCGAAGCGGAAGCCGTCGACATGGCAGACCTCGACCCAGTAGCGCAGCGAATCCATCACCATTTGCAGCACGCGCGGATGGGTGAGGTTGACGGAGGAGCCGCAGCCGGTGAAGTCGTCGTAGAAGCGTTTGTTGTCGGGCATCAGCCAGTAATAGGACGCGTTGTCGATGCCGCGGAACGACAGCGTCGGGCCCATATGGTTGCCCTCGGCGGTGTGATTATAGACGACGTCGAGCATGACCTCGATGCCGGCGTCGTGCAGCCGGGCCACCGTGGTGCGGAAGGCATCGAGCGGATTGTCCTGGGCGTAGCGCGGCTCCGGCGCGAAGAACGACAGCGTGTTGTAGCCCCAGTAATTGGCGAGCTTCTTCTCGACCAGAATGCGGTCGTCGACAAAGGCGTGGATCGGCAGCAGCTCGACCGTGGTGACGCCGAGCTTCCTCAAATGCGCGATCATCGCCGGCGAAGAGAGGCCGCCATAGGTGCCGCGCAGGTTCGGCGGCACGTCTTCGCGGGTTTGCGTCAGGCCCTTGACGTGGGCTTCGTAGATGATGGTGTTTTCCCAGGGGATGCTGGGACGTATTTCGCGCCGGCCCCAGTTGAAGGTCTCGTCGACGACGACGGCCTTGGGCATGCCGCGGGCATTGTCGCGGCGGTCGAAGGAAAGGTCCTCGCGCGGGCTGCCGGTACGATAGGCGAAATGTGCATCGCTCCACACCATGCGTCCCGCGAGGCGCTTGGCGTAGGGGTCAAGCAGAAGCTTGTTCGCATTGAAGCGATGACCCTGCTCGGGTGCGTAGGGGCCGTACACGCGATAGCCGTAGAGTTGCCCGGGCGAGATATCGTTCAGATAGCCATGCCAGACGTCTTCGCTGCGTTCGGGCAGTTCGATGCGCTCGAGCTCGCGGCGGCCCTGATTGTCGAACAGGCACAGCTCGACCTTTTCCGCATTGGCCGAGAACAGCGCGAAATTGGTGCCGCGGCCGTCCCAGCTGGCGCCGAGACGCGCAAAGGTTCCGGCGGTGAGGCGCATCGCTCAGCCTTCCGGTACCAGGAAGATGGCGGCGAGCGGCGGGATCGTGAGGCTGAGCTCGTTGCCGTCAGACGCGTCGACCTCGCCGACATTGCCGACATTGCTGCCGCCGTAATGCGCGGAGTCGGAATTCAAGACCTCCCGCCAGCGGCCGCCGAGGGGCACGCGGATGCGGTAATCGCGATAGACATTGGGCGAGAAATTCACGACGACCAGGCACCGCGCGCGATCGGTATGGCCCTTGCGGATCCAGGCGAAAACATTGTGGCCGGCATCCTCGGTGACGACCCATTCGAAGCCGGATGCCTCGCAATCCAGTTCGTGCAGTGCAGGCACGTTGCGATAGAGCCGGTTCAGGTCGCGGATCAGCGCCTGCACGCCGGCATACTTCTTGTGCTTGAGCAGATGCCAGTCGAGCGAATGGTCGTGGTTCCATTCGGCCTCCTGCGCGAACTCGCAGCCCATGAACAAGAGCTTCTTGCCGGGATGGCCGAACATGAAGCTGTAATAGGCGCGCAGATTCGCAAAACGCTGCCAGTCGTCGCCGGGCATGCGGCCGAGGATCGAGCGCTTGCCGTGCACGACCTCGTCATGCGACAGCGGCAGGATGAAGTTCTCCGAGAAGGCGTAGTGCAGGCCGAACAGGATGTCGCCGTGGTGATATTTGCGGTGGATGGGATCCTTGCCGATATATTTCAGCGTGTCATGCATCCAGCCCATGTTCCACTTGTAGCCGAAGCCGAGCCCGCCGTGATCGACCGGGCGTGACACCTGCGGCCATGCGGTGGATTCCTCCGCGGCCGTGGTCGCATTCGGGAAACGTGAAAACACCTCGGTGTTGAAGCGGCGCAGGAAGTCGATCGCCTCGAGATTTTCACGGCCGCCATGCTTGTTCGGAATCCAGCCGCCATAGGGCCGGCTATAATCGAGATAGAGCATCGAGGCGACCGCATCGACGCGGAGGCCGTCGATGGCGTAGCGCTCCAGCCAGAACAGCGCGTTCGACACCAGGAAATTGACAACTTCAGTGCGGCCGTAATTGTAGATCAGCGTGCCCCAGTCGAGATGGCGCCCTTGCATGGGATTGGCATGCTCGTAGAGCGCGGTGCCGTCGAAGCGGCCGAGCCCGTGCGGATCGTCGGGGAAATGTCCGGGCACCCAGTCGAGGATGACGCCGAGACCTTGCTCGTGGCAGGCATCGACGAGATGCGAGAAATCCGCCGGCGATCCGAAGCGGCTCGTCGGGGCAAAGAGACCGGTCGGCTGATAGCCCCAGGAGCCGTCGAACGGATGCTCGCTCACGGGGAGGAATTCGATATGGGTGAAGCCGAGATCGCGGGCATAGGCCGGCAACTGCTCGGCCAGCTCGCGATAGGTCAGCCATTCATTGTTGTTCGTGCGCCGCCATGAGCCGAGATGGACCTCGTAGATCGAGATCGGCGCGCCGCGGGAATTGATGCCTGACGGCGCCGGCCGCGGCTGCGGCAGCCTGGTTTCGTCGAGCACGATGGAGGCGGTCTTCGGGCGCATCTCCGCGGCAAAGGCCAGCGGATCGGATTTGAGCGGCAGATGCTGGCCCTGCGGGCCGATCATGTCGAACTTGTAGTGGTCGCCTTCCTTGGCATGGGGAATGAACAGTTCCCAATAGCCGAGCCCGCGCACGCGCATCGGATGCCGCCGCGCGTCCCAGAAATTGAAATCGCCGACCACGCTGACCCGCCGCGCGTTCGGTGCATGCACGACAAAGGCGATGCCCTCGACGCCGTCCATGACGCGCGGATGCGCCCCAAGCTTGTCGTACAGCCGCTGGTCCTTACCTTCGCCGAGCAGATAGAGGTCATAGTCGGTCAGAACCGGCGGGAAGCGGTAGGGGTCGTCAAGCTGGACGACGTTGTCGCCGAACCTCGCGCGCAACCGGTAGCGCGTCGAGCCGTTCGGCATCGTGCCGGCGAACAGGCCGGCGTCATGGATGCGCGCAAGCTTCGCCGTCTCGCCATGCTCGCCGATGGCTTCCACAATGGACGCCTCGGGGAGGAAGGCGCGCACCACCGTCCGGTCTCCCTCGGTATGGAGGCCGAGATAGTGGAAGGGATCGGCGTGGCGGCCTTCGACGATCGCATAGGCCTCGGCGGACAGTTTACTCATCAGGCCTCTTTTGCAGGCTCGGACAGGATACGCAACAGACCGGCTATGGGCGTGCGCAGCCAATCGGGCCGGTGCGCGAGTTCATATTCGATCTCATGCACGGCTTTTTCCAGCAAAAAGAAATTAACCATGGCGTCCGCCGCATGAGGATCGTCGGGCCACAGTCGCGCCCTTGTCATGCTCTCGCGATAGGCATTAAGGAATGCCGCCGCCGAACGCTCGCGCCAGCCGGCAAGTGCGGTCGCGAGCCTGCCTCTCTCGTCGGGCGACCCTTTGCTAGCGCGATCGAGCGCCGCAATCACGGAATAATCGATCGAGCGGATCAGGCCGGCGACGTCGCGCGCGGCCGGCCCCTTGCGCCGCCGCTCTTCGAGCGGCAGTCCGGCCTCGCCCTCGAATCCGATGATGAAAATGTCGTCTTTCACCATCAGCATCTGCTCGAGGCGGAAGTCGCCGTGAAGGCGGATATTCGCTCCGCCGATGTCCGGCGGCAGCAATGTGGTCAGCCGGTCGTGCAGGATCTTGCGCTGCGCCAATAAGCGTTCGACCAGCGGCCGGTCAGCCTCGCGCACGGCGTCGCGCTGGCCGAGCACATCAAACAGCCGATCGGCGCGCTTCAGCGCCACGCCGGTCCAGCGCAGCACATCGTCGGGCGTAACCGGCTCCGGCGCGAAATCGGTCAGCTCGGAGTTTCCTGACAGTGCCAGATGCAGCTCGGCGGTGCGTCGTCCGGCCTGCGCCAGGATACGCAGATAGGGGATCTCCTCGTCGCTCTCGCCGGCATGTTGATCGGCGGCGAGCAGGCGCTGGTCGTCGACAAAGCGGTCGAGATAGGCCGACGTCACCGTCCAGCCGTCGCCCTGATGGGCGACCAGCGCGTGGACGGTGGCGACCGCGCTCCGCTGCTCGCCCTCGACGAACTCCACCGTGCCGAGCAGCGCCGGGGTGTTGGCAAAGCCCGCGACCTCGGTCAGGAAACGGCCGACTTCGATCGCGGGGTTGATGCCCGCTTCGGTCTTGCGAAACATCTTGATGCAGAAATCATTGTCGACCAGCGCGGAGCTGTTGGATTTTCCCGTGTCGACGCTACGCACGCTCTCGGGCTGGCGCACCTGGTTGTCGGAGAACTGGCTGGTCGGCCGGAATTCCAGTTGCAGATTGTTTTCCGTAACCGTCAGGGATTCCCGCAAATTGCGCAGCAACAGTCCGATGAAGATCGGATCGGTCGCGGCATCGAGCAGCGTGCCCTCGCGCGCACCCTGACGCACGGCGGCAAAGGCATTCGGGTTGTAGCGTTCGCGGTCGAAGCGGATCCATTCGATCAGCATCGGCAACAAATGGCGCGAGGTCTCGCCTCGCTGTGTTGCTTCGAAAAAGACAAGCCACGGACGGTTGTCGCCGATATCGCAGAAGGGGATCGCGGAGACCAGCGTCGGGCGGATCTTTTCGGGCGAATGCTCCGGATACCAGCGCGTCCGCGCCAGATGTTCGGGCAGCACGTCGCGTTCGAACACGCCACGCGTCCGCGCCAGCGACACCCAGGTCGAGTTGAGCGGCACCACCAGCGTCTCGAACTCCGGCACCGCGCGCGGTTTCACCGGCTCCGACTTGTCGCGCTCCTGCAGCTCGAACCAGTAGAAGCCATAAGGCGCGAGCGTGATCATGTAGGGCAGTTCGCCGATCGCGGGAAAGCGCGTGCGGCCAAGCATTTCCAGCGGGACACGTTCCTTCCATGCCGACAGATCAAGCTCGGTCGCCTGCGCCGAGCGCGACAGGTTGGCGACGCAGAGGATGACCTCGCCCTTGTATTCCCGGACATAGGCGAGCACCGAGCGGTTGGCCGGGCGGATGAAGGTCATGCTGCCGCGGCCGAAGGCGAGCGTCGACTTGCGCACCGAGATCAGCCGCTTCATGGCGGAAAGCAGCGAGGAGAGGCTGCGCGACTGCGCTTCCACGTTGACGGCCTCGTAGCCGTAGACGGGATCCATGATCATCGGCGCATAGAGCTTTGCCGGATCGGCGCGCGAGAAGCCGCCATTGCGGTCCGGCGCCCACTGCATCGGAGTGCGCACGCCGTTGCGGTCGCCGAGATAGATGTTGTCGCCCATGCCGATCTCGTCGCCGTAATAGAGGATCGGCGTGCCCGGGAACGATAACAGGAGCGAGTTCATCAGCTCGATCTTGCGCCGGTCGTTGTCCATCAGCGGCGCAAGCCGGCGGCGGATGCCGACATTGATGCGGGCGCGCGGATCGTTGGCATAGGTCGACCACAGATAGTCGCGCTCGACGTCGGTGACCATTTCCAGCGTCAATTCGTCATGGTTGCGCAGGAACAGCGCCCATTGGCAGTTGGCGGGAATGTCCGGGGTCTGGCGCAATATGTCGGTGATGGGAAAGCGGTCTTCCTGCGCGATCGCCATGTAGATGCGCGGCATCAGCGGGAAGTGATAGGCCATGTGACATTCGTCGCTCTGGCCGAAATACTCCTGCACGTCCTCCGGCCATTGATTGGCCTCGGCGAGCAGGACCTTGTTCTTGGCGTAGGCGTCGAGCTCCTGGCGCAGCTTCTTGATGATCGTGTGCGTCTCGGGCAGGTTTTCGTTGTTGGTGCCGTCGCGCTCGCAGAGATAGGGAATGGCGTCCAGCCGGAATCCGTCGACACCGGTGTCGAGCCAGCGCTTCATCACCTGGATGATGGCGCTGACCACGCGCGGATTGTCGAAATTCAGGTCCGGCTGGTGCGAGAAGAACCGGTGCCAGTAGAACTGGCCGGCCTCGGGATCCCAGGTCCAGTTCGACTTTTCGGTGTCCGTGAAAATAATGCGCGTGCCCTGGTATTTCTGGTCGGTGTCGCTCCAGACATACCAGTTGCGCGCGCTGGAGCCGGGCTGGCTGCGCCGGGCGCGCTTGAACCAGTCGTGCTGGTCGGACGTATGGTTGACGACGAGCTCGGTGATGACCCGGAGCCCGCGCTTCTTGGCCTCCTGGATGAAGCGCTTGAAATCCTTCATGGTCCCGAAATCGGGATTGATCGCGCCGTAATCCGCGATGTCGTAACCGTCGTCGCGGCCGGGCGAGGGATAGAACGGCAGCAGCCACAGCGTGGTGACGCCGAGCTCCTGGAGATAGGGCAGCTTCTCGCAGAGGCCTGCGAAATCGCCGATGCCGTCATTGTTGCTGTCGGCAAAGGCCTTGACGTGGAGCTGATAGATGATCGCGTCCTTGTACCAGAGCACGTCGCCTTCAAGGTCGGTGACCGGCAGCTCGGCGGTGTCAATGGAGGACATCAGGTTCATCGCGTCGCCCCTTCATGCCCGGCCGCGATCCCGCCCGCTTTGGGCGCAACAAGGAAGCTTACGCCGGTCCCGACGCTCTCGACAGTTCGCGCTGATCTGATCACGGTGATGCCATTGACATGGAACTGACGTCCCGTTTCGTTAGGGGAAAGGAGACGCTGTACCATAATAGAAAGCCGCATCCTTGCCGTTGGTTCCATCGGGAACTGCCCGGTGTCGAAGGCGTTGGAAATCCCTATCCTGTTCTCCTATCTGGACAATTTCGCGACACTGCCTCCCCCCGTCGCGTGCAAACTGCGTGCCGAATGGACCTTTTCAGCCAAGCCGAAGCTCTGGGAATCCTGACCGAATTTACCGACGGCCAGGGCCAGCGCCATGTCACTGACGAAGCTGCCCTTAAAATCATCGTCGATGCCTTCCCGGCGCGGACGCCGCGCCGGTTCATCGACGGCCCGGTGGTGGTCCGCTCTGGCCTGCCGGCGCGGACCGAGCTCCGCGAGGCCGCCCGCCTGCCGGTGCGCTGGAAGATCGAGGCGAAAGGTCGCACGGTGGAAGGCCGCACCAACGGCCGCACCCTGTTGTGGCCCGACGGCCTGCCCGAGGGCGCCTGGCGGCTGCAGATCACCGACGCCGCCGGCGAAAGCGAGGAGGCGCCCCTTATCGTGGCGCCGCCGCGGGCGTTCACCGGCGATTTCGACCGCAATTGGGTGATCGCCGTGCAGCTTTACGGGGTCCGCTCGGCCCGCAATTGGGGCATGGGCGATTTCACCGATCTCGAAGGTTTGATCCGGCTCGCGAGTGAGCTCGGCGCCGACGGCATCGGCCTCAATCCGCTGCACGCGCTGTTCGACGACCGGCCGGGCGACTGCAGCCCGTATTCGCCGAACAGCCGGCTGTTCCTGAATGCGCTCTATATAGACGCCGAGAACATCCCCGGCTATCAGCCGACCCCCGAAGGGGATGCGATCGCCAGGCTGCAGCAAAATCCGACCGTGGACTATCCGGGCGTGGCCGCACTGAAATGGCGGGCATTGCGCTCGGCCTTCGAAAAATTCAGCGCTGCTCCAAACGCTGCGGCAGCCAACGATTTCGATGCCTTCCGCGCCGAGCGGGGCGCGCTGCTGTCGCATTTCGCCTGCTTCGAGGTGATGCGGCGAAAATTCAAGACGCCATGGTGGCAATGGCCCAGGGAATGGCGGCAGCCGGACGAGGCGCAATGCGCGAAACTCCGCGCCGGCCCCGACAGGAGCGCGGTCGAATTCGTCGAGTTCGTGCAATGGGTCGCCGACCGCCAACTGGGCGCCTGCAAGAAGCTCGCGGACCGGCTCGGCATGAAGGTCGGCCTCTATCTCGACGTCGCCGTCGGCGTGCAGGCCGACGGCTTCGACGCCTGGAACGAGCAGGTCGCGATTTCGCGTGAGCTCGGCGTCGGCGCGCCGCCCGATCCGCTCAACACGCTCGGCCAAAGCTGGGGGCTTGCCGGCTTCAATGCCACGGGCCTCGAGATGAAGCTGTTCGAGCCGTTCCGCGAGATGCTGCGGGCCTCGATGCGCCACGCCGGTGCGATCCGGCTCGACCACGTGCTCGGCCTGAAGCGGCTTTATCTCATCCCGCACGGCTTTCCCGCGCGGCAGGGCGCTTATGTGCAGATGCCGCTGGAGGCGCTGTTTGCCGTGACCGCGCTCGAAAGCGTCGCAAACCATTGCGTGGTCATCGGCGAGGATCTCGGCACCGTGCCGGAAGGATTCCGCGAGCAGATGGCTGATTGGGGCATCTGGTCCTATCTCGTGGTGATGTTCGAGCGCGACGATGACGGCCGCTTCCTCGGCATCGACCGCTATCAGCCGAACGCGCTGATCACCTTCAACACCCACGATCTCTCGACCTATGCCGGCTGGCGCTCCTTCAGCGACCTGAAGGTGAAGCGCTCGCTCGGGCTCGATCCCGGCGAGAGCGACGAGGCGCGCTGGCATGCGCTCGGCATGCTGGACGAGGCGTTGCGCCAGTATGACATTCACGAGAACGATCTCTATTCGATCGCAAGATTTTTGGCGCGCACCAGATCGCGCCTGATGGTGATCTCGCTGGAGGATTTGCTGGGCGTGATCGACCAGCCCAACATCCCCGGCACCGTGGATGAGCATCCGAACTGGCGCCGGCGGCTGCCGGTCGCGGTCGAGGACATTGCCGCGACCATCGATGTCAATGCGCTCAAGCACGCAACCCATGAACGGATGCGGGTCGCAGGCTGACATGACCATTTTCGGCGAGTAGGAGAATTGCCCCTAGCGATCGAAGACTATGGCCTGATCGGCGATTGCGAGACCGCAGCCCTGGTCGGTCGCGACGGCTCGATCGACTGGCTGTGCTGGCCGGCCTTCGATTCTGACGCCTGTTTTGCCGCAATTCTCGGCACCAACAAGAACGGCCGCTGGCTGATCGCCCCGGAGGCGGAGATCAGGAGCACGACGCGCCGCTATCGCGGCAAAACGCTGATCCTGCAGACGCGATTCGAAACCGCCGATGGCATTGTCGAGCTGATCGATTTCATGCCGCCGCGCGGCAAGGCTTCCGATGTCGTACGCCTGGTGCGCGGTGTCGAAGGCAAGGTGAAAATGCGGATGCAGCTCGTGATCCGCTTCGGCTTCGGCGTCGATATTCCCTGGGTGAAGCGGGCCGAGGACCGCTCGGCGCTGCTCGCGATCGCGGGCCAGGACATGACGGTGCTGCGTACGCCGGTCGAAACCCGCGGCGAGGACATGACGACGGTTGCCGATTTCGAGGTGGGCGCCGGCGAGACCATTCCCTTCGTGCTCACCTATGGTCCCTCGCATCTCGACCTGCCCGAGCCGATCGATCCCGAGGCGGCGCTGCGGGAGACCGAGGCTTTCTGGAAGGAATGGTGCGGCCGCTGCACCTATGAGGGCGAGCATCGCGCCCTGGTGCTGCGTTCGCTGGTCACGCTGAAGGCGCTGACCTTCCAGCCGACCGGCGGCATCGTGGCCGCGCCCACCACTTCGCTGCCGGAGAAGCTCGGCGGCGCGCGAAACTGGGACTACCGCTTCTGCTGGCTGCGCGACGCCACCTTCACGCTGCTCGCGCTGATGAATTCCGGCTACACCGAAGAAGCCTCGGCCTGGCACAATTGGCTGTTGCGCGCGGCGGCCGGCGCGCCCGGCAACATGCAGATCATGTACGGCATCTGGGGCCAGCGGCGGCTGCTGGAATGGGAAGCCGGCTGGTTGCCGGGCTACGAAGGCGCGCAGCCGGTGCGGGTCGGCAATGCCGCGCACGCGCAGCTGCAGCTCGATGTCTATGGCGAGTTGATCGATGCCTTCCACCAGGCGCGCATGGCGGAGCTGAAGCTCGACGACGGCAGCTGGGACCTGGAATGCGCGGTGCTGCAACATCTCGCCGAGGTCTGGGATCATCCCGATCACGGCATCTGGGAGCGGCGCGGCGAGCCCAGACACTACGTCTTCTCGAAGGTGATGACCTGGGTCGCCTTCGACCGTGCCATCAAGAGCGTGGAGAAATTCGGCTTCAGGGCGCCGCTGGAGGAATGGCGTGCGCTGCGCGACACCATTCAACGCAACGTATGCGCCATGGGTTTTGATGCGGGGCTCAATTCCTTTGTGGAGTCCTATGGTTCGAAATTGCTCGATGCGAGCCTCCTGCTGTTGCCGGCGGTCGGCTTCCTGCCCGCGACCGACGCGCGGATTCGCGGGACACTCGCAGCGATCGAGCAGCACATGATGCGCGACGGCTTCGTGCTGCGGCACGACCCACGCGAAGTTTCATCGGAGGAGGAACAGCCGATCGAGGGCGCTTTCCTGGCCTGCAGCCTGTGGCTCGCCGACGCCAACGTGCTGGCGGGCGAATTGACGAAGGCGCAAGCGCTGTTCGACCGCGTGGTCGGCATTGCCAACGATCTCGGCCTGCTGGCGGAGGAGTATGATTCCATCGCGCGGCGCCAGACCGGCAATTTCCCGCAGGCGCTGACCCACATCGCGCTAATCAACACCGCGCATAACCTCGACGAAGCGACGAAGGCGAGCGAGAAGCCGGCGATGCAGCGGTCGAAATAGCGGCCAGCCAACCCGAGGGAGGAATGGTTCTTATTCACCGCATAAATTGCGGAGAAAGGCCTTGCCTTTGCGGTGAATAGGTCCCATATTCACCGCACAAGGTACGGAGAATGGTCACATACATCCACGAACTGAAGGATTGGCCCCATTTCAAACGAAACGAGGCCAAGCTGGCGCAAAAGCTGGCGGCCGTCCGCAACAGACAGGGGCGCCTTACCGGCCGTATGGAGGCACTTGGCTTCCGACCTTCGAGGCGAAGCCAATCTGGAGGCCCTGACCGAGGAAGTCACCAAGTCGAGCGAAATCGAAGGCGAAGTGCTCAACCGAGAACAAGTGCGCTCGTCGATCGCGCGTCGCCTCGGCGTCGACATCGGCGCGTTGATCCCTTCCGAGCGTAACGTTGAAGGCGTTGTCGAAATGCAGCTCGACGCTACCGGAAAGTATGGCGCTCCTCTCACCTCTGAACGATTGTTTGGCTGGCATGCCGCTCTGTTTCCAATCGGACGCAGCGGCATCACCAGGATCTCGGTTGGTTCCTGGCGCACCGATGCGACGGGGCCGATGCAAGTCATCTCGGGCCCGGTGGGACGCGAGCGCGTTCACTACGAAGCTCCGAAGGCGGCTGCGCTTCCCGATGAAATGAAGGCCTTCATTGATTGGTTCAACGGCAGCCAGGACATTGATCCCGTTCTCAAGGCGGCTGTCGCGCATCTTTGGTTTGTAACCATCCACCCCTTTGACGATGGCAACGGACGCATCGCCCGCGCGATTGCCGATATGGCGCTTGCGCGCTCCGAAGCCAGCCCGCAGCGCTTTTACAGCATGTCCGCTCAAATACGCCAGGAGCGCAACGTCTATTACGGCATTCTGGAAGCCACGCAGAAAGGCGATCTCGATATTACGGCGTGGCTGGAATGGTTCCTGGACTGCCTCGACCGCGCCTTCGACAGCGCCGAAACGATTCTCGCTTCGGTTCTCAGAAAGGCGCGTTTCTGGAAAAAGCATGCCGGCGTGTCGTTCAACGAGCGGCAACAAGCGATGATCGATCGTCTATTCAACGGCTTCGAAGGCAAGCTCACGTCGTCAAAATGGGCACAGATCGCAAAGTGCTCGCAGGATACAGCCTTGCGAGATATTGACGATCTTCTCGCCAGGGGCGTCCTGACAAAAGACGCTGCGGGCGGCCGGAGCACGAGTTATTCACTCGTTGACGAGGAAAGCGGGACGGGCCATTAGCCATCCCGCTTTACGCGGTTCTTCCCCATCAATCGCATCCGTCGCCTAAGGTATGGCAACGCAGCAGGAACTTGTGAGTTACCAGATCATTGAGGCGATGAACCTTTGCTGGAGGCCGTCGAATGGCCCGCCTGTTGGCTGCGGCATTTCTGGTGTGGTGGCTGGCCGGGCCGGCCATCGCGGCCGGCCTTGATGCCGCGACCATCAACAGCGCCGAATATCGCCCGCGGTCCAAATCGGACGGCAGCATCGATCCTTCGATCGTGAAAGTTCAGGTGCTTCTCGACCGCGCCCTGTTCTCTCCCGGCGAGATCGACGGAAAGTTTGCCGAGAATACGCAAAAGGCGCTGAGGGCGTTCGCCGAGGCCAACGGCTTGAGCTTCGAAAAGAAGCTGACGCAGGAGCTGTGGACCAAATTGGCCGATACCGGCCATGGCGAGGTGATAACGCGGTATACGATGACCGCGAAGGACGTGAAGGGGCCTTTCCTCAAGACGCTTCCGGCGCGAATGGAGGACATGAAAGACCTCCCCGCGCTTGGCTATACCAGCCCTCGCGAGGCGATCGCCGAGAAATTCCACATGAGCGAAGCGCTTCTGGCGGCGCTCAATCCCGGAAAGAAGTTCGAGGAGGCCGGCGAAACAGTCTTGGTGGCCGCCGTTCGCAGTTCGCCGGACAAGCTCAATATTGCACGGCTGGAAGTCGATAAATCGAGGCAGACCGTCAAGGCGTTCGATCCCAACGGCGCTCTGCTCGCGTTCTTCCCGGCTACCGTCGGCAGCGAGGAGAAACCGACGCCGAGCGGTACGCTCAAGGTCACCTCCGTCGATCCCAACCCGTACTACGGCTACAATCCCGAATACAAATTCAAGGGCGTGCGGTCGAAGCAAGCGTTCGAAATCAAGCCCGGACCGAACAATCCGGTGGGCAGCTATTGGATCGGACTTTCGGGGGAAGGGTACGGTCTGCACGGAACGCCGAATCCCGCCAAGATCAGCAAATCCGAGTCCCATGGCTGCGTCCGCCTGACCAACTGGGATGTGGCGTGGCTCGGCGGCAATCTCAAGAAAGGCACGCCCGTCGAGTTTGTCGAAGGCCCAACAGGCGACAAGCAGGCCAAGAGATGAAACATACCGGTGAACGGACTGAAGGGGCTAGCTTGTCCCCAAAATCACGTCGATCGCCTTGGCAAACCCGTCCTCTTCATTCGATGCCGTCACACGCTTGGCATGCTGCTTGACCTCATCGGAGGCATTGCCCATCGCGAATGACAACCCGCTCACCTCGAACATCGCGACGTCATTGTGCATATCGCCGATAGTGGCGACCGCGTCGGTCGAAATGCCGAGCCGCCGAGCCATCGCCTGCACGAAGGTGCCCTTGTTCTGGCCGGGCGGCGTGATGTCGAGATAATAGTCTTGCGAGCGGATCGCGGTCGCTTCCGCGCCCAGGGCCTTCCTCATTTGCGTTTCGCAGCGCGCGAGCAGGGCGAAATCGGAGCTGGAGCCGACCACCTTGCAGGCTTGCGACAGATAAGGCGTGAAATCACCGATCACGGTCGGATCGGCCTTGATGGCGCGTTTTTCGTTCGGGACATAATCGCCGCTGCCGTTCTTCGTGAACCAGTGCTCGTTGGTGAACAGCCAGATGTCGATGCCATTTTCCTCGAGCAGTTCGAGGCTGCGCCGGACGGCGGAGGCGGGGATCAAATGCTGCTCGATCGGCTTCATGTCGGCGCCGACGATCGAGCTGCCGTTGAAGGGGCCGACCGGCAGCGTGATCTTGAGCGGCTCGACCAGAAATCCCATGCCGATGGCCGGCCGGCTCGAGGTGATGGTGAAGCCGATCCCGGCGTCGTGCAGCCGCCGCACGGCGGCGCCGGCGGCCTCGGTGAGGCGTTTGTCTTTGGTGAGCAACGTGCCGTCGACATCGGACACCACGAGCGCGATGCGGGTCATGCGGGACTCGATTTCAGTTGGCTGACGATATTGTCGACGATGACCTCGACCGGCGCATCGATCGACACCGTGAGGGCATGCTCGTCCGGCGTCGGTGGTTCGAGCGTGGCGAACTGGCTGGTCAGCAAGCCGGACGGCATGAAATGCCCCTTTCGCCGGCCGAGCCGATCCGCGATCAGCGCCTGCGTGCCGTCGAGATAGACGAGGCGAATGTCCTTTCGGCCGTGTACCAGGATGTCGCGATAGGCGCGCTTGAGCGCGGAGCAGCCGATCACCACGTACCCGCCGGCCTCGCTGATACGGTCGATCTCGGCGGCGATCGCTTGCAGCCAGGGCCACCGATCCTCGTCGGTCAATGGATGCCCGGCGCTCATCTTGGCGACGTTGCTCGCGGGGTGAAACCGGTCGGCGTCCTCGTAGGGCCAGCCGAGCCGGGCCGCCAGTCTCTCGCCGATCGTGGTCTTGCCCGAGCCGGACACGCCCATCACGATCAGCGCACAGGGCGTCATGTCAGCAGCCACCAGGCTTCTCCGGTAGCGCGGCCTGGTCCACGATAAAGACCGTCTCGCCATTCGACCGCGCGCGAGCCGCCGGCAGGTTCTCGCCGGAAAGCACGCGCGTCAAGATCGCTCGCTTGCCCGCGCCCGACGCTTCGAACAGCATCTCCCTGCATGAGCCCAGCGAGGGTAGTGTGAGCGAGACCCGCGGCACGAAGGGCTCGACATTGGCGCGTGGCACGCCGACCACCCAGCGCGTCCTTTCTTCCACCTCCGGATAGCCCGGAAACAGCGACGCAGTGTGACCGTCGGGTCCGACACCCATCAGCACGAGGTCGAACAACGGCCGCGCGGCATCGAGGGTCGGGGCCCCATAAAACGACTTCAGCTCGGCCTCATAACGGCCGGCGGCGTCATCAGGGCTCGCGGTATCGGTCGGGACCGGATGAATGTGGTCCGCAGGTGCGAGGCGATCGAGGAAGGCGCGGCGCGCCATCGCCATGTTGTTGCGCTCGTCGCTTGCGGGTACGAAGCGCTCGTCGCCGATGAACCAATGCACGCGATCCCAGGGGATTTTGCCGCGATAGGGATCGGTCGCGAGCAGCTCGTAGAGCTTCGTCGGGCTCGATCCGCCGGTGAGGCAAATCGCGATGCGGCCGCTATTGGCCGCGATCCGCGTCAGCACGCGATCGGCGGCGGCCTCGGCAAGTTCGGCCGCGTCGGCGACGGAGATGATCTCGCGCTGATCGCCCCCCGCCATCGTCAGGTCAGCTTGCGCCAGCTTCGGCCGTCGCGGGCGAGTAGCTCGTCCGCCTCTTCAGGGCCCTCGGTACCGGGATCGTAAATCTTCAGCCCCTTGGCGCCGGCCTTGTGCCAGGCGTCGAGGAAGGGCTGCACCGCCTGCCAGCCGGCTTCCACGCTGTCGGCGCGCTGGAACAGGATATTGTCACCGATCATGCAGTCGTAGATCAGCGTCTCATAGCCGGTCGAGGGCTCCGCCTTGAAGTAATCCTTGTAACGGAACTTCATCTCGACGCCGTCGATGTCGATCGCGGGTCCCGGCACCTTGGTGTTGAATTGCAGCTCGATGCCCTCGACCGGCTCGGTCGAGATGACCAGATAGTTCTGCGAGAGCTTGTCGACCGGGCGTGTCGCGGAACATCGCGAACGGCGCCTGCTTGAACTTGATCGCGATCTCGGTGCGCTTGACGCCGAGTGCCTTGCCGGTGCGCAGATAAAAGGGAACGCCGGCCCAGCGCCAGTTGTCGATGGTGAGCTTCAGCGCGGCGTAGGTCTCGGTGGTGCTGCCGGGCTTGACCTCCGGCGTCTTGCGGTAATCCTCGATCTCGGTGTCGCCGACCTTGCCGCCGCGATATTGCCCGCGCACGGAATTTTTTAGCGCCTCCTCTTCGCTCTGGAGCTGGATCGAGGAGAGCACGTCGGCCTTTTCCGAACGCACGGCGTGCGCGTCGAAGCGCGATGGCGGCTCCATCGCCACCAGCGACAGGAGCTGGAACAGATGGTTCGGCACCATGTCGCGCAGCGCGCCCGTCGCGTCATAGAAGCTGCCGCGATGGCCGACGCCGAGCTTCTCGTCGACCGTGATCTGCACATGGTCGATGTGATTGCGGTTCCAGATCGGCTCGAACATGCCGTTGGCAAAGCGCAGCACCAGGATGTTCTGTACCGTTTCCTTGCCGAGATAATGATCGATCCGGTAGATCTGGTGCTCGTCGACAAGCTTCATCAATTCGTGGTTCAGCTCCCTGGCCGAGGCGAGATCGGTGCCGAAGGGCTTTTCGATGATGAGACGCCGCCACGAGCCGTTCTCGGTGAGCATGCCGGTGCGGCCGAGCTGCTTGCTGATCGGCAGGAAGGCGTTCGGCGGCGTCGCCAGGTAGAACAGCCGGTTGCCGCCGGTCTTGCGTTCGGCCTCGAGCTTGTCGAGCTGGTCGCGCATGGCGTCGAACGAGGCGGGATCCTTCGGATCGGCCTCGATGCAGGTGACGCAGGAGAGCAGCTTCTTCGCCAGCTCCCCGTCGATCTTGCGGGTCGCGTACTGGTGCAGGCCCTTCATCAGGCCCTCGCTCAGCTGCGCGCTCGACATGCCCTTGCGGGCGATGCCGACCACGCAGAAATTGTCAGGCAGGAGGTTGCCGGCGGCGAGATTATAGAGCGCCGGAATCACCAGGCGATGGGTGAGATCGCCGGTGGCGCCGAAGATGACAATGGAGCAGGGGTCGGGCTTGTGACCGTTCGGCATTCGCTTAGCCCTTTAACCAGGCTTCTTCGGTTCGCGATGACCGCCGAAGCCGGCGCGCATCGCGGAGAGGATTTTTTCCGCAAAAGTATGTTCCTTGCGCGAGCGGAACCGCGCAAAGAGAGCGGCGGTGAGGACCTCGGCCGGCACGGCCTCGTCGACCGCCGCATTCACGGTCCAGCGGCCTTCGCCGGAATCCTCGACAAAGCCGGAGTAATTGTCGAGCGTGTGGTTTTCCGCCAGCGCCGAAGCCGTGAGATCGAGCAGCCAGGATGGAATCACGCTCCCGCGCCGCCACACTTCCGCGACGTCGGCAATGTTGAAGTCGAAGCGATGGTCCGGCGGCAGCGCGTCGATATTGGCGTTCTTGAGAATATCGAAACCTTCGGCATAGGCCTGCATCAACCCATATTCGATGCCGTTGTGGATCATCTTGACGAAATGGCCGGCGCCGACGGGCCCGGCGTGGATGTAACCCTGCTCGACTCTGGGATCGCGACCGTCGCGGTGCGCCGTGCGGGGAATATCGCCCGCGCCGGGCGCCAGCGCCTTGAAAAGCGGATCGAGCCGGTCGACCACGGCCTTGTCGCCGCCGATCATCATGCAATAGCCGCGCTCGATGCCCCAGATTCCGCCGGACGTGCCGACATCGAGATAATGGATGCCGCGCTCTTTCAATTTCTTGCCGCGGCGGACATCGTCCTGCCAGAAGGTGTTGCCGCCGTCGATGATGGCGTCGCCGGCCTCCATCAGCTTCGCCAGCGCCTCGATGGTCTCCTCGGTGATCCTGCCGGCGGGCAACATCACCCACGCGGTGCGGGGCTTTTCGAGTTTCTTAACAAAGTCATCCAGCGCCTTGGCGCCGGCAGCGCCGTCGGCCGCCAGCCCCGCCACTGCTTTCTCGTCCTTGTCATAAACGACGGTGGTGTGGCCGTGCTTCATCAGCCGGCGGACGATGTTGCCTCCCATCCGCCCCAGACCGATCATTCCGAGCTGCATTTGTCTCACCCTTGGTTCAACGCTTCGGTGATGGCGGCGTCCAGCATCTTCAGGCCGGATGCGAGATCGCCCTTCAGGTGCACTCGCAGCGCGCGCCGGCCGCGCTCGGTGAGCACGTCGAAATCGCCGCGAGCCTGCGCCGCCTTGATCACGCCAAAACTGGCCTTTTGGCCGGGCACCGGCAAGTCCTTCGCATCGTCGGCGGTGATCTGCAGGAACACGCCGCTGTCGGGTCCGCCCTTGTAGGCCTGCCCGGTCGAATGCAGGAAGCGTGGGCCGAACTCGGCGCAGGTTGCGACATGGCGCCGTTCGCCCACTTTCAGCCGCATGTCCTGCAGCACATCGATGTGGTCGGCATCACGTTCGATATAGGCGAGCAGCGCCACATAATCGTCGGCATGAATACGGGAAAGGTGCGCTTTCAGCCATGAGCCGACGCTGCCGTCGGCGCCGAGCTTCCGCAAGGCTTCGACATTGGCTTCGTCGGTGTAGAGATCGGCCTCGGCCGATGACATCGCGGGCGTTTCGGGTGGAAGTTTTCCGGTCTTCTCAAATGCCGCGGTCAATTCGCGAGTCTTGATCTTGGCCGACTCGACGTCCGGCTGGTTGAAGGGATTGATGCCGAGCACCGAGCCGGCGACTGCGGTTGCCATTTCGAAGCGGAAGAACTCCTGGCCGAGATGGTCGATCGAGTTCATCACGATGCGCGCGACCGGATGGCCGGCATGCTCCAGCGCCTTCAGCTTCTCATCATGGGAGGCGTCGTCCTCGTCTTCGGTGCGGATATCGATGAAGAAGCGGTCGTTGCCATAGAGCGAGACATCGCCAAGCGGCTCGCCGTCGATCGGGATCAGGCCCTTGCCTTCCTTGCCCGTGGACTCCGCGATCAATTGTTCGGCCCAGGCGCCGAAATCGGCAATTTTCGGTGAGGACAGGATCGTCACCTTGTCGCGGCCTTCGAGCCCGGCTGCGCCCATCGCGAGCCCGAGTTGCACGCCCGGATTTTCATGCGGCGGCACGTCCGCGCCGCAGGAGCGCACCATCGAAAGCGCATGGCCGATCAGGCTTCGCACATCGATGCCTGCCGCCGCGGCCGGGACCAGACCGAATGGCGACAGCACCGAATAGCGTCCGCCGATGGTGGGCTCGCCATGGAAGGTGCGGGCAAAGCCTTGTCTGGCCGCGACCTTCTCCAGCGACGAGCCGGGATCGGTCACCGCGATGAAGCGGTGGCCGGCCGCCTCGGCGCCGATCGCCTTGGAGACGCGATCGAAGAAATAATCCTTCATCGCGTTCGGCTCGGTGGTACCGCCGGACTTGCTGGAGACGATGAAGAGCGACTTCCCGATGTCGATCTTCTTCTCCATCGCGCGCACCTGCGCAGGGTCGGTGGAGTCGAGCACATGCAGTTTCGGAAAGCCGGACTTTTTCGGGAAGGTTTCCGCCAGGACTTCGGGCCCAAGGCTCGATCCACCCATGCCGAGCACGACGGCATCGGAAAAATTCTGGCCCTTCACGCGCTGCGCAAAATCCTCGTAATCGGCAACGTCGGCATCGTGGGCGCTGGTCAGCCAGCCGAGCCATTTGTTCTCGTCGTCGCCGGTCCAGACCGACTTGTCCTTTCGCCAGAGCCGGCGAACCTTCGCGCTCGCGCGCCATTCCTCGGCGCTCTTCTCGACTGCCTTCTCGATACCGGCGCCGAGCGCGAGCTTCTGGCGGTCGATGTTACCGCCCAGCACAGCCGCACGCTTGTGCGCGACCGCGCCATAGAGCTTGTCGGCGGCGTCGGCGAACTGCTTGACGCCGTCTTTCACGAGCTCGGAGGTGATGGCATCGAGCGAGATGCCGGACCTCTCAAACGCGTCAAGCGCATGCCGCGCGGCGTCAACGTTCTCCTCGAGGCTGTCACGGACCTTGCCATGGTCGCGGAAGGCATCGAGGGTGGCCGGCGGCACGGTGTTGACGGTGTTGGGACCGATCAGCTCCTCGACATAGAGCACGTCGCTGTAGTCCTTGTTCTTGGTGCCGGTGGAGGCCCACAGCAGCCGCTGCGGCTTCGCCCCTCTTGCGGCAAGCTTCTCCCAGCGGTCGCCCGCGAACAGGCGCTTGTAATCCTGATAGGCCATCTTGGCGTTGGCGATGGCGATCTTGCCCTTCAGCGCGGCGAGCCGTTCCTTCTCGCCGGGATCGTTGGCTTGCGCGATCTTCTCGTCGAGCTGCTTGTCGACCATGGTGTCGATGCGGCTGACGAAGAAGCTCGCGACGCTCGCGACATGCGAGGGATCGCCGCCCTTGCCGACGTATTTTTCCAGGCCCTTCAGGTAGGCCTCGACCACCTGCCGATAGACTTCCTGCGAAAACAGGAGCGTGATGTTGACGCTGATGCCTTGGCCGATGAGCTGCTCGATGGCGGGAAGGCCCTCGGGCGTCGCCGGCACCTTGATCATCAAATTCTTGCGGTGCACGTCCTTCCAGAGGCGCCTGGCTTCCGCGACCGTGCCCTTGGTGTCCATCGCGAGATAGGGCGATACTTCCAGGCTGACAAAGCCGTCATGGCCGTCGAGCCGGTCATAGACCGGACGCAGCACGTCGGCCGCATTCTGGATGTCCTCGACCGCAAGCTGCTCAAAGAGGTCGGCCACCGGGCGGTCGCGGCGCTGCAGTGCCTTGCCGATCGGCGCGTCATATTCGTCGGAGGAGCCGATCGCCTTTTCGAAGATCGAGGGGTTGGAAGTGACGCCTTTGACGCCGTCGGTCTCGATCAGCCCTTTCAGGTCGCCCTTGGCGACGAAGCCGCGGGCCAGAAAGTCCAGCCAGACCGCCTGGCCATGATTTTCGAGTGCTTTGACGGGGTTCATGATGCCTGTTTTTCTGTTCGAATGGGGCGGGTTGGACGGATTCCGGTTCCACGACCAGTTCTGTCGTGACACCGGATTTTGTCAATAAATCCTCGCCAGGAGGCCGTTGCGCCGGAATATGCGTAGGCCCGCGGGCCGGGATAACGCCAGTCACATCCTATCGATCCAGGATGTCGAGCAGACATGGGGGGCCGGCAGATATCGGGGGACAAGGCATTTGACCTAATTGCCAAATGCCGTGTGTTTCGAATTCGCTCCAAATTTCACGCGAATCACCTAATTTGGGCGATGCCGCTGCTGGGTTTCGGGTGGACGCGGACCGCGCAACATTCGGCCCACAGAGGTCGCCATGAACTCCAAGCTGCCCGACGACGCCGAGATCGGCTATTGCCGATCGCGATTGCTACCCCTGATAGGCCTTGGCGGTGCGATGACACTGCTCAGTGCGGTTGTGGGCTTCGGCTGGCTTCCGTTCGATGACATGGATATCACCCACCGTGTCATTGGTGGCGTGGGTGTAGCCCTGTTCGGGCTTACCACGGCGAAATGCGTCTGGATGCTGTTTGCCGTGAACGGGCCGGTGGTGCTGGTGAGCAACTACGGCATTCGCGACCTTCGGATTGCGAACGAGTTCATCCTTTGGGATTCCGTGACGGATGTTTCTGCCTGCGAGCATCGGGGGCAGAAATTCGTGCTGCTGAAGATCACGCCGGCGCTGGAGCAGCGGCTGTTTTGCGACGGGACCGCGAAGGCATTGCTGGCGGCGAACCGGACTGTGGGCCTGGACGGCATCGTCATCCGCTCGAACGGGCTGGACACGGATTTCGGCGCGCTATTGGCGGCCTGCAGGACCAATTATGCCGCGGCGAAAGGCGCGGACGGCCCGGCGCAAAGAAGCGCCAACGGCGCGACGCAACCGCAATGGGCCATGGCCTGATCGGTTGCCGGGCGTCTTACGGCCGCAAGTAGAGATAGCCCTGCGATTGCAGCTCGGCGATCCGCACCACGCCGCCTTTGTCCGCGCTGACGAAGCCGGGCAGGAGATCGCCAAGCGCCACCTTCTGCGACTTCATGGTGTTGCCGCAGGCCGCAAAGCCGACGCCCGCTTTCGAAAGCCTGCCGACGTGCTGGGTCAGCTCGGGATTGGCCTGCGCCGAATGAAAGGCCCGCAGCGCCGGGCCATGCACCACGAGCGCGATCGTGACGTGGTCGGGGCCGCCGACGCCGTCGAGATGGTTCTGGATGTTGCCGATCACGAAGCCGGCCTTGTCGAGGTCGCTCAGGTGATAGACCACCTTCAACTTGTCCTGCTGTTTTTCTTGCGCCGGGCTTTCGGTCGCGGCGTTGGCGCGCGAGACCGCGAAGGCGGCGCCGAGCGCAGAGAGGGCGCCTCTCAGCATGTTCCGTCGGTGCATGTTGTCCTCACACGCCTATTTTTGCCCACGTTTATTTTTGCCCACGCCTATTTTTGCTGAAGCGACGCCAGCTCCTCGCGATTGGAGAGGAGCTCGGCGCATTCCTTGTTGTCGACGCGATCGACGCGGAACACCTTGTCGTCGGCGCCGCCCTGCAGGCTCTCGGTGTCGCCGTCGGGGGTTTTGCGATTCCAGATCGCGATGGCCGTGAGCCGCACGATCGCGGATTTGTCGTCCTTCGAGAGCGCGATTTCGAGGCCGCCGTCGCCGCATTCGACGCTGCAGGAAAAGGTGATCTCGTGACCGCCGTCCTCGTTGAGGAGATGACCGCAGGAGGTGCCGCCGTCGAAATGGCCCGGCCGGTCGCGGAACTGGACGCCTGCGTGGAACGCGTAATTGGTCGGCTCGCCCGGCGGAGTCTCCGCAGTGACGAGCAGCTTCATCGCGGCCACTTTCTGCTTCGGATGCTGCGCCAGATGCCTGGCGTCGTAGCGGCGCACGAAGCAGGCGGAGGCCTTCTGGCCGACGGGAGCGCCGAACACGCGCTTGTCGAAGGCGGCGGCCTTGGCCGGGTCGAGGCCGTCATCCTGGGCGCGGGCAGGGAGGGGCGCAGCGGCCGCGAGGGTGGCGACGACGGCCAGGGCGTTCAGGATTTTCATGGGTTCCGCTCGAAAATGGCGTTTCGAGTGTTGGTCGCGCCCAAGGCCGAGGCCGTTCAAAGGCTTGGGGATGACGTCTCGTTTGAAATTTTCGGGTGATCGCCGATCACGTCAAGGCGTTTGCCGAGTGACGAAATCCGATGACAAGGAGCATGAAGCGCTTCGCGCAATTGATGAGCGCGTTCTCAAAGTAGTTTGAGAACCGTTGCCATGCCCTTGCGCTGTATTTGCTTTTCTACAACTTCTGCCGCGTTCATGAGGCGCGTGCTACCCCGGCGATGGCCGCTGGTGTTGTCGATCGCATCCTAAAGATGGAAGATTGCCATTGCGTTACCGATGCCAGGCACGCGCCGGGGCCCCGCAGGCGGACGAAATCGGGGAGCGGCGGCGTATGCCGGGCTCAGCGCAAGGACGCGTTGATCTTCTCGAGCGCGGCCGAGCCCGGGCAGATGTCCCTGGCCTCGAGCGTGTTGAGCGGCCTATCCACCGTATTGAGGTGGGAGTGCAGGTCTTCCGATTCCGGATCGACGTAGAGCAGGCCGGTGACGATCTGGCCCTTGGCCGCATGCTTCTGCAGGAAGGTCTGGGCGCCGAGCCGGTCGTGGGCATCGTAGTCCGCGTCGATCTTGCGCAGCGCCAGCCGCGAGCCGTCATGCTGCTCGACGATCTGCACCGACCCCGGCGCATAGTCGACGGTGATCGGCTCGCGGCCGGTGATGACGTCAAGCCGATTGACGGCGTCATTATGCTCGCGGACGTAGTCAAAACTCTTGGTCGAGCCGGCATGGTTGTTGAAGGCGACGCAGGGGCTGACGACGTCGAGGAAGGATGCGCCCTTGTGCTGGATCGCGCCCTTGATAAGCGGCACGAGCTGGGTCTTGTCGCCCGAGAAGCTGCGCGCCACGTAGGTTGCGCCGAGCTGCAGCGCGATCGCGACGAGGTCGATGGCGTTGTCGGTGTTGAGCACGCCTTTCTTGGATTTCGAGCCGCGGTCGGCGGTCGCCGAGAACTGTCCCTTGGTCAGGCCGTACACGCCGTTGTTCTCGACGATGTAGGTCATGTTGACGCCGCGCCGGATCGAATGCGCGAACTGGCCGAAGCCGATGGAAGCGGAATCGCCGTCGCCGGAGACGCCGAGATAGATCAGGTCGCGGTTGGCGAGGTTGGCGCCGGTCAGGACCGACGGCATGCGGCCATGCACCGAGTTGAAGCCGTGCGAATTGCCGAGGAAATAGTCGGGCGTCTTCGACGAGCAGCCGATGCCGGAGATCTTCGCCACCCGATGCGGCTCGATCGAGAGCTCGTAGCAGGCCTCGATGATCGAGGCCGTGATCGAAGTCGTGGCCGCAGCCGGCGCACAGCGTCGAGATCTTGCCCTCATAGTCGCGGTGGGTGAAACCGAGGTCGTTCTTCTTCAGGGCCGGATGGTGGAATTTCGGCTTCGCGATATAGGTCATTTCGGATCGGCTTTTTGCGCGCTGGTTTGTGACAGTCCCTATTACCTGATTGGCCGCCAAATGCCTACAGCTAAAGGAGATTTAGTGTGCGTATGCTCAGCAATTTGAGGTAGAGCTTTGATATTCCGCGACGTCAAATATGCTGTCGTCATCGTTAACGGGGCCGTCATGCCGATCGACATCAACAAGTTTACCGAGCTTTACGAGCGATTTCTCAAGATCGACTTTACCGGAAAGGTTTTGGGCATCCGGCCGCCCTTGAAGAACGCGAGAGACGTGAGGGCGGCGACCGCCAAGGGCGTGCCGTTCCTGCCGCGGATCTATCAACAAAACTTTCACGCGCCGATGGATGCTGCACTGCCGCAACTCCTGGTCAAGCTGGCGTCGGACGTGAAGCAACACGTAAAGACCCCGGCGCAGGCGCTCGAACGGCTGGAGCAGTTTTATGCGCCGATCTACCAGCACGGTCCGGACACCACGAAGGTTCACGCGGGGCCGCAGCTCAAGCGCTTTCTCGCGGTCGTCTCCAACCTGTTCCGTTCCTTTACCAACGACGACAAACGAGCCTCGGCCGGCATCAACCTGGTCACCACGACGCCGCCGCTCGCCTTCTTCCAGTCGGACTCGGGCAGCAGGGGCCGTACACCATCGAATCCGACCTGATGCACCATTTCTTCGAAGTCGAGATCGGCATCGTCAGCCTGCCCGCGACCTATCGCGACCACCCCGCGATCTGGAGCGTGCTGAGCCACGAGGTCTGCGGCCACGATGTCGTGCATGCCGATGCCGGACTGTTGGCCGAGATGACGGAGGCTGTGCAGCGGCTGCTGGCGCCGGACTTCTCGCCGCATGGTCGGCTCGACAATGCGGCGTTGAACGCGTTGCTCTGGTCGTACTGGATGGACGAGGCCGCCGCCGATGTCTATGGCGCGCTCAACATGGGGCCCGCTTTCGCGCCGAGCCTCGCCGCGTTCCTCGCGGCCTTCCGTTGCCATATCAAGACCGACATCAAGGGCCAGCCGCGTCCGGTAAAGCCTGTTGTCGCCGTCGAAGCCAGCCCGCGCGACAACGAGGGCGGCGACGACACGCTGGAAGACCATCCGGTCGACCTGCTCCGGTTCTATCTCCTGCTGGGCGCCATCGAGGCGATGGCGAAGCTGGATGCCGCGAAACGTGCGGACTATGTCGCCGGCATCGAGGGCATCGCCCGCCTGGTCGCGGGCGGCGCGAGCACGATCCATATCGAGGGGATGGTCCATCTCGGCTCCGGCCAGCCTGTACCGGTCAAGGCCGACATGCCGCTCGCCGAGGCGGCCGACGCCGCGCGCAAGGTCGGCAGGATGATCGCGACGCACAAGTTCAGGGCGCTCAACGATCGCAGCATCCAGGATATCGAAACCTGGGACGATGCCGACGAGGCGGCGGCGGAAGCAATTTCAGCGCGGATCCTGCAGCGCCAATCCATCGTCGGACATGGCGACGACGCCCAGCTCCTCGCCGGCGCCACGCTGGCGCTATTGCAGAAGCCGGAGCGCTATGACGAGGCGCAGTCGCTGCTCAACGCGGCGCTGGACGAAAGCTTCCGAACCGATCCGATCTGGCGCGATCTCACCGCCAGCCACGTCTTCGCGCCGCATGTGTTCCGGCGGCCGGAATCAAGGGCGAAGGCTGCGGCGGCGCGGACGAAGCGGGCGGCGGGAAAGAGCGCGCCGAAGAAGAAAGGGAAGCGGTAGCGCAAGATTGGTTGAGTTGTTGCGGCGGCGAGGCTTCACCTCGCCCCGCTTGGGGGCGAGGGAACACTTCGGCCCTTGCCTTACGACACCGCCTTGCGCAGCGGGGTGACCTTCAGGTGATCCTGGTGGTCGCCGATCGATTTGGCAATGAAGCGCGCGGTGATCGGCGTGCCGTCGTAATGCACGATCGGGATCAGCCGGACCGGATCGATGCCGTTCTCGTTGACGATGAGCTGGCGGAGCTGGCTGTCGCGGTTCTGCTCGACCACATACACGAAATCATGGTCGGCGATGAAGCTCGCGACGCTGGAATGGAACGGGAAGGCGCGGATGCGCAGGCGATCGAGCAGGTGCCCGCGCGATTCCAACAGGCCGATCGCCTCGTCCATCGCCGGCGAGGTCGAGCCGAAATAGATCACGCCATATTTGGTCGGCTTCGCCGCATTGGCCTGCAACGGCCGCGGCACCATGTCCTGCGCGGTCTCGAACTTGCGCACCAGCCGCTGCATGTTGTCGGCGTAGACCGGCCCTTCTTCCGAATAGCGCGCATACCGGTCACGCGAGGTGCCGCGGGTGAAGTAGGAGCCCTTGGTCGCGTGGGTGCCGGGAAGGGTGCGGAACGGAATGCCGTCGCCGTCGACGTCGAGATAGCGGCCGAAGTCGCGGCCTTCGTCCAGCATCTCCGCGGTCATGATCTTGCCGCGGTCATATTGCCGCGCGTCGTCCCACTTCAAGGGACGGCACAGACGATGGTTCATGCCGATGTCGAGGTCGAGCATCAGGAAGATCGTTGTCTGCAGCCGCTCGGCAAGATCGAAGGCGGTGGCCGCGAACTCGAAGGCTTCCGCCGGGTCTTCCGGGAACAGCAGCACATGCTTGGTGTCGCCATGGGAGGCATAGGCGCAGGCGATGATGTCGCATTGCTGGGTGCGCGTCGGCATGCCCGTGGAGGGGCCGGCGCGCTGCACGTTCATGATCACAGCCGGGATTTCGGCGAAATACGAGAGGCCGATGAACTCCGTCATCAGGGAAATGCCGGGGCCTGAGGTCGCCGTGAAGGCGCGGGCGCCGTTCCAGGATGCGCCGATCACGATGCCGATGGAAGCAAGCTCATCCTCGCCCTGGACGATGGCGTATTTCGCCTTGCTGGTCTTGGGATCGTGGCGCAGCTTCTTGCAGTGGCTCCCAAACGCGTCGGCGAGCGACGAGGACGGCGTGATCGGATACCAGGCGCAGACGGTGGCGCCGCCATAGACCGCGCCGAGTGCGGCTGCGCTGTTGCCTTCGATGAAGATGCGGTCGCCAACCTTGTCGGACTTCCTGACGCGCAGGCCGATCGGGCATTTCAGGTTCTGCAGCGCCCAGTCGCGGCCGAGATGCAGCGCATGGACGTTGGAGGACAAGAGCTTCTCCTTGCCCTTGTACTGCTCGCCGATCAGCTGCTCGATCAGCTTCGGGTCCATCTCGAGCAGCGCGGACAGCGCGCCGAGATAGATGATGTTCTTGAACAGCTGGCGCTGGCGCGGATCGGTATAGGTCGAGTTGGTGATCGCGGTCAGCGGCACGCCGATGATATTGATGTCGTTGCGGAATTTCGACGACGGCATCGGCTTGGTGGAATCGTAGAACAGATAGCCGCCGGGCTCGATTCCGGCGACGTCCTTGTCCCACGTCTGCGGGTTCATCGCGACCATCATGTCGACGCCGCCTCGCGCGCCGAGATAGCCGTCCTCGGTCACCCGCACCTCATACCAGGTCGGCAGGCCCTGGATGTTGGAGGGGAAGATGTTGCGCGGTGAGACCGGCACGCCGTGGCGCAGGATCGCGCGGGCGAACATCTCGTTGGCGGAGGCCGAGCCCGACCCGTTGACGTTGGCGAAGCGGACGACGAAGTCGTTTACGCTGCTGATCGGCTTTTGCTCGGACATGATGATCCCGCTTGAGTCATATCGATGAGGTATTTCTGCATGTCCCAGGCGCCGGTGGGGCAGCGCTCGGCGCAAAGCCCGCAATGCAGGCAGACGTCCTCGTCCTTCACCATCACCCGGCCGGTCTTCAGGTCGGAGGACACATAAAGGTCCTGGTCGGGATGCACCGACGGCGCCTTCAGCCGTTGCCGCAGATCGTCCTCCTCGCCGTTCGCCGTGAAGGTGATGCAGTCCATCGGGCAGATGTCGACGCAGGCGTCGCATTCGATGCAGAGCGAGGTCGTGAACACGGTCTGCACGTCGCAGTTCAGGCAGCGATGCGCCTCGCCGAGCGCGAGCTTGACGTCATAGCCGAGCTCGACCTCGGCGCGTATGTCCTTCAGTGCGATCACCTTGTCGCGGTGCGGCACCTTGAAGCGCTTATCGACCGAGACATCATTGTCGTAGCTCCACTCGTGGATGCCCATCTTCTGCGAGCTGACATCAACCTCCGGCAGCGGACGCTCCGTCACGTCCTCGCCCGAAATCATCTTGTGGATCGAGAGCGCGGCGTCATGGCCGTGCGCCACCGCCCAGATGATGTTCTTCGGGCCGAAGGCGGCGTCGCCGCCGAAGAACACCTTCGGATTGGTCGACGCAAGCGTCTTCGGATCGACCTTCGGCATGTTCCATTTGTCGAATTCGATGCCGCAGTCGCGCTCGATCCAGGGGAAGGCGTTCTCCTGCCCGACGGCGACCAGCACGTCGTCGCAATTGATGGTCTCGTCGGCTTCGCCCGACGGCACCAGATTGCGCCGGCCCTTGGCGTCGTATTCGGCCTTCACCTTCTGGAAGGTGACGCCGGTGAGCTTGCCGTTCTTGTGGACGAACGCGACCGGCACCATGAAGTTGAGGATCGGGATGTCCTCGTGGATGGCGTCTTCCTTTTCCCACGGCGAGGCCTTCATCTCCTCGAAGCCGGAGCGGACGATGACCTTGACGTCCTGGCCGCCGAGGCGGCGCGCGGTGCGGCAGCAATCCATCGCGGTATTGCCGCCGCCGAGCACGATCACGCGCTTGCCGATTTTTTCGATGTGGCCAAACGAGACGCTGGAGAGCCAGTCGATGCCGATATGGATGTTGCTTGCCGCTTCCTTCCGGCCGGGAATGTCGAGCTCGCGCCCGCGCGGCGCGCCACTCCCGACAAAGACCGCGTCGTAATTGTCCGCGAGCAGCTTCTTCATGCTCGCGATGCGCGCGCCGCCCTTGAACTCGATGCCGATGTTGAGGATGTAGTCGGTTTCCTCGTCGATCACCGAATCCGGCAGGCGGAATTTCGGAATCTGCGACCGCATCATGCCGCCGGCCTTCGGATCGGCGTCGAACACCGTGCAGTGATAGCCGAGCGGGGCAAGGTCGCGCGCGACCGTGAGCGAGGCGGGGCCGCCGCCGACCAGCGCGATGCGCTTGCCGTTCTTCGCACCGGGCCTGGGCAGGCGATGCTTGATGTCGTCCTTGAAGTCGGCGGCGACGCGCTTCAATCGGCAGATCGCGACCGGCGTCTCCTCGACGCGTCCGCGGCGGCAGGCCGGCTCGCACGGGCGGTCGCAGGTGCGTCCGAGGATTCCCGGAAACACGTTCGACTTCCAATTGATCATGTAGGCGTCGCTGTAGCGGCCTTCGGCGATCAAGCGGATGTATTCCGGGACGGGAGTGTGCGCGGGGCAGGCCCATTGGCAGTCGACCACTTTGTGGAAGTAGTCGGGGGCCGAAATATCAGTCGGTTTCATTCCTACCTTCCGCGCCAGCTTCAAGGGCCGTGCGGCCTTTTTCCCGTTTTAGAACGCTTGGATGTTAGAATTCCTGGATCGCGTTCTTCTCGTTTTCGAATTGGATCATGGGCTTGTCTTATTAGAGCCATTCAAGATCACGCACAAAGGCAAATTTGTCTCATCGACCGCTTTCGACGGTGCAGCGCCAAAAATTAACGTTACAGCGCCATTCATGCGGCACTGCAGCAAATCAAAACTGCGCGAAATCGCGCATTGATTTTTGCTTTCAGCGCATGATCCGGAAAAGTGGAGACCGGTTTTCCGAAAGCGCGATGGCGATCGCCATCGCGCTTTAGGGAATGTCGCTTTTCGCGAGGTCCCACATCAGGTCGTAGATGCCTGATGAGATGAACTGCGCGCCCGCAGGAGCCACGGTGCCGGTGAAGCGCGCGGCAAGGGTGGTCGTGATCGCGCTCACATTGGTGCCGTCGATCAGCACGAACCAGTCGGCGGCACCGGTTCCGGCCGCGGGGATTTCGGTCGTCGGTCCCGATAGCTTCGTATCGCTCTCGATCAGGTGCATCGAAATGATACCGTCGAGATTGCCCGGATCGAGCTTTGCGTTCAGCGCCGCGCGCAAGGCATTTTCCTGACCCGTTTCGGGGCGCAGGCGAACGATGCCGAGCACGGCGCCGCGGCCGTTGCCGCGGCTGATGGTGATGCGGCCGACCGCGCGGATCATGTTCTTGAACTTCGCCATGGTCTTCCTCGACCAGTCGGTCGGCTTTCCGAGCCGCGTGCGATAGGCGGGGCTGTCGAGCACGTCGATGGTCCTGGTCGAATACAGGCAGAGATATTTCGGGCTGCCGGCATGGGCGAGATAGCGCCGCGCTTCGAGGAAGCCGTCGATCGCGACGCGTTCCTCCAGATGCTCGCGGTCGTACCAGCGGTTGAAGTCCTCCTCGTCGTCCGCGGGATCGATGTCCATCGACGTCAACAACATGCCTTTTCCGGCGAGCGGCATTTCCAATGTCCCTTCCTGCTCTTTTGCCTTTTGCGAGGGCGGCGTGATTATCGCGTAATCCTCGACGCCATATCCGCGATGCCCTTCATCACGGCGTCCCTGACGCCGGGATCGTACAGCGTATGGCCGGCGCCTTCCACGATGCGGATCTCAGCATCCGGCCAGCGCGCGGTGAGCGTCTGCGAGGTCGAGGGCGGGCAGAGCAGGTCGTAGCGGCCCTGCACGATGATGCCGGGAATGCCGGACAATCTGCCGGCATCTTCGAGAAGCTGGTTCGGCCGCATGAAACAGTCGTTGACGAAGTAATGTGCTTCCATGAAGGGCGTCGAGGGCAGGGCGCCGCCCGATTTGATCGCGGCGAGATCTAGCCGAGTGCGCGAGGGCGTGTGTTCGGAAAGCATGCGCTCGGTGTCGTGCCAGGCGCGCGCGGCCGGCGCGTGCACGGCCGCGTCGGGATCGAGGATGCGTCGCCAATAGGCGTCGAGCGGGCGGCTGCGTTCCGCCTCCGGCAGCAGGCTCAGGAAATCCTGATAGAGGCCCGGATAAAATCGCGGCAGCACGTCGCAGAACCCGGCCTCGATCTCCTCATAGGTGCCGAGGAAGGTCGCGCGCAGCACGATGCCGGAGACGCGGTCGGGATGCGCCTGCGCATAGGCCAGCGCCAGCGTCGCGCCCCAGGAGCCGCCCACCAGCATCCAGCGCTCGAGGCCGAACTTGATGCGGAGCCACTCCATGTCCGCGACCAGGTGCGGCAGCGCATTCATCTCGCGGCTGCCCTTCGGACGGCTGCGGCCGCAGCCGCGCTGATCGAACAGCACCGCATGGAAACGCTCGGGGTCGAACAGCCGGCGATGATCGGGCTGGCAGCCGCTTCCCGGCCCGCCATGCAGATAGACCGCGGGAATGCCGCCCTTGCGGCCGACGCTCTCGACATAGAGCTCGTGGCCGTCGCTGACTTGAAGCTGTTCGGAGGTCAGCGGCGCAAAGGGATCGGCGCGCCCGCCGCCGGCGTCAGGCATGGTCGCCGCCCGCTTCCAGCGTCCCGCCGGCGAAATTGCGATAGAGGAAGCGATTCTGCTCGCCCGCCGCTTCGCGCTCGGCCTGCTTGAAGATCGTTTCATGCAGCGGCGACAGCGTGCAGGCGGGATCGGTGTTGGCGGCATCGCCCGTCAGCGCAAAGGCCTGGCAGCGGCAGCCGCCGAAATCGATCTCGCGGAATTCGCAGCTCTTGCACGGCTCCTTCATCCAGCCGGTGCCGCGATAGCGGTTGAAGGCGTCCGAATTCTGCCAGATCCAGGCGATGGAGTGATTGGAACGCACCGACTCGAATTCGAGCCCGGTGATGCTCTCGGCGGCGTGGCAGGGCAGCACCTTGCCGGCCGGCGAGATGTTGAAGAACTGCCGGCCCCAGCCGCCCATGCATTTCTTCGGCCGCAGCGCGTAATAGTCGGGGACCACGTAGTCGATCGCGAGCGTGCCCTTCAGCCGCACCTGCGCTTCCTCGACAAGACGGCTGGTCTCCTCGATCTGCTGCAGCGTCGGCATCAGCGCAGCGCGGTTCTTCAGCGCCCAGCCGTAATATTGAACATTGGCGACTTCGAGCCGGTCGGCGTCGAGATCGACCGCCATCTGGATGATGTCGCCGAGCTGATGCAGATTTTGCCGGTGCATCACCGCGTTGACCGTGAGCGGCAGGTCGAGCTCGCGCGTCCATTTCGCGACCTTGAGCTTCTTGCCGTGCGAATCCCTCAGGCCCGCGACGCGGTCGGCGACGATCGGCTCGTTGCCCTGGAAGCTGATCTGCACATGGCAAAGCCCGGCATCGGCCAGGTCTTTCAGTTTCTCACGCGTCAACAGCACCGCCGAGGTGATGAGATTGGTGTAGAGCCCGGCATCGTTGGCGTGCTTCACGAGTTCAACGAGGTCCTTGCGCGCGGTCGGCTCGCCGCCGGAGAAATGCACCTGCAGTACGCCGATCTCGGCGAGCTCGGATAGCACCTTCTTCCATTCCTCGGTCGTGAGTTCGGTGCTGCCACGATCGAGCTCGACAGGATTGGAGCAATAGGGGCATTGCAGCGGGCAGCGATGCGTCAGCTCCAGCAGCACCGCGACGGGAATGCCATGGGTTTCCGCGACCGACTTCTGCCGCTCCAGCACGGAGAAGCTGTCACTGGCCTCGGTCGCGTTGTGGTCGGCGAGTTCGCTCATGAGGTCTTCTCGCGCGCTTCCGTCAAAAATCCCTTGTCGGCCAGATCCTGCAACATCGCGACCACGTCGGTCGCGATCGCCTCGCGCGGCGCGGCATATTTTGCCGCGAGCTGCTCGACCATGTCGGCCACGCTCTTCACGCCGTCGCAGAGCTGCAGCACTTCCACCGCGATCTCGTCCGGCGCCAGCACGCGTTCCGGCGCCAGGATCACCCAGACTTTTCGCGTCTCGTCGAATTTCAGCTTGGCATGCCGCGGCAGCACGGGCCGGCTTGCCTCGCTGACTGTCATGTGGCGCGCGCCGGCCATGATTTCAACCTTTCGGGACGAAGGCGCCGGGCGGAATGTGGCCCTCGACATAGGCGTGATAGAGCGCATCGAGCTGCACCCACAGCACGTTGGTCTTGAAGATCAGCGCGTTGCAGACCAGCTCGCGCTGTTCCGGCGTTTTCGCGTGTTCCCTGACATATTCCAGCGCGAAGCCGGCATCGCGCGGCGCCTGCTGCAGGCGGCGGCTGAAATAGCTCATGATGTCCGGATTGACGAAATCATAGTGTTTCAGCATGCCCGCGATGCGCTCTTCGTGCAGGTTCGGCGCGAACAATTCGGTGAGCGAGGAGGCGATCGCTTCCAGCGGGCTCTTGTCGCGGCAGAAATGCACATAGGCCTCCACCGCAAAGCGCGTGGCGGGGAGGATGCCTTCGGTCGATTCCACATAGGCGCTGTCGAGGCCGAGGCCTTCGGTGAGCTTCAGCCAGCGCTCGATGCCGCCTTCCGAGCCGGGATCGCCGTCATGGTCCTCGATACGGTGCCGCCATTCCATGCGGATGCCGCGGTCGCGGAAGCGCGAGATCACGACCGCATCCTTGATCGGGATCGTGCTCTGATAATAGTAGCGGTTCAGCGCCCAGGCCTGCACCTGGCCCTTGTTGAGCTTGCCGCCGTGCAGCAGGCGATGGAACGGATGCAGGCTGTGATAGCGGGTGGCGCCGATATGGCGGAGCGCAGCCTCGAGCTCGGCGGCATTGTTGAGCGGCACGGCCTTGCCGACCGAATAGGCCGTCATGTCGGTGGGAACGACGTTCACAGCACGATCTCCGTTCCGTCGGCGGGTATCTGCCAGCCCGCGCTTTCGGCGATCTTGCGCTCGGACGAGCCGCGCAGCAGCGCCGGATTCGAATTATTGATATGCAGAAATATCTTCCTGTCGATATCGAGGCCGGCCAGCGCCTCGATCGCGCCGGTAGTTCCCGACATCGAGATGTGTCCCATGCTCTGCCCGGTCTTGGTGCCGAGGCCGGCCACGACCATTTCGTCGTCGCGCCAGACCGTGCCATCGAAGAACAGAAGCGGCGCGCCCGCAAGCCGTGATTTCAGCTCGTCGGAGACGTGGGCGCAGGCGGCGATGAAGTAGAAATGCCTGTTCGTGGCCTTGTCGCGGATGCGAAGGCCGAGCGTGTCGCCGGCCCCGTCAGTCCCGCCGGGATGCGCCTTGCCTTCGAGATACCAGGCGCCCTTGCCGGGAACGGTGAAGGCGATCACCTCGATGCCGGAGGGCGAGCCGTCGGGCAGAGCGGGCTCGAAGGCACGGTCGATCTCGATGCCGATGCGGGCCACGTTCTTCTCGCTCAGCACGTTGAAGATGCTGTTGGACTCCAGGATCGCCAGCACCTTGGCGTGGGCATAGATCGCAAAGGGCGAGCCCTCGCGCATCGATAGAAGTCCCGCGACCGCGTCGATCTCGCCATTGGTCAGGATCACGCCCGCGATCGGCGTATGGCGCAGCGCGCCCGCCTTCGGATGCAACTGCGGCGTATGGATCAGTTGCTGGCGCAGGTCGGGAGAGGCGTTGACGAGATACCAGTGTGCGCCATCGGCGCTGAACGCAATGGAAGCCTGCGTGCTCTGCAATTCCGGATGTACTTTTCGTGCCGCCCTGCAAATCTGGCAGCCGCAATTCCATTGAGGTACGCCGCCGCCCGCCGCAGCGCCCAGGACGACGACGCGAAGCATGATCCGTCCCCCGGCAAGACTTAACTCAGAACCGCCACTTTAGAACGACCCGAGAACTACCCGGAAATTACGAAGGTGGACCTCGGTCCGGCCACGCCCCCTCGTTCAGGAACGTGTCACGCCCGAAGGTCCACCTGCGTTAAACGTCAGATGTTCGCGTGCCGCTTACTTGCGGGTGGCGCTCACATACATGTTGATTTCCATGCCGCACGGCACTTCGACGATTTTCGGTGCTTTCCAGGCCATTTTGGCTCTCCTTGCAAACGGGACGAACTTCCGCCCTCACCGGTTAAAGTACCGCGTGATGAAAAGTTCGCCAGTGAATTCTTTGGCCTTGGAACTTCCGCGCGCTTTGCTGCGGCGCAGCATGCTTCCCATCGTCCGTGAGTGGGCCGATCAAAGCAAAGGGCGATCAAGGGCTTTATTCCCGTTCCGGTCGGGGAACGAGGTGGAAGGCACTTGGCCTTCCGATGTCACCGAAATAAATAACTTGTGAGAGGGGTCCCGCTTCCAATTCGGCCCCGCCGACGCCATTGGAATTGCATGCCGAGATATTTTTTCAATACCCGGATCGGCGACGATCTGATCGACGATCCCGAGGGCGAGGAGTTACGCAATCCCGACCGCGCCTGGGAAGTCGCGCGCGCCATGATCCTCGAGCTCATCAAGAGCGAAGGCGCCGAGGGCGTGCTGCTCAACGCGGTCATCGAGGTGACCGACGATGACGGCGAGATCGTGCTGGAGTTTCCGTTCTCCGAGGCGCTGATCGACCTGCCGGACGCGTCGCGGACCCGGCACTGACCGCGAGGTGGCCATGCCGTTCGGCTGACGCTAAAAGACCGTCAGTCAAACGGAGCCCATCATGCAAGACCTCTGGCGCCTGTCCGCCGCCGACCTCGCCGCCCTCGTCAAATCGAAGAAGATTTCCGCGAAGGAGGCCGCGACCTCGGCGCTGGCGCGGCTGGACGCGGTCAACCCGAAGATCAACGCGGTCGTCGATCACAAGCCCGACGACGTATTGAAGCAGGCGGCTTCCGTCGATGCGGCGATCGCGCGCGGCGAGGATCCCGGCATGCTTGCCGGTGTCCCCGTGACCGTGAAGGTCAACATCGACCAGGAGGGCTTTGCCACCACCAACGGCTTGAAGCTGCAGCGCGACGCGATCGCGACCGTCAGCGGCCCGGTCATCGACAATTTCCGCAAAGCCGGCGCCGTCATCCTCGGCCGCACCAATTGTCCGGCTTTCTCCTACCGCTGGTTCACCACCAACCTGATCCACGGCGACACCAAGAACCCGCGCGATCCCTCGATCACGCCGGGCGGCTCGTCCGGCGGCGCGGGGTCGGCGGTCGCGGCCGGCATCGGCCATATCGCGCATGGCACCGATATCGCGGGCTCGATCCGCTATCCCGCCTATGCCTGCGGCGTGCACGGGCTGCGCCCGACGCTTGGCCGCGTCGCCGCGTTCAATCCATGCTTGCCGGAGCGCACGATCGGTCCGCAGATCGAGGCGGTGTCCGGCCCGCTTGCGCGCACCATCAAGGATTTGCGGATTTCGCTTGCCGTGATGTCCGCGCGCGACGTGCGCGATCCCTGGTGGGTGCCGGCGCCGCTCGAGGGGCCGGCAATGCCGAAGCGCGCCGCGCTATGCCTGAATCCCGACGGCCTCGATCCCGTCCCGGAGGTGAAGGCCGCGGTTGCGGACGCCGGCGAGCGGCTCAGGCGTGCCGGCTGGACGGTGGAAGAAATCCCGGACACGCCGCCGCTGCGCGAAGCCGCGGATTGGAACATAAAACTCTGGCTCGGCGATCTCTATGAGACGCAGCTCGCCACTGCCGAGAAGGAAGGCGATCCCGGCGCGCTCGCGTGCCTGCGCGGCAACCGCTCCAAGGTGACGCCGTTCGACCAGGCCGACTTCTCCAGGGCGCTGACACGGCGCGCGACGCTCGCGCGCGAGTGGCTGCTGTTTCTGGAGAAATACCCGGTGCTGGTGATGCCGGTTTCCGGCGAGCTGCCGTTTCCCGACCAGCTCGACCTCAAGGACGATGCCTCCTTTGCGCGGGTCTGGCGTGCGCAATTGGCGCAGATCGCTATTCCCTTCCTGGGCCTGCCTGGGCTAACCGTCTCCACCGGATTGGTCGGAAAGGTTCCCGTCGGCGTACAGGTTGTAGCCGGGCGTTTCCGCGAAGACCTTTGCCTCGCCGCGGGCGAGGCGATCGAGGCGGGCGGCGTGCCGCCGTCGCCGATCGATCCCCTGAACTGACGAGCGAAGAAATGTCTGGCGTCTATGATTTCACCGCCAAATCGCTGGCGGGACAGGACGTTCCCCTAAAGCAATTCGAGGGGAAGGTGCTGCTCATCGTCAACACCGCGAGCAAATGCGGCTTCACCCCGCAATATCAGGGGCTCGAGGGGCTGCACCGCGAGCTGTCGCCGCGCGGCTTTGCCGTGCTCGGTTTTCCCTGCAACCAGTTCGGCGGCCAGGAGCCGGGCGACGCCAAACAGATCGCCGATTTCTGCGACAGCAAATATGACGTCAGCTTTCCCCTGTTCGGGAAGATCGATGTCAACGGCGCCAATGCGCATCCACTGTACGAGTATCTCAAGCGGGAGAAGTCGGGTCTGCTCGGCTCGTCGATCAAATGGAATTTCACCAAATTCCTGGTCGACCGCGCAGGTCAGGTGGTCGCGCGCCACGCGCCGACCGCAACCCCGCAAGGACTGAAGAAAGAGATCGAGGCATTGCTGTGAACGACAAGGGCGAAACAACCAGCGACCAGTTGCCGGACAGGCTCTCGGTCGATCCGCGCAGCCCCTACTACAATGAGCAGGTGCTCACGCGCGACGTCGGCATCCGCTTCAAGGGCGTCGAGAAGACCAATGTCGAGGAATATTGCGTCAGCGAGGGCTGGGTGCGCGTGACCGCGGGCAATGCCAAGGACCGCTTCGGCAATCCGCTGACGATCAAGGTGCACGGCGCGGTCGAGCCGTATTTTCGGGACAAGAAACCGTCCTGACGCCGTACCTCTCCGTCGTCATCGCGAGGAGCGAAGCGACGAAGCAATCCACTCTTCCCGTTGTTGCGATGGATTGCTTCGCTTCGCTCGCAATGACGGTGGAGAGAGATCGCCATACCCATTGTCCACTTGCGAAAGCAACCGCCCATGTCCGTCCGTATCGTCGACGTCTGCGAAGTCACAAAACCGATCTCTTCGCCGATCCGCAACGCCTATATCGACTTCACCAAGATGACGACGAGCGTCGTCGCCGTCGTCACCGACGCCAAACGCGACGGCAAGCGCGTGGTCGGCTATGGCTTCAATTCCAACGGCCGTTACGGCCAGGGCGGCCTGATCCGCGAGCGCTTTGCGCCGCGGCTGATGGAGGCCGATCCGGAATCGCTCTTGAACGAAGCCGGCGACAATCTCGACCCCGACAAGGTCTGGGCCGCCATGATGTCGAACGAGAAGCCGGGCGGGCATGGCGAGCGCTCGGTCGCGGTCGGCACCATCGACATGGCGGTGTGGGATGCTGTGGCAAAGATTGCCGGCCAACCGCTGTTCCGATTGCTCGCCGAACGGCACAAGCGCACGGCAAATCCGCGCGTCTTCGTCTATGCCGCCGGCGGCTATTATTATCCGGGCAAGGGCCTGTCGATGCTGCGCGGCGAAATGCGCGGCTATCTCGATCGCGGCTACAATGTCGTCAAGATGAAGATCGGCGGCGCGCCAATCGAAGAAGACAGAAAGCGCATCGAGGCCGTGCTCGAGGAGATCGGCAGGGACGCACAGCTTGCCGTCGACGCCAACGGCCGCTTTGATCTGGAAACCGCGATCGCCTATGCCAGGATGCTGCGCGACTATCCCCTGTTCTGGTACGAGGAAGCCGGCGATCCCCTCGACTACGCGCTGCAGGCCGCTTTGGCCGAATTCTATCCCGCGCCGATGGCGACCGGCGAGAACCTGTTCAGTCATCAGGACGCGAGGAATTTGATCCGTTATGGCGGCATGCGGCCCGACCGCGACTGGCTGCAATTCGACTGCGCGCTGTCCTACGGCCTCTGCGAATATCAGCGCACGCTTCAGGTGCTGCGCACGCATGGCTGGTCGCCGGACCGCTGCGTCCCGCATGGCGGCCACCAGATGTCGCTCAACATCGCCGCCGGCCTCGGCCTCGGCGGCAATGAGAGCTATCCGGACCTGTTCCAGCCCTATGGCGGCTTTCCCGACGGCGTCCGCGTCGAGAACGGCCACATCACCATGCCGGACCTTCCGGGCATCGGGTTTGAAGGGAAGTCGGATCTCTATGCGGAGATGAAGGCGTTGGCGGCTTAGTTGGGGATCGTACCCCTCGTCATTGCGAGGACGATAGCGGCGAAGCAAACCAGACCGGCACTGTGGTAGAACCTCTGGATTGCTTCGCTTCGCTCGCAATGACGACGCCGTGTGACATGCGACACGGTCACAGCGAACGGAACTGCTATCGCCGAAGCTGACGAATTGGGACGTGGAGGAGGCGATGCGTCTGCGCATGACATCCGGTCAATGGGTCACGGGTTGCCTCGTGATGTTGGCGGCGACCGTGGGTGGCGCCTTGTCCTCGCCCTGGGCCGAGCGGACGTTCGCGCGGCCGGCGGCTTTGGCGTCCGACTCCGGAAAAAACGGAGATGTCTCGCACACGCGAACCTGCATCACGATCAGTGGCACGCGCTTCGAGTGGAATTTCCCGAACCCGCCGTTCGGCACGCTGAGTTGCTCGGAGTGAGCCGGCAGAGCCCTCCGGCCCGCCCGGGGGCGCCGTCCGTCACGGCCGCATGAACATGAAATCGGTGTCGGGATCGCAATTGTCGGCGACGAAGCGCAGCTCCGACTGAACGTCGGTGACGGCTCTGGTCGTCAGGTATTCCGAAACGATCAAGCCCAGCAGCGAGCGGCACAGGCTGTCGTGACCGAGCCCGGCGGCGTCGGCTTCCTTCAGGGCGGCCGCAAAATGGCGCTGGGCGATTTCTGACGCGGACATCCCGCTTCCTTCCTCTGCGTTCCCTCCATCAGATGCCGGTCTCGACGCGCTCGCCTTGATCCTGGTCAAACGGCCGGAGACGCCAGGCTGCGCGGAATGAGCGGGCGTGAGCTGCCAAGCCATGACTTGGAGCCTTGCGTCGCAGACGTTGCGGCGGCCATAATCCGTTCAACGAAATCGGCACCCATGACATCGGCGTGCCAGGGAGGACGGCGATGGAGTTGCGGGTTTTTGGCCGCACCGGAATGCGGCTCTCGGTGCTCGGCTTCGGCTGCGGCGCGGTCGGAGGATTGATGGTGCGCGGCGATGCCGCCGACCAGGAGCGCACCGTCGCACGCGCGATCGATGCCGGCGTGAACTATTTCGACACCGCGGTGCAGTACGGCGATGGCGAATCGGAAAAGAACCTCGGCCGTGTCCTGCAAAAACTCAAACCGGCCAACGTCGCCGTCGGCACCAAGGTGCGCTTGCCGCCCGCCGATCATGGCCGCATTGCCGACGCGGTGACGGCGTCGCTCGAAGCCAGCCTGGCGCGGCTGCGGCTCGATCGTGTGGAGATCTTTCACCTGCACAATTCGATTTCCGAAGAAGAAAGCGCATCGGCGCTGAGCGTCCGTCAGGTGCTCGATGAGGTGGTGCCGGCGTTCGAGCGCCTGCGTCGGCAGGGCAAGACCCGTTTCCTCGGGATTACGGCGGTCGGCGACACGGCGGCGCTGAAGCAAGTGATCGACGCGCGGGCCTTCGACAGCGCGCAGGTCGTCTACAACATGCTCAATCCATCTGCCGCCGAGCCATTGCCTGCGAATTACCCGGCCCAGGACTATGGGCGATTGCTTGATTCCACCAAGGCGGCCGGCGTCGGCGTCGTCGGCATCCGCGTGCTGGCCGGCGGTGCCCTGTCGGGCTCGGCCGATCGCCACCCGATTGCAAGTCCGCCGCCCGAGCCGATCGGTTCGGCCATGAATTACGACGGCGATCTCGATCGCGCGCGCCGTCTGATGCCGCTGGTGAGGGAAGGATTCGCCGCCAGCCTGACCGAAGCCGCCACGCGGTTTGCGATTTCCCATCCGGCGATGGGCACGATCCTGGTCGGCATGGCGACGCCGCAGCAATTCGAGGACGCGCTCGCCGCGGTCCAAAAAGGTCCGCTGCCGAAAGCGGCGCTCGACCGGCTGTCGGCGCTGCGGCAGGGCTTCTCCGGCGAGCCGCGGTGAATTGTCGTCAGCGCTGGGCCGGCGAAGTTTCTTCCAGAGTTACCATGTCTTCGATCGACGGCGCGATCGAAGGGGCATCGTGGTCCATCAGGGCCAGCCTGTCGAGCAACTCTGCCAACCGCGGCGGCAGGTCCGACGTCGCGGGCCGCAGGACCAGAGCGAGCCTGGCGCCGACTTCATCGCAGATCGCGCGACAATGCCTGGGCGCAAGCACCGGTGCTGTGTTCTTAGTCGCAGAGCTTGATGAACTCATGGCTGAAGCACCGAGACTGTATCGGGCGACTGCGCAATCCGCATCTCCGCAACGGCGGATCCTGCATACGCGCAGGCAATCAACACGATGATCCGAACGACGCTGAACATGACACTTCCCCTGTTCTCTTGTCCTGGAAATAGCAGGGACAAGTTGCCGCCCGATTAGGGAAACTGGTTGTCGCGCCCTTTAGAGCATTGGTGAGCGGAGTGTTTACGGCTTCTCATTTACGAAGCGGCAACCGCCTTCGTCGATCGGCCGCGCGCCTAAACGCAGCCTTCATCGCCAGCCGGGGAATCCTCGCCTCAAATAACAAGAAGGCGCGGGACAAATGGCAATTTCCAAATGCTTTACCTTCATGGGAACGGCGCTGCTCGTTCTCCTATTCGCGTGCCATGCCTATTTCTATCAGGCCTATTTTCAGGAAGGCGATTTTCAGGAAAGCAATTTTGCAATCTTCAGGAAGGCAGGGGGCTCGCAACCGAGCGTCGCCTGGCCGATGACGTGAGCCCCGCTGCTCGCATCAGGGAGACGTTCGCGCTGTTCGTTCCCGGCGATGCCAAACGCACGCATGATACGGCCCGGCTCCTCGCAAGGGTGAAGCCGCAGGCGTAAGCACGACGGGTGCGAGATTTTTAAGCGGCGACGGCTTGCGCATGCCTGCGAGCAAAGCCGCGATCCTGTCGCGCCAGTGGACGCCGACGATTCACGAAGAGCGCCGTGAAGATGCCCGCGGTGATGGAGAGGTATCCTGCCACGATGATGACGGAGGCTTCCATCCGATCAGCCGCAGTTCGAGCTGCAGGCCATCGCCGTACGCGGATGGCTGCTGACAAAGGCGGCAGACCCCGCAACGAGCAGGCCCATCACCACCGCAAAAGCCAAGATTTTCATCGATCGCCCCCGACAAAGTCATCTCAGTCGCTCGCGATAACGTTAGCTATGGCTTTGGCAGAAGTGAGATCAGCTTCAGGCAGCACCACGGCATCGTCGCCGCAAACGCGCCATGTTCGCTCGCAGCCGGGTTGACGGGAGGGAGATCGGAATACCGCGCACGTCCATGTGTCGGGTCCCAGTATCGTAGCCGGGCTACGACACCGTCGGCTCACCCCAGCCGCATGTCCAGCAGCCTTCGGCCTTCGCTCTTCAAGAGCTTTTTCACGGCGCTCGAGGCAACCACCTCGCCGTCATTGGCAAAAATCTCGTGGTTCTTCTCGATGTCCTCGAGGCGGTAGAGGTAGTTCACCATGATGCCGGCGGATTCGCGCAGGCCCTTGGCCGAGAGATCGCCGAGCCAGTTGATCCGCTCCAGCCGCGCGCCGTTGCCGAGATGGAAGCGCGCCACGGAATCGATGATGCGGCCCTTGGAATTGCGCGCGCGCAGGAAATAATGCGCGGCAAGCGGCTCCAGCACATCGCGCAGCTCGGTGGCGATGGGTTCGCTCTCGACCCATCTGGGATCGTCGAGCTGCTTGACGAGCTCACGCTCCTCCTCCGACAGCGGCACGTCGTCGGCCTGCTTCAGCCATGGCATGAAGCCCGGCACCGGCGACAGCGTGACGAAGGTGTCGAGCTTGGGCAGCTCGCGGCGCAATTCCTCGACCACCTGCTTGATCAGGAAATTGCCGAACGAGATGCCGCCGAGCCCGCGTTGGGTGTTGGAGATCGAATAGAACACCGCGGTGCGCGCGCGCTCGATCGGCACCGGCTGCCGGTTCACCGCGAGCAGCGGCGCGATCGCGCCCGGAATCGTCTCCGTCAACGCCACCTCGACGAAGATCAGCGGGGCGTCGGCAAGCGCGGGATGAAAGAAGGCGTAGCAGCGGCGGTCGGCGGGATCGATGCGGCGGCGCAGATCGTCCCAGTCACGGATCTCGTGCACGGCCTCATAGCGGATGATCTGTTCGAGGATATTAGCCGGCGTCGACCAGTCTATCCTGCGCAGCACGAGAAACCCCCTGTTGAACCACGAGCCGAGCAAATGGACGACGTCGCGGTCGAGCGCGGCGAGGTCCTTGCGGCCATCCATGTGAGTGAGCAGATCGGACCGCATCGCGACCAGGTCGCCGGTTCCCCCCGGCGCGCGGTTGAGGCGGCGGATCAGCTCCTGCCGCCGCGGCTCGGATGCGAAATGCAGATTGCTGCCGTTGCCGTCGCCCGGGTGCGCCTGCCAGGCCTTGATCGCGTCCGCAAGCTTCTCCCGATCCGGTCCGAAGTCGCGCGCCAGCGCCTCGAAGAAGCTGCGCCGGCCGGCCTCGTCGAGATCGTGATAGCGGTCGAGTACCTCGCGCGCCATCGCGGTGCCCGTGGCTTCGCCGCGGCCCGACAGCAGCGCCTCGCACAGTTCGACCAGGCCGGAAGCACCCTCCCTGCCGTCGGCCGGGTCGCCGCGGCGAAGAAGGCTGCGGCCGCGCTCGGAGATCGTCGCAAGCAGGTCGGAAAAGAAGGCATTGGCCATGGGGCGTAGTCTAATCCGGGTGATGCCGAATCTTACATAGGATTTAAGGCGAAGTCAGGCCGGATCAAGCAGGGCGGATCGCCGGGAAATGCGGTACTGGAAAAAGACTCGTCATCGCCGGGCTTGACCCGCCTGCGGGGCCGAAGCCCCTTCGGCGCGGCGTAGGCCCGGCGATCCATCCTCTCAAGAAGGGATCATTCGAAGTGCGATGGACACCCGGGTCAAGCCCGCGTGTGACGAGCGGGACGGACCTAGTTCGTGTCCACGAACTCCGTCGGCGTCTTGCCGGTGACCTGGCGGAAGGCGTGGGAGAAGGCGGGAACGCTGGCATAGCCGAAATCGGCGGCGAGCTGCTTGATCGAGACCTTGGGGTCGACCGACAGCTTCTGGATCGCGGCTGCGATCCGGGCGCGCTGGCACCAGCTCTTGAAGCTCAGTTGAGTCTCCGCCGAAAACAACCGCGACAATGTGCGCGCCGAGGTGCCGACCTTCTCCGCCAGCGTCTCGATCTCGTGCGGGGCGGCGGGCGAGCGCAGCACGATGTCGGCGGCGCGGCGGCAGCGCGGCTCGGCCGGCAGCGGGATGAAGGTCGCGGAATCCTCCGCCCGGTGCAGCTCCAGCATCACGAGCCTGATCAGGAGCGCGGTGCGTTCGGGCGTATTGTCCTTGTCGAACAGTCCAAGAATCGCCTGATGCAGCAGCGGGGAGACCTTGACCACGAATTCGGATTTGAGACCCGCGCCGTGCCGTTCGCGCTTCAGCCAGGCGAGGTCGAAATAGAGCGTGCGCATCTCGATGTCGGCGAGCACGTCGATGGCATGGACGAAACGGGCCGGCACCCACACCGCGCGATCCGGCGGCACCAGCCAGCGGCCCTTCGGCGTCGTCACCTGCATGGTCCCGCGCGCCGCATAGACAAGCTGCGCCTCGCGGTGCAGATGCGGCTCGAGGCGCACGCCCTTCCTGTACTGATTGGCGACCAGGTGCACGCCGTCGCCGGTCGAGCGGTGGCGGCCCGGGATGGCGGCAAGTGGCCTCTCGGCGACAGTCATTGGCTGCATCCCGTCAGGATAAGAACCTATAACGGAACGGTCAAATGTCCGGGAATCATCCAGGGAATCGCTTAATGAACAGCCCCAGCCGGGTCATCACCTTCGTCAACGCCGCGCATTTCATCGACCATTATGCGATGCTGATCTTCGCCGCCGCCGTGATCATCATGGGACCGGCGCTCGGCATGGCCTATTCGGAGCTGCTTCCTTACGCCACGCCGGGCTTCATCGCCTTCGGCGCGGGATCGCTGATCACGGGCTGGCTCGGCGACCGCTGGAGCCGGCGGCACATGATGGTGATCTTCTTTGTCGGCATCGGCTTGTCGATGATCTCGGTCGGTTTCGTCTCGAGCCCGCTGCAGCTCGGCGCCGCGCTGCTTTCGATCGGCATCTTCGCCTCGATCTATCACCCGGTCGGGACCGCGATGATCGTCTCCTATGCCGACAGGCTCGGCCGCGAGATGGGGCTGAACGGGGTCTGGGGCAATCTCGGCGTGGCGTCCTCGGCGCTCGTCACCGGCGTGATCGGGCAATATCTCGGCTGGCGCTTCGCCTTCATCATTCCTGGTGTTGCGACGGTGCTGCTCGGTATCGTCTTTGCTATGATGGTGGTGCATGAGGACCGCAAGGGGAGCAAGCAGGCCGCGGCCCAGGCCCGCGTCGCCAAAGAGGACATGTGGCGGGTGATCGTCGCGCTCCTGATCGTGGTGATCGCAATCTCCACCACCTTCAACGCGGTGACGGTCGCGCTACCGAAACTGTTCGCGGAACGGCTCGACTTCACCAAAAGCCCGGCGCTGCTCGGGGTCATCGCGGCAAGCGTCTATGTGTTCGGCGCGATGACGCAATATACCATCGGCAAGCTCCTGGACCGCCATTCGCTGAAGACGGTGGCGCTGCCGCTGTCCTTTGTGCTGGCGCCGTTCCTCTATCTGGCGGCGACGCTGGAAAACCTGCCGCTGATCCTGGTCTCGATCGGCATCGTGATGGGCGCGTTCGGACAGGTCACCGTCAACGACGCCATGGTCGGCAAATATACCAGCGAAGAGTGGCGCTCGCGCGCCTATGCCGTGCGCTATTTCGTCGGCTTCACCGCGGCCGGCGCATCGGTCGGCCTCGTCGCATGGCTCTACGAGCAGGGCGGCTTTGTCACCATGCTGCATGCCTTCGGCGGCCTCTGCCTGCTCGCGATCGTGGCAGCCCTGATCCTGCCGCGGGAAATCACGGTGCCGGCGGCGCAGGTGGAGGGATCGCCCGCTCAGGCCTGAGGAACTGTTGTCGCCGCGCTGGCCTTCTTGCGGTCGCGGCGCCAGTTCTCGAAGCGCTGCACCACGACAAAGAACGCCGGCACGAACAGCACGGCAAGGCAGGTCGAGGCCAGCATGCCCGAGAACACCGTGATGCCGATCGACTTGCGGGCGCTGGCGCCGGCGCCGGTCGCGAGCACCAGGGGCACCACGCCGAGGATGAAGGCGAACGAGGTCATCAGGATCGGGCGGAAGCGGGCCCGCGCCGCACCGATCGCGGATTCGATGACCGACTTGCCCTCGTGGTGCAGCTCGAGCGCGACCTCGACGATCAGGATCGCGTTCTTTGCCGACAGCGCGATCAGGAGGATCAGGCCGATCTGGACATAGAGGTTGTTGTCGATCTTCAGCCCCTCCAGCACCGCCATCGGCCCGAGCAGCGACAGGGGGACTGCGAGGATCACGGAGATCGGCGCGTACCAGCTCTCATACTGGCCGGCGAGCACGAGATAGACCAGCAGCATGGCAAGCCCGAAGACATAGTAGATCTGGCTCGAGACGGCCTTCTCCTGGTACGACATCGCCGTCCATTCATAGCCGGTGCCGTGCGGCAGCGTCTTGTCGGCGATCTCCTCCATCAGGCTCAGCGACTGGCCGGAGCTGTAGCCCTGCGCGGGAAGGCCGACGATGGTCGCGGTCGGGTAGAGGTTATAGAGGCTGATCAGCGACGGCCCGACCGAGGACGTGATCTTCGCGACCGTGCCGATCGGGATCATGTCGCCGTTCTGGTTGCGCACCGTCATGTTCTGGATGTCGCGCAGCGTCAGCCGCGTGTCCGGTTCGGCCTGGGTGTAGACCTGGAACACGCGGCCGAACTTGTTGAACTGGTTGACATAGGACGATCCCATATAGCCCGACAGCGCCGAAAACACCTGGTCGGTGGTAACCTGCAGGGTCTGGGTCTTGACGCGATCGATCTCGACGTCGAATTGCGGCACGGTGGCGCGGAACGGCGATTGCACGCGCTGCAGGGCGCTCTGGCTCTGCGCGCTTCGCACCATCGCGCCGGTGATCGCCTGCAGCTTGGCATAGTCGTTGTTGCCGTCGCGCAGTTCGACCTGCATGGCAAAGCCGGCGGCGTTGCCGATGCCCTGGATCGGCGGCGGCGGCAGCACCAGCGTCCGCGCCTCCATGATGGTGGAGACCTTGTCGTTGAGCCCGTAGACCAGCGAGCGCAGATCCTCGCCGGGCCCGCGCGAGTCCCAGTCCTTCAGGATGATGTAGGCGACGCCGGCGTTCGCGAGGCTTGCGCTGTTGTCGAGCGCGGAGATGCCGGCGATGGTGATGACCTGCGCGACGCCGGGCGCCTTGCCGACGATCTCGCTGACGTTGTCGAGCACCTTCTGTGTGCGGTCGAGCGCCGCGCCGTCAGGCAGTTGCACCGCGGCGATCAGATAGCCCTGGTCCTCGATCGGCAGGAAGCCGGTCGGCACCCGCGAGAGCCCAAAGCCGCCGATCGCGATCAGGATCAGCGCTGCGACGACGGAGACGCCGGCATGGCGCGCGAGCGAGCCGACCACGCGGGCGTAGCCGTTTTCGAGGCGGTTATAGACGTTGTTGAAGCCGCGGTAGAAGAAATTGCGCTTTTCCGGCGGCACCGGAGGGCGCAGCCACAGCGCGCACTGCGTCGGCTTCAGTGTCGCGGCGTTGACGGCGGAGAGCAGCGCGGTCGCGGCGATCACGAGCGCGAATTGCGCGTAGATGCGCCCCGTCAGGCCGGGCAGGAACGAGGCGGGGAGAAAGACCGAGATCAGCACCAGCGTGATGCCGACGATCGGCGCGAACAGCGCGTCCATCGCCTTGATCGCGGCGTCGTGGCCGGACATGCCTTGCTCGATATTGTGCGCCGCGCCCTCGACCACCACGATGGCGTCGTCGACCACGATGCCGATCGCGAGCACGATCGCAAACAGCGTCGACAGATTGATGGTGAAGCCAAGCGCCGCCATCGCCGCGAAGGCGCCGATGATGGTGACGGGCACGGTGGTCGCCGGCACCAGCATCGCGCGCCAGTCCTGCAGGAACACCAGGATCACGACCAGCACCAAAAGGCCCGCTTCGATCAGGGTCTTGTAGACCTCGTTGATGGAGGCGGTGACGAACTTCGTGGTGTCGAACGGCGTGTCGTATTTGATGCCGGGCGGGAAGGCCTTGGCGAGCTCCGCCATCTTCTTCTCCACCGCCTGCTCGACCTGCAGCGCGTTGGCGCCGGGCGACTGGAATACACCGATGCCGGTCGCGGGCTGCTTGTTGAGCGAGAAAATCTGGCTGTAGGTCTGCGCACCCAGCTCGACCGAGCCGACGTCGCGTACCCGCGTCACGTCGCCATTGCTGCCGGTCTTGACGATGATGTTCTCGAACTGCTTCGCATCGTCGAGCCGGCCGTTGACGTTGAGCGTGATCTGGAAGGCCTGGCCCGGCGGCGTCGGCGGCATGCCGACCTGGCCCGCGGTGACCTGCTGGCTCTGCTGCTGGATCGCCTGCACCACGTCCTGCGGCATCAGCGCGCGCGCCTGCAGCTTGTTCGGATCGAGCCAGACCCGCATCGAATATTGCCCTGCGCCGAACACGGTGACATTGCCGACGCCCGGCAGCCGCGACAGCTCGTCCTTCAGGTTGAGCGTGGCGTAATTGCTGAGATAGAGGCTGTCGTATTTCGCGTCCGGCGAGGTCAGTGTCACGAACAGCAGGATCGAGGTCGATTTCTTCTGGACGGTGACGCCCTGGTTCTGCACCGACTGCGGCAACTGCGCGAGCGCGCTACTGACGCGGTTCTGCACCAGCACCTGCGCGAAGTTGAGATCGGTGCCGATCTTGAAGGTCACCGTGAGGCTATAGGTGCCGTCGGCACCGCTGTAGGACTGCATGTAGATCATGTCCTCGACGCCGTTGACCTGCTGCTCGATCGGCAGCGCCACGGTGTCGATGACGGTCTTGGCGCTCGCGCCGGGATAGCGCGTGGTGACCTGCACGGTCGGCGGCACCACGTCGGGATATTGCGCGATCGCGAGATTGAACAGCGCCACGCCGCCGATCAGGATCATCAGCACGGCGATGACGTTGGAGAGAACCGGCCGCTCGATGAAGAATTTGGAGATCATGGGCCCGTCCTACTTGGCCGATGGCTTGTCGGATGGCTTCGGATGGCTTGTGATCGGACGCCTTGGAGTCGTCCGCCTTGGGCTGCTCGATCTTCTGCAGTTGCGGATCGACCTTCTGGCCGGGAATCGCGCGAAGCAGCCCGCCGACGACGACGCGGTCGTCCGGCTTCAGCCCATCCTCGATCACGCGGAGCGTGCCGTCGATCTGGCCGATCTGCACCTTGCGTTGCTCGACCGTGTTGTCGCCGGTTACCACCAGCACGTAGCGCCCGCCCTGGTCACTGCCGAGCGAGGTGTCGGGCACCAGCAGCGCGTTCTTCTGCTCTTCGAGCGGCACGCGGACACGGGCGAAATAGCCGGGCAGCAGCACGCGGTTGGGATTGGGGATGACGCCGCGCACCACCAGCGTCCCGGTCGACTGGTTGATGGTCGGCGAGGCGTAATCGAGATTTCCCTGGTGCGGATAGCCGTCCTCGGTCTGCAGGCCGATCTGGATCGGCAGCCGCGTCAGCTCGTCCGGCGTGATGCCGCGGCGACGCGCTTCGGCGCGGATCCGGATGACGTCCTGCTCGTTGACATTGAAGTTCACATAGATCGGATCGAGCGCGACGATGGTCGCAAGCTGTGTCGGCGAAGTGACGCCGACGAGCTCGCCGACCGACACCAGGTGCGCGGTGACGATGCCGTCGAACGGCGCAATCACCCTGGTGTAGCTGTAATTGACTTCGGCGATCCTGGTGTTGGCCTGCGCCTGCTGCAGATTGGACTGCGCATTGTCGCGCGCCGAGGTCGAGGTATCGAGGGTGGCCTGCGACACCGCCTGCCGCGCGACGAGGTCGCTTTGCCGCTTGAAGTCGGCCTCGGCCTGCTTCACCGAGGCCTCGGCGCCGGCCTGTGCCGCCTGCGCCTGCTCGAGCTTCAGCTTGTAGGGCTCGGGCTCGATCGTGAACAGGGTCGTGCCTTCCTTCACGAAGGTGCCGTCCTTGTAGTCGCGCGATGCCAGAAAGCCCTGTACCCGCGCGACCAGATCGACGGACTTGATCGCCGCGGTGTTGCCGGTCGCCTCCAGATAGCGCGTGATCGGCCGCTGCAGGGGATTGGCGACCTCGACCTTGGGCGGCGGCGGCGGCACATAGGCGTTTTGCTCGCAACCGGCGAGCATGACGCAAGTCAGCGCAGCAAGCGCAGCCCGCGGTAAACGACGCCTGTCGTCAATCAGCCCGGGTTGAATCGGACGTACTGGCTTCATGGCACCGCCCCATATTTCTGCGCCTGCATGCAGGCCTTCCGCTTGCTTCAATATCAACAAACCGCTCTCAGTGGAACCCGAGAGCCGCAGGACCATACGCCGCGCGTTGCAGCGCGACATCCCATGAACATGGGTGTGACAATTTTATCGTTCGATCCGGAATTTGCGCTTCCAACGCTTGTTTCGATCGACGACAATCACACAATGTCCAGGAGACCCGGCGTCCAGGAGACCCGGCCGGCGCGACGAAGACCGGAAGAAAACCAAAAACGGAAAAACGGGGAGGAAATACAATGTCCCATCGAACCTTGCCGTGGCTTGCCGGTGTTGTGCTGGCTGTTGCCTTGGCGGCCGTGCCCGCGGGCGCCGACGACCTGAAGGGAGAAATCGCGCCGACCGGAAAATTGCGGGTGGCGATTGCAATCAGTACCGCCGGCGGCGCGTTCTGGTCTAGCAAGACTGAAGCTGGCGGCTATGCCGGCGTGCCGGTCGATCTCGGCAAGGAGATGGCGGCACAACTCGGTGTTCCCGTCGAATATGTCGCCTACCAGAATTCCGGGCAAATCACCGATGTCGCGGCCAAGGGCGTCTGGGACGTTACGTTCCTGCCGCAGGACCCCGTGAGAATGACCAAGATGGGGTTCGGACCGATCTACCAGGTCACGGATGCGACCTACATCGTCAAGGCGGGTTCGGCGATCACGAATTTTGCAACGCTCGACCAGCCCGGCGTCAAGGTCGCGGCAGAATACAACACCACGACCATGCGCGGTGCTGTTGCGCATCTGAAAAATGCGAAGGTGATCGAGTATCAGACCTTCGACGAGATATTTGCTTTGCTCGAGAACGGCGAGATCGACGCGTTCGCGCTGTCACGCGAGCAGCTTAACGACATGGCGAAGAAGATTCCGGGAACCCGCGTGCTCGACGAAACCTTCAAGAAGACGGTGACGGCGGTAGCGGTGCCGCTGGACCATCCGCAGGCGCAGGCATTCGTCACCAAATTCATGACGGACGCAATCTCCAACGGGACCTTGCGCAAGGCCTACGACAACAACGGGCTGAAGGACGCGCCGATCCGGATCAAGTGATGCTCTCGCTTCGACTGCGGGGGCGAGGGATGCCCCTGCAGACGCGAGCCAGGGACCTAGTCGTTGGCTTCGGGCGGCAGGAAATTCACTTCGTGATCGGCGGAGATGCGCACGACTTCCGCGGGGTCCGTGAGATTGTGAAGCTTGTCGAACAGCGCTTCGAGCTTCTGCATCGGCGAAACCCAGAATAGCGCCCGGGCGGGCTTGTCGGACTTGTTGAAATAGCCGTGCGGGATGCCGCGCGGCATGCGCACGAGATCGCCGGCCTTGGCCTTGACCCACACGCCGTCGAGCTTGAGGTCGAGGGTGCCTTCCTGCACCAGGATGAACTCGTCCTGGGTCGGATGGACATGCACCGGCACGAACTGTCCGGGATCGCTGTTGGTCTCGAAGGCAAAGGTGGAATCGGTCACGGCCTTCGGAAAGTAGATCTGACCCAGGATGTTCCAGGTCTTGCCGCGATACCCCTCGCCGTTCGGGGTGATGCCTTTTTCCAGTGTCGCCACAACCGTCCTCCTCGTTCTGGATAAGCCGCGAGCATCCGACAGCCGCGGTCGGCTGTCTATCGGTTTAACGAGCTTGAAATTGTTCGGTCCGGCGTTTTTCGTTTTGAGAACGACCCGATTTCATACTAGTTCTAGCTCAAAAGGGAGGATGTCATATGAGCCGGAAAACACTCACCCGCAGAGCCCTCATGGGGGCGGCGGCGGCAACAGCCTTTGCTCCCTATGTGAAGCGCGCGTACGCGGCCGGACCAATCCGTGTCATCAGTCATCGTCAGCCGGCTTTGGAATACTATACAGACCAGATGAAGAAGGCTCTTCCCGAGGGCCAGGTCTCGGTCGAGCTGATGCCGATCGACAAGGAAGTCGAGTTGGCCTCGATCACGATGTCGGCTCGCTCCGACGCAATCGACGTCGCCTATCTGAACGATACCACAATGCAGAAATTCGCGGCCAGCGGCTGGCTGGAGCCGCTGGATGATCTCTGGGGCAAGTACAAGGATGAGTTCAAGCTCGATGACTTTCCCAAGTCCGTCGTCAACTCGATCAGCTACAATGGTCGCATCTACTCGATGCCGATTCTGACCAACACGGAGATGTTTTTCTACCGTGAGGATCTTTTCAAGGAGAACAGCCTGACGCTTCCAAAGACGATGCAGGAGTATCTGGAAGCTGCGAAGAAGCTCCATCAGGGTCGTGTCTCCGGAACGGTCATGACGTTGAAACCCGTCGACGGCTGCCTGAACGAGACGCACTGGTACCTCAATGCGGTGGGAGAGGGCTGGTTCGACAAGAACTGGAAGCCGATCTTCAATCAGCCGGCTGGCGTAAGCGCCATCGCCATGATGAAGCAGATGACGGCATTCGCTCCGCGCGGCTTCACCTCCGCTGCCAACGATGAATCGACCATAAACCTGCAACAGGGACTTGCCGCGATGGGGCTGCAATGGTTCACGCGTGCAGCCTCCATGGATGACGAGAAGAAGTCGCGCTTTGTCGGGAAGATAAACTGGATCGCTCCTCCCGGCGGCGGTCAGCGCATCGCCAATGACGGATATGCCATCTCGAAGTACTCATCGAAGGACAAGGATGCGATCTTTAGAATGATCGCAACGGCGGCCAGTCAGAAGAGCATGCAGAAGGGCGCGGAATTCGCCATGCCGCCGCGTCTGTCCGTGCTTGATGATCCGGAACTCGCCAGGAAATATCGCTGGTATCCGGCCGCCCGCGCATCCCTCGAGGTCGGAAAACCATTTCCCCCGATGTCCGACTTTCTCGATGTAGGCGCCATCGTAACACGATACATCCTGCAGGCCGTGACCAACGAAAAGGAAGTCAAGGCCGCGTTGGATCAGGCCGCCACCGAAACCACCGAGCTGCTGCAGTCCCGAGGCTATTATAAGTAAGAGGCTATTACAAATAATTCGTCCATTGCAGTCGGCAGGCGGGAATGCCTGCCGCCCAAAGCTCGCCTCGAGAGATTTGTCTTCATGCGTTGGCAGCGCGGCCTGTGGCTGTTCCTCGTTCCGAGCTTTGGGCTGATGACGCTCGTGCTTCTGTGGCCGCTCGGATATGCCGCCTATCTGAGCGTCTTCGACTATTATCTCGGCTCTCGGGAGATGCGCTTTGTCGGGCTTGCGAACTACGCACAATTGCTGAGTGAAGCCCGCCTCTGGCATTCGCTTTGGACCACGGTCGTCATCGCCTTCGGATCCGTCGCCGTCGAATTTGCGTTGGGCTTCGTTCTCGCGTTCGCTCTTTATAGCGTCACGTTCAGTGTGCGCGTATTCATGATCCTTCTTTTCCTGCCGCACATCATCACGCCTGTCGTGGCGACCCTCTTCCTGAAATGGATTCTGACATCGAACTGGGGTTTGATCGACGCCACATTGCTGACCTTCAACATTAATCCGCCGGATTGGCTCGGCGATCCCGTCTGGGCAAGGATTTGCGTCGTCCTCGCCGACGCATGGATCTTCACGCCTTTTGTAATGCTGGTGCTCTATGCTGCCCTGCAGACGCTGGACCAGGCTCAAATCGAAGCGGCGAAGATCGACGGGGCCAATGGCTGGCGCATCATTCGCCACATCATCCTTCCCTCCCTGGTGCCGGTGATCGTTTTCACCGTATCGATCCGGCTGATGGATGTTTTCCGGTTCTTCGACACCATCTATGTCCTGACCGGCGGCGGTCCAGGGACCGCCACCGAGACGATAACGATGTACACTTACCAGCTCGGCTTTCAGCTGTTGCAGGTCGGAAAAGCATCCGCGCTTGGAATCATCACGCTTATCATCGTCGCCGCGATCATAGCGGCGTTCAGCCGCATTTTGCAGCGCGGTTACGGGAGAAGCGGATGAAGACAGGCCGAATGGCGCGCGTGCGCAACCAGACGCTGTTGCTTGTCGCGCTGGCGATCTTCACCTTCATGAACCTCGTCCCGCTGATCTGGGCCGCCTTGACGTCGGTCAAGAATCCCGCGGACGCGTTCACGGTCCCGCCAACCATTTTTTTCCAGCCGACTTTCGAATACCACCGCCAGGTCTGGCTCGATCGCGGTTTCGTTCACTACCTCTTCAACAGCCTGATCGTGTCGGCAGGCACGGTGCTCATCTCGGTGCCGATCGGCAGCCTTGCCGCCTACGCCCTGTCGCGCATGCCGCAACGCCGCGCTTCCCCGATTCTGTTCGGACTGTTCACGATCCGGATGTTCCCTCACATGCTGCTGGCCATTCCATTCTTCGTCATGGGCAGCTTCCTTGGTATGATTGACACCTATCCGCTTCTCATCCTGGCGCTCGTGGCGATCAACCAGCCGTTCACGATCTGGCTGATGTACAGTTTCTTCCTGGACATTCCTCGGGACCTCGACGAGGCGGCGGCCATAGACGGTTGCAATCTATGGCAGACGTTCCGGATCGTGATTTTGCCGCTGGCTCGCCCGGGCCTCACGGTCGCGGCTCTGTTCAGCCTGCTTCTTTCATACAACGAGTTTCTTTTTGCACTCGTGCTGACGGGAATTCAGACGAAAACCTTGCCGGTCGCGATCGCCTCCTTCGGAGGCGAGGACGTGAGCGATTGGTCGATTTCGGCGGCAGGTGCCATCGGCATCATGCTGCCCATCGTGGTGATCATGATTTTCGTTCAACGCCATCTCGTGCGTGGGCTCACCATCGGCGCCGTCAAGGGCTGAACCATCCATCTTTTCAATCCAGCAGGATAATCCATGGCCGAAGCTGTCATTGTTCTCGATCCCGCGTTCGTGGTGGGAAAGACGGACCCCCGTCTCTTCGGCAGTTTCGTCGAGCATCTTGGGCGATGTGTCTATGGCGGGATCTTCGAGCCCGGGCACCCGACAGCCGACGATGAAGGCTTTCGACAAGATGTGCTGGAACTGGTCCGCGAGCTTGGAGTCACTATCATCCGGTATCCCGGCGGTAATTTCGTGTCCGGCTACAACTGGGAGGATGGTGTCGGTCCGCCCGACAAGCGGCCTCGACGTCGAGAACTGGCATGGTTCAGCACCGAGACGAATGCGTTCGGCACAAACGAATTCATGGCTTGGTGCGCGAAGGCGGCTCTGGAACCGATGATGGCCGTGAATCTCGGCACGAGAGGCGCGGACGAAGCCCGGGCGCTGCTCGAATATTGCAACGTGGAAAGCGGCACGACGCTGAGCGACCTGCGACGTGAACACGGGCATCCGGCTCCTCATGACGTCAGGCTTTGGTGCCTGGGCAATGAAATGGATGCTCCATGGCAGATCGGGGCCAAGACGGCCCGGGAATACGGCGCACTGGCGCGTGAATCCGCCAAGCTGATGCGTTGGCTCGATCCCAACATAGAACTGGTCGCATGCGGCTCCTCCAGCCGCAGCATGTCAACATTCGCCGAATGGGAAAGAATCGTTCTCGAAGAGACATTCGACGTGGTGGAGTACATCTCGCTCCACGGTTATTTTTCCAAGCATGGCGACAGATCGCGCGACTTTATGGCTGAAGCCGATCTGGTCGGACGCTACATCGACGAGATTGTCGCTGTCGCCGATGGCGTGGCCGCCCGCCGGCGGTCGCCGAAGCGGATCATGCTTTCGTTCGACGAATGGAATGTCTGGTATCGCACCCGTGACCGCGCCACACGCACGAAGCCGGGCTGGCCCGAAGCTCCAGCCATTCTCGAAGAACTTTTCACGATGGAGGATGCGCTCGTCTTCGGCACAGCCCTCCTGACGCTGATCAACCGATGCAATCGGGTAAAGGCCGCGTGCGTGGCTCAACTCGTCAACGTCATCGGGCTCATCATGACCGAGACAGGGGGGCGGGCGTGGCGGCAGCCGATCTTCTATCCGTTCCAGCATGCGGCCCGATGGGCTCGGGGAACGGTCCTCGACATGCGCCTGACCTGCGGGACCTTCGCGGCAGCCGACGGCGAACTGTTCCCCGATATCGTCAGCGCTGCCGTGCTGGCCGAGGACGGGAAGAGCCTTGCGCTTTTCTGCGTCAATCGGAATTTCGACCAGGCAATCGATGTCGAGATCAACCTGCGCGGTTTCGAATTCAGCGATTTCCTCGAAAGCCGCGTCATGAAGTCGGATGACTTGAACGCGACGAATACCGCGGACGATCCGGAGCGCGTACGGGCAGAAGACGGCCCAGCCGCGACGGCACACGAAGGTGGATGGCGCCTGACTGTCCCGCCTGCATCGTGGAGCGTGTTCCGCTTCGGCTGCCGGCCTACGAGGAATATTCCTTGATCTGAATCCGCGGCATCCGTGGACGTCATCCACGAACTGATCATGTCCGTTCCCGAGGGCAAAAGCGAACAGGCCGTGGGAGCAGAGGCGCGTCCGCTCTTGACCCCAACTCGGACTTCTGGGCGAGACGGCGGCCAGTTCGGGAAGCGAGACGGAGGCGGCCGTCGAAAGGAGCACTTGATTTCCTGCTGCGACCGGCGACAATGGCACCGCGCCAGCATCAGGGTACCAAAGCTTTAACAAGACGAGGAAAACTCGCGCGGCGACGGCACACCACTGCTGCGCGGGAGGGTGCCGATATGGCGGTATGGATCATGCGCCGGCTGCAGAGCCTGCCCTGCCAGGGGTTCACCCCGGCTCGCGCCGCAACCGCCACCAGCGCTCGAAGTGCGCGGACACCAATAAATGATCGTCGAGACAACGTGTTGCGCACGCGAAAACGTGCGCATTCGTTGAACTGTGGAGGCGCGATAGTCTGAAAAGTCACCTCAAGCCGGCGTTAGACCGGCCGCAGGGCATCACCATTACCAACGGAGGAATGAATGACGACGGTAACCCGACGTAACGTCCTCAAGGGCGGCACCGCGCTCGTAGGCGGCATGGCTGGCATCCTGGCCACCGGCCGCGCGCCAGCCTTTGCCCAGGGCACGACGGTGCACTGGCTGCGCTGGAACGACTTCGTGCCGGCTTCCGATCAGCTGCTGCGCAAGGAGCTTATACCTGCCGCCGAGAAGGCGCTGGGAATCAAGATCAATCTTGAGACCGTGAACGGCAACGACCTGCAGCCGCGCATCACCTCGGCGATCCAGTCGGGCTCGGGTCCCGACGTCATCATGCTCTTCAACAACCATCCGCAGATCTATTCGGAGAGCGTCGTCGACGTGTCCGAGCTCGCAACCAGCGTGAGCAAGGCCGAAGGTGGCTATTACGATCTGTGCAAATCGAACACCACGGACGGCCAGAAGGCGATCGCGATGCCGTGGACCATCGTCGGCGCCATGATCGCCTACCGGAAATCGTGGTTCGACGAGGTCGGCTCGACGACATTCCCCGACACCTGGGAGAAGTATCGCGAGGTTGGCAAGAAGCTCAAAGCCATGGGCCGGCCGATCGGTCAGACGCTCGCCCACACCTTCGGCGACGCGCCGACATTCAGCTACCCCTACATGTGGTCGTGGGGCGGCACCGAGATCGAGAAGGACGGCAAGACCGTCAACATCAACAAGAAGGAGGTCATCGACTCCGTCAAGTTCATGACGGCCTTCTGGAAAGAAGCCCATGATGAGGGCGGACTTGCCTGGGACGACACCAACAACAACCGCGCGTTTTTGTCGCAAACGATCTGCGCCACGCTCAACGGCGCTTCGATCTACCTCGAGTCGCTGCGCAACCCCGACAAGTACACCACCGAGAAAGGCGTGCCGCTCAACACCGATATCCAGCACTCGCCGTTGCCCAAGGGGCCGGCCGGGCAATTCGCCATGCACACCTTCTTCTCTCACGTCATTCCGAACTACTCGAAGAATCAAGCCGGGGCGAAGGAGTTGCTGAAGTGGATCCATACCAAGCAAAACTACGAGCTGTGGTTCGTCTCCCAGAAGGGTTTTGCGACGCCGCCGACCCACGAATGGGAGAAGCACAAATTGTGGGAACAGGACAAGGTGATGGCGCCCTTCAAGGTCGCCGGCCTGCTCGGCCAGACGCCCGGCTATCCGCTACCCTCGTCAGGCAAGAAGCCTGCCGAAGTACTCACCAAATATATCATCACCGACATGTACGCCAAAGCGGTGCAGGGCGCGACGGCGGAGGATGCGGTGAAGTGGGCGGAAGGTGAACTGACGAAGATCTATGTTTGAAAATACGACTCACGGGTCCATGCGGCGGAGAAATCGCTGCCGCATGGTGCGCGCATCGAGGTGAAGCGAAATGGCGATTGCGGAAACCCAAGTCTACATGCCACCGGCGCCGCGGCCCAGGTTCCGGCTGCTGGAGGACGAGCGGTGGCTCGCGTTCATGCTGCTGGTGCCGACCCTGGTGCTGCTCGGCATGTTCATCGCCTATCCGTTCGTGCGCGGCATCCTGCTGTCGGTGACCAACTCGCGCGTCGGTGTACCCGGCGAGTTTGTCGGCCTCGCCAACTTCTACAAGATCTTCAATGACGGGATCTTCCGCACTTCCGTCTACAACACCTTCGTCTATACCGGCATCACCACCGTCTTCAAGCTGGCGCTCGGTCTGTGGCTGGCCATGCTGCTCAACCGTAATTTCCGCGGCAAGGCCTTCACCCGTGCTTTCATCCTGCTGCCCTTCATCATCCCGACCGTGCTCTCGACTTTCGCCTGGAAGTGGATGTTCGACCCGACATTCAGTGTTCTCAACTGGCTGCTCTACCATCTCGGCCTGATCACCGGCCGGATCAACTGGCTCGGCGATCCGGACCTTGCGATGATCTCGATCATCGTCGTCAACATCTGGCGCGGGGTGCCGTTCTTCGCCATCAGCCTGCTCGCCGGCCTGCAGACCATCAGCCCCGAACTCAACGAGGCCGCCGCCATCGACGGCGCCAAGCCGCTACAGCGGTTCTGGTACATCACCTGGCCGTTGCTGCTGCCGGTGACCATGGTCGTCGTGCTGTTCTCGGTAATCCAGACTTTCGCCGACTTCCAGATCGTCTATGTGATGACAGGCGGCGGACCCGCCAACGCCACGCATCTGTTCGCCACTTACGCCTATCAGATCGGGATCGGCACCGGCCTCTTGAGCGAGGGCGCCGCCATCTCGCTCGCGATGTTTCCGGTCCTGTTTCTGGTCGTCATCATCCAGCTTCTGTACATCCGCCGCGTAGAGGTCCGCTGAGTCATGATCGAAGGCGCAAGGTGGCGAACGTGGGTGTTCTTCTACGCGCCGATGGCGCTGTTCCTGGTTTTCCTGCTGTTTCCGTTCTACTGGATGGTGATCACCTCGGTGCGGCCGGACGGCGAACTTTACCGGCCCTGGAATTCGATCAACTACAATCCGTTCTGGACCTGGAAGCCGACCTGGGATCACGTCAGATACCTGTTCGAAGAGACGCTGTTTGCAACGTGGCTGTGGAACACGACGTTCATCGCGCTGGTGTCAACGGCTATCTCGCTGGTGTGCGGCGTGTTCGCCGGCTATGCACTGTCGCGGTTGAACTTTCCATTTGCCGGCAGCCTGGGCACCGGCATCTTCATCACCTATCTGGTGCCGCAGACGCTGTTGTTCATTCCGCTGGCCGAGATCGTCCGCAACTATCGGCTGGGTGACACGCCCTGGGCGCTGATTCTGACCTATCCGACCTTTCTTATTCCGTTCTGCACATGGCTCATGATGGGCTACTTCAAGGCGGTGCCAAAGGAGCTCGAGGAATGCGCGCGCATTGACGGCGCCTCGCGCTGGCAGGCCATGCTCTACATCGTCATCCCGGTGGCGATCCCCGGCATCCTCTCGGCCGGCATCTTCGCTTTCACGCTGTCCTGGAACGAGTTCATCTACGCACTGGTCTTCCTGTCTTCGCCCCAGGAGAAGACCGTGCCGGTCGGCGTCACATCGGAACTGATCCGCGGCGATGTATTCTTCTGGGGACCGCTGATGGCCGGCGCGCTGCTCGGGTCGATCCCGGTTGCCATCGCCTATTCGTTTTTCGTCGAGCACTACGTCGCGGGATTGACCGGATCGGTGAAGGGCTGACAGCAGCAGGGCGTTTTCAAGCGAAGGGGAGACCGGTTCGCGTCAAGAAAACGCGTCAAATCAAGCATCCGGAGCCCCGTTTCGATTCCATCGAAACGGGGCTCCGGGGATCATCGGATTGAAACGCGCGCATGCGGAAATGCGCAACACGCCGTTGGAAGCAGGTGGAGCGAATGGGACAGGTCGTCCTCAAGAGGATCAACAAGTTTTACGACAGCGTGCACGCGGTCAAGGACGTCAACCTGCAGATCCGCGACAAGGAGTTCGTGGTGTTCGTCGGACCGTCCGGTTGCGGCAAGACCACGACGCTTCGGATGATCGCCGGGCTTGAAGCCATCAGCTCCGGCGATATCTCGATCGACGGCAACGTGATCAACGAACTGGCGCCGATGGACCGCGATATCGCCATGGTGTTCCAGAATTACGCGCTCTACCCGCATATGAGCGTGCACGACAACATGGCGTTCGGCCTGAAGATGCGCAAATTCGAGAAGCCGGAGATCGACAAGCGGGTTCGCGAGGCGGCCGACATTCTCGGCATCGGCGAATTGCTGACGCGCAAGCCGCGCCAGCTCTCCGGCGGTCAGCGCCAGCGCGTGGCCCTGGGTCGCGCCATCGTGCGCCACCCCCGCGTGTTCCTGTTCGACGAGCCGCTGTCGAACCTCGATGCCAAGCTGCGGGTGCAGATGCGCGTCGAGCTGAAGAAGCTGCATCTGCGTCTCGGCACTACCGCCATTTACGTCACCCACGATCAGGTCGAGGCCATGACGCTGGGCGACCGGGTCGTCGTCATGAAGGACGGCATCGTGCAGCAGGTAGGGGAGCCGCTCGAGCTGTACAATCAGCCCGCCAACAAGTTCGTCGCCGGCTTCATCGGCTCCCCGGCCATGAATTTCGCCGCGGTCACGGTGACCGAGGCGAACGGATCGCTGATCGCCGAGAACGCCGGCTTGCGCATCAAGCTGCCGGACGAGACTGCGCAGCGCCTGCGCGGCCATATCGGCCACGAGGTCACGCTCGGCGTGCGCCCTGAGGACCTCACCGTGGCGGGCACAGCCGATCTCGATCACCCGTGCTTTGATGCCGTGATCGAGGTGGTCGAGCAACTCGGTTCGGAAATCCTGCTCGACATGAAGGTCGGCGAGGGTGTCATGGTGGCGTGCGTCGAGCCGACCTTGCGGGTGAAGGTGCGCGACAAGCTGCGCGTTGCCATGCGCCCTTCGAAGCTTCACGTTTTCGACGCCAAGACCGAGGCGGCAATCTAATGCCGATACAGTCGGCGCCGGGTGTTCTTCCCGGTGCACGCCGACAAAGTGATCGATGACGATGCTGTTGCCGCGGTGCATGAGTGCGATGACGAGCAAATCAGTCGCGCGAATTTTCAACCCCACCGAAGCTGGCTGTTGAACATAGCAAGTGACGAATTCAATCCGTATCCCTATTGGCGGCCTTGAGGGGATTCCTGATCGAGTTAAAGTGGCAAACTCCACGGCCGTAACCGGCCAGTTGACGGTTGCCTGAATGCGGGAACTCCTGTTCTTCATCGCGTCGAGCTTCTGGGCGGGCGCTGCCCATGCGGCGACGCCGGGTCACGGCAAGACGATCGCGGCTGCCTACATCGTTGGGGCGCGCGGCAAGCCGATCGACGCAGTGATCCTCGGAATTTTCGTCACGCTGTCCCACGTCAGCGGTATCGTGCTGGTCGGCGTGCTGGCCTCGCTGGGCTCGACCTGGCTGCGGCCGCAGCGCATCGAAGCCTACCTGGCGGCCGCGGTCGGTATCCTGGTGATCGTGCTCGGCCTATGGATGCTGTGGGCGCAGCGCGATCTTGTGGCGCTCGCCATGGGCGAAGCCGGTGAGCCGGGCGACGGCACAAATCGGGCGGATGCTCACGCGCGGGATCACGGTCACGACCACGCTCACCACGACCACCCGCATAACCATGGCCATGGTCAGCATGAACCTGTGGTCTGGCACAGCCACGGTTTCGGCAAAGTCCATGCCCATCGGCTAGACGTCGTGGCCGAGAACCGTCCAAAGCTGCCAGTGCTGCTGGCGTTGGGTGTTGCAGGTGGCCTGCTTCCAGACCCTGCCGCGCTTGCGCTGCTGCTCGGCGCCTTGTCGAGCGGAAAAGTCATGCTCGGCCTGATCACCGTCTTGGTATTCAGCCTCGGCTTCGCCGCGACGCTGGTCGTGGTCGGTATCGTTGCCGCCAAGGTCGGCGAAAAGGTACTCGACTGGCTGGCCAGCATCTGGATGATCCGTTTGCAGATCGCCACCAGCCTGCTGATCATCGGCATGGGGGTCGTGCTGACCATTCGGGCGGTGTCCGAGCTGGCGGCATTGCCGGCCTAAATCTTCTCTCGTGTGGTCTGCGCTTAAGGCGCGTCCGCGTGCCTGGCCGGCAGCATGCCGACAAATCCGCTGATGTCCGCATACCAAACATTGCCACCGTGATCGATGGCGACGCTGAAAGGCCGGGCATTGTCGCGCGGAAGCGGAAAGACTGCGACGCGGCCGTTGCGCAATCGCCCGAGGCTCGCGCGGCGCATCATGCCGAACCAGACGTCGTCATTGGGAGCAACGGCAATGCCGCTGAGACCGGCATTATCCCGACCCACTTCGACATCCGAGAATTCTCCATCCTTGAGACGCCCGATTCGATTGGCGCGGAACTGCAAGAACCACACCGAACCGTCGGAGCCAGCCGCGACGTCAGTCGGCACCGCGCCACCGCGCGGGAGGTCAAAAGTTTTGCCGGTCCCATCGGCGGCGACACGGAGCAGCTGGTTGCCGTTCTGCAGCGTCGCCCATACGGCGCCATCGGCCGCGACTGCGATCCCATAGGGTCCGCCTCTCGCGGATTCGATCTGATGGCGGGTAAAAATGCCGTCCTTCAGCCTGGTCACGCCATAGCCGGTTAGGTCGGCGAACCAGGCGGCCCCGTCGGGCGCGATCGCCAGCCGTCCGAGGCGAGTGATCGGAGTATCGAGCACAAACCGTTCGGTCTCGCCGGCACTGCTCATGCGCGCAATGGCGCGCGCAGCGAGGTCCGTGTACCAGGCGCTGCCGTCGGCCGCGACCGCGAGCCCGAGCGGCTCGATGTTGCGATTCGGCGTGGCCAGCCGCTCAATGCGGCCGTTGCGCACACGACCGATCGCATCGGCATGGTCGATGGTGAACCAGATGCTGCCGTCGGCGCCCGCCGCAATCGCGATCGGCGCATCCTGCGGCTCGCCCATGCGGTACTCGACGAATTTTTCCTCCGGGACGGCGCGCACGAGGAGAACTGTGCCTCCCGCCAGAGCCGCGATGCAGAGCACCACGGCTAGCGCCCCGATTCCGAAGTTCGCAAGCCTTCGCGGCGCAATCCGTGCGAATTTCGAAATCGACAAGGACACTGTAACTCCACGATTCTGATGTGGCTCTTGGGCCCGATGTTCTCAACAATAGTCGCCGCGGGTATTCGGGTTGGCGGTATCAAGGCGGCGAATCGGCGGCTGTGCGTCTGCGTGACAGATGACGCGCCGCAAGGCCGCCGCCGATCAGCACCAGCAAACAAAACGAGAGCGCGCCGGCGAGCCTGATGGGTTCGATGCGCGCCAGCAGGTTGCTGCCGTCGATGGCCATGCGCCAGACTTCCGCATAGGGCATCAGCGAAAAGACCGCATAGACGACGCCCGCATCCTTCGGATCGCGGGCGAGAGGCCCGGCCTCGATATGAATCGGAAGGTTGTCCTCTTTTGGCGCCCACGTCTCTCCGCCGTCCTCGCTGCGATAGATTCCGCGATCGGAGGAGACCACCAGGATCGTCGCATCTGCGCTCGCCGCTATGCCGCGCACTCTGGCTTTCGGCTCAGGCAATGAACGTCCGACGGAATGCCAACTGGAGCCAAGATCGTCGCTGACCACGATCCGACCGTGTGCCGCCGCCCAGATGCGCTGCGGCCGCGTCGCATCGGTCGCGATCGTGTCGACCGGCGCGTCTGCGCTCCCAAAACCGGCGTCGGACCAGGTGCGGCCCCCATCGCGGCCGATCATCGCCCGGCCGTCAATCACGGCCGCCAGAGTGCCGGCCGATCCCGCAATGGTCGCCAGCGCCGTCATCTCGCTTGTCTGCGGGAGCCCGGGCACGACCGCATAGGTGCGGCCCCCATCTTCGCTCGAGAACAGCCGGCTCCGGCCGAGCAGATAGAAACGATCGTTCGTCGGCCCGCCGACCAGCGCTCGTGCCGGGATCGCGGAGTCCGGGGCCTCGGCGCGCAGCCAACCGTCCCGGTCGCGACGAAACACGCCGCTTGCTGCCGCGCACACGGCCAACTCTCCGTCCGGCGAGAAGGCGAGCGCAAATACCGCACCGATGACGAGATCGCGCGCCTCCGGCACCCAGCTCCGCCCCCCATTGTGCGAACTCAGGATTCCCAGATCGGTGCCGACCAACAGGTGGGACGAATCGCGTGGATCGACTGCAATGACAAGAGCCGCATTGAGAAACAGGCCGACATCCGCATTCAACCAGGCGCCGCCGAGATCGCGGGAGCGAAACACGCCGCCATAGCTGCTCGCGTCATGCGCGGACGCGCTGCCGGCCAAAAGCGACACCACGCAGGCAAGCCAAAAAGTCAGCCGACGCACGCCGATTTGGTCTCTTCTCATCCCAGGATGAAGCGGTCGAGGTGGGAAGACTGGTCCCACCCCGAAAACACCCCTCATGGCTTGCGCGATTTTTCACCCGGCGCCAGCGCGATCTCGGCCATGCGTCCGCCGTTCAGCGCCACCCAGGAATTCTTCGTCAGCGGATATTTGTCCGTGTAGCTCAGCGGCTCGTGGGCGGCGACGCAGTTGTTGTAGCCGCCGGTGATCTTGTAGCACTTCTCGTAGGCGAGAAACTGCTGGACCGTATCGGTCTGCTGCACGTTCGCCGTCATCCAATCGCGGATGCCCTCGTACGACGAGAACGCGTCCGAGCCGAACACCAGTTTGCCGATGCTGGTCGGCACCTCGAGCAACTGCGAGCCGGCTGTATGAGCGCGAAACGCCGGATGAATCCGCACGCCCGGCAGGATCTCCGTCTCGCCGTCGACGATCACCGCCTTGCCCTTCAGCACCTTGCCGTAGACCTCCTCGATGGTGAGCGGCATGTAGCCGCAAGCAGGCGTACGATTGCAGCCGCCGGGATCGGAGTTGACCGCCCGGATGTGCGGCTCCGGATAGTTGAGCGCCCACTCGATCGCCTTGAGCTCCTCGCGTTGGACGTAGAGCACGGCATTGGGCAGGTCAGACAATTGGCCGGCGTGGTCCCAGTGGGCGTGGCCGATCACCACCTTGGTGACATCGGCAGCATTGAAGCCCAGAACCTTCAGCTGGTCCGCCAGCGGAGCCCAGTGCTCCGACCCGGTCATCTTCAGATAATCCTGCTGCTTCCAGCCGGTATCGTAGAGGATCAACTCACTTGCCGCACTTGATCACGCCGACGTTCACCGGCAGATCGACGCTCGGAATGTTGCTCTCCGGCTTGGTGCTGCCGGGCACGAATGCGCGATCCGGCATGAAGGATCCGAATGGCACGTTCATGAAACGGCTGCTCTCGATCAGCCATGCCGAGCAGATCGGTTGCTGGGCCTGCGCCGCTGCGCCGAACAGGCATGCCAGCGCCGCTATCCCCGCGGTCAACGCAAACGAACGAATTCGTAATGCACGTTTTCTCATTGCGTTCCTCCCTTACAGCTAGATTGAGTCTTCTGAGTGAGATTGGATTCGCTTGTCTCTTCTCCTGTGATTCGATTGCCCGCTAGTGCGGCTTGTATTGTCCCGGCCAAAGCACTTCGCCGACGCGCAGCATGTCTTCCGACGCCCTCACATCCATCCCGTGCGCGACGCCGAGTCGCTGCGAGTCGCCATCCTCGGTGAATTTCAGCATCTCGGCGGCAGCGCTGGCATAAAGCGCCATCGCGTCGACGTACTGCACTTGCGTCCTGGAGAGCGAGGGCGGCGCGCTCATGGCGCGGACCTGCATTTCGGCATCACGAAAGAACTTCGCGAGCGGCTCGATCTTTCGTGCGAGCGCCCGTGCGTCCCGATCCTCGGCCTGATAGGTGATCCCGGCAAAGCTCAACGCCACCGCCGACCGGGTCGCCTCCCGGTGGACCGCCCACAAGGCTGTCGCGAAGCGTTCCTCCTCCGCCGTCAATGCCGGCAACTGCGGTTTCTCGGCCCGCGCATTGACAGTTTGCGCCGCCGGTTGCACCACCGACCGCAGCCGGATCTCGTGCAGCCACGCTGCGCCCGCGGTTGCTGCGAGCGCGACGATGACGCCGGCCAGCAACAAGGACCGCCCACCGGCCATGCCGATCGTCTGAATGGCGCATCCTCCATTTATAGTTGCGGGTACTCTATCCCTCGGTTTCCGCGGCGGTCAACCAATGCAGAGGTGAAACAGACCTGCCCGCACGCATGGCTTGCTGTTGCCCGCGAGCCGCATGCTGGTGGTCAATGGGGTTCCCAGGTCGGCGTGCCGGTGAACAGGCCGCCCTCGGCAAAGCCGATGCCGTAGACCAGGACCACCCCGAAGACGAAGCTAATCAGGCCCGACGCCACGCGGAGCCGCCAATTGAATTTCGGCAGATTGGCGGCCGTGAACACAAACGGCGCCGACAGCATCAGCGTGATCAGCATCATTCCGACGATAGTGCCGAGCCCGAACAGCAGCAGATAGCCGAGTGCTGCGACCGGCTCGCGGATGATGGACAGGACCATCAGGGCGACGGCGGCCGATCCTGCAAGGCCGTGCACGAGGCCAACCGCGAAGGGTCGCAGCCACCCATAGAGCGCGATCTGGCCGAGCCAGGACTGGTCAAGCCGCGCCAGCGGGGTGTGCTCCTCGGCGTGCCCGTGCGCGCCGGGGCGGTGACCGTGCGGGTGCTGGTGCACGTAGTCGCCATGCGCATGCAGGTGGTCATGGAGGTCAAGCGCATGTCCTCCGTGGACCCCCGCATGGGCGTGAGCCGTGCCGACCGCGCGCCCCATCCCAGTCAAGGTGAGAATGCCGAGCAGGATCAGCATGATGCCGACCGCGAATTCCATCGACAGACCGAGCCGTGGCGGAATGACGACCCCGAACACGATGATCGCTGCACCGACCGCCATGACCGTGATGGTGTGTCCTACGCCCCAGGCGGCGCCGATCAGCGCCGAGCCGGCCACGCTGCGCTCGCGGCTGACGATCGTCGCAATGGCGACGACGTGGTCGGCGTCGGTCGCATGCCGCATCCCGAGGAAGAAGCCGAGAAACAGGAAGGACACGACGTTCAGGGCGGTTCCGGTCATTGAGCACGCATCAAGGTGATGATCCCCGGCCCCATTATGCAGGGTTTCGACCCGACGCCAATTCGAATTGCGCGGCGCGCCGTCGGACCAGGCGGGCCATGGGTGCGGCCTGCACCCGGCATTGCCTGCACCCTCCTTCAAGTGAGGGACGAGCGTGATGCATCACTCGGGCATTTCGTGCCGCGGGAATGCGGAGTCACATCTTCCGTCATTGCGAGGAGCGCAGCGACCAAGCAATCCAGATCATCTCCGCGGAGACATTCTGGATTGCTTCGCTTCGCTCGTAATGACGGTGGAGAGCGTGGACAAAACATTCACGAATTTACGTAGATGAAATCGCGCAAGAGCGGATAGATCTCGTTATTCCATTTCCGGCCGCTGAACACACCGTAATGGCCGACGCCGGCCTGCATGTGGTGGACGCGGCGATAGGCGCGCACGCCGGTGCAGAGGTCCTGCGCGGCGAGCGTCTGCCCGATCGAGCAGATATCGTCCTTCTCGCCCTCGACCGTCATCAGCCCCATGCGCTTGATCGCGGCCGGGTTCACCGGGCGGCCGCGGAAGGAGAGCTTGCCCTGCGGCAGCAAATGTTCCTGGAACACGTCGCGGACGGTCTCGATGTAGAATTCCGCAGGCAAATCCATGACCGCGAAATATTCGTCGTAGAACGTCTTGATGGTCTCGGCCTTGTCCTTCTCGCCTTTGACGAGGTGATTGTGCAGGTCCATGTGCTGCTTGATGTGCCGCTCGAGATTCATCGAGACGAAGGCCGTGAGCTGTACGAAGCCGGGATAGACCTTCCGGAACGCGCCCTTGCACTGGAACGGCACATAGTTGATCAGATTGTCCTCGAACCATTTGATCGGCTTGCTCTTGGCGAACTCGTTCACTTTCGTCGGCTGGATGCGCGTGTCGATCGGGCCGGCCATCAAGGTCAGCGTCGCCGGGCGCGAGGGATGATTGTCCTCGCACATGATCGCGGCCGCCGACAGCGCCGACACCGACGGCTGGCAGATCGCCACCATATGCGGCCGCGGGCCGAGCTGGCCGAGGAAGTCGATGAGGTGGGCGGTGTAGTCGTCGAGGCCGAAGCGGCCGGCGCCGAGGGGGATGTCGCGCGGGTTATGCCAGTCGGTGATATAGACATCGTGGTCCTGCAGCAGCGTCTTCACCGTGCCGCGCAAGAGCGTCGCGAAATGGCCGGACATCGGCGCGACCAGCAGCAGTTTTGGCTGCTCGGGCGCCTCTTCCTTCTTGAAGCGGAGCAGCGAGCCGAACGGCGTCGCGTAGACGACTTCCTCCGTCACTGCGAGTTGGCGGTTTCCGGCCTGGACGCTGTCGATGCCGTAGGCAGGCCGGCTGTAGGTGAGGGTGGAGCGCGAGATCAGCTCGAGCGCAGCGGCCAGCCGGCCGAACAATTTGTCCGAGACGCCCTGGGGGACCAGGTTGAGGTAGCGGAGCGCGGACGCGGCCCCAGACCGCCACGGCTCGGTCAGGTCCATGTGGTTCTGGTAGGCCTGGTACAGCATTGACATCATTCACTTCCGCCCTTGCCCTCATGGTCATGCAATATCGAAGCCAAGGCGGCGGTCCTGCGCCCGGTAAATTGGCACGTCGCTTGCTGGAAAAGCGCAAGGATTCGGCACATGCTGAGGTGTCCCGGGGGATTTGAGGGGAGTTAAGGGAAGCCCAATGGCAAAGGCGACACTGACCATCAGCAGCAAGAACTACTCGTCCTGGTCGCTGCGCGGCTGGCTCCTGGCGAAGTTTTCGGGGCTGCCGTTCGAGGAGATCGTGACGGCCCCGGACGACGCCGACGCGCGCGCCGAGATCCTGTTGATTTCGCCGACCATCCTGGTGCCTTGCCTGCGGCACGACGGCGCCACCATCTGGGATACGCTGGCGATCGGCGAATATCTCAACGAGGCCATGCCGGATGCCGGCCTGTTGCCTGCCGACCGCGTGCAGCGCGCGCATTGCCGCTCGATCTGCGGGGAAATCCATTCCGGCTTCACCACGCTGCGTGCCTCGCTGCCGGTCAACCTGAAAGGCCATTTTCCGGGCTTCAAGATCTGGACGCGCGCGCAGGCCGACATCGACCGGGTCTGCACCATCTGGCGCGAATGCCTCGGCGAGTCTGGCGGGCCGTTCCTGTTCGGCGAGCGCACCATGGCGGACGCGATGTATGCGCCGGTCGTGACACGCTTCATGACCTATGACGTGAAGCTCGAGCCGCGGCTGAAGACCTATGCCGACACCATCATGAACATGCCGGAGATGGTCGAGTGGGTCGCGGCAGCGCGGGAAGAGCCCGCCGAGATCGAGGAGCTCGAGGTCGAATATTAGGCAGGCCGCGCCTGTTTGAAGGGCTTGAGGACCCGCTGCAGCCGGACCCTTGGCCTGAAATCCCGCTGGTATCGGCACGCTTCCGTGCCTTCCACGCCAGATGTGCGCAATCGCCGCAGTGCAGCGCTGCTGGCGCGATTTTCGCATAGCACAATGCAGCGCGAACGCGACGATGCGACGCTGCCGACAATTTGGACGCCTCGTGACGACGCGATCGCACCCGTAAACGGTGGAGGCCGTCATGAATCAGCACGCTGTCGTCAAAACATTCTCGCACGTCAAACCCGGCGATACCGACTATACGGGAGGGGGCTTGCGCGATTTCTTCCTGTATCGCGATCTCGGCATTGCGTCCGCGACGGGCGGGCAGGTGATCTGTCATCTCGTGAAAGCCAATCCGGATTGTCCGCCCGAGGACGGCACCGGCTGGCACCGCCATGACTGCGAGTTCCAGATCGTGATCATGATGAAGGGCTGGGCGCGCTTCATGTACGAAGACAAGCCGACGCTGGTGCAGGCCGGCGACGTCGTGCATCAGCGTCCCGGCATCGTGCACTACCTGTACGACTACTCGCCGGACATGGAATATCTTGAAATCGTCAGCCCTGCCGATTTCAAGACCGTCGACATGCCGCCGGCGACCGACAAGGTGCCGCCGGTCACTCCGTGGAAGTAGGCCATGTCGTCACCGGAGGAGTTAACCTTTGTCGTCGGGCGCTGGCTGCGCGGAATCATGTTCGTGCTGGATATGGTGCACCGCCTGAAGGCGGCGCCGATATCTAGCCGTGAACAGGTGAGCACGTTGCCACGCCGCTGATTCGGGCGCGATTCGTTCGCACCGCGTTCCGGAGGTTAAGCGAAAGCGATTCGCCGTCGCATTTTGATACAGCGCGGCGCCGTTCAATGGCGCGGCAGCCGCCAGCCCACGACGGTCGCCTCCAGCGTGCCGCCGAACTCGTGGTTGTGCCACCGTCCATCGACGTAGTGGCAGACGAACGGCAATTGATACGTGCCGCTGTGGTCTTCACAAAGTACCTGGACCGGCTGGCCAGTCGGCGGGATTCCCGCCCCATCGAATTCGGAAAGTCGTCGTTCGCGTGTTGCCATCTGTCAATCCCCTTATGCGCGGCGCGCCCACGCCGCAATTCATAAAAAACCCGCCAGTTCCGCTTCAGTCACCGCTGCAAATCACAACGCCTGAATGCGGTATCAATGTGATATCTCTCCCCTCGTGCACTCGGTCAATTTGGTGTGAGTCGCTATCTTCGCGCGAGGATTTGATGAGATTGAGGATTTTTGTTGCTGCACCGGCGTTTTTGCTCCTGACCACGATACCGGCGGAGCTTCTGGCGCAGGATGTCCCCGGCATTGAAATCTGCACGGTGGAGAAGGCGATGGACCGCCGCACGTCCTGCTTGCAGAGCAATATCGATTTTCTGCAAAAGACGATCGGCAAGCTGTCGGCGGATCATCAGCAGAAGCTCGACGCCGCGAATCGACAGATCGAGGCGCTGAAGGTGACGGTGGCAGGGCTGCAGAAAGCGATTGCAGACCTGCAGGCTGCGCAGAAGCAGATGACGGATGATTTGAAGAAGACCGAACCGGCGAAAGGTACGACCGCGCCGGCGAAGGAGGGCGCGAAGTGACGGCGTAGCCGTCATTCCGGGGCGCGCGTAGCGCAAATTATGGTGCGCAATTGCGCACCTGAGAATCCCGACGACACAAACGGGATCGTCACGTCACGCGATACTGCTCCATCACGTCGAGGTCAGGCTCGTAGCCGAGCCCCGGTCCCTGCGGCACGGCGACATTACCGTCGGCATCGGTGTCGACACGGCCGCGCCACAGGCATGCCGCGCGCTTCATGTAGAAGGCTTCGATGTAGCCTTCGCTGCGAACCGACATCAGATGCAGCGTGGCGAGATAGCCGGGGCCGTAATAGGGCGAGTGCGGGATGATCTTGACGCCGAGCTCGTCGCCTGCCGCGGCGACTTTCAGGAATTCGGTGACGCCGCCGACCTTGATCACCGAAGGCTGCGCGTGGCTGACGGCGCCTGCGTTCATCATCTGGCGGAATTGATATTCGGTGCAGGCATTCTCGCCGGCGGCGATATCGAGCCCGCCCTTCCGGCGCACCTCCGCCAGCGTCGCGAAATCCTCGGGCGGCCAGACCGGCTCCTCCAGGAACATCGGCGTCGCGTCGCGGCAGGCATGCGCGAACGCGATCGCCTCGGTGCCGCTCAACGGGCAATTCATGTCGACCATCAGGGGAACGCCGTCGCCGATCGCCTTGCGCGCGGCGAACACCGCCGGCGTCGTGGTCTCGTGCAGCTTGATCGCGGAATAGCCGCGTTTTCGCGCAGCCGTGCATTCACTGGCGATGTCGTCCGGCTTGCCGATCCTCAGCAGGCTCGCATAGGCGGGGATCTTCGCGCGTTTCGCGCCGCCGATCAGCTGATGCAGCGGCACGCCCTTGATCTTCGCCGCAAGGTCCCACAGCGCGATGTCGAGGCCGGAGATCGCAAACATGGTGATGCCGTAGCGGCCGAACAGATGCAGATTGCGCTGCACCTGCTCCATGAAGGCCGGGATTTTCTCAGCCGCCGGCACGTCCTGACCGCGCGCCTGCGGCGCGATCATCTCCTCGACGGCCGTGCGGTTGGTGCGCGGGCTGACGTAAGCAAAGGCATCGCCCCAGCCCGTGACGCCGGCGTCGGTCGTGACTTCGACCACGACCATGTCGAGCGCCGCGATTGCGGCGGCGCCCTGGCGAAAGCTCGCGGGGCCAGCGTCATAGGGAATGCGCAGGTGGTGGGCGCGGACGTCGGTGATTTTCATTGTTGGTTCTCTTTTTTGGCCGCGTGCCGTAGCGAGGCGTCATTGCGAGGAGCACCGCGACGAAGCAATCCAGACCTTGACCTATAGCCTGGATTGCTTCGCTTGCGCTCGCAATGATGGAGGGCGGGTCCTCAACCCTACGAGCTCTTCTCGCCCGACATGACCGGTCCGAACCGCTCCCAGCTCTCGCCCTTGAAGCGCATCATCTGCAACTGCTCCAGCGGCGCGAAGTCGGTCGGGCTCGTCTTGATCTTCGTGCCCGGCAGGTAGATGCCGATCTCGAAGTTGAGGTTGGCGGCCTGCTTCATGATGTTCTCGCGGGTGAGATCGTCGCCGCATTGCCGCAGGACCTGCTCGAGCCCCTTGGCGACGCCATAGGCGAACACCGTCGCGGCGTCATCCTGGTCGCCTTCCGGATACCATTTGGTCATGAACGCGCGCCATTCGTTCATGGCTGGATCGTTCTTCCATTCGGGATCCTTGGGGTCCTTGAGATAAGCGGTCGACAGGATGCCCTGGTCGTTCTCGTAACCGGCCGGCTTCATCACGCCGCCAATCGAGCCTGAGACGTTGGTGAGGAAATGGACCGGGTGCCAGTTCAGCTCTGCGATCTTCTTGATCGCTTGGGCAGCGAATTTTGGCGTCGAGATGTTGACGAAGATATCGGGATTGGCGCCTTTCATCTGGACCACCTGAGAATCCACCGTCGGCGATGAAGTCTCGTAGGACGTCTCGATCAGGATCAGCTTGCCGGCCTGGTCGCCGAGGCCTTCGCGCAGCCCGGTCACATAGTCCTTACCGAAATCGTCGTTCTGGTAGAGCACACCGATGGTCTTGCCCGGATAGTTCTTGAGGATATACGCCGCATAGATGCGGGCCTCGGTCGGGTAGTTGGGCTGCCAGCCCATGGTCCAGGGGAAATTCTTCGGGTCGTTCCATTTCGCCGCGCCCGTCGAGACGAAGAGCTGCGGCACCTTCTTGGCGTTCATGTATTTGTGGATGGCGCTGTTCGAGGGCGTGCCGAGCGGGTTGAAGATCAGCAGCACCTCGTCGCTCTCCACGAGCTTGCGCGCCTGCTCGACAGCTTTCGGCGGGCTGTAGCCGTCGTCATAGGAGATGAAGTTGACCTTGCGACCGTTGATGCCACCTTCGGAATTGAGCTTGTTGAAATAGGCGGCTTCGGTCTTGCCGATGGTCGCATAGGCCGACGCCGGTCCCGAATAGGGCATGATGTTGCCGACCTTGATTTCGGTATCGGTCGCACCCGGATCGTATTTCTTTTGCGCCTGTGCCGTTCCGGCGACGACGGTTGCGAGCAGCGCGGCAAGCGCAATCTTCTTCAGATTCTTCTTCGGATTTTTCTTGGCGTCTTCAATGACACGGTCGTGCATCTGGCGTCCTCCCTGACGTGCTTGGCCGATGGCTCTTGCGGTCTTTTTGTTCGGGCAGCTTGTCGAGCCGTCGGATCGAATGCATGTCCAGTATGCACGATTGGGAAGGTGTTGGCAGCAAGGGCTTTGCCGCTATTTTCCGCGCGGCGGAAGTTGCGGTGCCAGAGCAAGGACGGTCAAACGCGACCTCCGCAATGCGTGCATGATAGGCACGCTTCGAAGGAAGGCCTTGATCCATGAATCCCGCGCAAAAGGCGCTGTGGTATATCGAAAGCCATCTCGCAGGCCCGCTGACGCTCGACGAGATTGCCGACGTCGCTTGCGTCTCGCGCTTCCATCTGGTGCGTGCATTTGCCGCCGCGACCGGCTTTTCGGTGATGCGCTACGTGCGTGCGCGCCGTCTCAGCGAGGCGGCGCGTGCGCTCGCGGCCGGTGCGCCCGACATTCTTCATGTCGCGCTGGATGCGGAATACGGCTCTCACGAAGCGTTCACCCGCGCGTTTCGCGAGCATTTCGGGCTCACCCCCGAAGCCGTTCGCGCCGCGTCGTGCCTCGACAAACTCAAGCTTCAGGAGCCGCTTCGCATGGATTCCTCCGAATTCGACAACATCGCACCCCCGCGTTTCGAGACGAGCAAGGCGATGCTCGTCGCTGGCCTCGGCGAGCGCGTCAGCCAGGACAACGGGGCCGGCATTCCCGGCCTCTGGCAGCGCTTCCATCAATACATGCAAGACCTCCCGAGCCGGATCGGGCCGGTTGCCTATGGCGTCTGCTGCAACGGCGACGATGCCGGCAATTTCGATTACATCGCCGGCGTTGAAGTCGGCGACTTCTCCGATCTGCCGCGCGAGTTCAGCCGTGTCCGCATTCCCGAGCAGCGCTATGCGGTGTTCACCCATACCGACCACGTCTCGACGATTCGGGGCACCATCAACACCATCTGGAATCAGTGGCTGCCGTCGTCGGGCCACAAGGTGGCAGATGCGCCGACCTTCGAGCGCTATGACGAGAAGTTCGATCCCGCGACCGGCAATGGCGGCTTCGAGATCTGGGTGCCGATCAAGACATAGCGTTTTCGAGCGAAGCCTGCCCCGCACTTGATGCGGGGTGGGTACCGGTTCGCGTAAAGAAAACGCGTCAAACCAAAAGGCCTTGCTGCAACTCAGCCTTGCGGCCGCATGTGATTGCTTGGCAAGCTCCCGCCTCTTTGCCATAACGGCAGGCAACGTCATTGTTGCGTGCGCGGGGGCCTTTCGTGATTCCGCCTGCAGCCAAGAACAAAGCGGCAAGAAAGAATGGGAGGTTTCATGGCCAATGTTCGCGTGCTCGCCACGGGTCTCGAGTTTCCGGAGGGGCCGGTCGTTATGCCCGACGGCTCGGTGGTGCTGGTCGAAATCCGCGGACAACGGTTGACGCGGGTTTATCCCGACGGCCGCAAGGAAACGGTGGCGCAGATTCCGGGCGGCCCGAACGGGGCGGCGCTCGGCCCCGACGGCAAGATGTATGTCTGCAACAATGGCGGTTTCACCTGGATTCCGACGCGCAACATGATCATGCCCGGGCCGCAGCCCGATGATTATCGCGGCGGCTCGATCCAGCGTGTCGACCTGCAAAGCGGCAGGGTCGAGACCGTGGTCGACAAATGCGGCGAGCATTCCTTGCGCGGGCCGAACGATCTCGTGTTCGACAAGCAGGGCGGCCTGTGGTTCACCGATCTCGGCAAGCGGCGCCATCGCGAGATGGATGTCGGCGCGGTCTATTACCTCAAGCCCGGCATGAAGGAGATCGTCGAGGTCGTCTTCGGCGTGCTGCCCGCCAACGGCATCGGCCTGTCGCCGGACGAAAATACCTTCTATGTCGCGGAGACGCCGACGGCGCGGCTGTGGGCCTATGAAATCTCCGAGCCCGGCGCGCTCAAGCCGCGCGACGCGATTTATCGCGGCGAGCGCGGCAAGCCGATCGCGGGCCTCGGCGGCTACCAGATGTTCGACTCGCTTGCGGTCGAGGCCAGCGGCAACGTCTGCGTCGCGACGCTGATCTCGGGATGCATCTCGGTGATCGCGCCGGATGGCGCGCTCGTCGAGCAGGTCCCGACCGGCGACCGCGTCACCACCAACATCGCCTTCGGCGGATCCGGGTTGAAGACCGCCTACATCACGCTGTCCGGCAAGGGCGAGCTGATCGCGATGGACTGGTCGCGGCCGGGACTGCCGTTGAACTTTTTGAACAAGTGAAGTCTGACTGCCGTCATTGCGAGCGCAGCGAAGCAATCCATCCCGCCACAAGATGATAGACTGGATTGCTTCGTCGCTGCGCTCCTCGCAATGACGAGTGGAACAGGAGACGTCAATGCCCTGGCCTGATCCCGTCACCCTGCGCGGCGAGCATGCGCGGCTCGAGCCGCTGTCGCACGACCATCACGCGGGCCTGGTCGAGGCCGTGAAGGACGGCGAGCTCTGGAAACTCTGGTACACTTTCGTGCCGAAGCCGGAGGACATGACCAAGGAGATCGACCGGCGGCTCGGACTGCAGAAGGCGGGATCGATGCTGCCGTTCACGGTATTCGATGCCGCAGGAAAAATCGCGGGCATGACGACCTACATGAACATCGATGCCCCGAACCGCCGTGTCGAGATCGGCTCGACCTGGTATGCGAAGCGGGTTCAGCGCAGTCCGCTCAACACGCAGTGCAAATTACTGCTGCTGGCGCACGCGTTCGAGGCGATCAACTGCATCGCGGTCGAGTTCCGCACGCATTTCTTCAACCACCAGAGCCGGCGCGCCATCGAGCGGCTGGGCGCCAGGCAGGACGGTATTTTGCGCAATCACCAGATTGCGCCCAATGGCACGCTGCGCGACACTGTGGTCTTCAGCATCATCGCGTCGGAGTGGCCGACGGTGAAGGCGCATTTGACCTACCAGCTCAGTGACAAGTCGCGGGACTAACCGCGCCAATCAACAAAAGCAGGGAATGATGGAAACGTTCGATTATGTGATCATTGGTTCGGGCTCGGCCGGCAGTGTGCTGGCCAACCGCCTGAGCGAGGATGCCGGCACGTCGATCTGCGTGCTCGAGGCGGGCCCGCGCGACTGGCATCCCTATATCCATCTGCCGGCGGGCTTCATCAAGACCTTCCACATGAAGAGCATCAACTGGGCCTACCAGCAGGAGCCCGGCCCCTATACCGGCGGCCGCAGCATCTATGCGCCGCGCGGCAAGACGCTCGGCGGCTCATCCTCGATCAACGGCCACATCTATAACCGCGGCCAGCGCCAGGATTTCGATACCTGGGCGCAGATGGGCAATCGCGCCTGGGGCTATGCGGACATCCTGCCTTACTTCAAGCGGCTGGAGCGCCGGGTCGGCGAGGGCGAGGATACCTTCCGCGGCCGTGACGGCAACCTCACCGTCACCACGATGGATTGGCGCGATCCGCTGTGCGAGGCCTTCATGGCCGGCGCGATAAGCCTCGGCATTCCGCGCAACCCCGATTACAACGGCGCGATCCAGGAGGGCGTCTCCTACGCCCAGCGCACCATCCAGAAGGGCCTGCGCGTCAGCGCCGCGACCGCGTTCCTGCATCCCGCACGCAAGCGGCAGAATGTCCACGTGCGCACCCATGCGCACGCGACCAGCATCGTTTTCGAGGGTAAGCGCGCGGTCGGCGTGCGCTACCTCAAGGGCGGCCGCGGCGGCACGCCGGTCGAGCTGCGCGCCAGCAAGGAAGTGATCCTGTGCGGCGGCACCTATAACTCGCCCCAGCTTCTGCAGCTCTCCGGCGTCGGCTCGCCGGAGCTGTTGAAGTCGCACGGCATCGAGGTGCGCCATGCGCTGCCCGGCGTGGGCGAGGGCTTGCAGGACCATTACGCGCCGCGCTCGGTCGCGCGGGTGAAGAACATCAGGACCATCAACGAGCTTCGCCGGGGCTGGCATCTCTGGGTCGAAGCCCTGAAATGGGCGACGACGCGGCGCGGCCTGCTCTCGCTGTCGCCGACCATGGTCTATTGCTTCTGGCATTCCGGCGAGACCACCGAGAGCTCGGATCTGCAGCTCACCTTCACGCCGGCGAGCTACAAGGAGGGCGTGCAGGGCCAGCTCGAGGACCAGCCGGGCATGACAGTGGCGTCCTGGCAGCAGCGCCCCGAAAGCCGCGGCTATGTCCGCATCCGCTCCAACGATCCCTTTGCGCCGCCGATCATCCAGACCAATTATCTCACCGCCGAGCTCGACCGCCGCGTCGTGGTCGCCGGCATGAAGCTGGCGCGGCGTCTGCTCAATTCGAAGCCGCTCGCGCCGTATTACGAATACGAGGATTTTCCCGGACCGAAGGTGCAGAGCGACGAGGAGTTCCTCGCCGCCGCGACCGAGCGCGGCACCACCACCTTCCATCCCGGCTGCACCTGCCGCATGGGCCCGGCCGACAGCAATTGGGCGGTGGTCGACGACCAGCTTCGCGTGCATGGCCTGCAGGGGCTCCGCGTCATCGACGCCTCGATCATGCCGCGCATGATCTCGGCCAACCTCAACGCGTCGACCATGATGATCGCGGACAAGGCAAGCGACATGATTCGCGGCAAGACCGCGCCGGAGGCAGTGAGGCTCGCGGGTTAGCTCTTCGCGAGGCGGAGCGATTGTGACGTCCAGCTGGATCTTCCTGATCTCCTTTGTCGCGCTGGTGGCCGGCATCGCCATCGGCATGTTGCTGCACCGGCATTTGCCTTCGGCCCAGCTCGGCGCGGGGCCGAAGGAGGTGATCCGGCTGGGCGCTGGCTTCCTCGCCACACTCTCGGCGGTTCTGATCAGCCTGATGATCGCCTCAGCGAAAAATTCTTATGACACCCAGGCCGCGCATTTCCGCATGCTCGCCGCCTATCTCGTCGAAACCGACCAGCTGCTCGTGCAATACGGGCCGGAATCGACACAAACCCGTATCTTGATGCGGCAGGCCGTTCCGGCGGCAGTAGATCGCATCTGGCGCGAGAAGCGCTCGGCCAATCAGGACAGCGCCTTTACCGCCGCGTCGTTGGCCGAGCAGATCAATAGCGCGATCTCGGCCTTGTCGCCTGCAAACGATGCCCAGCGCGCGCTCAAGCGTCGCATCGAGGAGGCGAGTGACCAGATCGCGAAGACACGGCTTCTGATGTTCGCCGATGGCGACGTCGCGATCCTCACGCCGTTCCTTCTGATTCTGATCGTCTGGCTCGCGGTGGTGTTTGCAAGCTATTCGCTGTTCGTCGAGCCAGGGCCGGTCGTCATCGCCGCGCTGCTGGTCGCGGCACTCTCGATCTCGAGCGCGCTGTTCCTGGTCGCCGATTTCGAGTCAGCCCTTTGCCGGGCTGATGCAGATTCCGAAGGAGCAGCTCCGGAATATCCTGGCGCCGATTAACTGATCAGACCTCGCGCCGGCTCAGGAACGCCAGCCGCTCGAACAGGTGCACGTCCTGCTCGTTCTTGAGGAGCGCGCCGTGCAGCGGCGGGATCAGCTTGCGCGGGTCGCGCTCGCGCAACATCTCCGGCGTGATGTCCTCGTTGAGCAGCAGCTTCAGCCAGTCGAGCAATTCGGAAGTCGACGGCTTCTTCTTCAGGCCCGGCACCTCGCGCACCTCGAAGAAGATGCGCAGCGCCTCTTCGACGAGGCGCTTCTTGATATCAGGGAAATGCACGTCGACGATGCGGCTCATGGTGTCGACGTCGGGAAACTTGATGTAGTGGAAGAAGCAGCGGCGCAGGAAGGCGTCCGGCAATTCCTTCTCGTTGTTCGAGGTGATCATCACGATCGGGCGCAGCTTCGCCTTGATGTTCTCGCCGGTCTCGTAGACGAAAAACTCCATGCGATCGAGCTCGAGCAACAGGTCGTTCGGGAATTCGATGTCGGCCTTGTCGATCTCGTCGATCAGCAGCACGGGGCGTTGCTCTGCGGTGAAGGCGTCCCAGAGCTTGCCGCGCTTGATGTAGTTGGAGATGTCGGACACCCGCGCGTCGCCGAGCTGGCTGTCGCGCAGCCGCGACACGGCGTCGTATTCATAGAGGCCCTGCTGCGCCTTGGTGGTCGACTTGATGTGCCAGGTCAGGAGCGGGGCCTTGATCGCCTTGGCGACTTCTTCGGCCAGCACCGTCTTGCCGGTGCCGGGCTCGCCCTTGATCAGGAGCGGTCGCTCGAGCACGATCGAGGCATTGACGGCGACCTTGAGGTCGTCGGTTGCGACATAGTCCTTGGTGCCGGTAAATTTCATCTAGTCTTGCCTCTTTGGGGCTTTCGGGCGCAGCGTTTCTGCTCCGCCTTTAGCAGGAAAAATCGGCCAAAACAGCCTTCGTTGCGGGAATGGGGCGATGCGTCAGGCGCGCCTGACCAGGGACAGGATGACGAGGATGATCACCGCGCCGATGGTGGCGTCCAGGATCTGGCCGAGCGTGCCCGCCGCAAGCACGACGCCGAGCTGCGGCAGGATCCAGCCCGCGACCAGCGCGCCGAGAATGCCGATCGCGATATTGCCGATCAGCCCGAAGCCGGCGCCGCGCACGACCAGGCCGGCCAGCCAGCCCGCTACTGCGCCGATCACGAGTGCCGCGATGATACCCATGGAAAATTGCCCCCGGCGGAAAATTCCGTCGGAACAATTCTAGATGAAAAAGCCCGGTGGTCTAGCGCGGATTTGCGCTATTGAGCGGCTTCGAGGGGAGTGTGGGAATCGTGAATCTCCGGGCTCAGCGGAGGCGAACTGGTTTCGCCCGGCGCGAGCTGGGAGGCGACAACGCTGCAATTGCGCCCCTGGTCCTTGGCTTCGTACAGGGCGCGATCGGCCTCGCCGACCAGCGATCTCTCGTTCTCGGTCTTGCCCGTCCTGGTCGCGATGCCGAGGCTGATCGACACATGGCCGCTGGCGGATGCAGGGTTCTCCATCGCCAGCGCCTGCACGTTCAACCGGATGGCCTCGGCGATCCGCAGCGCATCCTGTTCGTCGGTGTCGGGAAGCACGATCCCGAATTCCTCGCCGCCATAGCGCGCGGCCAGCGCCGGGTCGCTCGGAGTACCGCGGGCGATCGCCTGCGCGACCTGTTGCAGGCAGCGATCACCGGCCTGATGTCCGAAGCTGTCGTTGAAGCCCTTGAAATTGTCGATGTCGAGCATGATCACCGATATCTTTTGGCGATGGGCAAATTCGCGGTGCACGGCGGTATCGAAGGTTCGACGGTTCGCGAGCCCGGTCAGTCCGTCGATCGTCGCAAGCGCCGCAAGTCGCGCGTTCAGGGCATTGAGCTTGTCTTCCATCATCCGGCGCGCGGTGACGTCGCGCAGCGTGCCCACGATCTCGACTTCGAGGTGTTCTTCGCTGGCGCCGGCAAGCTTGAAATTGCTCTCGATCCAGGCGATCGAACCGTCACGGCGCCAGGTCCTGAACACGATGGTCCTGGTGACGGTCGGATCCGTCAATTCGGCGGTCGCCTGCCGGACCGCGTCGTGATCGTCGGGATGGATGAGGTCCAGACAGCGTCGTCCGAGCAGGTTGTCGGGTTTCAGTCCAAGCACGGGATCGATCGATTGCGAAACGAAACGGATGACGCCATCCTTGCCGAGCAGGATCACGACATCGGCAATGTTGTCGGCGAGCAGGCGGTAATGGGCTTCGCGTTCGCGCAACTCGCGTTCGACCCGTAACCGCGCCCGGAATTGCATCGAGAGCAGAACCGCGAGCAGGATCACGCTGCACATGAGCACCGCCGCGACGATCACGTCACGACGGATGTCCTGGCGCCATTCCGCCAGCAATTGGTCTTCCGTCAGCGCCACGAGCACGACGAGCGGGTATTGCGTGGTGTGCTCGAAGCCGTAGTATTTCTGGAAGCCGTCGATTGGCGACTTTGCCCTGAAATAGCCGGACGCCTCCAACTCGATCTTGGCCTTGAACGGAGTGTATGCGTTCGACCGGCTTGACGCCGGCCAGCGCGCGAGAACGATGCCGTCGTTGCGCATCAGCGTGATGCTGGCATGCGGTCCGAACTTGAAGAAATTGTAGAAATTATCGAAGGACTCGCTGTCGATGGTTGCGATCACCACGCCGCCGAAGCTGCCATCGAGGGTGGAGATGCGTCTCGAGAGCACGATGGTCCGCCGGCCGGTGGTCCGCGATACCAGCGGATCGCTGACCCGCAATCCCGGATCGGCCGAATCGCGATGGTAGGTGAAATAGCTTCGATCCGAATTGTTGCGGTCCGGCAGCTCGTCGCGCGAGGAATGGATCCATGCGCCGCTGGCATCGAACACGCCGATCTCGCTGAGCTGCGGCAGCGCCCTGACGGTGCTGCGCAGGTACGGGTCGAGATGATCCCGCCGTGGCCGCTGGTATTTCAGGAGATCGACGATGCCGCTCATGGCGATGTCCGTGGCCTGGATCGATCGCGACGCCTGCTCCGAAAGGGAGTGTGCGAGGTTGCGGATATCCCGCTGTCCCTGGGCCAGGGCGGCGTTGCGCGAATCTACCGCCTTCCAGAAGGCGAGGCCGAGCACGCATGCGCTCATCACCGCCACCACCAGGGTGACGGTGGCAATGGCGGCGTAGGGTCTGCTCGATCTGATCCCCGAATAGGGCAATTTGCCCCCGTGCTGGTAACTTCAGCCCTACCCAATAGAACGGCCAAACTTACCGTGGGGTTGAGGTGGCCCGGAGGGGGAGGTTAAGTGGAAGTGAATGGCCGTCAGGACCGTTGGCCGGCAGTTGACCGGGGGTGGACCTTGGAGTGAACCTGGAGTGGGCGAGGGCCTTTCGGGGCCCTTGACGGCCCCGGTCAGGCGGGCGATTTAAGTAACCATGTTCCTGCAATTTTTCACTTCATTGCGCGACGCCCAGGTTCCCGTGACCCTGCGCGAATATTTGACGTTGATGGAGGCGCTCGACGCCGACCTCGCCGAGCAGACGGTGGAGAATTTCTACTATCTGTCGCGCGCGGCGCTGGTGAAGGACGAGCGCAATCTCGACAAGTTCGACCGCGTCTTCGGCACCGTGTTCAAGGGGCTCGAGAACTTGCTCGACGCCATGGACAAGGCGGAGATCCCCGAGGAGTGGCTGAAGAAGCTCGCGGAAAAATATCTCACCGAGGAAGAGAAGAAGCAGATCGAGGCCATGGGCTGGGACAAGCTCATGGAGACGCTGCGCAAGCGCCTGGAAGAACAGAAGGGCCGCCACCAGGGCGGCAGCAAGTGGATCGGCACCGCCGGCACCTCGCCGTTCGGCGCGCACGGCTATAATCCGGAAGGCGTGCGCATCGGCCAGGAGAAGAACCGCAACAACCGCGCGGTGAAGGTATGGGACCGCCGCGAGTTCAAGGATCTCGACGGCAATGTCGAGCTCGGCATCCGCAACATCAAGATCGCGCTGCGCCGCTTGCGCAAATTCGCGCGCACCGGCGCACCGGACGAGCTCGACCTCGACTCCACGATCAGGGAGACCGCGAACCACGGCTATCTCGACGTGATCATGCGTCCCGAGCGGCGCAACGCGGTCAAGGTATTGGTCTTCTTCGACATCGGCGGGTCCATGGATTCCCATATCGCGCAGGTCGAGGAATTGTTCTCGGCCGCGAAGACCGAATTCAAGCACATGGAATATTTCTACTTCCACAACTGCCTCTATGAAGGCGTCTGGAAGCAGAACAGGCGGCGCTTCACCGACCGCACGCCGACCTGGGACGTGCTGCACAAATATCCGCACGACTACAAGGTGGTGTTCGTCGGCGACGCCTCGATGAGCCCTTACGAGGTCATGGTGCCGGGCGGCTCGGTCGAGCATGTCAATGAAGAGGCGGGTTCGGTCTGGCTCGACCGCATCGTGCGCACCTATCCGCACGCGGTGTGGCTCAATCCGGTGGCGCAGAAGCACTGGGACTATTCGGAATCGACCATCCTCATCCGCCGCATCTTCTCGCAGCGCATGTATCCGATCACGATCGAGGGCCTCGAAGGCGCGATGAAGGAACTGGTGCGGTAACAGACAAACGTCATTCCGGGGCGATGCGCCAGCATCGAACCCGGGATCTCGAGATTCCGGGTCTGGTCCTTCGGACCATCCCGGAATGACGTTCAAGAAAAGAACGAGGGAGAGCCCATGCCCCAGACCATCCATCGCGGCATCAAGGCGCTGATCGACGAGGCCAATGCCGAGATCGAGACCATCAGCGCGTCGGATGCGATCAAGCTCGCCTCCGACGACGGCATCGTGATCGTCGACATCCGCGATCCCCGGGAGATCGAGCGCGAGGGAAAAATTCCCGGCGCCTTCTCCTGCACCCGCGGCATGCTCGAGTTCTGGATCGACCCGCAAAGCCCCTATGCCAAGCCGATCTTCCAGCAGGACAAGAAATTCATCTTCCATTGCGCGGGCGGCATGCGCTCGGCGCTCGCCGCCAAGACCGCGCAGGACATGGGGCTGAAGCCGGTCGCGCATATGGGCGGCGGTTTCGCCGGCTGGCGCGATGCCGGTGGCCCCGTGGAGAAATGGGAGCCGAAGAAGAAGGGCTGAAACTCGTCACACGTGGGCTTGACCCGCGTGTCCATCCCTTCAGAAGAAGATGGATGGCCGGATCAAGTCCGGCCATGACGATTTGAGAAGATGCCGGAGACCGCTGTCATGACCGCCACCAACGACCCCCTCGTATCCACCGAATGGCTCGCGGCGCATCTCAATGATGCCAATGTGAAAGTCGTCGACGCGACCTTCAAGCTGCCGGGCGTGCTGCCGTTGCCGAAGGACGATTATCTGGCCGCGCATCTTCCGGGGGCTGTCTTCTTTGACGTCGATGCTGTCTCCGATCATTCCAATCCGCTGCCGCACATGTTTCCGAGCGCCGAGCAATTCGGCCGCGACGTAGGCCACCTCGGCATCGGCAATGGCGATACCGTCGTCGTCTATGACTCCGGCGGCTGGGTCGCAGCCCCCCGCGCCTGGTGGATGTTCCTCTCATATGGTCACAGCAACGTCCGCGTGCTCAACGGCGGCCTGAAGAAGTGGCGCGCCGAAGGGCGGCCGGTCGAGAGCGGCGAGTTCAAAGCAAAGCCCGCAAGCTTCAAGGCGACGCTACGACGCCAAGACGCGTGCGCAGCATGGAGCAAATGGTCGCCAACGTCGGAAGCAAGGCCGAGCAGGTGATCGACGCGCGTGCCGCCGAGCGCTTCGAGGGCCGCGCGCCGGAGCCGCGGCCCGGCATCCGGTCGGGGCACATCCCCGGCAGCCGCAACGTGCCCTACAATCAGTTGTTCGACGCCGCGACCGGCGCGATGAAGCCGCTCGATGATTTGCGGAAAGCCTTCACCGGCGCCGGCGTCAAGCTCGATGCGCCGATCGTGACAAGCTGCGGCTCCGGCGTCTCCGCCGGCGTGCTGACGCTCGCGCTCTACCGGCTCGGCGTCGCCGACACCGCGCTCTATGACGGCTCATGGTCGGAATGGGGACAGGCGAGCGGGCCGCCGGTCGCGACCGGTCCGGCCTGATCGATGCGCGTTCGCTTCGGTTAAATCGCAGGGGTCGTTTGACGCGCCGGGGTGGGCAAGGGCGCCGCCGCGAACGGATTGGCCGCCTGCTGCTGGGCCAAGGCTTGTTGCCGCGCGATCCGCGCGCGCAGTGCCGCCCTGCGGCGCGCCTTGGCGCGTGCCTCGGCTCGCCGTTGCGCCTTGGCACTCCGCTCGGCCTTGTCGCCGGCTTCCTTCTTCGATGGCGCGTCTTCGATCTTAACTGCGGGGCCGTCTAAGGTTGCGATCCTTGCTGCTGCCGGATCGCTTGCGGCCGGGTCGAACGCAGGCGGGGTCGTTGCGACAGGCGGCTCCGGCTTGGCGGGCACGGACGCTGTGACCTCGGTATCGGCCGAGTCCGACTTCGCAACGTCAGGCTGGGTTGCGATCTGAGACGCGTCGTTCGCCGATGGTTTTGCAGCTTCGATTGTTGCGACCTTCGTCGCCTCGGCGGCTGCCGGCGGATCGGCCGCGACGGCGGAAGGCGAGGGCGTTGCATCGCTCGTGGCCGGCGCTTGCGCTCGTATCGTTTCCGCCTCGGCCGGCTCGGCCGCCGGCGACGCGTCCTGCGTATTCAGCGCAGCGACCTTCGTCGCGTCAGGCGCGGGTGGAACCACGGCCTCCGGCTCGGCCGGTGCGGCCAGCGCGGCCGTCTCAGAGGCAGGCGCCGTGCCGGGCTGAGGTTCGGATGTCTTCTGTGCGGGCTGCGGCGGATCGATCCGCAGCATGGCCAGCACCGGCTTCGCCGGCTCGTTCCATTGCGCCATCATTGGCGGCTCCGGCGCGGCGCGCCAGGACGAATTGGAGGCGAATTCCTCGTGCGCGGCGCGCAGCAGGGCAGCAGCGCCCAGGCCGAAAACGAGAATGGAGATGGACAAGGCGATCGCGGCGAGCAGGAAACGGAAGCCGGGGAGCATTTCTGGGTACGATTCCGCCTCGGCAGGCTTGCTGCCGGGGCCCTAAAGCCAAAGGGAACGCGGTGATTACTGTCGGAGGTGTATCAGCTGCGTTCGACGTCGCGAATCAGGCTTGATTCGAGGATACCGCAAGCACTGTTCACGAGTTGTTAAATTTCCTTGCCGCAGAGGGTGCAGAAAGTCTGAAACGTTGCTTTTCGACGGCTTGCGGCATTGCCGCCACGGCCTTGATGGAACATCACTTTTTGCGGAAATGGAACGTCAGGCCGCCTGATTTGTCTTGAATGCGCCGCGATCTTCCGTCATGCCCCGGTTAACGGTCCGGTGTCTGCTTGGGGACTATACAGATACGATGACAATCACTCGCTTTCTGACGGTTTCGGCTGCCGTGATGGCTGGCGCGGCATCGTTGTCGCTCGCCCACGCCCAGCAGGTCTATCCAGCCCCTCCCGGCGCCTATTCGCCTGCGCCCCAGCCCTATCCCCCCGGCTATCCCGGCGACTATCGCCGCGGCCCCGGCGCGCCTAATTTCGACCAGCTTGAGGACGACGACGATGCCAATCCGGCCGCCCTGCCGCCGCCGGGGCCGACCGGTCCGATTCTTTCGCCGGACGATCCGCGCTATGCCAACGCGGTCCCGAATGGCCCGGTGATGTCGCCCGATGATCCGCGCTACGGCCGTCCAGCCGGTCCGCCGCCGGTGATCTATGCCGACCGTCCGCCCGGTTCGCCGCAAGGCTATCCGAACCAAGGCTATCCGAACCAAGGCTATCCGAACCAAGGCTATCCGAACCAAGGCTATCCGAACCAAGGCTATCCGAGCCAAGGCTCATCCGAGCCAAGGCTATCCAAACCAAGGCTATCCAAACCAAGGCTATCCAAACCAAGGCTATGCCGATCCCAACGCGCTGCGTCCACCCGGAGCGATTGGGCCGGGGACGGCGGTGACCGGCTCGGTCCAGCAGCCGCCGGCCGCAGCTCCCGACGGCAGGCCGCTGACGATTGCTTCGCTACCGCCGGAAGAGCAGCCTGATACGGCGCCGGCACAATTGTCGCCGAACCTGCGCCGGCAGGAAGTCTCCTTCGTCACCAAGGAGCCCGCGGGCACGATCGTCGTCGATACGCCGAACACCTACCTCTATTACGTGCTCGGCAATGGTCGCGCGATCCGCTACGGCGTGCGCGTCGGCCGCGAAGGTTTCACCTGGACCGGCGTGCAGAAGATCACGAAGAAGACGGAGTGGCCGGACTGGTTCCCGCCGACCGAGATGATCGAGCGCCAGCCCTACCTGCCGCGCTTCATGGCCGGGGGCCCGGGCAGTCCGCTCGGCGCGCGCGCGATGTATCTCGGCTCGACCGTCTACCGCATCCACGGCACCAACCAGCCGTCCACCATCGGCAAGTTCGTCTCCTCGGGCTGCATCGGCATGCTGAACGAGGACGTCTCCGATCTGTTCGATCGCGTGAAGGTCGGCACCCGCGTCGTCGTGATGCCGGGCGGTCCGCGGCCGGGAACCGCGACCGCTTCGGCCGCGCCGGTAGCTGCTGGTCCCGCCGCCGCGCCAATGGCTCCGCCGGCGCAAGTCTCGGCCGGTCCCGCTCCGGGCATGCAGCCGACCGTGGTGCCGCCGCTGCCTGCGCCGGTGACGGTGCGCTAAGTCCGTTCCGTTCGTCATTGCGAGGAGCGAAGCGACGAAGCAATCCAGACTTGCTTCTTGACTCTTGCTTCTTGACTCTTGGATTGCTTCGCTTCGCTCGCAATGACGGCGGCTGCGATTTTCTTATGCCAGCCTTCGCGGTGTCTCGCCCTTGAACCAGGCGTCGACGCCTTCCACCATCTGGGTGTAGTGCCCGCGGAAGATCTCCTCGGTGGCGTAACCGAGGTGCGGCGTGATCACGATGTTGTCGAGCCTGCGGAAGGGATGATCGACCGGCAGCGGCTCGACCGAGAACACGTCGATGCCGGCGCCCGCGATCTTCTTCTGCTGCAACACTTCCAACAGCGCCTGCTCGTCGATGATCGGGCCGCGCGCGGTGTTGACGATATAGGCCGTGGGCTTCATGCGCAGCAGGTCCTCGCGGCCGACGAGACCGCGCGAGCGCGGGCCGAGCACGACGTGGATGGTGACGACGTCGGCGGTCTTGAACAGCTCCTCCTTGGAGGCGTAAGTGACGCCCGCTTCCTTGCACTTCTCCGGCGTCAGATTCGGGCTCCAGGCGATCACGTTCATGCCGAACGCCTGCGCAAGCTTGGAGACCTTGGTGCCGAGCTTGCCGAGGCCGATGACGCCGAGCGTGCGTCCCTCGATCTCGATGCCGAGATGGGTCTGCCACGGTTCGCCGGCATGCATGCGCGCGCTCTCACGGCCGATATTGCGGGTCAATTCCAGGATCAGACCCATGGTCAAGGGCGCTGTGGGATCGCGGGCAAAGGCTGTGCCGCAGACGACGACGTTGTGCGCTTTCGCCGCCTCCAGGTCGATCGCGGCATTGCGCATGCCGGAGGTGATGAGCAGCTTTAGCTTCGGCAGCGCCGCAAACAGCGTCTTCGGAAATGCCGTGCGCTCGCGCATGGCGAGGATGATCTCGAAATCCTCCAGCGCGGAGGCCGCCTCGCCCTCGGACTTGAAGGGCTTCTCGAACACGGTCAGGTCGACCTGGTCCTTGATCTTGGACCAGTCCGCGGAGGTCAGCGAAATCTTGAAATAGTCGTCGAGGATTGCACAGCGCGGCCGCGTCATCGGAAGTTTCTTTCATGGCGAGGATGACGGCGGCGAAGGTGCCGTCCTGGGAGGTCGCCATGGTTGCGCGCCGTGCTTTGGCGCGCAAGGGACGCGGCTTCAAAATCGCGTTGGGGGGCCGTTCTTAGATGTCGGACTTCAGCCGGAAGCCGGCTTGATCGCCATATTTGGCGCGCCAGGCGGGACCCGGTCCGCGCATGTAATACAGTTCCGGCCGGTAGGGGTCGAAGGCGCGGTTGAAGAACTGGCGCCAGAAGGCCTTGAAACCGGTGGACCGAGCCTGTCCGGACCGGTGAAATGCCGGCGAGGAGAGGGTGGTTGAAACCATGGTCGCCATGACGCGAGCTCACTGTTCGGTGGCGGCTTTTGCCGTCTGGATGCGCTTTGGTGCGCCGAAAGCCAGCTTTGGTCCTATTTATTAAAAATTGGTTTCAATTGTCGTGACCTGCCGCACACATGGTGTCCGTTCCGTATTCACCCGTGGTGAACGGATGGAAAACGGCCATGTGCGGTTGCCCTTTGGGGCCTGCGCGGGTACATGAGCCGCAGCAAAATTTCCATAAATCCTCAGGTTTTCGAAGGACCGCGATGGCTCGCCAGTTCGTCTATTTCATGCAGGGTCTGACCAAGAGCTACCCGACCCGAAAAGTGCTCGATAACGTCCATCTGAGCTTCTATCCGGACGCCAAGATCGGCGTGCTCGGCGTCAACGGCTCGGGCAAGTCGACGCTGCTCAGGATCATGGCCGGGCTCGACAAGGAATATTCCGGGGAGGCCTGGGTCGCCGAGGGCGCCCGTGTCGGCTATCTCGAGCAGGAGCCGCAGCTCGATCCGAAGCTATCGGTACGCGACAACGTCATGCTGGGCGTGGCCAAGCAGAAGGCGATCCTCGACCGCTACAACGAGCTCGCCGTCAATTACTCGGACGAGACCGCCGACGAGATGACCAAGCTGCAGGACGAGATCGAGGCGCAGGGCCTCTGGGATCTCGACAGCAAGGTCGACCAGGCCATGGACGCGCTGCGTTGCCCGCCTGATGACTCCGACGTGACCAAGCTGTCGGGCGGCGAGCGCCGCCGCGTCGCGCTGTGCCGGCTCTTGCTCGACCAGCCCGAGCTGCTGCTGCTCGACGAGCCGACCAACCATCTCGACGCGGAATCCGTGTCCTGGCTCGAAGGGCACCTGCGCAACTATCCCGGCGCGATCCTGATCGTGACCCACGACCGCTACTTCCTCGACAATGTCACGGGCTGGATCCTCGAGCTCGACCGCGGCCGCGGCATTCCCTATGAGGGCAACTACTCGTCCTGGCTTGTGCAGAAGCAGAAGCGGCTGGAGCAGGAGGGCCGCGAGGATGCCGCGCATCAGAAGACGCTGGCCCGCGAGCAGGAATGGATTGCGTCCTCGCCCAAGGCGCGCCAGGCCAAGTCCAAGGCGCGTTATCAGCGCTACGAAGAGCTGCTCAAGCAGGCGAGCGAGAAGCAGAGCCAGACCGCGCAGATCATCATTCCCGTCGCCGAGCGGCTCGGCAACAACGTCGTCGACTTCGAGGGCCTCTGCAAAGGCTATGGCGACCGCGAGCTGATCGACAATCTGACCTTCAAATTGCCGCCCGGCGGCATCGTCGGCGTGATCGGCCCGAACGGCGCCGGCAAGACCACGCTGTTCCGGATGATCACCAAGCAGGAGACGCCGGACGAGGGCACGATCACCATCGGTGAATCCGTGCATCTCGGCTATGTCGACCAGTCGCGCGACGCGCTCGACGGCAGCAAGACCGTGTGGGAGGAAATCTCGGGCGGCAACGAGCTGATCCTGCTCGGCAAGAAGGAAGTGAACTCGCGCGGCTACTGTTCGTCCTTCAACTTCAAGGGCGCCGATCAGCAGAAGAAGGTCGGCGCGCTGTCGGGCGGCGAACGCAACCGCGTGCATCTGGCCAAGATGCTCAAGTCCGGCGCCAACGTGCTGTTGCTCGACGAGCCCACCAACGATCTCGACGTCGACACCCTTCGCGCGCTGGAGGAGGCGCTGGAGGATTTCGCCGGCTGCGCCGTCATCATCAGCCACGACCGCTGGTTCCTCGACCGCATCGCGACGCATATCCTGGCCTTCGAGGGCGACAGCCATGTCGAATGGTTCGAAGGCAACTTCCAGGATTACGAGAAGGACAAGATGCGCCGGCTCGGCCAGGACTTGATCATCCCGCACCGGGTGAAGTACAAGAAGCTGACGCGGTGAGTGGGAGCATCATGAGCGATAGTGGTTTTGCAGAATTGTCCTATAGGTTCATCGCTCACTACAACTGGGAACCGCAACATCTTACGGGCTCAGATTTGAAGATCGGATTCGGCTGCAGGAGGTTCCGTTAAATTTTCTTTTAAGCGCCTTTCTCCGCTTTTCGTCCGCCGCTTGACTGACCGCACGCCGTTACCCCACCTTCTCCGCCAGCCACATCTTGATCAGCGACTGATACGGCACGTCACGCTTGTTGGCGGCGATTTTGATCTGCTCAAGCAAACCCAGCGGCAGACGAATTGAAATCGCTGTCGTCGAAGGCTTGAGGTTCGGAAAGCGCACGCGTTCTGCCTTGCTCCAGTCGACGTAATCGGTGGAGTCATGCGTTTCCCGGAATTTGCGTTCCTCGGCTTCGGTCTTGAAGGCGGGAATTGATTTAAGCTTGCTCATGAGCCTTCTTCTCCTTTCGGTGCATGTCTCGCGCCGATATCACCCGGATCAGGGTTCCATCCTGTCGGAGAGTGAAAGCGATATGCAGCAGGCGGCTTTGCGCTGTTTTTCCCAACGCATTGAAACGCGGCTCTGTTTCACTATGCTTTGAATCCTCGACAACGATCAGCGGATCGTTGAAGAAGACGCCTTCCGCTTCGGCCTGACTGACGTCATGCTTATCCGCGCTCTTGCGGCTGTTGCCGCCGTCCCAATCAAAACCTGCGATCCGGTCGAGGTCGATCATTGTATATTTTCAATATATACAAGAAAGTGGCCATCATGCAATATGAGTTCTTGTTCGGCGTTTGAAGGCCAGGTGCGATACGATGCAGTCGGGATCCCATTTTGCCGCACGGCGCAAATACATATATTATAAGAAGCTGACGCGATAGAACGGCATCGGAATGGCGGACTGGAGCGCGGAGCAGTATCTCAAGTTCGAGGACGAGCGGACGCGCCCGTCGCGCGACCTGCTCGCGCAAATCCCGCTCGCCGATCCCCAAAAGATCGTCGACATCGGCTGCGGTCCGGGCAATTCGACCGAACTCCTGGTCAGTCGCTGGCCTGGCGCCACCATCATCGGGATCGACACTTCGGCCGACATGCTGCGGCAGGCGCGCGAGCGGTTGCCGCAGCAGACCTTCATCGAAGCCAATGTCGCGCATTGGGTGCCGCCCGACGGCACCGACCTTTTGTTTGCCAACGCGATCTTCCAGTGGGTGCCGGGCCATCTGAAACAGCTGCAGCGGCTGTTGGGCGGGCTTCCCTCGGGCGGCATGCTGGCGGTGCAAATTCCCGACAGCCTGGAAGAGCCCGCCCATCTGCTGATACGTGAGGTCGCGCGGCAGGGGCCCTGGAGCAAGCAGCTCGCCGAGAAGGCGCGCGTGCGCGACGAACTGCCGTCGACGGGCGGCTATTACGATGCGCTCGGCCCGCTCTGCACGCGGATCGAGATCTGGCACACGATCTATAACCACGTCCTCGACGACGCGATGGCCGTCGTCGAATGGGTCAAGGGCACCGGCTTGCGGCCGTTCCTGGAACTGCTGGAGACGTCCGAGCGCAAGCAATATCTCGCCGAATACACCGCGCGCGTCGCGGCCGCCTATCTGCCGCAGGCCGACGGCAAGGTGCTGTTCCGCTTTCCCCGGATTTTCATCGTGGCGGTGAAATGAGAGTGTTTGCCGTTCTGGTAGCGGCAATTGTGGGGAGCATTTCACCCGCGCACGCCGCCGACGCCGCCTTCACGAAATTCATCGCATCGCTCTGGCCGGAGGCGGAAGCCGCCGGAGTTCCGCGCGCGACGTTCGATGCCGAGACGAAAGGGCTGGAGCCTGACTACAAGCTGCCCGATCTGATCCTGCCCGGCCGGCCCGCGACAGGTGCGCCGTCGCAGGCCGAGTTCGTGCAGGTGCCGGCCGACTACATCAAGGAGGCGAGCATCGCGCGGCTGGCGGAGCACGGGCAAAAGCTGATGCAGCAATATCGCCCCGCGCTGGAGACGATCGAGACGCGCTTCAAGGTGCCTGCCACCATCGTGCTCGCGATCTGGGGCCGCGAGACCGATTACGGCCGCTATACGCTGCCCTATGATCTCGTGCGCGTGCTGGCGACGCAGGCCTATGTCGGAAGGCGCAAGGACCAGTATCGCGACGAGTTCGTGCTTGCCTTGAAGATGCTCGGCGACCGCGTGGTGACGCGCAAGGACATGCGCTCGTCCTGGGCCGGCGCCACCGGGCTCACACAATTCCTGCCGTCGGAGTACTACAAGCACGGCGTCGACCTCGACGGCGACGGCAAGGTCGACATCTGGCACTCGGTGCCGGATGCGCTCGCCTCCGCCGCGCAGCAGCTCGTCAACAAGGGCTGGCAGAGCGGCCTGCGCTGGGCCTATGAGGTCGAGGCGCCGGCCAGCGCCGATTGCGCCGTGGGCGTGCCCGAGGTGACGAAGCCGATCGGCGACTGGTTGCGCGCGGGCTTTGTGCCGGTGCGCGGACAAAGGCTCAACGCGACGGAGCAGGCGCAGACGGCGTCACTGTTGCAGCCCGAAGGCGTTTATGGCCCGGCCTTTCTCACCACGAAAAACTACTTCGTCATCAAGGAATATAATTTTTCCGATCTCTATGTGCTGTTCGTCGGCCATCTCTCAGACCGCATGAAGAGCCCGCTGCCGTTCGCCACGCCCTGGTCGGCGTCGACGCAGCTCCGCACCGCCGATGTCGAGGCGATGCAGCAGGGGCTGACGCGGATCGGGCTCTACAAGGACAAGATCGACGGCAAGGCCGGCATGCTGACACGCGCAGCACTCGGCGCCTATCAGAAATCGGCCGGCCTCAAGGTCGATTGCTGGCCGAGCAAGGAAGTGCTGCGCTCGATCAATTCTACTCGATGAACCGGCGTCGCCTGAGGGCCAGGAATTCAGACCAACAAAAAGCCCGGCCGGAAATTCCGGCCGGGCTTGTCGCGCTGTTCGATCGCCGATCTGTTAGCTCAGTAGCAAACGCGAACCGGATGGTAGGTCCAGGCGAAGCCATCCCAGTAGCGCTGTTGCTGCCAGTAGCAGCCGGGAGGCGGGGGCGGCGCGCCTTCGTAATAGACCGGTCCGCCATAGGCGGGGCGGCTGGAGGCGATGGCGCCGCCGACGATCGCGCCACCGATCAGGCCGGCCGCGACGCCGGCGGCAACGCCGCGCTGTGCGTGCGCAGGCGTCGCGCTGAGCGAGCCGGTGATCGAGGCGACCGCAACAAGGGCAGCAAAGGTCTTCTTCATTTCGGTTTCTCTCCTGGAGATGGCGCGTTTGGGCGCCGGGCTACGCGGGAAAACTCTCAACGCTCACTTCAAACGGGCCGTCGCGGAAGCAAACGCCAAAACGGTCAATCCCCGGTAAACAGGCGCGACCACGTCGTCTGGAAAAGCGGTGCTTTTCAGGCGGTTGGATGAACGGCGTCCCGCAAAACGGGATTTGGCGGGGCGCCATGTGAAATTTAATGTAGCTGAACGGATTACTCGCAAACCCGCACGTTGCGGGCCGCCCAGCCATAGCCATCCCAGTAACGCTGACGCTGCCAATAGCAAGGTCCGTAGGGGCCGCCGACATAGCCCGGGCCGTAATAGCCGGGACCGCCGTAATAGCCGTACGGATAGGGGTTGGAGGCGATCGCGCCGCCGATGATGGCGCCGCCGAGCAAGCCGAGGCCAATGCCCGGGCCCCAGCCGCCGCGCCAGGCGTAAGCGGGCGAAGCCATCGAAACCGCCAGCGTGGCCACGGCCACAACAGCCATCAGTGTCTTCTTCATGGGTATTCCCCTTGTCACGAAACTCAAAAAGGCCTCGAAAGAAAAGCCTTCTATTATAGCGAAAGTTCCACATTGCCGTTGAACGCTCAATGAACGCCGTTGCCACATTCCGCGACGAATTGTGGCAGGCGGCATGCTAATCCTTGCGCAGCCTGAAGCGAGACGACGAGGGGCCCATGAATGGCGCTTGGATACCGTTCCTGATTTTCCTGGGGTCGTGTCGCTCGTCGTTTACCGATGGCTCGACAAATTGTTGCATCCGCGTCCTCGTCGACGCTGGTCGACGAGCGGCGGCGGTGTCGATTTCAGCAGCAACTCCGGCAGCACAGCAGCGGCTGGAGCTTTCGCTAACTGGTTCTCGTCCTTTTCGACCGACAGTTCCGGCAATCCGACCGACAGCGGCGGGTGGGACAGCAGTGGCGGGAGCGACAGCGGCGGCGGCGGGGTGGAGGCGGCGGCGGGGTGATGGAGGCGGCGGTGGCGGCGATTAATGCCGTTCGTTTGTGAAAGCCGGGGCCGCCGAATGTGATCTATCGCAAAGACAAGTCCTTAGATCGATTCCAGAATTAGCGGGAATTTACGGAGCCAGTTTGGAATCACTTAAAAACGCGACTTTTCCCTTTGCAACCGGCTTTCGCCTTGAATATCGATAGTCTCACAACACGGAAGGTTTCCTGCCCTAATGATCGTCTGTTCCTGCAACGTCCTTAGCGATCACGACGTCCGCGACGCCGTGAAATCGGCAGACGGCCTCCCGCGTCACCCCAAGCAGATTTACGGGTGCCTGGGTTGCAGCGCCGAATGCGGCCGCTGCGCCCGTACCATCAAGGGCATCATCGACGAGGCGCTTGGCGCTTGCGCCAGGGCTTGCCATGCCGGCTGCCCGCACAGCCATGCCGCCGCCGAACCGCCGGCCGGAACCGAATTCGCTCTCGCGGCTTCCTGAATCTCCTTCGGATGATCTGGCTCCCTCTGTGGCAACGGCAGGGGTTGCTACCTCGTCTAATCTTCCTTAGAACCGTTCTAAATTAGATTGAGGGCCGGATTTGGTCCCAACCGCTGGAGTGCATCATGCAGGGCGACGCCAAGGTCATCGATTATCTCAACAAGGGCCTTCGCCACGAGCTCACCGCCATCAACCAGTACTGGCTGCACTACCGGCTTCTCGATAATTGGGGCCTGCTCGAGATGGCCAAGGTCTGGCGCAAGGAATCGATCGAGGAGATGCAGCACGCCGATCGCTTCACCGACCGCATTCTGTTCCTCGACGGCTTTCCCAACATGCAGGTGCTCGATCCCTTGCGGATCGGCCAGAACGTGAAAGAGATCATCGAGTGCGATCTTGCCGCCGAGCACAGTGCGCGCAATCTCTACCAGGAGGCCGCGACCTACTGCCATGGCGTGAAGGACTACGTCTCGCGCGATCTGTTCGAGAGCCTGATGAAGGACGAGGAAGGCCATATCGACTTCCTCGAAACGCAGCTCGACCTGATCAAGCGCGTCGGGCTCGAGCTCTATACGCAAAAGCACATCGGCGGGCTCGAGAAGGAAGACTGACGCGCCCGTAAATCGGATTGCTCGGGCGTTCATTCGGTGTCGTCCCTGCGAAAGCAGCGACCCATAACCACAGGCGCTTGTTGACGCGCCGGGCTGTGGCTCCAGCATCGCAAACGACGCACATCGGTGGCAATGGGTCCCGGATCGCGCTCGCCGGCGCTCGCTTGTCCCGGGGCGACAGTTTACTTCCTACAGCTGCGTCTTGTAGCGCGCCTCGATCACGGCCTGCGGCTCGGGCTCGCCGAGCGAGGTCTGGTCGTGGATCACTTCGGCGATGCTCGGGAAGCTCTCGCGTTTCACCTGCGCGGCCGACCACAGGTTCGAGCGCATCAGCGCCTTGCCGCAGTGAAAATAGGCTTCGCTCACCTCGATACGCAGCACGGCGCGCGGCAGCTTGCCGAACTCCTCCATCGCGGCGAGCAGTTTCGGGTCGGCGCTGAGCGTTCCCTTGCCGCCGACGCGCAAGGTTTCGTCGATGCCGGGCACGAAGAAGATCACTTGCAGCCGTCCGCTGCCCTCGACGATGTTCTTCCAACTGTCGATGCGATTGTTGCCGGAACGGTCCGGCATCAGAAGCTGATTCGGTCCTTCGACATGGACGAAACCGGGATTGCCGCCGCGCGGCGAGGCGTCAACGCTGCCGTCGGAGCCCGACGTGGCGAGCACGCAGAACGGCGACATGGCGATGAATTTCTTCGAATGCGCGTCGATCGAGGGCCGCGCCTTGGCGACGACGCGCGGCGTCGGCGGGGCATAGATCGTGGCGAGATCGCTTGCGGCAAGATCGGTCACGGCAGTTTCTCCGGATCTGTTGCGAACCAGACTATCACCCGCGATGCTGTACGTCATCTGGCGCTGGAGCGATTCCAGTCGTCATTGCGAGCGAAGCGAAGCAATACATCTCGCGGCGCACGCCGTGCCGGATTGCTTCGTCGCGGAGCCTGTCATCGGGCGCGCGTTCGCGCGACCCGTTGGCTCCTCGCAATGACGGCTTACCTACACGGCGTCCGCCGGCACGAAGCAACTGATGATGATGGCGCCGCGGTGGTGCACATACCAGACCACGGCCTGTCCCACCGGATTGCCGACGTTGCGGAGCACGGCGCGTTCGGGTACCAGCACCCATTCGCCTTCGATCGGCACCCAATAGGCGCCGTCGCGCACGTCATATTCGGTGCGGTGGCCGTCGGAGATGTCGCAACAGGGCACGCCGTTCGGCGCCAATACGTTTCTGAACCAGGCACGGATGTCGGCTGGTATATCGTCATACTGTCCGTTGTCGAACGCGAGCGCCGCGTTGGCGAGCGCGGCCGTCATCGCCGGCAACAAGATTTGCACGAGCCTTCGCATGCGATCCTCCTGCGCTTCGCACCATCGTTGTCGCACGCTCTTTTGGCGGCGTGGCGATTCGAACGATGGATGCGATTAAGCCCGAGAGGGGACGCCGATGCATGCTCAAATATTGAGCGCGAGGCGTTTGATGCGGTGCGGAATTCAGCCCTTGGTCTCTTGCGGCTTGACGAGCGATTTCGGCGCGACATTGCGCCACGCCATCGCGAGCGCGCTTCGCAACGTTTCCGGATCGGCTTTCGCAAGCCGCACATTGGTGCTGCCGCCCTTGCCCCATCCGCCCGGAACCGGGCGGAAGATGTCGGGCTCGGCTTCCACCAGCATGGTTTGTTGTTCGGGCGTCAGCTTCACCATGCCCCAGGCATCATCGGGATAGCCGAGGGTCGCGAAAATACGCTTGCCGACGCGGAAATCCGCGTGGCCCTGATGCGCGCCCTCGATCGCTTCGGGCAGGGACAGCGCGATCTTGCGAAAACGGCCCGCGGACATCGCGCTTCCCCGTTTACCCGTTCACATCGTCTTTTGCGGCGCGGTCTGCAGCAGCTCCTTCACCTGCTCGGTGTAGAACTTCGCATTTCCCGTGGTGAGATGGCCGCGCGTCTGTGGGCTAGCCGGGATCAGATGGATCCTGCCGTTCTTGATCCGCCTGACGGCGGCTGCGGTGACGCCGGTCTCCGGCGGGTTGCGCTCGTCGTCGGCCGCGTTGATTGCGAGCAGCGCCGCCTCGATCTTCTCCATCCCTGCGGACGGATCGTAATCGTGCGAGGCGTCCCACTGATAGAGATAGTCGTTGGCGTCGGCCGTGACCGGCAGCGCGAGCTGCTCGTCGACCATCTTGTCGGACTGGGCCGCGGTCGACGCCAGCATCTGGTAGGCCAGCGTGCCGCCGGCGCTTGCGAAGCGGTAGGCGGCTATCGCGTATTTCATCATCCGCGGCTGGCTCAAGTAATTGCCGCCATTGTAGTCGGGATCGTTGCGGATGGTTTCGATCATGGTCCGCCGCAGGATCCAGTTGCGCGCCGCCATCGCGGTCGGCTGCGAGGCCATCGGCACCAGCGCGTCCATCATCTGCGGATAGCGCACGCCCCAGATCCAGGTGTGCATGCCGCCCATCGAATTGCCGATGACGAGCCTGAGATGCTTGATGCCGAGGCCCTCGGTGACGAGGCGATACTGCGCATCGACCATGTCGTTGTAGTCGTAATGCGGGAATGCCGTCTTCATTCCATCGGACGGCTTCAGCGATTTGCCGTGGCCGATGCCGTCGGGGATGACGATGTAATATTTGCTCGCATCGAGCGGCTGGCCCGGGCCGAACAATTCGCCGGCGAAGGTCGGCGTCAGCATGCTCGCGGCCGAGCCCCCGGAGCCGTGCAGCACCAGCACCGGCTGACCGGTCGGCTCGCCCACCGTGGTGTAATGTAGCTTCAGTTCCGGCATGGTCTCGCCGGTGTGGAACTTGAAATCCTTCGCGACCCAGTCGCCCTCCCGGGGCGCGGGATAGTCAGCCGCCATTGCCGTAACCGAAATTGCCGTAACCGACACCCAAGTGAAGGCGGCCGAAAGCGCCGCGCAAATGCCCTTCATGTTTCCTCTCCCGCGTACGGCTTGTGCCGCTTGGGCGCAAGCCTAGCACGGGTGAGGAAATCGCTGGAGGGGTATGCGCGGCGCCTCTTGCTGAATTCCTATTGATGGCCGTCCCGCAGGACGTTGAGGGCGTACCAGCCCCAATAGACGCGGTGGCGCTTGATCAGGCCGTCCTCGATCTCCATCACCTCCACGAGGTCCATTTGCTCGCCGTCCGGCGAGGAGCGCGGATATTCCCAGGTCAGCACGTGGCCGTCGGTGAAGAAGCCCTGCTTGAAGCGCTTGCGCTGCGGCGGATTGGTCTCGAATACCTTTTCGATGAACTTCCGCAAATTCTCCTTGCCCTGCACGAAGCCATCGCGCCGCTGCAGCAGATGCTGCACCAGCGGGCTCTCGATCCAGGCGTCGTCCGCATAGAGCGAAAGCGAGGCTTCGAGATCGCGCTTGCCGAGCGCGTCGTCCCAGGCGCGGTAGATGCGTTCAATGTCTTGCCGGGTGGTGGTGCCGGTCATGGCTGTTCCCTCTGTTCGTTGAACGGCCGTCAGAATCGCAGAGATAGGCAGCCTGACGTTTCACCGAATTCTGAAATGACGTGCAGCCGGAGCCGGCTATGATCGGAGCAGGTAACGGAGGTTTAAGACGCGATGACGAGGCAGGCGGTGCAGTCGGGGTTTTCCCGCGTCGCGGAGGCGCTGAGCGATCCCGCGCGTGAGGCCATCGTCAGCGCGCTCGCCGACGGCAAGGCGATGCCGGCGGGCGAGCTCGCCGCAATTGCCGGCGTGTCGCCGCAGAGCGCGAGCGCCCATCTGCAGAAGCTGGTCGATGCCAGGGTGCTTTCGGTCTGGGCGCAGGGCCGGTTCCGGTATTATCGCATCGCCGACGACGATGTCGCCGCATTGATCGAAAACCTGGTCAATCTTGCCGCGAAAACCGAGGCACGCCTGCCTCGCCGCGACGTCATTGCCCACGAGCTGCGGCAATCGCGCTCCTGCTATTGCCACCTTGCCGGCCGGCTCGGCGTGCTGCTGTCGGAGGCGCTGGTGCGCGGCAGGCTGGTGACGCTCAATGGCCGCGACGGACAGGTGACGAAAAAGGGCATCGCGTGGTGCGGGGCAGAGCAGATCGAATTCCATCCGGCACGTTCGCCTCATATCCGGCTCTGCAACGACTGGACGGAGCGCGTGCCGCATTTTTCCGGCGCGTTTGCCAACGCGATCCTGACGCGCCTGACGGAAACGCGATGTCTTGAGTCCACAAGAATTCCGCGCGCCTTGCGGCTCACGCGCAAGGGCCGCGCCTTCTTCGGCCGGCTCGGCGTGGAGATTCCGTTCTAAAGCGCGATGAATTTAGGATTTGGGCATGATCTTTATCGGAAAATCGCTTCACGCTTTTCCGGATCATGCATCAACGCGTGTCCTCGACATCCGTCTCCGGGCGATCGCTTCCAGAGGCGGTCTCGGTGTGCCACTTGCCGTCCGGGGTCTCGTACTGGATCACCTCGGTCCGGCCGGGCGTGCGCTGCTCGGCAGCGACGCGCTTGGCGGTGGCGAGCGCCGCGGCATGGCTTCGAAACGTTTCCGAGAACACGCCGTCGACGGTATAGGCCCAGCCGCCGTCGTGCTCGACGATCTTGTAGGTGACATGGCTCATCGGGAACCCGCGTAGAAAGTGACCCCAGCCCCCATTCTATGGCAATTTGGCCAACCGATGTAGGATTTTGGCTCCGTGGATCGTTCCTTCGTAGGGCTGCAAACCGCGCCGGGGAGAGAGTTGAAAATGTGCCGCAACATCAAGACGCTGTTCAATTTCGAGCCCCCCGCGACCGAGGACGAGATCCGCGCTTCCGCGCTGCAATTCGTGCGAAAGCTGTCCGGCTTCAGCCGGCCGTCGCAGTCCAATGAGGCCGCCTTCAACCGCGCGGTCGACGAAGTGGCGGAGGTGGCGCGGCGGCTCCTGACCTCGCTGCACACCAGCGCGCCCTCCCGCGATCGCGAGGTCGAGGCAGAGAAGGCGCGCGAGCGCTCGCGGCTGCGGTTCGGCTGAGGCTTCCCTCATCGTGACTTGGCTCACGGTGTTCGGGTGTGGCAGTCGTTCAAGGTGGTGTCGACGCCAGCATTGGAGCCGCGCCATGACTCTCAATCCGATCACAACGCTCAAATGGAGCGCGTTCGTCGGCGCCGTGCTGTGGGGCGGCGGCATGATCTGGTGGATCGGAACCTTCGACCTCGCCACCATCATCATCTTCTCGATCGGCAGCGCCCTGTTCGGCTTTGGCTGGTACGCGGGGATGCGTTTCATCTTCGAGGGGTTGCGCCTGCTGCCGCGCAAGGACGGCGCCGAAGCCTACCGCGCCGCGCGCAGCAAGTTTCATGTCTGGACGGTGTGGACCGGTGCGATGGTGCTCACCGGTCTCTCCACCGTGTGGCTGCTCGGCCTCGTCACTCCGCTCATTCCCGCCGGCGACCGGCATGAGTTGATCCGGCACCTGTTCGTCGTCGTGACCTGGCCCTCCTTGATGTGGTCGCTGCTGCCGCTGATCAAGCGCCATCTGCCGGGCTGAGGAGCAGCCCCAAGGAAATCGCCATGTATCCCTCGTCCAGGCTGAAGCTCAACTCGGTGTTCTTCGCATTGGCCTGGACAATCGGCATGTTGTTGCTGGACGGAAAGCTCGACCGCATCAACGTGATCGAGACGTCGATCTTCGGGGCTGCCTGCGGTTATCTCTGGTACCGCATCATGCGCAAGCGGTTGCCGCGCGGTCGCGTTCCGGAACGGCGGCGTGTTTCCCATGCGAAGGGAGCGGCGTCATGATCGGCTTCTTGCGGCTTTTCAATTGCGCGTTGCTGTTGATGCTGACATGCGCGGCGACGATCTGGCTGCGCATTACGATCGAGCCCTATCTGCCGCCGGGCGAGTGGCACGGAATGCTGACCGGCCTGTTCCTCTGCGTGCTGTGGCCGGCACTGGCCTGGTCGCTGCGTTCGCTGGCCCGCGTCAATCTGGCCGATCCCTGTTCCATGCCGTGGTGGTGGTAGGAGAGGAGCTTCAATCCTCGTCGTCATGGGCGTCAACGGCAAGATGACGCACGCGCTTACGCCGCGTCCCATTCGACCGGCAAATTGAGCAGGCCGCGAAACGCCCAGCCGCCGATCCTGACCGGTTCGGCGGGATCGAGCCGCAGTCCCTTCAGCCGCGCAAACAGCGAGGGCAACGCGACGTCGGCAACCATCGCGCGCGAGGCGAAGGCGCCGGCGCAATAATGCGGGCCGGCGCCGAAGGCAATGCTCTTCGACGTGTCGCGCATGACGTCGAAAATATCGGGATTGGCGAAGCAGGCCTCGTCGCGGTTGGCCGAGCCGAACATGAAGAAGATGCGGTCCTCCGGCTCGAAGTCGACGCCGCCATAGGAGCATTTCCTCGCCACGCGCCGCGGCGACATTCCGATCGGCGCGATCCAGCGCGCATACTCCTCGAACACGTCGATCCATTTCGCCCTGCCTTCGCGCACCAGCGCGAGCTGCGCGGGATGCGTCAGCATTGCCCAGACCGCGCCCGAGATCGCATCGCGCGGCTCGTTCTGTCCGCCGGAGATCGCAAGCTTGACGTTGGCGCGGATGCTGTCGATTTGCTGGCCGGCTGAGAGCAGCACGCTGAGGATCGAGGTGTTCGGATGCTTTGTGACGATCGGGATCATGTCGTCGATCGCGGCATCGATGCCGGCGGTGGCGGCGTTGCAGCGCGCCTCGACCTCCTTGTTGCCGGTGTAGTTGGCGATGCCGTCGATCATCGCCTGCGACCAGGCGTCCATGTCCTGAGTGCGCATGTTGGTGAGGCCGGTGATGTCTTTCAGGCATTCGGCCGACAGCGGCAGCGCGAACGCTTTCACGAGGTCGGCGCGGCGCGTCGGTGCCAGCTCATCCAGGATCCGGTCGGCATGGGCCTGGAATTTTGCGAGCCAGGTCGCCTTCACCACGCGCGGCGACACCGCCGGAAACATCTGCGCGCGCTCGGCCATGTGCGCCTCGCCGTCCTTGCGCATCATGTTGTGGCCCATCAGCACGTTCATCAGCCCGCCCGGCTGGTGCGAGGAAAACACGTCGATGCGTTTTTCCTGGGTGTAGATGTCGCCGCGGCGGGTGAAGACGGTCGAGCCGAGCTGCGGCACGAAGGCGATCGGCGCCTCCTTGCGCATCCGCGCGAGATCGGGATAGGGATCGGCCCAGAAGGCGGGAACGTCGATGTTGTAATGCGGCGCGTTGGACATCGCTTCAGATCGACCGGTAGCCGCCGTCGGCCATCACGATCGACCCGGTCACATATGACGCGAGATCGGAGGCGAGGAACACCGCGGGGCCGACGATGTCTTCCGGCTTGCCGGCGCGGCCGAGCGGGGTGTGGTCGAGGAAGATCTTCACCAGCTCCGGATTGTTGGCGCGCACCTGTTCGTTCAAGGGAGTTTCGATCAGGCCGGGGCCGATGGCGTTTACGCGCACACCGTGCTTGCCGAGCTCGGCGGCGAGCGCCTTGGTGAAGCCGAGCACGCCGTGCTTGGAGGTGGTGTAGGCCGGCGAATTGGGCGTGCGTACATGCACAAAGGACTGGATCGAGCCGATATTGACGATGCGGCCCTTCGAGGCCATCAGCGGCTCGAGGAAGGCATGGGTGACGTTGAACACGCCGTTCAGGTTGATCGCCATGATGTCCTGCCAGTCCTTGAGGACGGCAGCGGGATCGGCGGTGAAGGCGTTGCGGCGGTTGATGCCGGCATTGTTGCAGAGGATCGAGACCTGGCCAACCTTGGCGGCGATCTCCTTGGCCACCGCAAGGCATTCCTCGCGTTTGGTGACATCGAGCCTGAAACTGTCCGCCTTGCCGCCGGCGTCGCGGATTTCCCTGGCGGTCTCCGCGGCCGCCTGCTCGTTGATATCGAGCAGCACCACGCGCGCGCCCTCGCGCGCATAGCCCGCCGCAATGGCGCGGCCGATGCCGGACGCCGCTCCCGTGACGACGGCGATGTGATCCCTGAGAAGTGCCATGGCGTTTCCTTTGTGTTTGGTTTCTTCGTTGAACGTCATTGTAGCGCGTAGGGTGGGCAAAGCGATAGCGCGCCCACCATATGGCAGTTGTGCAAGATCATGGTGGGCACGGCGCAAGCGCGCCTTTGCCTACCCTACACACTGACCGCCGCGTGGATGGCGCGGCAATGCCGGACGAGATTGTCGTGCGCGACCACGAACTGCTTCAGCGGCGTGTCGATCTCGTAGAAATAGATGTTGGCGATGAAGCCGTAGATGCCGGCATCGACGGCGGTCGGCTTGTCGCCATGGACATAGCCCTGCGCCGGGATCAGGCTCGCGATCGCCGCGAGATCGGCGAGGCCGCGCGCCATCGCCGCATCCGGCTCGTAGCGGCCGATGCCCTGGTAGTAATAGCGCTGCGCGTTGAACTCCTTCGCCTTCATCAGGCCGTCGTCGGTCAGTTGCGGATGTTCGCGCTTGAGCGCATCGCGGAACAGGTGCCAGTAGCGCTCGTCCTGCCAGCGCGAATAGGACATCACCCAATAGAGGTCGTCCAGCATGCGCGTGACCAGGAGGCTCGTCGTGCGCTGCGCCGGCGTCAGCGCGGCGTCGATGGTGAGCCGGTATTTTTCGGTGACAAACCCAAGGATGGTCTCGCTGTCGCCGACCGTATCATCGCCGTCGACGATGTAAGGCAATTGCCCGCGCGGCGCCTTCGACGCATCGAAGATGTGCTCGTGGCGGAACGGCACGCCGGCGAGCTTGAGGAAGGCATACACCTTCAGGCCGTAGCCATTGTTGTCGGCGACGCCGAACAGCGAGGGATAGGAATAAAGCGTCAGCATGATCGCGATCTCCGGCGTGGCGCCACAAGAAAAAAGGCCGAGCGCCAGGTTAGCGCCCCGAGAGCTCCGCCACCGCCTCGATCTCGATCAGCATCTTCGGGTCGGGCAGCGCCACCACCACGCAGGTGGTGCGGGCGGGATAGGGCGCGGGGCCGAAGGCGCCGGCATAGAGCGCGTTCATCGCCGCGACGTCGGAGGCGCGCGTCAGCAGCACGTTGACCTTGACGAGATCGCGAAAAGTCCCGCCGGCCTCGTCCAGCACGCGCTTGATGTTGGTGACGACATTCCTGAACTGCGCCTCGAAGCTGTCGGGCAGGGCGCGATTTTCGTCGAAGCCGGGAATGCCGGAGATGTAGAGCAGGTCGCCGGTGCGGGCGGCAAAGGAAAGTGGCGGGGCCTTGACGCCCGGCGGCGGCGGGAAATGCTTGATCGGCATGGGTCACCAAAAATGACGGGTTGAACGGAAATGGGGCCGCGCCAGCTTGCCTTCAAACCCCGGCGTCGCGCAACATGTCTCAGGCGGCTGAACCGCCCCATTCACGCGCGCTTTGCGGACATCGGGCGGCCCATCCGCTACATTGGCTTGAACGATTCGATTCCGCCGCTCGCACCATCCGGAGAACGCCCCATGAGATTGTCATCCGCCGCCCGCGCCGCGCTCGTCGCGCTGGCGCTGTTCGCCGGCTCGTCCGCCGCCCGCGCCGACGAGGGGCAAGTGACGCTCGTCATCTTCAAGGCGGGCTGGTTCGTCGGCGGTTCCGCCGGAAAAGGTGTCCTCACCTTCCACGACCAGACCTACGCGCTCACGGCCGGCGGGCTTGACGGTGGCCTCGTTTTTGGCGGCTCCCAGACCACGCTGCAGGGCCGGGTCAGGAACATCCGCCATGCGACGGATATCAACGGCGTCTATGCCGCGGCGGGCGTGGGCGTGACCTTCGGCGCCGGCGTGCGCGGCATCGTGCTGACCAACCCGAACGGCGCGATCCTGGAATTGAGCGGCAAGCAGCTCGGGCTGATGGCGAACGCGGACCTCAGCGGGCTTGCGATTTCGCTGAAGCAGTGACGCGGATCGAAGGGCGGCGCAAAATGAGCCCGGGCCTGCCCTCAAACCGCCGCGACTTGCCAACATGTCTCACGCTGAGGTGATCGGCTGGATTGGCCGCATCCGATTCGATTGGCTCGCAATATTCAGGGAGTTTCCACCATGAAGATGTCCTCCGCCCTCCGCGCCGCGCTGGTCGCGCTCATCGCCTTCGCCGGCCTGTCGTCGGCCCGCGCCGACGAGGGCTATGTCTCGCTCGTGATCTACAAGGGCGGCTGGATCATCGGCGGCTCGGGCGGCTCCGGCGTGCTGCATTTCCACGGCCGCACCTACGGGCTGTCGACCGGCGGCATCGACTACGGCCTGGTGTTCGGCGGCTCCAAGACCATCCTGCGCGGCCGCGTCAGCAACATCTGGCGCCCCTCGGACGTCGCCGGCGTCTACGGTGCGGCCGGCGCCGGCCTCGCGGTCGGCCGCGGCGCCCGCGCCATCGTGCTCACCAACCAGAAGGGCGCGGTGCTGGAATTGGCCGGCAGCCAGGTCGGCCTGATGGCGAACGCGGATCTCAGCGGGCTCGCAATCACGATGCGGTAGCGGAGGCTCGCAGGCGGGGCGTCAGGTCCGCGCCTCGCGGCCATGCCAAATTCGCGTAATCAGGATGTTTCCGTCCTCGCGCAGCGAGGCGTACCGAACGATATACCCGGAAGCACCAAACCGGATCACGATTTGGGCGGATATCCGCGTCTGCGGTCGGCATGCCGAGATCGGGAAATTCCTGCAATCGGTCGATCGCGCTCCAGATCAATGCCAGTGCCCGTCGCGCGGCATCGGGATTCTTCTGATCGAGAAAGCTTCGCAATCGCTCGATGTCGTCGACGGCATCGGGAGAAAGCAGAATCATCCGATCTTGCGTGGCGCCGGGCGCGGCAATTCGTTCGCCGAGCCCCAGCTTGCTACCCAGGTTTTCACTTGGTCGAGCGGAACGGCGGCGCGCGTCCGCCTGAAAGCATCCAGCCGCCGGCGATCCTCGCCGATGTCAGGTCCGGCGATGTCGACCACGGAATCGAGGAGCGCCACGGCTTCTGCGAGCACCGCAGCTACATCCTGCCCGCGCTCATCGGCCATTTGGCGCAGGCGCGCATCGGTGTCGGTGTCGATATCCAGCGTGCGGCGAATGATGTTCATGAAACAAGGATAGTCACGAAGCGAGGGTTTGTCGAGGCTGTCGGCCGGAGCGCCGTCGGCCACGGCGCGCGTGCCATCGCGCTCACCAACCAGAAGGGTGCGGTGCTGGAATTGGCCGGCAGCTAGGTCGGCCTGATGACGAACGCCGATCTGAGCGGCCTCGCCATCACGATGCGGTAGAGATGGTAGGGTGGGTAAAGGCGCGCGAGCGCCATGCCCACCAATTTCGTCAAGGGGGTGACGAATGCACCACGAGTTCAAATGGCCCATACCCGAGAACAAGGGCGAGGCGGATACGCTTCGTCACGTCCGCGAATTCGGATGCTCGAACCTCTCCATTCCGTGGGGTGGGAATGTGAAAGAGCCGCCTTTCACCTATTCGATCGGCCTGTTCGCCAACTACGATCACCCCGAGCTCATCATGTTCGGCCTCAACAAGGCGAGCGCGATCATCAACGAGATCCGCGACCACGTGGCCGCCGGCCGAAAATTTGCCGATGGCGATATCGCCGACGACATCGTGGCGAATGACTAAAAGGTTTGCTTCTGGAAGGTGCCCTTGATGGTCTTTCCCAGATATCTGGGCAGGGCGCTGTGGTTCTACGAGAAGTGTCCGACCGTGTTTCCCTGCCTCCAGGTGATCTGGCAGGATGACAACCGGCAATTTCCATGGGACGCGGAATGCGATCCCGAGGTGATACAGGATCAGCCGCTGTTGAAGAAGATGGTGTCTTGAGACCGGGCATCCCGATGCCGACCTTCCAGCGTCATTGCGAGGAGCGGCAGCGACGAAGCAATCCATGTCTCAGCAAGCGGCGACATGGATTGCTTCGCTTCGCTCGCAATGACGAGCCGGAGCATCTGATTCAATTGTCAAACAGCGATGAGGACACACGCCAGCATCCTCGCGGCACGACATGCCCGAGCCTTGCATGAATTTCGTCCCTCTCGTGGGGAGAGGGCGCAGGGAAAGCCGGGTGCCGATTGCACCCGTGGGCCCCGTGCAACAAAAAGCACGGGGGTAGGACCACAGGTGAACCGGAGCAACGCCGGCTTTCCCTGCGCAGTGGTTTTACGGCTTACTTCGCGCTCTCCCAGGCGACCGGGCTTTCTTGCCACCTTCACCCCGGGAAGAATGCTTCCCGAAAGCTTGACGCCAGCATCGGGGCGCCAGGACCACACGACTTCGCCGTCCGCGAGTTCAGGCGTTCGTCGCCGCCGTCTTCGCGTCCACCGCATCCCACCGCGCGCTTCGTGACGTGCGCAACGCCCCTCTTGTCGGGCGGGACGGGCGGATTGAGATCACTGATTTGCCCGACGACGGAAGCGGAATATTTTTGCGCAAAGGGATGGACAGACTTTTGGTGATTTGCCCGTCGGGTTGTTTTGTCGCAGCCGTGGTATCCGGATTTGACTTGCGGGCGAAGCGAAGCAGCCAGCAGCGCGCAAAAGCGATTGCACACGCTTCGATCCCGAATACGATTGCCGCAAGACTGATCGACCGGGAGCCTTGCGATGCCCCTCAACACCGACAAGATCGACGACACTGCACTGGCGCTGCTGTATCTCACCCTGCACGACGGTTACAGGGCATGGAAAGGCTTTGATTGGGACGTCCTTGGCCGCCTGCACGACAAGGGGATGATCCACGACCCCGTCGGCAAGGTGAAATCAGTGGCCTTCACGCAGGAGGGCCTGGATCGGGCGAAGCAATTGTTCGAGACCATGTTCAAGACGTGAGGTGTCGTCGGCGTTCTGTGGGATGCGATGCCGTCATCGCTTGCCAAACTTGATCACTTCGCCGGTCAGGAGATTGACCCCGTAGCGTTCGCCGCCGTCGTCGATGTCCTCATCGGGATCGGGATATTGCGGCGGCGCGTTGCCGCGGATCGTGACAACGCGCGGGTATCGCACCTTCGGCTGTTTCGTGCCCGTTTCCTTCAGGCTGACACGGAAGCGCCACTCGTCGCCATAGTCGAACAGGAAAAGCAGCGCGTGACCGATCGCGGGAAATGCCTGCGAGATTTTGGTCTTTTTGACGCTGAAGACGCCGGGATCGGCCTCGCCCATGTCGGCGAACAGCTCGTATCGCGGATCGATGCGCGTCAGCTTGGCGGGGGTCAGCCCGCTGTAGAAGCCGAACGCATGATCGAAATCGAAGTCGAAGGCGTTCGTTATGGCTTCGGCCAGCCGGTAGAGCGACTTTGAGGATTCGATTTCGATGTCGCGGTAGATGGACTTCCGCCCGTCGAGCGCGGCCCGAAGGATGAAGGTCTCGCCTGGGGTCATGTTCAATCTCCCGATGATTGCCGTCGACCGCGCGCCTGATCGGGAAGACTATCCCGGCAGGTGAGAGCTGGCGAGCGCGCGGACGCCGCGGGTGATGTCGGTCCGCTCATCCGGGCTACGCTTGCTAACGCGCGGGCTCCTTGGTCCGTTCTTCATTTGCATTTGCGATCGATTGTGCAGGCTTGGTCGAGCGGACCATCAGAAATGTTCCCGAGAGCGTAGTGCCTGGCAGCCTCCAGCGCCCATCGATTTCCGTCGCCTCAGCATTGACACGGCCTTCATAAGAGACCGTGTTATAGCCGTAGCCGGGTGGCTCGTAACGTTTGACGAACGAGACCGCGCTGCCGGATCGATGACCCGCAATCGAAGCGTTGTGGGTGCTCAATGGGCAACCGGGCATGATGCAGGGTTCGCTCACGTTTCCGCCGAGCGCTCCGCCGGACTCGATAAGCGTCGCCAGAAACGTGACCATTCCAACTTGCGGCTGAACAAAGGTGCCGTCCCAGACACCGGTCAGATTGTCGGTCATTGCGGTTTAGGTGAGTGCGCAGCGCTCACAACACCCGATTGCTCTCCTTCACCTTCTCCGCATCCAGATACACCTGTCCGCCCATCTCCTTGAACTTGGCGCTCATCTGCGCCATGCCGTCCTCGATTGTGCCGCTCATCGACATGCCGATTGAATGTCGGATCGTTCAGCGTCGCCGCGTAATCCCGCACGTCCTGGGTGATCTTCATCGAGCAGAACTTTGGGCCGCACATCGAGCAGAAATGCGCGACCTTGTGGGCTTCCTTCGGCAGGGTCTCGTCGTGGAAGTTCTTCGCGGTGTCGGGATCGAGGCCGAGGTTGAACTGGTCCTCCCAGCGGAAGTCGAAGCGGGCGCGGGATAGCGCGTCGTCGCGAAGCTGCGCGGCGGGGTGGCCCTTGGCGAGATCGCTGGCGTGGGCCGCGATCTTGTAGGTGATGACGCCGACCTTGACGTCGTTGCGGTCGGGGAGACCCAGATGCTCCTTCGGCGTGACGTAGCAGAGCATGGCGCAGCCGAACCAGCCGATCATGGCCGCGCCGATGCCTGACGTGATATGGTCATAGCCCGGCGCGATGTCGGTCGTCAGCGGGCCCAGCGTATAGAATGGCGCCTCGCCGCACTCCTTGAGCTGCTTGTCCATGTTGATCTTGATCTTGTGCATCGGCACATGGCCCGGCCCTTCGATCATGACCTGGCAGCCCTTGTCCCACGCGATCTTGGTGAGCTCGCCGAGCGTCTCCAGCTCCGCAAACTGCGCGCGGTCGTTGGCATCCGCGATCGAGCCCGGACGCAACCCGTCGCCGAGCGAGAATGAGACGTCATACTTGCGCATGAGGTCGCAGATCTCCTCGAAATGCGTGTACAGAAAACTCTCCTTGTGATGCGCGAGGCACCACTTCGCCATAATGGAACCACCACGAGAAACTATGCCGGTGACGCGGTTGGCGGTGAGGTGGATGTAGGGCAGGCGCACGCCGGCGTGGATGGTGAAATAGTCGACGCCCTGCTCGCACTGCTCGATCAGCGTGTCCTTGTACAATTCCCAGGTCAGCTTCACCGGGTCGCCTTCGCACTTCTCCAGCGCCTGATAAATGGGGACGGTGCCGATCGGCACCGGCGAGTTGCGCAGGATCCATTCGCGGGTGGTGTGGATGTTGCGCCCCGTCGAGAGGTCCATCACGGTGTCGGCACCCCAGCGGATCGCCCACACCATCTTGTCGACTTCCTCCTCGACCGACGAGGTCACCGCCGAGTTGCCGATATTGGCGTTGATCTTGGTGAGGAAATTGCGACCGATGATCATCGGCTCGAGTTCGGCGTGGTTGATGTTGGAGGGGATGATGGCGCGTCCGCGCGCGATTTCGCTGCGGACGAATTCCGGCGTGATGAAGGCGGGGACCTCCGCGCCAAAACTTTCGCCGTCGGCGAGCGCTGCCTCCGCGCGCTCGAGCTTGATCTTGCGGCCGAGATTCTCGCGCTCGGCGACATAGATCATTTCCTTGGTGATGATGCCGGCGCGGGCAAATTCGAGCTGCGTGATCCTGTGGCCGTCCAGCCCGCGCAGCGGCCTGTGATGCGCAATGAAGGCTTTTGCGGCGTGCGACGCGCCGACATTGCCGTTGTCTTCCGGCTTGATGCTGCGGCCCTCATATTCCTCGACGCCGCCGCGCTCCCTGACCCAGGCGAGACGGTTGCGCGACAGGCCGGCATTGACGTCGATCACGACGTCCGGATCGGTGTAGGGGCCGGAGGTGTCATAGACCGTCAGGTTCGGCTCGCCCGCGCCTTCCGAGAGCATGATCTCGCGGAGCGGCACCTTCACGTCCGCCGCGGCGTCCGGGGTGGAAAAGATCTTGCGCGAGGAGGGCAGCGGCCCCGTCGTCACGGCGGGAAGGGTCGTGTCGGGATTGGAGCGGATGTTCATGGCGTGTCCTCCGTTTGAATATTGTTGTCTGGTCTCGTCATTGCGAGGAGCTGAAGCGACGAAGCAATCCATTGCCACCACCCCTGCGGTGCCAATGGATTGCTTCGCTTCGCTCGCAATGACGGTGGTGGAGAGTTGTGCGCATCTCATGCGGCCTTCGCGCTCGCGCCGAGCCACTGCCGCACCCGTGCATCGGGGTCGGCGTTCTGGGTGACGTCGGAAACCACGGCGATGGAATCGGCGCCGGCGGCGAAAATCTCGGCGGCCTGCTCGAACTTGATGCCGCCGATCGCGACCAGCGGAATGGCGCCGACGCGCTTCTTCCATTCCGTGATCTTCGGAATGCCCTGCGGCGCGAAGCGCATCGATTTCAGCGTGGTCGGGAAGATCGGACCGAGCGCGACGTAGTCGGGCCTGGCGGCGAGCGCGGTTGCAAGCTCTTCGTCGTCATGCGTGGAAATGCCGAGCGTCAGTCCCGCCTCGCGGATCGCGCCGAGATCGGCGTCGGCGAGATCTTCCTGGCCGAGATGCAGGTGCTTGGCGCCCGCCACGATCGCCGCGCGCCAATAATCGTTCACGACGAGCTTCGCGTTGGTGCCCTTGATGACATCGAGCGCGTCGGTGACGATCTGCAGCGCCTCGCCGTCGCTGAGGTCCTTGGCGCGCAACTGGATGGTGCCGACGCCAAGCAGCGCGAGGCGCGCGACCCAGGCGACGCTGTCGACGACGGGATAGAATCGATCAGGATACGGCATGCCAGAACGGGGTCCCAACGACAGGGGTGGAGGGGGAGGCGAAATCGCGAGCTTCCATCAGCCCGGCTTCATAGGCGGCGCGGCCAGCCTCGACGCCAAGGCGAAACGCATTCGCCATGGCGACGGGATCGGCGGCCTTCGCGATCGCGGTGTTGAGCAGCACGGCGTCATAGCCGAGCTCGAGCGCCTCGGCGGCGTGCGACGGTGCGCCGATGCCGGCATCGACCACCAGCGTCACGTCGGGCAGGCGGTCGCGCAGCAACCTCAAGGCATCGCGGTTGATGATGCCTTTGGCGCTGCCGATCGGCGCGGCCCACGGCATCACCACGTTGCAGCCGGCATCGACCAGCCGCGTGGCGACCGACAAATCCTCGGTGCAATAGGGGAACACCTCGAAGCCGTCCTTGATCAGGAGGGTGGCGGCTTCGACCAGGCCGACGACGTCCGGCTGCAGCGTGTCGTTGTCGGCGATCACTTCGAGCTTGATCCAGTTCGTGCCGAACAATTCGCGCGCGAGCTTTGCGGTCGTCACCGCCTCGCGCACGCTGCGGCAGCCGGCCGTGTTCGGCAGCACCGTGACATCGAGCTCGCGGATCAGGTTCCAGAAGGCATCGCCCGTCTTGCCGCCGGCAGCTTCGCGCCGCAGCGACACCGTGACGATGCCAGCGCCCGAGGCGCGGATCGCCGCCTGCATGACCGCGGGCGACGGATACAGCGCGCTGCCGATCAGCAGGCGGGAGGAGAAGGATTTGCCGTAGAAGTTCACCATCGCGTCAATTCCCACTCGTCATCCCCGCGAAGGCGGGGATCCAGTATTCCAGAAGCAGTGCCGTTGAACCGAGACGCCGCGGCGTACTGGATCGCCCGGTCATTAGCTTGAAGACGCGCTTCGCGCTTTTGCCGGGCGATGACAGCAGAGTGATTGGCAAGCGCGCATTCATCATCTCACCCTCCCTGCCGCGGCGTGATGATCTCGATCTCGTCGCCGGGCTTCAATGGCGTTTCGGCCCAGCGGCTTTTCGGCACCACGTCGTAATTCACCGCGATCGCGAAATGCGCGCCCTCGTATTCCAGCTCGCCGAGCAGCGCGTCGACGCGGGCCGACGATATCTCGCGGCTCTCGCCATTGACGGTCACGCGCATCGCATCACCTCATTGTCGATCACGCCGCGCGCGACATAGCCGAGCGTCAACTCCGCCAGCGCAGGCGCGAGCAAAAAGCCGTGGCGGTAAAGTCCGTTTACGATGATCCGTTCCTGTTCGACGGATATCCGCGGCAAATTGTCGGGAAAGGCCGGGCGGAGCCCAGAGCCGAACTCGACAATGCGCGCCTCGCCGAAGGCCGGGTGCACCGTGTAGGCCGCACCCAGCAGCTCCAGCGCCGAGCGCACGCTGACGCCGGTGTCCTCGCTCTCGATCGAGGTCGCCCCCAGCATGAAGCGGCCGTCGCCGCGCGGGATCACGTACAGCGGGAAGCGCGGATGGATCAGCCGCACCGGGCGCGCGAGCTCGACCTCGGGCGTCTCGATCACGATCATCTCGCCCTTGACGCCGCGGATGTCGCTCTGCACCTCACGCGCGGCCATGCCGCGGCAATCGATCACGATGCCGTCGAGATCGTCCGCGTTCGCGTCGCTGCCAAATTCGATCCTGCCGCCGGCCTTGACGATCGCCGCATGCAGTTCCGGCAGCACGCGCCGCGGCTCGACATGGCCTTCGTCGGGATAGAACAGCCCCTCGCGGAAACGGCCTTGCAGCGCAGGCTCCAGCTCGCTTAACCGCCGCGCGTCGAGCCGCCGGTGATTGGCCGTGAGCTTGGCGAAGCGCTCGAAATCGGCGCGGTCGCGCGCATGCGCCACCACCAGCGAGCCGTTGAACGGCGTTTGCGGAAAATGCGTCCGCCACAGATCGAGCGAGCGGATGCCGAGCCTTGCGATCACGGGCTCGGAAGTCTCCGCCTCGCACCAGGGCGCCAGCATGCCGCCGGCCCAGTGGCTGGTGGATTCCGTCATCGCGGCGTCACTGCGCTCATGCATCGTCACGGCGTGACCGGCAGCCGCAAACAACAGCGCGTGCCAGGCGCCTGCAATGCCTGCGCCGATGATGGAAACGGGGGAATCCCCCTGAAACTTCTTCTGGTACATCCCTGTCCCTTCGCCGGCATGACCCGGATCAGGTTCAAAGGGTCACCGCGGTCTCGGGATTATTCCCCAAGCTTGCGGTATCTCAGCTCCTCCTCGGAGCTCCCCTCGGAACTCTTCTAATGTAAGCCGATGGTTTCTTGTGTCAACGCGCCTGCGCGGCCTTTGCACCGGCGGGAACGATCGACCGCGGCGCCGATGGAACCCTGGCGCCGGCCACGATCGTGTCGTTTGGCGCGCGTTTTCGCGGTGCATCACCGGCCAGGGGCGGCTGCGGGTTGCCGGTCGCCTCCGGCCGTTTGCCGCCGGCCGGTTCCAGCCGCTGCCGCTTGGCGGCGTAGTAATACCCGGCCGCGTAATAGTGAACGGCGCGATCGTGGTTGCCTTCGGCAGCGCGGTAGGCGCCGGCGAGGTATTTCACGCCCCAGGTGAGGTTGGTGTTGGGGTCGCGCAGGCCCTCCGCATCGCCGGTGTAGCCGAGGCCCTTGGCGGTCGCGAGCTTGATCTGCATCAGCCCGATGGTGCCGCCGTGCCCGATCAGCTCCGGGTGGTATTTGCTCTCGCGCCGGATCACGCGATGCACCAGCGCCGCCGGCACGTGATTGGCTTCGGCCTGCGCCGCGACCATGGCGTCATAGTCACGCTGCCCGGCATGGGCCGCGCGCGCAAAAGCGAACGCCGCGATGGCGGCGATGCAGCCGAACGTCAGCCAATGCCTGGTCAAGAGGACCCCCGAAGCGCACGCCGCTGCGTTTGCCTTTTTGCGCGCGGCGCCTGCTTTCGATCAACGGCGCGGATGTGGCCAAAATCGGGCTGATGCCCCACGCAACTACCCGGGTGGCCCTGCATTTTTGCACCTCGCAGGGCATGGGCCGGACCTCGCGATTTTTCATTAAATTTCAAGACGAGCGCTTTGATCGCGCGGCTGCGGCAACAGAACTTCGTGCAAAAATCTCAAAGCGGGTCTATAAGGCGCGCCGCAGGAAAGTTCATTTGCGACAACCATCCTGCCTCAATTCGTCGGCGTTCAGAACAGACGTTCGTTCAAGCAAGAAGCAACAGCCAGACGATAAAACAACCAGACGATAGGGGAGAGCGCCATGTCCCGGACCGGTCCTGCATTTTTGCCCAAGCAAAATCCCTGTGCACAGTGCGGCAAGCCGATCGCGATGCCGGAGTGGGTGGAGAGCAGCGAGGGCCGCGCCTGTTATCTCTGGCATTGCCGGGCGTGCGACTACCGCTTCGAGGCGATCGCCTTCTTCGACGAGCGCGAGGCCGAACAGCCGATCGCGGCCTGACATCGCCACCGCCTTATGCGGCGGAGCGTCGGTCCAGCGCGTTTGACGGAAGCAGGATGCGGACGCGCAAGCCCTGCGGCTGCCGGTCGTGCAGCGAAAGTTCGCCGCCATGGGCCAGCACGATCGCATTGGCGATGGAAAGGCCGAGGCCAAAGCCCGCGGCGTCGTCCATGTTGCGGGCGCTGTCGCCGCGAACGAAGGGCTGCAGCATGATGTCCTTGCGTTCTTCGGAGATGCCGGGGCCGTCGTCTTCGATCTCGATCGCGGCGCCATCGGCCGACGGCGCGAGGCGGATGCAGGTTTCCGTGCCGAACCTCACGGCGTTTTCCACGAGATTGGTGACGCAGCGGTGCAGGTCATCCGGCCGCACCATGGCCGTGAGGTGATCCGGCCCGACATAGCCCACCTTGTGTCCCATGTCCGAGAACTGATCGGCCACGAGTTGCAGCGAGCTTGCGACGTCGGTGAGCGTCATGCTTTCTGGACGCCGGTCGTTGCGAAGGAAGGACAGCACCGCCTCCAGCATCGAACGCATCTGGTCGAGGTCGGCCAGCATGCGCAGGCGGTGTGCCTCATCCTCGATGAATTCGGAGCGCAGGCGCAGCCGCGTGATCGGCGTGCGCAGATCATGGCCGATGGCGGCGAGCATCCTGGTGCGGTCGTCGATCAGGGCGGTGATGCGCGCCCGCATGCGGTTGAGCGCGCGGGCGACGGCGCGGATTTCCTCGGGTCCGCGCTCGGGAAGCGGCGCGTCGGTGCTGTTCAGGCTGAAACTTTCGGCGGCGCGGGCGAATGCGCTGAGCGGCGTGGTCAAGGCGCGCGCAGCCCACAGGCCGAGCAGGGTGACGCTGATCACCGCGAACATGGCCGTCATCATCCAGGGCCCGCCCCAGAACGGCGGCCCTCGCTCTGGCGGCAACCTTGCCGAGATCATCGCGCCGTCGGGCAGTGCGATGCCGATGCGATGTTCGCTCGCGCCCGCCGCAAGCGCGAAGGGGCGGTAATCGCTGCCGAGGTGACGGGCCAATCGTTGTAGGCCCGGCTGGTCCGGCCGTTCGCCGGCCGAAACGCCGTCCGTCGCCAGTTGCCGAAGATCGAGCTGCGGAAAGGCGCGCGCGAGGTCGGCCATGAGCCGTGGCCGCTCCGGAGCCGGCGCCGAGCCGATCAGCTCTACGGCCATCACGAGCTGATGCGGTCCGCCACCGCCGAAGGGATCGCCCCGGTCCGGCCGATGCATCAGGAAGCTTGCCGTCATGATCAGATGCAGCGCGACGATCGAAATCATCACCAGCGCCGCGATCTGTCCGCCGATCCCCTTCAGATTGAGAAAGCCGAGAAGCCTCATGGTCAGTGCCCGGCAGTTGCCAGAGCCTTGACCGTCGGCGAGAACAGATAGCCGCCGGAGCGCACCGTCTTGATCATGGTCGCGTTCTGCGGGTCGGGCTCGATCTTGCGGCGGATCCGGCTGACCAGCACGTCGATGGAGCGCTCGAACGAGCCGGCGCTGCGCCCTTGCGTGAAGTCGAGCAGGCTGTCGCGCGAAAGCACGCGGCCGGCGCGTTCGCAGAAGGTCTGCAACAAATCGAATTCGGCGCTGGTCATCGCCACGCGGGCGCCCTCCGGATTGCGCAATTCGCGCAGACGCAGATCGATGCGCCAGCCCGCGAAGGTGAGCACGGCGGCGCCTTCGGTCGCGCTCGCGAGCCGTGCCGCGGTCTGCCGACGCAGCACGGCATTGATCCGCGCCAGCAGTTCGCGCGGGTTGAAGGGCTTTGGCAGATAATCGTCGGCGCCCATTTCCAGCCCGACGATGCGGTCGACATCCTCGCCGCGGGCGGTGAGCATGATGATCGGCGTCTGCGATTCCGCCCGTACCTTGCGGCACAGGCTCAAACCATCCTCACCGGGCAGCATGACGTCGAGAATGAGCAGATCGATACGGCGATCGGCCATCGCCCGCGCCATTTCGCGGCCGTCGGTCGCGGTCGTCACGTGGCAGGCGTGGGTGCGCAGATATTTCGCGATCAGCGCGCGCGTCTCGCGGTCGTCCTCGACCACCAGGATATTGGGTGAAGGCTGGGCCATGCCGCTCTTTTGTCGGTGATTCGCCCCGGGAGGCGAAGGATTTTTGTTTCCGGATGTTTCTGGCGGCCGTCCTGCAATATCCGGCAACCCGCGCAAAGGCCTCGTTAAGGCCCTTAACCATAGCGTCCGGGGCGAGTTCAGCACGAAACCACGGAAAGCCATCATGACCTCGATCTCGGCGCTCTCTGCCAACTCCTACCAGTCCTCGCCGCTTCAGCGGCTGCAGGATGAGCTGCAGTCGGAAGTCAATTCCGGCGCCATCGGCTCGTCCGATCAGTCGGCGCTGTCATCCGCGCTGACCGACATCAACTCCTCCTTGCAAGCGGGCCGCGCCAGCGACCAGGCGAACGGCACCCGGCCTTCGCCCGGCGACCTGAAGTCGAAGATCGACGACCTCATCCAGAGCGAAGTCTCCTCCGGCAAGCTGACCAGCGACCAGGCCACCGAGTTGCAGGGCGTGTTCAAGGCGGCCTTTGCCAATGGTCCAGGCGGAGCAGGCGGGCCCGGCGGCCCGGGTGGACCCGGCGGCGCCGGCGGTCCGCCTCCGGGACCGCCGCCATCGGACAGCTCGTCTTCGACCGACGGCACCTCGGATTCGTCGTCCAGCGACGGTTCGGTCGCCGACCTCCTGCAGCAGTTCCTGCAGGCACTGCAGAACTCGCTCTCGTCCTCGACTTCCTACAACGCGGCGGGAACAAGCAGCACGACAAGCAGCAACGGCTCGTCGCTCTCGGCGCTGCTCATCGACTATCAGAGCTGATACAGGCGACGCACACAGGCTCTGGTTCGGCGCAGCCATCTTTCGTCATGCGAAGGATGGCTGTTCCATTTCCCGTGCGGATGGTTCCCTGTTCCGCGCTGCGGCGCACATTCGAAATGCGCGGCGCGCGCGGGAACACGGTGCATATCAAAAAGTTTGCTCCTCATCAGTTTCTGATCAGGGAGAAACGTCATGTTAGCCAAATATCTCGCGGCCGGTGTCGCCGGTTCGTTGCTGCTTGCGAGTGCTGCATTCGCAGCGGAGGACACGGCCACCACGCCCGCGCCTTCCACATCAGCCGCGACGACCAGTGCGTCGAACACCTCCTTCCAGGGCGACTGGCGCGCCTCGAAGGTGGTCGGCCTCAACGTCTACAATGAGCAGAACGAGAACATCGGGTCGATCAACGATCTGCTGATGGACAAGAGTGGAAGCGTCAAGGGCGCCGTGATCAGCGTCGGCGGCTTCCTCGGCATGGGCGCGCATCTGGTCGCGGTGCCCTATGACAAGATCAAGTTCTCGACCGAGCCGATCGCCTACACTGGTGCGTCGAATGCGCCGGGTGCAACCGGTACGGCACGGCCCGCGTCGACCACGACGACCGGCGCGGCCGGGGGCTCGCCGCCGGCCGCTGTCTCCAAGCCGAACCCGTGGTATCCGGACCACGCGGTGATCAACGGGACCAAGGACGAGCTGAAGAACATGCCGGAGTTCAAGTATTCGACCGAGTAAAGCCTTGACCGGCCGATCGATCAAGCAGGACGCGTCCGGCCAAACCGGGCGCGTTTTGCTTTGCGTTTCCTTTCAGTGTCGGCGCGGCGGTGTTAGGCTTGAACCCGGCAGGGGCTTCCTGCTGCCTGCCGGCTTCATACCGAACGGGAGGACGTCATGCCTGAGAGCGTCTACAAGGTGATCGAACTGATCGGCACCAGCAAGGAATCCTGGGAAAAGGCCGCGACGGGCGCGGTCGAGCAGGCCGCCAGGACGCTCCGCGATCTTCGCGTCGCGGAAGTCGTCCAGCTCGACATGCAGCTCGACGCCAAGGGCAAGGTCGAAGCCTATCGCGCCAAGCTCAACATATCCTTCAAGTTCGAAGGCACCTGAACTTGCTTTCTTCACCTCGCCCCGCCGAAGCCCGTCTTCGTCCGAAGGCGGGCTTCGGCGGACAAGAGGGCGGGGCGAAGGAGCAGACCGACTCACAACTCCGGCACCTTGCTGATGGTCGCGCTGATCGAGCCCTGCGCTTCCGCCGTCACCCGCAGCGTCTTTGCATCATAGGCGATATCGGCGAGCCGCAGGCTGTTGATATCGGCCTGCACCCGCACGCCATCCTCGTTCTTCTGCAGGTCCGCGATCGCTTCCGCGATCTTCTTCTGCGCGTTGCTGGCGAACGGCTTCAAGTCGACCGTCATCTTCTGCAGCAGCGCGCGCTGCAGATGCGGCACCGCCGCGCGCGCGGCAGCGCCCAGCAAGCCGAACGCGGCCTCCGATTCGACGGCGAGTTCCACATCCGTCAGGCGCAGCGTCTGCTGCGCCTGGTCGAGCGCCGGCCGTCCCCAGATCTGCAAGGTCGCGTCGGCGCCGAAGCCGAGGAAGCTCGTCTTCTCCTTGCCGTGCACGTCGAGCGAGATCAGGAGCCGCTCGCCGGCGGGCACGATCGTCGCCCGCTTGACCGTGACCTCGACCGAACCCGACCCGTCCTCGGGAAAAGTCTTTCCGACCAATTGCGCTTCGATGATCTTGTTGAGATCCGTGAAGGGCAGGTCGATCGGCACCGCGATGCTGACGCCGCCGGTCGTCGGCGGCACGATGGTGATCTTGTCGGGGAAGGGGCAATCCGGCCGCGTCTCGGTCGGCGTGATGCGGGTGTCGGCCTCGATGCCGATGGTGACCGTCACCGCCGAGCCGTCGACCTTCGGCTGTGCCGCGATCGCGCGCGTCGGCTTCAATTCGAGCCAGAGCGCGGGCAGGGTGGAGGTCGCGCCCGCGCCCTGTAGCGGCATCGAGCGACAGGCCTTGGCCCATTGCGCCCGCGCGGCGCGCTCCAGCGTCTGATCGGTGCGGACACGCTGGCCGATCGCGTTGAGCTGGTCGCCGACATTCTTGTCGATGACGGGCTTGATCTCGGCCGGCACGTTGACCTTGGCGCCGGCCACCACGACGCTGGTGTCGCTGAGCACGACTTGCGCCGACAAATTCGGCTCGACACGCCAGGCGGCGGCGAGCTTCGGGCGCGAGGTGATGATGACATTGCCCTTGATCTCGGCGCTGGCGTTTAGCGCCTTGATGTTGATGCTGCCGATCTGCTTGGCAGCCTTGTCGCCGAGCAGGCCGCCGATCGCATCTCCCACCGCGCCGGTCGCCTTCGACGTCAGCGAACCCGTGACGTTGAGCTTTCCGTTCAGCGGCGTCGACAGCGATAGCACGTCCTGTGCGCCGGTCGCGGAGATCGGCCCGCGCGAGGCGGTCCAGCCGACGTCTGCATTCTGCAGAATCTGCGACACCGCATTGTCGGCCTTGCCGTTGAAGTTGCGCGGCGTGGCGCGATCGGCGGCCTCGCGGATCGCCGACAACGCGATCGCGACCGGCGCCATCACGAAGGAGGCGCGCGAGGCCGGCGGCAGCGGCGGCAATTCGACCTGCGCATCCTTCGGCAATGCGGCGCGCGGCGACAGCCAGTCAATGGCTTTCAGGCTGATGAAAAACGACACCGCGATCACGGCGATCGCGATAAGGCCAGCCGTGAGCCGAAACGTCAGGCCATCTTTGAGCCGAAACGGCAGTTGCATCATCCCCCCGGACTGATTCAGGCTGATTTTACAAGGCGCTGCGGGGCGGCGCTAGGTAGCGGGGGAACTCATACACAAAGGCCCCGGCGATACCGGGGCCTTTTTCAGCTCTTACGAGAAGTTAATGTCAGCGGACCGCGGAGGAGAGATCGGCGCGGCGCTCGGTCATCGGCAGCACGACCACCTTGGTGCCGACATTGACGCGGGAATAGAGATCGGAGACGTCCCCATTGGTGAGGCGGATGCAGCCGGACGAAACATGCGTGCCGATCGTCTCCGGCGCGTTGGTGCCGTGGATGCGATACACGGTGCCGCCGAGATACATGGCGCGCGCGCCGAGCGGGTTGCCGGGGCCGCCGGCCATGTGGCGCGGCAGATAGGGCTGACGGGCGATCATCTCCGGCGGCGGAGTCCAGTCCGGCCACTCGGCCTTCTTGGTCACCGACTGGGTGCCGGACCAGGTGAAGCCGTCGCGGCCGACGCCGATGCCGTAGCGCATCGCCTGGCCGCCTCCGAGCACGAGATAGAGATAGGTGTTGGGGGTATCGATGATGATCGTGCCGGGCGCTTCGCGGGTCGCGTAGCTCACGACCTGTCGGCGCAACCGCGCCGGCAATTCGAAGGTCGTGTTCTCATCGGGAGCGGGAGCTGCTTCGACAGCCGGCGGCGGCGCATATTGCGGCTGAGCATATTGCGGCTGCGAGTATTGCGTTGGCGGCGCCAGGAAGAACGGGAAGAGCGGGGCCTGCGGAGCAGCCGCGGCCGAACCGGTGAAAGCGACCGCACCGATCGCGAAAGCGGCGAAGGCTGAGGCGCGGCGGGAATGGCGCGTGAATGCGTTGAGATTGAGCATTTTTCGTCCCCTGTTGTCGCCCTGATCGGCTTGTTGCCAATTCAGCGTATCGTTGACCCATTCCAGTACAGGCCAAAGGTTTCGGGACGTTTGCGCCAATCGGCCAAAACGGTTTCGTCGCGTTAGGGAATTGTTTCATGACGGTTTCACGACCGGGCAGGCCCCGCCGCCGGTGATCTCGTGAGCCAGCCGTGCAGAACACGCAAAAAGCCTCTGCAACACTTTGATGATGTCATACGCCTGATACATCCATGACCGATTTTCGGGCCCTGAGAATCAACCCAACTTTCAGGGCCCCGTTATGCGGATCTTAATCGCGACAGACGCCTGGCGGCCGCAGGTTAACGGCGTGGTTCGTACGTTGACGTCGCTGGCCCGCGCGGCCGCGACATTCGGCGGCGAGATCGAGTTTCTCACTCCGGACGGCTTCCCGTCGATGGAGCTGCCGACCTATCCGGGCCTGCGGATCGCGCTGCCGAACCGCAGCGAGATCGCGCGGCGGATTGAAGCCGTTTCGCCGGAAGCGATCCATATCGCCACCGAAGGTCCGATCGGCTGGTGGACGCGCGCCTACTGCCTGCGCCACAAGCTTCCCTTCACCACCTCCTACACCACGCGCTTCCCCGAATATGTTTCGGTGCGGACCGGCATTCCCCAATCGTGGGGCTATTGGGTGCTGCGGCGTTTCCACGCAGCGGGCGCCGTGACCATGGTCGCCACCAACTCGCTGCGCGAGGAGTTGAGCGGCAGGGGATTCACCAAGCTCGGGGCGTGGACGCGCGGGGTTGACACAAAACTCTTCAATCCCGACGAGCCGGCGGAGCTCGATTTTCCGCGGCCGATCTTTGCGGTCGTCGGCCGTGTCGCAGTCGAGAAGAATCTCGAGGCGTTCCTCTCGCTCGATCTGCCCGGCACCAAAATCGTGATCGGCGACGGGCCGCAGAAGGCGGAGCTCGAGCGGCGCTTCCCGTCGGCGAAATTTTTGGGCGAGAAGACCGGCAAGGACCTGACCTCGCACATCGCCGCCGCGGACGTGTTCGTATTTCCGAGCCTCACCGATACCTTTGGCGTCGTTCAGCTCGAGGCTCTCGCCTGCGGCACGCCGGTCGCGGCGTTTCCGGTCACCGGTCCGCTCGACGTGATCGCCGATCATCCGATCGGCGCGCTGGACAACGATCTGCGTGCCGCTTGTCTGCGCGCGCTGACCATGTCGCGCGAGACCTGCCGTGCCTTTGCGCTGGAACGTTCATGGGAGAACAGCGCGAGGCAGTTCATCGGCAATCTCGCGGTCCTCAGACCCGGCATTCTGCCGCGGCCCACGCCCATCATCGCCGGTTCGAGCCCCGTACGCGGCTGAACCATCCAACACAAGATAACAGGTGAGAACCATCGCTATGGCAGAGATCATGAAGCTCGACGGTGCAAGGCAGTTGGATTTCGACCGCGAGTTGGTCGAGCAGGCCTATGATCGCTGGGCGCCGATTTACGACCTCGTGTTCGGCGGCGTGTTTTCCAAGGGCCGCGATGCGGCGATCCAGGCCACCAACAAGATCGGCGGACGCGTGCTCGAGGTCGGCGTCGGCACCGGCATTTCGCTGCCGCTCTACGCGCCCAACGTGCGCATCTTCGGCACCGACATTTCAGAAGCGATGCTGAAGAAGGCCGAGCAGCGCGTCGCCCAAAGCCGGCTGAAGAACATCGAGGGACTTGCGGTGATGGACGCCGAGAACCTCGAATTCCCCGACAACTCCTTCGACGTCGTGATGGCGCAATATGTCGTCACCGCCGTACCGAACCCGGAAGCCGCCCTCGACGAATTCGCCCGCGTGGTGCGGCCGGGCGGTGAGCTGATCATTCTGACGCGGGTCAGCGCCGATGCCGGCATGCGCCGCTTCATCGAGCAGAAGCTGCAGCCGGTCGTGACCCGGCTCGGCTTCCGCACCGCCGAGTTCGCCTGGTCGCGCTACACCAAATGGCTCGCGGAGGCGAAGGGCATCGAGCTGGTCGAGCGCCGGCTGATTCCGCCGCTCGACCACTTCTCGCTGGTCCGCTTCCGTAAAACCGAGATCGCCGCGGCCGCTTGACGCAATTGACCTTCATGCGTCGCAACCGGCCATACCTCCGCATCCTGGGAAGCTTGCGCGAGCAAGCGTCTCGAAGGACGCGGGCCGGGATGCGGGCCGGGGGCCTCATGGTTCGAGACGGCGCCAAAGCGCCTCCTCACCATGAGGGTGTTACGAAGCGTGTCGCCGCGTCGAATATGACAGCGGCATGACACTATCATGATGTCATACGCCGGTAATGTAACTCGTGTAAAAGCATCACGACTCACCTCCTTGAGGATTGCAATGATCAAGAATTTTATCGAGCAGCTCCGCATCCAGCGCTGGGATGACCACCGCTACTATCACCACAGCCGGATCAACCAGAGCCTGCACTTCGTCAGTGCGATCAGCTTCATGGTCGGCTATGTCATGATGTTCATCGATCCCCTGATGTCGGCGCTGATCGGCTGGCTGGTCTCGATGACCTCGCGCCAGGCCGGCCACTTCTTCTTCGAGCCGCGCGGCTATGACCACGTCAACCAGGCGACCCACGAGCACAAGGAAGAGATCAAGGTCGGCTACAATCTGCGCCGCAAGGTCGTGCTGATGACGATCTGGGCGGCCTCGCCGGTGCTGCTCTACGCCGATCCGACCCTGTTCGGCCTGTTCACGGCCTGGGCGACGCCGGCCGATTTCATGCGGCAGGTCGCCAAGATCTGGCTCGTGGTGGGGATCGGCGGCCTGCTGTTCCGCACCGTGCACCTCTTCTTCATCTACAACGTCGAGACCGGCCTCGTCTGGATGACCAAGATCATCACCGACCCCTTCAACGACTTCATGCTCTACCGCACGGCGCCGCTGGCGCTCCTGCGCGGCGAATTGATCGATCCCGGCCTCGACATCCTGGAGCACGAGGGCCTGGAAGAAGCCCACGCCTGAGCGGTTGGGCGGAACGTCTAACTTTCGTGATGGCCGGGCATGTCCCGGCCATCTGAGCTTTGGGTCTCCGTCATTGCGAGCGAAGCGAAGCAATCCAGAATCTCTCCGCGGAGGAAGTCTGGATTGCTTCGTCGCTGTCGCTCCTCGCAATGACGGGCAATGGGCGGATCAAGCCGTGGTCGAAAGCCAACAATCACCGCTTGAACGCGCTGGCGAGCATCTCTTTGAGGATCTTGCGGCGGATGCTCTTGTTGGTCAGGGTGCCGTCATGCCACCACCAGCCGTCCTGCTTCATCTTCGCAGCCGCTGCGACGAAGCGGTTGGCGACCTCGTTGAAGTCAGTGTCGGTATAGTTCAGGCTGAAGATCAGCCGGCCGGTTCCGACCCAGCTCAACGCAAGGCCCTCGGCGCGCAGGTAATATTGCAGCATCCAGTTATAGCGGGACGGCGTGGTGTAACTGACCGTCCAGATCGAGGACAGGTTCGCGAAGCGCACGGGAAGGTCGGCCTCTTCCATCATGTCGTTGAGTTGTTGGGCGCGGCCGTTCCAGAGCTCGTCGATGCCGTTATAGACGGTGCGGAAGTTCGGGCTGGCCAGCCGGCTCAGGAATTCGTCCATCGCCGACATCACGTAGGGATGCGAATTGAAGGTGCCGCGGGCAAAGCAGACGTCGGCCGGACGCTCGTCGCGGAAGCGGCGCATCAGTTCTTTTTTGCCGCAGACGACGCCGATCGGCAGTCCGCCGCCGAGGCTTTTCCCATAAGTCACCATGTCGGCGCGCACGCCGAAATATTCCTGGGCGCCGCCGGGCGCGATGCGGAAGCCGACGAACACCTCGTCGAAGATCAGCGCGATGCCGCGCTGGTCGCAGACCTCGCGCAGCTTCTTCAGCCATTCGGTGTAGGCTGCGCGATCGAAACGCGCGGCCCTCGAGGAATCGACCAGCGCGGAATTGCCGGGCGCATTGGCATTGGGATGCAGCGCCTGCAGCGGGTTGACCAGCACGCAGGCGATGTCGCGGCGGGTGCGCAGCACATGCAGCGTCTTTTCGCTCATTTCCGCCAAGGTATAGGTCTCGTGCGGCGAGACGGGATTGCCGACGCCGGGCTGCACATCGCCCCACCAGCCATGATAGGCGCCGGCAAAACGCACCAGATGCGTGCGCTTGGTGTGGTAGCGGGCGAGCCGCACCGCCTGCATGACCGCCTCGGTGCCGGACATGTGGAAGGAGACTTCGTCGAGGCCGGAAATCCCGCAGAGTCGGCGCACATTGTCGGCGACCACGGGATGGTAGGCGCCGAGCACGGGGCCGAGCGCGTGCGCCCGCTTCTCGCCGATCTCGATGCACTCCTTGTAGAAATCATTGCCGAAGATATTGACGCCGTAGGAGCCGGTCAGGTCGTAGAAGACGTTGCCGTCGAGATCGGTCACCGTCACGCCCGACGACGCCTGCAGGAACGAGCCGGCGCCGAGATTTTCGCGCACCAGCCGGCTGTACTGGAACGGCACCCGGTAGGCCTGGGTGAATTGCAGGTCGGAGATCTGGGTTGCCGCCTCGGCGGTCGCCTTCCTGCTCTGCGCGAAGCGCTGCTGGTAGAGCGCCGCAAGCCGGAAGAAGCCATCCTGCCGCTTCGTCGCCACCTCATGGGGCGCGCCGTCGGTGTGGAAGAAATCGTTGATGTCGAACTCGTAGAACGGGACCAGCCGCGCCACCCGGCGCGACATCTTCGAGTGTCCGGCGAGCGACCGGTGCTTTGCCCGCGACAGTTCAATCCGGGCCTTGACCCTGGGGGCGACGGCCGCGGTCGCGGCGACGGCCCCTGCGGCCAGCGAGAGAATCGGAATCGACGTATCCATGACCAAAGCGCTAGCCACTCCTGCTGACAGATTCATGACAATGAAGAGCCTGATCGCCTCGTTTACCCAGCAGGAAGACCTCAATTTCCTCCTGACCAACCGCGTCCCGCGCGCCGCGCTGACCCGCTTCATGGGCTGGTTCAGCAAGATCGAGAACCCACTTGTCCGGGATTTCTCGATTCTGTGCTGGAAGCTGTTTTCCGACCTCGATCTGTCGGAAGCCAAAGAGACGCAGTTCAAGAGCCTGCACGACTGCTTCGTGCGCGAGCTCAAGCCCGGCTTGCGGCCGGTCGACCCCGACCCGAAAATCGTGGCGAGCCCGTCGGACGGCATTATCGGCGCCTTCGGCACCATCAGGGACGGCGAACTCTACCAGATCAAGGGCGCGCCTTACTCCCTGATCGACCTCGTCGGCGATCCCGCATTGGTGGAGACGCACCGCAACGGCAAGTTCGTGACGCTCCGGCTGACGTCGAGCATGTATCACCGCTTTCACGCGCCCCATGACGCGCATGTCGAGCGCGTCACGCTGATCCATGGCGACACCTGGAACGTCAATCCGATCGCGCTGAAGCGGATCGAAAGGCTGTTCTGCAAGAACGAGCGCGCGGTGATCCGCACACGGCTGAAATCCGGCGACGCGCTGACGCTGGTGCCGGTCGCGGCCATTCTGGTGGCGAGCATCCGCCTGCATTTCCTCGATCTCGTGCTCAACAGCCAGACGCCGGCGCCGCTCTCGTTCCCCTGCAACGTGAACGTGAACAAGGGCGAGGAACTCGGCTGGTTCGAGCACGGCTCGACCATCATCCTGCTCGCCCCGGAACACTTTGAGTTTTGTGACAACGTCTCGGAGTGGGGAAGCATCCGCGCAGGCCAGGCTCTGCTGCGAAATCCGCGCGGATAGATCGCGAATTTTGTAGTGACATCTTGCGCTTCGCGCCGTTATAGAATGAGGATTCTATTCTGGAACGCGCGAGCAGCGGGATGGCGAGAACGCCGGTGATGGCAGCGGGCGGCATCGTGATGCGGCGGGAGCAACCGCCGCTGATCGCCGTCGTGCGCCTGCGCAAGCGCGACGAATGGGTGCTGCCGAAGGGCAAGCTCGATGACGGCGAGACGCCGCGCGCGGCAGCGAAGCGCGAGGTGCTGGAAGAAACCGGGCACAATGTCACCGTGCACGAATTTCTGGGCACGCTGGTCTACGAAACCGTCGGCCGCTCCAAGGTCGTGCATTACTGGCGCATGGAAGCGGCCGACAGCCAGAGCCGCGAATTGATGAACGACGTCCGCGCGGTCGACTGGCTCCCGCTCGATGCCGCCCTCGAGCGGCTGTCGCGCGGCTACGAGCGCACCTTCCTGGAAAATGTCGGGCCGCTTGCGGTGGGCGTGCTCTCGCGGAAGCTGAAGGCGGCGAAAGCGCCGGCGGCGGTCAAGTCACCGGCCGCGAGGAAGCGCCGCGTCAAGCCGCCGGCGGTTACGCCGGAGCTTCGGGCCGCCGAGCCGGCTCTCGACATGCCGACGCAGGCCGAATTTGCGCCGGAGCCGTTCGCGGACGACGTCGTTGTGGCGGAAACGCCGGTGGAAGCGGCGGCGCCGGAGACGCCCGCGCTGGTGGAGGAAGCCGAGTTCATTCCGCAGGACGACGGCGCGGACAAGGAAGCCGCGTCGATAACGGCCCGGGAAGATGATGGCGCGAACGCGCGCTGCGAGCGCCGCAGCCTTGCGCAAAAGGTCCGTCACTGGTTCGGCCGCGCCGCCTGACCGGCTCGTACAACTCTACCTAAACGGAAATCTAATCGGCCCCGATCCAGCCGGGGCCGATCGCATTTCATTGCTTCTTCTTGTCCTTGGGCGGCGGGCCTTGCCGCGCCGGCCGCGGCAGAGCCGGCCTGTTCAGACCTGGCCGGTTCAGGAGACCGGGCCGCGGCGCGCCCGGCGCAAATTGCGGCTGTCCCTGCCGCAGGATCGGCTGACCGTTCGGCAGCGGCGGCGCGGCGGATGGACGCGGCTGAACATTCGGTTGCGCCGGTGTGGCGGGCGGCGCGTTCTGTTGCCCTGGTTCGTCGTCGCCTGTTGTTGTCCCTGTTGTTGTCCGGGCCGCGGCACGGCGCCGGGCTGCGCCGGATTTATCGGCTGCGCGTTCTGGCCGGGGCGCGGCGGCCCGCCGGGCTGTGCCGGGTTTGCCGGCAGCGCGTTTTGGCCGGGGCGTGGCGGCACACCGGGTTGCGCCGGGTTTGCCGGTTGTGCGTTTTGGCCTGGACGCGGCGGCGTGCCCGGTTGCGCCGGGTTTGCAGGCAACGCGTTCTGGCCCGCGCGAGGCGTTGCGCCCGGCTGCGCGGGATTGGCCGGCTGCGTGGTCTGGCCCGCGCGCGGCAACTGCCCCGGCCGTCCCGGCTGCTGCTGCTGGCCTTGCCGGTTTTCTGCGGTTTTCCTGCCGGTTTTCTTGCCGGTTGTTGGGTGCGCCCGGTGGCTGTTGCTGCTGCTGACCCCGGCGGTTTTGACCCGGTTGGCCCGGACGATTCTGGCCGGGCTGCTGCTGGCCGCCTTGCCGCCGCGGCGCGTTGGGGTTGATCCGGCCCGGATTGGCGCGGCGGAAGGCGCGTTGTTGGGTGACGATCTGCCGGCCGACATTCTGCGCGGAATGAACCTGGCGCACAAAACCCTGGTCGCGCTGCTGCTGTTGCGGCGAGATCACAATCGGCACCGCGGCGAAGCGCGCGCCGCCCGCGCCGGCCCGGATCGCAAAGCCGCTCGCGCCCTGCGTCAGCGCGCCGAGGCGAGCGCCCTGCCGGTCATTGATCTCGATCTGCCCCACGCGCCCGTCGGCATCGGGATAGAGCTTGATGTTGACGTTGTTGGCCGATGTCGCGGTAACACCTTCCGGCACATCGACCACGCCCGTGGTGCCGCGAATGCCGAGCGTTGCGGTTGGCGTCGAGATCTCCATTTTGCCGGTCTTCGCCACCTGTGCGGCGACAAAGGCGACGGTGCCCCTGGCGATGTCGAAGGTGCCCGCATTGCCGGCGCCGCCTTCCTCATAGACGTAATTGTCGATGGTGATCTCTGCGTTCGCCGAGAGGCGGAAGGTGGTGGCGTCGTTGAAGGTGATGCTGAGCGAGGAGGTCGCCTGGGTCTTCACGACGTCGTTGAGGTAGATGTCGTCCTTGAGCTGCAGCGGCGTGTCGGTGTTGTTGCGCGTGACGGTGGCGACGCCCGTCAGCGTCGCGACGTTGCCGATCGGCTCTTCCGGAGCGCCTTGCTGATCTGTTTGCGCGGCGGCATCGGGCGCCGGCGTCTGTTGTGCTTGCGCCTGCGCGAGCTGGATTCGGCTCTTCTGCTTGCCCGGTCTTGGCTTGCCCGGTGTTGGCTCGCATCTTCCAGCGTGAAGGCGGCGCGATCGGCCGCAACCGGCGCGGGCATCGCCTTCGCTGCCGCAAGGCCGCCCAGCGCGAGGAAGCCGACGAGCCAGATCGCGTGTGAAAGCCGTTTGGATGTCACAATGGAAGCTGCCCCGGAACCGAGCCAAGATGACCTTTGCGAGAATAGCGGTCCGCTGGCTGAACGCCGCGTGAATATCGCAAGGGGAGGAGGGCCTAAACAAGCCGGTCCCGGCGGCGCCCCCATCCGCGGAGATTAAACGGCTGAACGGCTGGGCGGCGACGACCTTTGAATTTTCCGGCGTAACGCGAAGCTACGCCGGAAAGGCCGTGGTTCGCTTTGTGGGTGAGATCTAGCCGCGCTTCAGAGTGGGCGTGATCGTGAGCGGCTTCGACGGCCTGGTCGTCGTCGGAGAATAATTGACGGGCGATGCCGGGGTGCGCGCGGCCGGCGCGGGCACCTGGAACACGGATTTGCAGCCGTCGCTGAGCTGCGAATATTTCTGGATCATGCAGGCCGTGATGCGGTCGACACTAGGGATGAACTCGCCGCAGAGCCGCATCGCGTCGCCCGTGCACATTTGCTCCTGCTCCGCCGTATGGGCAAGCGCGCCCGTCGTCAGCATGCCGAAAGTCAGTGCGGAAGCGGCGAGCAGTTTCGCCGAACGGATGAAAGCCATCTTCAAGTCCCCCTCTTTGAGCGTGAAGGGCGCCGCCTCGGCGCCCGTGTCGGAGGGGACTTCTAGGCCGCGACCGTTTCGGCATGCCTTCGCGGAAGGCGAAAACGGTTTCGTCGTCGGCGGCGATTGTTTCGTCGCCGCGGTGCGAGAGGAAAGCAGGCGGATACCTGCAAACGCTTGATGTCCCGCTTTGGCACTGCTGACAGTTCGTCGCCCTGATCAAGAGCGCTGGCGATTTTTTCGTTTGTCTGATCATCCAGTGCGGTGCGTCATCGATGTGCCGCCACAATTTGCGGCTCAACTCGATTCCAACAGAACAAGAGTCCGGGAGGAGCTCCCGATGCGTGGCAAGCGCTGCGCGTTGATCATCGCTGCGGTGAGTTCGATGGCGATCGGCTCGACAGCGTATGGCGGTGAGGCGACGTTAAAGGTCGTCGACGCCTGGGTTCCCGTCACCGACAAGGTGGGCGCGGATGTTCCACTCCTCTTGACCGTACACAATGAAGCCGATGCCGGCGACGCCCTGCTGCGCGTCAGGTGCCCGGTCTCGAATTTCTCCGAGAGGCATACGGTCGATCGCGGCGAAGGCGCGCCCGCGATGCGAATGATCCGCTCCATCCCGATTGCCGGAGGCGGTACCACGGTGCTGAAGGCTGACGGCTATCACATCATGCTTCTGCAAATCCGCCAGCCGCTTGCGGCCGGCGAAGGGTTCAAATGCTCAATCGACTTCCAGAAGGCGGGAACCATTGAAACGGAGGTGAATGTGCGAACATTTCCCTGAAGCAGGGGGAAGGACAAAACAAATCTGAAGGAAACTTCCGACCAGTGGGCATCCGGATGCGCCAGGCACCCGAATGCAACAAGAAGTCGTCAACAAAGAAGTGTCAACAAGAAGTCGTCAACAAAGAAGTCGTCCATAAGGAGGAAACAACATGAAGAAATTCGCGAGACATGGATCATCGCTGAAAATCGCAATGCTCGCGACCGTTGCTGCGGTCGCGATGATCGGAGCGGTGCCGGCAAAAGCGGCGGACGAGGTCACTCCGGAGCGGTTGCTCAATGCCGAGAAGGAGCCCGGCAACTGGCTCCATCATCACAAGAATTTTTCCGCCACCCGTTTTTCCACGCTTTCGGAGATCAACAAGGGCAACGTGAAGGACCTCAAGGTCGCATGGACCATGCACCTTGGCGGGGTCGAGGGCGGCGGCATCTGGACGCATGGCGGTCTCGAAGGCACGCCGATCGTCGAAAACGGCATGATGTACGTTACCGACGGATGGGGGTCCGTCTACAAGATCGACGCTCACGGCGGCAAGGGCGTGCTGCTCTGGAAAATGGATCCGAAGACCGACCATGACTGGGCGGGCGCCGTGGCCTGCTGCGGCGTCGACAATCGCGGCGTGGCGCTGTGGGGAAATCTCGTCATCTCGCACACGCTCGACGGCCGGCTGATTGCGACCAACAAGGAGACCGGTCAGGTCGCCTGGCAGCGACAGGTGGCCGATCCGAACAAGGGCGAGGTCATCACCGGCGCGCCGTTGATCGTGAAGAACATGGCCATTACCGGCGTTGCCGGCGCGGAATACGGAATCCGCGGCTGGATCGCGGCGACCGATCTCAGCACCGAAAAGGAAGTCTGGCGCACCCATACGATCCCCGGCAAGGGCGAGCCCGGGAGCGATACCTGGAAGGACGACCGGAACGCATCCGCGAGCGGCGGCGGCTCGACATGGGTGACCGGCAGCTATGATCCCGCAACCAACACCCTGATCTGGGGCGTCGGCAATCCCGGCCCGGACTGGGACAACGAGTATCGGCCCGGCGACAACCTTTATACCGACAGTTCGCTGGCGCTCGATGCCGATACCGGGAAGATCAAATGGCATTATCAGCACACGCCCAATGATCCCTACGACTATGACAGCGTGGCCGAGAATGTGCTGGTCGACGTGCCGGCCGCGAACGGCACGACGGCGAAGCTCGCGCTCGAGGCGGATCGCAACGGCTTTGCCTATGCGATCGACCGCACCACCGGCAAGTTCGTCTGGGGCCTGCCCTTCGTGAAGAAGGTGACCTGGACCAAGGGTCTCGATGCCGAGACCGGCAAGCCGATCGAATACGATTCGAACAAGCAGGTGCAGCTTTACAACGCCTCGGTCACGCCGAGCCGGCAAAACAAGGTGACCGACATCTGTCCGGGCAACATGGGCGGCAAGAACTGGCCGCCGACCGCCTACAATCCGCAATTGAAGCTCTGGTACATCCCGGTGATCGAGAGCTGCAACCGGATCACGGTCGAAGAATCGACGCCGGACAAGCTCAAGCCGCGCGAGTTCTGGACCGGCGGTGGTCCGAGCCAGCCGGTCAAGATCACGGGCAGCATCACGGCGATCGATGTGACGACCGGCAAGATCGCGGGCAAGCACGAGACGCCGTTCCCGAACCTGGGCGGCATTCTCGCGACCCCCGACCTGGTGTTCTCGGGCGAGCCCTCGGGCGAGGTGACGGCGATTGACGGCAAGACGATGCAGAAACTCTGGGAGTTCAATACGGGCGGCGGCGTCAATGCCCCTCCGATGACCTTCTCCGTCGACGGCAAGCAATATGTCGCCATCCTCGTTGGCCTCGGCGGTGCCTGGGACAAGTGGTTCATCGATGCCACGCCCGAGCTGAAGCGGATGCAACCGGGATCGATGCTTTACGTCTTCTCACTCTGACGCATCGGGAGCGGGCGCAGGGGATCACAGCCTTCGCCCGCTCCCATCCAACCAGCCGGGCCTGCAAGATGATTGGAAACAGCAAGCCTCGCGTGGGGGCCATCCTTGCGCTTGCGGGAATCGCGCTCGCCGCGATGACGGCAAGCGTTGCCGCGCAGTCGGCGGACCCGACCGACGCCGGCAAAGCCGTGTTCAAGCGCGCCAACTGCTTTGGCTGCCACAAATGGCACGGCAATGGCGGCGGCGGTTATGGCGGCGATGCCTTGTCGTTGCGCAAGACCGCCCTGACGCGTGAACAGATCATCGAAACGGTGGGATGCGGCAGACCTGGAACCGGCATGCCGTTCTTTACGCGCGGCGCCTATGACAGCGTCAAATGCCACGGCATGAATCGCGAAGATGTCGGCGGCCAGATTCCGCCGGAAGCCAACATCTTCCTCCGTCCGGCCGATGTGGAAGCCGTGGCGGACTATGTGCTCGCCCGCATCAAGGGCAAAGGCGAGCCGAACTATGACGAATGTATCGACTTCTTCGGCAACACGTCGCACGTCTGCGACATCTACAAGACGCAGCAGCCGTCCGGCGCCCAGATAATGAACAAGGGGCAATCGCAATGAGACCCTGGATCAGACCGGCCTTGATGGCGGCCGGCATGCTGCTGATGGCCTTGCAACACGCGGCCGCACAGGATTCCTCCGGCAACGACCTTCGCGACATCCGGATCGGACTGTCGGTCGCCGATCTTCCGGCCGCGGGCTATGCGGGGTTTTCTTGCGCGGCCGATACCAACGTCAAGCCCTCGGGCTGGTCGGGTTGGCGCGATTGTCCCGCTGGAGCGGATGGGCTGCGGGCGCTCCGGTTTGGCTACGATCCGGCGACGAGCCGGGATGGCACCGTCGTGGCGGGTCATCCGGCCGTCCTGACGGCGCTCATCGACAAGGAAGCCACGGTCGCCGGCCTCAGGATCGAGACGGATCCGAAGGCCAGACTTTACCTTCGCAAGAAGGCCTTCCTGTTCGGTCCGCAGGTGAAAGCCCGCTACGGATCCGACGGCTGGACCTGCGCACAGGCCGAACTCGGCGCCGACGAGCAATCCGTCGGCGGCGTCCACGTCAAGGAGAGATGCACGAAAACGACGCAGGGACGCGTGCTCGTCATCGAACGCAATCTGTATCGCAAGGCCGGTCAGGACGACAAGAGCCTCGTGGACGAAACCCGGGTCACCATCCTTCGCGCGCACGGGTAGGCCGGGATGGGTTGGAAATCAGGGCGGTTTCCTGGAGCATGATCCGGAAAAGCGTGTAGCGGTCTTCCGAAAAGAACGTGCTCAGGCTGATCGGCGTGCCCTTCCAATTTCCGCTTTGAGGGGGCGAAGCGGGCGTACACTGGTTATCCCGAAATTTCGTCTTTTGACCGTTGCTGACGTGACGAAGCTTGCCTTCGATGCCGGCTTCCTGGACGAAACCGGTCATCGAACAAGCCGACAGGCAAACGTTTCATCGTGGTCGAGAAGCTTGGGCGGCGGACTCGCAGTAGCCCAGGAATGTAGCGATGGCTATTATTGTCAGCCGCCACCCCAGAGCGAGAGGGGTGGGAATGGCGGCGAAGCGACCGCGCATTCGCATTTGAGGAGAGAAGCGATGGACCTGAAAGGCGTGGTTGCACTAGTGACGGGCGGCAATGGCGGGCTGGGGCAGCGCATCTGCCACGCGCTCGCGCAGGAGGGCGCACATATCGCAGTCATGTACGCTCGCAGCCGCGACCAAGCGGAAGGCGTCGCTGGCGAACTAACGTCGCGTTATCAAGTCAACGCTCAAGCTTTCGCCTGTGACATAACCGACGGCGCGGCTGTGGATCGGCTGGTCGGCGAGGTAACCCAGGCCTTCGGCCGCCTTGATGTTCTGATCAATGACGCCGCCTACAACGTCTCGATCCCCTTCGGCGATCTCGACAATCTGACGCTGGAGGTATGGGAAAAGATCATGGCCATCAACCTGACGGGGCCGATGCGCCTGACCAAGGCGGTAGCCCCCATCATGAAGGCACAGGGGCGAGGCCGCATCGTCAACATAGCTTCGGTAGCAGGGCTCAGCCCAACCGGCTCTTCTATCGCCTATGCCGTGTCGAAGGCGGGGCTCATTCATCTGACACGTTGCATGGCGGTGGCCGTGGCGCCTGAGACGCTCGTCAACTGCGTGGCACCGGGTCTGCTGGACGGCACTCGCGCGACAGCCAATCTCCGATCCGAGCAGATCGAGCGCTCCGCATCGAGCTCGCTCCTGAAGAGGCCAGCCGACAAGGACGACTGCGCCGACATGGTGGTCGCCATGTGCCGCACCGAGACCATGACCGGCCAGACCGTCGTCATCAACTCTGGACGCATCTTCCACTAAAGCGACGGGCCTATCCAGACAGCTTCGAACGACAGCCATCGGTTGCTTACAACCGCTTCTGGAGACGCTTTATCGAGTTGCAGCGAACGGCTTCCATTTGATGCCGCCGAGCTTGAGGAATATCTGAGGTTTGATCGATGGTTGTTTGGTCTCCTTTCAGGTTCAACAGCGGACGAGAGATGGCAAATCGGTTTGCGATTGCTCCGCTAACAACCGATTCTTCCCATGAGGATGGGACGGCTACCGAAAACGAACTCGAATTTGTCCGGCGACGTGCTGCCAGCGGATTCGGAGCTACCATTTCTTCCGCGGCTTACGTCGAACAAGACGGGCGCTCTTGGCAGGGAATTGGTGCGACACATGATGGACACTTGTCCAGTCTCCACCGGCTCGCTGGAGCAATGCGTGCTGCAGGAGGTCTTGCGATCCTCCAAATATATGATGGTGGCCGCATCGCAAAGCCCGAGTTGATAGGTGAGCAAGGTCTGCGTGCGCCTTCTGCGGTTGCATCGTTGCGTCCCGGAGCAAAGACGCCAAGGGCGATGACGACCAATGAGGTTGGAAACCTGATTGCAAGCTTTCGAGAGGCTGCTTCTCTCGCTCGAAAAGCTGGTTTCGACGGCGTTGAGATTCACGGAGCCAACCACTACGCGGTTCATCAGTTTTTTTCACCTCGGGCCAATCATCGCGTTGATAATTGGGGAGGCACGCTTTCAAAGCGTATGAACTTTCCTCTCGCTGTGGCGCAGGCCGTTCGCGACGCGCTCGGTCCAAAGCTGATCGCAGGGTTTCGCGTTACGCCATTTGAGTCCGAGCCGGACGGTTATACGCTTGAGGACGCCAAACTGCTTTGTAATGAACTTGCCAGGTTGGATCTCGACTACATCTCCGTTTCGCTCGATGATTATCGGAAGAGCCGACCTGTGGGAGAGACCCGTGTTTATGATGGTCCGGTCGAGAAGAGTTATGCCCCGGCAGAGAGTCCAATCACGGAATTTGCCCGCGTTATAGCGGGCCGCAGTGCGGTCATGGCAAGCGGTGGGATTAAGACGTGCATGGATGCCGAGGGGGCGATCAAAATGGGAGCTGATCTGGTTGCGGTAGGACGCGCTGTTGTGGTTGATCCAGAGTGGCTTTCCAAAGTCCGAAGTAAGAGTGAAGCATCGATCTTTGCGGGACTGCCGAAGGATGAACTCGAGATAGCCAAAGCTTTAAGCATTCCTCCGCGAATGGTCGAATACCTGTTGAGCCGTCCAGGTTGGATCCCTCGCCTTTAGACCCCGGCCTTCTCGGACGGCCCTTTGATCGCGTGGAGGCCTGCTTCTGTTCTGTTCATTGAAGCTGGTTTGCGGTCCTCAAGATGGCTACCAGCAAATGGAGCCAGTCCGACGACCGATAGTGAATTGCGAAATGCCTACAGTTGGCTGCGAGTACATCGGATGTCCGACGGCGATCATGCGCCAACAAAAAAAGGGGTGCGATGAGGACATCATCGCACCCCAGTCTCGGGAGAGCCCGCTTAGCTGACGCGTTTCCAGGTCTGGCCGCCGCAGAACAGGCCGCCGAAGGCGCAGCCCTGGACCTTGAGCAGGTCCGGACCCTTCATCGCGATGATGGAGTCGTAGTTGCTGCCTGAGTCGGGATCGTGGATGCGGCCGGTCCATTTGTTGTTGTCGGACGACGGCTTCATGTTGATCAGGATGCGCTCATTGGTGTGCTCGGCAAAGCCGCAGAGATTGGTGCCGCACTGCTCGATGCGAACGTTGCCCTTGTTGTCGGCGGTCTGCCACAGGCCGAGCGGCGTGGTCGAAGCCGCGGCTGGCGGAGCCAATTCCGCAACCGGCTGCTGGGCAGGCGGCGCGTTGTTGGCGACCGGCGCCGGAGCGGCAGGCGCGGTGTTGGCGGCGGGCGCTGGCGGAGCGGCCGGAGCCGTTGGCGCGGTGCGTGCCGTCGTGTTCGACGGCAGCCCCGAAATGCGCTCGCGTGAAGCGTCGGGGGCCGGCGCCGGCGGCACGTTGTTGGCGACCGGAGCCGGAGCGGGCGGAGCATAGACGGCGGCAGGCGCCGGAGCAGGCGGGGCCGCAGGCGCTTGCGCGGCGGGAGCCGGAGGCGCGGCAGGAGCCGTGGCAGGTGCCGGTGCGTTCGAGGCGACGTCGTCGTCGTCGGACTTCTTGCCCTTCATATTGAGGTTCTTCACGTTGACCGCCGAGCCGTTGTTGGTGACGGAGATGCAGGACAGCGAATTGCAATTCCGCGGCGCTTCGATGTGGATCTTCTGTCCGTCGATCTGGAACGAGATCCCGCTGCCGGCGTGGGCGGCGGTGGAGGCCGTCAGCAAGGCTGCGGCCGCGGCGAGATAAAACGTCTTCTTCATGATTGCCTCCATCCTCGGTGTGGCGTGAGCGCTGGAACGTGGGAGGACCCTACGCCCGCGTCGGGGCAGGTTCTGTGACTGGCGTCACAAGAGAGGAAGTCCCGCGATGCCCCGGCGGAAGCGCTGACAGACCGCGCTCGGTTGCCGCGAGACTGCCGGGCGTGACTCACGTCACATCCAGGGCGGGCCATGGGAGTCTAGCCTGAACTGTTTTCAGGGAGAGTCCGGATGAAGCGAATTGCCTGCTTGATGGTGCTGATGGCGCTCAGTTCGCCCGCTTCCGCCCGCGATTCCTATTTCACCTTCCGCGGACACCGTATTCATCTTCAAACCGTGCGGCATTGCCGTTCGTTGTCTTGCATCGCCTTGTCCATTCCCGGCATCCACCGGCGTCGCGGACGCGATTGGGACGCCGACGATGTCGCCAATACCGCCGATCCGGCGCAAACGCCTGTGCCCGCTCCCGCACAAGCTCAACCCGCGCCGGCGCCGGCACAAATTCAACCGCCGCCCGCGCCCGTGCAGGCGCAGCCGTCGCCTGCTCCTGCGCAACCGCGGCCGGCGCCCCTGATCGCGCAAGCCGCTCCAGCGCCGGTCACGCGCGCGCCTGCCGCGCCAATTCCGGTCGCGGCGGCGCCTGCTCCAGCACCGGTGCAGACCAGGCCCGTGCCGGCGCCGACACTGGCTGTGGTCGCGCCGATCGTGCAGGTCGCACCGCCCGCGGGCAAGTCCGCAGTCCAGGTTACGAATTCGACGCCGCCTCCGGCACCGCCTTCTGTCGGCTTCGATGTCGCGGACAAGCCGGCGCAGAGGCCTGCCGTCGCGGCGCAACCCGCGCCACAGGCTGCACCACAGGTCGCGCGCGCCTCGGAAGAGAGCGACGACGCAACCATCGACACGCCGATCGGGGATTGGCAGACCGAAGGCAAGGGCGGGCTGGTTCGCATCGAACCCTGCGGCGAAGCCCTGTGCGGCTACGTGCTCAATGCGTCGACGAGGTCGAAGGGCGAAACCGTCCTCGTCAACATGAAGGCGCAGAACATCACCCAGTGGACCGGCAACGTCTACAGCCGGTCCAGCGGCAACGGCTATTACGGCACCATGACGCTGAAGGAGACCAACACGCTGCGGGTCGAAGCCTGCGCGGTCGGCAAGTTCTTCTGCTCCGGCAACAACTGGACGCGCATCGACGAGGGCCGGTCGACCGGCTCGAACGGAATGGCGACCTCGCGGCGCAACGTGGCGGGTGCGCGCTCCTGACGCCGGGTGTGCGCCAGCCGTGGGCGCAACGCGTGAAAAAAGCCCGGCGGTCTTGAGACCACCGGGCTTTCAAAACACTTGAGCGGTTGAACTAGATCACGCCGAGCACGATCGCGCCGACAAAAGCAAATGCGAGATACGCAGTCAGTACGCTCAGTCCGTTGACGAAAGTCATGGGAATGCTCCCTTGGTTTACGTCACTGCCCGCATCGACGCCCATATGTAGCAGCCGGTTCCGGCCGCAAAAAGTCAGAGCTGCTGTCATGCCATCCGGTTCCGTCGCGGCCGGCTTGGTTAAAAACTCGTGAAATCAACGCGTTGACATGTCCTTAAATAAAATCGTCGAAGGTCGCGCGATGAAGCGCGGAGCTCGTTTGTATCTTGTCGGCTCTATCGTCCTTGTCTCGCTTTCGGGTTGCGGCCGCGGGTTTTTTCAGTCCGCCGAGCGCGAACCTTGGCGCGCCGAGGCCGAGATCGCGTGCCTGAAGTCAGGCGCAGTGAAAGAGAACGCCGAGATCGTGCGCATCGAGCCGATTTCGGGTCCCGGCATCTGCGGTGCCGAGTTTCCGCTGAAGGTTGCCGCGCTTGGCGAGGCGAACTCGACTTACGGTTTTGCCGATGAAAGCCCGCGTCCGCCCGGCAGCATCGGCAACCAGCCCCGCTGGCCGGTGTCGCAGCCCGCTTATTCGCGGCCGGCCTATCCGTCCCAACCGCAAAACTATCCGCCGCCGCAGAATTATCCGCAGAACGACGATCCGCCACGCTCGAACTATCCGGAAAGCGCGGTGCGCCAGCCCAATTACGGCGCAGCGCCGAACGGTCCGATCTCGCTGGCCGCCCCCGGCATCGCCCAGGACGATGGCGAGATCGACTTGCCCGCGGAAGGCGCGCCGCCGCCGCGCGGCGGCATCGTGCGCTCGCCCTCACCGGCGCCGCAAAACTATCCGCACCAACCTTATCCGCAAGCAGGCGGCTATCCGCCGCGCGACCGTTACGATGCGCCGTATTCCGCGCGCCCCGATGCCGTGCGGCCGCCGCTTCCCGCGCTTGGACCTGCGCGCGGCAATCCGGTCGCTTCCGTCGGCCCCGTCGCGGTGAAGCCCGCCGCGACGCTGGCGTGCCCGATCGTCTCCGTGCTCGACAAATGGCTCGCCGATTCCGTGCAGCCGGCGGCGCAGCGCTGGTTCGGCGCGCGCGTGGTCGAGATCAAGCAGATCTCCGCCTATTCCTGCCGCGGCATGAACGGCAATCCCGGCGCGCACATCTCCGAGCATGCCTTCGGCAATGCGCTCGACATCGCCGCCTTCACGCTCGCCGACGGCCGCCGCATCACGGTGAGGGACGGCTGGCGCGGCATGCCGGAAGAGCAGGGATTTTTACGTGACGTGCAGGCCGCCGCCTGCCGCGAGTTCAATACCGTGCTCGCGCCCGGCTCGAACGTCTATCACGCCGATCACATCCACGTCGATCTGATGCGCCGCGCCTCGCGGCAGCTGATCTGCGAGCCGGCGGCAGTGTCGGGCGAGGAGGTCGCCGCGCGCGTCTCGCAGCGCAATCCCTACGCTTCTCGCCGCGATCCGTACGTCACGGGATCGCTTGGCGGCCGGAAAGAGGCGGCGCGCCGGCGCAAAGGCGGCGAGCGCGTCAACGAGGAAGACGAGTTTCAGGACGATTAGCCGCCGTTTTCGCCGGTTTGCCGTCAACCGCGGTCGGTTTCCTATTCCGTTAAGACTTTGCTCACCTCGTTCTTCGTCTTCAGCTCGCGGTGCACATCCCTGCCACAGTCGGGGACAACAAGGCGCGCTACGTTACAACGTACAGCGCGCTGGGACAGGACACCGGACATGCTTGCCTATCGCATCACTGAAATCGATTCGCGCATCGTCGTCGGCACCGAAGATGAGCCGATTCTGGTTTGCACCAGCCTCGAGGTGGCGCACCAGGCGGTCGCCGACGCGAAGCTCCTGGAGACGCTGCCCGCCAGGCTGATTTTTTCGCGGCGGGCAGTGCGTCCACGGCGAAAGAGCGCTAAAGCGCAATGAATCGTCATCGCACTTCAGCTTCTTGTTTTGGCATGATCTCCTTCGGAAAACCGCTCGCACTTTTCCGGATCCTGCCTGGCTAAGCCGAAATCCGTTCCACGAGATCGCGCACCAGGCCCGCAAGCAGGTCGAGCTTGTAGCCGGTCATCGGCAGCGGCCTGGCGCCTGCGGCCGCGAGCTTCGCAGCTTCCGCGATCGTAGCCGCATTGGCCGGTTTGCCCTGGAGTGCCGCCTCCGCCGCCTCGAGCCGCAACGGCACCGGTGCGATGCCGCCTGCGGCGAGATGCACGAACTGGAAGGCGCCGTTTGCGATCACGGCGCGTGCACACAATTCGGCCAGCGGCCATTCGGCGTAAGTGCGGCTGATCGCGCGCCTGTAGGCCGCGCGTTCGCCGGCGAGCGGAGGAGGCAACACGATTTTCGTGATCATCTCGCCTGGATGCAGCGCGTGATCCGCGCTTCCGTTCGTGCCGTCGCCCAGCAATTCCTCGATCGTCAATCCACTGCGCCGGTTGGTAACGATCCTGGCGTCATAGGCAAGCAGCGCCGCGGCCATGGTCGAGGGATGCGGCGCGACGCAGGGACCGAGATCGAAGGCGACGCCGTAGAGATGATTGCCTGACCGGGCAGGGCAGGCGCCGCCGCCTTTCTTCAGGCAATCGAAATGCGGATTTCGGAAGTACCAGCAGCGCGAACGCTGCGCGAGGTTGCCGCCGAGTGTCGCAAGGTGGCGCACCTGCGGCGTGGCAACGCCTTGCGCGCTCTCGGCAATGCCGGGATAGGCCGCCGCCAGCCGCGCGTCGGCCGCGATCGCGGCAATGGTGGCGAATGCGCCGATCGCGGCCGCGCCATCCGTACTCCATGAAATGCCGCTGTCGCAGGCTGAACCGATATCGATCAGCGGGCCTTTTGACACGCCGCTGCGGCGGCGCTCGGAAAGGTCGGTGCCGGCGGCGCGGAATTCCGGCGCGATCGCTTGCATCGTTGCGGTGCTCATGCGGCAGCCCTCCCTTTCAGCGCGGCGACGATCCGGTCGGGCCGGATCGGAATCTCTGTCGGTCTCACCCCGATCGCGTCTCGAATCGCATTCGCAATCGCCGGCGAGGTCGGAACGGTCGAGACTTCGCCGATGCCCACCGCACCGCCCGGCACATGCTCGAAACCGGCCTCGTCGAAATGCACGTCGAGCCGCGGCATGTCCGCGATGCCGGGAATGCGGTAGTCCTCCATGCCGGCGCTCAGCACGCGCCCCGTTGAAGGATCGGTCTCGCGCGCTTCATGGAGTGCGTAGCCGATGCCTTGAATGACGGCGCCCGCCGCCTGGCTCCGCGCCAGTGCGGGTGCTGCGAGCTTGCCGATCGCAAGCCCGGTATGCGCGTTGAGCACGCGCACATGGCCGAGCCAGGTGTCGACCTCGACCTCCATCACCTGCACCGAGCTCGGCACGCCCGCGCCGACCACGATGTTGTTGAAGGTCTTCAGCATCCAGCCGAAGATGAGCCCCATCAGGCCCGCCTGCTTCAGCGGCGAGGTGATGCCGGCGGCGGCCCTGTTGTCCTTTGGCCGCTCCGCGGACACGGCAAGATCGGGAGACGCCGCGATCAGCTCGCGCCACGGCGCATTCGACCCCGCGATGGGCGGCCGGGCCGCGGTACGCGCAATCTCGGCTTTCAGCTTTTCGATCGCGAGCAGGGCCGGCGGCACGATCGAGGAGGTGACGCGGCTGCCGCCCGAGCCCGGTCCTTCCGGCAGGTTCGAGTGGCCGATACGGACCTCGACGTCCTGCGGCTCCAGCGAAAATTCCTTCGCGACAATGTTGGCGAGCACGCTGCGCGTGCCGGTGCCGATGTCCTGCACGGCGCAGCTTGCGACGATGCGGCCGTCCTTGACTGCGAGCTCGACGGACGATCCCGGCTGCCAGAAATAGAGCCAGTAGCCGGAGGCGATGCCGACGCCGCGGCGGTAACGGCCGCTCTGCGCGGTGGCCGGCTTGCGGTTGCGCCAGGTGTCGAGGCCCGCGGCCCAATCGTACAGCCGCTGCCGGTTCGGATCGGGATCCCAGCGCTTGCGGAGCGCAATCGGATCGACGTTCATCCGCCGCGCCGCTTCATCGATCGCCTGTTCGAGTGCGAACGCCATCGGCGGGCCGCCGGGGCCGCGGAACGGCGCACCGGGCGGCAGGTTGCTCAGCACGTCGTAATCGGCGAGCTCCTTGGCTTCCGCCGGATAGATCAGGCGGGCGAGGGCTGCGATGGTCGAGTTCACGGCCGCACCGGTGTCGGCCTGCGCGGTGAGCGACAACGCTTTCAGGCTGCCTTGCGCGGAAGGCAACAGCGACACCCTCATTTCCGCCGCCGGGCGATAGCCGGTCACCGAAAGCTCTTCCTCGCGATCGAAGGCGACACGTACCGGCGCTCCTGCTTCGCGCGCGAGCTCGATGGCGGCGATGGTCTCGACGCCGAGGCTGCCCTTGGAGCCGAAGCCGCCGCCGACATGGTCGGCGATCACGCGCACCTTGTCGTGCGCGAGCTTGTAGCGCTTGGCGATCTTCTCCATGACGTCATAGACGGCTTGCGTCGAGGCGTGCACCGTGAGCCGGTCGCCATCGAAGCGGGCGACTGCCGCATGCGGCTCGAGGCACGCATGCTGCTGGGTCGAGACGCGGAACGTCTCTTCCACCAGCAGCGGGTTGCGCGCCTCGCGCGCTTCGGCGAGCCAGCCCCTCGCGCGCTTGCCTTTCTGCGAGAACGCCGCCGAGGGCCCGCGCACATTGCCTTTCCAGGGCGCGGGGCCGCCGCCGCCCTCGGACACGTTGCCGGCGCGCTTGCGATCCTTCTTTTCGAACACCACCGGCGCGTCCTCGCGCCGTGCCGCATCGAGCCCGATCACCGCGGGCAAAACTTCGCGATCGAATTTGATCGCGGCCAGCGCCTGCAGCGCGGTGCGGCGGTCCTTGGCGGCCACGGCTGCCATCGGTGCGCCGACAAAGCGCACCATCGCGTCTTCCGCGAGCAGCGAGACCGCGGCGGCGACGCCGGGAATGGCGCGCGCCGGCACGAGATCGAGGCCGGTGATCTTCGCATGCGCCACATCCGCGCGCAGGATCACGCCTTCCAACTGTCCGTCATGGCGGATATCGACGGTGTAGCGCGCCAGTCCCGTTACCTTGTCGCGGGCTTCCATGCGCGGCGCGACCGGTTCGTTGCCGTCGAAGCGGCCGGCGCAGGCCTCGGCTACCGCGCGAAAAATTCCTTCATAGGCGCCGCAGCGGCACAGATGCCCTGACAGCGCCGACGCGATCTCCTCGCGCGAGGGCGTAGCCGCGCCTTTGGCCGCGCGCCAGCGGTCGTGAAAGGCGGCCGCTTCGACGACAAATCCGGGTGTGCAGAAGCCGCATTGGAGCGCGTCATGCGCCATGAAGGCCTTCTGGACCGGATGCAGCTTCTCGCCGCCGATGCCTTCGATCGTGGTCAGCGATTTTCCCGCGACCGCCCTTGCAGGACACAGGCAGCTCACGACCGGCGCACCGTCGACCAGCACGGTGCAGGCGCCGCAGACGCCGGAGCCGCACACGAGCTTGGTGCCGGTGAGGCCGAGCCGGTCGCGGATGGTCTCGACCAGCAAGGCATCGGGATCGTCGGGCAGCGTTTCGGGGCGGCCGTTGATCGTCATGGTGCTCATTTTCGAACTCCCGGTTTGCGTGGGGATTGCTTTGGCCTCGGCGCCATCTTTTGTGCTGGCGGCGCGGTGGCGCCGGCGATCAGCATTCGCAGCATGGTTTCGAGCTGCTTCAGGAAGGCGTCCGCGGGCATCATCGAGGGGTAGGCGGACTTGGTGCCGTGGATCGCCATCTCGACGCAACGCGCGAGCTCGCGCACCGTGACGCCGCTTTCGAGCTTCAGTTTCCTGGCGCGCGTGACGCGCGCGATCGTCGCCGCGACCTCGCTTTCGAAGCGGGTCGCATAGGTCTGGTAGAGGTCGCGGGCCTGCACGAGATGTTCGGAGAACAGCTCTTCGATATGCGGCGAGCCCTCGAGCGAGGCGAAAAGCCGGTTCAGCCGCGCCGCGATTTCGGCGACCAGGATGTCGGCGAGATCGTGGCCCTTCTCCTCGGCGGCCTTCGCCGCGGCGGTCTCGGCGACAAGCGACTGTTCATAGAGCCGCTCGATGAGGGCGCGGAACAGCGCTTCCTTGGAGGAGAAATGATGGTACAGCGCCTGCCGCGTCAGCCCCGCCTCCTCGGCGGCCTGCTCGATCGACGAGCGGCGAAAGCCGTGGCGGCGGAACACGCGCATGGCGGCGTCAAGGATGCGGTCCTGCGGAGGTTGTTTCGCCTGCATTTGTCGAATTTGACAAATAAGAATGAAATGTCAAATCACGGACTGATGACGTCGGAGAGCCTTGTTGTCGCAGGCGGTTAGATCGAAAGCGCCGCCAGCGCCAGGATCAGGGCCGGAAACATCACGAGCCAGCCGACTTTGAGGAAGCGCCAGGCGCTGACCTCGATGGCCTCGCGCCGCAGCGCCACCAGCCAGAGGATGGTGGCGAGCGAGCCGGTCACCGACAGATTGGGGCCGAGGTCGACGCCGATCAGGATCGCGCCGGTCACCGCCTGCGGCAGATGATCGCTGCTCGCGACCGAGCCGGCGACGAGGCCGACCGGCAAATTGTTTGCGATATTGTCGGCGATCGCGGTGACGATGCCGACTTCCCACAAGGCCCTTGTCGCGGACTGCGCGACGGCCTGGTGCAGCAGCGCACTCAATTTCGAGATGACGCCGGTGCGGATCAGCGCCTCCACCATGACAAAGAGGCCGGCGACCAGCGGCAGCACGCCCCAGGATATATCCTTCAACAGCGGCAACGGCGATTGGCGGCTCAGGACCAGCACCAGCGTCGCGGTGATGGCGCCGCAGAGAAAGGTCGGCAATCCGAGTGGCACGTCGAGCGCGGAGGCTCCGATCAGCACGACACCGATGGCCGCAATGCCCCACGCCGTCAGCATGCCCTCGTGGCTGAGCTTCTGCCGCGGCACGTTGCGTTCGAGGTGTTCTTCGCCGAGGTCCTTGCGCAGCGCAAGGCGAAGCACGACGTAGGTCGCGACGATCGAGGCGATCGAGGGCAGCGTGTATTGCCGCAGCCATACGGCGAGATGCGGCATGCGCTCGCCATAGACGACGAGGTTGGCGGGATTGGAGATCGGCAGCACGAAGCTCGCGGCGTTGGCGATGAAGGCGCAGACGAAGAGATAGGGCAGCGGCGCAGCCCCCGCCGCCCGGGTTGCGGCATAGACCGCCGGCGTCAGCACGATCGCGGTCGCATCGTTGGAGAGCAGGATGGTCACGATCGTGCCGACCACATAGACCAGCAGGAACAGCCGCTGCGGCGATCCCTGCGCATGTTCGACCGCGAGCGCGGCCAGCCAGTCGAACAATCCTTCGCGGCGCGCGAGCTCGGCGATCAGCATCATGCCGATCAGGAACAGATAGACGTCGATGCCCTTGCGCATGCCATTGAGCGCGTCGCCGAGGGGCAGCAGGCCGAGCGCGACCAGCAGCACGGCGCCTGCCACGGCCCAGACCGCTTCCGACCAGCGAAACGGGCGGATGATGACGCAGGCGGTGGCGACCAGGATGATGGCCCAGGCGGCAAGGTGTTCGGGCGGTAAGGTCGGGAACGAGGTCATGCTTGGTGGAATTATTCCGCCGCGATTTCGGAAGGCCGCGGCTGCCGCGGTCGGGGGGAGGCGGCCGGCGCGTCACCGCGCCGTCCCGGGGAAGGCCAGCAGAAACACGATAAATCCGATCGCCGCAATGGCCCCGAGCGTCAGGAACGCGGCGCTATAGCCCGCCTTCACCACCACGAATCCGGCGAGCGCGGTCGACAGCGCGGCGCCGACGCCGAGCGCCGTGATGATGACGCCCTGCGCCGCGTTGAAGCGGCCGGTGTTGCGCATGAGATCGGCGACGATGACCGGATAGATCGCGCCAAAGATGCCGGCGCCGATGCCGTCGAGCAGTTGCACGCCGACCAGCCACGCCGGATTGTCGGACAGCGTGTAGAGCGCGCCGCGAATCGGCAGGATGGCGAGTGCGACAAGGAAGAATCGCTTGTGACCCCAGGCATCGGCGCGCGCGCCGACCAGGATCGCCATCGGCACCATCACCAATTGCGCCGCCGCGATACAGGCCGACATCAGGCTGGTGCCCATGTTCCGGTTCTGCAGCGCGAGCTTCTGTCCGACCAGCGGCAGCATCGCCGCGTTCGACAGATGAAACAGCAGCACGCAGAGCGCGAAGACGAGCAGCGGACGGCAGGTCAGGAGGACGCTGAAGCCCGACGGCTGCTCTCGTTCGGTATCGCCCGTCTCCGCATCATGCAGGCCGCGGGCGAGATCATGATCGATGGCCTTTTCGGGAATGGCCCAGATGCTGGCGATGCTGGCGACCGATTGCACGGCGAGCAGGAAGAACACGACCACGGGTCCAAACAGGAACGCCGCGCCTCCGGCGATGACGGCCGAGACGAAGTTGCCGGCGTGGTTGAAGGTTTCGTTGCGGCCGACCCGGCGGGTGAAGGCGCGGTGCCCGACCACGCCGAGCGAGATGCCGGCGATCGCAGGCGGGAAGATGACACCGGCCGCATGCGCGATGCCCTGCGATACCGCGACCGGCCAAAAGTCTGGGAAGACCGGCAGCAGCAGGGAGGCCGCCGTCACCACCATGGCGGCACCGACCATGATCATTCGTTTTGCCGTGGTCGCATCGATCAGCGCGCCCGCCGGCGTCTGCGCCAGCAGGCCCGCGATGGTCGCGACCGACATCACGATACCGATGCGGCCCTCGTCCCATTTCTGTTCGGTAAGAAGGTAAACGGCGAGATAAGGCCCGAGCCCGTCGCGCACATCGGCAAGGAAGAAATTGGCGGCGTCGAGCGCCCGATTGGCCCGCGCCGTGCCCGCGTCAGACCTGAATTCTGGGCCTTGCGGCATGGGGGTCCTGTTGTGCTCCTGCGAACGTTAGGCAGAAACCATGGCGGACAGGATTTCGTTCCCGCCACTTGCAGGGAACCCGCAATCCGGTGTTAGCTTGCGCCCCGGTATCCGCTAGGGGACACTGGTGGCTGGACCTGAGTATTGGCTGCGACTGAATCCTTGGTCGCTTCCCGCGTTGTTCGTCGCTTTGGCGGGTCTTGCGCTCGCGGTCACGCTGCGCATGGTGCTGGCGTCATTCGGCCTGCCGCTTTATTTCGGCACCTTCCTTCCGATCATTCTCGCGACCACGCTGATTGCCGGTGTGCCGGCCGGCGTCTTCACCGCGCTCTCGGCGATCGTCATCGTATGGTGGGCGTTCATACCGCCGGTGTTCGAGTTCAGCCCGCTCACGCCTGATGTCATCGACCGGTTTCAGCTCTTCCTGCTGGGCGTCTCGGTGGTGATCTGGTTCTCGCATCTCTGCCGCATGATCGCGCGGATGCGCCGTCGGCGGCCGGCGTAAGCTGAGCGGCGCGTTGGCTGCGGTGAGGAGCGGCCATGGATTGGCGCCATCTCGAATCCTTTGCCTTCGGCGACGGCCCCGAGCTCGCCGACGAGCTCTTGGTGCTCGTGCTCGAGGGCAGGAAGCGTGCGACCTGCTGGGCCGTCAGCGAAGGCATGAAGGGGGCCGAGATCGGCAAGTGCATGGTTGCTCTTGATGGCGCCGGCCGGCCGCGCGCGGTGTTGCAGACGCTCGAGCTGACGCAGCGCAGGTTCGACGAAGTCGACGCCGCCTTTGCCTTCGACGAGGGCGAGGGGGATCGTTCGCTCGCCTTCTGGCGCGCCGCGCATCAAAGCTATTTCACGCGGCTGAAGCTGTACCGGCCGGACATGATGCTGTGGTGCGAGCGCTTCAGGCTGGTCATGACTATTCCGGCGGAACGGGAATAGCCGGACTGATTTTCGCGGAAGCTTTCGCGACGTCATTGCGAGCGCAGCGAAGCAATCCAGAATCTTGCCGAGTAAAAATTCTGGATTGCGTCGTCGCTTCGCTCCTCGCAATGACGAGGCGGGCTGTTTGAAATTGAATCAGAATGTAGGGTGCGCAAAGGCGCGCAAGCGCCGTGCCTACCATCACGCGAACACTTCGATCGCGTTCGTGGGCACGCTTCGCTTTCCCCACCCTACGATTGACTATGG
>CAWHQY010000019.1:0-305452 GCA_963831505.1 uncultured Alphaproteobacteria bacterium | reverse complement strand
ATTGCGGCGGTGGTTTGCGCGGAAATTCGGTTTCGCGCGCCTGGCGTGCCTGGTCCTGCTGATCGGTTTCGCCGTCCTGCGCCTGTTCGACCCGGCCCCGATAGAGGAACTGCGCGTCCGTACCTTTGATGCCTTCCAGCGCATCGACCCCCGGATCAAGAAGGCAAGGCCGGTCACCATCGTCGATATCGACGAGAAGAGCCTTGCCGACCCCAGGCTCGGTCAATGGCCGTGGCCGCGTACGCGCCTGGCGGACATCATCGGCACTCTGACCCGGATGGGCGCCGTGGTCATAGCGTTCGACGTCGTCTTCGCGGAGCCCGACCGGCTCAATCCCGACATCGCCGCCGATAATTTCCGCGGTCTCGACGAGACGACGCGGGAGAAATTGCGGACGCTGCCGAGCAACGACCGGATTTTCGCCGATGCCATCCGCAAGTCGCGGGTGGTGCTCGGCGAATCCGGGGGGCTTGCGGTCCACTCGGACCTCGACAAGGAACTGCCGGTTACCGGATTTGCCATGCTCGGCGAAGATCCGGACCCTTTTATTTTCAAGTTCGCGGGGCTGCTGCGTAACGTCAAGGTGCTGGAAGAGGCGGCTGCCGGGCGCGGTCTGTTCACCATCGTACCCGAGCGCGACGGCATCGTGCGGCGCGTGCCGATGATCATGGATGCGCAGGGCGAGCGCATGCCGGCGCTGAGCTTCGAGGTGCTGCGTATCCTCGCAGGCTCCGGCACCATCATGATCAAGGCGGACAAGGCCGGCATCGACAGTGTGATCCTGCAGGGACTTCGGCTGAGGGTGCCGACCGACAGTCTGGCGCGCTTCTGGGTGCATTATGCGCGCAACGATCCCTCGATCTACGTCTCCGCCGTCGACGTGCTGGACGGCCGCGTGGCGCCGGAAATGATTGCGAAGAAGCTGGTCCTGATCGGAACTTCGGCCACGGGCATGAACGACATCAAGACGACGCCGGTGTCGGGCGCAATGCCCGGTGTGGAGATACACGCCCAGGTGCTGGAAAGCGCGCTGACGGGCTCATCGCTGTCGCGGCCGGCGCATGCCGAGGTCTACGAGTTTCTCGCCGCCCTGGTCGCCGGCCTGCTGGTGATCGCCTTCGCGCCGAATCTCGGGCCGGTGACGCTGGTCGGTGTCGGCGCGCTGTTTGCAACCGCGCTGATCGGCACGTCCTCGTATTTCTACATGCACGACCGCATGCTGATCGACTTCACCTATCCCCTGATGTCGACCACGGCGATCTATCTGACGCTGATCTTCTCCAGCTTCGTGCGCGAGCAGCGGCAACGGAAACAGATCCGCGGGGCGTTCGCGCAATACATGTCGCCGGCCCTGGTCGAGCAGCTTGCGCAATCGCCGGAAAAGCTCGTGCTCGGCGGCGAGGCGCGCGAGATGACGATCCTGTTCTCCGACGTGCGCGGCTTCACTTCCATCTCGGAAATCTACAAGCACGATCCTCAGGGGCTTACCACCCTGATGAATCGCTTTCTGACTCCGCTGACCAACGCGATCCTGGCGCGCAAGGGCTATATCGACAAATATATGGGCGACGCGATCATGGCGTTCTGGAACGCGCCGCTCGACGACAAGCAGCATCAGCTCAACGCCTGCGACGCGGCGGTCGACATGCTGGAGCGGATCGACGAGCTCAACAAGACACGCGAACAGGAGGCCGATGAAGGTGGTCACGTCTTCATTCCGATCAATGTCGGTGTCGGCCTGAACACCGGCGTTTGCACCGTCGGTAACATGGGATCGGACGTAAAATTCAACTATTCCGTGCTGGGCGACAGCGTCAATCTGGCCTCTCGCCTCGAAGGCCAGACCAAGGAATACGGCTTCCCCATCATCGTGGGCTCGAAGACTGCGCTCGCCGTCAAGGATCATTTCGCGATCCTCGAGCTCGACTTCATCATGGTGAAGGGCAAGAAGGAACCCGAGGTGATCTACGCCATCGCCGGCCGCGAGGACGTGGCGCAGTCCGAGCGATTCCAGCGCTTGCGCAACCTCACCATCGAGATGCTGGCCTGCTACCGCAACCGCGACTGGGACGGCGCGCTGGCGGCGATCGAGCGCGGCCGCAAGACCGACGACGCCCGTTCGCTGGAATATCTCTATAATCTCTACGAGGCGCGGATCCTGGAATACAGGGCGAACCCGCCGCCGGAGGACTGGAGCGGCGCCTACCAGCTCCTGACGAAATAGCGCATGATCCGGAAAAGTGTGTAGCGGTTTTCCGAAAAGATCGTGCGCAAACGAGATTCTAGAGCGCGATGACGGTTCATCCTGATCTCATCGCGCTCTAGGGGCGGCTGCTTTCGAGGCCGCGTACTCCGCGATCCCGTCACCGGCGCAACCAGGGCAATCGGAAATCACCATGGGATCAGGACATCGCACCACTGCCATCGATGCAGCGTTGGCTCTCGGAATCTTCCTCCTGGCTTTGGGTCATTTCGGCATTTTGTCCCCGGCCATGGCGCAGACGGCCGCGAAAGCGGATGCGCTCGCCGCCTACAACAACGCCGTGGGCCAGTTCAAGGCGATCCTGGCCGAGCGCCGTGGCCAGATCGGCGCGAAGCGGCTTCCGAACTTGCCGGGACAGGCGGTCTATCTTGCGCGCAACAATGTCATCGGTTCGTACAAGGATCTCACGGACGCCATTCCCTCCAAGATCGGAAGGCCCAACAAATTCGGCATTCCGCCGGCCTATTTCGAGGCCGACAATGAACCATTGCTCGACGAGTACAGGAAGCTGTTCGACCTCATGGAGGAGGCGCCCTCAAGCGCGCAGGGCTCGCCCACGCCGTTCAAGGACGTCGTCGACCTCGGCACCGCGATCGCGCGCGCCAAGGGCCTCGATGCGGCGAATGCGGAAGTGGCGGGTCGCATCAGCCTGGGGCTGTTCTTTGCCGAGACCAACGGCCGTCAGAACGTCGGCAACGCGCGTTCGAATACCTACAAGGGCAGCTACCAGACCGGACCGTCCGAAGACCAGAACGGCCGCAAGAAATGGGCCGCCATCAGACAATCGATCTCCGCCTTCGATCCCCAACTGATCGCGCGCGACGACAAGGAAGAGGCGCGGGTCGCCGGCTCGGATCACCGCTTCAACCACTGGACCGCGGTGCGAGACGGCCTCATGAACGCCCATGCCGAGCTTTTCCTGCAGATACAAGCGATCGCGAAAACGCTACCCGATCCGATCGATCAGATGAAGCTGTTCGAGCTGATCCAGATCGTTCCCAGCCCGACAAGGTCCGCAATGAGGTCAGGCAACTTGCTCGCCTATCGGGTCTCCGACCCGACCATCATGAAATATCTGCGTAACAACAGCATGTTCGCCTTCGGCCAGGCCGATCGGGCGAAAACATCCGCGACCTACCGCGAGATCATGGACGCGATGTGGCTCTTCAATGAGAAGTTCGAGCGGGCGCGCGCCAAATTCGAAGAGATCAAGGCTGGTAAAGGCTAGACTAGGTCTGGCCGATCGCCGTCCCGGCTCTTGCCGGGACAGCGGCCGAGCGGGGCTTATTCGACCCCGATCGTGGTGAGGTCCTGGAACCAGTGCTGGGCCTGCACGAACTTCTTGACCTTCGGCGACAGCGCATGCGGGTTGGTGTCGTGCACCACCCACACCAGCACCGCGTCGTCGACGATCAGCGCATGCGCCTGCGCGATCAGCTCGTCCTGCCTTGCGGGATCGAAGGTCTGCTTGGCTTCCGTGATCAGCGCATCGACCTTCGGGTTCTTGTAGCCGCCCCAGTTGACGCCGACGGGCGCCACCTGGTCGGAGGCGAAGAAGCGGACGATGGCGTAAAGCGGGTCCGACGTGACGTAGGCAATGTTGTTGGCCGTGATGCCGGCATTCATCTCATCCGCCGCGCCCTTGCGCCAATGCGTGTAGAGCGTCTCCAGCTCGACCACCTTGAAATCGATCTCGATGCCGATCTCCTTGAAGCTCTGCTGCAGGAATTCGTTCATCGGCAGCGACAGCATTTGCCCGGTGCCGCCTTGTGCGATGATGAAGGTGGTCTTCAGCGGCTTGTCCTTGGAGTAGCCGGCTTCCTCGACCAGCTTCTTGGCCGCCGCGAGGTCGTATTTGAGCTCGAAGCTCGGCTTGCCGAACCACGGGCTCGACGGGTCGACCTGGCCCTTGGCGGGCTTGGCGAGCCCGTTCATCAGCCCGACCACGGCATCGCGGTCAATCGCGAGATTGAGCGCCTTGCGCAGGCGGATGTCGGTCCAGGGCGAGCCCGGCAGCACGCTTAAGTGATAATTCCAGACATGCGGCGTGACGTTGTCGACGATCTTCATGCCGGCCGCCTTGATCTGAGGCACGGCGTCGGGCGCCGGCGTCTCGATCAGGTCGACCTGGCCCGCGAGCAGCGCATTGGTGCGCGTCAGCGCTTCCGGCATCGGCACCAGCACCAGCTTGTCGACCTTGGGAATCCGGTTCTTGTCCCAATAGTCCTCGTTCTTCGAGAGTTCGGCGAGCTCACGCGGCACGAGTTTCGTCAATTTGAACGGACCCGTGCCGGAAGGCTGGCTCGCGAACTTGTCCCAATCCTTGCCGAGCTTTTCATATTGCGCCGGGCTCGAAATCAGGAACCAGAGAAGCTGGTACGGAAAGAAGGAGTCGACTGTCTTGGTCGTGATCTCCACGGTGTTGTCATCGATCTTGGCGTAGCTTGCGACCGAGGGCAGGCGGGTCTTCACCTGCGCGCTCTGGCGCTTGTCGAATTGCGGCGCCTTGTCGTTCAGCACCTTGTCGAAATTCCAGATCACCGCATCGGCATTGAATTGGCTGCCGTCCTGGAATTTGACGCCCTTGCGCAGCGTGAGGCGCCACTTCTTCTTGTCGGCATCGTCGACCTTCCATTCCGTGGCGAGCCCCGGCACCAGCTTGCCCGGCTTGTCCGAGATGCTCATGTCCCAGGAGATGAGCGGATCGTAGATGGTATAGCCGGTGAACTGATAGGCGCCTGCGCCGCGATCCGGCTGACCCGTGGTCAGTGGGACATCCGCCATCGAAATGCCGTAGCGCACGACGGTCTCGGCGCGGGCCGAGACCGCGAACAGGGTGATCGCCAGCAAGAAAGACGGGCTGGCGAGAAGCGTCGAAATTCGCACGCGCATGAACAGGCTCCGTTGGACAACTCGGCCCAAAGCCTGCAAGCTTGATGCCAGATTAGGCAGGCGCGGCGATAATTCTCGGCATACTACAACGACTTGTGATCGCAGCGGCAATTCGGTGCGGTGTTTCAGTCATTGGCATAGGCGTTGCATACGATTGCATCAAAAATAATCACTGAAAGCCGAAGGGGAATTGTGACAATGTTGAGTGAGAAATCCCGGAAGAATCGCGTCGCGATGGCGGCCGCGCTGCTCGCCTTTGCGGCGGCTGCCGCCTTGCCGTGCATGGCCGCTGCCGAGACCGTGCTGCGCATCGGCATGACCGCCGCCGACATTCCGCGCACGCTGGGCCAGCCCGACCAGGGCTTTGAAGGCAACCGCTTCACCGGCCTCACCATGTATGACGCGCTCGCCATGTGGGACCTTTCCTCCGCCGACAAGGCGAGCGTGGTGATCCCGGGGCTGGCGACCGAATGGAAGGTCGATGACGCCGATCACAAGAAGTGGACGTTCAAGCTGCGACCTGGCGTCAAATTCCACGACGGCAGCGACTTCAACGCGGATGCCGTGGTGTGGAACGTCGAGAAGGTGCTGAACAAGGACGCCCCGCAATACGACGCGAGCCAGGTCGGCCTCACCGCGTCGCGCATGCCGACCCTCGTCTCCGCGCGCAAGATCGATGACATGACCGTGGAGCTGACGACCAAGGAGCCGGACAGCTTCCTGCCCATCAATCTCACCAACCTGTTCATGGCGAGCCCGGCGAAGTGGCAGAAGCTTCATGATGCCGCCGAAGGCGCCGATGCCAAGGCCAAATCGGCGGCCGCGTGGGAAGCCTTTGCGCGCAACGCGTCAGGCACCGGCCCCTGGAAAATGTTGAGCTTTACGCCGCGCGAACGGCTCGAGCTCGCGAGGAACGAAAACTACTGGGACAAGGCGCGCATCCCGCACGTCGACCGCATGGTGCTGCTGCCGATGCCGGAAGCCAATGCTCGCACCGCCGCGCTCTTGTCGGGGCAGGTCGATTGGGTCGAAGCGCCTGCGCCCGACGCGATTTCCCAAATCAAGCAGCGAGGCTTCAACATCTACAGCAACGAGGAACCGCATGTCTGGCCGTGGCAGTTCTCTCGACTTCCGGATTCTCCCTGGAATGACATTCGCGTTCGCAAAGCGGCCAATCTCTGCATCGACCGCGAAGGCCTGAGGGATGGCTTGCTTGGTGGATATATGGTGCCGGCGACCGGCACGTTCGAGCCCGGCCATCCCTGGCGGGGAAAACCGAGCTTCCAGATCAAATACGACAAGCCGGCTGCGCTGAAATTGATGCAGGAGGCAGGCTACGGTCCAAACAAGCATCTGGCCGTCAAGATTCAAACCTCGGCCTCGGGTTCGGGCCAGATGATGCCGCTGCCGATGAACGAATATCTGCAGCAGGCGCTCGCCGAATGTTACTTCGATGTGCAGTTCGATGTCATCGAGTGGAACACGCTGCTCAACAACTGGCGGCGCGGTGCCAAGGATGCTTCCGCTAACGGCTCGAATGCGGTCAATGTGACCTACGCGGCGATGGATCCCTTCTTTGCGATGGTGCGTTTCCTGCAGTCGGCGATGGCGCCCCCGGTCTCAAACAATTGGGGCTTCATCAACAACCCCGAGTTCGACGCTCTCGTCACCAAGGCGCGGCAGACCTTTGATCCGGCCGTGCGTGATGCGGTGCTGGCGGAACTGCATGCGGCCTCCGTCGACGACGCTGCGTTCCTCTACGTCGCCCACGACGTCGCACCGCGCGCGATGAGCCCGAAGATCAAGAACTTCGTGCAGCCGAAGAGCTGGTTCGTCGACTTCTCGCCCATTTCGATGGCGCCGTGAGGTTGACGCTGCACCCTCTCCCCTTGCGGGAGAGGGTGGCTTCGCGAAGCGAAGCCGGGTGAGGGGTTTCTCTCCGCGGATGCGGACCTTTCATTTGATGCAATTTCATCCGCGGAGAGAACCCCTCATCCGGCGCGCATTGCATGCGCGCCACCTTCTCCCACAGGGGGAGAAGGGAAGAACCAGGTAACCCCGTGCTCCTCTACGTCGCCAGACGCATCGTCTATGTGATCCCGATCGTCATCAGCGTGGCGCTGGTGTGCTTCCTGCTGGTGCACATCACGCCCGGCGACCCCTTGGTTGCCGTGCTGCCGGCGGATGCGTCGCAGGAATTAGCCCAGCAGCTTCGCGCCGCCTACGGCTTCGACCGGCCGCTGCCGGTGCAGTTCGGCCTTTGGCTGTGGCGCGCGGTTCATGGCGACCTCGGCCATTCCATCGCCACTGGCCGTCCGGTGCTGTCGGAGGTGATGCGCGCGGTCGGCAACACGGTGACGCTCGCGATCGCCGCCGCCAGCATCGGCTTCACCTTCGGCCTTTTGTTCGGGCTGATCGCCGGCTATTTCCGCGACACCTGGGTCGACAAGCTTGCGACGTCCTTTGCCATCGCCGGCGTTTCGGTGCCGCATTACTGGCTCGGCATGGTGCTGGTCATCATCTTCTCGGTGGAATTGAACTGGCTGCCCGCGGTCGGCGCCGGCCCGAACGGCTCCGGCGCGTGGGGCTGGGATTGGGAGCATCTGCGCTACCTGATCCTTCCCGCGGTCACGACATCGGTCATTCCCATGGGCATCGTCACCCGCACCGTGCGCGCGCTGACCGGCGACATCCTGAGCCAGGACTTTGTCGAGGCCTTGCGCGCCAAGGGGCTGCGTGAGACCGGCGTGTTCCGCCACGTCATCAAGAATGCCGCGCCGACCGCGCTTGCGATCATGGGCCTGCAACTCGGCTACATGCTCGGCGGCTCGATCCTGATCGAGACCGTGTTCTCCTGGCCCGGCTCCGGCTTCTTGCTGAATTCCGCGATCTTCCAGCGCGACCTGCCGCTCCTGCAGGGCACCATCCTGGTGCTGGCGCTGTTCTTCGTGATCCTCAATCTGCTCGTCGACATCGCGCAGGCCGCGATCGATCCGCGCATCAAGCGGAGTTGAGAGGATGAGCATCGCCCCGATGGATTCGATCTCGGATGCCGCGCTGCAGGCCGCGCCCGCCATGAAGGCGCGCGGCTATTGGGCGACGGTCGGCCGCCGTATCTTGCGCGACAGAGTGAGCATGGCCTGCGCGCTGATCCTCGCCGTGATCTTCCTGTCGGCCCTGATCGCGCCATGGCTCGGACTTGCCGATCCCTATCAGGGTTCGATGATCCGGCGGCTGCGCCATATCGGCACTGCGGGTTATCCGCTCGGCACCGACGAGCTCGGCCGCGACATGCTGGCGCGGTTGATCTATGGCGGCCGGCTGTCGCTGATGATCGGCATTTCGCCGGTCATCTATGCCTTCTGCATCGGCACCTCGCTCGGCCTCGTCGCCGGCTATGTCGGCGGCTGGGTCAATACCGCGATCATGCGCACGGTCGACGTCTTCTACGCCTTCCCCTCGGTGCTGCTCGCGATTGCGATCTCCGGCGCGCTGGGAGCGGGCATCACCAACTCCATCGTCTCGCTGACGATCGTATTCGTGCCGCAGATCACCCGCGTCGCCGAAAGCGTCACGACCGGCGTGCGCAACATGGATTTCGTTGAGGCAGCGCGGGCTTCCGGCGCCGGTCCCTTCACCGTCATGCGCGTGCATATCCTCGGCAACGTGTTGGGGCCGATCTTCGTCTACGCCACCGGCCTGATTTCGGTGTCGATGATCCTGGCCGCGGGCCTCTCCTTTCTCGGGCTCGGCACCAAGCCGCCGGAGCCGGAATGGGGCCTGATGCTCAACACGCTGCGCACGGCCATCTACGTCAACCCGTGGGTCGCGGCGCTGCCCGGCGCGATGATCTTTGCGGTGTCGATTTGCTTCAATCTGCTCAGCGACGGCTTGCGCAGCGCCATGGACATTCGGAACTGAACCATGAGCGAAACCTTTCCCGTCGACATGTTGAAGCCGATCGAGGACCGCGGCGGCGCGGCACAGCCGCTGCTGCAGGTCAACGGCCTTACGAAGCATTTTCCGGTGCGCGGCGATCTCTTCAGCGCGCGCAAGACCGTGCGCGCGGTCGATGACGTCTCGTTCTCGGTGCTGAAGGGCGAGACCGTCGGCATTGTCGGGGAGTCCGGCTGCGGCAAGTCGACCACCGCGCGGCTCTTGATGCATCTGATGACGCGAGATGCGGGCGAGATCGTCTATGACGGCATGCAGGTCGGCGAAGCGCTGTCGCTGCGCGAGCTTCGCCGCGGCATGCAGATGGTGTTCCAGGACAGTTACGCCTCGCTCAACCCGCGCCTGACGGTGGAGGAATCCATCGCCTTCGGCCCGAAGGTGCACGGCATGGCGGACAAGCCGGCGCGCGCGCTCGCGCGCGAGCTCTTGGGCAAGGTGGGCTTGCGGCCGGAAACCTTCGCCAATCGTTATCCGCACGAGATTTCCGGTGGCCAGCGCCAGCGGGTGAACATCGCGCGCGCGCTCGCGCTGTCGCCGAGGCTCGTGATCCTCGATGAAGCAGTCTCGGCGCTCGACAAATCTGTCGAGGCGCAGGTGCTCAACCTGCTTGTCGATCTGAAGCGCGAATTCGGGCTGACCTACCTCTTCATCAGCCACGACCTCAATGTCGTGCGCTACATCTCCGACCGCGTGCTGGTGATGTATCTCGGCGAGGTCGTCGAGCTCGGGCCCGTCGACCGGGTCTGGGACCATCCGGCACATCCCTATACGCGCGCGCTCTTGGCGGCGATGCCGTCCTCCGATCCCGACCGGCGCACCGAGACGCCGCCGATCTCGGGCGATCCGCCCAACCCGATCGATCCGCCGCCGGGTTGCCGGTTTCACACCCGTTGTCCGTTTGTGGAGCCGCTCTGCGCAAAAGCCACGCCAAAACTCGCCGCGCTCGATAATATGGGTCATGAAGCGGCGTGCTACATGGCCATTCCAGGCTCCGGGCACAGCCGCGCGCCGAAAGACAAGGGAGGGAACGCGGCATGACCAGACCAGATCCGAAGCAAGTGAAGGCGATCGCCGATACCGCGGGTGTGCCCGTCGATGCCGAGGTCGCCACCCGCATCGCGGGTTCGATCGGGCCCGCCTTCGACGGTTTTGCGCCAATCTCCGGCACCCTGCCGTTCGACCTGGAGCCCGCGACCTTCCTGCTCGCCCAGACGGTGAAGGTCGCGCGATGAGCACCGAACCGGCCCTGATGACGCTGACCGCGGTCGCGAAGGCGATCGCGTCGAAGCAATTCTCCTCCCATGAGGTGACGCGCTCGTGCCTGCACCGCGTCGCGCAATGGCAGCCGAAGCTCAACGCTTTCATGGCGGTCGAGGCGGAAGCCGCGCTGAAAGCGGCCGACGAAGCCGACGCCGCGCTGGCCAAAGGGCAGAGCGGCGGATCGCTCCATGGCGTGCCGCTGGCGCACAAGGACATGTATTACGACGCAGGCCATGTCGTGACCTGCGGCTCGCTGATCCGCCGCGATTTTGTCGCGACCACGACTTCGACCGCGCTGCAGCGGTTAAAGGACGCGGGCACCATCCGGCTCGGCTCGCTGCAGATGGTGGAGTTCGCCTACGGCCCGACCGGCCACAATTATCATCATGGCGCCGTCCACAATCCCTGGAAGTCCGGCCACATCACCGGTGGCTCGTCGTCGGGATCCGGCTCGGCGGTCGCCGCGCGGCTGACCTTTGCCGCACTCGGCTCGGATACTGGCGGCTCGATCCGCATGCCCGCGCATTTCTGCGGCGTCACCGGGCTGAAGGTCACGTGGGGCCGCGTCAGCCGCGCGGGCGCGATGCCGCTGTCGCAATCGCTCGACACGGTGGGGCCGCTCGCGCGCACCGTGGAAGATTGTGCGCTGCTGCTCGGCCTGATGGCCGGCGCAGACCCGGAGGATCCCACCGCCAGCCTTGCGCCGGTGCCGGACTACATGGCCGCGACCGCGGCCTCAATCAAAGGCCTCAAGATCGGCGTACCCACCTCCTTCTATGTCGATGAACTCGACGCCGATGTCGCCAAGGCGCTCGATGAAACCATCGCCCTGCTCAAGCGCGAGGGCGCCGACATCGTCAAGGTCGAACTGCCGGACCAGCGGCAGCTTTCCGCCGCCTGCCAGATCGTGCTCGCGACCGAGGCGGCCGCCTATCACAAGCGCTGGCTGATCGAGCGGCCGCAGGATTACGGCCCGCAGGTCCTCATGCGCCTGCAGAACGGGCTTGCGATCCCCGGCGTGCTCTATCTGGAGGCGATGCGCTGGCGCGGCCCGGCCTTGGCCGCGCATATCGCGGCGACATCCGATGTGGATGCGGTGCTGGCGCCGGTTGCGCCCGTCGCGGCTCCCACGATCGTCGAAAGTGATGTCGGCAACAGCCCGAACGCCGAAGCCGTGATCCAGCGCCTGACGCGCTTTACTCGGCCGATCAACTATCTCGGCCTGCCGTCGCTTTCGATTCCATCCGGCTTCAACCCCAAGGGCCTTCCGATCGGCATGCAGCTCGTCGGTCGCTCCTTCGACGAAGCGACCTTGCTCACCATCGGCGCGGCCTTCCAGCGCGCGACCGACTTCCATGAAAAGGTGCCGCCCGCCGCATGACCCACCTCGTCGAGATCGACCGCCTCAACATCCGATTCGCCGGCGAACGCACCGTCCATGCCGTGAACGATCTTTCGCTTACGCTCGGCGATGGCGAAGTGCTCGGCCTTCTCGGCGAGTCGGGTTCCGGCAAGAGCGTGACCTTGCGTGCGCTGATGCGGCTGTTGCCGAAGAAGCGGACCGGGATATCGGGCAGCCTCAAGGTCATGGGACGCGACGTGCTGGCGTTGACCGAAGAGGAATTGTCGGCGTTCCGCGGGCAGACCGTCTCCATGATCTTCCAGGAGCCGGCGCTGGCGCTCGATCCCGTCTACACCATCGGCGCGCAGATCGCCGAAAGCGTGATGCGCCACGAGAGCCAGAGCCAGAGCGCGGCGCGCGCGCGTGCGCTGGAGATGCTGGAGGTGGTACGCATCCCATCTGCCAAACGCCGGCTCGATTCCTATCCGCATGAAATGTCGGGCGGCATGCGCCAGCGCGCGATGATCGCGCTCGCGCTCGCCTGCAAGCCGAAAATCCTGCTCGCGGACGAGCCGACCACCGCGCTTGACGCCACCGTGCAAATCCAGATCCTGCTGCTGCTCCGCGAATTGCAGCGCGAATTCGGCATGTCCGTCATTTTCGTCACCCACGACATCGGCGTCGCCATCGAAATCTGCGACCGCGTCGCGGTGATGTATGCGGGGCAGATCGTCGAGCAGGGCACGCTGAGGGAAGTCGTGCGGGCGCCGGCTCATCCCTATGCCCGCGGACTGCTCGCTGCCACCATCCACGGCGCGAAACGCGGCCAGCGGCTGGAAACGATCCCTGGCACGCCGCCATCGCTCGACAAGGCGCCGCACAATTGCTCCTTTGCGCCGCGTTGCGCGCTGGCGCAGCCCCGCTGCGTCGAGGCCCTGCCGCCGGCGATCGAGATCGGACCGGGACGGATGGCGCGCTGCATCCTGGCGGAACAATCCGCCGCTGTGGCCGTGACGTAACGGTCCCGGGGCGAATCGGAAGCCGGCCGGTTTTCCGGTCGTCACACTCCCCCATTTATGGGTAGGCTCGGCCGGGCGCGCGGGCGTACCGCGCGCCGTAAACCGGGGGGAATTTCATGGTCCTGTCTAACGAAGGCATTATCGTCATCCTGTTCGTCGGCCTGGTGGCGGGCTGGCTGGCGGGCCAGATCGTCCGCGGCACGGGCTTTGGCATCATCGGCGACATCCTGGTCGGCATCGCCGGCGCGCTGATCGCAAGCCTGCTGTTTCCGAAGCTCGGCATCCGTCTGGGCAGCGGCCTCGTGTCCGAGATCATCTATTCCGCGATCGGCGCCATCATCCTGCTCCTGATTGTGCGGCTGGTGCGCACCGGCGGGCGGTGGTGACCCCCAGCGTGCCCCTGCGCGGCCTGGCCGGATCCTGCTTCTCGCAAAGGGGCCGTCCCTCCGGGCGGCCCCCCTTTTGCTGCTCCGAGGGGACCCCAGCGGCTTTGGCGGGCGCGGCATTTAGGTTAATTTGAGTTCATTGGACGGTTCCGCTCAAAACCGGTATGTTTGCGGTAGTGTATGTCATTGGAATCCCCGGATTAATCGGGTTCTCGCCTTCCGTTTGAAAGAGATTTGCCAGATGGCAGCCACGCCCGGTGTCCGGCGTTCCGAACTCGGTGATGCGCTGCGGGTTTGCCGCGGCGCCTTCATCGGCGTTGGGTTGATGAGTTGCGTCGTCAATCTGCTCTATCTGACCGGCTCGATCTTCATGCTGGAGGTCTATGACCGGGTGCTGCCGAGCCGCAGCGTGCCAACGCTGATCGGCCTGATCATCATTGCCGCCGGCCTGTACATGGCCCAGGGCGTGCTCGACGTGATCCGGAGCCGCATACTCGGGCGAATCGGCACCGCGCTCGACGAAGCGCTCAATGCGCGGGTGTTCGACACCGTGGTGCGGCTGCCGCTGATCGTCGGCGGGCGCGGCGAGGGATTGCAGCCGCTGCGCGACCTCGACAACATCCGCTCGTTCCTGGGCGGCATGGGGCCGAGTGCCTTCTTCGACCTGCCGTGGCTGCCGCTCTATCTCGGAATCTGCTTCGCCTTCCACGTGATGCTCGGCGTCACCGCATTGGCCGGTGCCGTCATCCTGGTGTCGCTCACATTCGTCACGGAATTTCTGACGCGCCAGCCCGCGCGCGAGGCGATGGGGCTTGCGGCACGGCGAAACGATCTCGCCGCCGCCAGCCGTCGCAATGCCGAGGTGATGGTAGCGATGGGAATGGCCGGCCGCCTGACCAGGCGCTGGAGCGAGACCAACGAGAAGTATCTGGAGGGCAACCAGAACGCCAGCGACATCGCCGGCGGCCTCGGCTCGATCGCCAAGGTGCTGCGCATGATGCTGCAGTCGGCGGTGCTCGGCGTCGGCGCCTATCTCGTGATCCACCAGGAGGCGACGGCCGGCATCATCATCGCGGGCTCGATCCTGAGCGCCCGGGCGCTTGCGCCGGTCGATCTCGCGATCGCGCATTGGAAGAGTTTCGTCGCCGCGCGGCAGAGCTGGCATCGCCTCAACAGCTTGCTCGAGCAGATGCCGGTGCGCGGTACCCAGACGCAACTGCAGACTCCGACGAGCCGGCTGTCGGTAGAAGGATTAACCATCGTCGCCCCTGGCGATCAGCGGGCGATCGTCCAGGACGTGACCTTCGCGCTCGGAGCAGGCGGCGGGCTCGGTGTGATCGGGCCGAGCGGTTCGGGCAAGTCCTCGCTGATCCGCGCCCTGGTCGGCGTCTGGCAACCGCTCCGCGGCAAGGTCCGGCTTGACGGCGCGGCGCTGGACCAATGGTCGTCCGACATGCTCGGGCCGCACATCGGCTATCTGCCGCAGGACGTCGAATTGTTCAACGGCACGGTCGCGCAGAACATCTCCCGCTTCGATCCGCAGGCGAAATCCGACGAGATCATCGCTGCCGCCAAGGAAGCCGGCGTGCACGAGATGATCATCAAGATGCGCGACGGCTACAACACCCAGGTCGGCGAGCAGGGCAAGGCCTTGTCAGCCGGACAGGCGCAGCGCGTGGCGCTGGCGCGGGCGCTCTATGGCGATCCCTTCCTGATCGTGCTCGACGAGCCGAATTCCAATCTCGACACCGAGGGCGACGAAGCGCTGACGCGCGCGGTGCGGGGCGCGCGCGAGCGCGGCGCCATTGTCGTGGTGGTCGCGCACCGGCCGATCGGCATCGAGGCGGTCGACCAGGTCCTGGTGCTGAAGGACGGGCGCATGCAGGCCTTCGGTCCCAAGGAGCAGGTGCTGGCGCAGGTGCTGCAGCCGCGCGTCGCCGGACCGACCCCGATCAAGATCGTCTCCGATGCGGGAGCCAAATCGTGAAGCAGCTCGCGAGCCAGCTCATGATCGGCACCGGCCTGAAGGGCGCCCGCCGTTCGATCCAGGTGCACTTGGTCATCGGCCTCGCGGTGGTCGTGGTTCTGGCCGGCGGCCTCGGCGGCTGGGCGTCGACCGCGGAGATTTCCGGCGCCCTGATCGCGCCGGGCCAGATCGTCGTCGAAACCAACGTCAAGAAGGTGCAGCACCCGACCGGCGGCGTGGTGGGCGAGCTGTTGACGCGCGACGGCGACAAGGTCAGGGCGGGCCAGATCGTGGTCCGGCTCGACGACACCGTCACCAAGGCCAACCTTGCGATCGTCACCAAGAACCTCGACGCGGCACTGGCGCGCGCGGCGCGGTTGCAGGCCGAGCAGCGCGGGCTCGAGGGCATCACGTTCCCGCCGCAGCTCACCGACCGCGCCAGGGATCCCGACGTCGCGACCGTGATGGCGAGCGAGAGCAAGCTGTTCGAGGTGCGCGTCAACGGACGTGCCGGGCAGAAGGCGCAATTGCGCGAGCGCGTCACGCAGTTGAATGAGGAAATCGCGGGCCTCGCCGCGCAGGAGAAGGCCAAGGACGAGGAAATCGCGCTCGTGCAGAAGGAGCTCGAAGGCGTTCGCGACCTTTACAACAAGCGCCTCATCCAGATATCGCGCCTCACCACGCTGGAGCGAGATTCCGCGCGGCTCAACGGCGAGCGCGCGCAATACATCGCCTCGCGCGCGCAGGCCAAGGGAAAGATTACCGAGACCGAGTTGCAGATCATCCAGGTCGACAAGGATCTGGTCAGCGAGGTGTCGAAGGACCTGCGCGAGACCAACGACAAGATCGGCGAGTTCGTCGAGCGCAAGGTCACGGCCGAGGACCAGTTGCGCCGGGTGGACATCCGTGCGCCGCAGGACGGCATCGTCGAGCAGACGAGCGTGCACACCGTGGGCGGCGTCATCACCGCCGGCGATACCATCATGCTGATCGTGCCGCAAAGCGACGATCTGCAGGTCGAGGCCAAGGTCAATCCGCAGGACATCGACAAGCTGCAGGTCGGCCAGAAGACGCTGCTGCGGCTCTCCGCCTTCAACCAGCGCACCACGCCAGAACTGAGCGGCACCGTCAGCCGTGTGTCGCCCGACGTCACGACCGAGCAGCGCACCGGCCAGAGCTATTACACCATCCGCGTCTCGATGCCACCGGAAGAGATCGCCCGGCTCGGCGACGTCAAGTTGATCCCGGGCATGCCGGTCGAAGCCTTCGTGCAGACCGGTAACCGCACCATGATGTCCTATCTGATGAAGCCGCTTCACGACCAGCTGATGCGCGCATTCAGGGAGCGGTGACGACTCCGTTCCGCCGGTTACGCAAGGCCATCCAAGCCGTCATTCCGGGATGGTCCGAAGGACCAGACCCGGATCGCGAGATTCTCAGGTGCGCAATTGCGCACCATGGTTCGATGCTTCGCATCGCCCCGGAATGACGGGTCCCAGCTACCCCAAGTTCTTCAGCAGCAAACCCAGCGCCGTCTTCGCGAACTCCTGCATGTTCGCCTGCCGGTCGCTCTTGCCGGTCTCCAGCGTGATCACCGACGTCGTTCCGCCTGCGACCGCCATGCAGCTATGGCCGGCGGCGTCGCCGTAGCGGTTGCCGGTCGGGCCCGTCGCGCCGGTCTCGGACAATCCCCAGTCGGTCGCGAAGCGCCGGCGCACCTGTTCCGCCAGCAGCTTCGCGTAGGGCTCCGAGGCCGAGCGGATGCCCTTCATTGCGTCGTCGGAAATGTCCATCAGCACGCGCCGCGCATCGCGCGTGTAGACCACGGCGCCGCCGAGGAAATAGGCAGACGCGCCGGGCACGGCGAGCAGCGAAGCGGAGATCAATCCGCCGGTGGAGGATTCCGCGACCGCGATGGTCTGCTTCTTTGCGATGAGCTTTGCCGCGATCTGTTCGGCGATGCCGATGAGTTCTTTCATGGTCGTTAGCTCCGGCGCAGGATCCGCTTGAGCAGCGGCTTCTTGGTGTCAGGCTTGTCGGCCAGCGAATGCCAGACCACGCGGATGAAATTCTTGGAGGCGAGCTCGGTTGGCGCCCATTTCGCGTCGAGATCGGCGAAGGGCTTTGCCGCGACCACGTCGTCCTCGCTTTTCCCTTCCTTCACCAGCTTCGCCATGCGGTCGCGCGCCGTCACCAGCATGGTGCGGTAAGCCGCCAACGCCGCCTTGTCGGCGACCGGGCCGTGGCCCGGCACGATCCGGCTCTTGTCGTTGACGATCTTGAGACAGGCGTCGGTCGCAGCGATCATGCCCTTGATGCTGCCGCCATTGGCGAAGTCGATGTTGGGATAGCGGCCGTTGGTGAAGGTGTCGCCGGTTGCGAGCACGTTTGCGGTCTTGAACCAGACATAGGTGTCTCCGTCGGTATGGGCGTTGGCGATGTGTTTCAGGTCCGCGACGCGGCCGACCAGCCTGATCTTGAACGCCCCGGTATAGGTTTTCGCCGGCAGCGCTTCCGGAGCGGCGGGCGGCGTCTCGGCGCCGGTCAGTCCATTGGTCGTGCCGGCCGCGAGCCTTTTCTTGACGTTGATCTCCGAGACGACCGTCGCGCCGTCCTTGGCAAAGGGCGCGTTGCCGCCGGTATGGTCGCCATGGAAATGGGTGTTGACGAGATATTTGACCGGCTGGTTCGAGAGCGCCGCGATCGCGGCCTTGATTTTGTCGTGCAGCGGCGCGAACTCGCCGTCCACCATGATGATGCCGTCCTTGGCGGTCGCAACCGTGATGTTGCCGCCCTGGCCCTCGAGCATGTAGACGCCGTCGCCGAGATCGGTGGTCTTGATCTCGACCTTGGAGAAATCGACCGGCGGCGGTGTCGCGGGGGCAGGCGCTGCGGCCGGCGGTTGCTGGGCGAAGGCGCCTGCCGCAAGCCACAGCGTGGCCGCGACCGCAGCCATTCCAGTCCGAATCATCCAAAGGCTCCCAAGTGTGTTTGCCGTGTCTTTGCCTACCTCCCTAGCATACCAGCTCTGGCTTTGCCGAGTTGCGGGGGGAGGGGAGGCCTGCTTCAATGGGCGCAGCGAGCGGCGCAGGCCTGCCGCAGGACGAGAGAAAACCGGTAGGAAACCTCATGACCACCCCGCTTCCGGGCGGCGTCGATTGCGACCTGCATCCGGCCGTTCCGCACCTCACCAGCCTGTTGCCCTACATGAACGACTACTGGCGCGACCAGGTGACGACGCGCGGCATGGTCGACCTGGTCTCGCAATCCTATCCGACCAATTCGCCGATCTCCTCGCGGCCGGACTGGCGGCCCGCCAAGGGCAAGCCGGGCGCGAGTCTCTGCGGACATGCAGAAGCAGGCGCTGGATCCCTTCAAGGTCGCCTACGGCATCTGCAATCCGCTCTATGGCGTGCAGATGGTGTTTTCGGAGGACATGCAGGATGCCTTCTGCCGCGCGCTGAACGACTGGCTTGTCAAGGAATGGCTCGACAAGGATGACCGGCTGCGCGGCTCGATCGTGATCCCGACCCAGAGCGTGGAGAAGTCGGTTGCCGAGATCGAACGCTGCGCCATGGACAGGCGCTTCGTGCAGGTGCTGATGCTGGTGATGGGCGACGTGCCCTTGGGCAAGCGCGCGCTCTGGCCAATCTATGCCGCCGCCGAGCGGCTCGGCCTGCCGGTCGGCATCCATGCCGGTTCGGCCTATCACAACCCGCCGACCTCGGTCGGCTGGGGCTCCTATCACATCGAGGATTATGTCGCCCAGGCCCAGGCATTTCAGACCCAGTTGACGAGCCTGATCGTCGAGGGCGTGTTCGCGCGCCATCCGAAGTTGAAAATGGTGATGCTGGAGTCCGGCTTCACCTGGCTCGCGCCGTTCGTCTGGCGGCTGCACAAGTTCTGGCGCGGAATCCGCATGGAAACCCCCTGGGTCGACCGCGCGCCGATGGAAATTGTGCGCAGCAACATCCGCTTTTCGCTGCAACCGGTCGACGCGCCGCCCGACCCGGCCCTGTTAAATCGCCTGTTCGACCATATGCAGTCGGACGAATTGATCCTATTCTCGACCGACTATCCGCATTGGCAATTCGAGGGCAACGAAGCGCTCCCGGAGGGGTTATCTCCCGATCTCGTCCGCAAGATCATGATCGATAACCCGCTTGCGACCTACGGCCGGCTGACTGTCAAGGAGACAACGCCATGAACATCCAGCTCCGCGATCGTCCCGAGGTTGTGTCATCCGTCGCGGCGAAAACCGCGATCGCCGATTGCGACATTCATCCGGCGCGCGCTACCAAGACCGAGCTCTATCCTTATCTCGCCAAGCGCTGGCATTCCCATCTCGAGACCTACCAGGAACATCCCTATCAGGGCATGATGGAAGGCCCGCCCTATCCGAAAGCGCAGCCGAACGCCTCGCGCCGCGATGCCTATCCGCCGGAAGGCGGTTCGCAGGGCTCGTCGCTCTCCTTCATGCAGAAGCAGCATCTCGACCCGAACAACGTCGTGCTCGGCGTGCTCAATCCGCTCCGTACCGGGCAGGGCCTGCGCAACCACGATCTGGCCGCCGCGATCTGCTCGGCGATCAACGACTGGCAGATCGAGAAATGGACCAGCCAGGATTCGCGGCTGAAGGGTTCGGTCGTGGTCGCGAACGAGGACGGTCCGACCGCGGCGGCCGAAATCAGGAAGCGCGCCGGCGATCCGAATTTCGTGCAGGTGCTGCTGCTCAGCCGCAATGTCGAGCCGCTCGGTCAGCGCCGCTACTGGCCGATCTACGAGGCCGCGCAAGAGGCCGGGCTTCCCATCGGCGTGCATGCCTTCGGCTTCGGCGGCAATCCGATCACCGCGTCGGGCTGGCCGAGCTACTACATCGAGGAGATGGTCGGGCATTCGCAGTGCCAGCAGACGGCGCTCGCGAGCCTCGTGCTCGAAGGCGTGTTCGAGCGTTACCCGAAATTGAACATGATCATGGTCGAGGCCGGCTTCGGCTGGGCGCCGTCGCTTGCCTGGCGGCTCGACCGCAATTGGGAGCGCCTGAAAAGCGAGGTGCCGCATGTGAAACGGCCGCCGTCGGAATATATCCGTGAGCACGTCTGGTGGACCACGCAGCCGATGGAGGACCCGGAGCGGCGCGACCATCTGTTCGACGTGATCGACTGGATCGGCTGGGACAAGCTGCTGTTCGCGACCGACTACCCGCATTGGGACTATGACGATCCCTCGCGCGTGCTGCCGGCGGGCGTTTCCGACGCCAACCGCGAGGCGTTTTATCTCGGCAATGCGAAGAAGGTGTACGGGGTCGCATGATCCGGAAAAGTGGGAACCGGTTTTCCGATCAAGATCATGCGTAAAAGACCATGACGAAGCATGTCATCGCCCCGGTCGGCGAACTGCCGCCGGGGTCGCGCAAATTCGTCACCATCGACGACCGGCCGATCGCGATCTTCAACATCAAGGGCGAATATTTCGGACTGCTCAATCGCTGCCCGCATCAGGGCGCGGCCTTGTGCGAGGGCCCGCTGATCGGGCTTGCCCAATCCACCGATCCCGGCGAGATCGAGTACACCAAATTAGGGGAGATCATCCGCTGCCCCTGGCATGGCTGGGAGTTCGACGTCCGCACCGGCCAGTCCTACTGCGATCCGCGCCGTTTTCGCGTGAAGGCCTATCCGGTCAATGTTGAGCCGGGCACGGCTGTGGTGAAGGGGCCGTATATCGCCGAGACCATCAAGGTCGCGGTCGAAAGCGATTACGTGGTGGTGGATCTTTAGACTTTGGAAACGGCCGCGCAAAACTCGACGCGTCATGCCGCCCGCGAGCAGATGCCGGAGATCCGCCGTCAAATGACCGGCTGCGCCTCTGGCAGCTTCCAAGTCCCGTCGAGGATTTCCTTGCGGGGCCGATAAAGCCGTACCGTGTAGTTCCAGCCTGCACGATCGGCAGGCAGTTTGGCGTGTCCTTCCCGCAGCCGCCGAACTGAACCGTCACCGAACCGTCGGCTGAAGGTCTTGCAGTGAGATTGTTCAGCGAATAGGCGTCGAGCGGGTTCTTCTCGAAGAAGCCCTTCGCGTCGTAGACGCTGACCGACCAGAAGCCGTCCACCGGTATGTCCTTGACGGTCAATCTGTGCACCGTCGTTCCGTCATTCTTCGTCGGATAGAAGCTTTGATAATCCGTGGCGTTGCGCGGATTGCCGCCCCAGCCGATCGCGGTGCCGATCAGGTGATCAAACGGATCCGGCACCTCGAACTTGCCGGCGCTCGCCTGCTCGACCTTGATCGCGTCCTGAACGGCGTTTGCGACCTTGATGTCTTCCGTCTTTTCCGGATCGGCGAGGTTCCGATAATGGATGTAGACGTACCGCGTGCCGACATTGTCCTTCGTGTAGGTGAAGGCGCCGGGGCCGTAGGCAACCTCGGTGGTGTAGTGGTCCTGTGAAATTACCTGCATCGACATGAAACCGGTCAATGTCGAGTCGGGTACGGCGGTCGTGAACGGGCCCATAGCGCCGAAACCATCAAGGTCGCGGTCGAGAGCGACTACGTCGTCGTCGGTCTCTGATCCCCCTCATTCCGGGAGGCGGGAAAAGAGGCCCTTCCTCCGCACGTTTCATCCCGTCTTCTCTTGGTATAGGCTCACCAACAATAGAGCGGCGAAGACCGCCTTTTTCCGGAGGAAAGCATGAGCCTGTTCAGGTCTACGGCCGCTGTCGCGTTGGCGCTCGGCGTTACATTCGCAATGCCCGCGTTCGCACAGAAGAAATACGACACCGGCGCGAGCGATACCGAGATCAAGGTCGGTCAGACCATCCCTCTCAGCGGTCCGGCTTCAGCCTATGGCAGCATCGGCAAGGTGCAGGCCGCCTATCTGCGCATGATCAACGAGCAGGGCGGGATCAACGGACGCAAGATCAATCTCATTCAATATGACGATGCCTACAGCCCGCCGAAGACGGTCGAGCAGGTGCGCAAGCTTGTCGAAGGCGACGAGGTTCTCACCACCTTCCAGATCATCGGCACGCCGCCGAATGCCGCGGTCCAGAAATATCTGAACGACAAAAAAGTGCCGCAGCTTCTGGCTTCGACCGGCGCGACGCGCTTCACCGATCCGAAGAATTTCCCGTGGACGATCGCGTTCAACCCCAATTATCAGTCGGAAGGGCATATCTACGCGAAATACATTCTCGCCAATCATCCGAACGCGAAGATCGCCATCCTCTATCAGAACGACGACCTCGGAAAGGATTACGTCAAGGGGCTGAAGGATGCTCTTGGCGCGAAGGCCTCGATGATCGTGGCCGAAGCGTCCTACGAGTTGTCCGATCCGACCGTCGACTCGCAGATGGTGACGCTGAAAGCTTCCGGCGCCGATCTTTTCTATAACATCACGACGCCGAAATTCGGTGCGCAGGCGATCAAGAAAGCCGCCGAGCTCGGCTGGAAGCCCGTCCACATTCTCGACATCAACGCGACGCCTGTCAGCCAGACACTGGTTCCGGCCGGCCTCGACAACGCCAAGGGCATCATTTCGGTCAACTACGGCAAGGACCCGCTCGATCCTCAATGGGCCGACGACGAGGGCATGAAGCGCTACAAGGCGTTCATGACGAAATATGCGCCGGCCGAGGACGCCAACAGCGGCATCGCGACCTACGGCTACTCGACCGCGGCGCTGCTCGTGCACATCGTCAAGCAGTGCGGCGACGATCTCACGCGCGCCAACCTCATGAAGCAGGCGACCAACATCAAGGGCTACGTCGCCGACCTGGCGCTGCCCGGCATGACCACCACGACCACATCGGACGATTGGCGCATCAACAAGCAATTCCAGATGATGAAGTTCGACGGCCAGCGCTGGGTGATGTTCGGGCCGATCCTGACGGACGATTACAAGACGAACTGAACGACGAAGCCTTTTGCCGCCGGCGCGGGCGGCCGCGCTGGCCTGCAGTTTGATTGCGTCGCGTGCGCTCCGTTGCGAACGGGGCTTGTGGTGCAAACCAAGCGGGACGATAGGGGAACGATGAAGGTCACGGCGAGGCTGTTCGCCGCCCTGCTTGCGCTGCTCGCGGTGCAGACGGCATCGGCGCAATCCGGTTATCCGAACCGGCCGGTGAAAATCCTGGTCGGCTTCACACCCGGCACGGCTCCCGACCTTGCGGCGCGCATTCTTGCGGATCGGTTTTCGGAAGTCTGGGGCACGCCGTTCGTGGTGGAGGATCTTCCCGGAGCGGGCAGCAACGTCGCCACCGAACGCGTCGCCAAGGCGGCCGCCGACGGCTACACGTTGCTGATGGGAGGCAACCCGGCGCTGGTCATCAATCCGAGCTTGTACGAAACACTGCCATTCGACCCGCTCAAGGACTTCGCTCCGATCTCGCAGGTATTCATCGCCGCGAACGTGCTCGCCGTTCCGCCCGAGCTGCCGGTCAAGACCGTGGCCGAACTGGTAGCGCTCGCCAAAGCGCAGCCCGGCAAGCTTTCCTATGGCCATGCCGGTGTGGGCACGTCGCAGCATCTGGGTGCCGAATTGTTCAAATACATGGCGCATGTCGATATTGCACCCGTGCCCTATCGCGGCACCACGGCGTTAATACCGGACCTGCTTGCCAACCGGATCAACATGTCGTTCGCCAATATTGTGAACGTGGTGCCGCTCGCGCGCGAAGGGAAATTGCGTGCGCTGGCCATCACCTCGATCAAGCGTTCGGCCCTGGCGCCCGACCTGCCGACCATGGCGGAATCCGGATTCCCCGGCTTCGAGGCCGTGCCGTGGTTCGGGCTGCTCGCGCCGGCCGGCACGCCGAAGGATGTTCTGGATAAATTGCACGACGAAACCGTCAAGGCGCTGGCGATGCCGGCGGTGCACAGGAAGTTCGACGAACTTGGCCTCGAGCCGGTCGGCAACACGCCGGCTGAGTTTATCGCGATCATCAAGAAAGAAACGCCCGAGTGGGCAAAAGTCATCAAGGATGCCGGCATCAAGCTCGGCAACTAGCTCGGCCTTCCAGAGCGTTTTGAAGCGAAGTGGAGACCGGTTCGCGAAGGAAACTAGGCGCAACACTTTGGAAGATTTCGACGCGTCGCAATTTGCCGGGCCCGGTCGAGGACAAAACGAATTTTTCAGGAGAGGCTGCTTCCGGCGCAAAGCCGGGCCTTCGGCAAGTGGGTGATGTCGGCTAGAATGCCGACGTGCCACTGCGTGCCGGCTCGTCGGCTGAGGACCCAGCAGCAGGCCGGAGCGAAACGAGGACGCGGATGGAGCTATCGTACTCCCAGAATCTCGAGGACTATCATCTCTCGCTTGCCTTCGCGGGACAGACCACCGGGACCTATATCGATGTCGGTGCGGGGCATCCGATCGCCGACAACGTGTCGTTCTGGTTCTATGAGCGCGGCTGGCAGGGCATTGTCGTCGAGCCGCAGCCTGAACTTGCGGCGCTGTACCAGCGGCTGCGTCCACGCGACGTTGCGATTCGTGGCCTGGTCGGGCGTCAATGCGGCGAAATCGACTTCCATGTGGTTGAACGTCTGCATGGGCTCTCGACGACGGTGGAAGACCTTGCGCAAAAGGCAAAAGCCTTCGGCGTCGACTATCAGACCGTTCGCATGCCCGTGACCACGCTGGCCAAATTATGCGAAAGGCACGATTTGGGCTCTGTCGATTTCCTCAAGATCGACGTCGAAGGCGCCGAAGGCGATGTTCTGTTCGGCGGCGATTGGATGCGCTTTCGGCCCAAGGTGATTGTCGCCGAAGCGGTGACGCCGGTGGCGTCAGAGCCGGCATGGCAGGACTGGGAGCCATTCCTTGTTGCTCAGGGCTACCGCTTCGTTCTGTTCGACACGCTCAACCGGTTCTATGTCGCCGAGGAACATCGCGAGATCATGGCGCGCCTCCCCTCCGAGCGGGCGCCGTGGCACGCGGTTCGTCACATGCACGAGATTGGCCGTGCCCCTGAAAACAGGCAGCATCCAGATCACGCGTTGGCGCAAGATCTCGCGCGCGGATTTTGGGCGAGTCTGCCTTATCTCGATCCAGGCCTCATAACGTCGCTTTTGGGTCGCGCCCGCCGAATTACAAAACCCGATGACTTCGCGGCGCTTGCGGCCACCGTGGATACCGAACAGTTTCGTGCGGCGCTCGGACGGGTCGCCTGCGGCTATGACGGCGGACAGATCGTTGATGAGTGAGAGACCGCGGACCCGGCGTATATTTGCGGCTGAGGGTCGAAAGGCCGGCCCGATCAGTAGCTGGCAATAAAAACCTGCTTCAGTTCGACCACGAAGTAGTCGAGCCGAGTGTGCTGGCTTTTCGCGGGCTTTCCGCCCGAAATGTTGCGAAGCGACTTGCATCACATGTCTACGCGGCCTCGAAGCCTACGCTGGTGAGACTTGTGTCTTGAGAAAGGGAGCTGACCATGGGCGACCGCATCAACGTGGAAGTGTCGCACGTCGAACTCGTCGAGGCAGAACTGTCGACAGTGTCGGCGGGGAAGACGAATAACCCCTTTGCAAATTTCGGCGACATCAAGGGCAAGTCAACCGAGAAGAGCCATAGGGACTGGATCTCCATCCTTCAGTGGTGGTGAGTGAAGCCGGCCGATATCAGCCGGCTTTCGCCTTCGGCGACCAGCCATAAGCCTTGGCGCAGGCGCCGCCCATCAGCATGGCGCGGTCGGTGGCGCTGAGGCCCTCGGTCTTGCGGAAGGGTTCGACGGCCTGCTCGTAGTTGACGACGGCGAATGCCCTCGTCCAGTCCGTGCCCCACAGGCAGCGATCGAAACCCCAGGCGTCGAACACGCGGGCCAGCGGATCCCAGATGTCCGGATAAGGATAGGGCTCTTTCGACAGTGTGCAGGCGCCAGAGACCTTGATCACCACGTTCTTCCGCCTGGCAAGCTCCAGCACCTTCGGAAGGTCGGCCCAGGGCTCCGGCGGCGCAGGAGGTGTGCGCGGCTGCAGGATGCCGAGATGGTCGAGGATGAACCTCGTGTCGGGATGGCGATCGATGATCGAAGCGCCCGCTTCTAGATTTCCCCAGCACAGCATGTTGACCGGAAAATCATGCTTGACGGCCGCGCGTGCGATCCGGTCGATCCCCGGGTGGTTCGGATCGCGCTTGGCCTCCTTGGTCAGCATGATGCGGATTCCGACCGTGCCCGGCGTTTTCTTCCAGTCGGCGACGACGTCGGCCACCGCGGGATCGTCAGGGTCGACCGGCTTGACGATCGCAAGCCGCCCGGGATGGGCGCGTTGCACCTCGACGGCATAGCTGGCGTCATAGCGGTACATGGAAAAGGCGGAGATGAAGATCGCACCGTCGACGCCGACCTTGTCCATCGCCACCACCATCTCGTCGCCCGTGACATGAGGTGGCCAGTTCGGCACGGTGTCCCAGGGCCGCTTCGGCGTGTTGGCCTCATAAGCATGGACCTGGGAATCGATAATCGGCATCGGGGCGCTCCTCTGTTTTTTGGCGAGTTTGGACGCTGCAGGGGGTTTGTGTCCAGAGGGCAAGGTAGGCCAGCACCGGCTGGGACTCCTCTCTGTATCCCGTTTCTCTGTATCCCGTTCGGCCTGGACCGACGAGCAGAGCGCGACAGCGTGGAGCGAATCCCAATCCTCTCCAGGATTGCGTAGACCTCGATTGTCTTGTCCCGACGACGTGGTGTTGCAGCGCGACTTCGCTATGCAGCAAGCCCGCTTATCTCCGGATCATTGACTGCGTTGTGCGGAACGCGCACTAATATGGCACCGCCCATCACCAGTCTCATCGCAGCAAAAATCGATAAATCGCAGGGGGAAATCATGAAGTACGTGAAAGGGCTTGCGGCAGGCGTTGTCTTGATCAGCAGTTTTGCCCTTTTGTCCGCGACCGCCAGCGGACAGGAGGTCAAGCAGGAAGGGAAATCGACACTAGGCAACGCAAAGGTGTCGCCGGTCACCCAGCAGCAGCTCAACGCGGCCGACAAGAACTCCAAGGAGTTTCTGCTCACCAACGGCAATTATGCCCAGACGCGTTTTTATCCCGCCAACCAGATCAATCGCGACAACGTCAAGCGCCTGCATGTCGCCTGGATCTTCCAGACCGATGTCAAGGAATCGCTCGAGACGTCGCCGATCGTCGTTGGCGGCGTGATGTACGTGACCACTTCGTTCAGCCATGTCTATGCGCTGGACGCCAAGACCGGCAAGCAGCTCTGGCACTACGCCCACAAGATGGGACCGATCACGACGTTCTGCTGCGGCCCCAACAACCGCGGCGTCCAGGTTTTGGACGACAAGGTCTATCTCGCCACCCTCGATTCCAAGCTGGTCGCGCTCAACGCCAAGACCGGCGAGACGGTATGGATGACCGACATCGCCGATCCCGAGCTCGGCTACAGCGAGACGATGGCGCCGACCGTGATCAAGGACAAGGTTCTGATCGGCACCAATGGCGGCGAATACGGCATCCGCGGCTTCGTGCGCGCATATGATGCCAAGACCGGCAAGCAGATCTGGAATTTCAACACCATTCCGGACAATTCCGTGGGCGTCTGGGCCACCAAGGACGCCACCGGCCGCGACATGCATCGCGACATCAAGGCCGAAAAGGATCAACTCGCCAAGACCGGCGATCCCTTTGCCAAGCTCGGCGGGGGCGTGTGGCAGAATCCAGCGATCGATCTCGCCACCAACCGGATCTATTTCGTGGTCGGCAATCCGTCGCCCGACCTCGACGGCTCGACCCGGCCCGGCGACAATCTCTACACGGACTCGCTGGTCTCGCTCGACCTCGACACCGGAAAATACGCCTGTCACTTCCAGTATATCGCCCATGACGTCTGGGACCTCGACGCGGTCAGCCCGCCGGTGCTGGTCGACGTCAAGGACAAGAGCGGCAAGACCATCCCCGGCGTCATCCATGCCGGCAAGACCGGTCATGTCTATGTGCATGACCGCAAGGACTGCAGCCTGATCCGCTTCTCGGATGCGATGGTGCCGCAGGAGAACATGTGGGTGCTTCCGACGAAAGACGGCGCCCGCATGCTGCCCGGCGCCAATGGCGGCGTCGAATGGTCGCCGATCGCCACCGATCCGGGCCAGGAGCTGGCCTATGCCATCAACCTGCACCAGCCCATGACCTACCATGTCGAGAACTCGCCTTATCCGAACGGCAAGCTGTGGCTCGGCGGCGCGTTCAAGGTGATCCCGTCCGAAACGCAGTCCGGCAACATCACCGCGGTCAACTACAACACCGGCAAGCTCAAATGGCAGGTCAAGACGCCGGAGCCGATGATCGGCGGCATCCTGGCGACCGCGGGTGGGCTGGTGTTCACTGGCGAAGGCAACGGCAAGTTCGCGGCCTATAATTCCTCGAACGGCAAGGAGCTCTGGAGCTTCCGGGCCGGCGCCGGCGTCAATGCCCCGCCGTCCAGCTACACGCTCGACGGCAAGCAATACATCGTGGTCGGCGCGGGCGGTAACACCCAGGTCGACTTCCACCGCGGCAACAACATCATCGCGTTCTCGCTCGATTGAGCGGGAAGCGCATCGTGGAATAGGGAAGCGGGACCGCTTGCGGTCCCGCTTCTTTTGCAATCTAGAGCATGATCCGGAAAAGTGTGTAGCGGTTTTCCGAAAAGATCATTCTCAAAAAAAGGATAGAGCGGGATGACGATTCGAAGAAAAGTCATCGCGCTCTGAGCGGACGGACCGATGGGCGGCAAGCTCTACCCCTGCATCCTCGCCGTGGTCGCGAGCGTGATAGTGATAGTTTTCACGATAACGCCGCTGCGTGCGCAGGGTCTTGAAGAGAAAGTTCGGCTTTGCGCCGGCTGTCACGGCGAGAGCGGCAAGCCGGTCGACAAGACCGTCCCGAACATCTGGGGCCAGCAGACGGGTTACCTCTATATACAGCTCCGCGATTTCAAGCGCGGCGATCGCAAGAGCGAGATCATGCAGCCGATCGCCGCGGCCTTTGAACGGAACGACATGCTGGCGATTGCCGAATTTTTCTCGAAAAGGCCATGGCCCGACCTCGGTCAGCCGCGCGCACCGAAAGACGTCGCGCAGCGCGCTCGAACAGCCATCAGCTCGATTGGCTGCACCGGCTGCCATCTCGACCAGTTTCAGGGCGATAGTACGGTGCCGCGCCTTGCCGGCCAGGGCCGGGACTATCTCGCCCGGACGATGACCGACTTCCGCAGCCGCGCCCGCGGCAACAATCCCGGCATGAGCGACTTGATGATCGCGACTGCGGTCGACGATCTGGCGGCGCTGGCGGAATATCTCGCTGGCCTGTGAACGGTGTTAGTGCGGCAGCAGCGATGACCACCCTCCCCCTCCAAGGCGGGGGTGAAGCGATGAGCACATCCTGCTTCAGCGCGGCGTCAGCGTTTCGCGGAGCGCCGACAGCACGGTGAGATCGGCGGCGCGCTTGCCGGCCTTGTCCCGAAGGGTCGGATCGGCGCCTTTCGCCAGCAGCAATTTGGCGATCTCGGACCGGTTGCCTTCGGCGGCGATCATCAATGCCGTGCGTCCCCGCGCATCCCGGTCGTCGATCCGCGTGCCGGCATCGATCAGATAGGAGACCACCTCCAGCGCCTGCGCCTCGGCGACGTTCTCGTCGGGGCCCGACGCCCACATCAGGAGCGTAAGGTCGTTGGCATAGCGGGCGTTGATGTCGACGTTCGGTGCCAACAACTGCTTGACGATATCGAGCTGGCCGCTGGCGGCAGCATAGATGATCGGCGGCTTGCCCGTATCGTCCGGCGTTCGCCCATCGGCCCCGTGCGCCAGCAGCACCTTGACGAGCGGGGCCCGGCCGGCAAAGGCGGCGGCCGCCACCGGCGACGTGCCGCTTCGTCCTTTGAGATCGAGATCGGCGCCGCGATCGATCAGGCGCTGCACGACGGAAAGCTGACCTCGTTCCGCAGCAACATAGAGCGCCGTCGAGCCCGCAAGATTGCGCGCGTTGATCGGCGCTCCTCGTTGCAGCAAAAGATCGACCATCTCCAGATGGCCGGCACGGGCCGCGTGGCTGAGCGGCCGCGCACCCAGCCGATCTCGCGCATCCACCGAGGCACCCTGGTCCAGCAACTGGGTCGCCAGATCGACGCAGTTGCGATCGGCCGCAGCAAACAGCGTCAACGACACCTCGATCGCGGTCAATTGGGACTTGCCAATTTCATACCGACGGTTCAGTTCCCGACACCGCGCAGGATCGGCCGCCAGGGCTGTGTGGGCGGCACCGAAGATAAAGAGCGCTCCCAAAGCAATGTGACGGTGCAACGCGCTTTCTCCGCTATGGTGGCGCGGTTGTTGAGCGCCAAAAGCATCACTTACGTCTGCCGCTCGCCCTTTGTGGACACGGGCGCATGTCATTATAGCGTGAGCTGCAGTTCCAGCACCACCGAATAACCGCGGCCGAGTTCTGACAACACGGATTTGCCGAGTGGCTTATCGCCCATCACGACCCTCACCAACCATTCGAAGGTCGATCCTGTCGATCAGATCCGAACGGAGCACTTCGGCGGCGCTCATGGCGGCCATGGTCTGTCGCAACGTGCTGATGTTCGATCCGAGCGACACGATGCCGCCCAGCACCGCGGCAATCGAGGCGATGGCGGCGACCTGATTCGACCCGAAGATGCCGAGTATCATGACGAGCAGCAATGTGACGCCGATGGCGATCGCCGCCTTTGAAACGAAAATGATCTTTCGGCATCGCTCCGCGGTCTCGGCAAGCTCCTCTAGCCGGGCTTCGATCAGTGAAATCTCGTCGATCGGGTTTTCCTCGGTCATCGGATTCGAGTTCTGCAAGGGTTGTTTTCGGAAGTGGCGGCAGGTCTGCTCATGTCGGCCCCGGGCGGCCTAGACCGCTACTGACGTAGATATGGCGTCCGCAATCTTCACTCGGGTGCCCCGCCCGCCATCATCTGCCGCTCGCGCGCGTAGCGAACCAGCGCGACGAAGCGGTAGATGCCGTGCACGAACTTGCCGTAGGGCATGGTGATGAAGAGGGCGAACACCACGCCAATATGGATCGCGAGCAGCGGTCCCATTGCCGCCGTTTCGCGCAGGAGCAACAGCAACAGACCGGTGAGGCTCGTCAGGAACAGCATGACGATGAACGCGACGTCCATGCCCATGCGCGCCGGGTCCGACAGCACGGGATCGCGCTGCGTTTTCGCGGCCAGGAGACCAATCGGCCCGATCAACAGGCCGATGCCGCCGAGCGTGCCTAGGACTACGGGCAAATCCCACCACGCATAGGGCGCCTCGCGCGCCAGGAGATAATGATAGAGCGTGGCGACACAAGTCGCGGCAAAGCACAGCGCAAAGCCGTAGAACGTCAGATGATGGAAAATCCGGCGACGGTCGGTCGGCTTCTCGTCCTCGTTGAAGCAGCCGACGCCGCCGCCGTCGAGATAGCGTAGCTCCCCGGCATCGCGGATCGCCTGCAACAGCGCCTTCGCATCCGTCTTCATGCCGACGGGTTCGCCGATATCGCGCCAGAACGCGCGCACGCTCATGACCAGCGCCAGCATCGCATAGAGGAATGCCGCGCCGAACAAGGCCGCCATCGCGTTGTGCGGCATCAGCTTGTAGAACGCGCCGGGGCCTGTGTTGATGCCATAGAGCACCGCAGGATCGTTCACCGCGGCGAAGCCAAACATGAACGCGGCGACGCTTGCCGCCGCGATCAGGCTGATCACGAGCCCATTGCGCGCGAACAGGCCGGCAAAGGCGCGCGGCCAGGCATAGGCGGCATAGGATTCGTTGCGCGCAATCGCCAGCGTCTGCGGCACATTGACGTCGAACTCGTGCGGCGGCGAGAACTGGCAATCGCTGTAGCAGGCGCCGCAGCCATGGCAGAGATTGGCGAGATAGTTCAGATCGCCATCGGAAAAGGCGCGGCGCATCTCCATCGCGGGAAACACCGCGCACAGCCCCTCGCAATAGCGGCAGGAATTGCAGACCGTCATCAGACGGTCGGTCTCGTCGAGGATCCTAGTTCCGTGCATTCTTTGCCGCTTCCCGTCCCGCGATCCGTCCGAACACGCTGCCGATGGTCATGCCGATGCCGGCCGCATATCCCTTGCCGAGCACATTGCCGGCCATGATCTCGCCGGCCGCGAACATGTTGGCGGATGGCTTTCCGTTCGTCATCAGCATGCGCGATTGCCTGTTCACGCGCGTGCCGAGATAGGTGAAGGTGATGCCGGGCCGCACCGGATAGGCGAGATAAGGCGGCGTCTCGATTCTGCGCGCCCAATGCGTCTTTGCCGGCGTGATGCCTTCGGTGCGGCAATCGTCGAGGATGGTGTGGTCGAAGGTGCCGGGCCGCACCGCGGCGTTGAAGTCGGCGACGGTCTTTTCCAGCGCAACCGGGTCGAGCTCGAGCTTGGCGGCGAGCTCGGCGACCGTGCTGCCCGCGATCGGCGGAAACAGCGTCGGCATGAAGCTCGTCACCACGCTGGAGTCGAAAATGATGTAGGCGATCTGGCCGGGCTGTCCCGCGACCAGCCGGCCCCAGATCGCGTAACGCTTCGGCCAGATGTCCTCGCCTTCGTCGTAGAATCGCTCGGCGTTCCTGTTGACGACGATGCCGAACACGACCGAGTCGTGCCGGGTGATGATGCCGCCGTCGAATTTCGGCGCGCGCGCGTCGATCGCGACCGCATGGCACTGCGTGGGATCGCCGATCTCCTGCACGCCCCTGGCGAGCAGCATCTTCAGGATCGAGCCGCGATTATAGGGCGTGCCGCGGATCAGGAAATTGTCGGCCGCCTCGCCCCAATATTCCTTCAGCCACTCGATGTTGGCCTCGAAGCCGCCGGCGGCAGCAACGAGTGTCGAGGCGCTGGCGGTGAGGTGTTCGCCACTGTGTTTCAGCGATGCCGACAGGAACATGCCGTCGGCGATGTTGAGATCGCGCACTTCCGCGTCATAGAGGATCTCGACACCGAGCTCCTCCGCCGTGCGATAGAGCGCGTTCAGCATGGCGCGTCCGCCGCCGAGGAAGAAGGAATTGGTGCGTCCGAGGCTGAGCGTGCCGCCGAGCGAGGGCTGCCAGCGCACGCCCTGCTCGACGATCCAGTTCAGGATGTCCTTGGATTCTCGGATCATCATGCGTGCCAGCTCTTCGTCGGTCTGGCCGCCGGTGACGCGCAGCAGATCCTCCCAGAACTCCTCCTCGGTGTAGGGCCCGGTCAGGATGTCGGTCGCGGCGTCATGGGCGCAGCGCATGTTGCGGGTGTGGCGGGTGTTGCCGCCGCGATAGAACTTTGGCGCGCCTTCCAGCACCAGCACGGAGGCGCCAAGCCGTCGCGCGCTGATCGCGGCGCAGAGCGCGGCATTGCCGCCGCCGATGACGAGGACGTCGAACTTGCGATTAAAATCGACCATGCAGTCTTGTTAGCTTTGTTGGCATGGAAAGCAAAGCGGGAGCCGGCAGGGCGTGTGCACGGCCGGCTCGCACGCTCAAGCCGTGACGGCCTCGCGGGTCTCGATGGTTTTCCCGCCGCGATAGACGGTGAGGGCGGCGATGATGCCAAGAGCGGCGCCGAACATCAGCCAGTAGCAGGGCGAGGCCTTGTCGCCGGTCTTGTCGATCAGCCAGGTCGACGCGAACGGCGTAAAGGTGCCGAACAGGCCGGCCGCCAGCGCAAAGGCCAGCGAGAAGCAGGTGGTGCGGACATGTGCGGGCACGATCTCGACCAGGCAGCCCAGCATCGTGCCGCTGTAAACGCCGAAATAGAACGAGAACATCATTTCGACCGCCAGCAGCTTGCCGAAGGACGGATCGGTCACGAGCCAATGCAGCGCCGGATAGGCCGTGACCAGGGATAGGACTGCAATGGTCACCAGCACCGGCTTGCGTCCGATCCGGTCGGACAGCGCGCCGCCGACGGGATTCCAGATGAAGTTGGTCACCGCGACCAGCAGCGTGACCAGCAGCGCGTCCTGGCTCGAGAGCTTCAGCACGGTCTTGCCGAAGGTCGGCGTGTAGACGGTGACGAAATAGAAGGTGGTGGTGGTCAGCACCGCGATCATCATGCCGAGCACGACGATGCGCCAGTTCGCGATTGCCGAGGCGAACACTTCGCTCGCGGTCGGATGCTTCTTCATCGCCAGGAAGGCAGGCGTTTCCTCCAGTGTCCGGCGCAGGAAGAAGATGACGGGAATGATCAGGCAGCCGACGAAGAAAGGAATGCGCCAGCCCCACGCCGCGACGGTCGCCGCCGGCATGCTCTCGCTCAGGACAAAGCCAAGAATGGAGGCGACGAAGATCGCGACCTGCTGGCTTGATGACTGGAACGAGGTATAGAAGCCGCGATTGCCGGGCGTGGAAATCTCGGCGAGATAGACCGAGACGCCACCGAGCTCGACGCCGGCGGAAAAGCCCTGCAACAGCCGGCCAATCAGGACGATGACCGGCGCAGCGATGCCGATGGTCGCATAGGTCGGGCAGAACGCGATCACCACCGTGCCGATCGCCATGATCGAGAGCGTGACGATCAGGCCCTGTCGGCGGCCGATGCGGTCGATATAGGCGCCCAGCACGATCGCGCCGACGGGGCGCATCAGGGCGCCGAGCCAGAACACGCCGAAGGCGTTGAGCAGCGCCGCGGTCTCGTTCTCGGAGGGGAAGAACGCCTTGGCGATTGCGCTAGCGTAGAAGCCGAACAGGAAGAAGTCGAACTGCTCGAGGAAATTGCCGCTGGTGGCGCGCAGGATGGCGCCGATGCGTGATTTGATCACGGGCGCTGGCGTGGTTGCGGTCTCTGACATGGACGAATTCCCCCGTCTTGATCGTGCGGCCGGTTGCGGAAAAGCCCCGCGCCAGCCCACAGTTAGTATGGTGAGACAATCTGCCACGTCGGGGCCACGCGACCAACCGGAAATCGCCGTCGCGGTTGCATAAGGCCATGACGGGACGGGCGGTATTTCAGGCTTTGTTCTTCAGGCTTTGTTTTTGGCGGACGCCAGCAGCCACTGCCGGAACGCCTTCAACTTCGGCGGCTCGGCCGCGCCTTCCGGCGACACCAGGTAGAAGCCGGCATCGGCGGGCAGGGCGATGTTGAAGGGAACCACGAGCCTTCCCTTGGCGATGTCGTCCTGGACGTAGGAGGTCCGCCCCATCGCCACCCCGATGCCGTCGATCGCGGCCTGCACCGTCATCAGGATCAGGTCGAAGGTGATGCCGCGCTGTTTGGAAATATCCGACGGCAGGCCAGCCGCGGTCAGCCATTGTCGCCAGTCGTCGTAATTGGTGGTGGTGTGCAGCAGCACATGGTCGCGCAGATCTTCAGGCGTCCGCAGCGGCCGCTCGCCGGCGAGCAGCGCCGGGCTGCACACCGGAAACACTTCGTCGGCCATCAGCCATTCGGCGCGCAGTCCCGGCCAGTTGCCGCGGCCGTAGCGGATCGCCGCATCGACGTCGCCGTTCTTGAAGTCGACCAGGGCGGTCGAGGTGGTGATGCGGACGTCGATGCCGGGATGCGCTTCCTGGAACGCGGTGAGCCGCGGCAAGAGCCATTTGGCCGCGAGCGAGGCCAGCGTCGAGACCGTCAGGACCTTGTCGTCGTCCTTGCGCAGCAGCCGGTCGGTGGCGAGCCGGAGATCGTTAAAGGCCGCGCGCACGCCGGGCAAGTAGTCGCGCGCCTGCGGGGTCAGCGCGAGCGCGCGATTCTTGCGGATGAACAGGCGGATGCCCAGTTCCTCCTCCAGCCGCCGGATCTGATGGCTGATCGCGGTTTGCGTGACGTTCAGCTCGGAAGCGGCCTGGGTAAAACTCAAATGCCGCGCGGCGGCCTCGAACGCCCGCAATCCGTTGAGCGAAGGCAGCCTCGCGGTCATTTCCGATACCCCCAAACCATGACGTTATTTCATCCGAAGCGGTACAAAGTGTCGTTTGTGGATCGCTCTGAAAGCACAGATATTGGGTGCGAAGATAGCTTTAGGAGCCGAGAATGTCCACTTTGACCCACGAAACGATGACAAATCATCATGTTGGGGGCGTTTTGGCCCAGCTGAGCGAGACCCTCCAGACGTGGCGGCAACGCTACCGTACCCGTCAGGAACTCGCGCAATGGACCGACCGCGACCTTCATGACGTCGGCCTCTCGAAGGGCGACATCGCTTTCGAAACCGAAAAGCCGTTCTGGCGGGCCTGAAAAGGCAGCCTCGGCCGGCGCCGCCTCCATAGAGGGGCGCCGGCCAATTCTTCTCCCGCGGGAGCCGACCATGATGAAGCTTCGGTACGACGATTTCCGGCAATATTCCGACGTGCTGCGCTCGCGCCAGGGCGCGGCGGTCACCGTGCGCTTTGTCGAGCCGCGCGATGGGGAGGAACTGCAGAACTACTTCCGTTCGCTGTCCTCGCGCTCCCGTTACAACCGTTTCCTGGGCGCCATGAGCGAACTGCCGCAGCCGGTGCTGGAGCGCTTCACCCATATCGGCGAAGCTTCCGGCTTCACGGTGGTCGCGACCATGATGATCGATGGTTTCGAAACCATCGTCGGCGAGGCGCGCTACGCGTTCCATCCCGAGAACGAGAGTTTCGAGTTCGGCGTGTCGATCGACGACCGCTGGCAGGGCCACGGCATCGGTGCCGCGCTGTTGAAGAATTTGGAATGTCGGGCTGCAGCTTTCGGCGCGCGGAGCCTGTTCGGCGATACGCTGCGCTCCAACGACGGCATGATGGGGCTGGCGCGCAAATCGGGCTACGCCTTCGCCAATCATCCCGACGACTGGAAGCTCGTGCGCTTCGAGAAAGAGATCAGCGTTGCGCCCAAGGACATTCCCTGCGCGAGCTGGCGAATTGCCGCGGCTTCGCGCGAAGCGGCGGCGCTCGCGAGCTGATCGTCAGCTTCCCTTGAACACCGGCTTGCGCTTGTCGATGAAGGCCTGAACCGCCTCCTTGTGATCGGCGGTGGCGGTCAGGCGGACCAGCCGCATCGCCTCGTGGTCGCGGGCAGTGGCGAAATCGAACAATAGCGCCTCGTCGAGATTGTCCTTCATGTAACGCAGCGCGAGCGTCGGGCCCTCGGCCATGGATTTCGCCAGCGCAAAGGCTTCTTCCTGCAATTTGTCATCCGGCACGACGCGGTTGACGAGGCCGATCGCCTCGCATCGCGGCGCATCGACCTTTTCCGCCGTGAACATCAGCTCGCGCGCCCGCGCGGTGCCGACCAGCCGCGTCAGCAGCCAGGCGATACCGTAATCGCCGCTGAGCGCGACACGCAGATAGCCGGTTGAAACAAAGGCCGATTGCGCGGCAATGCGGATGTCGCAGGCCATCGCCAGCGCAAGCCCCGCGCCGACCGCAGGTCCCGGCAGCGCCGCGATGGTCGGCTTGCGGACCGAAGCGAGCGCGCCCGTCAAAAGCCGCTGCCGCTCCTGCAAATCCGCGACCTTCTCGTCATACGACATATCGAGCTTCTTCTTGTCGCGATGCGCGCCCATGCCCTTGACATTGCCGCCGGCGCAGAAGGCCTTGCCGGCGCCGGTGAGCAGGAGGACGCCGACATCCGGGTTCTCGCCGCAGGTCCGGATCATCGTGCGTAGCGCCGGCGTCAGCGTGTCCGACATGGCGTTGCGTACCTCGGGACGGTTGAGCGTGATGATGGCGACGCGGTCGCGGATCACGCAGAGCAGTTCGTCCGTGCCGGTGTCGATTTTGGTTTCGTTGGCTTCCGCGGTCGCTGCGTCGCTCATTATAAAATCCTCCCGTGCAATATTTCTGTCATTCCGGGATGGTGCGAAGCACCAGACCCGCAATCTCGAGATTGCGGGCTCGCACTTCGTGCGCCCGGAATGACATCGTCAAAACTTCTCCACCCAAGGCCGCAATTCCAGTTCCCAGGTCCAGGCGCTGCGCGGCTGCTGCAAGACGCTCCAATAGCTCGATGCAATCGCATCCGGATCGAGAAACGAATCCGGTTTCTCGGGCGGATCAAGCCGGGTGGCGCTGCGGATGCCGCCGTCGATGACGAAATGCGCGACATGGATGCCTTGCGGCGACAATTCACGCGCCATGCTTTGCGCTAATCCCCGCAGCGCGAACTTGCCCATCGCGAACGGCGCCGATTGCGCATAGCCCTTCACGCTCGCCGACGCCCCCGTGAACAGGATCGCGCCGTGCTTGTTGGGCAGCATGCGTTTCGCCGCCTGCTGCGCCACCAGGAAGCCGCCATAGCCGCTGACCGCAATCGCATTCGCGACCTCCGACGGTACGAGGTCGACGAAGGCGCCGCGCGACCGGCCGCTCGCGTTATAGACCACCAGGTCGGGAGCCGCGATCTCGCGCTCGACCAGGCCGAACAGCCGCTCCACTTCATCAGGGTCGGCGGCGTTGCAGGCATAGGCATGCGCGCCGGTCTCGCGGCACAGCGCCCCCAACCTCTCGATCTTGCGCGCGGCAAGCGCCACATTGATCTTCTCACGCGCAAACAGCCGCGCCAGCGAGGCGCTCAGGCCTTCGCCGGCGCCGACGATGAGGGCGGTCTTGTATTGTGGCGTTTCCATGGGCGGTGTTCCTGACGTGTGCGGGAAAGCTTAATCTAGGTGTGCAATCCCTTCAGGCAACCCGCGCTCTCCAAAATGGCATCGAGCGCGGCCTTGTCGGCAGCGCCCGCATATTTCGCGCGCAACAAGCCAAGCGAGCGCGCATGATATTTCTGCGGCTTCTGGATCCAGACTTCGTCGCCAAGGTTTACGCTGAATTCCTCGCTGCCTTCAGCAAGGGCTTTCTCGTTCGCAAGCGTCCACGGCATGAATTTTCCGCCGACCTCAGTCTTGAGGATCGGCATCAGGGTCGGCGCCAGCGCCGGCCAGGCCTCGAACGGTCCTTCCGCGCGCGGCCACAGCATGCGATGGATCCAGTCCAGCACATGCGGCGCGCCGCCCTCGATCAGGGCACCCGCGGTTGGGTCGGTCCATAGTTCATAGAACTGCCCCCACAGGCCGAAATCGCCATAGGCCGGCCGCCCGCCGAACAAATAGAGCCGGTTCGCCAGATGGGCGTCGAGCAGCATCAGCATCTCCTGAAAGCCGGCCTCGATCTGCGACGCGGTCTGCGAATTGGAGCCGACGAACCAGACCCGACCGACCATGCGCGTGCGGACCTGGCTTGCGAACTTGCCGAGCTCCGCTTCGCTCGCCTGCGGCGCCCGCATCCGCGCGATCCGCCCAGCGGAGCAGATCTGATCGACCTCGCGCGCCCATCGATAATGAAACATCCATTTGTTGCCCCATTCGTCGCCGAACTCCTCGATCAGCGCGGAGATGAAGCCGGCAGCGCCTTCGGGGTGGACCGACGGTTCCGGAAAGCGCTTCTCCATCTGGTCGATGATTGGCGTGGAATCCTGGATGCCAGTGCCGTCAGGGGTCACCACCAGCGGCACGATCGGCAATTTGGCGTATTTCTCATATTCCGCCTGGGCTTCCGCATTGCGTAATATCCATTGATGCGGGATTGCCTTGTAGCGAAAATAGGAGCGCACCTTAACCGAATAGGGCGACATCTCGGCGCCGAAGATGCGATAGAGGTCCGCCATGGGGTCTTGCCTTCCCGAATTTTCGGCGGCTTTCAATGGCTGCCTTCTACATGATCTACATCATCCAAAGCCGGCAAGACAGGGCGGAACGACCGGGAGTCTTAAAAATGCATCAGCTCCTCAAGCATGAGGTGACGGCGAATGCGGGCCAGAGCGGCCTGCTCGCGCCGGATACCTCGGGCATGAACTTCTACCGCGCCGACCCGGCGCTGGCCGATCTGCTTCGCCTATATCTGTCCGATGCGTTGTTCAAGCATGTCGAGCCGCATCTCGACCGGCTGGGCGAGCTTGCCGGGGGTCCTCTCGATGAATGCGCGCGGCTTGCCGACCGTCATGGGCCGCTGCTGCACCAGCGCGACAAGTTCGGCCGCGACATGCAGTGGATCGAATACCATCCGGCCTATCGCGAGCTCGAGCGCGCCGCCTTCGGCGAGTTCGGCATTCACGCGCTGTCGCTGCGCAAGGGCATCATGGGCTGGCCGGACAAATATCCGGTTGTCGCCAAGCACGCCTTCACCTTCCTGTTCAATCAGACCGAATTCGGCATGGGCTGCCCGATCAACGTCACCGATGGTTGCGCGAAGCTTCTGGCGAATTTCGGCAGCGAGGCGCTGAAGGCAAAATATCTGGACGGCCTGACCCAGACCGACATGGCGAAGCTGACCCAGGGCGGCCAGTTCATGACGGAGAAGGAAGGCGGCTCCGATGTCGGCACGCTGACCACGAGCGCGGTGCAGGAAGGCGATCACTGGCGCCTTTATGGCGAGAAATGGTTCTGCTCCAATGCCGACGCGAAAGTCGTGATGCTGCTGGCGCGCCCTGAGGGCGCTGCTCCAGGTACGCGCGGCGTCGGCCTGTTCCTGATGCCGCGTTTCCTCGACGACGGCTCGCAGAACCACTACCGGATCGTGCGGCTGAAGGACAAGCTCGGCACCCGCTCGATGGCGTCGGGCGAGATCAAGCTCGAAGGCGCGATCGCCTACGCGGTAGGCAAGCTCGACCGCGGCTTTGTGCAGATGGCCGAGATGGTCAATTCGTCGCGACTTTCCAACGGCGTCAAATCGACCGCGCTGATGCGCCGCGCGTATCATGACGCGATGACGGTGGCGAAGAACCGCGTGGTGTTCGGCAACCGCATCATCGACCTGCCGTTGGCAAGACGCCAGTTGCTGAAGATCATGCTGGCGACCGAGCAGGCGCTGTCGATGAGCTTCCTCACGGCAGATGCGCTCGACCGCGCCGAAGCCGGCAGCCAGGACGCGGCGGCGCTGCTGCGCATCCTGACGCCGACCTTGAAATTCCGTGCGACGCGCGACGCGCGCAAGGTTTGCGGCGACGCGCTAGAGATGCGCGGCGGCATCGGCTATATCGAGGAGTTCGCAACCGCACGGCTGCTCCGCGACGCCCATCTCGGCTCGATCTGGGAGGGAACCGGCAACATCGTGGCGCTCGATGCGCTGAAGCGCGCGGTCGGCCGTCATGGCGCGGAATCCGCGCTCGCCGCCGACCTGCATGCGCGGCTCGACGACAGCGCCGAAGTGCCGCAGCCCTGGCGCGAGACATTGCGCGGTCTCATCGATCGCGCCGTCGGCTTTGCCCGCGAAGTCGCGGCGCGTAGTGACAACGAGGCCGAGTCGCGCCGCGCCACCAGCCTGCTCTATCATGTCGCAAGCGCGGTGCAGCTCGCCTGGGAGGCGCAGCGCATCCACGCAAGACGCGGCGATGCGCGGCGGCTTCTGCTGTCACGGCTGGTGATCGATCATCGCGTCACCTCAGGCGATCCGTTCCGGCTCGCGGAAAATCGCGCGCGGGACGCGATTGCGGAGCTGTTGCTCGGCGAACGTCCGGCCGGCATGGCCGAGGTTGGCGAATGGGTCGCGGCAGCGTAGGCTGCCGTATCAGTTCAAGAAAAACAGTTTCAGGGAGAGAACGATGAAGGCCGCCGTCCTGCATGAAGTCAACAAGCCTCTGGTGATCGAGGACGTCAGCCTGCCCAATCCCGGCCCGCGCGAAGTCCTGATCCGCACGTCAGTAGCCGGTCTCTGCCATTCCGACCTGCACTTCATGGAGGGGCTTTACCCGCATCCGCTGCCGGCCGTGCTTGGTCATGAGTTGGCTGGCATTGTCGAGAAGGTCGGCTCCGACGTGAATTATGTGAAGCCGGGCGACCATGTCGTCACCTGTCTCTCGGTGTTCTGCGGCACCTGCGACAACTGCACCACCGGACGGCCGGTGCTGTGCACAGACACCACGGTGAAGATGATCCCGGGCGCCTCCAACCGGCTGTCCTGGGCGCGGTCTGAGAAGCTGAACCAGTTCCTCAATCTCTCGTCCTTTGCCGAGCAGATGCTCGTGCATGAGAATGCCATCGTCAAAATACGCAACGACATGCCGCTCGAGCTGGCCGCGCTGATCGGCTGCGGCGTCATCACCGGTTACGGTGCGGTGGTGAACACGGCCAAGGTGACGGCCGGCGAGACCGTGGCCGTCATCGGCTGTGGCGGCGTCGGCATGGCTGCGATCAATGGCGCGGAGATCGCGGGCGCCGGCCGCATCATCGCGATCGACACCAATCCCGCAAAGCTGCAGCTTGCGACCAAGCTCGGCGCGACCGATATCATCGATCCCCGCAACGGCGACGTGGTGCAACAGGTGCGCGAGCTCACCAAGGGCGGCGTGCAGCATGCCTTCGAGGTCTTGGGCCGCAAGGAAACGGCGGAGCAGGCCTTTGCCATGCTGGCGCCCGGCGGCACCGCGACCATTGTCGGCATGATTCCGTTCGGCCAGAAGATCGAGCTGCACGGCTTCGATTTCCTGCGCGAGCGCCGCATCCAGGGCTCGTCGATGGGCTCGAACCATTTCCGCGTCGACATGCCGCGGCTGGTGGAGTTCTACCTGCGCGGCAGGCTGCACCTGGAAGACTGGATCTCGGCCAGGCTGAAGCTGTCCGAGATCAACGAAGGCTTTGCCAACATGAAGGCCGGCAAGACGCTGCGCAGCGTCATCATGTTCGATGCTTGAGGCACCGTCGTTCCGGACAAGCGAGCGCCTTGCGGCGCGTAGCGCCGTCAAGGAACGAGCGCGATCCGGGACCCATAACCACAGGCCTTTGTTGCTGCGAAGGTCGTCTGCCGTCAGGGCGCTGCCGATAGAGTCCGCGGTATGGGTCCCGGCTTTCGCCGGGACGACGGCTGTTCACCGCGCCACGTGCGCCGATACCGCCAGCCACCTGCCGTTCTGCCTGGCCCAGCAATCGGTATACCGCCCGTGAGCTTGCTGGCCGTCCGCGTTGATGTAGCTGGTCCGGGCGTGGATGATGGCGAAATCGCCGAGGATGCGGATCCTGACATCCTCTGCCGTCAGATTCTTGATCTTCACGGGTATCGCCGTCTGCTTCAGGAACGCGGCGCGGTCGACGAGGCTCTTGTCGGGGTTGGTGCAGTAAAAGTCCTGCGCCAGGATTTCATCGAAGCGCTTGACGTCGCAGTTCTGCACCGAATCGACGTAATCCCTGTTGAGCGCCTTCAGTTCGTCGAGGTCCTTGCTCATATTTTATCCTCCCACAGTTTTGCGAGCGAAGCGAAGCAATCCATCCGCGTGGTGAAAGAACTGGATTGCTTCGTCGCTTCGCTCCTCGCAATGACGATTTCTACAAACTCGCGACGTTAATCATCAAACATCTTTGGCGGAACGAAGCCGCCGAACTCCTGCTCGATCAGCTCCGCCAGCCTCAAGGGCGTGCGATCCTCGAGCCACGGGCCGACGATCTGCACGCCGAGCGGCAGGTCCTGCGCGTTGAGCCCGAGCGGGATCGCGGTGGAGGGCAGGCCGGGCAGCGTTGCGATGCCGGGCCAGGCAAGTTGATCCTGATAGGGATAGTCCTTGCCGTCGATATTGACGCGGCGGTCTTCCTGCTCCGGCGACTGGTCCTGCACATAGGCCGGCGTGGGCATGATCGGGCAGATCACCACGTCGAAACTCCCAAACAGCTCGCGCCATTGCGCGCGAAGCCGCGTGCGGCCGCCGTCGGCCATCACCCAGTCGCGGTGGCTGAGCGTGATGCCGCGCATGCGCTCGGCACGCAGGCTCATGTCGCCGGGTGAAAGTTTCGCAACGCCGGCCTGAACATCCGCATAGACATCCGGCGGGAAGCTCGCGCCGAGCAGCGACATCAGGATGCGCATATAGAGTCGCGAGGAGTTCGGCGAAGTCGGGCAGCAGCGGGCTTTGCCGCGTCACCGTCACGCCGGCCTTGCCGAGACCGGCGGCGAGTTTCTCGATGGCGCCGCGCACGTCCCTGTCGGTCGGCAGCACGGGATGGCTGTCGATCAGGAGAACGCGGAAATCCCTGAGCGCCTTGTGCCGCGCGGGCGGCAGGTCGAGCCTGTACGCCTTGCCGGCTTCCAGCGGGTCTGGTCCCGCCATTACGTCGAGCAGCAACGAGAGATCGGCAGCACAGCGCGCCATCGGCCCGATCACGGAGAGGTCGCGGTTGAACGGCAGCGGCGGCAATGGCGGCGCCGTGTGGCCGCGGATCGGCACCAGCGCAAAGGTCGGCTTGTGGGCGTAGACGCCGCAGTGAAACGCCGGCACGCGCAGCGAGCCGCCGATATCGGAGCCGATCGAAAGCGGTCCATAGCCGGCGGCGAGCGCCGCCGACGAACCGCCGGAGGAGCCGCCCGGCGTACGCGCAAGGTCGTACGGATTATGAGTGGTGCCGTAGACGTCGTTATAGCTCTGCCAGTCGCCGAGCCCGAGCGGCACGTTGGTCTTGCCGACGATGACGCCGCCCGCGTCCTTGATGCGCGTGACCGACAGCGCGTCTTCCTCGGCGATAAAATCCTTATGCGGCACCATTCCCCATGTCGTGGGCAGGCCCGTGACGTTGTAGGATTCCTTCACCGTCAGGGGCAGGCCGAGCAGCGGCTTGTGCTCGCCACGCGCGAGCGATGCATCGGCGGCGCGCGCCGCCTCCAGCGCGCGGTCGAAATCGCGCACGCAAATCGCGTTGATCTTGCCGTCATGCCGCTTGATGCGGCTGATCGCGTCCTGCGCAAGCTCGACTGCGGAAACTTTCTTGGCCTTCAGTGCCGCCGACAGTTCGATGGCGGTCTTGAAACTCCATTGCGACTTGGCCAAGGCGCACTCCGTTCGATTTTTCGAAACGGCGCGGATGATGCTCAGTTTGGAAGAGCGCCGCAAGAGCAATGGCTGTACAGTGGCGTCACGGAGGACGTGCTATCTGCCCGTGCATGCCGTTGCCTTCGTCGCGGACAAGAGGAGTGGCGATATGGCCGAAACAGGTTTCAGCCGCCGGCAAGTACTGGCGGCGACGGGAGGAGTTCTGATGGGCGGATCGATCGCGAAGAGTTCGGCAGCGATGCTCGACTGGAACATCGCCAAGCCATCCGACGCCGGGTTTTCCGGCGATCTCGAAGCGCGGCTCGACAAGGTCGTCGCCGACAAGCGCGTGTGGAACATGCACGCCGTCATTGTCATCCGCGGCGGACGGCTGGTGCTGGAACGCTATTTTGACGGGGCGGATGACGCGCGCGGCAGGCCGCTCGGTGTCGTCGCATTCAAAGCCGATACGCTGCACGATCTGCGCTCGGTGTCGAAAAGCATCGTCGGGCTCTTGTACGGGATCGCGCTCAAGGCCGGCAAGGTGCCGCCGCCCGAGCAACCCTTGATGCAGTCGTTTCCGGAATATGCCGACCTCGCCGCCGACGCGGGCCGCCAGCGCTGGACGCTGCATCACGTGCTGTCGATGACCATGGGCACGGACTGGGATGAGCTGAGCATTCCCTACACCAATCCGGCCAACAGCGAGATCGCCATGGATCGCGCGCCCGATCGCTATCGCTATGTGCTGGAGCGTCCGGTCGTGATGGAGCCGGGCAAGCGCTGGACCTATTGCGGCGGCGCCACCGCGCTGCTCGGCCGCATCATCGCCAAAGGCACCCGCAAGCCGCTGCATGATTATGCGCGCGAGGTGCTGTTCGATCCGCTCGGCATGGCGCCGACCGACTGGTACACCGGCCGCGACGGCGAACTGATTGCGGCATCCGGCCTCCGCATGCTGCCGCGCGATCTCGCCAGAATCGGCCAGCTCATGCTTCGGGGCGGCGTGTGGGACGGTCGCGGTGTGGTGCCGGCGGAGTGGATTGCGCGCTGCACGACATCGGTCGTGCCGATCGATGAGACGCGTGACTACGGCTATCAATGGTATGTCGGGAGGCGCGAGCGTTTCTGGAACGCCTCCGGCAATGGCGGCCAGCGGCTCTATGTCGTGCCGGAGCGCGACCTCGTCGTAGTGACGACATCGGGCAACTACGACACGCCGGATCAATGGGTGCCGCCGCTGCGCATCATGCGCGAGGTCGTGCTGCCGTCGATTCTGTAGATTCTTGTTTGCGCATGTTCTCTTCGGGAAGCCGGTGCCCACTTTTCCGGATCATGCGCGAGAGCTACGACGCACCGATCAGAATGCCGACGGCGAGCACGATGACGCCGCCGAGCACGACCTGGAACACCGCCTTCAGGAACGGCGTGTCCATGTAGTGCGCGCGAATGAAGGCGATCGCCCACAATTCGAAGAATACGACGACGCCCGCGATTGAGGTTGCGATCCAGAATGCGTTCGGCCAGGAATCCGGAACGAGATAGGGCAGCGTGTGGCCGAGCCCGCCGAGCGCCGTCATGACGCCGGTCGTGGCGCCGCGTATCCAGGGCGATCCACGGCCCGTCAGTGAGCCGTCGTCCGATAACGCTTCGGCAAAGGCCATGCTGATGCCGGCGCCGATCGAAGCGGCGAGGCCGACCAGGAAGGTCTGCCAGTTGTGGTGGGTGGCGAAGGCTGCCGCGAACAGTGGCGCCAGCGTGGAGACCGAGCCGTCCATCAGGCCGGCGAGTCCCGGCTGCACATATTGCAGCACGAACATGCGGCGGCGGGTCTTGTCCTCCTCGGCGCGCACGTTGGGACTGAGGATCTGGTCGGTTAGCTTGACCGCGAGATTCTCGTGGCCCTTCTCCTCTTCGGCGAGATCGCCAAGCAAGCGGCGCACCCCGACATCCTCGGCCTTCTCCGCGGCCTTGATGTAGAACTGCTCGGCCTGCAGCTCCATCGTCTCGACTTCCTTGCGGATGGTGTCGAGCGGAAGGTTTTTGGTCAGCCAGATCGGACGGCGGCGCAGGAAGCCCCTGACGTCCTCGCGTCGGATCGGCGGCAGATGTGGGCCGAAACGCTGCTCATACATTTCGAGCAGGCGGTGCCGATGGCCGCGCTCTTCCTCCGCCATCTCTTCGAACAGCTTCGCCGAGTCCGGATAGCGCTCCTTCAGGTCCTCGGCGAAGCTCATATAAATGCGGCTGTCCTCTTCCTCGGAAGAGATCGCCACCGCCAGCACCTCGCGCTCGGTCAAATCGGCGAAATTCTTCATCGGGACGCCTTCTCATCAATTTAGAATAGTTCTAAATTTATAGGAGGCTCCGGTTTCCGGGTCAATTCCTTGATGCGCCGCCGCGTGCCTTTCGCGAGAATTCCAGCAACAGCCGGCTCGCCTCCGCCGGCTGCTCCTGCTGCACCCAATGGCCGGCGCCGTCGACGAGATGGCAGCCGATCATGTTGGTGCAGGCGCTGTTCTGCATGGCCTCAAACACACCGGCGCGCTGGTAGGTGCCCCAATCCTGCTTGCCCGAGATGAAGCAAGACGGCACGTCGATGGTCCGGCCCGACCAGGTCTGCAATTCGGCATTGAAGGCGCCCGTCGTGCCGCAGCGATACCATTGCAACCCGCCCTGGAATCCCGTGCGCCGATATTCGCCGGCGTAATAGGCAAGCTCGCTGTCGGGCAGCCATGTGTTGGCGGCGATCTCCGTAGCTGAGGGCATCACTGCCGCCACCGTCTCCGGCATGGTCTTGCCGAGATCCATCACGTAATAGGTCGGCAGTTTTGCAAGCTCTTCCGCCGACCATGCCTTCAACGGGTAGGGCTTGTTGTCTTTCCAGTCGGCGCTCTTGTGATGGTAGTAGGCGCGCAGAAAATCATGCACGCCCTGCGGCGCGTGGTGCATGTCGTTGTCCGCCTGGCGCTCGGAATAGTACCATTGGTAATGCTTGCGCGGCCGCGGCAATGCGGCAAGCTCGCGGTGCACGGGGTCCACGCCGCGCGGCTTGGCCGGCTTGTCCGCGGTATCGAAGGCGAGTTGCGGCGGACCACCGAACGGCGCGCTCATCATCGCGACCGCGCGGAACACATCGGGCCGCACCAGCGCGCACCAGGCGGCGACGGGGCTGCCGAAGTCGTGTCCTATCACGGCATCGACATGCCGGTAGCCGAACGCCGACACCAGCCCGAACGCGTCGCGCACGAGGTTGAGCAGCCGGAAGGAATTGAGATCGCCGTCATACGTCGCGTCCCAGCCGGTGGTGCGGCCATAGCCGCGCTGATCCGGCGCGATCACGTGGTAGCCGGCTTCCGCGAGAACAGGCATCACCTTGCGCCAGGAATAGGCGAGCTCGGGAAAGCCGTGCAGCAGCAGAAGACACGGCCGGCCTTTTGTCTCGAAGCCGGCCTCAAGCACGTGCATGGTGAGGCCGTTGACGCCTTCGACGTAACGAGAGCGGATCGTGGCGGGCAGGGGGATGTCGGGGAGGGAGGTCATCGAAACTCTCATCAATGTCGTCCCGGACGCGAGCGCGATCCGGGACCCATAGCCACAAGTCTTCGTTGTGAGTGTAGCTGTAGCCACGGCCGGTGTCACAGCTAACGCCTGTGGTTATGGGTCCCGGCTTTCGCCGGGACGACAGCGGGATTCTAAATCTTCACCGCGGTCTTCGGCCAATACTTGTCGCGCAGATGACGCTTCACCAGCTTGCCGGTCGGCGTGCGCGGCAGCTCGGCCTCGAAATCGATCGAGCGCGGGCATTTGATCGGCGACAGGTTTTTCCGGCAGAACAGGATGAGCTGTTCCCCCAGCGCCTTGCCCGCCTTCGCCATGTCATGCGGCTGCACCACCGCCTTGACCTCTTCGCCCATTTCCTCGTTCGGCACGCCGAATACCGCGACGTCGGCGACATCGGGGTGCGTGATCAGCACGTCCTCGGTCTCCTGCGGGTAGATATTCACCCCGCCGGAGATGATCATGTAGGACTTGCGGTCGGTGAGATAAAGGAAGCCTTCGCTGTCGAGATAGCCGACATCGCCGAGCGTCGACCAGCCGCGGGAATTATAGGCGCGCTTCGTCTTCTCGGGATCGTTGTGATAGGAAAACTCCGGCGCGTCCGCGAAATAGACCGTGCCGATCTCGCCTGTCGGCGCTTCCTGCTCGTTCTCGTCGAGGATCTTCACCTTGCCGACCACCGCGCGGCCGACCGTGCCGCGATGGGTCAGCCAATCCTGCGAGGTCGAGACCGTGACGCCGTTGCCTTCGGAGCCGGCGTAGTACTCGATCAGGATCGGCCCCCACCATTCGATCATCTTCGCTTTGACGTCGACCGGGCAGGGCGCCGCCGCATGGATCGCGCCCTTCAGCGAAGAGACGTTATAGCGGGTGCGCACCTCGTCCGGCAGCTTCAGCATGCGCACGAACATGGTCGGCACGAGCTGCGATTGCGTGACCTTGTGCTTCTCGACCAGTTTCAGGAACTGCTCGGCGTCGAAGGATTCCATGATGATCGAGGTGCCGCCTAGGATCGTCGCCATCATGTTGAAGCGCAAGGGAGCCGCGTGATAGAGCGGCGCCGGCGATAGATAGACCGTGTCGGCGTTCATGCCGCACATGTTGGCGCAGAGGATCTTCAGGAACTGATTTGGCTCGTCGATCGGCTTTTTCTCGAATTCTCTCTTGATGCCCTTCGGCCGGCCGGTGGTGCCCGACGAATAGAGCATGTCGTAGCCCGCGACCTCGTCCTTGATTGGCGCGGTCGGCTGCACGATCGCTTCCTTGTCGAAGGAGCGGAAGCCCGGCGCCGGCTCGTCCAGCATGAAGAACAGCGGTTCGCTGGGCTCGCCCTTGATCAGACCCTTGACCTGCTCGGCGCATTTCGGCGAGGTGATGAAGACCTTTGCGCCGCAGTCCTTCACGATGTAGGCGATCTCTTCCTGCGTGAGATAGCGGCTAATCGCGGTGTAATAGAGTCCGCTTCGCTGCGCGGCCCAGCAGATCTCCATGAAGGCGAGCCGGTTTTCCAAGAGCAGCGCGATGTGGTCGCCGGCCTTCAGGCCGAGCGAACGGAACAGATGCGCGCCCTGGTTCGAGAGCTCGTCGAGCTCGCGATAGGTGATCGCCTTGCCGCTCCCCGCCATCTTGTAGGCGATCTTGCCGGGATGGCTGCGGGCGTGGATGGAGGGGTGGGTCATGACAAGCTTTCGAGGCAAATACGGTGTCGTCCCGGCTTTCGCCGGGACGACACCATTTGTGGAGAAGCAGCTTACAGTCTCTCGACGATCGTCACATTGGCCATGCCGCCGCCTTCGCACATGGTCTGCAGGCCGTAGCGCTTGCCCCGCTGTTTCAGCGCGTTGAGCAGGGTCGTCATCAGCTTGGTGCCGGAGCCGCCAAGGGGATGGCCGAGCGCGATGGCGCCGCCGTTGACGTTGAGCCGTTCGGGGTCGGCGCCGGTGGTTTTCAGCCACGCGGTCGGCACGGAGGCAAAGGCCTCATTGACCTCGAACAGGTCGATATCGTCGATCTTCATGCCGGCCTTCTTTAGTGCGCGCTCGGTCGCGTGCAGCGGCGCGTCCAGCATGATCACGGGATCGCCGCCCATCATGGTCAGGTGATGGATGCGCGCCAGGGGCTTGGCGCCGAGCTGCTTCAGCCCCTTCTCGTTGACCACGACCACGCCGGAGGCGCCGTCGCAGATCTGGCTCGCGCTTGCCGCCGTCAGCTTGCCGTTCTCGGCGATCAGCTTGACGCCCTTGATGCCGTCGAGGCTGACATCGAAGCGGATGCCTTCGTCGATCGTATGCGTGTCGGTCGAGCCGTCGGCGCGGGTAATCTGCACCGGCACGATCTCGTTCTTGAAATGGCCGGCCTGGGTCGCGGCAATCGCGCGCTGGTGGCTGTTGTAGGAGTACTCGTCGAGATCGTTTTTGCTGAGCCCGTATTTCTCGGCCATCATCTCTGCGCCGGTGAACTGGCTGAACACGATATTCGGATAGCGCTGCTCTATTCCCGGGCTCTTGTAATTGCCGTAGCCGTTCTTGGCGGGAAGTTGCGAGGCAAGCCCCATCGGCACGCGGGTCATCGATTCCACGCCGGCGGCGATCACGATGTCCATGGTGCCGCTCATCACGGCTTGGGCGGCGAAGTGCAGCGCCTGCTGCGAGGAGCCGCATTGCCGGTCGATCGAGGTGCCGGGCACGCTCTCCGGCAGTTTCGAGGCCATGATCGCGTTGCGCGCGATGTTGTTGGACTGCTCGCCGGCCTGCATCACGCAGCCCATGATCACGTCCTCGATCTGGTCGGGCGCGGCGCCCGAACGCTCCACCAGCGAGTCCAGCACTTTCGCGGCAAGGTCGGCCGGATGCCAGCCGGCGAGACGCCCTCCTTTGCGGCCGCCGGCGGTGCGGGCTGCGGCGACGATATATGCCTCGGCCATCTCACTTCTCCCTGATTGTTTTCGCTGTGGCTGGATTGATGGGCCAGGATTTAAGGGGTGGCCGGAGACTTAGTCAATCGTTCAATTAACTCTTGAGTGCGGCTCCGTCATGCGCTTATGTGCGGCCCGGCTTTTCCAGGCAGAGTGATGGCGCCCCAGTTGAATACCGTTGTACCGGCCAGGCTTCAGCCGGCGAAAAACACCACCGCCGAGAAGCTGCTCGTGGCGGCAAGCGAACTGATGATCGAACGCTCTTCGATCGAGGTCTCGCTTTCGGACATTGCGCAGAAATCGGGCGTCAACGCCGCGCTGGTGAAATACCATTTTGGCAACAAGGACGGATTGCTGCTGGCCCTGCTCGCGCGCGACGCCGCGACCGAAGTGTCGAACCTCGAATATCTGCTGGCGCAGCCGATCACGCCGACCGCCAAACTGAAGCTGCATGTCGCGGGCATCATCCGCGCCTATCACCGCTTTCCCTACATGAACCGGCTGATCCACTATCTCCTGCATGAGAGCAGCGCGAAAGCCGCCGACGAGGTCTCGAAATTTTTCGTGGCGCCCCTGCTGGATTTTCATCGCCGCCTGCTGTCCCAGGGCATCAAGACCGGCGAGTTCCGCAAGATCGATCCGGTGCTGTTCTACACCAGCCTGATCGGCGCGTGCGATCATCTGTTCTTCGGCCGCCACGCGATGTCGCGCGCGATCGGCGTCGGTCCGGTCACGGAAGAAGTCTGCCGCGACTACATCAGACATATGGAAGCGTTGATCTGCGGAGGCATGCTCAAGCCCGTCAACGGAGCCGCCGCCGGATAACAAGGAAATACAAGTCCAGAGAAGAAACGCCCAAGGAGAAGTTTGACATGCAGTTGAAAGACGTTGCCGTTCTCATCACCGGCGGTGGTTCGGGTCTCGGCGCCGCGACCGCCCGCGCCATGGCCGCCAAGGGCGCGAAGATCGGCGTGATCGACCAGAGCAAGGAAAATGCCGAGAAGGTCGCAGCCGAGGTAAAGGGCGTGGCTCTGCATGCCGACGTCACGGACGAGGAGGCGATCAAGGCGGCGATTGCGAAGGCGGAAGCCGCACATGGCGTCGCGCGCGTCTTGATGAACTGCGCCGGCATCGGCGGTTCGCAGCGCATCGTCGGTCGTGACGGCGTCTATCCGCTGGCGAAGTTCGCGCGCATCATCAACGTCAACCTGATCGGCACCTTCAATTGTCTGCGCCTGTTCGCGGAGCGTCTCGTCACGGCCGAGCCGATCGGAGAAGAGCGCGGTGTCATCATCAACACCGCGAGCGTGGCCGCCTATGAAGGCCAGATCGGCCAGATCGCCTATTCGGCCTCGAAGGGCGGCGTGGTCGGCCTGACGCTACCGGCGGCGCGCGACCTTGCGAGCCAGAAGATCCGCGTCAACACCATCGCGCCCGGTCTGTTCTTCACGCCGCTGCTGATGGGTCTCAACGAGGAAGCGCGCAAGAGCCTCGGCGCCCAGGTGCCGCATCCGTCGCGGCTCGGCGACGCCGCCGAATATGGCAGCCTCGCGGTCCACATCGTCGAGAATCCGATGCTGAACGGCGAGACCATCCGCCTCGACGGCGCCATCCGCATGGCGCCCAGATAGTACCTTCTCCACGCAACCGGGGTTTACCCCGGTCGTGCATTATATTTTCGCAAGTCGGGCAGGCCCGACTTGCGGTGGGAGAAGGTGGCGCCGAAGGTGCCGGATGAGGGGTTTCTCTCCGCAAATACCCCTCACCCGAACGAGCCCTCGGTTGCCGCCGGTGATGCCCTCTCCCACAAGGGGAGAGGGCGCAGCAACTGCCACCGCATCCGCTGCAAACGCAGGAGCGACGCGTGACCCAACCGCTGCTGATCGAACACGAAGACGGCCTCGACCGGGTGACGCTCAATCGCCCGGAGAGCCTGAATGCGCTCGATCCCGCGCTGATCGATGCGCTCAACAATTATTTCCAGGGCCTGCAGCGCAACCGCGACACCCGCGTCGTGGTGCTGAAGGGCGCGGGCAGCAATTTCTGTGCCGGGCTCGACCTCAAGCACGCACTGAAGCGACGGGCCGGGCAGCAGGAGCCGCCCGGCGTCACCGAGTTGCTGGATTCGCAAAGGCGCATCGCCGACATCGTGATGCTGATGCGTCGCTGTCCGCAGCCGATCCTTGCGCTGATCGCGGGCGCCGCCGCGGGCGGCGGATTTGCACTGGCGCTAGCCTCCGATATCCGTATCGCCACGAAATCCGCGCGGATGAACTGCGCCTTCATCAAGCTCGGCCTTGGCGGCTGCGATATCGGCACCAGCTACTTCTTGCCGCGCCTTGTCGGCGTCTCCGTCGCGTCAGAACTCATTCTCACCGGCCGCTTCATCGGCGCCGAGCGCGCGCTTGATGTCGGACTCGTCTCTGAAGTCGTCGAGGAGGACGGGCTTGAGGCCGCGGCCGAACCCTATATCGACGCCATGCTGACGGCTTCGCCGGTCGGCCTGAGGCTGTCGAAGGAATGCCTCAACATGAGCGTGGACGCCGGCTCGCTGGAGGCCGCGATTGCCATGGAAGACCGCAATCAGATCCTGTGCAGCCGCTCGGAGGATTTCAACGAAGGCATCAGGGCCTTCCTCGAAAAGCGAAAGCCGGTCTATATCAGAAGGTAAGAAGAGCCCGCCGACGGGTCGATATTTCGGGAGACGCAATATGAGTGGGAATGCCGCGGCGGTGCTGGAGAAGCCGGCCTTTCGCAAGATCGAATGGCTGAAGCGCGACATTGCGGTCGAGCGCCGACCCGACGGCACGATCATCCTGAAATCGCGAATTCCCCTGCAGCCTTATGCCAGGCATATCCCGGCGTCACTGGCGAAATGGGCAAGGGAAGCGCCCGACCGAATCTGGCTCGCGCAACGCGGCGGTCCCGACCGGCAGTGGCGCAAGGTGTCCTATGGCGAGGCCAAGCGCACCGTCGATGCGCTGACGCAAGGGCTGCTCAACTTGAAGCTCGGGGAAAGCCGCCCCGTCACAATCCTCTCCGGCAATTCGATCGAGCATGCGCTGATGACGCAGGCTGCGATGCAGGCGCGCCATCCCGCCGCACCGGTGTCGCCGGCCTACTCCCTGATGAGCCAGGATCACGTCAAGCTGAAGTATCTGTTCGACCTCATCAAGCCCGGCGTCGTGATGGTTCAGGATGGCCCGACCTTCGAGAAGGCATTGAGAGCGCTCAATCTCAAGGGCGTCACCGTCGTCCATGTTCTACGCCCCTGCGAGGGCATCAAGAGCATCGCCTTCGCCGATCTTGCGGCAACGCCTGCAACGAAAGATGTCGAGGAGTTGATCGCCAAGATCACACCCGACACCGTCGGCAAGCTGCTCTTCACTTCCGGCTCGACCGGCATGCCCAAGGCCGTCATCAACACTCAGGAGATGATGTGCGCCAATGCGGCGATGATGATGCAGACCCGGCCCCGCGATCCGAACGGACCGCTGCCGACCGTGCTCGACTGGATGCCGTGGAACCACACCATGGGCGGCAACGCGGCGTTCAATCCCGTGCTGGTCGATGGCGGCACGCTCTACATCGACGACGGCCGGCCGATGCCGGGCCAGCTCGAAGAAACCCTGCGCAATCTGCGCGAGGTGTCGCCGACCTATTACGCCAATGTGCCGGCCGGCTACGCCGCGCTCGCGGCGGCGATGGAGAAGGACGACGCGCTGTGCCGCAGCTTCTTCCGGAATCTGACCCTGATGGCCTACGGTGGCGCACGGCTGCCGGACGATCTCTATGACCGCATGCAGGTGCTCGCGGTGAAGACCACCGGCCAGCGCATCGTGTTCTATACGGGCTGGGGTTCGACCGAGACCGCGCCGACCGCGACCGGCACCTATTGGGACACCGAGCGCGTCGGCCTGATCGGCTTGCCGTTCCCCGGCGTCGAATTGAAGATGGTGCCGTGTGGTTCGAAATATGAATTGCGGCTGCGTGGCATCAACGTCACACCCGGCTATTTTCGCCAGCCTGATCTTACGAAGAAGATGTTCGACGAGGAGGGCTTCTACTGCATCGGCGACGCCGGCGTGTTCGTCGATCCCGACGATCCGCTGGCGGGCATCATCTTCGCCGGCCGCGTGGTCGAGGATTTCAAGCTCACCACCGGCACCTTCGTCCATGTCGGCTCGCTCCGCACCGATGCGATTGCGGCCGCCACGCCGGTTGTGCATGACGCGCTGGTCGCCGGCCAGGATCGACCCTTCATCGGGCTATTGGCATGGCCCAATCTGCACGCCTGCCGGCAGATCGTCGGCAATCCCGCTGCGACCTATGAAGAGGTTGTGAAGCATCCCGAAGTCATCGCCTGCCTGAAGCGCGGTCTGGAAGCGCACAACAAATCGTCCGGCGGTTCCAGCAGCATGCGTGTCGCACGCGCGATGCTGATGGTCGAGCCGCCCTCGATCGACGGCAACGAACTGACCGACAAGGGTTACATCAATCAGCGCGCGGGGCTGGAGCGCCGCGCCGCCCTGGTGGAGCGGCTTTACGCCGACCGGCCGGGCGAAGACGTGATCGTGCTGCAATGAAAACCGACCTTCTCCGGATCGTCATTCCGGGCTCGCGCTTCGCGCGCCCCGGAATGACATTGAATATGAGGTAACGCCATGAACTTCGATTTCTCCGACGACCAGAAGCAGCTGCGCGATCAGGCGCGAAAATTCCTCGCCGAGAAATGCCCGCCGAAGGCGGTGCGCGCGGTGCTCGACGGCAAGGCGCCCTATGACAAGGAATTATGGAAGGGGCTTGCCGAGATGGGCTTTCTCGGCGTCGCGATCCCGGAAGAATTCGGCGGTGCGGGCGCGGGCCATCTCGAGCTTTGCGTGATCGCCGAGGAAATGGGCCGTGCGCTGGCGCCGGTGCCGTTCTCCTCGACGGTCTATCTCGCTGCCGAGGCGCTGCTTCTTGCTGGCAGCGACGCGCAGAAGAAAAAGTGGCTGCCGAAGATCGCCTCGGGCGAGGCCATCGGCACGCTGGCGCTGTTCGAGGGCACAGGCAATCCGTCGCCGAAGGCGATCAAACTCGCCGCCAAGGGCGGCGCGCTGAACGGCATGAAGAAGCCTGTTCCCGATGGCGCACTCGCCGATTTCGCTGTTGTCGCGGCGCGCACGGGATCGAGCGGCCGCGAGAGCGATATTTCACTGTTCCTCGTCGACATGAAAGGCGGCGGTGTCGAGATCAAGGAATTGACCAATGTCGATCCGACCCGCGGCCAGGCGGAAGTCACGTTCAAGAATTGCAAGGCCGAACCCCTGGGTGCAAATGGCGAGGGCTGGAGCATCCTCACGCAGGTGCTCGACCGCGCCGCGGTGCTGACCGCGTTCGAGCAGGTTGGCGGCGCCGATCGCGCGCTGGAGATGGGCCGCGATTATGCGCTCGATCGCATCGCCTTTGGCCGGCCGATCGGATCGTTCCAGGCGGTGAAGCACATGCTGGCCGACATGTATGTCTCGGCGACGCTGGCGCGGTCCAATTGCTATTACGGCGCCTGGGCGCTCTCGACCAGCGCCGGCGAACTGCCGGAAGCCGCCGCGGCCGCGCGCATCAGTGCGACGCAGGCGTTCCAGCACTGCGCCAAGAACAACATCCAGGTTCATGGCGGCATGGGCTTCACCTGGGAGTTCGACTGTCACATGTACTACCGCCGCGCCAATGCGGTGGCGCTCGGCCTCGGCAGCCTCTCTTATTGGGAAGACTCGCTGATCGAACGCATGCGCAAGAAGAACGCGGCCTGAGTTTTAGGAACGTCATTCCGGGATGCGCGAAGCGCAGACCCGGAATCTGGAGGTTGTGGATCGAGATTCTCGGATGTGCAATTGCACATCATAGTTCGCGTTACGCGCGCCCCGGAATGACAGGAAAAACAAGATGAACTTCGACGACACCCCGCAGGAAGCAGCGTTCCGCAGCCAGGCCAAGGCCTGGATCGCGGCGAATGCCCCGAAGCAATATGAGGAGGAGCTGCGCAAATCCTCGCTCGGGCGCACGGCGCTCAAGAACGCCAGCATCCTCGAAGTCGCAAAGGCCTGGCAGAAGAAGAAAGCCGATGCCGGCTGGGCCTGCCTGCACTGGCCAAAGGAATATGGCGGTCGCGGCTCGTCGCCTATCGAGCGCGTGATCTGGCAGCAGGAGGAAGGCCCCTTCGGCAAGCTGAGCTCGATGTTCATCATCGGCCACGGCATGTGCGGGCCGACCATGATGGCGTTTGCTGGCGAGGAGCAGAAGCGCAAATATCTGCCGCCGTTGGCCTCCGGCGAGAAGATCTGGTGCCAGCTCTTCTCCGAACCCGCCGGCGGCTCCGACGTCGCGGGGTTGCGCACGCGTGCCGAGAGACGCGGCGACGACTGGATCGTCAACGGCCAGAAAATCTGGACCTCCGGCGCGCATTATTCCGATTACGGCATCCTGCTCACGCGCACCGATCCCAATGTGCCAAAGCACAAGGGCCTCACGATGTTTTTCCTGGACATGAAGAGCCCAGGCGTGGAGGTCAGGCCGATCAAGCAGGCGAGCGGGCAGTCGGATTTCAACGAGGTCTATTTCACGGATGTGAAAATTCCGGACAGCCAGCGCCTCGGCAATGTCAATGACGGCTGGAACGTGTCGCTGACGACGCTGATGAACGAGCGCATGTCGATCGGCGCGGGCGTGTCGACCGGTTTCCCCGAGCTGTTCGACTTCTGCAACAGCCTGATGCTGGAAGACGGGCCTGCGATCGAAAACCGCAACGTCCGCTCCAAATTGGCGAACTGGGCGGTGAAGGCGAGCGGGCTGAAATATACCAGCATGCGCGCGATATCCGCCCTGTCGCGCGGTGAGCGGCCGGGACCGGAAAATTCGATCGGCAAGCTGGTCGCCGGCTCGATGATCCAGGAAGTCGCAATGTACGCGCTCGACCTGCAGGGCGCGGCCGGCGTGCTGAGCGGGCCGGAAGACGCCGAGGTCGCCGGAAAATTCCAGGCGATGCTGTTACGCGCGCCCGGCACCCGCGTCGAAGGCGGTACCGACGAGATCATGCGCAACATCATCGCCGAGCGTGTGCTGGGCCTGCCCGGCGATATCCGGGTCGACAAGGACGTGCCGTTCAACCAGATACCGACCAAGGGAAGAGCATGATGACCCTCATCCTGAGGAGCCGCGAAGCGGCGTCTCGAAGGATGAGGCCGAAGTCGGGCCTCGTGGTTCGAGACGGCGCAGGCGCCTCCTCACCATGAGGATTGAGACCGGACCAGGATTTGAAAAGGAAGCGCCATGAATTTCGATGACACCCCGCAGGAAGCCGAATTTCGCAGCCTCGCCCGCAATTGGGTCGACGCCAACGCGCCGAAGGAATTGGAGGCGGAGCTCTCGAAATCCTCGCTCGGCCGCATCCGACTGCTGCACCACGACATGGTCGAGGTCGGCAAGGCCTGGCAAAAGAAAAAGGCCGAAGGCGGCTGGGCCTGCCTGCACTGGCCGAAGGAATATGGCGGCCGCGGCGCCACGCCGATCGAGAAGGTGATCTGGCAGCAGGAAGAGGGCGTTTACGGCAAGCTGACGCAACCCTTCCAGATCGGCGAGGGCATGTGCGGGCCGACCGTGATGGCGTTCGGCAGCGAGGAGAACAAGCGCCGTTACCTGCCGAAACTCGCCTCCGGCGAGGAGATCTGGTGCCAGCTCTTTTCCGAGCCGGCCGGCGGCTCCGATGTTGCGGGCCTGCGCACCCGTGCCGAGAAGAAAGGCGACAACTGGATCGTCAACGGCCAGAAGATCTGGACCTCCGGCGCGCATTATTCCGACTACGGCCTGCTCATCACGCGCACCGATCCCAACGTGCCCAAGCACAAGGGGCTCACCATGTTCTTCCTCGACATGAAGAGCAAAGGCGTCGAGGTGCGGCCGATCAGGCAGGCCAACGGCATGCAGGAGTTCAACGAGGTCTATTTCACCGACGTCGTCATTCCGGACAGCCAGCGGCTCGGCAATGTCGGCGACGGCTGGAACGTGTCGCTGACCACGCTGATGAATGAGCGCATGTCGATCGGCGCGCGACTCGCGACCGGTTTCCCGGAGATGTTCGATTTCTGCTCGAATTTGATGCTGGAAGAGGGGCCGGCGATCGACAACCGCGACACGCGCTCGAAGCTCGCAAGCTGGGCGGTGAAGGCGAGCGGCCTGAAATACACCAGCTACCGCGCGATCTCCGCGCTCTCCAAGGGAGAACGGCCGGGTCCGGAAAACTCGATCGGCAAGCTGGTCGCGGGTTCGATGCTGCAGGACATCGCGACCTATGCTATGGACCTCGAAGGTGCGGCTGGTGCGCTTACCGGTACCTCCGAGGAAGTGGCGAACGGCCAGTTTCAGCAGATGCTATTGTCCTCGCCGTCGATGCGCATCGCCGGCGGCACCGACGAGATCCTGCGCAACATCATTGCCGAGCGCGTGCTGGGTCTCCCGGGTGACATCCGCGTCGACAAGGACGTGCCGTTCAACAAGATCCCGACCAAGGGAAGATAGGTCTCGTGCCCCGGGCGCGGTGCGGCTTCGTAGGGTGGGTTAGCGAAGCGCGTAACCCACCACTGCGCCACAACGATGTTCGATAGAAATGGTGGGTTACGCCTTCCGCCTTCGCTCGTTGAGCTACCGAGGACGTGATCCGGCTAACCCACCCTACGCAAACCGAAAGCGAGCTAGGTCATGGACGCTGCAGTAAACCAAAAAGATCGCATCGGCGTGCTCGAGGAGCTCCTCAACGAGCGTTACTCGGTACGCGCCTTCCTGCCGCGCGAGGTGCCGCGCGACACCATCGGGCATGTGCTCAAGGTGGCACAGCGCACCGCGTCCTGGTGCAACAGCCAGCCCTGGCAGGTGGTGATCGCGAGCGGCGAGGCCAAGGAGCGCTTTCGCAAGCTGATCTACGCCGAAGCGGCCTCCGGCGCCGCCGAGAACAGCGACTATCCCTTTCCGCGCGAATATCTCGGCGTCTATCTCGAACGCCGCCGCGAAAGCGGCTTCCAGCTCTACAACACGCTCGGCATCCCGCGCGGCGACAAGATGGCCTATGCGAAGCAGGCACTGGAGAACTACAATTTCTTCGGCGCGCCGCATGTGGCGATCATTCACACGACCGAGCCGCTCGGCGTCTACGGCGCGGTCGATTGCGGCGCCTATGTCGGTAATTTCATGCTGGCCGCGCAGGCGCTCGGCCTCGGCACCATTCCGCAGGCCGCGCTCGCGCGTCATTCCGGATTGATCCGCCGCCACTTCAATCTCGGCGACGACCGCCGCGTGGTCTGCGGCATCTCCTTCGGCTATGCGGACCATGCGCACAAGGTCAACGGCTATCGGACCTCGCGCGCCGCGGTCGCCGACACCGTGACCTTCATCGACCAGTGAATGGAACCGGTCGCCGCGCTGCCTACGCGTTAGGCACCCCGTGGACGTTGGCTGATTCTCGGCGCGGCTACATCTCGCCGCTGTTCCGACCGTTGCCGGATTTCTGCTTGCTTTCGTAGGCTTCCAGCAACGCTATTGACAAAATTCGTTCCAGCATCTTGAGTTGCAAGGCCTTGGCATCCACGATGCAGGATTGTATCTGCTCGATTATCCTGTCCAGCGAAGTTTGGGTCACGGCTTCAGGTCCGGGGGATCAAAAGGGAAATCAAAAGTGGATCGCATCAAGATGCCGCCGCGGCTTGATCTGCTGGATGCCGACGAGACGACAGCTGTCGGTCTGCGGCTGATGAAATGCTTTCTCATCCTGCGCGGCCGGCGCAATCGCGAAGAACTCATCTCGCTCGCCGAGCAACTGGTCCAGAAAGAGAAGGCCTCGCCGGAATCTGCCGACTGACTCCGGCTTGTCCGTCCCCGGACAGCGCCGGTTTGGCCCGGCCTATCATCGATCTCGCGCCGTCCCCAAAATGACTTGATCAATAGCATCAAAATCCCGCCCTACGTTCAAAGTAGCGACAGACAACCTTTAGTCAATTACAAAAAAGAAGGGCAGGCTGCCGCTGGGCGCGCGAGCGGCGGAATAAGCGCCGGCGGGAGGTGTCGGGCCGCGCCACATGCGACCTCGCACCAGTATCTAATACTTTGGTGGGCGTTTCTCGGCGAAGGCCCTGACGCCTTCCTTGATCTCGGCGCCCCGCATGCTGTCGCGGGCCCGCTGGTCGGCGGCGGCCTCGTCGAGCTTGCCGCGGGCGATCTCGTTGATCGTGCGCTTCATGCCCCGCATCGCAACCGGAGCGTTACCGGCAAGCACCGCGGCCAGGCGGTCGACTTCCTCGTCCAGCGCCGCCAGCGGCGTCATGGCGGTGAGATAGCCGATGCGCAGCATCTCCGGCGCGTCGATCTTCTGCGCGGTCAGGAACAGCTTCTTGGCATTGTCGGCGCCGAGCCGCGAGACGTAGCGCTGGATGCCGCTCCTGTAGTAGTGCAGCCCGAGCCGCGCCGCCGGCATGAACATCTCCGCGGTGTCGACGCCGATGCGGAAATCGCAGGCCAGCGCCAGGTCGGTCGAGCCGCCATAGACGCCGCCATTGAGCCGGCAGATCGTTGGCACGCCCAATTCCTCCAGCCGGTTGACCACGACCTCGAAGGCGGACCCCGCGCTCTGCTGTTCGGTGGTGCTGGTTGCGCGTTCGGCGACGGAATTGAGGTCATAGCCGGCGGAGAATGAGCGTCCGGTCCCGGTCAGCACCAGCACACGGATGGCGGGATCGGCCTCGATGCGGTCGAACAACTGCATCAGAGCCTCGAGATCTTCGGGTTGCAGCCGGTTCAGGTGTTTGGGCCGGTTGAGGCGGATGGTGGCGCGCGCGCCCTCGAGGTCAAGGATAGGCGTGCTCGCCTGCCCGGAGGCGGCTGGTTGCTGCATCACTCGTTCTCCAGCGTGCGGCGCTTGGCTTCGGCGTCGATGGTCTCGGCGAGATCGGGATGGCGCGCCATCAACAGGCGGAAGTCGACGAGATCGAGCACCAAGAGTTTCGACAGCCGTGTGGTCGTGACATTCGCGCCGCGCAGATTATTGCCGAGCAAGGCCATCTCGCCGAAGAACGCGCCTTCGCCGAGCTGCACCTTTTTGCCGGGCAGATCGACCTCGACCTCGCCGGCGGCGATGAAATACATGCAGTCGCCCTGCTGGCCCTTGCGGATGATCACGACCCGCGGCGGCAGGTCGATGGTGCGCAGCATGTGGGTCACATCCGCGATCGCCGACGGCCCAAGCGTGGCAAAGAACGGAACCTTGCTCACGGATTCCCAGGTCTTCAGGAAATTGTCGCGCCTTGTCTCGGCGGCAAATCCGGTGGCCATGATACCGGTCCACAGGCCGAACACGCCGAGGCCGGATATCATGACCATCGCTGCAATAAACCGCCCGAGCGGCGTGATCGGCACCACGTCGCCATAGCCGGTGGTGGTGAGCGTCACGACCGCCCACCACAACGCGGCGGGCACGTTGCCGAAAGTCGCGGGCTGCACGTCGCGTTCCAGGAAATATTCGGCGACCGAGCCCAGGAACAGCACCATCAGAAACAGCACCAGCACGCTGAGCAGCGGACCGGATTCCAGCACCAGCACCCGCCTTAGCTGGCGCAAACCCGGAATTCCCGGGATCACCTTGACGAACCACAGCACCGCGAACAGCCATGCCGTCTTGGGCTCGGTGCCGGCTACAAGCGCGATCGGCACGGCGACGACGCCGGCGGTATCCAGGAGGCCTCGGCCGGTGGCCAGATAGGGGCGCCCGGTCTTCAGGCTGCTGCGAATCCGGACCACCCATTCGAAGGCGAAAAACACCAGGCACGTCCACAACGTGGCGTCGACCCAGGCCGCCTCGTGGGCGGGATCGACGGTGAGCGCCACCATGGCGGCGACGCCGATCGCAACCGCCAGATAGGCGGCCTTGGTCATGTTGCGGCCGGCGGTTGCCGCCACAAATTGCATCAAAGCGGAATAAATCGCCGATCGGGACATCTTGAAGGTGGGCCTATCGTCAGCTCTGGCCACGGCCGGAGCCGACAAGGTGCCCGGGCGAGCGAGGGCCGTCAACGCGACTTGGGAATCGGCGTTGTCGCGCTGTGCGCTGCCGCATCTGGCGGGGCGGCGTTTTCATCCAGGGGATGCCCGAACGGCAATTTTTTTGCCCGGGATTGGCATAAATCCCCGACAAATCGTCGCCTTTTCCACGTATATCGAAGGAGTCGCGCAGGCGGTATGATGCGCGCAAGCGACGCCTTTGATTTTTACACTTTCGAAAGCTGGTCGGCTCCCATGGATAGCTCTCATCTGGCCCAACACGCAGGCACCGCAGGCACACTGTTCGCCTCGATCTTCCTGGTCGCCACAAGCACCATGCGGACCATGATCCCGCTGCGGCTGTTCAGTATCCTGACCAATCTGGTGCTGATCGCAACCGCGATTCCCGCTCACAACTACGTGCTCATCCTGGTGCAGGCGTTGATGCTGGTGCTCAATTCCTACCGGTTGCACCAGATGCTGCAGCTCGTGCGGGACGTGAAGCGCTCCGTCAGCAGCAATCTCTCCATGGATTGGCTTAAGCCGTTCATGACCGAGCGCAAATGCAACGCCGGAGAGATGCTGTTCTACAAGGACGAGAAGGCCGACAGCATGTTCTACATCGTCAGCGGCCGCTATCGTCTGGTCGAGTCCGGCATCGAGGTGCCGGTCGGCGCCATTACGGGCGAGTTCGGCATGCTGTCGCCGTCGAACGTGCGGACGCAGTCGCTGGAATGCATCGAGTCGGGCGTCATCCTGAGCGTTACCTACGACCAGGTCGAGCAGCTCTATGTGCAGAATCCGGCCTTCGGTTTCTATTTCCTGAAGCTCGTGACCGCGCGTCTGTTCCAGAATATCGACCGGCTGGAGCAGCGGGTGGCGCAGCAGGCCGCGCTCGCGGCGAAGACCGCCTGATGCATTTTTGGCAACGGGGAATCGGCGTGTCTGACGACGGCATTGTGTCTTCGCTCAAATACCTTTTTGCCGACTTTCTCGACGAAGAGGACACCTCTCCGCCGTTCCTTCCCGACGGCCTGCCGGAGGAAGCCGTCGCGATCGTCAGCGACGGCATCCATCTTTTGATGGACTACCAGGGCGCATCCTACGCCAGGCTCTATGTCGAGCGCATCGCGCGCTTCGTCGGCAAGGACCTCGCGGTGGAGACGCTTTGCGAGATCGGGCGGCTGATGGCCAACCGCATGGCCTATCAGGACGCGGTTCGGATCGCCCAACTCAAGCTGGCGGAATACCGCGACAGCGAGGGGCAGGTTCAATCCACCGACATCAGGCAATTCCGGCTCGATGAGCTGGTCGATGCGTTGCCTGAGGTCGCCGCCGATCCGATCCTGACCGTGCTCGACAAGATCGGCTGGACGCGACGGCGCGTCTCCATCCCGTTCTCCAATGCGAGCCGCTGGGGTATCCGGCGGCTGAAGGTGGAAGCCTGGCTACGCCGCTGGCGGCTGTTCTCGATCCGCTACGGCCAGGAGCGCAACTGGGTCGAGCGCTGGCTGCATATGATAGCGCGCAGCATTGTCAAGCAGCCGGCGGCGACCGACGCACTGGTTGCGACTGCCACAATGGTGCAGGGCCATGGCGACGCCTACCGCCAGGGGCTTGCCGACTGGCATGCGATCATCGATGGTCTGGCGAAGCCGGCCTTCGACGGCGTTCTGCCGCTCACCGATCTTGCCGGCGCCATCGCGGAAGCGCGCGCCGCCGCGATGCCCGATCCGCGTCAGGTCTCGCTCAAGCGCGCCATCGCGCAGATCAGGGCGCGCCCCACCGATCCCGCGCACACGGTGGCGGGCTGATTTCCACCCATAAGTTTTAAATCCTCATCCTTCGAGACGCTTGCTTACGCAAGCTCCTCAGGATGATGGGATAGACCGCAATACCTACGCGCTTCGCGCCGTCTTCACGACCGCGACATTGTCGTCTTGCGCGACCACCTCGTCGCCGTGGCGCTTGAGATATTCGCGGCGGAGATCGATCTCGCCGCGCACGAATTCATATCCGAGCTTGAACGTCTCCAGCCCGTCGCTGGAAATGGTGCCATCGCGCAAGCCGACGACCACGCCGCGCAGAATCTTCTCCAGTTCGTCCTGCAGCGCCTCGAGCTGGTCCATGGTGTGGGCGTGCTCGATCTTTTCGCCGACGATGAGGATCGCGGTCGCCAGCGCGCTCGCCTTTTCCGGGCAGACGCGCGTGACCTTGGCGTAGAACGCGGCAAAGATCGAGCCGATGACGCTGAGCGCCGCGACGCCGAGATACATGACGTCGCTATAGCGTTCCATGAACGACTTGATGTCGTCGTTGATGTATTCCGCGGCGCCCGGATGCGCCATGACGAAGGCGTTCTTGTCGGTTTCCGCCGGCTCCATCTTGGACGCAAAGCCGTCGTCGAGCGCGAGCTCGGCCTTGTTCTCGAAGACGACGCGGGCGAGGTCGGCGGCATTGGCGGTTGATATCCTGGATTGGGCGACAAGCAGCCATTGCAGCCCGATCGTATCGAGATCCTCCTCGGGAATTTGCGGCGAGGACGAAAGGATGCCGGCTTCCACCGTTTCGGCGGATATTCCCGGAATCTTCCGTGCCAATGCCTTCGCCGCCTCGATCGCGTTCAACGTGAAACCGCCTTTCTTGGCGAATTGCGTATAGCCCTTGTCCTTCATCACCCTGGTCGCAGGCGCGACCACGATCACCGCGCCAAATCCGGAAGCAAACAGCTTGTCCAGCGTCGAGCCCGCCGGCGCCGCCTGCACGCGCGAGGCGGTGTCGCCGCTCTCGGAGAACTCGAAAATATTGCGAATGAAGGCGGCGCTGTTGTCGCCGTCGGCCCAGACCGCGATTTTCTTCTGCTTCTTCAGATCGTCGAAGGATTTGATCTTCTTGTTGCCCGGGCTTAGCAGCAGCACGAGGTCGTGATCCAGGATCGCGATCGCCCGGGCGCGCGGAGGAATCTTCGCATCGGTGCGCAACACCGCGAGATCCGCGTTCCGGCGCTCGAACTGCGCGACCGCCTTCGCATTGTCGGCGTTGTTCACGATCTTGAGGCGCAGCTTGGAATGGGTGTTCTTCAGCACGGCCGCGAGCTTGGTCGCAAAGCGCGCTTCCTCGCTGTCGGGACCGCCGACCGCAAATGTCAGCGTCTCCGAATCCTTGAGCAGCGCGCGTGCGCCCCACACGGTCGCGACCGTGAGCAGCAGCGTAAGTGCGACATACAGCATTACTTGCTGCCGGTTGCTCTTTACAACCTGTGAGCGAGCGGAGGATCGTTCTGCCGGCGGTGTTGGGACGTCAGCTCTCATGGCTACCCCAGGGCCGGGTCGCTGCGCCGTCCAGGCGGCGCCGTCGGTCACCCGGCAAGACAGTAACTACCTAAAAAAGAAAGAAAATTTCACAAGCTGATGATATCCGCCCCGTTGCGGATTGCAAATCGCCTGCCAGGGGTAACCTTACCGACGGCGGGCTGGCGCCGCTGAGCCACACCTGGCGTTTTTCCGGTTCCCGGCAGGTGCAATCCGGGCGCGGAGATGTCATAAAAGGTCAATACGGGGTCGAATTGGCCGGTTTGAAAAACAAGCGCTGAACGCCTCCAATCCCCGTCCGGTCCAGGTCTCTCGCGAGGTCGTCAGCTTGTCGTTTCCCCCCATGTCGTCGTCAGTCCCGGTTGGCCTGCTGGTGGGCTGGATGCTGCTTTTGACCTTCAAGCACATCATCGCGGACTTCGTGCTTCAAAACGCCTGGATGGCCCACGGCAAGGATCAGAAGACCGGGTGGGCGCTGCCTTTGCTGGTTCACTGCCTGATACACCTTGCGGTTGCCATGGTGCTGATCCTCATCGTCGCGCCGAAATTCTGGTTCGTGGCCGTCATCGACTTCTTCATCCACATCACGGTCGACCGCGCCAAGGGACTCTGCTCCTCGACCTTCAGCATGACGCCCGAGCATCCCTGGTTCTGGACATTGATCGGCGTCGACCAGGCGATGCATCACCTCACCGGTTTCGGCCTGTCGATCTTCATGGCGGCAAACGCCTGATCGCCTCCAGTCGATTGCGGTTCATTGGCGATTGCGGCCTGGATGGCGGCATTCGCTCTCAATAGTACGAAACGCGCACCGTTCTGCTGATTCGTCTCGATCAAGCCTTCCGTTAAACTACCGGGCCGACTGGTTAACCCTTCGTTAGAGAATTGCGATGCATCTTTCGCATGAGCGAGGGGGCTCCTGCGATGTTTTCAAACCGCGACGCCTATGACAGCGATAAATGCCCGGTCCGGGACGAGTTGCTCGGCGAGATGTATCGCGCCAGCGAGCACGGTCTGGCGCATCTGGTCGAGAGCGTCTCTTCCGACGCGCGGGCCATGCTTGCGCTGTTCTGCTATCGCCGCAGCCACCTCCATTCACTAGCGCTCTCGATCGCCGCAAGCTGCACCGAGCGCGAGCTGATCCATTTCGGCGGCCGCGTCGGCTCGACCCTTTACGCGCTCTCGCGCGAGGCGCCTTCCAGCCGCACCAGCGCGTCGTCCTCCTGCAACGGACGCAAGCCGATCACGCTCTCGACAAAACCGCTCTCCACCTTCGCGCCGATCGAGGACGAACTCGACGACGATGTCGCGGAAGCCGTGACGGCGTAATCTTCTTTCACCCTCCAGCGGAGGGTAAGGCCGCCAGCCCGAACTTCCTCCGCGCCATCGCGCATTCGGCATCTCCCGGCATGCAGGTGCGGCAGACCTCCGGCCGTACGTCGTAGATCGAGCACGCCGTCGCTTCGCCGACCTTGCCCTTCAGCGCCGCGCAGCGGTCGCCGTCGCAGCGCATGCCCGAGCCCCGCGTATTGACGAGCTCCGTCGGGATACGATCGAGCGCTTCATCGTCCTCGGTCGAGAAGCGCGGCCAATTGGCCGAATAGGCGCAACAGGCGCCGCAGGCCTGGCAGGGGTTCTCATCCGAGGCGGCGACAGCGCGTTCCATGTTTCAGGTATCCTTCGGCCGTTCCCAGACCAGGCTCTGCCGCCACCGCGCGCGCAGGATGTCGCGCCGCTCCGGATATTTCTCATCGAGATAATCGGCATTGATGACGCGATCGGTGCGGAAGCTGCGGAAATCCTTGCGCAGCTCGCACCAGGCCGCGAGCAGCCGCACCGCTTCGAGATAGCCGACCGCGATCGGCCAGATCGTGCGCTCGGTGGCGCGGCCCTGCTCGTCGCGATAATGCAGCGCGATCTTCTTGCCTTCATGGATATGCGAGCGCGTCCGCACCATGTCGATGCGGTCGGGCTCGCGGGCCCAGCCTGGCCGGGCGCGGCTCGCGGGCTCGAGCACGAACGGCCGCAGGCGCGCCGGCACGGTGTCCGCGATCTTGGCGATCAGGTCGTCGGCGGCGCGTGCCAGCACCGCGTCGGCATGGCCCGCCACCCATTGCGCGCCCAGCACCGCCGCCTCGATCTCGTCGGGCGTCAGCATCAAGGGCGGCAGGTCGAATCCCTTTTCCAGGATGTAGCCCATGCCGGCTTCGCCGCGGATCGGCACGCGCTGTCCCATCAGGGTCGCGATGTCGCGATAGATCGTGCGTTTCGAGGTTTCGAGCTCGGCTGCGATGGCATCCGCCGTCAGCGGTTTGCGGGTGCGCCGGAGCACCTGGATGATCTGGAATAGCCGGTCGGCGCGTCTCATCGAATTTCTCTTATATCGCAGTGCCTTAGGGATGCTGACAGGATGTTGTCAGCAGGCCCTCTCTATAAAGGGGACAACACGTCAACTGCAGGGAATTCCCCATGATGTTCTCTCGCTCATTCGCTGTCCACGCCGGTTTTGCGCCCCTTAGTCGAATCCAGAACCAAATCCAGAACCATATCCGGGCTCGGGCGCTCGAGCGTGTCGTCTGCGGTGCGCCGCCTTCCGGTGACCTCCGTTGGCTGGTCGCGACACTCGCCGCCGGCGCGCTCGCGGCCCTGGATGCCGTCATCCGAAGGCAACTGGTCTTGCTCGCTCGCCATACCATGAGGCGCGCCCTTCAGGGGGCGCGTTTCGCCGGCTCCCTCCGCACTGCTGACAGTATGGTGGCAGCAGGAGGCCGCTAGCCTCGCCAATATCTGGAAAGTGGAGGCTTGCATGATCACCCTATATGGCTTCGGCGCAGGTTTCGGCCTGCCGGAGATCAGCCCCTTTGTGACCAAGACCGAGGTCCAGCTAAGGATGGCGGGCCTTGCCTATCGCAAGGAGCGGGCGATGCCGCCGGCATCGCCCAAGGGGCAACTGCCTTACATAGAGGATGACGGTGAGCGGGTCGCTGATTCCACCTTCATCCGTGCGCATATCGAGCGCAAATATGGCTTCGATCTCGACGACGGCCTCGACCGCGAAATTCGGGCGCAGGCCTGGGCCTTCGAACGCATGATCGAGAGCCACGTGTACTGGGCGCTGGTCGGCGCGCGGTGGGTCGACCCTGAGAATTTCGCCAAGGGACCCTCGCACTTCTTCGACGGCGCGCCGGAAGACCGCCGCGAGCAGCTTCGCGAGAATGCGCAGTTCCGTGTCGCCGAGAACTACCTGTTGAGCGGCCTCGGCCGGCATGCGCCGGACGACGACGTCGACCTCGCGCTGCGTTCCATCCTGGCGCTGTCGGTGCAGCTTGGCGACAAGCCTTATCTGATGGGCCAAAAGCCCGTCGGCGTCGATGCCACCGCCTTTGGCGCGCTTGCTGGAATCCTTACGCCGTTCTTCGCGTCGAAGCTGCGCACGCAGGTCGAGAAGTTCGGCAATCTCGCCGCCTATGTTGAGCGGATGATGCGGAAATATTATCCCGAATTCGCCTGGGCGCCGGTTCGCGAGACCGAGGCGGCGTGAATCGCGAGTGCCGCAAACGCAGAGTGGGTTAGCCGAAGGCGTACCCCACTGTTCCTGCGGCCAGGAATTGCTGGGTTACGCCTCGCTAACCCATCCTACGATTTACGGCGGCGAAACCACTATTTCGCTGCCGCTACTTCACCCCTCAGCTTCGCAAGCTCCGCTTCCAACTCGGCGATCCGCGCATCACGCGCTTCAACCTTGGCGCTCGCTTCCGCCATCGCGGCTGCGACATCCGCCGCATCGAATTTCTGCGGAATGTGCTGCGGGCAGTTGGTGTCCCAGGCGGATATCTTGAACACGATGACCTGTTCGGGCCGCGCGCGATAGCCCTTTGGCATCAAGGATTGGGTCAGTGCCGGATCGTCCTCGACCACGCGCGCCTCGCCCCAGATCTTCACGCGGCGGCGATGCGCATAGTCCATGATGAAGATATGCGCCTTCGGATTTTCCGTGAGATTGCCTTGCGTGAGATATTGCTGGTTGCCCGCATAGTCCGTGAACGCGATCGTGTTCTTGTCCAGGATCTTGATAAAGCCCTTCGGCCCGCCACGATGCTGGATGTAGGGCTGACCGTCCGCGGTCGCGGTCGCCATGTAGAAGCTGTTGGTGTTGGCGAGGAAGCCCGCAAGCTTCTCGTCGATCTCGGTGCGCCAGCCGCCATTCTCTTCGACACGGGCGTAGGCCTCGCGCGAACCCTTGCGCGCCTGGATTGCCTTCACCGCCGGCGTGAACGCAACATCGCTGGAATAAGTGTGAATGCCTGACATCCGAAAATCCTCCGTCGCAGGGACGCCAACACGTCCGTCGCTCCCCAGGAAAATGGACCTTCCCGCAAATTAAACAATCAGCCGGATTGACAGTTCATAATTGCATATTATGCAATAATGCCATGGACCGTATCGCTGCCATGCAGGCCTTTGTCGCGGTGGCCGATCTGGAGGGCTTCGCGCCGGCCGCGCGCAAGCTGAAGCTGTCGCCGTCGGCGGTGACCCGGCTGGTCGCGGCGCTGGAGGATCGGCTCGGCGCGCGGCTGTTGCAGCGGACCACGCGCTCGGTGACCCTGACCGATGCCGGCACGCGCTACCTGGAGCGCGCCCGGCGCATCCTGGCCGACGTCGAAGAGGCCGAGCGCGCCGCCGAAAGCGAGCGCACGCGGCCGAGCGGGCGGCTCGTGGTCTCGGCGCCGCTCGGCTTCGGGCGCCTCCATGTCAGCCCGGTCATGACGGCCTATCTGAAGCGCTACGGCGACGTGTCCGGCGAGTTGCGGCTGGAAGACCGCATGGTCAGCCTGGTCGAGGACGGCGTCGATCTCTCGGTGCGGATTGGCGAACTCGCGGATTCCTCGCTGGTGGCGCGCCAGGTCGGCGAGATGCGGCGGATCGTGGTGGCGTCGCCGGCCTATCTGAAGGCGCGCGGCGAGCCGAAGAACCCGGCGGCCATCGCCTCCCACGATACGATCCAGTTCGGCAGCACCGCGGGACTCGCCGACTGGCGCTTTGTCGAGGACGGCAATGAAGTTCGCATCGGCTACGCGCCGCGGTTTTCCACCAACAGCTCCGACGCGGCGCTTCAATATGCGGAAGCCGGCGGCGGGCTCACGCGGCTGATGGCCTACCAGGCGGCTACTTCGCTCAAGGCGGGGAAGGTCACGATCGTGCTGGAAAAATTCGAGCTGCCGGCGCTGCCGATCCACATCGTCTATCCGACCTCGCGGCTGTTGTCGGCGAAGGTTCGCGCCTTCATCGACCTCGTGACGGAAACGACGGATTGGCGGTTTGGATAGTCTCGTGCTCCCGGCAGAAAAATCGTCATTGCCGGCTCGACCCGGCAATCCATCCTCTTTGGTGAAACCCCTTGTTTTGATGGATGACGGGCCTTCGCCGCGCCGAAGGGGCTTCGGCCCCGCAGGCGGGTCAAGCCCGGGCATGACGAGAAAATCACTCCTTCGGCTTCGGCACCACGCGGAATGTGGCATTCGCGCGCGCGATCACCACATCGTCGGCCTTGATCAGGCTTTGCGCAAAGCAGAGCGTGCTGCCGGTCCTGATCACCTCGCACTCGGCCGCGAGCCATTGCCCGATTCTCGCGGCTCCGATGTAGTCGACCGCAAGCGACACTGTGACGTACGATGTCGTCCAGCCCGTCGCTTGCGCGCAGCTATAGCCCATCGAGTTGTCGGCGAGCGAAGCGATCAATCCACCATGAATGAGCCCGCGCGCATTGGTGTGCGCCTTGGCGAGCCGCAGGCCCATGGTGACGGCCTTCTCTGTCCGCTTCGAGTAAAGCGGCTCCCAGGGATCGGTGAACGGGCTCTTGCGGAAGTGCGGCTCGAAGCCCGCGGGGATGTCGATCGTCATGGTCATGGTGACTCGCATGTTGGCAATGTGTCGTCGCCATTGAACGCGATGTCGATGACAGTTTCACCGCCTACAAAGTTTTAAACGTTCGTGCAGCGCCTGTTTGAAACACAATGATGGACGCCTTCGTCATTGCGAGGAGCGAAGCGACGAAGCAATCCATGATCTTGCTCGGGCGTTGGATTGCTTCGCTTCACTCGCGATAACGGGTTTACGCCGGCAGCTCATACCCGACCGCGCTTTCCGCCGCGATCGTCTGTTGCACGGCTGGCCGCGCCATCATCCGCGCGTAGTGTGCGTCGAGGTTCGGAAACGTGCCGGGTGAAGGTTTCAGCGAATTGAATAGCCGCCAATAGAGCCGGAACAGATGAATGTCAGCGATCGAATAGCGCTCGCCGAGGATCCAGCCGCTGCCGAGCCGCTTGTCGGCGATTCCATAGGCTTGGCGCGCATGGTCGAGGCCTTTCTGGCGCGCCGGATGCAGCGTCGAGGCGATGAACGACATCCAGGAAATCACTTGCGCCTCGGCCTCGATATCGTCCGACGGCAGCAGCTTCGCGTCGGGAAAGCGTCTGGCGAGATAAAACAATATCCCCGCGACCTCGGTGAGCACGCGGCCGCCGATCAGGAGTGTCGGCACCTTGCCGGCCGGGTTGATCTTCAAAAATTCCGGCGAGTGCATGTCGTCCTTCTTGAACGACATCGGCCGGCCCTCGAAATCCGCGCCGACTTCATGCAGCGCGATATGCGCCGCCATCGAGCTCGAGCCAGGGGCGAAGTAGAGGATCAACATGGTGCTCCATCCTTTCGTCATTGCGAGGAGCGAAGCGACGAAGCTATCCAGCTACTGAAAGCCTAGCCGATTTTCTGGATTGCTTCGCTTCGCTCGCAATGACGGCAGAGGTCTAAAACGGCAGTCCGACGTAGTTCTCCGAAAGCGACGTCATCGCCGCTTTCGAGTTCACGACATAGTCGAGCTCGGCGAGCTGGATGCGCGCGCCAATCGTGCCGGTATCCGGGAATTTGTGCAGCATCGAGGTCATCCACCAGGAGAACCGCACGGCCTTCCAGACCCGCGTCAGCGCCTTGGCGGAATAGTTGTCGATCCCCGCGGAGGATTTCTCGTCGTAATATTCGCGTAGCGCCACCGCGAGGTAATGCGCGTCGCTTGCGGCGAGGTTCAATCCCTTGGCGCCGGTCGGCGGCACGATATGCGCGGCGTCGCCGGCGAGAAACATCCGGCCGAACCGCATCGGCTCGGCGACGAAACTGCGCAAGGGCGCGATGCTCTTTTCGATCGAGGGCCCGGTGACGAGGCTGTCGGCGGCCTTCTGGTCCAGGCGTTGCTTCAGTTCGTCCCAGAAGCGGTCATCCGACCAGTCCTCGACGCGATCATCGAGCGGGCATTGCAAATAGTAGCGGCTGCGCCGCATCGAGCGCATGGTGCAGAGCGCAAAGCCGCGTGCGTGGTTGGAATAGATCAGCTCATGCGACACGGGCGGCGTCTCGGAGAGGATGCCGAGCCAGCCGAACGGATAGACCCGCTCGAAGGTCTCGATGGCCGATGGCTTCACGCTGGCGCGGCTCACGCCATGAAAGCCGTCGCAGCCGGCGATGAAGTCGCAACTGATTTCGTGGGTGGTGCCGTCCTTCACGTAGGTCACGCGCGGATGATTGGTGTCGAAATCATGCGGCGTGACGTCGGTCGCCTCATAGACCGAGGTGCGGCCAGCCGCCTTGCGCGCGTTCATCAGGTCGAGCGTCACCTCGGTCTGGCCGTAGATCATCACGGTCTTGCCGGTGGCAGCCTTCATGTCGATGCGGTGGCGGTGGCCTGCGAAGGCGAGCTCGATGCCGTCATGGACCAAGCCTTCGGCATGCGCGCGGCCCCCCGCACCGATCTCATCGAGCAGCTTGACCGTGCCCTCCTCGAGCAGGCCGGCGCGGATGCGCCCCAGCACATATTCGTCCGTGTGGCGCTCCAGGATAACGTTGTCGATGCCGTAGCTGTGCAGCAATTGCCCGAGCAGCAATCCCGCCGGGCCCGCGCCAATGATTGCTACTTTAGTCCGCAATACCCGTCTCCCCCGATGTTATAAGACGCAGCCGGCCGCTTTGTCGCAGGCTTGCAATGATAATTATATCATATAACAATGCCTGCAAAGGTCGGCGAAAAGCCCGTCCGCACAAGGAAAGAGCCACGAGGGAGATGATGTCGATGAGGAAGACGTTATTGGCGCTGCTGCTGGCCGCCAGCGTGACGCCCGCGCTCGCGCAGGAAAAAACCTTCGAGCTGAAAATCTCGCACTGGGTGCCCGCCTCGCACCCGCTGCAGAAGGCGATGGAGGATTGGGGCGCGGCGGTCGAGAAAGCTTCCGGCGGCACCATCAAGTACAAGGTGTTTCCCGCCCAGCAGCTCGGCAAGGCGTTCGACCATTACGACATGGCGCGCGACGGCATCGCCGACGTCACCTATGTCAATCCCGGCTATCAGCCCGGCCGTTTCCCGATCATCGGCGCCGGCGAGTTGCCGTTCCTGATGTCGGACGCCAAGGGCGGCTCGGAAGGGCTCGATGCCTGGTACCGGAAATATGCCGCGAAGGAGATGAGCGACGTCAAATACTGCCTAGCCTTCATCCATTCGCCGTCGTCGTTCCACACCCGCACCAAGAAGATCGTGGTGCCCGATGACGTCAAGGGCATGAAGATCCGTCCCGCGCACGCCACCATGGCGAATTTCGTGACGCTGCTCGGCGGCACGAATGTGCAGTCGTCGGCGCCGGAAGTGCGCGACATCATCGAGCGCGGCGTCGCCGACGGCGTCACCTTCCCGTGGGGGTCGCTGGTGCTGTTCGGCGTCGACAAGGTGACGAAGTATCACATGGAGGCGCCGCTCTACGTCACGACCTTTGTGTTCGTGATGAACAAGGACACCTACAACCAGATGTCGGATCGCCAGAAGAAGGCGGTCGACGACAACTGCAACACGGAAGCCGCGGGCCGCGTCGGCGAACCCTGGGGCAAGTTCGAGGATGCCGGCGTCGACAAGGTGAAGGCGGAAAGCGGCCACGAAGTCTACACGCTGACGCCGGACCAGCTCGCGCTGTGGAAGAAGGCCTCCGAGCCGCTGGTCAAGACCTGGTCGGAAGGCGTCAAGAAAAAGGATCCCGGCGTCGACCCGGACGCGGCGATGAAGGAATTGAAAGCCTCGCTCGCCAAATATAACGCCTTGACGCAGTAACGGGCTCATTCATCTTTTGCGAGACGGCGGCGGGAAAACCTCCCGCCGCCGTTTTCTCGGGCCGCAGTCACTTTCGCGCGACGAGGCGCGACGGGGGAAGGGGACAAATGCAGCGCGCTTCGATGGATCGCTTCATCGACACGATCGAATGGATCGCGGCCGGCTTTGTCGGCATCGTCGCGCTCGACATTTTCCTCTCGGTCCTGCTGCGCAACACGCTGAACTATGCGATCCCCGATTCCTTCGATATCGGGCGCATGCTGCTCGGCATCCTGATCTTCTGGGGCATCGCCGCGACCTCGCTATCGCGGCACCCATATCACCGTCGACCTGGTCTGGGCCAATGTCTCGCCGCGCTACCAGCGCTGGATCGACGTGTTCGCGACCCTCGTGCTGCTGTTCGTGGTGACGGTGCAGACCTGGACGCTGTTCGACAAGGTGCGCGGCACCTATAACGACAACGTGCTCACCTTCGACATGCACATGCCGACCTGGCCGTTCTTCGCCGTTGCCTGGGCCGGCGACGTTTCCGCGGTGCTGCTGATCGCGATCCGCACCTATCGGCTGATCTTCCATCCCGAGGAGATGCACGATCCCCAGATCAAGGCGACGGAGTAACGCGCGATGAGCACCAATGCCGTCGCCGTCATCGGCTTCCTTTCGCTGTTTGGATTGATGCTGCTCCGCGTGCCCGTCGGCATGGCGATGGGCCTCGTCGGCGTCTCCGGTTTTTCCTATCTCGTCGGCGGCAACGCCGCGCTGAAACTCGTCGGCCAGACCTCGATGCGCACGGTGACCGACTACACCTTCGGCGTGATTCCGATGTTCCTCTTGATGGGGACCTTCGTCTCCAATTCCGGCATGAGCCGTGATCTGTTCCGCGCCGCCAATGGCTTTGTCGGGCATCTGCGCGGCGGGCTCGGCATCGCCACCGTGGCCGCCTGCGGCGGCTTTGCCGCGATCTCGGGCTCATCGGTCGCGACGGCCGCAACCTTCTCCGCCGTCGCCTATCCCGAGATGCGCCGCTTCGGCTATCCGCAATCCTTTGCCACGGGCGTGATCGCGGCGGGCGGCACGCTCGGCGCCATGCTGCCGCCGTCCACCGTGCTTGCGGTCTACGGCATCATCACCGAGCAGGACATCGGCAAACTGTTCATGGCCGGCATCATCCCGGGCCTGCTCGCGATGACCATGTACATGGTCACGATCACGCTGATCGGTTTCATCAGGCCCGACTTCCTGCCGCGGGGACCTGTGATCCCGTGGGGCGAGCGCTTCGCGGGCCTGCGCGACATCTGGGCGCCGGTGCTGCTGTTCATCTTCGTGATCGGCGGCCTCTATGGCCTGCCCTTTCTGCCGCGCTTCACGCCGACGGAAGCCGGCGGCGTCGGCGCCACCGGCGCGTTCCTGATCGGCGTCGCCACCGGCCGCCTCGACAAGGAGAAGATCCTCACCTCGCTGTTGCAGGCGACGCGCACCGCGGCCGCCGTCTTCACCGTGCTGATCGGCGCGCTGATCTTCGGCTATTTCCTCACGGTGACGCAGACCCCGCAAAAGGTCACGGAATTCCTGACCGGCCTCGGGCTCGGCAGCTACGGCGTGCTCGCCGTCATCATGGTCATGTACCTCGTGCTCGGCTGCCTGATGGACGCGATGGCGATGATCATCCTCACCGTGCCGATCATTTTCCCGGTGGTGACCCACCTTGGTTTCGATCCGATCTGGTTCGGCGTCATCATCGTGATGACGGTGGAGCTCGGTCTCATTCATCCGCCGGTCGGCATGAACGTGTTCGTGATCAAGAGCGTGGTGAAGGACGTGTCCTTTGCCACCATCTTCAAGGGCGTGATCCCCTTCGTGCTCACCGACCTGGTGCGGCTGGTGATACTGATCGCGTTTCCGATGCTGGCGCTGTGGCTGCCGACCCGCATGATGGCCCCGTGATGACCCCCGAGCTCCACACCGAATACGCCTTCACCATCACGGTGCGCATCGCCGAGGTGACGACCGCGGGCGATATCGGCCATGGTGTCCGCCGCATCATCCCGATCGTCGGCGGCGAGGTGAAAGGCGAGAAGGTCAACGGCAAGGTTCTGCCGTTCGGCGCCGATTTCCAGATCATCCGCCCCAACGAGCTGATCGATCTCGAGGCCAGATACGCCTTCGAGACCGACGATGGCGCGGTGGTCTATCTCGAGAACAAGGGCATCCGCTTCGGGCCGGTCGAATTGTTGCAGAAGCTCAAGCGCGGCGAGCCGGTCGATCCGAAACTGATCTATTTCCGCACCGTGCCGAAATTCGAGACGGGTGCGAAAAAATACCGCTGGCTGATGGAGCACATCTTCGTCGCCTCTGCCGCCCGCCACGCCGACCGTGTGGTGATCGACGTGCATATGGTGCTGTAGGGCGCGCTGTCTGCCACAATCGTCATTGCGAGGCGCGCAGCGACGAAGCAATCCAGACTGCTTCCGCGGAGACATTCTGGATTGCTTCGCTTCGCTCGCTCGCAATGACGATTGTGACGGCACCAGTCCTGTTGACTCTCCGCCAAATCGTTATAAAACATAACTATTCTGGAAAGGACATAATAAGCCCATGGCAAACGCCGCCGGCGCTGCGAATGCGGAAACCTCCGCGCTGCTCAAGATCGAGAAGCAGGACGCGGTGTTGACCGTGGGCCTCAATCGCCCGGCCAAGCGCAATGCGCTCAACGACGGCATCATCCTTGAAATCGGCGAATGCTTTGCGAGCCTGCCCGACGACATCGGCGCGGTCGTCATCTACGGCATCGGCGATCACTTCTCCTCCGGCCTCGATCTCTCCGAACTGACCGATCACGACGCGACTGGCGGCCTGATCCATTCGCAGATGTGGCACCGCGTGTTCGACCGCATCCAGTACAGCCGCGTGCCCGTGATCGCCGCGCTGAAGGGTGCGGTGATCGGCGGCGGGCTGGAACTGGCCTGCGCCGCGCATATCCGCGTCGCCGAGCCGTCGGCTTACTTTGCATTGCCCGAGGGCCAGCGCGGCATCTTTGTCGGCGGCGGTGGATCGGTGCGGCTGCCGCGCCTGATCGGCGTATCGCGGATGACCGACATGATGCTGACGGGCCGGGTCTATTCCGCGACCGAAGGCTCGTCCTACGGCTTTGCGCAATATCTGACCGAAGCCGGCGGTGCGCTGCCGAAGGCGCTGGAGCTGGCCGAACGCATCGCCGCCAACGCGCCGCTGACGAATTTTGCCGTGTTGCAGGCGCTGCCGATGATAGCGGAGGCCAATCCGCAGACCGGACTTTTGATGGAATCGCTGATGGCGACCGTGGCGCAGAGCGACAAGGAGGCCAAGCGCCGCATCCGCGCCTTCCTCGATCGCAAGACCGCCAAGGTGAAGCCGGCATGAGCGCGGCAGGCAACACCGCGCGCGCCGCGGGCGAGCATCCGTTGCGAAGCATTTCCTTTGGCGATCCCGCCGTGTCGATCGAGCGCAGAAGCGACGGCACGATCTACCTCCGTCCGAAGACGCCGCTCGGCGACTATCCCAGGCGCCTGACGGACCGCCTGCATCACTGGGCCCGGGCGACGCCGGCCAACGTCTTCATGGCGGAGCGCACGGCCCATGGCGCTTGGCGCAAGCTCAGCTATGCGGAGCTGCTCGACGCGAGCCGGCGTATTGCTTCCGCGCTGCTGAACCGTGGGCTCTCGGCGGAAAGACCCGTCGTCATCCTCTCCGGCAATGCGATCGACCACGCGCTCATCGCGTTCGGCGCGCTCTATGCGGGGATACCGTTCTGCCCGGTATCTCCCGCCTATTCGCTGATCTCCAGGGATTTCGGCAAGCTCTCTTATGTAATGAAGCTGCTGACGCCCGGGCTCGTGTTCGCCGACGATGCCGGCAAGTTTGCCGAGGCGCTGTCTGCGAACGTCCCCGCAGGCGTCGAGATCGCGGTGACGTCAGGCGTGCTGCCCGGCCGCGACGTGACGAAGCTCGCCGATATCCTGAAAACGCCCCTACATCAGGACCTCGATGCGACGCATGAAAAGATCGGACCCGACACGATCGCCAAATTCCTGCTGACGTCGGGCTCGACCGGCAATCCCAAGGCGGTCATCAACACCCAGCGCATGATCTGCGCCAATCAGGTGATGATCCGCGAGACCATGGCGTTCCTCAAGGACGAGCCGCCGGTCATTGTCGACTGGCTGCCGTGGAATCACACTTTTGGCGGCAACCATAATATCGGGCTTACGCTCTACAATGGCGGCTCGATGTATCTCGACCAGGGCAAACCGATGCCCGGCGGGATCGAGGAAACCGTGCGGAATTTGCGCGAGGTCTCGCCGACGGTCTATTTCAATGTGCCCAAGGGCTATGAATCGCTGCTGCCTTATCTCCGCGATGACGCAAGCTTGCGCGACAAGTTCTTCTCGCGGCTGCATGCGATGTTCTTCTCCGGCGCGGCGCTGTCGCCTTTCGTCTGGAACAGCCTCGACGAATTGTCGGTGCAGGCGACGGGCGCACGCGTGCCGATGCTGACGGGCCTTGGCGCGACCGAGACCGCGCCGTTCTTCATGTCGGTCAATCCGCGCACCAGCCGCTCGGGCCATGTCGGCCTTCCCGTGCCGGGCAATGACGCCAAGCTGGTGCCGAACAACGGCAAGCTCGAAGTGCGCGCCAGCGGGCCCAACGTGACGCCCGGCTATTGGCGCCAGCCCGAATTGACCAAGGCCGCGTTCGACGAGGAAGGTTTTTACAAGTTCGGCGACGCCATCAAGCCGGCGGACGCCAATGATTTCGACGCCGGCTTCGATTTCGACGGCCGCATTGCCGAGGACTTCAAGCTCGCGAGCGGCACCTGGGTCAGCGTCGGCCCCTTGCGTGCGCGCTTCATCGCCGCCTGCGCGCCGCTGGTGCGTGATGTCGTGATCGCAGGCATCAATTGCGACGAAATCTCCGCGCTGGTCATCCTCGATCTGGACGGATGCCGCCTGATCAATCCAAAACTTCTCGGCGGACGACATTGCGTCGGCCGCCAATGATGCGTCGATCCGCGCCGCCTTCCGCGAGCGATTCCAGAAGCTGATGGCCGCAGCGACCGGCTCATCGAACCGGATCACCCGCGCCGTCCTGCTCGATGCGCCGCTGTCGATCGACCGCGGCGAGGTCACCGACAAGGGCTCGATCAACCAGCGCGCCGTGCTGGAGCACCGGAACGAGCTGGTGGAAGAACTCTATGCCGCGACGCCGTCGTCGCGTGTCATCACGCTTTAAGAAAAAGTTCAGGGAGGACATCATGCAGTTAAAGGATCAAGCCGCGATCGTCACCGGTGGAGCATCAGGCCTCGGCGCAGCGACGGCACGAAAGCTCGCGGCGCAGGGTGCGAAGGTCGCGGTGTTCGACCTCAACGCCAAGCTCGCCGAGAGCGTCGCGGCCGAGCTCAAGGGCGTCGCCGTGGCCTGCGACGTTTCCGATGCCGCCTCTGCGGAGGCTGCCATCGCGCAAGCCGCCAAGGCGCACGGCCCCGCGCGCGTGCTGGTCAATTGCGCGGGCATCGGTGTTGCCAAGCGCGTCGTCGGCCGCGACGCCCCGCACCCGCTCGCCGATTTCGAGAGAGTCATCAAGATCAACCTGATCGGGTCCTTCAACATGCTGCGGCTTGCGGCCACGGCGATGTCGAAGCTGGAACCGCTTGCGGGCGGCGAGCGCGGCGTCGTGATCAACACCGCTTCGGTCGCCGCCTATGACGGCCAGATCGGGCAGGCCGCCTATTCGGCCTCGAAGGGCGGCATCGTCGGCATGACCTTGCCGATCGCGCGCGAGCTGGCGCAGTTCGGCATTCGTGTGCTCACCATCGCGCCCGGCCTGTTCCTGACGCCGTTGCTCGGCGGCCTGCCGCAGGAAGCGCAGGATTCGCTCGCCGCCGCGATTCCGTTCCCGCACCGGCTCGGTCAGCCGGAAGAATTCGCTTCGCTCGCGATGCACATGATCGACAACCCCTATCTCAACGGCGAAGTGGTACGGCTCGACGCTTCGCTGCGCATGGCGCCGAAATAGGCTTAGCCCATGTTCGTGCACCGGCGCGATGTCCAGATCCAGTGGGGCGATTGCGACCCCGCCAACATCGTCTATTATCCGCGCTATTTCGCGATGTTCGACGATTCCACCTCGATCATGTTCGAGGCCGCTGGATTCTCCAAGCAGGACATCGTGCACAAATACGGTCTCGTCGGCATTCCCATGGTCGACACGCGGGCGAAGTTCTACATCCCCTCGACCCATGGCGACTGGATCACCATCGAAAGCCGGATCGAGAGCTTTGGGCGCTCGAGCTTCGAGGTCACCCACAAGGTGTTCAAGGGCGAGGCGTTGGCCATCGAAGCCCTCGAGAAGCGCGTCCTGGTCGGCCGCGATCCGAACGATCCGGAGAAGCTGAAATCGGCGCCGATGCCGCAGGAGATCATTGCAAAATTCATGAGCGACTAAAGGACGCTGTTGCAAGCCCTCGCCTAAAGAAAGGGTTGAATTAACGATAAAAGTTTGATCTGCACTCGATAAAGGCTTCCAGGGAGGAATGTATGAAAAAGGCTTATCTCGCGGCCGCGGCGCTTGCCGCGGTGCTGGCGCTGCCGGGCTCGCCCGCGCAGGCGCAGACCAACGAAATCACCATCGGCATCACCATCACCACGACGGGACCGGCTGCCGCGCTTGGCATCCCCGAACGCAACTCGCTCGATTTCGTGCCGAAGGAAATTGCCGGCGTGCCGCTGAAGGTGACCGTGCTCGACGACGGCGGCGATCCGACCAACGCGACCACCAATGCGCGGCGCTTCGTCACGGAGCAGAAGGCCGACATCATCATGGGCTCGTCGAACACGCCGGCGACGATTGCGGTGTCGAACGTCGCCAACGAGGCCGGCATTCCGCATATCGGGCTGGCGCCATTCCCGATCACGCCCGAGCGCACCAAATGGTCGGTGACCATGCCGCAGCCGATCCCGATCATGGGCAAGGTGCTGTACGAGCACATGAAGGCGCACAACGTCAAAACCGTGGGCTATATCGGCTATTCCGATTCCTACGGCGATCTCTGGTTCAACGATTTCAAGAGCCAGGGCATGCCCATGGGGCTGACCCTGGTTGACGAGGAGCGCTTCGCGCGTCCCGACACGTCCGTGACCGGCCAGGTGCTGAAGCTGGTCGCCGCCAATCCCGACGCGATCCTGGTCGGCGCCTCCGGCACGGCGGCTGGCCTGCCGCAGAGCGAGTTGCGCGACCGCGGCTACAAGGGTCTGATCTACCAGACCCACGGCGCCGCCAGCATGGATTTCATCCGCATCGCCGGCAAGGCCGCGGAGGGCGTGCTGATGGCCTCGGGCCCGGTGATGGATCCCGAGGATCAGCCCGACAGCGCGCTGACCAAGAAGCCCGGCATGGCGCTCGTCACCGCCTATGAAGCGAAGTATGGCCCGAACAGCCGCAGCCAGTTCGCCGGCCACTCCTACGATGCCTTCCTCGTGCTCCAGCGCATCGTTCCGACCGCGCTGAAGACGGCCAAGCCCGGCACGCCTGAATTCCGCGAGGCCATCCGCCAGGCGCTGTTGACCGAGCGCGACATCGCGGCGAGCCAGGGCGTCTATAATTTCACCGAGAAGGATCGCTACGGTCTCGACGACCGCTCGCGCATCCTGCTCACGGTGAAGGACGGGAAATACATCCTGGCGAAGTGAGCCGAGCCGTATCATGAGTTTCAGCCGGCCCGTCAACGGGCCGGCTTTTTCTTGCCCTCCCCTGGGGCAAGGGAGCCGACAACTGGCATGCGTTGCTATCGCCGTCCTTGGCTCGCCGGAAGCACGAGCACCTGGCCGGGATAAATCAGATTCGGATTACGGATCTGCTCCCGGTTCGCCCTGTAGATGATGGCGTAGCGTTCGCCGCCGCCCAGGGCACGGTGGCTCAAGCGCCACAGGCTATCGCCCGGGACGACCGTCATCGTCGTGATCTTCGGCACAACCACGGCCGACCGCGAATCCTTGTCCGGCAGAACGGTGCTGGCGGCAGCGGCAAGTCGAGGCTGCTGTGTCGCGGCCGCCTCCGGCGGGTTGGATATGGCGGTCTGGGCCGGCATCGATGCGGTGGTCATCGTGTCGGGCACGTCGAACGGCACCTCGGCACGGGTTCGGACAGCTCCGGAGTTAGACGCCAGCTCGTCGAGCCTGATGCGGTATTTGCCGGGCGCTACTCCTTCATTGATCGTGACGGCAAGATGTCCATCGGCGCCGGCTGTCACCGACGCAACAAAGCTGTCGTTGAGATAGAGCCTCACCGCAGCGCCGGGGCGGGCCCGGCCACTCACATGGAGCTTGCCGCCCGGCTCAATATCGACCGCCTCCACGACCGCCGTGTCCGCGACGGACGCAGGCGCCGAGGGTTGCGATAACACGACGGTGGGTTTGTCTGGCGTCATCAATGCAACCGTGGGCCGGTCGCTTGTGGGCTCGAGCACCACCGCCACGCTTTGTTTGGATGTGGTCTCCTTGCCGTCCGGCTGCCTCGATCGCAATGTCAGGCCGTAGGTTCCAGGCGGCAGCGGACGCGGTATCATTGCGAACTGCCCGAATTGATCGACGACGGCGCGATCATGCGGCTCGCCGTCGCGCAGTAGCTCCACCGTCGCGCCCGGCGCCGCTCGACCTGCAACTACCGCTTCGCCGGTCGGCGTAATGTGCACGATGTCGAATTCTGGAACACCGCTGCCGGTAGCTGCCTGTGGCGGCGGTGGTGTCAGCAAGGCCGTCAGGTCATTGGCTTGCCGTTGCGCCGTAGCCAGTGCGGCGTCACCCTGAGCCGGCGCCTGCTTCGGAGCCGCGGAAGCTGTGGCTGGAGCCGCGGGATGATCGGTCGGCGACTCCTGGAGGGCTGGCCGGTTGACGGAGACAAGGATCGCCATGCCTGCGGCAGCAACGGCTGCGACTGGCACGACCATCGATATGGCGCTGAGGACACCCATTCGTCTGCAAAACCTCAGCTCGAGAACGCTGATACGGAAGCCTTACACTGCGCTCTTTCGTTTCATTCATCAAGTCCAGCCCGCAGCGGCGGAAAGCCGGGAAATCGGCCTGCCTGGTCCTGACCCGGCACAGTCCGTCCGGTTTTTCTTTGGCAGCCCACCTAAAGCATGGCCTGACCGGCTCGCCGCTCACGAACCGCTCCAGGGAGGGTAACCCGAGCGGAATCGGGTCTGGGGTGACGGCGCTGCAGCCGGCGACCTAGACTGCGCTTTCGCCCTCGTGCTGGAAGCCGAGATAGCTGGCGGCGACGCGGGTGTTGGACGCAATATCGGCGGCGGATCCGTTCAGGATGAATTCGCCGAGCTCCATGACATAGGCGCGGTCGGCGATCTTCAGCGCGGCCTGCGCGTTCTGCTCGACGAGCAGCACCGAGACGCCGCTGGCGCGCAATTCGCCGACAGTGCGGAAGATATCGGCGACAATGATCGGCGCCAGCCCAAGGCTCGGCTCGTCCAGCATCAGAAGTCTTGGTGCGCCCATCAGCGCGCGGCCCATCGCCAGCATCTGCTGCTCGCCGCCCGAGAGCGTGCCGGCAAGCTGCTTGCGCCGCTCCTTCAGCCGCGGAAACAGTGTGTAGACCCGCTCGAAGGCGTTCGCGGCCTGCGCCTTGGTGACGCGGAACGCGCCGAGCTGAAGATTGTCCTCGACGTTCATGCTGGAGAACAGTTCGCGGTGCTCGGCGACCAGGCTCAGCCCCAGCGCAACGCGGTCCTCGATCTCCTGCTGCGCGAGGTCCTCGCCGGCAAAGCTCACCCGGCCCTTCAGCGGCAGGATGCCCATGGTCGCATTGAGCAGCGTGGTCTTGCCCGCGCCATTGGCGCCGACGATGGTGACGATCTCGTTGTCGCCGACCTCGAGCGTCACGCCGCGCACGGCCTCGACCTTGCCGTAGGCGATATGCACGTCGGAGACGGAAAGCAGTGTGCTCATGTCACGGCTCCGAGATAGGCCTTGATCACGTCGGGATTGGTCTTGATGGCCTCCGGCGCGCCCTCGGCGATCTTGGTGCCGAAATCGAGCACCACGACGCGATCGGCGAGATCCATCACAAATCCCATGTCGTGCTCGACCAGCAGCACCGACATGCCGCCGTCGCGGAGTTGTCGGAGCAGCGCGGCGAGCCGCTGCTTTTCCAGGAGCCGCAGCCCGGCCGCCGGCTCATCAAGGAGCAGCAGCATCGGATCGGCGCAGAGCGCGCGCGCAATCTCGACGATGCGTTGCTGGCCGAGCGAGAGCGAGCCCGCCTGCTGGTCGATCTGGTCGGCGAGGCCGACGCGCTCGATCTGGCGCGCGGCTTCGGCGAACAGTCTGGCTTCGTCGGCGCGGTCGAGGCGGAACATGCTCGACAGCGCGCCGGCGTGTCCGCGCTGATGGGCGCCGATCGCGACGTTCTCCAGCACGGTCATATCGGGCACCAGCTTCACATGCTGGAAGGTGCGGGAGACGCCGAGCTTGACGATCTCCTGCGGGGCCGCGTCGTGGATCTTCCTGCCAAGCACCGCGAGCGAGCCGCCGGTCGCGCGCAGCACGCCGGTGATGAGGTTGAAGGTCGTGCTTTTTCCCGCGCCGTTCGGGCCGATCAGCGCGACGATCTCGCGGGTTTGGACGTCGAAGGAGACGTCGTTGACGGCGATCACGCCGCCGAACTGCTTGCGGGCCTTGTCGATCTCGAGCAGCACGTTCGGCGCGCCCGCCGGCCGCACGCGCGGTGGCAGCGCAATCGATGTGTCTGGCTGCTTGCGTGCCGGCTTGAACGGCAGGCGCGATACCAGCCACGGCCAGACGCCCGCGGGCGCGAGCTGCAGCAGGATCACCAGCAGGATGCCGAACACGATGGTCTCGAGCTGGCCCTCGCCATGCAGCAGCATCGGCAGATAGCTCTGCAGCACCTCTTTCAACACGATGACGATGGCGGCACCGAGCACGCCGCCCCAGACATAGCCGGCGCCGCCGACCACCGCTATGAAGAGATATTCGATGCCGGCCTGCGCGCCGAACGGCGTCGGGTTGGCGGCGCGCTGGAAATGCGCATAGAGCCAGCCGGAAAGGCCGGCCAGCACCGCGGCGTAGATGAAGACGAGCAGTTTTGTGCGCGCCGTCTGAACGCCGAAAGCCTCCGCGGCGACATGGCCGCGCCGCAGCGCGCGGATGGCGCGGCCGGTGCGGGAGTCCAGCAGGTTCATCGTCAACAGCGCGGAAACGAGTACCGCGATCCAGATCGCGTAATAGATCGTGCCCGGGTCGATCATCCTGAGCGAGCCGATCGAGAGTGGCGGGATCGCGGAGATGCCGTCGTTACGGCCGAGGAACTCCAGCTTGCTGAAGAGATAGAACAGGCCGAGGCCCCAGGCGATGGTGCCGAGCGGCAAATAGTGGCCGGACAGGCGCACGGTGACGAGGCCGAGCAGCACCGCCGCAACGCCGCTCACGACCAGCGACGCCGGCAGCGCCAGCCAGGGCGATACGCCATAGGCGGTGGTGAGCACGGCGGTGGTGTAGGCGCCGAAGCCGCAGAACGCAGCCTGCCCGAAGGAGGTGAGGCCGCCGACCCCGGTCAGCAGCACCAGTCCCATCGCGACCAGCGCGGAGAGACCGGTATTGTCGAGCAGCACGATCCAGAACGGCGGCATGCCCGGGATGAACGGGATCGCCGCCATGACAAGCGCAAATACAAGAACCGGCCAGCGCTCGCGCATGGTCAATCCTTCTCTTCCTCGACCGCGGCGGGTGCGGCGAGCGAGCGCAACAGCAGCACGGGCACGAGCAGGGCGAAGACGATGACCTCCTTGTAATTGGAGGCGTAGAAGGAGGAGAAGGCCTCGACGATGCCGATCATCAGCGCCGCGATCGCGGTCAGGGGATAGCTCACGAGCCCGCCGATGATCGCGGCGATGAAGCCTTTCAGGCCGATCAGGAAGCCGGTGTCGTAATAGAGCGTCGTGATCGGCACGATCAGGATGCCCGACAGCGCGCCGATCACGGAAGCGAGCAGGAACGCGATCTGCCCTGACAGCGTGGTGCGGATGCCGACCAGCCGCGCACCCAGGCGATTCACGGCGGTGGCGCGCAACGCCTTGCCGTAGAGTGTAAGCCCGAAGAACAGCCACAGCGCGACGATGAAGGCGATGGTGATGCCATAGACGGCGAGGCTCTGGCCGGTGAAGCGCAGGGGACCGGCGGTGAGCGCCGCGTCGGCGACCGCCGGGCCGCGCTGGCCCTCGGCGCCGAAGAACAACAGGCCAAGGCCCTGCATGGCGAGATGACAGCCGACGGAGGCGATCAGGAGCACCAGCACGGAGGTGTGCGCCAAGGGCTGGAAGGCTAGGCGGTAGAGGAACAGCCCGATCATGGCGACGATGACAAGCGACAGCGCGATCGCAACCGGAATCGGCGCGCGCTGGCCCGCGGCCCAGAAGGTCAAGGTCAGCACGATCGAGGGCAGCACGATATTGACGATGAAGGCGCGGGCGATCTTCCGGGCGTGAAATGCGCGCCGCGCGGCGAACAGGTCGAGCGCAAAGGCTGCTGCGCCCATCGCGACTGCGAGCTTGGCCGTGCCCGGCATCTGGCCCGAGGCCAGCGAAGCATAGGTCAGCGCGCCATAGGTGACGAACTCGCCTTGCGGAATCAGGATCACCCGCGTCACGGCGAACACCAGCACGAGCGCGAGCCCGAGCAGTGCATAGATCGCGCCATTGGTGATGCCGTCCTGGATCAGGAACAGCAGGATCGTCGAGTTCAAGACGGGACGCTCCCCCTCGAGGTTCGGACCGTCGACGGGGACGGTCCGGTCGCCGCAGTTGAATTGGGCGGGCTATTTGGTATGATGGATAACAATTATCAAATATAATCTCAAGGGCGGCGACGGCGCGGCCTCTGGGCAAACTAAGGCATGATCCGGAAAAGTGTGAAGCGGTTTTCCGAAAAGATCATGCCCAAACAAGGAGCTAAAGCGCGATGACCACTCATCCAAAGCCATCGCGCGTTAGCGCATGATCCGGAAAAGTGGGAACCGGTTTTCCGAGAAGAACATGCGCCAACAAAAGGCGATTGCAGGCCGCACGCGATGACTGTTTCCAAGGCCGCCACGGCGGAAAACGGCAAGGCTCGCAAGGAGCAGGGCGAGGGGGCGATCGACGGCCCCGCGCTGCAGCTCGGCGAATTGTCCGAGCTGCTCGGCTATTCGCTCAAGCGCGCCCAGCTTCGGATTTTCGACGACTTCCTGCGCTGCGTCGCGCCGCTGCAGCTGACGCCGGCGCAGTTCTCGGTGCTGCTGCTGCTCGACAAGAATCCCGGCCGCAACCAGACCGAGATCGCCAACACGCTCGGCATTCTCCGGCCGAATTTCGTGGCGATGCTGGATGGGCTGGAAAGCCGCGACCTCTGCGCGCGGATTCGCTCCACCAACGACCGCCGTTCGCATATCCTCGTTCTCACCGACAAGGGCCGCGCCGTGCTGGCGCGGGCCAAGAAGCTGGTCGCAACCAAGCACGAGGCGCGGTTGAACGAATTGCTCGGGCCGACTAATCGCGCCGCGCTGCTTGCGATGCTGACCAAGATCGCGCAGGAGTTTTAGCTGTCATTCCGGGGCGCGCGTTAGCCGAACCCGGAATCTCGAGATTGATGCCCCGGAATGACGGCAGGGGCTAATCCACCAGCACCACGCGGATGTCGTTCACGTTGGTCAGCGTCGGGCCGGTTTGCAGGAGATCGCCGGTTGCGGCGAAGAAGGCGGTGGCGTTGTTGTTGTCGAGATAGAGGCGCGGATCGAGGCTTTGCGCCTTCATCTTTGCAAAGGTCGCGGCATCGATCAGTGCGCCGGCCGGATCGGACGCCGAGCCCGCGCCGCCGTCGGCACCATCGGTGTCGCCGGCGAGCGCGGCAATGTCCGGCGTCTGCTTCAGCAGATCCGCGAGCGCCAGCGCATATTCCTGGTTGGGGCCGCCGCGGCCATTGCCGCGCACGGTCACGGTCAGCTCGCCGCCGGAGAGGATCGCGACGCGCTTGCCTTCGCCTCTCGCTTTCAGCGCCAGCCGCGCATGATCAGCGGCAACCTCGCGCGCCTCGCCTTCGAGATCGGCGCCGAGGTCGACGACCTCGTAGCCGGCATCGCGCGCGAGCCTGATGGCCGCCTCAAGCGACTGCCGGGGACGTGCGATCAACTCGAAGCTCGCGCGGGCAAAGGCGGCATCGCCTGGCTTGCAGCTTTCATTGGCGGGGTTCTCCAGCGCGCGGCGGATCGCGTCGTCGACATCGAGCTTGTATTTCGCGACGATGGCGCGCGCGTCGGCGAGCGTGGTCGGATCGGGCACGGTCGGCCCCGAGGCGATCGCCGACGGATCGTCGCGCGGCACGTCCGAGATCGCGAGCGTGACAATCTCGGCGCGTTGCCCGGCCCGCGCCAGCCTCCCACCCTTGATCCGCGACAGATGCTTGCGGACGGTGTTGACCTCGCCGATCGGCGCGCCGGAACGCAGCAGCGCACGGGTCAGTTTCTGCTTCTGCTCGAAGGTGATGCCCTCAGCCGGCGCGATCCAGTTCGCCGAGCCGCCGCCGGACAACAGCACCAGCAAGAGGTCGTCGGCTTCGACGGTCTGCGCGAGCCGCAGCGTGTCCTCGGCGCCCTTCAGGCCGGCCTCGTCGGGCATGGGGTGGCCGGCTTCGACCACCCTGATCCGCCGCGTCGGCACGCCATGGCCGTGGCGGGTGGTGGCGATGCCGACGAGCCGCTCAGGCTTAAGCTTCAGCGCGTCGAGATAATGCGTTTCGGCGGCGACCGCCATCGCAGCGGCGCCCTTGCCGGCGGCAAGGCAGATCACGCGCCCCTTGGGAACAGGACGCAGATGCTGCGCCAGCACGACATCGGGATGTGCAGCGGCAATGGCGGCGTCGAAGATCGCGCGCAGGAGAGGGCGTCGGTCGGTCATGAGGTCACGCGAGGAAGGCCAAGGACATGCAAGGCCCTTATCCATCCGATCTCGCCAAAAGAAAACCCCCGCAAGCAGGCTTGCGGGGGCGATTGATGATGTCCTGTCGGCCGACAGGAAGCCGCGATCAGCCGCCGACGTCGCCGGAGATGACGTCGCCGAACAGCTCCCACTTCTCGCCCTTGAAGCGCATCAGCTGCAACTGGCTGATCGGGGCGAAGTCGGTCGGCGAGGTGTTGATCGTGATGCCGGGCAGCAGCACTTCGGTGCGGAAGTCCTTGAGGTTTGCCGCCTGCTTCATGATGTTCTCGCGGGTGAGGTTGTCGCCGCACTGCTGCAGCACCTTCACCATCGTTTGCGCCACGCCGTAGCCGACGATGACCGAGCCGTCGAGCTTGTTGCCTTCCGGGAAATCCTTGGCGAGAAAGTCGAGGAAGGTCTTCATGCCGGCGTCGTTGTCCCACTGCGGATCGGAGACGTCCTTCAGGTAGGCGGCCGAGATGATGCCTTGCGAGTTCTCGAAGCCGGCCGGCTTGATCACGCTGCCGACCGAGGCCGCGACGTTGTTGAGGATGTGCATCGGCTTCCATTCGATCTCGGCGATCTTCTTGATCGCCTGCGCCGCGAATTTCGGCGTGGTGACGTCGAAGAACACGGTAGCGCCGGTCGATTTGAGTTTCACGATGTGGTTGTCGACCGAGGGCTCGGTGGTTTCGTAGCTCTCTTCCGCCACGATCATCGAGGCCGCCTTGGCGCCGAGCTCGTCCTTCAGACCCTTCACATAATCCTTACCGTAATCGTCGTTCTGGTAGAGGATGGCGATCTTGGCGTCGGGCTTTTCCTTCAGGAGCCACTTCGCGTAGATGCGCGATTCGCTCTGGTAGTTGGGCTGCCAGCCCATGGTCCAGGGAAAGTCCTTCGGATCATTCCACTTGGTGGCGCCGGTGGCGACGAAAAGCTGCGGCACCTTCTTCGAATTCATGTATTTGTGGATCGCCGAGTTCGGCGGCGTGCCGAGCGAGTTGAAGATGAACAGCACCTCGTCGCTCTCGACGAGCTTGCGGGCCTGCTCGACCGTCTTCGGCGGCGAGTAGCCGTCGTCGTAGGAGATGAAATTGATCTTGCGGCCGTTGATGCCGCCGGCATCGTTGATCTTCTTGAAATAGGCGGCCTCGGTCTTGCCGATCACGCCATAGGCGGAAGCCGGACCGCTATAGGGCATGATGTTGCCGATCTTGATTTCGGTATCGGTGGCGCCGGTGTCGTATTTCTTCTGCGCGAGCGCGCCGGTCGAAGACGCGGCAAACAGGATAAGCGCGATCGAAGCTATGGCCAGGCGAGTGGCTATAACGGGCATTACGTTCTCCCTCATTGTCAAATGTCGACGGTGTCGAATATCGACGGTGTATGTCGCGGCCTCGTTGAATCGAAGGCTCTTGTTGGGTACCATTCGATAGCATTTTGCCGCCTTTGCGACAACAAAAAGCCCCTGCGGCAAAGCCGCAGGGGCTGCTGCTTTCGTAGTCAGTGACGTGCCGTTAACCCTTTAACCGCCGACGTCGGAACTCAGGATGTCGCCGAAGCGTTCCCAGGTCTCGCCCTTGAACCTCATCAGTTGAAGCTGCGAAAGCGGCGCGAAGTCGGTGTCTGAAGTGTTGACCTTGACGCCCGGCAACAGGCCGCCGAGCTCCAGGTTCTTGATGCTGGCCGCCTGCTTCATGATGTTGGCGCGGGTCAGGTCGTTGCCGCAGTTCTTCAGCACAAAGGCCAGGCCCTGTGCCACCGTGTAGGCGTACATCACCGACAAGTCGGCGCGGTTGGCCTCGGGATAATACTTGTCGAGGAACGCATTCCAGGCCTTCATTCCGGCATCGTCCTTCCATTGCGGATCGGTCGGGTCCTTCAGGTAATTCGACGAGATGATGCCCTGGGCGTTCTCGGGGCCCGCCGGATTGATCACGCTGCCGATCGAGGACGACACGTTGTTGAGGAAGTGAAGCGGCTTCCAGCCGATCTCGGCATTCTTCTTGATCGCTTGCGCCGCGAATTTCGGCGTGGTGATGTTGAAGAAGACGTCGGCTCCGCTCGCCTTCAGCTTGACTATGTGAGAGTCGATGGTCGGCTCGGTGGTCTCATAGCTGTCCTCGGCAATGATCAGGCTGGCGGCCTTGGCGCCCAGCCCGTCCTTGAAGCCCTTCAGGTAGTCCTTCCCGTAGTCGTCATTCTGGTAGAGCACGGCGATCTTGGCGTCCGGATGGTTCTTCAGAATGTATTTCGCATAGATCTGCGATTCACTCTGGTAGTTCGGCTGCCAGCCCATGGTCCACGGAAATTCGTGCGGGTCGTTCCACTTGGTGGCTCCGGTGGCGACGAAGAGCTGCGGCACCTTTTTCGAGTTCATGTATTTCTGAATCGCCGAGTTCGGCGGTGTGCCGAGCGAATTGAAGATCAGGAGCACCTCGTCGCTCTCGACGAGCTTGCGCGCCTGCTCGACCGTCTTCGGCGGCGAGTAGCCGTCGTCATAGGAGACGAAGTTGATCTTGCGTCCGTTGATGCCGCCTTCGGCATTGATCTTGTTGAAGTAGGCCTGTTCGGTCTTGCCGATCACGCCATACGCGGAGGCCGGTCCGCTATAGGGCATGATGTTGCCGATCTTGATCTCGGTGTCGGTGGCGCCGATGTCGTATTTGTTTTGGTCAGCAGCATTGACGCTTGTCGCCGCAAGTATCGCAAGGGCAGCAGAAAACAGCCCTAATCGCACATGGATGGCAGGCATTTTGATCTCCCTGGACCTGGTGGATGTGTCGATTTTCTTGCAATCGGAGCACTTCGCGGCTCCTCGCTTCATTCAATACCCGCTTTTGGACAGCGGCAAGAAAAAGCCCTCCGCGAGTTGATCGCGGAGGGCGTCATTTAGTCGAACGGTCGGGGCCGGTGAGCCCTGAGCGATTCTTCTAGTTGCTCAGTTCGCCGGACATGATGTCGCCGAACAGGTCCCACTTTTCGCCCTTAAATCGCATCATCTGCAATTGCTCGATTGGCGCGAAGTCGGTCGCCGAGGTGTTGATCTTGATGCCCGGCAACAGCGTGTCGGGCTCGAAGTCCTTCAGGCTCGCGGCCTGCTTCATGACATTGGCGCGCGTGAGGTCGTCGCCGCACATCTGCAGCACCTTCACCAGCGTCTGCGCCACGCCATAGCCGTACACCACCGAGCCGTCGAGCCGGTTGCCTTCCGGATAATTCCTGGCGAGGAAGTCCAGGAATTTCTTCATGCCGGGGTCGTTGTCCCACTGCGGATCGGCGCCGTCCTTGGCATAAGCCGCCGACAGAATCCCTTGCGAGTTCTCGAACCCGGCCGGCTTGATCACGCCGCCGACGGAGGCCGAGACGTTGGAGACGATGTGCAGGGGATGCCAATCGATCTCGGCGAGCTTCTTGATCGCTTGCGCCGCGAATTTCGGCGTCGTGATCGAGATGAACACGTCGACGCCGGTCGACTTCAGCTTGACGATGTGGCCGTCGATCGAGGGCTCCGTGGTCTCGTAGCTTTCTTCCGCCGCGATCATCGAAGCCTTGGCGCCGAGCCCGTCCTTCAGGCCTTTCAGATAGTCCTTGCCGAAATCGTCGTTCTGGAAGAGCACGCCGATCTTCGCGCCCGGCTTCTCCTTCAGCAGGTATTTAGCGTAGATATGGGCTTCGCTCTGGTAGGAGGGCTGCCAGCCCATGGTCCAGGGGAAGTCCTTCGGGTCGTTCCATTTGGTCGCGCCAGTGGCGACGAAGAGCTGAGGCACCTTCTTGGCGTTGAGATATTTCTGGATCGCAGAGTTGGACGGCGTGCCGAGCGGATTGAACACCACGAGCACCTCGTCGCTCTCGACGAGCTTGCGCGCCTGCTCCACCGCCTTGGGCGGGGAGTAGCCGTCGTCATAGGAGATGAACTTGATCTTGCGCCCATTGATGCCGCCTTCGGCATTGATCTTGTCGAAATAGGCCTGTTCGGTCTTGCCGATCACGCCATAGGCCGACGCCGGGCCGCTATAGGGCATGATGTTGCCGATCTTGATCTCGGTATCGCTGGCGCCGGTGTCGTACTTCTTCTGGGCAAATGCGCCCTGGGATACGCAGACGATGGCGACCGCCGCGAGCGCGGCGGTCCTCGGACCTGTCAAAAGCATAGTTACTCCTGGTTTATTGCTCTTGTTTTCTTCCGGACTATCTTCTGAGCCGGCCGGCCAGTTGCTGGCCGACGATGGCGATCTGTCTCGCCCCGTGCGGGATCAGGAAGATGACAAGGAAGAGCAGGACGCCGAACACGGCGCCGGAGAGGCCCTTGGAGATGCCTTCCGCGATGTTCGGGACGAAGATGATGAACGCCGATCCGATGAAGGAGCCGGGCAGCCAGCCGACCCCGCCGACCACCATGCCGAGGAACAGCGAGATCGCGAGCGTGATGGTGTAGCTGTCGGGCGCCACGAACTGCACCGCGATGGCGCCAAGGCCGCCTGCGACGCCGGTGATCCCGGCGCTGACGCCGAACGCCAGCGTCTTGTAGAGCGCGACGTTGACGCCCATCGAGGAGGCCGCGATCTCGTTGTCGCGGATCGCCATGAAGGCGCGACCGGAGCGGGACCTGAGCAGGTTCACCGAGGCGACATAGATCGCGACGGTGATCGCGAGCGTGAAGTAATAGAGCCACATGTCCTGCGACATCGGCAGGCTGAACGGCGCATCCGGCTTGGTCACGACAAGACCCTGCACGCCGCCGGTCCAGTGCTCGAAGAAGCCGAGCTTCAGGAGTTGCGGCATGGCTGTCGCGAGCGCAAACGTCGCCAACGCGAGATAGACACCGCTTAGCCGCAGCGCCGGCTGGCCGAAGATGAAGCCGAAGGCAAAGCAGATCAGTCCTGCGACTGGCAGCGTCAGCGCGTAGTTCATGCCGGCGTGCTCCATCAGGATCGCCGATGTGTAGGCGCCCACCGCATAGAACGCGCTCTGGCCGAGCGAGAACTGCCCGCTGCCGCCGGTCAGGATGTTCAGCGCCAGCACCGCGACGCCGTAGATCAGGAGCATCGTCATCTGGAAGATGATGAAGTTCTTGACGAACAGCGGCACCACGAGCAGCAGCACAAGCACCGTTAGCGAGGTGCCCGTACCCAATGTCATGGCGCGTTTCGGAACGGCCTCTACCGCCTGGCCTTCGGCGACGACTTCCTCGGCAGCGCTCATGGTCAGAACTCGCTTCACGATGGGCCGGCCGAACAGGCCGGCGGGTTTGACGACCAACACGGTGATGATCAGGGCCAGCGCGATCGGCAATTTCAGTTCATTGCCGACGCCCGGGATGTAAGTTCCGGCGAGGTTCTCGAAGACGCCGACCAGGAAACCGCCGATCACGGCGCCGAACGGGCTGGTGAGACCGCCGAGCACGGCGGCGGCAAAGCCGTAGATCAGGACGCCGCCCATCATGTTCGGCTCCAGGAACACCACCGGTGCGATCAGGATGCCGGCGATCGAGCCGATCGCGGCCGCCATGCCCCAGCCGAGTGCGATCATCCAGCTCGTGTTGATGCCGACGAGGCGCGCCAATTCCGGCAACGAGGCGGCGGCGCGCATCGCAAGGCCCATCCGCGTGTACTGGAAGAAGAAGTAGAGCGCGATCAGGAGCAGCACGGTGACGCCGATCATGCCGGCCTGGTGGGTCGAGATCAGCTGGCTGCCCAGGAACGGCGAGGAGCCGAACGGAGTCGGGTATTGCTTGATGGTGAAGTCCCAGATCAGCCCGGCGCAGGAGTTGATGATCGAGAACAGTGCGATGAAACCGGCGACGTTGGTCAGTATCGGGGCCTTGGAGAGCGGCTTGAACAGGATCCGCTCGATGGCGATGCCGGCCGCGAAGGAGAAGGCGATCGTGAGGATGAACGACCACCAATAGGGCACGCCCCACTGCATCAATTGCCAGGAGATGAAGGTCGAGAACATCGCCATTTCGCCCTGGGCGAAGTTCAGATGGTCGATGGCCTGGTAGATCATGACGACGGCCAGCGCCATGCAGGCGTAGATCGCGCCGGTCGATATGCCGGCAAGGATCTGGTTGGTGAAAAGCTCCATGCCGGCGGCTCCCTTAGTAACCGAGATACGATTTGCGAACGTCTTCGTTGTTGGCGATTTCCTTGGCGGCGCCGGACATCACGATGCGGCCGGTTTCGATCACATAGGCCTGGTCGGCGAGTTCCAGCGCCAGCTGGGCGTTCTGCTCGACGACGAGGATGGTGACCTTGTCCTCGCGGTTGATCTTGCCGAGGATCTTGAACAGGTCGCGCACGATCAGCGGCGCCAGGCCGAACGACGGCTCGTCCAGCAGCATCAGCCGCGGCCGCAGCATCAGCGCGCGGGCGACCGCGAGCATCTGCTGCTCGCCGCCCGAGAGCGTGCCGGCCTGCTGGGCGTGCCGCTCCTTCAGGACCGGGAAGTGCTCGTACATGCGCTCGATATCGGCCACGATCCCGGCCTTGTCCCTGCGGCTGATGGCGCCGAGCTGCAGGTTTTCCTCGACCGTCATGGCGGTGAAGGTGCCGCGGCCCTGCGGCACATGCGCGATGCCGAGCCGCACGATATTCTCGGTCGAGCGGCCGCCGAGCGGCTTGCCTTCGAACTCGATCGCGCCGTTCGAGCGCACCATGTTGCAGATGGCGCGGAGCGTGGTGGTCTTGCCGGCGCCGTTGGCGCCGAGCAGCGTGGTGAGGGAACCTTCATTGAGCGAGAAGGAGAGGCCGTGCAGCGCCTGCACCTGGCCGTAATAGGCGCGCAGGTCCTTGACGTTGAGCATCGCCGTCATTGGTCCTTGCTCCCCAGATAGGCCTTGATGACGTCAGGATCGGCTTGCACCTGGGCGGGCGTGCCTTCCGCGAGCTTGCGGCCGAAATTCAACGCGACGACGTGGTCGGCGATCGACATCACGAGACCCATGTGATGCTCGACCAGCAGCACGGTGATCTTGCGGTCGTCGCGGATCTTGCGAATGAGGTCGCCGAGCACATGGACCTCCTCGTGGTTGAGGCCGCCGGCGGGCTCGTCGAGCAACAGGATTTTCGGATCTGCCGCGAGCGCGCGCGCGAGCTCGACGCGCTTCTGCGTGCCGAAGGGCAGGCCGGCGACCGTGGTGTGCGCGACGCCTTCGAGATCGAGATAGCCGAGGATCTCATGAACCTTCTTGTTCATGTCGGCTTCGCCGCGGCGGACCCAGGCGAGTTTCAGCGCGTCGCTGACGATGTCGCTGGAAGTGCGGGCATGGGTGCCGACGCGGACGTTGTCGAGCACGGAAAGATTGGGAAACAGCGCGACGTTCTGGAAGGTGCGGCCGATGCCGATCTCCGCGATCCGGTGCGGCGGCCGCGACAGGATGCTCGTGCCTTCCATCAGGATGTCGCCGGTGCTCGGCTGATAGAGCCGGCTCAGGCAATTGAACAGGGTGGTCTTGCCGGCGCCGTTCGGACCGATCAGGCCGAGGATCTGGCCCTGATGCATGTCGAAGGAAACGCCATTCAACGCGACGATGCCGCCGAACACGACGCTGACGTCGCGCACCGCGAGCAGGGGATCTCGTCCCTGCGCAAGCTGGGCCTGCGTCATGTCGTCTCGCTCAATGCGATCGTCGCGCCGGAACGACCTCGCGACTTGCGTCGCAGGTCGCGACAACGGAGGCTATCTGATCCCCTCGGCCACACGTGCAACTTTCCCTCCTGACCTAGATTTCTTGCTTTCGTCTTTTTTTGATTGTGTCGAATGCGGCGCCATCCCGCCGAGGGCCGCCTCGATGTTCCTTACCATCGCCACGAGACGAGGTCCAATATCGTTGCACAGCCGATCTTCCGTGAAGCGGAATGCCGGTGCACCACAGTTAAACGCATAAGGACCCGTTCCGTCATTTAACTTTAGTGCTACGCCGACCGCGGCCACGTCGTTCTGCCAATCGCCCGCCGACATCGTAAAGCCGTGCTTTGTGACGAATTCGCCGGAACGTTCGATGCCGTCGCGTATCTTGGGCCAGCGGCTGCCGTAATGTTCGCGCAGGTCTCGCATCAGGGCGGACCGATCGTCCGGGGGCAGCGCCCAGAGATACGCGCGGCCCATCGCCGTGGTTGCAATGGGGATGCGGGAGCCGACATCGAGTTGAACGCCGAGCGTCAGGCCGTTCCGGCTTTGACCGAAATAGATCATGCTGTGACGGTCGCGCCCGCCGACCGCGACCGCGCCGCCGGTCTCGCGCATCACTTCCTCGCGGAACGGCTCGGACAAATGACGAACGCCGAGATTGGCCAGGGCGGCATAGCCCAGCGCCATGGCGGATGGCGCGAGCTGATACTTCTCAAACCGCGGAACCGGCGTAAGATAGCCGAGCTTGGTCAGCGTGTAGGTCAGCCGCGACACCGTTGGCTTCGGCAGATTCGTGCGGGCCGCGATCTCCTGATTGCCGAGCAGTCCGTCATTGGGCTGGAAGGCGCGCAGCACATCGAGGCCGCGGGAAAGTGCGACGACGAAACTGCGATCGGTCGCACCTTTCTTGCCTGAACGTTTCATGCCCTGCCGCTGATTGTGCTCGTTGACAACGGACGTGCTTCAAAATAACCCTCGCTGTCAAGATGTGGAATTTAGTTTCGCAGTGCGAAATTGGTCGGAGGCGTAGCCGGTAAACGCAAGCCATGCGGCGCCTCAACGCAAGTCGACAAGCAACGAAGAATAAACATCCAAGGAGCGTAGCGTGAACGAAGTGGTCAAGCTCGAACGTCACGAGGGCATCGGCGTCGTCACCGTCAACAGTCCTCCCGTCAACGCACTGAGCGCCGCCGTCCGTGGCGGCATTCTGGAATGCATCAAGGCCGCGATCGCCGATCCCGAGATCAAGGGTATCGTGCTGACCTGCGGCGGCCGCACCTTCATCGCCGGCGCCGACATCACCGAATTCGGCAAGCCGCCGAAGCCGCCCGGCCTGGTCGAGGCGCTGACCCTGATGGAGAACTCGCCGAAGCCGATCGTGGCCGCGATCCATGGCACCGCGCTCGGTGGCGGGCTCGAAGTCGCGCTCGCCTGTCATTTCCGGGTCGCGGTCAAGGACGCGCGGCTCGGCCTGCCCGAAGTAAAGCTCGGCCTGTTGCCCGGCGCCGGCGGCACGCAGCGCCTGCCGCGCGCCGTGGGACCGGAACTTGCGGTCAAGATGATCGTTGGCGGCGATCCGATCTCGGCCTCCGAGGCGCTCAAGAACGGGCTGATCGAGGAGATCGTCGAAGGGCCGGCCTCGGGCGGCGAAGCCTTTGCCCGCAAGGTGCTGGCCGAAAAGCGCCCGCTGCGCAAGCTGCGCGATGATGATAGCAAGCTCGCGGCCGCCAAGGCCGACCGATCGATCTTCACCAATGCGGTCGCGGCCATGACCAAGCGTGCGCGGGGGCTGGAAGCCCCGTTCGCGGCTGCCGACGCGGTGGGAGCCGCGATCGACCTGCCCTTCGACGAGGGCCTGAAGAAAGAGCGCGAGGGGTTCCTGAAACTCGTCTCCAGCGATCAGTCCAAGGCGCAGCGCTACGCCTTCTTCGCCGAGCGCGAGGCTGCCAAGATCGCGGGCGTGCCCGAGGGCACCAAGCCGCGCAATGTCGATCGGGTCGCCATCATCGGCGCCGGCACCATGGGCGGCGGCATCGCGATGTCGTTTGCCAATGCCGGTATCCCGGTCACTCTGATCGAGACAGGCGAGGAGCAGCTCAAGCGCGGCATGGGCGTGATGCAGAAGAACTATGAGGCGACCGCGGCGCGCGGCGGCATCCCCGCGGATGCGCCGGCCAAGCGAATGGCGCTGATCAACGGCGTCGTCGGCCTGGACAAGGTCAAGGACGCCGACCTCGTGATCGAGGCGGTGTTCGAGACCATGGCGGTGAAGAAGGAAGTGTTCGGCGAACTCGACAAATACGCCAAGCCTGGCGCGGTGCTCGCTTCCAACACCTCCTATCTCAACATCGACGAGATCGCGAAGGCGACCAAGCGTCCGCAGGACGTTCTCGGCATGCACTTCTTCTCGCCGGCCAACGTCATGAAACTGTGCGAGATCGTGCGGGCGGACAAGACCGCGCCCGATGCGCTGGTCACGGCGGTGACGATCGCGCGAAAGATCGCCAAGGTGCCGGCGGTGGTCGGTGTCTGCGACGGCTTTGTCGGCAACCGCATGCTGGCCCAGCGCGGCAAGCAGTCGGAGAAGCTCTTGTTCGAGGGCGCGTTGCCGCAGCAGGTCGACGCCGTGGTCACCAAATTCGGCATGCCGATGGGGCCGTTCGCGATGGGCGATCTCGCCGGCCTCGATATCGGCTGGCGCTCGCGGAAAGACCGCGGCATCAAGTCGGAAATCGCGGACGCGCTGTGCGAAGCCGGCCGCTTCGGCCAGAAGACCGGCAAGGGCTATTACAAATACGAAGGCGGCTCGCGCGCGCCGCTGCCCGATCCCGATGTCGAGAAGCTGATCGACGAGACGCTGACCCGGCTCGGCCGCAAGCGCCGCCAGGTCAGTGACGACGAGATCCTGGAGCGCATGATGTACCCGATGATCAACGAGGGTGCGCGCATCCTCGAGGAAGGCGTTGCCGCGCGGGCGAGCGACATCGACGTGGTCTGGCTCTACGGCTATGGCTGGCCGATCTATCGCGGCGGCCCGATGTTCTGGGCCGACAGCATCGGCCTCACGCACATCGCCGATCGTCTCTCCTTTTATGCCAAGGAGACCAACGATCCTTCGCTCGAGCCCGCGCCGCTCCTGAAGCGCCTCGTCGCCGAAGGCAAGACCTTCGCGTCGCTCGCTGCCGAGAAGTCGAAAGCGGCGTGATGGGGTGGTACGCCTTTTTCGTGTCGTTCCGGGGCGCGCGAAGCGCGAACCCGGAACCTCGAGATTCCGGGTTCGGTGCTGTCGCACCGCCCCGGAATGACGGCGTACCCGGCAGGCACTCATGACCCATCCCGGCGAACAGTTTTACCCCGAAGGCGTGCATTGGAGCGATCCAATCGCGCGCGGCACGCTGCCGGACCTGCTGTCCAAGGCGGCCGCCGATTATGGCGACCGCCCGGTGCTCGAATTCCGTGACCGGCCGATCAGCTACAGGGAGCTGGAAGACCTGGTCGAGATCGCGGCCTCCGCCTTCCTGCGTGCCGGCTACGGCAAGAACACCTCCGTTGCGCTGTTCCTCGGCAATACGCCCGATCATCCCGTCAATTTCTTCGGTGCGCTGAAGGCAGGCGGGCGCATCGTCCATCTGTCGCCGCTGGACGGCGAGATTGCGCTGTCGCACAAACTCAGCGATTCCGGCGCACGGGTGCTCATCACCAGCAACCTCTCGGCGCTGCTGCCGGCCGCGCTGAAATTCCTGGAGAAGGGCCTGCTCGACCGCCTGATCGTCTGCGAGGACGATCACTGGGGCAAGATCGGCACGCCGCAGACGCCGCTGCCGAACAACCCCGCGGTCATCACCTACCGGCAGTTCGTCGACGGCGCGACCAAGCCTGCTCAATGGCCTGCCATCGACGTCGAGGACATTGCGCTGCTGCAATATACCGGCGGCACGACTGGTCTTCCAAAAGGGGCGATGCTGACCCACGGCAATCTCACCGCGGCGGTCTCGATCTATGATGTCTGGGGCAAGGCCGCGCGCGCCGAGCGGGGCGACCCGGTCGAGCGCGTGATCTGCGTGCTGCCATTGTTTCACATCTTTGCGCTGACGGTCGTGATGCTGTCTTGCATCCGCCGCGGCCACCTGATCTCGCTGCACCAGCGCTTCGACGTCGAAAGCGTGATGCGCGACATCGAGGTCAAGCGCGCGACTTATTTCCCGGGCGTGCCGACCATGTGGATCGCGATCGCGGCCTTGCCCGATCTCGACAGGCGCGATTTCTCGTCGCTGCGAAGCGCCGGCTCGGGCGGCGCGCCGCTACCGATGGAAGTAGCCAAGGTCTTTGAGCGCAAGGTCGGCATGAAGCTCCGCTCCGGCTGGGGCATGACCGAAACCTGCCCGGCCGGCACCGCGCATCCGGAAAACGGGCCGGACAAGCCCGCCTCGGTCGGCGTGGCCTTGCCGGGCATCGAGATGGATGTGGTGTCGCTGGAGGATCCCACGAAGGTTCTGCCGACCGGCGAGGTCGGCGAGATCCGCATCCGAGGTCCGAACGTCACCAAGGGCTACTGGAACAAGCCGAAGGAAACCGCGGAAGCCTTTGTCGGCGACCGCTTCCTCACCGGCGACATCGGCTATGTCGACGACGAGGGCTATTTCTTCCTGGTCGACCGCAAGAAGGACATGATCATCTCCGGCGGCTTCAACGTTTATCCGCAGATGATCGAGCAGGCGATCTACACCCATCCTTCCGTGCACGAGGTGATCGTGATCGGCATTCCCGATGACTATCGCGGCGAAGCGGCAAAGGCCTTCATCAAGCTGCGCGACGGCGCCGCGCCGTTCTCGCTCGAGGAACTGCGCGCGTTCCTCACCGGCAAGCTCGGCAAGCACGAACTGCCGGCGGCGGTGGAGTTCGTCGACGAATTGCCGCGCACGCCGGTCGGCAAGCTCTCGCGCCACGAATTGCGCAAGACTCAACCGGAAACAGCAAAGCAACAGCAACTCGCCGCGGGAGGCCGATCATGACGTCTCGCGGCACTCAAGCCGTCGTCCCGGCGAAAGCCGGGACCCATACGCCGCGGCCTTGCTTGGGGCGCGCGGGGAGACGGCTTTCGCAATAGCCAAGTTCGGTGGTTATGGGTCCCGGCTTTCGCCGGGACGACGATGAGAGATTGGAAGTTCACAGGAGAGTCCGATGGATCTCGCTTTCACCAAGGAAGAAATGGCGTTCCGCGAGGAAGTGCGGACGTTTTTCCGCGACAACGTGCCGCCGGATACGCGGCGCAAGCTGCAGGAGGGCCGTCACCTCAGTAAGGACGAGATGGTGACCTGGTGGCGTATCCTGAACAAGAAGGGCTGGGGTGTCTCGCACTGGCCGAAGGAATATGGCGGCACCGGGTGGACCTCGGTGCAGCATTACATCTTCAACGAAGAGCTGCAGATGCATCCGGCGCCGGCGCCGCTCGCCTTCGGCGTCAGCATGGTCGGCCCGGTCATCTACACCTTCGGCAACGAGGTGCAGAAGAAGCAATATCTGCCGCGCATCGCCAATGTCGACGACTGGTGGTGCCAGGGTTTTTCGGAGCCGGGCTCGGGTTCGGACCTCGCTTCGCTCAAGACCAAGGCCGAGCGCAAGGGCGACAAGTGGATCATCAATGGCCAGAAGACCTGGACCACGCTGGCGCAGCACGCCGACATGATCTTCTGCCTCTGCCGCACCGACCCGGCTGCGAAGAAGCAGACCGGCATCTCCTTCATCGTGTTCGACATGAAATCGAAGGGCGTCACCGTGCGCCCGATCGAGACCATCGACGGCGGCTATGAGGTCAACGAAGTCTTCTTTGACGACGTCGAGGTACCCTACGAGAACCTGATCGGCGAAGAGAACAAGGGCTGGGATTACGCCAAATTCCTGCTCGGCAACGAGCGCACCGGCATTGCGCGCGTCGGCGTCTCCAAGGAGCGCATCCGCCGCATCAAGGACCTGGCCTCGAAGATCGAGTCCGGCGGCCGGCCGGTGATGGAGGATCCCGCTTTCCGTGAAAAACTCACGGCCTGCGAGATCGAGCTGAAGGCGCTCGAACTCACGCAGCTGCGCGTCGTCGCCGACGAAGGCAAGCACGGCAAGGGCAAGCCCAATCCGGCCTCCTCGGTCCTCAAGATCAAGGGCTCGGAAATCCAGCAGACCACCACCGAGCTTCTGATGGAAGTGATCGGCCCGCTCGCCGCGCCCTACGACGTGCACGGCGACGACGGCTCCAACGAGACGATGGACTGGACCGCGCAGATCGCGCCGAGCTACTTCAACAACCGCAAGGTCTCGATCTACGGCGGCTCCAACGAGATCCAGCGCAATATCATCGCCAAGGCGGTGCTGGGGCTGTGATCGCCGAGGCAGAGTAAAGGACGATGTCGTCCCCCGCCAGGCGGGGGACCCAGTACGCCGCGGCGGTCATGCCAACGACAGGCGGATGTGGTTACTGGATGCCCGCTTTCGCGGGGATGACAGCGGAAGGGCAGGAGACAGCGGCGCACGAATTGCGCTGATTTTGGAGAGAGTAAAAGAAATGGATTTCGATTTGTCCGAGGAGCAGCGCCTCCTCAAGGAGAGCGTCGACGGCCTCTTGACCAACTCGTATGACTTCGAGCAGCGCAAGAAATACATGAAGGAGAAGGGCGGCTGGAGCAAGGCTGTCTGGGGCAAGCTCGCCGAGCAGGGCCTGCTTGGTCTTCCCTTCGCCGAAGAGGACGGCGGCTTCGGCGGCGGCGGCGTCGAGACCGGAATCGTGATGGAAGCGCTTGGCAAAGCGCTGGTGCTCGAGCCTTATCTGGCCACCGTCGTGATTGGCGGCGGTTTTCTCCGCCATGGCGGCTCGGCCGAGCAGAAGGCCGCTTATGTGCCCGGCATCGTCGATGGCAGCAAGACCTTTGCGTTCGCGCAGCTCGAGAAGAACTCACGCTACGACCTGCATGACGTCGCGACCACCGCCAAGAAAAAGGGCGGGACTTACGTCATCGACGGCGAGAAGTTCGTCGTGCTGAACGGCGAGAACGCCGATACGCTCATCGTCACCGCGCGCACCAAGGGCGAGCGCCGCGACAAGTCGGGCGTCGGCGTATTCCTCGTTCCGGCCAACGCCAAGGGCGTGACGAAAAAGTCCTATCCGACCCAGGACGGGCTGCACGCGGCCGACATCAGCTTCACCGGCGTCGAGGTCGGCGCTGATGCCGCCATCGGCGATCCCGAAAATGCCTTGCCGCTGATCGAGCGCGTGGTCGATGACGCCCGCATCGCGCTCTGCGCGGAGGCGGTCGGCCTGATGGACGAGTTGCTCAAGACCACCGTCGAATACATCAAGACGCGCAAGCAGTTCGGCGTGGCGATCGGCACGTTCCAGTCGCTGCAGCACCGCGCCTCCGACATGTTCGTGGCGCTGGAGCAGGCGCGGTCGATGTCGATGTTCGCGACCATGGCGATGGACTTCGACGATCCGAAGGAGCGCGCCAAGGCGATCGCGGCGGCGAAGGTGCAGATCGGCAAATCCGGCAAGTACGTCGGCCAGCAGTCGATCCAGCTCCACGGCGGCATCGGCATGACCCAGGAGGCGAAGATCGGTCACTATTTCAAGCGGCTGACCATGATCGAAAACACCTTTGGCGACACCGAGTACCAGACGCGCCGCGTCAGTGAGGGCGGCGGGCTGGTGTAATCACCGTCATTGCGAGCGAAGCGAAGCAATCCAGAGCCGCGCAGGAAGTCTGGATTGCTTCGTTGCTTGCGCTCCTCGCAATGACGAGGAGAGAAGGAGGCAACAACAATGAAAAGCACCCCGTTCGATCTCACCGGCGCCGTCGCTGTCGTCACCGGCTCGAGCCGCGGCATCGGCCGCTCCTCGGCGGAGCTCTTGGCGAAGCTCGGCGCCAAGGTCGTGATCTCCTCGCGCAAGGCGGATGCCTGCCAGGAGGTCGCCGACGGCATCAAGAAATCCGGCGGCGATGCGCATGTCATCCCCTGCAACATCTCGCGCCATGACGAGGTCAAGGCGCTGGTCGAGGGCACGACCAAGCATTACGGCAAGATCGACATCCTGGTCTGCAACGCGGCGGTGAACCCCTATTACGGCCCGCTGCTCGACATCAAGGACGAGGCCTTCGACAAGATCATGGGCTCGAACGTCAAGAGCAACATCTGGCTCTGCGCGCTCGCGATTCCGCAGATGGCGGAGCGCGGCAAAGGTTCGGTCGTCATCATCTCCTCGATCGGGGGCTTGCGCGGCTCGACCGTGATCGGCGCGTACGGCATCTCCAAGGCCGCCGACTTCGCGCTCGCCCGCAGCCTCGCCGGCGAATGGGGACCGAAGGGCGTACGTATCAATTGCGTGGCGCCGGGTCTCGTGAAGACCGATTTCGCCCGCGCGCTGTGGGAGGACGAGGAGCGGCTGAAGCGCCGCTGCGCCACCACCCCGCTTCGAAGGATCGGCGAGCCCGACGAGATCGCGGGCGCCGTGGCCTACCTCGCCTCCGATGCCTCGACCTTCATGACCGGCCAGACGATTGTGGTCGACGGCGGCGTGACGACCGCGTCGGCGTAGTTGCTGTCGTCCCGGCGAACGCCGGGACCCATGCCGCGTTGCGCTCTCGGATGAAGGGTGATCGCAGTCGCGGCTTTCTTCGCAAAATGACCGCCGATGGTTATCCCGGCGTTCGCCGGGACGACAAGTTGGGCGGCCGACGGAGATATTGACCTTCCTTCCCCAATCCGCTGTCCTTGCCCGCAACAAAACCCTTCGGGACGCAACGCCGGGAACATCACCATGTCATTCGTGCTGGCCATCGATCAGGGCACCACCTCCTCGCGCGCCATCGTGTTTCGCGGCGACATCTCGATCGCAGCGGTGGCGCAGCAGGAGTTCCCGCAGCATTTTCCGGCGTCCGGCTGGGTCGAGCACGAGCCCGAGGACATCTGGACCTCGGCCATCTCGGTCTGCCGCGAGGCGCTGAAGAAGGCGGGCCTCACCGCAAAGGACATCGCCGCGATCGGCATCACCAACCAGCGCGAGACCACGGTGGTGTGGGACCGCGCCACCGGTCAGGCGGTGCACCGCGCCATCGTCTGGCAGGACCGCCGCACCGCCGACGTCTGCGCGCGGCTGAAGGCGGAAGGCTGCGAGCCCATCATCTCGAAGAAGACAGGCCTCATCATCGATCCCTATTTTTCGGGAACGAAAGTCGCCTGGATCCTCGATCACGTCCCCGGCGCGCGAAAGCGCAGCGAGGCCGGCGAGCTCCTGTTCGGCACCGTCGATTGCTATCTCTTGTGGCGGCTCACGGGCGGCAAGGTGCATGCGACGGATGCCACCAACGCCTCGCGCACACTCCTCTTTAACATCCACACAGGCGAGTGGGACGACGAGCTGTTGAAGCTCTTGCGCGTGCCGCGCTCGATGCTCCCGGAGGTGAAGGACTTTTCCGCCAGGTTCGGCGACTGCGTGCCGGATCTCGTCGGCGGCGCCATCGCGATATCAGGCATCGCCGGCGACCAGCAGGCCGCAACCATCGGACAGGCCTGCTTCACCCCCGGCATGATCAAATCGACCTACGGCACCGGCTGCTTCGCCCTGCTCAACACCGGTGCGACGCCGGTTGCCTCGAAGAACAAGCTCTTGACCACCATCGCCTACCAGCTCGGCGGAAAGCGCACCTACGCGCTCGAAGGCTCGATCTTCGTCGCAGGCAGCGCGGTGCAGTGGCTGCGCGACGGGCTCGGCATCATCAAGCAGGCCGCCGAGACCGGCCCGCTCGCCGACAAGTCCGATTCCACGCAAAGCGTCTATCTGGTGCCGGCCTTTGTCGGCATGGGCGCGCCCTACTGGAATCCCAACGTGCGCGGCGCGTTGTTCGGCCTCACGCGCAACACCGGCCCCGCCGAGCTCGCGCATGCCGCGCTGGAGAGCGTTTGCTATCAGACCTTCGACCTCTGGGCGGCGATGCGCGCCGACTGGCCGGACGCGAAGGCCGCCAACATCGTGCTCCGCGTCGATGGCGGCATGACGGCGTCGGACTGGACCATGCAGCGGCTCGCCGATCTGCTCGACGCGCCGGTCGACCGCCCGATGATCCAGGAGACGACTGCGTTGGGCGCGGCCTATCTGGCGGGCCTCAGTGCGGGCGTCTATCCCGAGCCGTCGAAATTCGCCGACAACTGGCGGCTCGAGCACCGCTTCAAGCCGAACATGAGCGCCGCCACGCGCGAGCGCAAATTGAAAGGCTGGGCGCGCGCGGTGAAGGGCGTGCTCGCGAGCGACGAGGGGTAGGCGCTTTAGCAAGCCGGTTCAGCGGTGGCCGCGCTGGTGCTATCGCCTCAGCTCGATCAGGTCCCAGCGATTTCCGTAGAGGTCATCGAAGACCGCAACGATCCCGTACGGTTCTTCACGAGGCACTTCGCGGAACCGGACGCCTCTGGATCGATAGGCTTCATAGTCGCGCCAGAAATCGTCCGTGTGCAGAAACAAAAAAACGCGGCCGCCGGTTTGATCTCCGACCCGGGACAACTGGTCCGCAGATGCGGCCTTCGCGAGCAGGAGCCGGGTTTCGGCCGCCCCCGGCGGGGCGATCAATACCCAACGTTTGTCGCCGCCCAGGTCAGTGTCCTCGGCCAGCGCGAAGCCCAGCTTTTCGGTGAAGTATGAAATGGCTTCGTCGTAGTCGCGGACAAGCAGCGCAATGTATCCGATGTGTTGCCGCATGGTGAGCCAAGTCTACACCAAAGCATCGCCTTCAGGGGTCCTCATATATGCGCTTCCTGGAAAACTAGAGCATGATCCGGAAAAGTGTGTAGCGGTTTTCCCTCGCGACAAACGCGCAGCGTTTGCGCGGAGATCATGCTCAAATAAGAAGGCTGGAACGGGATGACGATTCGAAGAAGGGTCATCCCGCTCTAGCTACCCGTCGAAATTCACCGCCGTCGTATTGGCGCCGGTCAGCACCACGGCGATGCGCTCTCCCGGCGCCGGCCGATACTGCCGTGACAGCAGTGGCGCAACGGCCGTGGCGGCTCCGGGTTCGGCCACCACGCGCAGCGTGCTCCACAACGCGGCCTGCGCTTGACGGATCGCATCGTCGCTCACAAGCAACGCCTGCGCGACATGTGCCTTTGCGATCGGAAATGTCAGTCGGCCCACGCGCGGTGGCGCCAGGCTGTCGCCGGCAATACCCTCGGCCGGCGCATCGATCGGCATGCTTGCGGCAAGCGCCGCATGCAATGTCGGCGCCTGCTCCGGCTCGACCGCGATGATGCGAACCCGGCCCGAGAACCAGCTGGCGATGCCACCGATCAGCCCGCCGCCACCGACCGGGACGAACAGCGTGTCGAAATCGGGAGCGTCCTGCTCCACCTCCATGCCGATCGTGCCCTGTCCGAGCATCGTTTCCACCTGGTCGAACGGGTGAATCGCCATCGCGCCGCTCTGTTCGACATGGGCTTCGATCGCCGCGAACGCATCGGCGATGCGCGTGCCCGCGATCACGAGCTTCGCGCCGTAGCGGCGGATGCGCTCCGCTTTCGCCGGCGATGTGATATCGGGCACGAAGATGGTCGCGGGAATACCGAGCCGTTGCGCGGCATAGGCGACGGCCACGCCATGATTGCCGCCGGAGGCCGCGACCACGCCGGCCGCGGGCGGCTTCCGCAACAACAGATTGGCGAACGCGCCGCGCGCCTTGAACGAGCCCGAATGCTGCAGCATTTCCAGCTTGAAGGTGACGGGCGCCGCCGGCAAGCCGAAATCGCTGAGATCGGCGCGGACGACCGGCGTGCGCCGGACGTAAGGCCGGATCACGGCCTCGGTCGCCGCAATGTGCTCGCGCGTGATGTCCATCGTCGCCGTCATGTGAAGCCTGATAGCGCATCCGGCACTTGACATCAATTAGGTAATTAGCAAAATAGCTAAATGAAAATCGCAATCGCGCTGCGCGCGCTGGCGAATGAGCGCCGCCTGCAGATCCTGGAATGGCTGCGCGAGCCAAGGCGGCATTTTCGCGAGCAGGTCGACGGCGACCTGGTCGAGGACGGCGTCTGCGGCCTGCTGATCGCCGAAAAGCTCGGCGTCAGTGCGCCCACGGTGAGCGAGCACATGCGGGTGCTGACGGCGGCGAAACTGGTGCGCGCCAAACGCATCAAGCAATGGACGATGTATCGCCGCAACGAGGCGGCGATCGCCTCCGTGAAACGCGCCATCGAGGAAAAAGTGTAACAAGAAAAGCGTATGAGGTTTCCATGTTCCTGATCGGCCAGTATGACTCCCCCTTTGTCCGCCGCGTCGCGATCGCGATGCGGCTCTATGGCATCAAATTCGAGCACAAGCCGTGGTCGACCTTCGGCGATGGTGACAAGATCGCGCCGCATAACCCGCTGCGGCGGGTGCCGACGCTGGTGCTCGACGATGGCGAGGCGCTGATCGAGAGCACGGCCATTCTTGATTATCTCGATGAGCTCGCCCGTGAACAGGACAAGGTCGCGGGCGAAGCGATGCTCCCCTCGCGCGGGGCCGAGCGCCGCAGGCATTTGCGGCTCTGCGCGCTCGCGACCGGTCTCGGCGACAAGGCGGTGAGCCTCTTCTATGAACGCGTGCTGCGCAAGGAGCAGTTGAAGCTGTGGGTCGAGCGCTGCGAGGCGCAGATCGGCGGCGTGCTCGCGGTGCTGGAAGAGGAGCGCGCGGCGGTGAAGAGGCCCTACCTCTACGGCGAGCGCATCGGCCATTCCGACATCGCGGTGGCCTGCGTGCTGCGCTTCACGTCGGAGGCGCATCCGCAACTGTTCGACGCGGCGCGCTATCCCGCGCTGGCGGCGCATGCCGCGCGCTGCGAGGCGCTGCCGCCGTTCCAGGAGATCGTGCAGCCGCTCGCGCCGCCGAGCGGCGACTAGCGACGACGGCCGCCGCATTCTCGTACCTGCTCTTACGGGACAGGGGGAGAAGGGAAGTCGGGTTACGACGCTGTAAGGCTGACGTAAGTCTGCCATGCTAACGCGGGTCCTCCTTGGGGGAGATCGCGTTTGAGTAACGATATTCTGGCGAAGCTCGTTGTAACCGTTGTGGTATTGATCGCCTTCTCGTTTTGGCTGGCGATCGAGAATGCGCACACGGCCCACTGTCAAAAGGATTGTCCAACGGACATTTCAGCGAGCCGCCGCTAGAGCATGATCCGGAAAAGTGTGTAGCGGTTTTCCGAAAAGATCATGCTCAAACAAAGAGCTAAAGCGCGATGACAATTCAACCTAATCTCATCGCGCTTTAGCCTCGCAATCCTTAATGATCTGTGGCCAACATTGGCTCGAGTTTACAAGTCCGCCGCTGTCTTTCCTAACAGCCTGCGCGGACAATGCCCTCCTTTCCTGGGGAGGCTTTCGCATGGACGACAAGGTCAAGATCAGGTGCCCGGCCTGCAAGCAGATGTTCAGGGAGCGGATGAACCGGGTGCGCGAGGGTGTGCAGCTCAATTGCCTGCACTGCAACAAGCTCATCACCCTCAGCCGCGAGTCGGAGGATTCGTATGTCCGCCGCGCAATAAAGACAGCGAAGGATATGCGCATCGCTCACGAAACCGCGCGCGCGGCCGCGGCCTACAAGGGCGCCGCCAGCGCACCCCCGCGAGCCTCCTGACCGCTCACGATACGCGCAGCGTTGGGAAGGGCCTGCTGATTCCCCGGGCGAACAAGGTCGGCGCAATTCTGTCAGCCCATCACGTAGCTTGCCCGGCCGAAATACCGGGAAAAAAGCGGCTGTTTATATCGAAAGCAGGCCCTGCGTGCGCAGGGACGACAGCGGAAGCTACCCCGCCCTCACGGCCTTCTTCCGCCAGGCCAGATGCACCGCGCAGGTGCAGCCCTGCGGATGCGAGGCCAGCTCCTTTGAAGCGATATCGTTGGCGGGTGTCGCGGCAGGCGCCGCCGTCGGCATCGCCTCTTTCACAGAGCGCACCTCGGCGGACTGATCCTGCGAAGGGATGTAATTGAGGATCGGCGCGAGCCAGCGCTCGGCCTCGGCGACGCTCATGTCCTTGCGCGCGGCGTAATCCTCGACCTGGTCGCGCTCGATCTTGCCGACGCCGAAGTAGAAGCTTTCGGCATGGCTGAAATAGAGCCCCGACACCGACGAGCCCGGCCACATCGCAAAGCTCTCGGTCAGCTTCACGCCGGCGTTCTTCTCGGCGTCGAGCAAGGTGAACAGCGTCGCCTTCTCGGTGTGATCGGGCTGCGCGGGATAGCCGGGCGCGGGACGGATGCCGGCGTATTTCTCCAGGATCATCTCCTCGTTCGAGAGAGTTTCGTCCGTCGCATAGCCCCAGAACTCGCGGCGCACCCGCATATGCATGTGCTCGGCGAAGGCTTCGGCGAGCCGATCGGCCAGCGCCTTGCACAGAATCGAGGAGTAGTCGTCATTGGCGTGCTTGAAGCGGTCGGCGATCACGTCCTCACCGATTCCGGCGGTGACGGCAAAGCCGCCGATATAATCGGGCACGCCGGAGGAAACCGGCGCGATGAAATCGGACAGCGCCGCGTTGAAGCGGCCCTCGCGCTTCTCGAGCTGCTGGCGCAGCGTGTGCAGGGTTGCGATTCTCTCGCGCCGCGTCTCATCGGCATAGATCACGACATCGTCGCCCTCGGCGCCGGCCGGCCAGATGCCGATCACCGCGCGCGCCGTGAACCACTTCTCCTTGACGATGCGATCGAGCATCTTGCGGGCATCGTCATAGAGCGAACGCGCGGCTTCGCCGACCTTTGCGTCGTCGAGAATGGCCGGGAAGCGCCCGGCCAGCTCCCAGGTCTGGAAGAACGGCGTCCAGTCGATGGCGTCGACGAGTTTTGCGAGATCGTAATCGTCAAAGGTCTTCACGCCGAGGAACCTCGGCTTCTTCGGCGGCTTCGCGGCGAAATCGATCTTCACCGCATTGGCGCGCGCGTCGGCAAGCTTCAACCGCTTCTTGTCCGCCTGCGCGCGGAAATGCGCCGCGGAGATTTTTGCGTATTCGGCGCGCACCTCGCTGGCGTAGGCCTCTCGCTTGTCGGCCGACATCAAGGAGGAGGCGACGCCGACCGCGCGGCTCGCGTCATTGACATGCACCACGGGGCCGGCGCGATAGTTCGGGTCGATCTTCACCGCGGTGTGCACGCGGCTCGTGGTGGCGCCGCCGATCAGGAGCGGCAGCTTCAAGCCCTCGCGCTCGAGCTCGGCCGCGAAGAAGGCCATCTCGTCGAGCGAGGGCGTGATCAGGCCGGAGAGGCCGACGATATCGGCCTTCTCGGCCTTCACCGTCTCGACGATCTTGGCGGCCGGCACCATCACGCCGAGATCGATGACCTCGAAATTGTTGCACTGGAGCACGATGCCGACGATGTTCTTGCCGATGTCGTGGACGTCGCCCTTCACGGTCGCGAGCACGACCTTGCCGGCGGAGCTGCGGCCGTCGCCGGTGATGCCGTTGGCGAGGTTGCGGGCCTTCTCCTCTTCCATGAACGGCATGAGGTAGGCGACTGCCTGCTTCATCACGCGCGCGGACTTCACCACCTGCGGCAGGAACATCTTGCCGTCCCCGAAGAGGTCGCCGACGATATTCATGCCGGCCATCAGCGGGCCTTCGATGACATTGAGCGGTCGCTCGACGAGTTTGCGGGCGTCCTCGGTATCGGCCTCGATGAATTCGGTGATGCCGTGCACCAGCGCATGCGACAGGCGCTTCTCGACAGGCCATTCGCGCCAGGCGAGATCCTGTTCCTTGGTCTGCTTCTCCTTGCCGCGGAATTTCTCGGCCAGCGCCAGCAACCGCTCGGAAGCGCCCGCGTCGCGGTTGAGGACGACGTCCTCGCAGGTTTGCCGCAGCTCGGGATCGATGTCGTCATAGACGATCATCTGCCCGGCATTGACGATGCCCATATCCATGCCGGCCTTGATGGCGTGATACAGGAACACCGAATGCATGGCTTCGCGCACCGGTTCGTTGCCGCGGAACGAGAAGGAGAGGTTGGAGACGCCGCCGGAGACATGCGCGCCGGGCAGGTTCTGCCGGATCCAGCGCGTGGCCTCGATGAAATCGACGCCGTAATTGTTGTGCTCCTCGATCCCGGTTGCGATCGCGAAGATGTTGGGATCGAAGATGATGTCTTCCGGCGGGAAACCGAGCCGGTCGACCAGGATATCGTAGGCACGCTTGCAGATCTCGGTCTTGCGCGCGAAGGTGTCGGCTTGGCCCTTTTCGTCGAAGGCCATCACCACGACCGCCGCGCCATGGCGCCGGGCAATCTTCGCCTCGTGGACGAACTTCTCCTCACCCTCCTTCATCGAGATCGAGTTCACCACCGGCTTGCCCTGCACGCATTTCAGGCCGGCCTCGATCACGGAGAATTTCGAAGAGTCGACCATCACGGGCACGCGGGCGATGTCGGGCTCGGCGGCGACGAGGTTGAGGAAGGTCTTCATGGCAGCTTCGGAATCGAGAAGCCCTTCGTCCATGTTGACGTCGATGATCTGGGCGCCGTTCTCGACCTGGTCGCGCGCGACCTGAAGCGCCGCGGTGTAGTCGCCGGCCGTGATGAGCTTGCGGAATTTGGCGGAGCCCGTGACGTTGGTGCGCTCGCCGACGTTGACGAAGGGGATCGCGGGCGTCAGCGCAAAGGGCTCGAGGCCGGAGAGCCGCAACCGTCGCTCGATCGAGGGCACAATGCGCGGCTTGTGCGGGGCGACGGCGGCTGCAATCGCGGCGATATGGTCGGGCGTGGTGCCACAGCAGCCGCCGACGATATTGACGAGGCCGTCACGGGCGAACTCGCCGATCAGGCGGGCCATAAATTCCGGGCTCTCGTCGTATTGGCCGAATTCGTTGGGCAGGCCGGCGTTCGGGTACGCACAAACGAGCGTGTCGGCGACGCGGCCGATATCGGCGATATGGGCGCGCAGATCCTCGGCGCCGAGCGCGCAGTTGAAGCCGATGGTGATGGGCTTTGAGTGCCGCACCGAATTCCAGAACGCTTCCGGCATCTGGCCGGACAGCAGGCGGCCGGATTTGTCGGTGATGGTGCCGGACACCATCACAGGGATATCGATGCCGCGCTCTTCGAGCAGTTCAGAGATCGCGTACAGCGCCGCCTTGGCGTTCAGCGTGTCGAAGATGGTCTCGACCAGGAGCAGGTCGACGCCGCCGTCGATCAGTCCCCGCGCCTGATCGCCATAGGACTTTCGCAGATCGTCGAAAGTGACGGCGCGATAGCCGGGATTGGCGACGTCGGGCGAGATCGAGGCGGTGCGGTTGGTGGGGCCCAGTGCGCCGGCGACGAAACGCGGCCCGCCGTCCTCGCGCGTCACGCGATCGGCGGCAGCGCGCGCGAGCCTCGCGCCCTCGCGGTTGAGCTCATAAGCCAGCTCCGACATGTCGTAGTCGGCCTGCGCGATGGAGGTGGAGGAGAAGGTGTTGGTCGCGACGATATCCGCGCCGGCGCGCAGATATTCGGCGTGGATGTCCTCGATCGCCTTCGGCTGGGTGAGGATCAGGAGATCATTATTGCCTCTGACGTCGCGATGGAAATCCGCAAAGCGCTCGCCGCGGAAGGCCGCTTCGTCATACTGCAGGCCCTGGATCATGGTGCCCATGGCGCCGTCGAGCACGAGAATGCGCTTGGCTGCTGCTTCGAGCAGCGCGGTTCGTTTGGACGAGGCGGAAACGGACATCAGGCGGCTTTCTTAGGCAGCTTTCTTGGCACCGTTCGGACGAATGCCGAGCAGATGGCTGATCGCGAACACGAGATCGGCGCGGTTCATGGTGTAGAAATGGAAGGTGTCGACGCCATGCTTGGCGAGCTTTTGCACCTGGCCCGCCGCGACGGTGGCGGCGACCAGCTTCCGGGTTTCGACGTCGTCGTCGAGCCCTTCGAATTTCTCCGCAAGCCAGTCCGGCACGCTGGTGCCGGCCCGGGTGACGAAGTTGCGCGCCTGCTTGAAATTATGCATCGGCATGATGCCGGGCACGACCGGAATGGTGATGCCGCGCGCGCGGACGCGGTCGAGGTAGCGGAAGTAGAGGTCGTTATCGAAGAACACCTGCGTGATCGCGCGTGTCGCACCTGCATCGACCTTGGCCTTCAGCGTGTCGATATCGGCGTCGAAATCGCGCGCCTCCGGATGTTTCTCCGGATAGGCCGAGACAGAAATCTCGATGTCGCCATGGCGCTTCTTGATGCCGGCGACGAGCTCGGGCGAGGTCCTGTAGCCGTCGGGATGGGCGACATAGGCCGTACCGATGCCGGTCGCGGGATCGCCGCGCAGCGCCACGATGTGGCGGACGCCGACCTCATGATAGCGGTCGACGATCTCGTCGATCTCGCCGCGCGAGGCGCCGACGCAGGTCAGATGCGCGGCCGGCAGCAGCGCGGTCTCGCGGAGGATGCGGGCGATGGTGGAATGGGTGCGCTCGCGGGTCGACCCGCCGGCGCCATAGGTGACGGAGACGAAGTTCGGCGACAGCGTCGCCAGGCGGTTGATGGTCTCCCAGAGGTTCCTCTCCATCTCCTCGGTCTTGGGCGGAAAGAACTCAAAGGAGATTTTCGGCCGTCGCGGCGATAGGGGCCCGTCGGAATGGGTCGGCGGTACCTCGGTCATAGCTGCATCAACTCCGCGATCTCGGCGCACGAAACCATCAGGCATAGCGTGGGAGACCCTAAGATAGGGCAAACGCGGTGACCCAAACAGCCCATTAATGGTGGGATATTGCCCAATATTGCCAGAGAATATCTCGATAAACGATCATAAAATCATCTATTGGGCACTACTTAATAAGTATAAATAATTGTTTTTCAATATGATATGATTATTCCTTGATTGTGGGCAGTATGAGAATATGAGGTCAAAGAATTTTCACATGTCCCAATGAGGTATCTTGAGACCCGTCCCGCGCGCATCGGCTCTGCACGATAATGGCCATTGCCCGCCCGCCTGCCGCGATTAGCTTACGGCCATGATCCCGCTTTCCGTCCTCGACCTCTCCGTCGTCACCACCGAAACCAGGCCCGCGGCCGCGCTGCGCAACAGCATCGATCTGGCGCGCCATGTCGATGGGCTGGGCTATGTCCGCTACTGGCTCGCCGAGCATCACAACCTCTCTTCGGTGGCGAGCCCGGCACCCGACGTGATGATCGGGCAGATCGCGGCCGTCACAAAAAACATTCGCGTCGGCTCCGGCGGGGTGATGCTGCCCAACCACGCGCCGCTCGTGGTCGCCGAGCGCTACAAGATGCTGGAGGCGCTGTTTCCCGGCCGCATCGATCTCGGGCTCGGCCGTGCGCCGGGCACCGATGGCGCCACGGCTTACGCGCTGCGCAGCCGGCTCGACCGCCGCGAGGGCGACGATTTCCTGGAGCGGCTGCAGGAGCTGATCCTGTGGGAAACCCGCGGTTTTCCGGCCGGCCATCCCTACAACAATGTGGTGGCGATGCCCGACGACACGCCGCTGCCGCCGATCTGGCTGCTCGGCTCGAGCGACTACAGTTCGGAGCTTGCGGCGCAAGTCGGGATGGGCTTTGCGTTCGCGCATCACTTTGCCATGCATGACGCCGTCGATGCGATGATCAATTACCGCAACCGCTTCAAGCCGTCGGGCTGGCGCGCCACGCCGCATGCGATTCTCGCGGTCGCGATCGTCACGGCGGAGACGGATGCGGAAGCGGAACGGCTGGCGTCCTCGATGGATCTCAATCGCCTGCGCCGCGACCGCGGCCAATTTCTGCCGCTGCCGAGCCCGGAAGAGGCGCTGGCCTATCCCTACACGGACGCGGAGCGCGCCTCCGTGGCGCGCAACCGCTCGCGGCTGTTCGTCGGCAGTCCCCAGACGGTAATGGCCAAGCTGCAGCCGATGATCGATGCCAGCAAGCCGGATGAGCTGATGGTGATCAGCGCGGTGTTTGACCACGAGGCGCGGAAGAAGTCCTATTCGCTGCTCGCGGAGGCGTTTGGGCTCGCGAAGCAGGAGGCAGCGTAATTGTCATTCCGGTTCACGCTTCGTGTGCCCCGGAGGAATGACGGTGCCTATTCCAGCTTCTCGCTGAAGGTCGCGCGGAAGGGATGGCCGGGATAGACGCCGACGATGCGGAATTCACGCGAGAAGAATTTTAATTCCTCCAGCGCAAAAGCGAGGCCCTTGTCGTCGGGATGGCCATCGACATCGGCGTAAAATTGCGTGGCGAAGAAATTGCCGTCGACCATGTAGCTTTCGAGCTTGGTCATGTTGACGCCGTTGGTGGCAAAGCCCCCCATCGCCTTGTAGAGCGCGGCGGGCAGGTTGCGCACGCGGAAGACGAACGTCGTGACCAGCGGGCCGGAGCCCTGCTTGGCCCATTTTTCCTCTCGCGCCAGCACCACAAAGCGCGTGGTGTTGTGGCTCTCGTCCTCGACATCCTCGGCAAGGATATCGAGGCCGTAGATTTTCGCTGCGAGGCGCGAGGCGATGGCGGCCACGCTTTTGTCGCCACGCTCGGCGATGTCCCGGGCGCTGCCGGCCGTGTCGGCCGCCACGATCGGCTTGAGGCCGAGCTTGCGGATGATGCGGCGACACTGCCCGAGTGCGTGCACGTGGCTCTCGACCGTCCTGACGTCGGCGAGCTTGGTACCCTTCAGCGCCATCAATTGGTGGCGGATCGGCAGGAACCATTCGCCGACGATATAGAGCCCGGAGGCGGGCAGGAGGTGATGGATATCGGCGACGCGGCCGGCGACCGAGTTCTCGATCGGGATCATGCCGAGATCGGCCTCGCCGGAAGAGATCGCGGCGAGCGCGTCCTCGAAGGTCGGGCAGGGCAACGGCTCGGCGTCGGGATAGGCCTCGACGATGGCGATGTGGGAATTGGCGCCCGGTTCGCCCTGGAACGCGATTTTCAGCTTCTTGCTCATGGCGTTGGGTTATCTGTTTCCTGGCGGCCTTGTAGCAGCCGCTCAAGTTTTCGCCAGTAGCCGGCGGGTGGTTTCGAGGTCGGTCGGGGTATCGACCCCGCGGGGGACGGTATCGACCACGGTGATGTCGATCCGCATGCCGGCTTCCAGCGCGCGGAGCTGTTCGAGCCGCTCCTGCCGTTCCAGCGGCGAAGGGGGCAGCTTCACGAAGCGCTCCAGCGCCGCGTAGCGGTAGGCGTAGAGGCCGATATGGTGGTAGCGCGGCCCGTCGCCATGCGGGGCGGTGGCACGGGTGAAGTACAAGGCCCGCATCCGCCGCCCGCCGAGCGAAGAACCCACCGCCTTCACGACATTGGGGTTGAGGCTCTCTTCCTCGGTGTGGATCTCGGCCGCCAGTGTCGTGATATCGACCGCGGAATCGGCAAGCGGCGGCAGCACGTCGCGGATATTCTGCGGCGAAATGGTCGGGAAATCGCCCTGCAGATTGACCACGATTTCCGTCTCACGGCGCGGATCGAGCGCTTCGGCGGCCTCGAAGATCCGGTCCGATCCGGACGGGTGATCGGGGCGCGTCATGACGGCTTCGCCGCCATGTGCCTTCACCATCTCCGCGATCTCGGGCGAGTCGGTGGCGACCGCAACCCGGCCGATGGCGGCCTCCTCCGCCCGGCGCAGCACATGGACGATCATGGGCAGCCCGGCGATATCCAGCAGCGGCTTGTTCGGCAGCCGCGTCGAGGCCATGCGGGCCGGAATCAGCACCAGAATGCGGTTGGGGGTCATTGGGAATACGGTCAGCGGTTGATCGGTAACAGGCCGGAAATCATGGGGATTGGCCGAAAGCCGGCGCGTTTATACGGGTTGCCAGAGCCGGGGCAAACCGATATCTCCTCCCTGCTTGGGGTGCGCTGCGAAAGTACGATTCCCGGGCTGTTCCGGCGGCCGGCAAGGCCGCGTCCTTCGACACCCTTTCCGGCCTGGAGCCTGATCCAAAATGGACTCCTTCGAAATCAATAAAATCCTCGGTGCCGTGCTGGCGACCTGCATCGTCCTCTTGGTGATGAACTTTACCGCCAGCGCGATGTTCGCCCCCAAGCTTCCGGAAAAGCCGGGCTTTGCCATTGCCGCCAAGGAGGAGGGCCACGGCAAGGAAGCGGCGGCAGCGGCGGCCCCCGCCGAGCCGATCGAGAAGCTGTTGCAGACCGCCTCCGTCGAGAAGGGCCAGGCGGCCGCGAAGAAGTGCCAAGCCTGTCATACCTTCGCAAAGGGCGACAAGAACGGTGTCGGTCCCAATCTCTTCGGTATCGTCGGCGACCACAAGGGCGAGGGCCGCGGCTTCAACTTCTCCGCCGCCATGAAGGGCAAGGGCGGCACCTGGACCTATGACGACCTCAGCGCATTCATCGCCAACCCGAAGGGCTACATCCCCGGAACAGCGATGGGCTTTGCCGGTATCCCGAAAGACAGCGAGCGCGCCGACGTGATCGCCTATCTGCGGACGCTGGCGGACAGCCCCGTTCCGCTGCCGACCGCGTCGAAGTGAAGACCTCCTTGTGACGGTCCTCCGCACTTTGTGAACTTTCGTCCGAAACGGCCAGGCTTGCCTGGCCGTTTTTGATTTGAACCAATGTCTTGCAGGCTTGTTGTCGGGACGTTTGGTCGCACGAAAGCCGCGAAACATGAGGAAAAAGCAACGTCAGCAGCCGAAACCTTGCCCTATATTGTCCCCTGAATGGCGGGGCGATCGCTAAGAGGATTTCTGATTTGGCAATTACCCGACGACAGCTCCTCCAGAGCGGCAGCTTCGCCGCCATGACCCCGGCCCTCGGGACGCTCGCCGGTGTCCCCTTCATCGAAACCGCGAAGGCTCAATCCCAGACCGAGCTTCCCTGGCGGCATGCGTTGTCGCTGTTCGGCGACGTGAAGTACCCGGCCGACTTCAAGCGCTTCGATTACGTCAATCCCGATGCGCCCAAGGGCGGTGCGGTGCGGCAGCTCCAGACCGGCACGTTCGACAATTTCAATCTCGTCGTCGAAGGGTTGAAGGGATCGATGCCGGGAGGGGCGGCCTTGATCTACGAGCCGTTGGCCAGTCAATCGCTCGATGAGGTCGAGACCGCCTATGGTCAGATCGCCGAATCCGCTGCCTATCCGGACGATCGCTCCTATGTGATCTACCGGCTGCGTGCGCAGGCGCGCTGGCACGACGGCAAGCCGATCACCCCGGCCGACGTGATTTTCTCCTTCGAGGCTCTGAAAAAAAACAGCCCGATGTACAGCGCGTACTACCAGCACATCGTCAAGTGCGAACAGGTCGGCGAGCGCGACGTCAAGTTTACCTTCGATGCGCCGGGCAATCGCGAGCTTCCAATGATAACCGGGCAGGTCATCGTGCTTCCGAAGCATTGGTGGGAAGGCACCGACGCGCAAGGAAGGAAGCGCGACATCTCCGCGACCACGCTGGAGATTCCGCTGGGCTCGGGGCCTTATCGCATCAGGGAGTTTGTTGCGGGCCGTTCGCTCGTCCTGGAACGCGTCAAGGACTATTGGGGCAAGGATCTCCCCTTTGGCGTAGGTCAGAACAATCTCGACGAAATCCGCTACGAGTTCTTTCGCGACGATACGGTAGCCCGCGAGGCCTTCAAGGCGGACACTATCGATTGGATTAACGAGCGCAGCGCCAAGGAGTGGGCGGTCGCTTACGATTTTCCTGCCGTGAAGGACAAGCGCGTCATCAAGGAAAAGTTCGCGATACGCAGCTCTGGCCGCATGCAGGGCTGGGCGTTCAATCTCCGCCGTCCGATGTTCCAGGACATTCGGTTGCGACGCGCCTTCAATCTTGCCTTCGACTTCGAGGAGGAGAACCGCGTCCTGTCGACCGGCGAGTACACGCGGGACAACAGCTATTTCGAAGGCATCCCCGATTTTATGGCGACGGGACTTCCGGAGGGCAAGGAGCTGGAAATTCTGGAGACCATGCGCGACAAGGTCCCGGCGGAAGTGTTCACGACGCCATATCAGAATCCGGTCAACGGCAATCCGGAAAACGTGCGCAACAATTTGCGCGAGGCCACGCGTCTTCTGAAGGAAGCAGGCTTCGAAACGAAAGACCGGAAGCTGGTCGCCCCCAACGGACAGCCGGTCAACATTGAAATTCTCTGCAAGGATCAGGGCGACGAGCGGATTTCGCTGTTCTACAAGCCCTCTCTCGAGCGGCTTGGCGTCACCGTCAGCATCCGTACCGTCGATGATGTGCAGTATCAAAATCGTCTGCGGAGCTTCGACTTCGATCTTACCGCCGTGGTTTGGGGGCAGTCGCTGTCACCCGGAAATGAACAGCGAGACTTTTTCGGCTCTGGAGCCGCCGATCGCCCCGGCAGTCGCAATATTCCAGGCATCAAGAACCCTGCGATCGATGCTCTGATCGACCGGATTATCTTCGCCAAGGACCGCGCCGAGTTGATTGCAACGTGCAAGGCGATGGATCGGGTCTTGTTGTGGAATTGCTATGTTGTTCCGCAATTCACATACGGATTTGTGCGCTATGCGCGCTGGGACCGCTTCAGCCATCCCGACCCGCTGCCGGCCTATGGCAACTCCGGCTTTCCTACCCTGTGGTGGTGGGATGCAGCCAAGGCAGCCAAGACAGGCGGACGCTCTTGAGCCGGCCGCACCGTCCGCTTTCCCTGTCGCGGCGGCATGCGCTCGGGCTCGGCCTCGGAGCCCTGTCGGCGCCGTGGCTGCGGCGTGCTGCGGCGGCAGATGCGGAGGGAGGCACCGGCGCGGCGGCCGATATGCACGGCCTGTCGGTGTTCGGCGACCTCAAATATCCGGCCGACTTCCACCACTTCGACTACGTCAATCCTTCGGCGCCGAAGGGCGGACTGTTTTCGCTGATTCCGTCGGCCCGTGCCTACAATCAGTCTTTCTATACGTTCAACTCGTTCAACGCCTATGTCCTCAAGGGTGAAGCGGCGCAGGGCATGGATATGACCTTCGCGACGCTGATGGCGCGCGCGAACGACGAGCCGGACGCGATGTACGGCTATGCGGCCAAGTCGGTGCAGATTTCTCCGGACAAGCTGGTCTATCGCTTCACCATGCGTCCCGAGGCACGGTTTCACGACGGCTCGAAGCTGACGGCGCAGGATGCTGCCTTCTCGATCAATACGCTGAAGGAAAGAGGTCATCCGCTGATCGTGGTCCAGCTCCGCGACATGGTGAAGGCCGAGGCGCCCGATGATGCGACGGTGATCGTCACTTTTGCGCCGAAGCGCGCCCGCGATGTACCGCTCTACGTCGCCAGTCTGCCGATCTTCTCGAAAGCGTTCTACGCGACTCACGCGTTCGAGGAGTCCTCGCTCGAAACGCCGCTCGGCTCCGGCCCGTACAAGGTTGGCAATTACGAGGTCAATCGCTTCGTCGAATATTACCGGGTCAAGGATTGGTGGGCAGCCGATCTGCCGATCTGCCGAGGCAGCTACAATTTCGACACCGTGCGCTACGAATTCTATCGGGACCGGGACGTTGCCTTCGAGGGCTTTACCGCGAAGAACTACCTGTTCCGCGAGGAGTTCACCGCGCGCATCTGGGCGACGCGGTATGATTTCCCTGCCATCAAGGATGGCCGCGTCAAGCAAGAGACCCTGCCGGACGAAACGCCGTCGGGCGGGCAGGGGTGGATGATCAACACCCGCCGCGACCAGCTCAAGGACCCGCGGGTACGCGAGGCGTTGATCAACGCCTTCGATTTTGAATGGACCAACAAGAACGTGATGTACGGCGCGTATGGGCGTACGGTTTCACCGTTCCAGAACTCCGACATGGTCGCGGAGGGCGCGCCATCGCCGGAAGAATTGAAGCTGCTCGAGCCGTTCCGCGGCCAGGTGCCCGACGAGGTGTTCGACAAGCCCTATGTGCCGCCGGCCTCCGACGGATCGGGACAGGACCGCGCGCTGCTGCGCAAGGCGCAGCAATTGCTGCAGGATGCCGGGCTGCCGATCAAGGACGGCAAGCGGCTCTTGCCCAACGGTCAGGTCCTGAAGATCGAATTCCTGATCGATGAGCCGACGTTCAAGCCGCACCACGCGACCTTCATCAAGAATCTCGCCCTGGTCGGGATCGAGGCCGAAATCCGCATCATCGACGCCGTGCAGTATCGCGCGCGCGTCGAGTCCTTTGATTTCGACGTGACGACCCAGCGCATGAATTTCTCGCCGACGCCGGGCGACAGCCTGCGTCCGTATTTTTCATCGCAATCCGCCGCCACCAAGGGATCATACAATCTGGCAGGCGTCGCCAGCCCGGCCATCGATGCGCTCGTTGAAAGGGCGATCGGTGCCGATACGCGAAAGGATTTGACCATCGCGTGCCGCGCGCTCGATCGCGTGTTCCGCGCCGGCCGCTACTGGGTGCCGCAATGGTACCGCAGCACGCATCCGATCGCCTACTGGGATCAGTTCAGTCATCCGGCGAAGCCGCCGAAATATGCGCAAGGAGTGGGCGCGCCGGAAAACTGGTGGTTCGACGCCGCCAAGGCCGCCAGGCTCGATCAGGCAAAATGATCTTATGAGCGCCTATATCGCACGCCGTATCCTGCTGATGCTGCCGACGCTGCTCGGGATACTTTTCGTTTCCTTCCTGGTCGTGCAGTTCGCGCCGGGCGGTCCGGTCGACCGTGTCATCGCTCAGCTCTCGGGCGCGGACACCGGCGGCCTGTCGCGCGTTTCCGGTGGCGGCGGCGACTTCGGCGCCCGCGGCAACGTCAATGCCGCGGCCGCGGATGCCGTCAGTTCGAAATACCGCGGGGCGCAGGGGCTGGACCCCGAATTCATCAAGAGCCTGGAGAAGCAATTCGGCTTCGACAAGCCGGCGCCGGAACGATTTGCGTTGATGGTGTGGAATTATACCCGCTTCGATTTCGGCAAGAGTTATTTCCGCGACATCAGCGTGATCGCGCTGGTCAAGGAGAAGCTGCCGGTCTCGATGTCGCTCGGCATCTGGATGACGCTGTTGAGCTACCTGATCTCGATCCCGCTCGGCATCCGCAAGGCGGTCAAGGATGGGACGCCGTTCGATACATGGACATCCGCGGTCATCATCGTGGGCTTTGCGATCCCCGGCTTCCTGTTCGCGATACTGTTGATCATCCTGTTTGCCGGCGGATCGTTCTTCAACTGGTTCCCGCTGCGCGGACTGACCTCGGACGGCTGGGCGCAGTTTCCCTGGTACTGGAAGATCATCGACTATTTCTGGCATCTGGCGCTGCCGCTGATCTCGATGGGACTCTCGGCGTTCGCGACCATGACGCTGCTGACCAAGAACTCGTTCCTCGACGAGATCCGCAAACAATATGTGATGACCGCGCGCGCCAAGGGCTGCAGCGAGCGGCAGGTCCTGTATAATCACATCTTCCGCAATGCGATGCTGATCGTGATCGCGGGCTTTCCGGGCGCGTTCATCCACGCCTTCTTCTCGGGCTCGCTCCTGATCGAGACCATCTTCTCGCTGGACGGTCTTGGCCTGCTCTCGTTCGAGAGCGTGCTCAATCGCGACTACCCGGTCGTGTTCGGCACGCTCTACATCTTTTCGCTGGTGGGTCTCGTGGTCAATCTGGTCTCCGATCTCGCCTATATGTGGATCGATCCAAGGATCGATTTCGAGGCGCGGGAGGTCTGATGACGCTTGTCGCGCCCCAGCCGGTGGAAACCACCACGGCCTCGCCGCTCGGCGAGGCGGTGCCGGTCACGCGTCATCCGTTCGAGCCGTCGCCGCTGAACCGCCGCCGCTGGGAGAATTTCAAGGCCAACAAGCGCGGCTACTGGTCGTTCTGGCTCTTCATGATCCTGTTCTTGGTTTCGATGTTCGCGGAAGTGATCGCCAACGACCGTCCGTTCCTGGTGAAGTATGACGGCCATCTCTACTTTCCGGCCTTCAAGACCTATTCGGAGACGACATTTGGCGGGGACTTCGAGACCGCGGCGGACTATCGCGATCCCTATCTTCAGAAGCAGATCGCGGCCAAGGGCGGCAGCATCGTCTGGCCGCTGATCCGCTATTCCTACGACACCCACAATCTCGATCTTCCCACGCCCGCGCCGTCGCCGCCGACCTGGATGCTGACGGCGGAGCAGTGCCAGGCCGTCGTGCAGAAGAAGCACCTCGGCGGCTGCCGCGACCTCGAGTATAACTGGCTCGGCACCGACGATCAGGGCCGCGACGTGGTCGCGCGCCTGATCTACGGTTTTCGTATCTCGGTGCTGTTCGGCCTCAGCCTGACGCTGGTCTCCTCGGTCATAGGCATCATCGCCGGAGGCGTGCAGGGTTATTTCGGCGGCTGGATCGATCTTGGCTTCCAGCGCTTCATCGAGATATGGAATTCCATTCCCTATCTCTATCTGCTCCTGATCATCTCGGCCGTGCTGCCGCCCGGCTTCTTCGTGCTGCTCGGCATCATGGCGTTGTTCTCGTGGGTGACGCTGGTTGGGCTCGTGCGCGCGGAATTCCTGCGCGGGCGCAACTTCGAATACATCCAGGCGGCCCGGGCGCTCGGCGTCTCCAACGCCATCATCATGTTCCGCCATCTGTTGCCGAACGCCATGGTGGCGACCATGACGTTCCTGCCGTTCATCGTTTCGTCGTCGGTGATGACGCTCACCGCGCTCGACTTCCTGGGGTTCGGCCTGCCGCCGGGGTCGCCGTCGCTCGGCGAAATGCTGTCGCAGGCCAAGGCCAACATCCAGGCGCCCTGGCTCGGCTTCTCCGGCTTCTTCTCCGTCGCCATCATGCTGTCGCTCCTGATCTTCATCGGCGAAGCCGTGCGCGACGCCTTCGACCCGCGCAAGACGTTCGGCTAAGGATCGCATGGACGCCATCAACCAGCCACTGCTCAGCGTTCGCGATCTCTCGGTGGCTTTCCGCCAGCAGGGCAAGCTTTCGGTCGCGGTCGACCGCGTCTCTTTCGAGATCAAGCGCGGGGAGTGCGTGGCGCTCGTCGGCGAATCCGGCTCGGGCAAGTCGGTCAGCGCGCTGTCGATCCTGAAGCTGCTGCCCTATCCGGCGGCGTCGCATCCTTCCGGCAGCATCCGCTTCAAGGGGCAGGAACTGCTGTCGCTGTCCGAGAACCAGATTCGCGGCGTCCGCGGTAACGACATCTCGATCATCTTCCAGGAACCGATGACCTCGCTCAATCCGTTGCATACGATTGAAGCGCAGATCATGGAAATCATGCAGCTCCACAACAACGCCGGCAGCTCGATGGCGCGGGCGCGGACGCTCGAGCTGCTGCAGCAGGTCGGCATTCCCGAGCCGGAGACGCGGCTGAAGAGCTATCCGCATCAATTGTCCGGCGGACAGCGCCAGCGTGTGATGATCGCGATGGCGCTCGCCAACGAGCCTGACCTGCTGATTGCCGACGAGCCGACAACCGCGCTCGACGTCACCGTGCAGGCGCAGATTCTGGCGCTGCTCGCCGAAATCCGGTCGCGGCTCGGCATGAGCCTGTTGTTCATCACCCACGATCTCGGCATCGTGCGCCGGATCGCCGACAAGGTCTGCGTCATGAAGGAAGGCGAGATCGTGGAGCAGGGGCCGGTCGAGCAGGTCTTCACCGCACCGAAACATCCCTATACCCGCGACCTGCTTGCCGCCGAGCCCAAACCCGATCCGGCGCCGCCGCGCCCCGATCAGCCTGTCGTGATGTCTACGGACAATCTGAAGGTCTGGTTCCCCATCAAACGCGGATTGCTGCGCTCTACGGTCGGGTACATCAAGGCGGTCGACGGCGTCAGCCTCGCGGTGCGCAAGGGCGAGACGCTGGGTGTGGTCGGCGAGTCCGGCTCCGGCAAGACCACGCTGGGGCTGGCGCTGCTTCGGTTGATCTCCTCGGAGGGGCCGATCGTGTTCCTGGGCAAGGATATCCAGGGACTGAAGTTCAAGGCGATGCGGCCCTTCCGGCGCGACATGCAGATCGTGTTCCAGGATCCGTTCGGCTCCTTGAGCCCGCGCATGTCGATCGGCGATATCATCGCCGAAGGCCTCTCCGTGCATCAAAAGCATCTCACGCGCGAGGAGCGCGAAGCACGGGTGGTCAAGGCGATGGAAGATGTCGGCCTCAAGCCGGAATTGCGCGTCCGCTACCCGCATGAATTTTCGGGCGGCCAGCGCCAGCGAATCTCGATTGCGCGCGCGGCCGTGCTGGAGCCGAATTTCGTGGTGCTGGACGAGCCGACCAGCGCGCTCGATATGCTGTTCCAGGCGCAGATGGTCGACCTCCTGCGCGAGCTGCAGCGCAAGCGCGACCTGACCTATCTGTTCATCTCCCACGATCTGCGCGTCGTCGCTTCGCTGGCGAGCCACCTGATCGTGATGCGCCAGGGCAAGGTGGTGGAGGAGGGGCCGGCCGCACAATTGTTCAAGGCGCCGCAGACCGACTACACCCGCGCGCTGTTCGCTGCCGCCTTCCGCCACGAAGCCACGGGCGGCGATTCGGTCGCGACCTAAATCCTCTTGACTGCGACGAGTTCGCTGCCGGCCGCCTTGATGCGCGCAATCGCTTCCGCGGTGTTTTCGGTCACTGTCGCCATATGATGCGCATTGGCGTGCACGATCGTCTCGGTGTCGCGCGCGATCGCGACATGGCCTTTCCAGAACAGAAGGTCGCCGCGCCGCAGGTTTTGCGCTTCCGCAAGATCGAGCAGCCGTCCAAGAGAAGCCTGCTGCATATCGCTGTCGCGCGGCGATGTGATGCCGGCGGCGCCGAGCGATAGCTGCACGAGACCCGAGCAATCGATGCCGAGGCTGCTCTTGCCGCCCCAGAGGTAGGGCGTGCCGACAAAGCGCTCGGCGACGGCGACGAAGTCGGGCGCTTTGGCGTCGAGCGTTCCGAGATGCTGCCGAGGCAGATAAAGGCCTTCGGTCGTGATGGCGAAAGGTCCGTCCTCGTGCGCCACCGTGATCCGGGCTTCCATCGGAAGCGAATGGCTCGGCGGCAGCTTGATGGAGGGACCCGGAAAGGCCAGCGCCCACAGCGCCGTGACCTTGTGCGTCGCCGCGGCCGCCGGTTTTGCCAGCGCGCTTTCCGGCAGCCAGCCGACATAGCCGTCGGCCTCCAACTGTCCCCAGGCCCAGCCCTCGCCATTGCGGTCGTAGATCGTCACGCGCTCACCCTTCAGCGCCTGCGTCATCAGTTCGGCATCGGGCGCAGGTGCGCGCCGAACCGGCGCGATCGCCTCGGTGACGTCGAACGCCTCGCCCTCGACAAAACGCGCCGCGTGAACCTTGCCTTCGAGGTGCTTGGCGGCAAGGTCGGGGCGGGCGGGTGTCAGGCGCGGATCAAGCATAACGTTCGCTCAGGAGCTTGTAGATCGCCCGCGCGGCCTGGCATTCGCCGCCCTCGGGCCGCCCCGGCTTGGCCTGTGGCGTCCAGGCGTAGATGTCGACATGCAGCCAGCTTTTGGCGTGCTCGACAAAGCGCTGCAGGAACAGCGCGCAGGTGATCGAGCCCGCGAACGTACCCGACGGCGCATTGTTGATATTGGCGACCTTGGAGTCGAGCCAGCTATCATAAGGCGGCCACAGCGGCATGCGCCACAACGGATCGTTCTCCGCTTTTGCGCAGCGCGCGACGTCAAGCGCCAGCGTCTCATCATCGGTGTAAAAGGGCGGCAAGTCCGGCCCCAGTGCGACCCGCGCCGCCCCCGTCAGCGTGCCCATGTCGATCAGGAGCTCGGGCTTCTCCTCATCCGCCAGCGCCAGCGCGTCGGCGAGGATCAACCGGCCCTCGGCGTCGGTATTGCCGATCTCCACCGTCGTGCCCTTGCGCGACTTGAAGATGTCGAGAGGGCGGAACGCGTTGCCGGCGACCGCATTCTCGACCGCCGGGATCAGGACGCGCAGCCGCAGCTTCAGCTTCGCATCCATCACCATCTGCGCCAGCGCCAGGATGTTGGCGGCCCCGCCCATGTCCTTTTTCATGATCAGCATGCCGCTGGACGGCTTCAGGTCGAGCCCGCCGGTGTCGAAGCAGACGCCCTTGCCGACCAGCGTTACCTTCGGATGCGACGGATCGCCCCAGGAAAATTCGATCAACCGCGGCGGCCGCGCCGAAGCCATGCCGACCGCATGGATCAGCGGGAAATTCTGCTTGACGAGATCATCGCCGACGATGCAGCCGAACGTCGCCCCGAAGCGCTCGGCAAGCTGGCGCGTGGCGAGTTCAAGTTCCGCCGGTCCCATGTCGTTCGACGGCGTGTTAATGAGATCACGCGCCATCATTGCGGCATCCGCCATCCGCGTGACCTCGGCGGCATCGACGCCGTCCGGCGGCACCAGTCTGACGTCGGGGATTTCCGCCTTGCGGTAGCGGCCGAAGCGATAGGCGCCAAGTGCAAAGGCAAGTGCCGCCAGGCGTGCATCGTGCGGCGCATTGGCAAAGCGATAAACGCCCGGCGGCAACAGGCCAGGCAGCGCGCCGGGCCTGAACAGATCGCGGGACTTGGCGCCCTCGTCCTCGAGGCCGAACAGCACCTGCGCGATCTGTCCATCCGCCGTGGGCAGCACGAGACATGCGCCGGGCTTGGCCGCAAAATCGTTGGCGAGCGCGAATTTGGCGGCCGGTGGCGGCAGCGTGGCCCGGATCGCCTCCCATGTCGACTTGGTCGCGAATGTGATGGGAATAACAGATGATTGGTGGCCGGATGCGAATATAGATGGCATGCGTCGTTGATCTCGGGATTGAAGCAAAAGACTTCGCAGAGTTTTGACGCCGTCGCAATCGTCCAGGCGCCGCAAAGCGCAATTGCGCTACACGGGGCTTGGCCGGTCATGGTAGATTTCGGCCGCCTGTTTTAATGCCGGGGAGATAAGATGGACGTTGTGTGGACCATTTTTGGTTTCATTGGTCACGCGATCGAGGCAGTGCTTGCTTACGTCGAGAGTCACCACTGGATCTTTGGTTTCCTGGCCGCCGGCTACCTTTTCTATCTGCATGACCGTGCGGTGCATGAGAGGTTTGACGCGATCGAGAAGCGCGTCGACGAGATCCGGAAGCGGCTGGCAATTGAATATTGAGCAGATGAGAGCCGGTTGGCTGCGATTTGCCGCGATAGGGCTGTTTGCTGGCGCTGCGCTTGGGTCCGCCGCGGCTGCGGAGGACGCCGGCCCGGGAGCCGTGCCTCCCTGCCGGCGGGTTGTCTTCGAAGCCAGGCATTATGTCGCCTGCAGCATCGATGTCCGCCGGTTCGAAATCGCCGTGGCCTGGCGCAGCGCGGACGAAAAGCCATACGGATCGATCGAGAATTACCTTCGGCAATTGCAGCCGGCGGACAGGCCGCGGCTCGCATTCGCCATGAACGGCGGGATGTACGAACCGGACCTCAGTCCGGTCGGCCTCTTGATCGAGCACGGCCGCGAGCAGGCAAGGCTGAATACGCGCCAAGGCGCCGGCAATTTTTACTGGAAGCCGAACGGCGTGTTCTTTGCCGGCGAGGGCAGGGTGGGCGTGCTCGAAGCCGGCCGCTATCTGAAAGAGCGGCCAAGGGCCGAATTTGCCACGCAGTCCGGGCCGGTGCTGGTGACGAAGGGGGTCATCGGCAGGCGGATGCTTGCGAGCGCGTCCTCTGAAAAAATCAGGAACGGCGTCGGCGTTGTGGACGAGAACACCGCCGTCTTCGCGATTTCGGAGGAACCCGTCAGCTTTTCCGAGTTCGCCCGGCTGTTCCGCGACGCGCTTTCCTGCTCCGACGCGCTCTATCTCGACGGCACCATTTCCCAGCTCTACGCGCCATCGGTCGGCCGCACCGACCAGGGCCGTTCGGTCGGGCCGATTGTCGCGGCGTTCCTGAGGCCGGCGCTCCGGCCGGGCCGATGAGCGCCGCACAGGCGGCGCGGAGGCAAAATTAACCGGCCGTTAGGGTTAACGGTTTATTGCTGGCGCGTTCGGCTCAGACCAGCGCGAGAGTCAAAGTGTCCAAGCAGTCAGGTGTGGCCGGGTTCCTCGCAACCGCGGCAGTCACGGCGATGTTGGCCGCAAGCTTGGGCGGCTGCCAGACCATGTCCGACGTCACGGGCGCGCTGACTGCCAAATCCGATGCCGCCGCCGACGCCGATCCGCAGCGCGTCATCGACTATTATGGCGAGCGGTATCGCGCCAATCCCAAGGATGTCGACGCGGCGCTCGCCTATGGGCAGGCGCTGCGCGCCAATGGCCAGCGTGCCCAGGCCGCCGCCGTGCTCGAGCAGGCCTGCATCGCCAATCCCGGCAACAAGCCGCTGCTCGCAGGCTGGGGCCGCGCGCTCGCCGACAACGGCAATTTCCAGCAGGCGTTCGACGTGCTGTCGCGGGCCCATACGCCCGAAAATCCGGACTGGCGCATCCTCTCGGTACAGGGCACGACGCTCGACCAGCTTGGCCGCCACGACGAGGCGCGACGCTACTATGAGAGCGCGCTCAAGATCGTGCCCGGCGAGCCCTCGGTGCTATCGAACCTCGGCATGTCCTACATGCTGTCGAAGGATCTGCCGAAGGCGGAGGAAGCGCTGCGCCAGGCCTATGCCAATCCCAAGTCGAGCTCGAAGGTACGGCAGAATCTCGGCCTCGTGGTCGGTCTGCAGGGCCGCTTCGCCGAGGCGGAGCAGATCGTGAAGGCGGACCTGCCGCCGGACGAGGCGGCCGCGAATGTCGCTTACCTGCGCGAGATGCTGAAGCCCAAGGACAATTCACGTGATAATTCACGGGATAATTCACGTCCGGGCCGCGGCGCCAAATACGTCCCCGTCGCCGAACTCAATCGCCCCGATTGATCGCCTGATTTCGCCTGTCCGAGTTCGCGCGGGCCGTTGCCTGGAGCGCGATGAGATCAGGATAGATCGTCATCGCGCTTGGATTCCTGTTTGCGCATGATCTCCGCGTAAACGCTACCCGTTTGTCGCGAGGGGAAATCCATACTTTTCCGGATGATGCGGTGACGGCTCACTGCATCGCTGAGACGCGGATGAAGGTTGGTCCGAGAATGACGACGAACAGCACCGGCAGGAAGAACAGGATCATCGGCACGGTCAACTTCGGCGGCAGTGCGGCGGCCTTCTTCTCCGCTTCGTTCATGCGCATGTCGCGGTTTTCCTGCGCCATCACGCGCAGGCTCTGCCCGAGCGGCGTTCCGTAGCGCTCCGACTGCTGCAGCGCCAGGCAGACCGATTTCACGCCCTCGAGCCCGGTGCGCTTGGCAAGGTTCTCGTAGGCGACCTTGCGGTCCTGCAGATAGGAGAGCTCGGCGGTGGTCAGCGTGAACTCTTCCGACAGGGCGATCGATTGGCTGACGATCTCGGTCGAAACCTTGCGGAAAGCTGCTTCGATGGACATGCCAGAACTCGATACAGATCAGCAACAGATCGAGCGCATCGGGAAAGGCGCGCTTGATCTGGAGCTGACGCTTGCTGATCGCGTTTTTCAGGAACAGCATCGGCGCCTGCAGGCCGAGATAGGCGCAACCGACGCAGATGCCGATCTTGACCGGCATCGACTTCTCCATGTGCGAGATCACGAACACATAGAGGATCGACGAAATGAACAGCACGATCGGGGACACAAGGCGAAAAAACAGAAAGGTGACATAGGGCGCCTGCCCGCGATAACCGGCCAGCGTCAGTTTTTCGCGCGCGGCATCCTGCGCCAGGTATTTCGTCAGGTTGAAATCTTCCACGACCCTGGACACGAGCTGTTTCGGCGTCTGGCGCAGCGAAACCTTTTCGTTCTTGTTCATCCGCTCGCGCTCGCGGGCGCGGATGCGTTCGCGTTCGTTTGCCACCGCCTTCATGCGCTTGCCGAGGTTTTCGCCGGCTAACAGCGGCATGACCAGCGTGTATGCGGTGGCGCTTGCCGCGATCGCGGCGAACAGCATCGTCATGAAGCGCGGGCTGTGGATAGCGTTGATGAGAAAGTCGAACATGCCGCACCCGTCAAAAGTCGAAATTGATCATTTTCTTCATCACCATGATGCCGATCGACATCCAGACGACGCAGCCGACCAGCAAGAGCTGACCGGTGGGATGGGTCCACAGCAGCGAGATGTAGCCGGGGGTCGAGAGGTAGACGAGGAGCATCACGATCGGCGGCAGCGAGCCGATGATTCCGGCAGAGGCCTTGGCTTCCATCGACATGGCCTGGATCTTCTCGGCCATCTTCTTGCGGTCGCGCAGCACCTTGGAGAGGTTGCCGAGCGCTTCCGACAGATTGCCGCCGGACTTCTGCTGGATCGAAATCACGATGCCGAAGAAATTGGCCTCGGGTACCGGCATGCGATCATACAATCGGGTGCAGGCCTCGCCGAGCGGAATGCCGATCGCCTGGGTCTCGATGATGGCGTTGAACTCGCTGCGGAGCGGGTCGGGAGCGTCCGCGGCGACCACCTTGATCGATTCGAACAGCGGCAGGCCCGCCTTGATGCCGCGCACGATCACGTCGACGGCGTCGGGCAGCGCGGCCAGGAATTGCTTTTCACGGCGCTTTTTCAGGAAAGACAGGCCCCAGCGCGGCAGGCCGAAGCCGCCGGCGAAGGCAAGCCCGACGGCGCCGAGGATGCCGCCGCCCACGAACATCGCGCCGACAAAGAAGATCGCGCCGAGAATCGCGGAAACCACCATGAATTTCTGGGTCGACCAGTCGAGACCGGCCTGTGACAAGCGAACGCTCAGGGCTATCCTGCTCTGCTTCTCGCGGCGGGCCTCCAGCTCCTTCAGCGAGCCCTCGACCTGCTCGCGGCGAGAGCGCTGAGCCTTCTCGTTCTGGCGCTTGGCGGTCGGTTCCGGCTTGGCCACGGCAGCGCGCCGGTTCTCCGCCTGCTTTTCCCCCGACAGCATCGGATAGATAAACACCCACGCCACGCCGCCGATGGCGGAGGCGGCGAGAAAGGCCAGTGCGAGCGTCTGCATGTTCATGGCGGTACCTTATGTCGACGGCGAGACTTCGGCGGCATCGAGCGCCGCGGCAAGCCGCTTCTCCTCGTTGTAATAGCGCGCACGCTCCCAGAAGCGCGGCCGGCCGATGCCGGTGGAACGATGACGGCCGATGATCTTGCCGTTGGCGTCCTCGCCGACGAGGTCGTAGAGGAAGATGTCCTGGGTGATGATGGTGTCGCCTTCCATGCCCATCACCTCGGTGATGTGGGTGATGCGGCGCGAGCCGTCGCGGAGGCGGGCGGCCTGGATGATGACGTCGATGGATGCGCAGATCATCTCGCGGATGGTACGCGAGGGCAGGGCGAAGCCGCCCATGGTGATCATGGATTCGCAGCGCGACAGCGCCTCGCGGGGATTGTTGGCGTGCAGCGTTCCCATCGATCCGTCATGGCCGGTGTTCATGGCCTGCAGCAGGTCGAACGCCTCGGGTCCGCGGACTTCGCCGACGATGATGCGTTCGGGACGCATACGCAGGCAGTTGCGCACCAGTTCGCGCATGGTGACCTGCCCTTCGCCTTCGATGTTGGGGGGGCGGGTCTCCAGCCGCACCACATGGGGCTGCTGCAGCTGAAGCTCGGCCGCGTCCTCGCAGGTGATGACGCGTTCGTCGTGCTCGATGTAGTTGGTCAGGCAGTTGAGCAGTGTGGTCTTTCCGGAGCCGGTACCGCCGGAGATCAGCACGTTGCAGCGGACGCGGCCGATGATCTGCAGGATCTCCGCGCCTTCCGGCGTGATCGCACCGAACTTGACCAGCTGGTCGAGCGTCAGCTTGTCTTTCTTGAATTTGCGGATGGTGAGCGCGGGGCCGTCGATCGCGAGCGGCGGCACGATGGCGTTGACGCGGGAACCGTCGGCGAGGCGCGCGTCGCAGATCGGCGAAGATTCGTCGACGCGACGGCCGACCTGGCTGACGATGCGCTGGCAGATATTGAGGAGCTGCTGGTTGTCGCGGAAGCGGATGCCGGTCTTCTGGATCTTGCCGGCGACTTCGATGAAGACCGTGCCGGCGCCGTTGACCATGATGTCGGCGATGTCGTCGCGCGACAGCAGCGGCTCGAGCGGACCGTAGCCGAGCACGTCGTTGCAGATGTCATCGAGCAGCTCTTCCTGCTCGGCAATCGACATCACGATGTTCTTGATCGCGATGATCTCGTTGACGATGTCGCGGATTTCCTCTCGCGCGGATTCGCTGTCGAGCTTGGCCAGCTGGGCGAGATCGATCGCCTCGATCAACGCGCCGAAGATCGTCGCCTTGACCTGGTAATAGTTGTCGGAACGGCGGGCTTCGGCTGCCGGCGGCGGAGGCGGCGGTGGTGGTGGCGCTGCCTTGACCGGCGCGAGCGGCGGCGAGGCGACGGCAGGCGGAGGCGCCGGCCGCGAAGGCTCCGGCACGCTCGCCGCGGTCTTCGCCGGCCGCGTATCACTCTCGTTTCCGTTACGCTTACCAAACACGAGGGTACTCCAGGCGAGGGGTTAGTTGCCCCGCAACTTGTCGATCAGGGGCGACAGGAAGCTCCCCCTCGGCTTCTTGGTCTCGCTGCGGCCTGTCAGCCGCTGCGCAATCTGCAGGAACATCTCGGTGGTCCGATGACCCGCGGAGATTTCCGCGATCATCTGGCCGTTATTGGCGGCCGAGCCGAACATCTGCGGATCGAAGGGAATGGAGGCGATCGGCTGGCTTTCAATCGCCTTCGCAAATTCGTTGGCGTTGATCTCGGGACGTTTCGGCACGCCGACCTGGTTGAGGCAATAGAGCGGCGGACGGTCGTTGGGCCGCGAGGCCTTCAGGAGGTCGAAGATGTTCTTGGTGTTGCGCAGATTGGCGAGGTCGGGCGATGCGACGATCAGGATGTCGTCGGCGCCGACCAGCGCACGCTTGGTCCATCCCGACCATTGATGAGGGATATCCAGCACGATGCAGGGCATGGTCGTGCGCAGCGTGTCGAAGATCGCATCGAACGCGTCAGCGCCGAAATCATACACCTTGTCCAGCGTCGCGGGCGCCGCGAGCAGGCTCAGATGGTCGGTGCATTTCGACAGCAGGCGGTCGACGAAGGCGGTATCGACGCGATCCGGCGAGAACACCGCGTCCGCGATGCCCTGCGGCGGATCCTGATTGTAGTCCAGGCCGGCGGTGCCGAAGGCGAGGTCGAGATCGGCGACGACCGAATCCATGGCGAGATCGCGGGCGATCGCCCAGGCGACGTTGTGGGCGATGGTGGACGAGCCGACGCCGCCCTTGGCGCCGACCACGGCAATGATGCGGCCGACCGATTTGGCCTCGGGCGCCGAGAACAGGCTGCAGATCGAGCGGACGACGTCGAGCGCATTGACCGGCGCGATAACGTAGTCGCTGACGCCGCGGCGCACCAGCTCGCGATACAGCGTGACATCGTTGACGCGGCCGATCACCACGACGCGGGTGCCGGGATCGCACACAGTCGCCAGGTGATCGAGGCCGGCGAGGATGTCCGTGCGGACGTCGGCTTCCAGCACGATCACATTGGGAGTGGGAGCCGAGCGGTAGGCCTCGATGGCGGCCGCCATGCCGCCCATCTGGATCTTCAGATGCGCTTTGCCGAGCCGGCGGTCTTCACCGGCCGATTGCACGGCAGCGGCGGTCTCCACCGTCTCGCAGAAGGCCTGCACCGATACCCGCGGCGCGGGTGCGATGTGGTCCTCCGCGGGCAGCGGTGCGGCTTCCGTTTTTTCCTCGTTCTGGCGGGCGTAGCTGATCATTTGCCTGTGTCGCTGAGTTTGGCCTTTTCGGCTTCAGGATATGTGGTCGCGGTCGAGTTGCCCTTGCGATACTTCTCGAAGGCCATAGTGCGGCGCGCTGTATAGGCCGGCGTCTCCGGGCGCGGTTGCGCCAGGTCGGAGGGGTTCTCGACCATCGCCGCCATGTTGCGCTGATAGGCGCAGCCGAAATTGTAGTAGTCCTTGTTCTCGAAATATTCGCGGTTCTTGATCGAGGGACCGAGATCGTCCGGCCACAGGCCGCAGGGGCCGGCGGTCGCCTGCAGCCTGGGATAGCTCAGGCGGATCGCGGCGAGATGGCGCGGGTTCTCGGGATGATAGCGGTGCACCACGATCCCGCGCGCAGGAACGCCGGCAGCGGCGAGCATGGCCTGGATTTCGCGAAAGGAATCCGCCGCGGCACGGGCATTGGGCGTGTCGACCGGCACATCGGCGCTGATCGCGCCGGTGCCTTCATGCTGCCAGCTTTGCGCCAGGCCCATCACGTCGGCGCGCTGCTCGGCGGTAAGGCCGCCGCGGCCCTGGCCGACGAAAACCACGATGGAATGATTGGCGTCCTCGACCGCGATCGGATGGCGCAGCCGGTAATCGCCCGGAATGCCTGCGGTCGTCGCGAGCGGCTCGTCGTGCACGCAGCCACCGAGCGAAAGGCCGAGGCCAAGCAGCGCCACCGCCACGCGGCTGGCGCGTCCGTGCGTGTGGGATGTTCTGGTTTTCATCGTTGTCAAATCCCTATCCCGCCTCAGTCCGTGATAAAACCGTAAGAGCCGCGATAGCTCCGCGCCGGCTCGGTGCGGCCGGGCACGCCGTAGATGCGATTGACGGATCCGAGCAGCTGGGCCTGCGGATCGGACGCGGCGGCAAAGCCATCATCCGGCCGCGACAGGTCCTTTTGCGCGACCGCGCGCACAACGTAGGGCGTCACGATCACCGCGAGCTCAGTCTGGTTGTTGATGAAGTCGCGGCTGCGGAACAGCGTTCCCAGCACCGGGATCTCCATCATCCCGGGCAGGCCGTTGATCGCTTGCTTGGTTTGCTGCTGGATCAGGCCGGCCATGGCCAGCGCGCCGCCGGAGGGAATCTCCAGCGTGGTTTCCGCCCGACGCGTCTTGATCGAAGGAATCGTGGTGCCGCCGACGCCGCCCTGCAGGGCATTTTCGCTCGAGATTTCCGAAACTTCGGTCATCACCCGCAGGCTGATCCGGCCCTCCGTGAGAACGACGGGCGTGAAGTTGAGCGAAATGCCGAATTTCTTGAAGCTGACCGTCTGCACACACTGCCCGATGGCGCCCGATGTGGTCGTTTGGCAGGTGACGCCGGTCGGAATCGGAAATTCGCCGCCGGAGATAAACGTCGCGGACTCGCCGGAAATCGCCGTCAGATTGGGTTCGGCAAGCGTCTTTATGACGCCTGCGCTCTCCATGGCGCGCAACGTGGCCTGCACCGACGGAGCGGCGCCGAAGGTCCCTTGCACGGCATTGCCGGCGATCAGCGGCGCATTGTTGGCGGTGAACGGGTTGTTGTTCTGGAATTTCACCACCGAGGTGCCGTAGCTGAGGTTGGCGGAAAGATCGATGCCCATCTGCTTGATGATCGAGCGCTGGATCTCGGCGACGGTGACCTTCAGCATCACCTGGTCGCGGCCGCGGGCGACGATCGAATTGACGACCTTGTCGGCGCCGCCGGCGAGCCGCGCCGCCAGTTCTCCCGCCTGTTGCGCTTCGATCGGGTTCGCCGCGGTACCCGTGAGGACGACGCCGTCGCCAAGGCCTTCAACATGGATGTCGGAGGTCGGGTACATCTGTCGCAATGCAGCGCGCAAGCCGTTGAGGTCGCGCGTCACCGCGATGTCGTAGGCGGCGATCTGCTGCCCGGAACCGTCGAAGAACACGATATTGGTCTGCCCGACGGTGGCGCCGATGATATAGGCGCGCTGCGAGGAGCGGATCACGGCATTTGCGATCTTGGGATCGGCCACCAGCACATCCTTGATGTCGCGCGGCAGGTCGATCACGACCGACTTGCCGATGCCAAGCGAGATGGGACGCGCGTTGCTCTGGCCGTCGGTCACGACCGGCGCGGGCACGCGATAGTCGCTCGCCATGACAGGCGCAAGTGCCGGATTAAGCGCCAGCGAGGCGACGCCTGCAAACGACAGGGCGCGGACCGTGAAGGCCCGGAGCGTCCGCTGATTTACCCTGCAATCCATCTTCAAAATCCTCATCGTCACTTCTGCAGCGTCCCCGAGCTTGGAACGCCGAAACGAATGATGTTGACGCCGCGGCTGGCGGTCGTGTTGTCCGGAATGTTCTCCACCATCTTGACGTCGGCGATGCTGCGCAGCGCCAGCGAGAGCGTGCCGGCCTGGCGGGCGCTGGCGAGCACCGGTATCTGATCGGGCTTCAGCTCGAGCGTGACGGTCTTGCCAACCACGGTGGTCTGGCCGTCCTTTTCCTTCGGCGCCTGATCGATCGCGAGCACGCGGATGTTGGCCAGGACCACCTCGGCGACGACAATATCTGGCTGGTTGGGATGCTCGGCGTTCTTGATGCGCCGCGTAAGGATCACGTCGACGCGGTCGTTCGGCAGGATGAAGCCGCCGGCGCCGGTTTCCGGCGAGATTTCGGTCGAGATCGCGCGCATGCCGGTCGGCAGGATGGCGGCCATGAAGCCCGAACCGTCGGCCCTCACGAGCTTCTGCTCGCGGATCGGCTCGCCCGTGATGAAGGGGGAGCGCGCGATCGTGCCGGCGATCTGCGTAGTGGCGTCAGGGCGCTCGTTGCGTTTGATGAAGGCGCCGCTCGCGCTCGCCGTCGGCCAGGTCTGCCACTGCAGATCCTCGGGCTTGACGGTCTGGCCGAGGCCGATCTCAGACTTGGCCACCAGGATGTCGACCGTCGGCAGTTGCGCGACAGGCTCGGGAGCAGGCTTGTTGTCGGATCCGCTCGCAAGATATGCAGCAACGCCGCCGGCGCCGATGGCGATAGCCAAGACCACGATGCGTGCGGTTTTCATACGCTTTCACTTTCCACATTACGCTGCGACGCGTGCGCCGCCGTGACGTGGAGTTGACCAGCTATTCGTCAAAGCATGGTTAATGAGGCGTGAGTAAATTGCCTTAACCGCAAGTTACTTGAGCGGTTTACAAATCGTTTCAGCCGATCGTGAAGTGCGCGAGATTGACCGCCTTCACCCAATCGGTCTCCGGGTAGATCATCAAGGCGGCGATCGCGAGCGCGATGCCGTAGGGGATGCCGCTTTCCTTCGCGTGCAGCCGGAGAAGCCAGGCCTGGCTGGCGAGCGGATAGGGCAGCGGCCATTGCCGGAGCTGGATGAGGATTAGCGTCAGGGCGCCGCCGAACAGCGAGGCATAAAGCAGATACTCCATCAGATGGGCGAAGCCGAACCAGAGCGCTGCGCTCGCGGCGACCTTGGCGTCGCCGCCGCCGACCCAGCCCATCGCGAAGCAGCCGAACGCAATCACAAGAACGGCGGCGCCCGCGCCGATATGGGTAAGAATCTCGGTGGGCGCCATCCCACTCAGCGCCGCGAGCAACAGGAAGCCTGCGGCAAGCGCCAGCGAGACCCGGTTCGAAATCGTCATCGTGAAGAGATCGCTGGCCGCCGCGAACGCCATCAGGGCCGGGAACAGCAGGAGGCGTGCGAGGTCGAGGATCATCGGGACACGCGTGGCTGGAGCGAAAAACTTCGGTTCGCCGAAGTCTAGCGGCGACAGTTAAACAATCGGGAAACGAAACGATCCGTCACCAGATGCTGAAGATCCGGCAGGCAAGCGCGACCAGCGAAAGCGTCAGCGCCAGGCAGACGAGGCGCACGGAAGCTTCGTAATGGGCCGCTGCCGGTATCGGGGTCTTCCTTGCCGCAAGCACCGCGGCATCGCTTCTACGCATACGCAACCCAACCTGTTTTTCGGTCTTGAAAAAACAAAGGCCCCGGTTTTCCGGGGCCTTTGCTGATCGGCGAGCAGTCGCTTACTTCAGCGAGCTGCTGATCGAGGTGAACTTCGTGTTCAGGCTGGTGCCGAGGCCGTTGACGACGGCGATGATCGCCAGCGAGATGCCGGCGGCAATCAGGCCGTATTCGATGGCGGTGGCGCCTGACTCGTCCTTCACGAAACGCGCAATCAGATTCTTCATCAGGTAAACTCCATGTACACGTGGCTGGTCGAACTAGGGTAGGTCTCGTCGGCGTTCTCAGCACCGTGACCATGGGGGCACCCTAAGGTCCGAGAATTGCGGCGCAGTTAATTCGATCGTGGAAACACTGTTGCAATTAGCTGTTCTTCTGCAGAGTAAATTTCCCATTAAGCGGCCGGGTGCAATTCGAGCGTGGTTTCGAAAGCTGTAATATTGAGATACCGCCGCCGCGCGAGCGCTTTTCGCTTCACACCTCTTTAAGCGCGCAGGAGTACGCCTGATCATCTGATTTGATGAGGCGCTGATGTCGAACCTTCCGATGGAAGTACTCCTGATGCTCGGTCAGACCATCGAGAAGGTGGTCCCGGTCACGATCGCGCTGGCGCTGATATTTTCGGTGCTCGCCCATTTCTGGGCCTGCAACGACGCGGCGCCCTGGTGGCGCAAGCGCGAGCTCGTCACCGACATCGTCTACTGGTTCTTCGTGCCCGTATTCGCACGGGTGATCAGGATCGGCCTTCTCGTGGTCGGCGCGAGCCTCGTCTTCCACATCAACGATGCTGACGAACTGATCGCCTTCTACGACAACGGCCACGGCCCGCTGTCGCAACTGCCGCTGTGGGCGCAGGCGATATTGTTCGTCGTGCTGGCGGACTTCATGTTGTATTGGCTGCACCGGCTGTTCCACCGCGAGCTCTGGAAATACCACGCGGTCCATCATTCATCCGAGGAATTGGACTGGATCTCGGCCGCGCGCTTCCATCCGATCAACCTGATCATCGGCACCATCTCGGTCGACGTCATCCTGCTGATGGCGGGCATCTCCCCGAACGTCATGCTCTGGGTCGGGCCGTTCAACACTTTCCATTCTGCCTTCGTGCACGCCAACCTGAACTGGACGCTCGGGCCGTTCAAATATGTACTGGCGTCGCCGGTATTCCACCGTTGGCATCACACCGCGCTGGACGCGGGCGGCAACACCAATTTCGCCGGCACGTTTCCGCTCTGGGACATCCTGTTCGGCACTTTCCGGATGCCCGAGAACGAACTCCCGGAAAACTACGGCAAGGACGAGGCGGCGATGCCGTCCGAAATCGTGGGCCAGCTGGTCTTTCCGTTTCGCCGCTAGAGCATGATCAGGAAAAGTGTGCAGCGGTCTTCCGAAAAGATCATGCTCAAACAAAAAGGCTAGAACGGGATGACGATTCGACGAAGAGTCATCCCGCTCTAGCGGAAGGTTGCGGAGGCTTTCTTGACGAGCGCAGACGTCGCGACAGTTGAGCAAGGCAGAGCCGCCGGCATCGGCCTGATGCCGGCCTGGCTCTGGTTCGGTGTTGCCGTCTATGCCGTGTTGCTCGCCAACGGCAACCTGTTGCTCGGCGATTCCGACACCTACTGGCACATCGCCGTGGGGAAATGGATTCTCGCTCACGGCACCTTGCCGCATACGGACATCTACTCTTTCACGAAGACGGGCGAACCCTGGATTTCGTCGTCCTGGCTTGCGCAGGTGCTGTTTGCAGCGGCCTATGAGTGCGCCGGATGGGCGGGACCGATCGTGCTCGCTGCCTCAGCGGTTGCGATCGCGTTTGCGCTGTTCGCCCGTATCCTCGGCTCGCGCCTGCCGGCCAAATATGCGATTTCCATCGCGCTGGCGGCGCTGCTCCTGTCGGCGTCGCATCTGTTCGCACGTCCGCATGTGCTGGTGCTGCCGGTCATGATCGCATGGGTGAACGGGCTGCTCCGCGCCAGCGAACAACGCGAGCCGCCTTCGTTCTGGCTGCTGCCGCTGCTTGGGCTGTGGGCCAACCTTCATGGCGGCTTCGTCTTCGGCCTCATGCTGGTGGCGCCATTTGCGCTGGACGCGCTGTTCAATGCGGAACAGCCGCGGCGTATGCAGTTGGCGCTGCGCTGGGCGCTGTTCGGCGTCGCCGCCCTGGCTGTGTGCTGCGCAACGCCCTATGGCTGGGATTCGATCCTGGCCTCGCGCAAAATCCTGGACCTCGGCGAGTTGCTGCATCTCATCTACGAATGGATGCCGGTCGATTTCGGCTATTTCGGTCCGTTCGAGGCGTGCATTCTCGCCGCGATCGCAGGCGCGCTCTATTGCGGCGTGAGGTTCACCGCGCCGCGGATCATCCTGGTGCTGGGCCTGTTGCACATGGCCCTTTCCCATGTCCGAAACGTCGAGATATTTGCGCTGCTGGCGCCGCTGGTCGTGCTCACGCCATTGGCGTCGCAATTCGCATTCGAGCCGGCGCGGTTTGCCCGCCTGGCCCTTCCGGCGGCCGCCGGCCTGGCGTTCATTGTCGCCGCCTCGACCCTTGCATTTGCGGCCACTCACAGGTTCGAGGCGCCAGCGAACCAGGCTCCGGCCGCCGCGCTCGACGTGGTGAAGCAGCGCAACGCCAAACGTATTCTCAACGACCTGCCCTTCGCGGGCTATTTCATCTCGAAAGGTATTCCCGTCTTTGTCGACGGGCGCGCCGAACTCTACGGCGAACGGTTCGTGATGGCCTATTACCGCGCGATGCAGCTCAAGGACGTCAATGTCCTGCTCGACCTGCTCAAACGCCATGACATCGACGCGACCGTGCTGACGCCCGAAACCCCGGCCGTGAGCTTTCTGGATCATGCGAGCGGCTGGCAGCGCATCTATGCGGACGGCCATGCCGTGGTCCACATGAGGACGGCCAACTGACCCCGTGTTCGAACGGACAAATGCGGCCGGACTTATTTGCTGTTCCTTCATGAATTGAACGCACACTCGCCGCGTCGGGCGCCGGTTCTGCTGCGGATCTGCTTCGGTCGGCTCGTCAACGTTCCGGGGTACAGTCATGTTGTTGAGTTCCTTGCGTATTCTTGCACGTCCGATGTTCGCACTGGCCTTCGCCGCGCTGCTCGGGCCGTTCGCCGCATGGGCGGAAGCCACCCCGGACGCGATCGCCGTCAATGTCGATCAGGCCAAGCTCGTGAAGCTGCCCGGAAAGGTTTCCACTATCGTGGTTGGCAATCCATTGATCGCCGACGTCACGCTGCAGAACGGCGGCATCCTCGTGGTGACGGGCAAGGGCTATGGCGCCACCAATTTCATCGCCATGGACGGCCGCGGCGAAATCCTGGTGGACCGCCAGATCCAGGTCGAAGGGCCGACCGCCGACGAGCTCGTCACCGTCTATCGCGGTGTCGACCGCGAGACCTATAGCTGCACACCCGTCTGCCAGCGCCGGGTGACGCTTGGCGACGGCGACACCTATTTCAAGGCGGTCAGCGACCAGGCCAATACGCTGAACTCGCAGGCGAGCGGCGCTTCGACGGCGAACAAGCCCTGATCCAACCAATTCCGTGAACCGCGTGGCGGCGGATGCTCGGTCGCCGCATGGCTGGTTAACGACCCGTTAATGCGACCGCCCGGCCTGCACGAACTGCGCGAAACACTTCAACAATCAGTTTGAGCTATTGCTCTCGTAAATGATCGCCGCCCGCGTCAAAAATGAGCGGACCTGATCAGGGGGTTCTCGATGCCGTCGCCCGCCGTTTCCTCAGCGTCTTTCAAAGGCCTGCTGCGCCGGTTCCGGCGCAATCGCCAGGGCGCGGCGGCGCTTGAATTCGCCATCCTGGCTCCGATTTTCTTGGCGCTTCTGTTTGCTATCCTCGAAACGGCGCTGATGTTCTTTGCAGCCCAGGTGCTTGAAAACGTTACGCAGGACTCGGCGCGCATGGTGCTGACCGGCCAGGCCCAGAACGCCGGCTACACGCAGACGCAATTTGCCAATTATGTCTGCACCAAGGTGCCGGCGCTGTTCACCTGCGCCAACATCTCCATCGACGTCCAGAGCTACAGCACGTTCGCGGCGATTCCCATGAGCAGCCAGATCGACGGCGGCGGCAACTTCATCAACAACATGCAATACAGCCCCGGCAGCTCCGGCAGCATCGTGGTGGTGCGCCTGTTCTACCAGTGGCCGCTGTTCGTCACGGGGCTCGGCTACAACATCGCGAACCTGACCGGCAGCAAGCGCCTGCTGGTGGGAACCGCCGTGTTCCAGAACGAGCCGTATCAGGGATCGTAACAATGACATCGATCTCGAGCATCTGGCGTCGCCTGCCCCGTTCCGCGCGCGGTCTGCGTGGAGACTGCCGCGGAGTCGCGGCGATCGAGTTTGCGATCATCGCGCCGATCATGCTGCTGGCCTTCTTCGGCACCGTCGAGTTCTGCTCGGCGATCGCCGTCGACCGCAAGGTCACGCTGGTAGCGCGGACGCTTTCTGACCTCACGTCGCAGAACGTCGGCGTCACCGACGCGCAGTTGACCGCCTATTTCACGGTCTCCCAGAAGATCCTGTGGCCCTATACCAACACGCCAAAGGCGACGATCACGGAGCTCCATATCGAGCCCGGCTCGCTGGCGCCGCGCGTGCAATGGAGCGTAGGAACGAACCAGCACAGCGTCGGCTCGGTTCTCACTATTCCCTCCGCGCTCCTGGTCTCCGACACCTACCTGATCTACAGCGAAGTCACCTACAAATACATACCGACGGTCGGTTATTTGCTGGCGGCGGCGGGCATCGATCTGAGCGATGTTGCCTATACGCGGCCGCGCCAGAATAGCTGTGTGTTCTATAACACCACGATCCCGGCGAGTCCGCCGCTCCCCCCGTGCCCCACCTTGTAGGGCGAGATCTTCGCCAACGAAAAGGCCGCGCTGTTGGGCGCGGCCTTTGACGCTTGTGGATGCTTTCTCAGGCTGGATTTCGCGAGGCCTTCAGCCCCGTCGGAAATCGTTCAGTTGGCGGCGCGCAGATTGTCGGCCGACGACTTGCCAGAGCGGCGGTCCGCCACGATCTCGTAGGAGATCTTCTGGCCTTCACGCAACGTGCCGAGGCCGGCGCGCTCGACGGCCGAGATGTGCACGAACACATCGTTGCCGCCGTCATCCGGCTGGATGAAGCCATAGCCCTTGGTTGCGTTAAACCACTTCACGGTTCCCATGCTCACGGGATAGTCCCTTCTCACGTATAGACTGTCGAAACCCACTCGTCGTGGGCTGGCGATATCGAATTTTTGGAAGGGTCGTCAGCGTCTATACCGGCTGTACCGGTGGATAGCTAATGTCGTCCGGCCGAAAATCGATTGCCTCCCATATTATGGGAAGCGGGCTTTCAAGACAATCCTGAGGTGCGCGAATTTTTGCACTCAGGCCTTGTTACAACCCGGCCGCGCAATGACACGACGTTGTCACGCGCGGTTTCGGGTCGTGAAAACGCGGCTTATCTGCGGCGAAACTGGCCGCCTCCGCGTTGTGAAGCGCCACGGGGCGCGCCGCCCGGGGCGGAGCTCGGACGCTCGTCCTTGTGGCGGAATATCAGCCGGCCCTTTTCGAGGTCGTAGGGCGACATCTCGATGGTGACCCGGTCGCCGGCCAGCGTCTTGATGCGGTTCTTCTTCATCTTGCCCGCTGTGTAGGCGACGATCTCGTGTCCCGCATCGAGTTGCACGCGATAGCGCGCGTCCGGCAGGATTTCGGTGACCAGTCCTTCGAACTGGATCAGCTCTTCTTTAGCCATGGTTCTCTCCAGATCGGTGGGGCGGCTAGTTAGGTTTCTGATTGCGGTTGGGTCGGTGGTTCGGCCGGCTTTCGCGGTGCAAAAACGCTATGCCCTGCAGTCCCTCTGCCTTGCCGCGGCCCTCCGGCGCGCGGTGCGGCTCCTGACGATTGGTTTGCGAGGCGCCTTTACTACCATCACCCCGGCGGCGGCGGCGAGGGCCTTTCGATGCCGGTGCACCGTCATGTGAGCGGCCCACATGCGGACGCGGCGCCGGACGGCCGCCCCGGTGATGCTGGGCGGGAGCGGGTGCCGCCTCGCGATGGCCCGCCGTGCGGCGATCTTCGCGGGGCAGGGACTGCCGGATCAGCCGTTCGATGTCGCGCAGATACGCCAGCTCCTCGGCGCCAGCGACCAGCGAGATCGCAATTCCCTCGGCGCCGGCGCGCGCGGTACGGCCGATGCGATGGACATAGGTCTCGGGCACGTTGGGCAGATCGAAATTCACGACATGGCTGATGCCGTCGACGTCGATGCCGCGGGCCGCGATGTCGGTGGCGACGAGCGTGCGGACCTCCCCGGAGCGGAAAGCCGCCAGCACTCGCTCGCGGTGGTTCTGCGACTTGTTGCCGTGAATGGCGGCGGCACGGATGCCTGCCTTCTCGAGGCCCTTCACCACCTTGTCCGCGCCGTGCTTGGTGCGGGTAAAGATCAGCGCGCGATCGACGGTCTCCTGTTTCAGCAACTGGGCCAGAAAGGCGGGCTTGTTGGAGTGATCGACCTGGATGATACGCTGGGTGATGCGGTCGGCGGTTGCGGCAATCGGAGTGACCGCCACGCGTGCGGGATCGCGCAGCATCGCTTCGGCAAGCTCGGCGATGTCCTTGGGCATGGTCGCCGAGAAGAACAGCGTCTGCCGCTTGATCGGCAGCTTGGCGACGATCTTCCTGATGTCGTTGATGAAGCCCATGTCGAGCATGCGGTCGGCTTCATCCAGCACCAGGAATTCCACCTGGTTGAGCTTCAAGCCATTGCTCTGCACAAGGTCGAGCAGGCGGCCGGGGGTCGCCACCAGCACTTCGAGGCCCGGCATGATCGCGCGGACCTGACGTCCCATCGGCACACCGCCGATCGCGAGCGCCGAGGAGAGGCGGATGTGGCGGCCATAGGCATTGAAGCTGTCGAGGATCTGCCCCGACAGTTCCCGGGTGGGGGAGAGCACGAGCACGCGCGCCGTCTTCGGCTGCGGCCGGATGCGGTTCTGGAGCAGGCGATGGAGGATCGGGAGCGCGAACGCTGCGGTCTTGCCGGTGCCGGTCTGGGCGATGCCGACGATGTCACGGCCGGCAAGTGCGAGCGGTATGGTCTGGGCCTGGATCGGGGTCGGGGTGAGGTAGTTCTCTTCTACAAGCGCTCGCGCGATGGGGTCGGCGAGGCCGAAGTCCTGAAAGGAGGTCAAAAGGTCAGTTCTTTCCATATAAAACGGCAGGCGCCTCGGCTCATGGCGGCCGGGCGCTGGCGTCGTCTCAAAAAGCACCCGCGTGTTGGGGGTGTCGGGTGTGTTGGGTGAAAAGGGCAAGCCAGAAGCCGCCAAAAGGGGCTTAAGAACACGCGGCTCGCAATGACCCGATGACTTCGCTTCAGGCGATTCCCTTGGGTCCTGCACACCATATGGACCAGGAACGCGGCGCTTTCAAGGAGCTTGGCGTTAGGCCTTCCGGTGGAACCCGCCCGAATGTCCGCTGCCAGTTCCTAACCTGGCCATGCCGGAAATTTAGCCAGATTGTCATTATTGCATAAAAAGTAAACAGTTTGCCGCTTAGGCATACATTTTTCTTGCCCAAATATTAGGCGGAACTGGCACCCCAAAGGGGTTAATTTCAAAGTCAAATCAGTCGCTTAGTTACATCTTACCCCGTGGCACAGTTCTTGCGATTCCATTAACGCAGGCGGCCGTGGGGCCGTTTCGCAGCGTTTTAACGTCTGCGTCAGGGAGATGACATTTCATGCTTAATCAAATCACTCATAGCGCGGCGCCCCTCAGCCGCCGTCGCTGGTTGGCTGCTGCCGCCAGCGTCGTTCTGGGCCTCGCCGGCTTCAGCTCGGCCAAGGCTGCCGATGACACCATCAAGGTCGGTGTTCTGCACTCGCTCTCGGGCACCATGGCGATCAGCGAAACCACGCTGAAGGACACCGTCCTCTTCCTGATCGACGAGCAGAACAAGAAGGGCGGCGTGCTCGGCAAGAAGCTCGAGGCCGTCGTGGTCGACCCGGCCTCGAACTGGCCGCTGTTTGCCGAGAAGGCGCGTGAGCTGATCACCAAGGACAAGGTCGCGGTCGTATTCGGCTGCTGGACCTCGGTGTCGCGCAAATCCGTGCTGCCGGTGTTCAAGGAGCTGAACAACATCCTGTTCTATCCGGTGCAGTACGAGGGCGAGGAATCCGAGCGCAACGTGTTCTACACCGGCGCCGCGCCGAACCAGCAGGCGATCCCGGCCGTCGACTACCTGATGAAGGAAGAAAAGGTGAAGCGCTGGGTGCTCGCTGGCACCGACTACGTCTATCCGCGCACCACCAACAAGATCCTGGAAGCCTATCTGAAGTCGAAGGGTGTCGCCCAGGAAGACATCATGATCAACTATACGCCGTTCGGTCATTCTGACTGGCAGACGATCGTCTCGGACATCAAGAAGTTCGGCTCGGCCGGCAAGAAGACCGCCGTGGTTTCCACCATCAACGGCGACGCCAACGTCCCGTTCTACAAGGAACTGGGAAACCAGGGCATCAAGGCAAAGGACATTCCGGTGGTCGCGTTCTCGGTGGGTGAGGAAGAGCTCGCTGGCATCGACACCAAGCCGCTGCTCGGCCATCTCGCCGCCTGGAACTACTTCGAGTCGATCAAGACCCCTGCGAACGAGAAATTCATCAAGGACTGGCAGGCCTACACCAAGAACCCGAAGCGCACGACCAACGATCCGATGGAAGCGCATGTGATCGGCTTCAACATGTGGGTCAAGGCGGTCGAGAAGGTGAAGTCGACCGACGCAGACAAGGTGATCGACGCTCTGCCTGGCATCGAAGCCCCGAACCTGACCGGCGGCGTCTCCAAGATGCTGCCGAACCACCATATCACCAAACCGGTGTTCATTGGCGAAATCAAAGCCAATGGCCAGTTCGACGTGGTGTGGAAGACCCCGGGCCTGGTGGCCGGCGATGCATGGTCGAAGGAGCTGGAAGGCTCCAAAGACCTGATCGGCGACTGGGTCGGCAAGAAGTGCGGCAACTACAACGTCAAGACCAACAAGTGCCTCGGTTCGGGTACCTGATCCGAAGCTGATCCAAGAGAGAAAAAAGAAGGCGGCGGCCGTCGCCGCCTTCTTTACCTTCTGCCGGGGTGCTCCAGTGGTGGCTAACGTCTTCGATCGCTTGCGGGCACTTGCGCTCGCTGTTTTCCTGATCACCTTCGCGATGCCGGCCTTCGCCGGTCCATTCGAGGACGCGGTCGGCAAGTTCGCGACCGACGATTATTCCGATACCGAGGAAGCGATCGGCGTGGTGGCCTCTTCGGGCAATCCGCTCGCCTATCCCATCATCAGCGCGCTGCAGGAAGAGCGGCTGATGTTCGATGCCGATACCAAGAAGGTCTATATCAAGCAGGCCGACGGCAAGGCAATCGACGCCGCCACGGGCGCCGCGGTCGACAGCATTCCCGACAGCGCCAGCGCGGTGCGCCTCAACAACCGCCTGCGCCGCACGGTGGATGCCGCCGTCGGCGGCCTGACCCTGCTGTCGCCGGATATCGCGACACGGATCACAGCCGCGCAATCGGTCTTCAAGTCCCATGAAGAGTTGGCGCTGCCGAATGTCGAGAGCGCGCTGGCGAAAGAGACGAACAAGACGGCGAAGCAGGCGTTGTCCGAAGCGCGCGCGGCGATCGTGCTGTTCAAATCCGATGCATCCGACAACGACAAGCTGGAAGCGATCGCCACCATCAAGGCGCGCGGCGACCAGGATGCGTTGGGGATGCTGAGCGATATCGGTGGCGACCAGCCGCCGGCCGTCGCCAAGGCGGCCGCATCGGCGATCTCCTCGATCCAGAGCCAGCTCGCGCTGTGGTCCACCGTCCAGAACGCCTGGTATGGACTGTCGCTCGGCTCGGTGCTGCTGCTCGCTGCGATCGGTCTCGCCATCACCTTCGGCGTGATGGGCGTCATCAACATGGCGCATGGCGAGATGGTGATGCTCGGGGCCTATACCACCTTCGTGGTGCAGGAAGTGATCCGCACCCGTTTTCCCGCCCTGTTCGACTATTCGCTCCTGATCGCGGTGCCGCTCGCCTTCCTCGTCGCAGGAGCGATCGGCGTACTGATCGAGCGCTCGATCATTCGCTTCCTCTACGGCCGTCCGCTGGAAACGCTGCTCGCGACCTGGGGCCTGTCGCTGGTGCTGCAGCAGGCGGTACGCACCGCTTTCGGCCCGACCAACCGCGAGGTCGGCAACCCCTCCTGGATGAGCGGTGCGTTCGAGCTCGGCCACATCACCATTACCTATAACCGGCTCTGGATTCTCTGCTTCACGCTGGCCGTATTCGCGATCCTGCTTGCGATGCTGCGCTTCACGGCGCTCGGGCTCGAGATGCGCGCGGTCACGCAAAACCGCCGCATGGCGGCCTCGATGGGCATTGCCACCTCGCGGGTCGATGCGCTGACCTTCGGCCTCGGCTCGGGCATCGCCGGCATTGCCGGCGTGGCGCTGTCGCAGATCGACAATGTCAGCCCCAATCTCGGCCAGAGCTACATCATCGACAGTTTCATGGTCGTGGTGTTCGGCGGCGTCGGTAATCTCTGGGGCACGCTGGTCGGCGCCTTCACGCTAGGCATCGCCAACAAGTTCCTGGAGCCGGTGGCGGGCGCCGTGCTCGGCAAGATCGCGATTCTGGTGCTGATCATCCTGTTCATCCAGAAGCGCCCGCGCGGCCTGTTCGCGCTGAAGGGGCGGGCGGTGGAAGCATGATGCAGCATGTGCTCACCCGCTCGCTCGACCGCGCCGCGACCACCTTCATCCTGGTGGTCGCCGGCTGCGGCATCCTGATCCCGCTCTCCAACCTCCTGCTGCCCGCGGGCTCGATGTTCCAGGTGCCGACCTATCTGGTGGCGCTGTGGGGCAAATATGTCTGCTACGCCGTGCTGGCGCTGTCGATCGACCTGATCTGGGGCTATTGCGGCATCCTTTCGCTCGGCCATGGCGCCTTCTTCGCGCTCGGCGGCTACGCCATGGGCATGTATCTGATGCGCCAGATCGGCAGCCGCGGCGTCTACGGCAATCCGGTCCTTCCGGACTTCATGGTGTTCCTGAACTATCCGAAGCTCCCCTGGTACTGGTACGGTTTCGATATGTTCTGGTTTGCGGCGCTGATGGTGCTGCTGGTCCCCGGCCTGTTGGCCTTCTGCTTCGGCTGGCTCGCCTTCCGCTCCCGCGTCACCGGCGTCTATCTTTCGATCATCACGCAGGCGATGACCTACGCATTGCTGCTGGCATTCTTCCGCAACGATTTCGGCTTCGGCGGCAACAACGGCCTCACCGACTTCAAGGATATCCTCGGCTTCAACGTGCAGGCCGAAGGCACACGCGCCGCGCTGTTTGCGCTGAGTTGCCTTATGCTGATTGTCGCGTTCGTGGTTTGCCGGGCGGTCGTGACCTCCAAGCTCGGCAAGGTGCTGATCGCGATTCGCGACGCGGAGTCGCGCACGCGCTTCATCGGCTATCGCGTCGAATCCTACAAGCTGTTCGTGTTCACGCTGTCGGCCTGCATGGCGGGTGTCGCGGGCGCGCTCTATGTGCCGCAGGTCGGCATCATCAACCCGAGCGAATTCGCGCCGGGCAACTCGATCGAGGCCGTGATCTGGGTCGCGGTCGGTGGCCGTGGCACGCTGGTCGGCGCGGCGCTGGGTGCGATCGTCGTCAACTATGCCAAGACCTTCTTCACCTCCGGTGTGCTCGCGCCCTACTGGCTGTTCATGCTGGGTGCGCTGTTCATCCTGGTGACGCTGCTGCTGCCAAAGGGCATCGTCGGCACCTGCAACAGCTGGATGCAGCCTTTCGGGGCGCGGCGCGCGACGGCGGCAGCCGAGGCAAGCGCGGCGCGCGAGGACGGCGTCAGCGAACCCAAGATGGCGGAGTGAGCGCATGAACGTCATGGACTCCCGCGCGACTTCGGCTCTGCTGTATCTCGACGGCGTGCACGTCTCGTTCGACGGGTTTCACGCCATCAACAATCTCTCGCTTGCGCTCGAACCCGGCGAGATGCGCGCCATCATCGGCCCCAACGGCGCCGGCAAGACCACGATGATGGACATCATCACCGGCAAGACCAGGCCGGACGAGGGCACGGTATTGTTCGACGGCGTCACCGACCTGACACGGCTCGACGAGACCCGTATCGCCGAGCTCGGCATCGGCCGCAAGTTCCAGAAGCCGACCGTATTCGAGAGCCAGACGGTCGAGGACAATCTCCTGCTCGCGCTCAACGTCGACCACAGCGTCAGGGGCACGCTGTTTTGGCGCGAGAGCAAGCCGGAGACCGAGGGCATCGAGAGGGTGCTGGAGACCATCCGCCTGACCGACGCCCGCAATCGCCTCGCGGGCAGCCTGTCGCACGGCCAGAAGCAGTGGCTCGAGATCGGCATGCTGCTCGCGCAGGATCCGAAGCTCCTGCTGGTCGACGAGCCCGTCGCCGGAATGACCGACGTCGAGACGCATCTCACTGCGGAGCTCTTGAAGGAGATCAACAAGACCCACACCGTGATGGTCGTCGAGCACGACATGACCTTCGTGCGCGAGCTCGGCGTCAAGGTGACCTGCCTGCATGAGGGCACGGTGCTCGCCGAAGGCACCATCGACCAGGTGTCGTCGAACGAGCGGGTCATCGAAGTGTATCTGGGACGCTGACGCCATGCTCGAGGTCAAGGACATCAACCTCTATTACGGCGCGGCGCAAGCGCTGCGCGGCGTGTCGATCTCGGCGGAGCCGGGCAAGGTCACCTGCGTGTTGGGGCGCAACGGCGTCGGCAAGACCTCGCTGCTGCGTTCGCTGGTCGGGCAATATCCAATCGCCTCCGGCTCGATCCAGTTCGATGGCGCCGATATCACGGGCCTGAAACCCTATGAACGCGCACGGCGCGGCATCGGCTTCGTGCCGCAGGGTCGCGAGATATTTCCGCTGCTCACGGTCGAAGAAAACCTCAAGACCGGGTTCGGCCCGCTGAAGCGGGAGGACCGCCATATCCCCGACGACGTGTTTGCGCTGTTTCCGGTACTGAACTCGATGCTGGGGCGCCGCGGCGGCGACCTCTCCGGCGGCCAGCAGCAGCAGCTCGCCATCGGCCGGGCGCTGGTGATGCGGCCGAAACTGCTGCTGCTCGATGAGCCGACCGAGGGGATCCAGCCCTCGATCATCAAGGATATCGGCCGGGCGATCTCATACCTGCGCAATCTCGGCAACATCGCGATCGTGCTGGTCGAACAATATCTCGACTTTGCCTGCGAGCTCGGCGACAATTTCGCGGTCATGGACCGCGGCGCGGTCAAATATTCCTGCGACCGCGCCAATCTCGATCCGGCCGAGATCAGCCGCCAGATGGCGCTATGATCGTTTGTGACGCGGCGGCGCCGGCGCCTGCCTGGGGGAGCGTTGGAGCGCATGCGGACCGATATCGCGCACACGGCTTCAGCGATCTTTGCAGCCAACCGGGCACACGGCGCGGTGAAATTCGGCGTGCGCCTGCAGGATGGCGTCACCCGCCGCGGCGACTTGCATGAGTCCGGCTCGCTCCGCGTGCGTTTTCCCTCGCCCGAGGGCGAGGGGTTGTCTGCCGTGTTCGTCAATACGGCCGGCGGTGTTGCCGGCGGCGACCGTTTCGATATCGACATTGCGGCAGGCGAGGGCGCACGCCTGACGCTCACGACCGCCGCCGCGGAAAAAGTCTATCGTGCGACCGGCAAGCCGGCCGAGCTCAACATCGCCCTGAAGGCCGCCGATGGCGCGCATCTCGCCTGGCTGCCGCAGGAGACCATTCTGTTCGACCGGGCGCGGATCGCGCGGCGCATCGACATCGATCTCGCCGAAGGCGCCTCGCTTTTGCTCTGCGAAATCGTGGTGTTCGGCCGGGCCGCGATGGGCGAGACCATGCGGCATGGCGAATTTGTCGACCGCTGGCGCTTAAGGCGCGGCGGCAAGCTCGTGTTTGCGGAAACCGTGCGCCTCGAGGGCGACATCGGCGAGAAGCTGGCGAAGGCAGCGGTCGCGAGAGGCGGGGCCGCGATCGGCACCGCGCTGATCGCGCCGGGCGACGAAGCCCTGGTGGAACGTATTCGCGAATTCCAGGACTCTTTTGGCGGGGAGGTCGGCGTCTCCGCCTGGAATGGATTTGCAATGGCGCGCTTCTGTGCCCAAGATGCCGCGCGGCTGCGCGCCGACATGATGGCGGTGCTCGGCCGTGCATCAGGCCGCGCCTTGCCGCGGCTATGGCTCAATTAGTATGGCGCAATTAGACCGACGAAAAGCTAGAGATCACGCATGAATCTGTCTCCCCGTGAAAAGGACAAGCTTCTGATTTCGATGGCGGCCATGGTGGCGCGGCGACGGCTGGAGCGCGGTGTCAAGCTGAACCATCCCGAGGCCATCGCCATCATTTCCGATTTTATCGTCGAAGGCGCGCGCGACGGCCGCACGGTCGCCGAGCTGATGCAGGCGGGCGCGCAGGTGCTCACCCGCGCGCAGGTGATGGACGGCATCCCCGAGATGATCCACGACATCCAGGTCGAGGCGACGTTTCCGGACGGGACCAAGCTCGTCACCGTGCACGAGCCGATAAGGTAATCGTCATTCCGGGCGGTCCGCTGGACCGAACCCGGAATCCAGAGGTTATGAATTTCGAGATTCCAGGTTCGATGCTCCGCATCGCCCCGGAATGACGGAGGAAGAAAACAGATGATCCCCGGCGAACTCTTCATCAAGGACGGCGAGATCGAGCTCAATGCCGGCCGCAAGACCGTGACGCTCTCGGTCGCCAACAGCGGCGACCGGCCGATCCAGGTGGGCTCGCACTACCATTTCTTCGAGACCAACCCGGCGCTGAAGTTCGAGCGCAAAAAGGCGCGCGGGATGCGGCTGGACATCGCCGCCGGCACCGCGGTGCGGTTCGAGCCCGGCCAGACCCGAGAGGTGCAACTGGTGGCGCTGGCGGGCAAGCGCACCATTTACGGCTTCCGCGGCGACGTCATGGGGAAGCTGTGAGCGATGCTCGCGCCGCTCCGCCTCGTGTCTGAAGCCGCCGAGCTCGCCGCGCGCCGCCATAACGGCATGGCGCGGAAGGGGCGCGGCAGCGAGCCGTATATCAATCATCTCGCCGAGGTCGCGAACCTGTTGTCGACCGCAACCGATGGCGCGGATGCCGAGCTCGTCGCCGCCGGTTGGCTGCATGACACGATCGAGGACACCGAGACCACGCGCGAGGAGCTCGCGCAAAAGTTTTCCGAGCGTGTTGCGTCGCTGGTCGTCGAATGCACCGACGACATGAGTCTGCCGAAGAGCGAGCGCCGCCGGCTGCAGGTGATCGACGCGCGAAAGAAATCGCCGGGGACGAAATTGATCAAGATCGCCGACAAGATCAGCAATATCGGCGCGCGCATTCATCCCGATCCAAGCGCGGATGAGCGCGACGATCTCGCCGATTACACCCGTTGGGCCGAGCAGGTGGTCGCGGGTTGCCGCGGCGGCAATGCTTTTCTCGACCAGACCTTCGACAAAACCGTGAAGCTTGCGAGGAGCTCGCTGTGAGCACGAAAATCAAACGCTCCGTCTATGCCGACATGTTCGGCCCCACCACCGGCGACCGGGTCCGGCTCGCCGACACCGATCTCATCATCGAGGTGGAAAAGGATTTCACCACCTATGGCGAGGAGGTGAAGTTCGGCGGCGGCAAGGTGATCCGCGACGGCATGGGCCAGTCGCAGGTGACCAACAAGCAGGGCGCGGCCGACACCGTCATCACCAACGCGTTGATCGTCGACCACTGGGGCATCGTCAAGGCCGACGTCGCGATCAAGGAAGGTTTTATCAGCGCGATCGGCAAGGCGGGAAATCCGGATATTCAGCCTGGCGTCACCATCGTGATCGGCCCCGGCACCGACGTGATCGCGGGCGAAGGCAAGATCCTTACCGCCGGCGGCTTCGACAGCCACATCCATTTCATCTGCCCGCAGCAGATCGAGCACGCGCTGATGAGTGGCGTCACCTCGATGCTGGGCGGCGGCACCGGCCCCTCGCACGGCACCTATGCCACCACCTGCACCCCCGGCCCGTGGCACATGGGGCGGATGATCCAGTCGTTCGATGCGTTTCCCGTCAATCTCGGCATTTCCGGAAAAGGCAACGCGTCGCGGCCGGCCGCGCTGGTCGAGATGATCAAGGCAGGCGCCTGTGCGCTGAAGCTGCATGAGGACTGGGGCACGACGCCGGCCGCGATCGACAATTGTCTTTCGGTCGCCGACGACTACGACGTCCAGGTCATGCTGCACTCCGATACGCTGAATGAATCGGGTTTTGTCGAGGATACGGTGAAGGCCTTCAAGGGCCGCACCATTCATGCCTTCCACACCGAAGGCGCAGGCGGCGGCCACGCGCCCGACATCATCAAGATCGCAGGCCTTAAAAACGTCTTGCCGTCCTCCACCAATCCGACGCGCCCCTTCACCCGCAACACCATCGACGAGCATCTGGACATGCTCATGGTGTGCCACCACCTCGATCCCTCGATCGCCGAAGATTTGGCTTTCGCCGAAAGCCGCATTCGGAAAGAAACCATCGCGGCGGAAGACATCCTGCACGATCTCGGCGCGCTCTCGATGATGTCGTCGGACTCGCAGGCCATGGGCCGGCTGGGCGAAGTGATCATTCGCACCTGGCAGACCGCCGACAAGATGAAGAAGCAGCGCGGATCGTTGCCGCAGGACAAGGGCAACAACGACAATTTCCGCGTCAAGCGCTACATCGCCAAGTATACGATCAACCCCGCGATCGCCCATGGGGTCTCGAAGCTGATCGGCTCGGTCGAGAAAGGCAAGCTCGCCGACCTCGTGCTGTGGTCGCCGGCGTTCTTCGGCGTCAAGCCGGACTGCGTCATCAAGGGCGGCTCGATCGTGGCGGCGCCCATGGGCGATCCCAACGCGTCGATCCCGACGCCGCAGCCCGTGCATTATCAGCCGATGTTTGCCGCCTTCGGCAAATCCCTGACGGCGTCCTCGGTGGTGTTCACCTCCAAGGCCGCCGTTACCGGCGGCCTTGCCCGCAAGCTCGGCATCTCCAAGCAGCTCTATGCGGTTCAGAACACCCGCGGCAGGATCTCGAAAAAGAGCATGATCCATAACGACGCCACGCCCAATATCGAGGTCGATCCGGAAACCTATGAAGTGCGCGCCGACGGGGAGCTTCTGACCTGTCCGCCGGCCGAGGTGCTGCCCCTGGCGCAGCGCTATTTCATGTTCTAGAGCGCGATCGGCGCAGGTGAGGACCGGTTTTGCGTCCGGTCGTGCTTCTGGAGTAGGGTCCATCCCGGTATCTCTAACCAGAACAAACGCCGGGAGGATTTTTCGTGATCTATGTCATCGCCACCACCCAGATGAAGCCGGAATGCAAGGACGACTTCATCAAGGGCCACAAGGCCTGCATCGCCGAGACGCTGAAGGAGAAGGGCTGCATCTCCTATGAGGGCCATGTCAGCGTGAACGACCCCAATCTGTACGTCGTAGTGGAGCGCTGGGAGACCCGCGACGACCTCACGGCCCACAGCAAGGCGCCGCACCTCAAGGTCTGGCGTGAATATTCGACCCCGCTCAGGGCGTCACCGACGGTGATCGAGATCATCAGCGACGCCAAGGTCCAGAAGCTCTAATAGCGTTTTCAAGCGAAGCGGGAACCGGTTCGCATAGCAATCAAGTTTACGCAGATTGCGTAGACTTATCTGCGGTAGAAAACGCGTCAAAAAAGAGAGTCTCCATGATCCGCGCGACTAGGGTTCTCGGGCAGCATCGCTGGAAGGAAACGCCGGCCGACACCGTCGTGCTGGATTTCGACGACCGGCACCGGCGGCGGATGGCGATGACGGGCACGCGCGGACTGGAGTTTCTGCTCGATCTCGAACACGCCATAGCCTTGCGCGGCGGCGATGCGCTGGTGCTCGAGGACGGCCGGATGATCGAGGTGGTGGCGGCGCCCGAGCCGCTGCTCGAGATCAAGGGAAGCGATCCGCATCACCTGATCCGGGTCGCCTGGCATCTCGGCAACCGCCATCTGCCGACCCAGCTCTTGCCGAAGGCGTTGCGCATCCGCAGGGATCACGTCATCGAGGCGATGGTGAAGGGGTTGGGCGCGCGTGTCGTCGAGATCGAAGCGCCGTTCGATCCCGAGGGCGGCGCCTATGCCGGATCTGCGCATGGTCATGCGCATGAGGAGCACGGTCACACCGGCCACGATCATGCCCACGGCCACGATCCTCACCCTGGCCATCATCACGATCACCACCATGATCACGATCACGGCGACCATCACCACCGTGACGAGCATGGCGGTCACGGGCATCACAGCCACTCCCATGCTCATGACCACAAATGACCCGTCTCCGGCCGACGAACAAGGCGGAATGACGCAGACTGAGGCGGCTGCGCTGTACCGGCTGCTGACCTGGCTGTCGCCGGCCTTTCCTGTCGGGAGCTTCTCCTATTCCAGCGGCATCGAATGGGCGGTGGAAGCCGGCGATATCAAGGACGCAGCCTCGCTCAGGGATTGGCTCGCGGCGATTCTTGTCGATGGCTCCGGCTTTTGCGACGCCGTGTTTTTGGCAGAGGCGCATCGCGCCGTGGAAGCGGACGACGAGCGCGCATTGCACGCCGTCGCGGAGCTTGCGGCGGCCTTCGTGCCCTCGCGCGAGCGGCAATTGGAGACGTCGACACAGGGCCGCGCCTTCATCGAGATCGCGCGTGCGGCGTGGCATTGCGACGGGCTCGATCGGGCCGTCGCGCAATCCGGCAGCGCGATCGTCTATCCGGTCGCGGTCGGGATCGTCAGTGCCGCCCACACGATTCCGCTGGCGCCAAGCCTGCATGCCTTCCTGCACGCGCTGGTGTCGAACTGGATTTCAGCAAGCGCGCGGCTCATTCCGCTCGGACAGACCGACAGCCAGCGCGTGCTGGCGGCGCTGGAGCTCGAGGTCACCGCGACGGCAAAACGCGCGATCGACGCAACGCTCGACGATCTCGGCAGCGCGACATTTCGCGCCGATCTCGCGAGCCTCCGCCACGAGACGCAATATACGAGGCTGTTCAGGTCATGAGGCGCTCTCCGTCATCCCCGCGAAAGCGGGGGACCCCATAACCACAGGCCTTGGTTGTACGACTGGCGTTGGCCATATGGCTTCGCAGACCGATCACGCGGTATGGGTCCCGGCGTTCGCCGGGACGACAGCCAAGAAGGACACTGAAAATGTCTAAATCCCACGGCCCGCTTCGGATCGGCGTCGGCGGCCCCGTCGGCTCCGGCAAGACCGCGCTGATGGACCTGCTCTGCAAGTCGATGCGCGAGCGCTATGACATCGCCGCGATCACCAACGATATCTACACCAAATGGGACGCCGAATTCCTGGTCCGTTCAGGTTCGCTGACGCCGGACCGCATTGCCGGCGTCGAGACCGGTGGTTGCCCGCATACCGCGATCCGCGAGGACGCCTCGATGAACCTCGCCGCGGTCGCCGACATGCGCGCGAAATTTCCCGACCTCGATCTGGTGCTGATCGAATCCGGCGGCGACAACCTCGCCGCCACCTTCTCGCCGGAGCTGGCCGACCTGACCATCTATGTCATTGACGTCGCGGCCGGCGACAAGATTCCGTCCAAGGGCGGACCGGGCATCACCCGCTCCGATCTCCTGGTCATCAACAAGATCGACCTCGCGCCCCATGTCGGCGCGTCGCTCGAAAAGATGAACACCGATGCGAAGCGGATGCGCGGCGAGCGGCCGTTCGTGATGACCAACCTGAAAAAGAGCGAGGGGCTCGACCGTATCATTGGCTTCATCGAAGCCAAGGGCGGGCTCAGGCCGGCCGCGCGGAAGCCTTAACGAACAGATTTGTTAAGGTTGATGGACGATGCGGTCGCGCGGGCCGTGGTCTACGCCATCGGCCGGCCAAAAATTCCCCGCAACCCTCGGGAACAAGATCGCGGGATCGCCGTTGGCTTTCTCCGGGTCTGTTTGAGAGGCTGGCAAGCAGTCCCGTTGGGCTTCATCACCCGCCCGTAGTTGCGCAATCATTATGGTACGATCAATATATCCATCGCTTGGCTTTCGTTGTGTGCTGATTCATGGCCGTCCGGCTGGTTTATTGATGACTATCTCTCCTTTCCGCCAACCCCTCACATCAGAGTAAGCGAGTGGTTCGGCTGGGCTTCATCATAGGTTTGCTGGCACTGGTCGGGACGCTGCTCTCGGGGCTTGCGGCTTACCGGGTGCATGAGCAGGAGCTCGCGATCGAGGGCATTGCGCTTGCGCGCGCGATCGACGTCCATGCGAGCCTGGTGCAGGACCGCCTGACCGAGCGAGAACTTCTGGCGCGCGTCGCTTCCGGCCTGTTTCGCACGCCGACGGTGGTCCGGGCCAACATGCTGCAGCCGTTGCGCTCCTCGATCTATGCCTTCAAGACCGATTTCGTGGTGGCCGGCTGGATTGCGCGGCTGAAGCCCGCCGAGCTCGATGCCGCACAGAAGGAGCTCGTCTCCGCAGGCTTTCCCAACCCGGCCATCCGCAACTTTGACGGCAAGCCGATCGACATCCGGGCCATCGGCAAGCCGATCGATGTGCTGATGGATCTTGAGCCGCGCAACAATGCGACCCGCACGCTTGCCGGACTTGCGCTCGACGACTACCCCTCGTTCGGGCCCATGCTGTCGCGGGCCATGACGGAGCGGAAGCCGATCGCCTCCGATCCCATCAACCTGCTGCGGCCGGACGGGCCGGTCGGGCTCGTGCTGGCGGCCCCGGTGGTGCCAGACGGCGCCTCGGAGCCTGCCGGCTTCGTGACGTTCTCCTACGAGCTTGCGCCGCTGATGCTCACCAATGACGATTTGTCGCTGTTTTCGGTCGCTCTGAAGGACCCGCGCAGCGAGGGAGGCGAATTGATCGCCAATGATCGCGGCATCGTCTCCTCGCGCAAGGTCGCAGCCGACGGCCCGGCGCCGTCGGCGGTGCGCGCTGTGAATTTCGGCAATCGCGACTGGTCGCTCGCCTATTACGCCAAGACCAACGCGGCCAAGCGCGCCGAGCAGACCGCCGCGATTGTCGGCGCGATCGGGCTCGCGCTGACCGGCATCGTCTGCGGCCTGTTCGGCTATGTCGCCTACAACAATCTGCGGCTCAGCCGCGAAATCCAGGTGCGCATCGGCTTCGAGCGGCGGCTTACCGCCGTGATCGACGAATTGAACCATCGGGTGAAGAACATCCTCGCGGTGATCCAGTCGATCGTCACGCGAACGTTGCGCCACGGCGCCGATATCGACGTCGCGCGCGAGTTGCTGATCGGGCGCATTCACGCGATGTCGAACGTGGTTTCGCTGCTCAGCGAAAGTCAGTGGCAGGGTGTGCAGTTGAGGGGGCTGTTCGAGGCGCGCGCCATTCCGCATGCCGACCGCATCGCGGTGAGCGGCCCGGATATCGCGGTGAGCGCGCGCGCCGCGCAGAGCCTGTCGCTGTTGCTCTTCGAGCTCGCATCGCATTCCGACGAGGGATTGTCGCTGGTCGGCAAGCACCCGCACATCGTGGCGAAATGGGAGGTCACGGGCGAAGATCCCGACATGGTCTTCACGTTCCGCTGGGAGGAGTTCAACACCAGCGAGGCGACGCGCCGGAAAGACAGCGATTTCGGCCTGATCCTGCTCGACCGCGTTGCGCCCGAGGCGCTCGGTGGCACGTCGAAGCGTTATTTCACCGATGTGTCGTATGTGTACGAACTGACCGCGCCGATGGCCACCGTCGTCGACATGAACGAACGCGACCGCACCGAGCAGATCTCAGCGCCGGTGCGGCCGAGCCGGTAGGGCTTGCTATCGTCGTCATGCCCGGCTCAAGGCCGGAGATGACGACCTTTCGCTTTAGCCGTTGCCGCCGATCACCGCGCGCACGGTCTCGTCCGGGCCGAAGTCCTCGGCGCCATCGACATAGAGCAACGCGGCAAGCTTCGAGCGCGCGCGATTGACGCGGCTCTTGATGGTGCCGACCGCGCAGCCGCAGATCGTGGCTGCGTCCTCATAGGAGAAGCCGGAAGCACCCACCAGGATCAACGCCTCGCGCTGGTCCTGCGGCAGCTTGTCGAGAGCCGCGCGGAATTCCTCGAACTCCAGGTGCGCGCTCTGCGAAGGCTGCGTCTTCAGCGTCTTGGCATAGTTGCCGTCGGCATCCTCGACCTCGCGCCGCCGCTTGCGGTAGTCCGAGCGGAACAGGTTGCGCAGGATCGTGAACAGCCACGCCGGCAGGTTCGAGCCCGGCTGGAACGAGTTGATGTTGGCGAGCGCCCGCAGCAGGGTCTCTTGCACCAAGTCGTCGGCGCGGTCTCCGTTGCCGCTGAGCGAGATCGCGAATGCGCGCAAGCTCGGAACCGCGGCCAGAATGTCGTCGCGAAGGGCATCAGTGAGAGGCATTAGTCCCTCCCGTCGTTATTATTGCCGCCCGTACTGCCCACTTGGGGAGGAGTTTGGGGCGCATCAAGCTTCCGGATCAGATCCGCGAATTGATCCGGCACCCCCTGCCGCACAACATCGTCGTACATCGCGCGGAGCTGATGGCCGATTCTGGACTGAATCTCGGCGTTGAGGCCGCCCTGCTTGCCTGGCGCCGCAGTCTTGCTGGCTTGAGACTTTACATCTTTCATGACCTGTTCCACGTTTCCCCGAGAGTTAAGTCCCTGTAGCTTCAAGAATTTCCTGTTTTCGAGGACCCTCGTAAGGAACCTAATTCGACTGCGGCCGAAAAGTTCCGGCTCTGAATGGAACTTTTCTTGGGTTAATGCGTAGACAGCCCATCAGAGGGAACCCGGCCACCCTCGCCGACGAATGGCCCAAGATCGATGGAGTGGGGATGACCCGATCACAGCTAGTTGCTGAACATCTGCCGTTGTTGCGGCGGTATGCCCGTGCGTTGACCGGCAGCCAGTCGTCGGGCGACGCCTATGTGGCGGCCATGCTCGAGGCCCTGCTGCAGGATCCTGCGCTGCTCGACGAGAAGCATAGCGCGCGCGCCGGGTTGTTCCGCCTGTTCACGCGGATCTGGAACTCGGTTTCGGTGAATGATGACGTCGAGGTTGCGACGCTGCCGATGCCGCCCGAGCGGCGGCTGTCGAATATCACGCCGTTGCCGCGCCAGGCCTTCCTGCTGCTGTCGCTGGAAGGTTTTCCGGAGGAGGAGGTCGCCTACATCCTCGGCACCGACGTCGTCGAGACGCGCCGGTTGGCCGATACCGCCGGCCGCGAGATGGCGGCCGAGATCGCGACCGACGTGCTCATCATCGAGGACGAGACTTTCATCGCGATGGATTTGGAAAGCCTGGTGCGTAATCTCGGCCACAACGTCATCGGCGTGGCGCGCACGCATGCGGATGCGGTGGCGCTCGCCAAGAACAAGAAGCCGGGCCTGATCCTGGCCGACATCCAGCTCGCCGACGGTTCGTCCGGCCTGGACGCGGTCAACGAGCTGTTGCGGACCTTCGAGGTGCCGGTGGTGTTCATCACCGCCTATCCGGAGCGCTTCCTCACCGGCGAGCGCCCTGAGCCCGCGTTCCTGATCTCAAAACCGTTCCAGCCCGCGATGGTGTCGGCGGTGGCGAGCCAGGCGCTGTTCTTCCAGCGCAATTCGCGCAACCGCGCGCCGAAGGCGGCGGCCTCCTGAACGGGGTCGTGTAGCGTTCAAGCGTCAACGGCGCGTCGGAAGACGCGCCGTTTTGCTGCGCGCATCGCAGCCGGAGATGAAAAGAATCGGGAACAAAAAAGCAGGGCGCGACCGGCATCACCACGGTCGCGCCCTACGTCGCCGGTCAATGGGGCAGGGGGGAATAACCGGCTGCTGAAATGACTCCCGGCGCCAAAAGTCGTTCCGCTTCGGTTACAAATAATTTCGGACACGGTTATGTGATCGGCCCGTCCAAGAACTTGGCTGGCGTGACTAACGTTGAGTCACCGATCGCCATTGGGGGCGAGGGACCAGCCATGTCATACCTACGCAAGGGAATTTTGGGTGCTGTCGCGATCGCGGCAACATTTGGTGCAGCGCAATTCGCCGCGGGCGAAGATCTCACCGTCGGCATGCGGACTGCCGGGATGCCGGATCAAGGCGTCAATCGTACCGCGAAGGCGGACCGCGGCGCGATGCCTGGCGAGGCAGTCGCGCCGACGCAGACGATTTCCATCCAGGTCGACAGGGTGCCCGAGACCTCCGTGCTGGTACGGATTCCGCGAAACCATGAGGCGCAGACCAGCGCGGCGCCGTCCTCGCTTCAGCTCAAATCCGGCGAACGCAAAATGACGGTTGCCTGCGAGTCCGTGGTCAGCGTGCTGACGGAAATCGCCAAGCGCCTGCAGCCGGGCCGCTGCGTCACCTGATCTCTCCAATGACCTTGATTATTCGGCGGGCGCCTGATCGCCCGCCTGGCTGCGGCTCGCCATCAGGCCAAGCGCAAGTCCGCCGATGGCGAGGATCGGCAGCAGCCGCTTGACGCCCAGCGCGCGTACGACCTGGATGCCGGTCACGAGCAGCGCAGGATCGGCCAGCAGGCTGGTGCTGGCCGCGGCCGCCGCGGCCTTCGCGCGCGCGGCCGCGCGGGTCTCGATCTGGCGCTTGCGCACGATATATGTCCCGGCGGCGATCAGCGTCACCACAAAGAAGATGGCGGCGCCGGCGAAGCAGGCCTCGACGGGGCCATAGCGGTTCAGCACGGCGACAAAGGCGGCAGCGCAGAGAAAGGCGGTCGTGATGAATAGCGCGACGGCCGCCATCGCCGCGAGCGAGGTCTGCCGCAGCGCGGTGCCGGTCGAAACCCGGAAGTCATCGATCATACGCTGGAACATCTAGCCGCCTCGATCTGTAAAGGGCTTCGACGAAGGCAATCGTTGCCCACCATCGCCGCCAATGGCTCAGGAGACTGGATTTCCCGGGCTTATGCTGGCTGAATTTACGGGAGACCATCACTGCTCTCCTTGCCTGTGGCTCCGATTTGCCTCGGAGAGGCGCCCGGTCAACGGCGCCAGGTGGCGCCGATCAGGAAACCGATGCCGAGTGCGAGGCCGACGGTCGCGAGCGGACGCTGCGCGATGACGTCTTCCAGCGTCTCCTCGAACGAGACGGCGGCATCCTGTGCCGCGTCCAGCATGGCGCTGCCGCGTTCGGACGCGTCGTCGAGCGCGGATTTGGCGTTGGCGCGCGCCTGCTTGTAGCCGCGCTTGGCCTGCTTCCTCGCCTGGCCGGCAAAGGCGTTGATGCGCGTCGGTAATCTGGTCGGTCAGGGCTGCGATATCGTTTTTCACGGCGGTTACATCCTTCTCAAGGCGTTGATAGGTGGCTTCGTTGGCAAGATCGTTCATCGCGGCTTCGCCATTGGTCATCGACATCGAAAGCTCCCAAACGCTGCAATCTCTTCGAAAAGAAAAACGCGCCTTCTTGCCCGAAGGTTCCATTGCGCAATGAGCTTAATCCGCCGGCAACTGCGGCGAATTGACCGGCATCAGATGCTCCTTGAGGATGAGCGCGACGATCAGGAGTGGCGACGACAGGAACGCGCCCATCGGCCCCCACAACCACGTCCAGAACGCGAGCGCGATGAATACCGCAAGCGCGTTGAGTGCAAGCCTGCGGCCGATGATGGTCGGCGTGACGAAATGCCCTTCCACGAAGGCGATGGCGACAAAGGCGAGCGGCGCGACCAGGCCCGCGCTCAACGTCGGCAAGGCCACGATGCCGACACCGAGCAGCACGACGAACATCGCTACCGGGCCGATGATGGGGATGAAGTTCAGCGTCGCGGCCAGCGCGCCAAGGCCCGGCGCGTTGGGCATATGCGCGATCGCGCAGGCAATGCCGGTCGCGATGCCGACGCCGGTGTTGATCATCGTCACCGTGAGCAGATAGTTGCCGAGATGTACCTCGATCTCGTTGAGGATGCGCAGCGTCCGCAGGCGCGCATCGCGATCCGCGAAGGTCAGGATCAACGCGCGGCGGAGGTCGCGCCAGCTTGCGATGAACAGGATAAGCGTCGCGGTAAACAGCAGAAATTCGGTGAAGGTCGGCGAGAGAAATTCGACCGTCGGCTGCATCCAGTCGAATTTCGGCATCTGGAAGCCTGACAGCGTGTCGGGGCCGCCGATCATGCTCTGCAACTCCTGCCAGAGCGCGAGCGGCCGGTCGAGCACATGCAGCTTGTCCTTCAGCCGCGTACCCAATTCCGGCAGTCGCGTGCTCCATTCGACCAGGGGGGCGGAGATCAGTCCGATCATGAAGACCCCGGCGGCGCCGACCGCGGTCACGATCAGCACCGCGCCGACGGCGCGGGGAATTTTATAGCGCTCGAGCAGGGCTGCGGCCGGCGACAGCATGGTGCCGACCACGAACGCCATCACGATAGGCAGGAAGAATGGCTTGGCGAGATAGAGGCCGGCGACGACGACGATGACGAGCAGGGAGACCAGTGCAAAGGCGACGACCTCCGCGCGCCGGATCACCGGCGGATGTTCGCTGGGGCTGTCAGGCACGGGTGAACCAGCGGCCGCGTCGGGAAGCACACGCTCACTGGGAAGGACACGCACCACAATTCTCCCGGCAAAAGAGCGAATAACATCAGCGCTCGCGAATCCGCGCCTTCCGGACCGAACGATGAAGCAATTCGCAGCCGCGGCGAAGGTTCCATCGCGAGATGTGAGGATAGCTGAGCTTGACAGATGCGTGTGCGCCACGCCGCGCGACGGAACTGCGATGTCCCCAACGCGTTTGGTTTGCCAGCGCATCAACGTGATGCACATCCACATGGGGCAGGACATGACACAGATTTTCTCGTCCAACCGCGGGCTTCAGCCGCGCGCTGCGATCGCGCTTGCGTTTGCGAGCGCGCTGTTGTTCGCATCCTCTTTCTCCGCGGCGCACGCGCAGTCGCTCGGATATGCGCCGATGGAGCGAAGCGCATTCCCGCAAGGCGATGCGGCCGACGACGCCGCGCCACAGGGCGAGGACAGTCTGCTGCCGGACCGGCTGCGCCGCCAGGTCGTCAACTTCGACACGCGCGAGACCCCCGGCACCGTCGTCATCGATACCGGCAACACCTATCTCTATTACGTGCTCGGCGGCGGACGAGCGATCCGTTACGGCGTCGGCGTTGGCCGACAGGGCTTTACGTGGGCCGGCGTGCAGACCGTCAGCCGAAAGGCGGAGTGGCCGGACTGGTATCCGCCGTCGGAGATGATTGCGCGCCAGCCATACTTGCCGCGCTTCGTCGCAGGCGGCCCGGGCAATCCGCTCGGCGCACGCGCGATGTATCTCGGCTCGAGCGAATACCGCATCCACGGCACCAACGATCCCACCACCATCGGCAAGTTCGTCTCCTCCGGCTGCATCCGGCTGACGAATGAGGACGTCTCGGATCTCTTCAGCCGCGTCAATGTCGGCACCAGGGTCGTGGTGCTGCCGAAGAATGCGCCGCTGCAGGCGCGCAGCACGCCGGCACAGATTCGCCCCGTTGCGACGTCGCTGCCCTCCGGCCGTCAGGCCATGAACATCCCGACCTCAGGTGTCTATTGAGGCCGGCCGTCGATGGAGGCCTCCATGCGTAAGAGATGGCAAATCGTGACGGGCGCGGCGCTGGTGCTTTGCGCCAGCGGCCTGTCGTATCCGGCGCAGGCCGGAGACTTCTTCTCCAACCTGTTCGGCGGCTTCGCCCGTCCGCCCATGCCGCGCGCACCGACGATGATCCCGTTCGGCGATGACGCTCAGCAGCCGACCGAAGCGCCGCGGCCGCGCGTCGCCTACTGGCGGCGGCCAGGCCTGGTGCGTGCGGACCTGCGACGGACGCTATTTCCCGATCACCGGGCCTGACGCCCAGAGCAAGGCGGCGTCCTGCAACAGCTTCTGCCCGGCGAGCAAGACCGAGCTGGTCTATGGCAACGACATCGATCATGCCGCGACGTCGAACGGAAAGCCCTATTCCGAGCTTCCGAATGCGTTCAAGTACCGCAACGAGATGGTCGCGGGCTGCACCTGCAACGGCAAGGATCAGGCAGGCCTCGCGCCGGTCTCGATCGACAAGGATCCGACCCTGCGCAAGGGCGACATCGTGGCCGGTGCCGACGGGCTCATGATCGCCAATCCCGGCACGGGCAAGCACGCCGAGTTGAATTTCACGCCGGTGCCGGAATTGGTGCGGGCGCGGTTCCAGCGTGCCCCGGTCGTGGCAAAGGAATGAGGGGCAGGGAATAAGCGAAGCGACACGGAAATGAAAAAGGCCGCCGGTCATGCCGGCGGCCTTTTCGTTGGTAATCTCGTGCAAGCCATGCAGCAGAAAAATCAGATCGAGCTGAACTTGGGCACCGGGGCGGAGGGTGAAGCCCGAAGCGCCGCCGCCCAAGAGACTGAAGCATGCACGGCGAAAGCCTGTCTCGAACGCCCGGCGGTCGCGGGACCGTCGATGGAAGACGTTGTCGAGCGTGAGAATCTGAAGACAGCGTTGGCGCAAGTGAAGCGCAACAAAGGTGCGGCAGGGATCGACGGCATGCGTGTCGATGACCTGCCGGCCTACCTGAAGGAGCATTGGCCTGCGATCCGGGCTCAGTTGCTCGATGGCACCTACAAGCCGCAGCCGGTGCGGCGCGTAGAGATACCGAAGGCGTCGGGTGGCGTGCGGCTGCTCGGCATTCCGACGGTGCTCGACCGCCTAATCCAGCAGGCGGTCATGCAGGTGCTACAAGCCGACTGGGACCCGACGTTCTCCGAGACGAGCTTTGGCTTCCGGCCGAAGCACTCGGCGCATCAGGCGGTGGGACGGGCGCAGGCGTATATTGCGTCCGGATACGCCGTCGTCGTGGATATCGACCTGGAGAAGTTCTTCGATCGGGTCAACCACGACGTCCTGATGGGGCTCGTTGCCAAACGGGTTGCTGACAAGCGCATCCTGAAACTCATCCGCGGCTTTCTGACCGCGGGTGCAATGGAGGGAGGACTGGTCAGCCCGACGGAGGAAGGCACGCCGCAGGGTGGGCCGCTCTCGCCGCTGTTGTCGAACCTGATGCTGGATGTGCTGGACAAGGAACTGGAGAAGCGCGGTCACCGCTTCGTGCGCTACGCCGACGACTGCAACATCTATGTGCGCAGTCAACGCGCGGGAGAACGGGTGATGGTCGGGATCAAACGGTTCCTCGCAAAGCGCCTCAGGCTGAAGGTCAACAAGGCCAAGAGTGCGGTCGCCAAACCGAGTGTCCGCAAGTTCCTGGGCTTCAGCTTTACCTACGGAAGCGAACCGCGACGGCGCATCGCGCCGCAGGCGCTTTCGAGTTTAGCACAAATTTTACGCCGCGCGGATCTTGCCCAGGAAGTCGGTCACCTGATGGCCGAGGTGCTGGCTCTGCGTCTCCAGCGTCTCGCTGGCGCCCTTGACGTTCTCGGCGGCGGCGGCCGATGCATCGGCGTCGGCTTTGACGCCGGTGATGTTCTCCGAGACGTTCTTGGTGCCCTGCGCGGCGAACTGCGTGGAGCGGGTGATCTCCTGCGTGGCGGCGCCCTGTTCCTGCACGGCGGCCGCAATCGCCGTCGCGACCTCGTTGACCTCGCCGATGATCGAGCCGATGCCCTTGATCGCGTCGATGGCTTCGCCCGCGACCTTCTGGATGTCGGCGATCTGCTCCGAAATCTCGTCGGTCGCCTTCGCCGTCTGGCTCGCCAGCGACTTCACCTCGGAGGCGACGACCGCAAAGCCGCGGCCCGCTTCGCCGGCACGGGCGGCCTCGATGGTGGCGTTGAGCGCGAGCAGATTGGTCTGCGCGGCAATGGTGTTGATCAGGCCGACGACTTCGCCGATCCGGCCCGCCGACTTGGCGAGGCCCTGCACGGTGCCGTCGGTCTCGCGCGCCTGATCGACGGCGCGGCTTGCGATGCCGGCGGCATGGGCTGCCTGCTGGCTGATGTCGTTGATCGAGGCGCTCAGCTCCTCGGCCGCGGAGGCGACGCTTTCCACGCTCATCGAAGCTTCGCCCGAAGCCTTTTGCGCGACTTCGACGCGGGCATTGGTCTGGCGCGATACGGTCGACAGACCCGTGGAGGTCTTGCGCATCTCGCCGGAGGCATCGCCGAGCTGCTGCAGCGTCTGCCGCACGGTGCCTTCGAACTCGGCGACATAGGCATCGACGGCACGCTGGCGCGCCGTGGCGCCGGCATTGCGTTCGCGCTCCTGCGCCTCGATCTTGAGCTTGTCCTCGGCCTGCTTCTTGAAGGTTTCGAGCGCGCCCGCGAGCGCGCCGATTTCATCCTGGCGGGCGAAATAGCCGGTGTCGATCGACAGGTCGCCGGCGGCCACCTTCAGCATGGCGTCGCGCATATTGTGCAGCGGCCGGATCACGCGGCGGGTGACGGCGATCAAGGCGCCGGCCGCCAAAGCCACCGCCGCGGTCAGCAGGAGGAACTGGACGATCAGCGAGCGTAGCGCGGAGGCGTGCAGGTCGACGGCGCGTTCCTTGGCCGCGTCGAGGGCAGCTTCGGCAACGCCGACGGCGGTCGAGAGACGGCCGACCGTGACCGGGCTCCACTGGTTCGCGGTCAGTTCGGGCTTGCCGCCTTCGGTGAGCGCGGTCAACAGGCGTTCGCGGAGCTGCAGATATTGCGGCTCGAAATAGCCGGTCTTGTTGGCGGCCATCGCGGCCGAAAGTGCCGGCGGCAATTGCATGCCGGAGGTGGCCAATTGCAGCGCGCTCCAGGCAGCGTCGGTGCCGCCGAGGAATTTGACGTAGTTCTGGCGAGCTTCCGGGGTGACCTTGCCGGCGGCGAGACTGGTCGAGACGATCAGCGACGCTTCGCCCGCGGTGTTGCGCAACAGCCAGGCCGTCTGCTTGATCGACAGCAACTGGTCGATCGTGGCGTCCTGGTGGTTGACGTCGGCGGCGAGCACGCCGGACAGCTTGTCCAGCGTATCGAGCAGCACGTTCGTGACGTCGACATATTCCTTGCTGAGCGCCGGACGACGCGAGGCCTTCGGCTGGCCCATGGCGTCCCAGAATTCCTTCTGCAGCGTCGTGACCGTCTTGAAGGCGCGATCGAATTCGGGGACCAGCGTGTCGTGTTGCGGGAACTGCATCGGGGTCAGCACCGCAAGCCCGTGGGCCATGGCGGGCATCTCGGCGTCGCGCAGGTTACGCAGATATTTTTCAATGTCAGCGTCCATCGAATCCGAATTCAGCAGCCGGCTGGTGGTCGAGCGGTCGGTGCGCAGGTTGTGCATCGCCCTGAACAGGCTCGCCGAGGCCTCGGCGATCGTTGAGATCCGGCTCGCCGATTGCAGGCGCTGCCAGGATTCCCAGGCGCTGAGCGAAAACATGACGACAATGACAAGAGCGGTGCTCAGGATCACGGCCTTGAGCAACGCGGAAACGGTCAACCTGTTAAGCATTATGGCCCCCAAGAAATGCGAGCGCCATTTGGCCCAAAAAGGGTAAAATTTTAGGCTGTATCGGTGGGTAGAATTACGGAAGGTTGCTGGAAATGTTCAGGATTTTGAATGGTTCCGGGGGATGGAACCGGTGCCCCTGTTCGGCGTTAAGCTGCTGTCACAAGTAAACGAAAGACTAACGCGGCCATCAGGGGGTTTTCTGGATGTCTCTTCTCATCAGTGCGCTCATCACCTTCCTTGTCGTCATCCTCATCCTCTATTTGATCAACATGCTGCCGATCGACGGTCGCGCAAAGCAGATCTGCCGCATCATCGTGATCATCCTCGGTGTGCTCTCGCTGTTGAAATACATCGCGATATTTTGACGCGTAGGTATTTCTACGTGGCTTGATTAACAGTAACAAAGTACATCGCTGGCAATCTCCCGGTCCGCAACGTGGCGAAGCCGAAAGCGGCGCCCGGCAGGATTATCCTGACCGGTGAGGTCCTTCAGGCTTGTGTCCGCGGTGCGACCGATCGGGGGACCTGCCATGAAGCTTCGGTTAACAATCGCGCGCGCGATGGCGCTGTTCGGCCTCGTCACCGCGGCTGGCCTTGCCGCCGTGGTCTTCACCGGCATCTATGCGCTGAGCGACGTCAAGGTCGGCGGTCCGCTCTATACCCAGATCAAGCTCGGCAACGACCTCGTTGCCGACATCCTGCCGCCGCCGGAATATGTAATCGAGTCCTATCTCGAGGCGACGCTGGCGCTGAACAATCCTTCCGAGCTCGACGCGCGTCGCAGCCGCCTCACCCAGTTGAAGAAGGAATATGACGAGCGCCACGATTTCTGGCAGAAGTCCGACCTTGAGCCGGCGCTCAAGACCCGGCTGATCCAGGATTCGCACCGCGAGGTGCAGCGCTTCTATGCCGCGGTCGAGCAGGCCTTCCTGCCGGCGCTCGCCAAGGGCGACCGCGAGGCCGCGGCCAAGGCCTATTCCGAGATCACCAAGGCCTATTCTGCGCACCGCGCCGTCATCGACGACATCGTCAAGAAGACCAATGACGACAACGCAGCCTTCGAGGCCGGCGCCACCCAGCGCGTGGCAACCTTCACCATCATCCTGTGGATCATCTCTGGCGTCGTGTTCCTCATCATCGGCGCGGGGCTGCTCGGCATGGGCCTCGGCGTGATCCGGCCGATGACGGCAATGACGGGCGTGATGGAAAAGCTTGCCGGCGGCACGCTCGACATCGAAATTCCCTCGCTGCAGCGCGCGGACGAGGTCGGCGGAATGGCAAGGGCGGTGCAGATATTCCGCGAAAACGCGCTCCGCGTCCAGGCAATGGAATTGGCGCAGGCCGGGATGAAGCTCAAGGCCGAGCAGGACCGCAAAGCCGCGATGACTCAGGTTGCGGATGCCTTCGAGCAGGCCGTCGGGCGGATCATCGAGACCGTGTCGTCGGCTTCGTCGGAAATCGAACGCGCCAGCGCCGGGTTGACGGCGACTGCGAACAAGAACCATGCGCTTTCTACCGAGGCGGCATCCGCCTCCGATCGCTCATCAACCAACGTCCAATCGGTCGCAGCCGCTTCCGAAGAGATGGCGACGTCGGTCACCGAGATCGGCCGTCGGGTTCAGCAGTCGGAAAGCGTGACCCAGGAGGCGGTGCGGCAGGCCGAGCAGACCAACGAGCGGATCTCCGAACTGTCGCAGTCCGCCGGACGCATCGGCGAGGTCGTGAAGATGATCGCGGCGGTGGCCGAGCAGACCAACCTCCTGGCGCTCAACGCAACCATCGAGGCGGCGCGGGCCGGCGAGGCCGGCCGCGGCTTTGCCGTCGTGGCCTCGGAGGTCAAGGCGCTCGCCGCCCAAACCGCCAAGGCGACGGAAGAGATCGGCGCGCAGATCACGCAGATGCAATCGGCGACCGAGCATTCGGTTTCTGCGATCAAGAAGATCAGCGCCACGATCGGACAGATCTCCGGCATCTCGACGGCCATTGCGACCGCGGTCGAGCAGCAGGGTGCCTCGACCCAGGGCATCGCGCGCAATGTGCAGCAGGCCGCCCAGGACACCATCGAGGTCGGCAAGGATCTCGCCGATGTCAGCCGTGGCGCGGCCGACACCAAGGCCGAGGCCGAGCAGGTCCATGCCTTTGCCCGCTCGCTGTCGCAGGAGGGCGGCTCGCTGAAGCACGAAGTCGAGAGGTTTCTCGCCACCATCCGCGCGGCGTGATCGACCAAATCTCTCGAAAGAGAAACGCAGTCATTCCGGGGCATCGCGCAGCGATGAACCCGGAATCTCGAGATTCTTAGGTGTGCAATTGCGCACCATGATTCGCCTCTTCGAGCGCCGCGGAATGACGGGGCGCTATCCCGCTATCCCGTCGCCTTCGCCTCGCGGCGCCTCGCGGTGAGGATGTATTCGGTATAGCCGTTCGGCTGCTCGCGGCCCTTGAAGACGAGGTCGCAGGCCGCCTTGAACGCCGTGCCGTCGAAGGCAGGCGCCATCGGCTTGTAGAGGGGATCTCCGGCGTTCTGCTTGTCGACGACGACCGCCATGCGCTTCAGCGACTCCATCACCTGATCCCTGGTGATGACGCCCTGGTGCAGCCAGTTCGCCAGATGCTGGCTCGAGATGCGCAAGGTGGCGCGGTCTTCCATCAATCCGACGTCGTGAATGTCGGGCACCTTGGAGCAACCGACGCCCTGGTCGATCCAGCGCACGACATAGCCCAGGATACCCTGGCAGTTGTTGTCGATCTCCTGCTTCACGTCGTCGGGCGCCCAGTTCGACTGCGACACCGGAATGGTGAGGATGTCGGAGAGTTTTGCGCGCGGCCCGCCCTTGGCGAGTTCCTGCTGGCGCGCGTGCACGTTGACCTGGTGATAATGCAGCGCGTGCAAGGTCGCGGCGGTCGGAGAAGGCACCCAGGCGGTGGTGGCGCCGGCCTGCGGATGACCGAGTTTCTGCACCAGCATGTCCGCCATCTTGTCGGGCGCGGCCCACATGCCCTTGCCGATCTGGGCGTGGCCGGGCAGGCCGTCGATCAGGCCGACATCGACGTTCCAGTCCTCATAGGCCTTGATCCAGGGCTGCGCCTTCATGTCGTTCTTGCGGATCATCGGACCCGCTTCCATCGAGGTGTGGATCTCGTCGCCGGTGCGGTCGAGGAAGCCGGTGTTGATGAACATGATGCGCTTCGACGCATTCTGGATGCAGGCCTTGAGGTTCACCGTGGTTCGGCGCTCCTCGTCCATGATGCCGACCTTCATGGTGTCGGAAGGCAGCGACAGCATCTTCTCGACGCGGGCGAAGATCTCGCAGGTGAGCGCCACCTCGTCGGGGCCGTGCATCTTCGGCTTGACGATATAGACCGAGCCGGTGCGGCTGTTCCTGACCTTGGAATTGCCCTTGATGTCGTGGATCGCGAGCAGGCCCGCGACGGCCGCGTCGAGAATGCCCTCCGGAATTTCCTCACCGTTCTCGTCCAGCACGGCGTCAGTGAACATGTGGTGGCCGACATTGCGCATCAACAAGAGGCTGCGCCCGTGCAGCTTCAGCTCCTTGCCGTCGGGCGTCTTGTACACACGATCGGCGTTGAGCGCGCGCGTCAGCGTCTTGCCGCCCTTCTCGAAATCGGCCGAGAGTGTGCCGTTCATCAGGCCGAGCGTGTTGCGATAGACCAGCACCTTGTCCTCGGCATCGACGGCGGCCACGCTGTCCTCCATGTCGAGGATGGTGGAGACCGCGGCTTCCATGATCATGTCGGCGACGCCTGCGGCATCGTCCTTGCCGATCGGATGCTTGCGGTCGATCTGGACGTCGATATGCAGGCCATTGTTGACCAGCAGGATCGCGGAGGGCGCATCGGCGCTGCCCTGGTAGCCCGCGAATTGTGCGGCGTTCTTCAGCGCGGTGGCGTTGCCGCTCTTGAGTTTTGCGGAGAGCTGGCCGGCGATGACGCTGTAGGCGGTGACGTCGGTGTGGCTTGCGGTCGCGAGCGGCACGGCGGAATCGAGGAAGGTTTTTGCCTTTGCGATCACCTTGTCGCCGCGCGCCTTGTTGTAGCCGCGGCCAGCTTCGCTTGGATCGTGCGGGATCGCGTCGGTGCCGTAGAAGGCGTCGTAGAGCGAACCCCAGCGCGCATTCGCCGCGTTCAGTGCATAGCGCGCATTGGTGAGGGGAACCACGAGCTGCGGCCCGCAGATCTCGCCGATCTCCTCGTCGACATGGGCGGTCTCGACCTTGTGCGTCGCGGGCTCGGGCAGGAGATAGCCGATCTCCTTCAGGAACGCGGTATAGGCGTTAAGGTCGAACTTGCCCTTGTGCGCACGATGCCAGCCGTCGATCTTGTCCTGCAGGGTGTCGCGCACCTTCAATAGTTCGCGGTTCTTCGGCCCGAGGTCGCGCAGGATGCCGGCAAGCCCCGCCCAGAATGCATCGGGATCGATTCCGGTCTTGGGCGCCGCCTCCTTGGCGATGAAATCGAACAGGACGGGGGCGATCTTCAATCCGTGGGCATCGATACGCTTCATGATGGGCTTTCTTGGCAGGAAATGGCGGCGGGCGCCGTTCTCGGATGAAACAGCAAAAAGCGCGCCAAGGGACGATTTTCAAGGCCCTTTTAGCCTTAAAGTCCGGCCGATGAGAAGGCCTTAGCAGAGACCCAAATTGCCCTGTCATGCCCCGCGAAAGCGGGGCATCCAGTACGCCGCGGCTTATCGGTTCAAGGCTCAGGTCCCTGGAATACTGGATCGCCCGGTCAAGCCGGGCGATGACGCGGGAACAAGTGGCGCCAAAGGCGCTCTCAGATGTTGGCCGCGAGGTCGACCAGTTCGTCGAGCAAAACGCCGGTTTTCGCCAGCAAACGCTCGATCTCATCGGTACCATCACTTACCGAGCGGCCGGAGGTATCGAGCGTCAGTTCGGCGCTCACCGGGACCTCATAGTCATTGCCGATACCGGTAAATCCGGCGAGTGCCCCGGCGCGGGCCTTGGCGTAATGGCCCTTGGGGTCGCGCTCCTCGCAGACCTCGGCCGGGGTGGCGACATGGATTTCGCGGAACAGCTCGTCCGCAATGCGCCGCGCGGCGGCACGGTCCTCTCGCGCGGGCGAGACCGCGGCGACGATGGCAATGTGTCCGTTTTTCGCGAGATGCGTTGCCACTTCCGCAAGCCGGCGAATATTTTCGCTGCGGTCTTTCGGCGAGAAGCCGAGGTCGCCGTTGAGACCGGCGCGCAAGGTGTCGCCGTCCAGCAGGATCGGCGAGCCGCCGCGCGCAAACAGCCGCCGCTCCAGCGCGCGCGCAATGGTCGACTTCCCGGCGCCCGGCAATCCCGTCAGCCAGATCACCGCGCCGTTGTGCCGGTAGCGCGCCGAGCGCTCGTCCGGACGCAGCGCCGATTCCACCGGCACGATATCGACGGGGATGGCGCGCTGCCCGGCATCGACCGACAGCACGAGGCCGCCGCCGGCGATGCGGCCGGAAACCTCGATCACGAGCCGTCCGGTGCGCGGATTGTCGGCATAGGGGTCGGCCGCGATCGGCTGCGCCAGCGAGATGTCGATCTCGCCGACATGGTTGCGCGCGATCGCCGTGTTCTCGTGGCTCGACAATTCGCCGGGATCGACCGCCTTCTCGATCGCGACCACGACGGCGCGGGCCTCGCGCGTGCCGAGCCGGACCAAAATCTGGTCGCCCTTGGCGAGCGGCTTGTCATGCAGCCAGAAAATACGGGCGCGAAGCCTGCGCGTATCGCGCGGGCTTTTCCCGACATGGGCGATGACGTCGCCGCGCTCGATGAACAATTCGCGGTCGAGGGTGATTCCGACCGAGCGCCCGGCGCCCTGCTTGCCTTTCACGGGCGTCACCGGCCAGCTCTCGACCGTCTTGATCTTCGCGATCTTGCCTGCAGGCATGATCACGATCTCGTCGCCCGAAGCGAGGTGGCCGGATTCGATCCGGCCCGCCACGATGCGGCGGTCGTCGAACTTGTAGATCGCCTGCACCGGCAGCCGCAGCGGCAGGGCGGCGAGCGGACGTGCCGGCTCCAGCGCATCCAGCGCCTCTACCACGGTCGGGCCGTTGTACCAGCCGATGCGCGGTGTGTGGATCGCGACACCGTCGCCATCGCGCGCGGAGATCGGGATGACGGCCGATGGCGTCACGCCAAGGCCGGTCAGATGCGCCGAAATCTCGTCGCTGATTTCCTTGAACCGCGCGGCCGAGAAATCGACCCGGTCCATCTTGTTGACGACGACCGCGACCTGGCGGATGCCGAGCAGATGCAGGAGATAGCCGTGGCGGCGCGTCTGGTCGCGCACGCCCTCCAGCGCATCGATGATCAGCACCGCACCATCGGCCTGCGAGGCGCCGGTGATCATGTTGCGCAGAAATTCGGCGTGGCCGGGTGCGTCGATCAGCACGATGTCGCGCGAACCAGTGCGGAAGCGGATCTGCGTGGTGTCGATGGTGATGCCCTGGTCGCGCTCGGTCTGCAGCGCGTCGAGAAGGAACGACCATTCGAACGGCATGCCGCGCCGCGCGCTCACCGCTTTCAGCATTTCCAGCTTGCCTTCGGGCAGGCTGCCGGTCTCATGCAGGAGGCGACCGACCAGCGTCGATTTGCCGTGGTCGACATGGCCGACGATGACGATGCGGACCTGTGGCCTTGTGGTGCCGTTCGGCGTTGCCGAAACCGGGTTGGTGAGGATCATGTTCATGGCAACAGCCTCGAAAATTTTACAGATAGCCCGCGACGCGCAGGCGCTCGAAGGCGTCTTCGGTCTCGTGATCGAGCGCGCGGCCGGCGCGCTCGGGCACCTTGGTCTGTTCGAGCTCGGTCAGGATTTCCTCGATATTCGCCGCATTCGACTGCACCGGGAAGGTAATGTCGGCGTCGCCGAGCGAGCGGTAGCGCTTGCCCTCTCTGGAGAGATAGAGCGGGATGATCGGGATGTTCTCGCGTTTGGTGTAGGCCCAGATGTCGGCCTCGGTCCAATGCAGGATCGGATGGATGCGCAAATGCGCGCCCGGCGGCGGTGACGCATTGAACTGGTCCCAGAACTCGGGCGGCTGGTCGCGCACGTCCCATCCGCCTTCAAGACCGCGCGGCGAGAACACGCGCTCCTTTGCGCGCGTCGCTTCTTCGTCGCGGCGGATGCCGGCGATCAATCCGTCGAAGCCGTGTTTGACGAGCGCCATCTTCAGGCCTTCGGTCTTGCGCGCGGCCGAGCGTGCCGCCGGCGGCAAGGTCGGGTCGACCGCATCGATCGGCGGGCAGGGCTCGACGCGCAGATCAAGCTCCCATTCCTTGCCGTAGCGATCGCGGAACGCGTACATCTCCCGAAACTTCTTGCCGGTATCGACATGTAGCGCCGGGAACGGCACGCGGCCGAAGAAGGCCTTGCGCGCGAGCCAGATCATGACGTTGGAATCCTTGCCCAGCGACCACAGCAGCGCGAGCTTCTTCAGCCGCGCAAACGCCTCACGCAGAATGTAGATGCTCTGCGCTTCCAGCGCGTCGAGGTGGTCCATCGAGACGCTGTCCACGAAAATTTCCGGCACGGAAGATGCTTTGGAGGGCGGGGTGCGAAGCAGCGTCGCTTGCGCGGATTGGGTGGTGAGAACGGTCATCTCGTCGACCTCGGCCTTAAGAGGCGAAAATTCCATCTGCGATATGCAAAAGAGAAGAAATAATTTTCTCTTTGCAAGGGTTGCAAGACACTTAGAGAGAAAATAATTTCAGTCAACCCCGAAGTGGGAAGGTGAACCGCGAATGCGCTATCTGCCGGTATTCCTCGATCTGCAAACCGGTCTGGTTGCCCTGGTCGGCCAGGGCGAGCTCGCGCGCGCCAAGCTGCGCGTGCTGGTCGCTGCAGGCGCGCGCATCCGCTGGTATTCGACCGAAGGCGAGCATGACGCCCATGGCCTCGAGCCGGGGCAGCTCGCGCGGATCGAGTTTGCCAAGGGCGATCCCTTGACCGCCGATCTCACTGGCGTCGTCGCGGTCTTCTGCGCGGGCGCCGGCGACGTTGGGGTCGCGATGTCGCTGCGCGCCAAATCGGTCGGCCTGCCCGTCAATGTGATGGATGACCTCGCGCATTCGACCTTCATCTTTCCCGCGATCGTCGATCGCGGCGATGTCGTGGTGGCGATCGGCACCGGCGGCACCTCGCCCGTGGTGGCGCGCCGCGTGCGCGAGAAGATCGAGGCGATCCTGCCGGCGCGGATCGGCGATCTCGCCAAGTTCATCGGTCGCTTCCGCAAACAGATTCATGCCCGCATCCCGGAAATGCCGCTGCGCCGCCGCTTCTGGGAGCGTGTGATCGACGGCCCGATCGGGGCGCTGGTGCTCTCCGGGCACAAGGACGATGCCGAAGCGGCGTTGAAGCAGATTGCCGATCCGTCTGCCTTTGCCGGCGCCGAGGCGTCGGGCAAGGCGAGGGGACACGTGACGCTGGTCGGCGCCGGTCCCGGCGATCCCGATCTGCTCACCATCAAGGCGCTGCGCGCGCTGCAGGATGCCGACGTCGTGTTCTACGACGAGCTGGTGTCATCGGAAATCCTCGATCGCATCCGCCGCGACGCCTCGCGCATTGCGGTCGGCCGCCGCGTCGGCAAGCCGGGCATCGGCCAGGAGGCGATCAACCAGTTGATGATCGCGGCCGCAAAGTCGGGCCAGCGCGCGGTGCGGCTGAAGGGCGGTGACGCCTTCGTGTTCGGCCGCGGCGGCGAGGAGATCGACGCGTTGCGCAAGGCCAAAGTTTCCTATTCGGTGGTGCCGGGCATCACCGCGGCCGTCGGCGCCGCCGCGCAATTCGAGGTGCCGCTGACCTTCCGCCGCAAGGCGCTCCGCATCACCTTCCTCACCGCGCACAAGGCCAACGACGCCGACATGGTCGACTGGTCCGCGCTGACCGACAAGCAGATGACCGTGGTCGTCTATATGGGCATGACCGCGGCGCCCGCGGTGCGCGACGGCCTGCTCGCCGCGGGACGAGCGGCAGAAACGCCGGTCGGAGTGTTCGCGCGCGTGACCCGGCCGGATGCCAGGGCGGCCGTCGGCACGCTCGATCAATTGCCTGACCTCGTGGCCAAGGTCGACGGCGGTCCCGCCATCCTCATCATCGGTGACGTCGTTGCGCATTCCGCGCCTTGGCGCCGCCAAAATCCTACCTCCTTCATCTCAGACCTGTTGGAAGCAGCCCAATGACCTCTCCTCTCGAACAAAAGAAAATCAAAATCGCCGGACCGTCGGTCGTGACCGCCAACCGGACCTGGGACGGCGCGGTGATCTACCGCACCGCCGGCCAGGGCTGGTCGCCGGAACTTTCCGACGCGGCCATCGTCCGCAACAGCGACGATGCGCGCGCCCTGCTCGCCGAATCCCTTGCCGACGATCTCGGCGCGATCGGCGCCTATATCGCCCCGGTCGAGATCGACGATGGCGGCCGGATCGAGCCGGGCAATCTGCGCGAGCAGATCCGCCGCTCCGGCGTCACCATCGGCCTGCCGGTGCAAGTGTAAGAGCTTTCGAAAAGAGATCTCGATGTACGCTTATGACGAAATCGACCGCACGCTGGTCAACGAGCGTGTCGCGGAATTTCGCGATCAGGTGAAGCGCCGCCTCTCCGGCGAGCTCACCGAGGACGAGTTCAAGATGCTGCGACTGCAGAACGGCGTCTATCTGCAGCTTCATGCCTATATGTTCCGCGTCGCCATTCCCTATGGCACGCTGTCCTCGAAGCAGTTGCGGCGGCTCGCGCACGTGGCGCGCCGCTACGACCGCGGCTATGGCCATTTCACCACGCGGCAGAACATCCAGTTCAACTGGATCAAGCTCGCCGAATTGCCCGACGCGCTCGCCGATCTCGCGGAAGTGGGCATCCATGCGATGCAGACCTCCGGCAACAACACCCGCAACGTCACCTCCGATCAATGGGCCGGCGTCGCGCCCGGCGAGATCGAGGATCCGCGCATCTGGTCGGAAATCCTGCGGCAGTACACCACGCTGCATCCGGAATTTTCTTTCCTGCCGCGCAAGTTCAAATTCGCGATCACGGCTTCCGCGCATGACCGCGCCGCCATCAAGATCCACGACATCGGATTGCGTTTGCACAAAAACGAAGCGGGCGAGACCGGCTTCGAGGTGCTGGTCGGCGGCGGGCTGGGCCGCACGCCGTTCATCGGCAAGACCATCAGGCCGTTCGTCCACGGCCGCGATCTCCTGAGTTATGTCGAAGCGATCATGCGCGTCTACAACCAGTACGGCCGCCGCGACAACATCTACAAGGCGCGAATCAAGATCCTGGTGCACGAGCTCGGCATCGAGAAGTTCGCAGCCGAGGTCGAGGAGGAATGGCAGCAGATGCGCGACGGCGCGTTGAAGCTGGATGACGAGGTGGTGGAGGATATCCGCAGCCGCTTCTCCTACCCGGCCTACGAGAAGCTGCCGCATATGCCCGACGAGTTGCGCAAGGCGGCGCAGGATCCCAAGTTCGAGGCCTGGCGCACCAATTCGGTGTTTCCGCACAAGGTGCAGGGCTATGCGATCGCAGCGATCTCGCTAAAGCCGGTGGGCGGACCTCCGGGCGATGCCACCGCCGACCAGATGGATGCGCTCGCCGATCTCGCCGATAAATATTCATTCGGCGAAATCCGCGTCGGCCATGAGCAGAATCTCGCGCTGCCGCATGTCGCCAGGCGCGACCTGCCGGCGCTGTGGAGGGCGCTCGACAGGATCGGGCTCGCCACGCCGAACGTCAATCTCGTCTCCGACATCATCGCCTGCCCGGGGCTCGATTATTGCTCGCTTGCGAACGCGCGCTCGATCCCGATCGCGCAGGAATTGACCCGGCGCTTCGCCAATCACGACACCGCCAATTTGATCGGCCGGCTGCACATCAACATCTCCGGCTGCATCAATGCCTGCGGCCATCACCATGTCGGCCATATCGGCATCCTGGGCGTCGAGAAGAACGGCGAGGAATTTTACCAGATCACGATCGGCGGCCGCGCCGACGAGCAGGCCGAGCTCGGCACGCTGATCGGACCGGCGGTCAAGTACGGCGAGGTCGCCGACGTCATCGAGGATATCGTCGAGGCCTATCTCGCGCTGCGGTCCCGTCCCGACGAGTTGTTCGTCGAAACGGTGAAGCGGCTCGGCGTCGAACCGTTCAGGGAGCGCGTCTATGCCACTCGTTAAGGGCGGAAAAATCGCCGAGGATCCCTTTGTGCCTGTCGCCGACGGCGCGGAGCTGCCGGCCGAAGGCAGCGTGCTGGTGTCGGCCGCGCGCTTCCTGGAAAACCCGGAAGTGCTGTTCGCGCGCTCGGGCAAAGTCGGCGTGATCTGGCCGAACAACCGCGACGTCGACGATCTCGTGCCGCATCTCGACCGGCTCGGCGCCGTCGCGCTGGTGTTTCCGACCTTCCGTGACGGGCGGGCCTACAGCCAGGCGCGGCTGTTGCGCGAGCGCTATCTCCATCGCGGCGAGTTGCGCGCCACGGGGCAGGTGCTGCGCGACCAGTTCGTGTTCATGCTGCGCGCCGGCTTCGACGCCTTCGACGTGAAGAAGCAGGCCGACGCCGAAGCCTTTGCGCAGACGGTGCAGCGTTATTCGGTGTTTTATCAGCCGACCGGCGATGGGCGCATCACCGCGCTGCACCGGCGCATGCAGCTTCGTCATTCCGAAAGTGCCGGCCTATGAATGCGCCTGCTTCTCAAGTCTCGTCCGCCCCGTCGGCTGCGTCCCTGCCGCCGGCGGACGAGCTTGACCGCGTGCTCCGCGAGGCCTCGCCGCATGAGGTGATCTCGGCGGCGCTGAAGACGGTCGGCCGCGACCGGCTGGCGCTGGTGTCGTCCTTCGGCACCGAGTCGGCTGCGCTGCTCAAGGTGATGGCGGATGTCGATCCCGCCATTCCCGTGATCTTCCTCGATACCGGCTGGCTGTTCGAGGAGACGCTGGCCTATCGCGACACGCTGATCGGGAAGCTTGGTCTTCGCGACGTCCGCTCCGTCAAGCCTGCGGAAGAAACGCTGTCGCGCGAGGATCCCGAGCGCGAGCTGTGGTTCTCCGATCCCGATGCCTGCTGCCGTATCCGGAAGGTCGAGCCGCTCTCGCACGCCCTAAAACCGTTCGCGGGCTGGATCAACGGCCGCAAGCGATTCCAGGGCGGCCTGCGGGCCGCCATTTCGGTCGTCGAGGAAGATGGCGCGCGTCTGAAGTTCAATCCCTTCGCCAACGTCTCGCGCGAGGAGATCGCGGCAATTTTCGGGCGTGCAAATCTGCCGCAGCATCCTCTTGTCGCATCCGGGTTCCGCTCCGTCGGGTGTATGCCTTGCACGAGCCGGACCGCGCCGAATGAGGACGAGCGCGCGGGCCGCTGGCGCGGCCGCGGCAAGACGGAATGCGGCATTCATACGACGACCGCTTCCTAGCACGAAGACGCTGCCGCGCCGCGAACAAAGAAATCCGGTTTCGTTGACTTAAACGCGTTTGACCCCGAGTTATGTCCGCACGCTTCGACGACAACGCGGTCGTCATGGCAAATGGAGATGGACATGATCCGCCGTGTGGTGCCGTTGCTTGCGTTGCTGTTGTGGGTTGGTTCGGTGCATGCCGCCGACGTGACGTTGCTCAACGTATCCTACGATCCAACGCGCGAGCTCTATGCCGAATTCAACAAGGCGTTTGCCGCCGCCTGGCAGAAGGAAACCGGCAAGAGCATCGAGATCAAGCAGTCGCATGGCGGTTCCGGCGCGCAGGCGCGTGCGGTGATCGATGGTCTGCAGGCCGATGTCGTCACGCTGGCGCTCGCCTATGACATCGACGCGATCGCCGCGAAAGGCTTCCTCGCCACGGATTGGCAAAAGCGGCTGCCATTGAATGCCTCGCCCTACACCTCGACCATCGTGTTCCTGGTGCGCAGGGGCAACCCGAAATCCATCAAGGATTGGGACGACCTGATCAAGCCGGGCGTTGCCGTCATCACGCCGAACCCGAAGACCTCGGGCGGTGCGCGCTGGAACTATCTCGCGGCCTGGGGTTTTGCGCAGAAGAAGTTCGGATCGGCTGAAAAAGCGAAGAAATTTGTCGCCGATCTTTATCAAAACGTTCCGGTGCTCGATACCGGCGCGCGCGGCTCCACGGTCACCTTCGTCGAGCGCGGCGTCGGCGACGTGCTGATCGCCTGGGAGAACGAAGCCTTCCTGGCGCTGCGCGAATTCGGCCAGGACAAGTTCGAGATCGTCGCGCCGCCGGCATCGATCCTGGCCGAGCCGCCGCTCGCCGTCGTCGACACCGTTGCCGACAAAAAGGGCACGCGTGCCGCCGCGGAGGCATATCTGAAGTACTGGTATACAAAGGATGGACAGGAAATCGCCGCGCGCAATTCGTATCGTCCGCGCGATCCGGAGATCGCAAAGCAATATGAAAATTCCTTCGCCAAAGTCGAACTCTTCACCATCGACGACGTTTTTGGTGGTTGGACCAAGGCGCAGAAGGATCATTTCGGAGAAGGCGGCATTTTCGATCAGATTTACAAGAACTGACGGCAAGGATTGACGCAAGAACTGATGCGAGGGCATCCGGGGGCCTTGTGAGCGCGATCGCGATACGACGCAGTACGCTGCCGGGTTTCGGCCTCACCATGGGGCTGACGCTGACCTGGCTGTCCGTGATCGTGCTGATTCCGCTGGCGGGCCTGTTCATCCGCTCCTTCGAGCTCAGTCCCGACCAGTTCTGGAGCATCCTGGCCAGCCGCCGGACGCTGAACGCGTTGAAGACGTCGTTCGGATTGGCGTTCGCCGCGGCCTGCGTCAACCTGGTGATGGGAACGATCATCGTCTGGGCGCTGGTGCGTTATCGCTTTCCGGGCCGGCGGCTGTTCGACGCCATCGTCGATATTCCCTTTGCGCTTCCGACCGCGGTCGCAGGCGTCGCGCTGAGCGCGCTGTTCGCGGAGAAGGGCTTTCTGGGCGCGCCGCTCGCCGCCCTCGGCGTCAAGGTCGCCTTCACGCCGATCGGGATTTTCATCGCGATGATCTTCATCGGCATTCCCTTTGTCGTGCGCACCGTGCAGCCCGTGCTGATCGACCTCGATCCGGAGATCGAGGAGGCGGCCGCGAGCCTTGGCGCCAACCGCCGGCACATCGTCGCGCGGGTGATCCTGCCCAGTCTCACGCCGGCGCTGCTCACGGGCTTTGCGCTCGCGTTCGCGCGCGCCGTCGGCGAATACGGGTCGGTGATCTTCATCGCCGGCAATCTGCCCAACGTCTCCGAGATCGCGCCGCTGTTGATCGTGATCAGGCTGTCGGAGTTTCGTTACGCGGACGCGACCGCGATTGCGGTCGTGATGCTGGTCGCTTCGTTCCTGATCATCTTTGCGGTCAACCGGTTGCAGCGCTGGGCGCAGACCCGCGTCCCGGCGCTTTAGGGGCTGGCCATGACAATGGAATTGCCGCATTCTCTGGTGCTCACCTATCCAAAGGAAAACGCCCGCCTGTCCGCGCTTCACGACGATCCGCGCACCGAGCCCAGAGCCGTACGCATCGCCATCATCGGCGTGGCCGTGACTTTCCTCAGCATCTTCGTGGTGCTGCCGCTGGTTGTCGTGTTCGCGCAGGCGTTTTCCAGGGGCGTCAGTGCCTACGTCACGGCGCTCGGCAATCCAGAGGCGCTGTCGGCGATCAGGCTCACGCTTCTGATCGCGGCGATTTCGGTGGGCCTCAACCTGGTGTTCGGGTTGGTCGCGGCCTGGGCGATCGCCAAGTTCGAATTTCGGGGAAAGACCTTTCTGGTCTCGCTGATCGACCTGCCTTTTTCCGTGAGCCCGGTGATCTCGGGTCTCGTCTTCGTGCTGCTGTTCGGCGCTCAGGGGTTTTTCGGCCCTTATCTTGCCAGCCACAACATCCGTCTCCTGTTTGCCGTACCCGGCATGACGCTGGCGACGCTGTTCGTGACCTTCCCCTTCGTGGCGCGTGCGCTGATTCCGCTGATGCAGGAGCAGGGCACGCAGGAAGAGGAAGCGGCGATCTCCCTCGGTGCATCCGGCCTGCAGACCTTCTTCCGCGTTACGCTGCCGAATATCAAATGGGGCGTGCTCTACGGCGTGCTCCTGTGCAACGCGCGCGCGATGGGTGAGTTCGGCGCGGTGTCGGTCGTCTCAGGCCACATCCGCGGCGAGACCAACACCATGCCGCTGCTGGTCGAGATCCTCTACAACGAATACCAGTTCGTCGCGTCGTTCGCGATCGCCTCGCTGCTCGCCATGCTGGCGCTGATCACGCTGGTCGCCAAGACCATCCTGGAGCGGCACCTGGACGAAGGGAAATTGCCCGATGACCATTGAAGTCAGGAATCTCGTCAAGAAGTTCGGCGCCTTTGCCGCGCTGGATGACGTCGATCTCCGGGTGGCCGACGGCGAATTGCTGGCGTTGCTTGGACCGTCCGGTTCGGGCAAGACCACGCTGCTTCGGATCATTGCCGGCCTCGACTGGCCGGATTCCGGCGAAGTCTATTTCGACGGCGAGAATGCGCTGCTGCGCAAGGCCGGCGAGCGCCATGTCGGCTTCGTGTTCCAGCACTACGCCTTGTTCCGGCATATGACGGTGTTCGAGAACGTCGCGTTCGGCCTACGCGTGCAGCCACGCGCGATCCGGAAGGACGAGGCCGGCATCCGGGCCCGCGTCAAGGGACTGCTCGATCTCGTGCAGCTCGACTGGCTTGCCAACCGCTATCCGAGCCAGTTGTCTGGTGGCCAGCGTCAGCGCATTGCGCTTGCGCGCGCGCTCGCGATCGAGCCTCGCATCCTCCTGCTCGACGAGCCCTTCGGCGCGCTCGACGCCAAGGTACGCAAGGAGCTGCGGCAATGGCTGCGCTCGCTGCATCATGAGATCAACGTGACGTCGATTTTCGTCACCCATGACCAGGAGGAGGCGCTTGAGGTCGCCAACCGCGTGGTGGTGATGGACAAGGGCCGTATCGAGCAGGTCGGGACGCCAGCCGAAGTCTATGACAGTCCAGCCAGCGCGTTCGTGCATGGCTTTATCGGTGAATTGATCGAGCTGCCGGTGCAGGTCGCTGATGGCGGCGTGCAACTCGGTGGCGAGAAGCTCAGCCTCGCGGCCGACGGTGTGAGGTCCGGCGATTCAAGGCTGTTCGTCCGCCGCCACGACATGCAGATAGGCCCGGCCGGCGCCGGCGCCTTTCAGGGCGAGATCATGCATGTCCGCAGTTTCGGTCCTGTCCAGCGCGCCGAAGTCGTGCTGTCGCACGGAAAAACCGTGATCGAGATCGATGCGCCCCGCGACCGGGAACTGAGGGCAGGCGAGGTCGTCGGCCTCAATCCCCGTCGTTACCGGATATTTGCCGCATAAACCTTCGTCATTCCGGGATGATGCGCCGGCACCAGACCTCGGATGCGCAATTGCGCATCGGGGAATCTCGAGATTCTCAGGGGCGCAATTGCGCACCTCAGTTCGCTACGCGTCCCGGAATGACAATCAAATTTTGTCCCGTTCACCTTTCAGCCACGGTTGGTATGCAACAACGGCCCCTCATTGGGGGCTGATTCATCTCATGCGCGTCGCGGCCGCATTAACAGTAACATTATTGCTCGCGGGCTGTGCGTCGGAGGCTCCAGTCGGGACGCCGGCCATGTATGTCAACATGGCCGAGCCCGGTGCGAAGCTCGATCCGGCCGCTGCGGCCTCGATGATCTCGCAATACCGCCAGAACAACGGGCTCGGGGCCGTGATCATCGATCCCGACCTGATGCGGTTGGCAGAGGCCCAGTCGGGGACGATGGCGGCCCAGAACAAGCTCGATCATGACGTGAAGGCGCCGCTCGCCAGGCGGCTTGCCGCCGGCGGCTATCCGGCCACCGTGGCGGTCGAAAATGTGTCGGCGGGCTATCACACGCTGGCGGAAGCCTTTTCCGGTTGGCGCGACTCGCCTCCGCACAAGGCCAACATGCTGAAAAGCGGTGTCACAAAATTAGGCATAGCCGCCAGCTATGCACCCAATACCAAATACAAAGTGTTCTGGACCCTGATTTTGGCGTCTACTGACCGCGGCTGATGCTGGCGCGCTAAGTCATTGGTTTCCGCTGGTTGACGTCATCGTGAACTGACGCGACGCTTCAACAGACATATCCGAGCGATGGACATCATGGATCACACCCCACCCGACGGTGCGAGCACCCCTGCCAGCGCCAGGCGCGTCCTGGTCTTGCAGGGGGGCGGTGCGCTCGGCTCCTACCAGGCCGGCGCCTTTCAGGCGCTGTGCCGCAGCGGCTTCGAGCCGGAATGGATTGCCGGCATCTCCATCGGCGCCATCAATGCCGCAATCATCGCCGGCAACGATGCCGAAAAGCGCGTCGATCGGTTGAAGGAATTCTGGGAACTGGTGTCGTCGCCTGTGCCCTGGCATCCCGTGCTGAAGGGCGACGGCAGCCGCACGGTCTTCAACGAAACTTCCGCCGCGATCATCGCGACCTTCGGCGTACCCGGCTTCTTCACGCCGCGGATTCCGCCGGCGCCATTGTGGCCGCAGGGCAGCCCGCAGGCGCTCAGTTATTACGATACCGCGCCCTTGAAGAGAACGCTGGAGCGGCTGGTCGATTTCGACCGCATCAACGATCTGAAATGCCGGCTCTCGGTCGGTGCGGTCGGCGTCACCTCGGGCAATTTCCGCTATTTCGACAATGTCGAATTCAAGCGGCTCGGCAAGAAAATAGGGCCCGAGCATGTCATGGCTTCCGGCGCGCTGCCGCCGGGTTTCCCCGCGGTCCTGATCGACGGTGAGTATTACTGGGACGGCGGCATCGCCTCGAACACGCCGCTCGACTTCGTGCTGGATGCCGAGATCGACCGCGATCTCCTGATCTTCCAGGTCGATCTCTTCAGCGCCCGCGGCGAGCTGCCGGAGACGCTTTTGGAGGCGGCCGAGCGCGAAAAGGACATCCGCTATTCCAGCCGCACCCGCATGAATACCGACAAGAACCGGCAGATCCACAACGCCCGCAAGGCGGTGCGTGACCTCATCGACAAGTTGCCGGAACATCTGAAAGATGATCCGTCGGTGGCCTTCCTGCGCGACGCCGCCAAGGAAAATACCGTCACGGTGGTGCACCTGATCTACAAGAGCAAGAACTACGAGTCCTCGTCCAAGGACTACGACTTCTCCCATGTCGGCATGGTCGAGCACTGGAACGCCGGCGTCCGCGACGTGCATTTGTCGATGCGTCACAAAGAATGGCTAGAACGGCCGCAGTCCGGGGAGACCATGGTGACTTATGACATGACGGGGGACGATGCTCCCGCCAGCAAAAAGGAGTGAAGCAAACATGGGTACGCTGACAGGCAAGAACGCAGTGGTGACCGGTTCGACCAGCGGCATTGGGCTTGCGTACGCCCGCGCCTTCGCGGGCGCCGGCGCCAATGTCGTGATCAACGGCTTCGGCGCGCCGGCCGACATCGAGAAGGAGCGCTCCGCCATCGAGACCGATTACAAGGTCAAGGCGCTCTATTCCTCGGCCGACATGACCAAGCCTGCCGAGATCGCCGAGATGATCGCGACCGGCGAAAAGACCTTCGGCTCGGTCGACATCCTGGTCAACAATGCCGGCATCCAGTTCGTCTCGCCGATCGAGGAATTCCCGGTCGAGAAATGGGACGCGATCATCGCGATCAATTTGTCGTCGGCGTTCCATGGCATTCGCGCCACCGTTCCCGGCATGAAGAAGCGCGGCTGGGGCCGTATCATCAACACGGCGTCCGCGCACTCGCTGGTGGCCTCGCCGTTCAAGTCGGCCTATGTCTCGGCCAAGCACGGCATCGCCGGCCTCACCAAGACCGCCGCGCTCGAGCTCGCCCAGTTCAAGATTACCTGCAACTGCATCTCGCCCGGCTATGTCTGGACGCCGCTGGTCGAGCATCAGATCCCGGAGACGATGAAGGCGCGCAACCTGACCAAGGAGCAGGTCATCAAGGACGTGCTGCTCGCTGCGCAGCCGACCAAGGAGTTCGTGACCTCGGAGCAGGTCGCAGCCCTTGCGCTGTTTTTGTGCGGCGACGACGCCGCGCAGATCACCGGCGCCAACCTCTCGATCGACGGCGGCTGGACGGCGGAGTAAGGTTCGGCTGTTTCAAGAATTGTAAGGTGGGTCAAGCAAAACGAGACCCCATCTTCTTTTTTCGATGGATTTCGCAAACGTTCAACCCATCCGTGGGGCTACTCAAAGGTAACTGGCCGCCGAGAGATGTGGCGGATGTGCAGGATATCGATCATATCCTCGCGCATCCGGTAAAAAATTCGAAATGGATAACGAGTTACGGACGCCACTCTCACCTGAGAGCGCTACGTCACCCGCGGCGCAGACTCCGGCGCTCGTCGGATGCGCTCGATGACGTCAATGAATCGGCGCTCGATGGACTGGGCAACTGCCGGGCTGGCATTCGCTGAATAATAGGTCGCAATTGCTTCAATATCCGCCAACGCTCGCCGAGAATAGACAAGCCTCTTGCGGATCGAAATTTCGCAAAGGCGGCCGACACTTCATCGTCAGTTGCAAATTCACCCGCGTCAATAGACGCCATCGCAGCGTCAATTGCCTGTAACTCTTCGCGGCTCGCGGAATGATCGCTCCGTAACTCGCTTTCAATCTGGTCGGCGACAGCAACCAGTTCGTTTTGCGCCTCTTCGGGCCAAGCCTGAATGCGCTCTAGCAGATTTTTCAGTTCCGTTCCCGTCATGCGGGTACTATTTCCCGCAGCGATGAAATTTCCAACGGCCGCGAGGCCTTCGAATTATCGTCCGGTGCTGTGGCTAGAAGCCAGGACCGGCGTCGTCGACAATTTCAGTTCTTCCGAGCCGATCTTGCCGGCCACCACCAGCAAAATCGCGGCGAGCGCGACGCGCAGCACGGTCTGCGGCACGCGGACCGCGCAATAGCTGCCGATCACGATGCCGGGCAGCGAGCCCAGCAGGAGCACGCCCATCAGGTGCCAGTCGACGGTGCCGAGCGCCCAGTGTCCGGCGCCCGCCACCAGCGTCAGCGGCACCGCATGCGCGATGTCGGAGCCGACGATGGTCGCCATCGGCAGGCGAGGGTAGAGCAGGAGCAGCGCCGTGACGCCGACCGCGCCGGCGCCGACGGACGAAATCGATACCAGCACGCCGAGCGCTGCGCCCGTCAGCACCGTCGCCACCGTGGTCGTGGTCGCGTCAAGGCGCTCCATGCGCGAACGATAGCGATCCAGGATCGACTTGCGGAAGATCAGCGACGTGGCGGTGAGCAGCAGCGCAAAGCACAGCACCAGATTGACCACGCTGCGTTGGGCGGCGGTGTCGAGATTGAATTGCCACATCAGGACCAGCGTGAGGATGGCCGCCGGGATGCTGCCGCAGGCCAGCCTGATCACGGCGGGCCAGTGAATGCTGCGCGAAAGCCCATGCACCACGCTGCCACCGGTTTTGGTGGCGGCGGCATAGAGCAGGTCGGTGCCGACCGCGGTCGAGGGATGAATGCCAAACAGCAGAATCAGGAGCGGCGTCATCAACGAGCCGCCACCGACACCCGTCATTCCGACGAGCAGGCCGACGCCAAAGCCGGAAGCAACATAGAGCGGATCAATCATATTCCCGCAATGTTAGGTTCGCTCTGCGGCTATCTAAGGGCGATGGACTCATGGCCGCAATGCAGCATGGAAAATAAGAATGATTCATCCGTGCGCCAGACCGCAGTGGTGATTTTCATCCCTCGCACGCGCAAGTGCGGAATCGCCGTTCTGCCAGGGTTGGACCGCGAAATGCGCAAAAATGCATCATTGCCCGCAAGATATGCCCGCAAGCGTGCAAAAGGCGCGCTTTGTTGGCTATTTTCCGAAGGCGAGCACGTGCAGGCCGAGGCGGCGGCGCACGATCCAGAACAGCAAGACCGTCTCGAATGTCAGCGAGAGCGAGGTCGCCGCGGCCGCGCCGTGGCCGCCGAACCGCGGTACCAGAATGACGCACAGCACGACATTCATCGCGAAGGCGAGCGCGTAGGCCAGCGCGCAGATATGCTGATGGCCGAGCATGTTGAGCAGGCGCTCGATCGGGCCGATCGCCGAGCGCACCACGAGTCCGATGGCGGCGACGAACATGATGTCGTAGCCGACGGTGAATTGCGGCCCGAAAAGCCAGAGCAGCGGCTTGCCGATCGCGAGCAGCGCAATGGTCGCGGCCAGCGACGGCCAGAACGTCCAGTTGATCGCATGCGCGACATAGGCCGACAGCCGCGCCTTGTCGCCGAGCGCGTTGTATTCGGCAAAGCGATGCGCCGTCGTCGCCGACATCGCGTAGTGAATGAATGACACCAGCGCCAACGTCTTCACCACCGCGAAGTAGACGCCGACCTCCTCGGGGGAGCGGAACTGCTGCAGCACCAGCACGTCGGTGTAGGAGAGCAGAAGATAAAAACTCTCGACCAGCAGGATCGGCAGCGAGATCGCAAGCCAGCCGCGGAAGTCGTAGGCTCTCTTGCCCGGCTCGAAATGGGCGGCGAGGCGGCGGTTGAGCGCGATCATCTGGCCGATCATGGCGATCCACACCGCCGCGGCACTTGCGATCATCGCGGCGGTCGCACCGAGATTGAAGCCGAGCGCAAGCGCGCCCGCCGTGAAGCCGATGATCAGCGTCTGGCGCACGATGAATTGCGGCATCAGGCCGAGCCGCATCCAGTCATGCGCGCGCGCGATGCCGTCCTGGGTGTTGGCGACGACGAATGCCGGCAGGGTCAGGCAGCCGACATAGAGCGGGACGATGGCGCCGGCTTCCATCCACGGCGACAGCGATTTCACGAGACCGGCGAGCAGGAGGGAAACGGCGGACGATACCGCAAACGTCATCCAGCGGCTGCCGGAGAGGAAGCCGCGGAGCAGCGCGTGCTCGCCGCCGGTGCGGTATTCCGGGATGATCTTCTGCGCGGACGCCGATATGCCGAAATCCATCATGCTGCCGAGCAGCAGCACCCAGGTCCAGACATAGACATAGGTGCCGTAGTCCGAGCCGCCCATCCAGCGTGCGAGCAGGATCTGCGAGAGATAGGCCAGCGCCGCGCTGAGCACGCGGATGATGACGATGGTGCCGGCAAGCCGCCGCGTCACCGAGGCTTCGCTCGGACCGCCGGCGAGCTTCGCCTTCAGGCGTGCAAAAAGGCCGTTCGGCAGAGCAGTTGCAGGTTCAGCATCGATGGTAGCCACAGCGGAATCCCGGACGAATGCCGCAGCGGCGGCGACGGTCCGATCTATCAACCATTCGTTAAGATTCGGTTGGGCGGCGGTGTCATTCCGGCTCGCGCTTCGCTTGGCCGCGACCAAGGCAAGCGTCAGTTCAAATTGATATTGAACTCGTAGGAGCGGTCGGCGCCGACGAGCGTGAGCTTCAGCGCCGCGCCGTCGGGATTCACGCCGGGCGGCACGCCGTCGAGCAGGAACGAGAAGCGCTTCACGCCCGGCGGGCTGTGCTCGACCGGCTTCGGGACCGGAAGGCCCCAGTCCGGCGTCGGGCCTTCGACGAAAAGATTGACGGCCCGCTCATCGGGCGCGACCACGTCGACCAGCACCTCGGTTTTGCCTTCGCGTTTGACGTCACGAATGGTGAGCGGATTGGGATCGCCGATACTGGCGGGCTTCGGAACCGTATCGAGCGCCGCGAACAGTGCGCTGTCCTCGGTGCTGGCCACGCTCTTGAATGAAAGCTCCGCACTTGCATCGACCGGAATGCAAAGCTTCTCGCACACGGCATAGTTGATCTCGGCGCGCAGCGTCACCGGCTTGTCGACATTCCTGGGAACGATCCGCAAAGGAAGCACGATGTTGTCGTGGTATCCCAGCGACACGCCTCCGGCGCCGTCGTCGAATTTCAGTGGCGCCGGCCACAACACCGTCACCGCTTCGACATTGTCGGATTTCGAGAAATCAAATCTTGGCGGCACGCCGGAATCGCCGGGGGTGCGCCAATATGTCTTCCAGCCCGGCTGCAACTGGAAGGCGATACCGCCCAGCAGCACCGCGCCGTTGCGCGAGCCCGCGAGCAGGCGAACCGCCGAATGGCCGTCTTTTTGCCAGGGGGAGGCATCCTGGGCGCGAGCTTCCGCCACAATAGAGGACGCAACCAGGGTTGCGGCAAGGCCGAGCACGGCGCGGGCTGGAACTATGACGGTCATGGAACGTCTTTACAGGCTGAGGGTGGGGTGAACCATTGAATTGCTTGTGAGCGTATGCCCCCAAGGTTGATTGACAGGACCGCGACCCAATATCAGGATGTGGTCGAACATGAGAGTGCTTTGCGGATGGACCCTCAAGGCAAAAAACCGGGCGAACTTCGCGCCAAGCCAACCGGTACGGGCAAGCCTGCCGGCACGACCGACAATGCGTCGGAGCGCCGCTATCTCGATGGCCAGCTCCTGATTGCGATGCCCGTGATGGGCGATCCGCGCTTCGAGCGATCGGTGATCTATATGTGCGCGCATTCCGCCGACGGCGCCATGGGTATCATGGTGAACCGGCCGGCGGGCAGCATCGACTTTCCGGAGCTCCTGGTGCAGCTCAAGATCATCCCCAAGACCGACCAGATCAAGCTGCCGGAAAACGCCGAGAGCATGAAGGTGCTGCAGGGCGGCCCGGTCGATACCAGCCGCGGCTTCGTGCTGCATTCCGGCGATTTCTACATCAAGGATGCGACGCTACGCATCGCCGACGGCATCTGCCTCACGGCCACCGTCGATATCCTCAAAGCGATCGCCAGGGGCGCGGGCCCGAAGCACGCGATCCTCGCCCTCGGCTATGCCGGCTGGCATCCGGGACAGCTCGAGAACGAAATCCAGGGCAATGGCTGGCTGCATTGCGATGCCGATCCGGATCTCGTGTTCGGCGACGACGTCGACGACAAATATACCCGCGCGCTGCGCAAGATCGGCATCGATCCCGGCATGCTGTCGAACGAAGCGGGGCATGCATAGCCTGTCCCGCGAAAGTAGCGATCTATGGCCGTCATTGCGAGCGAAGCGAAGCAATCCATCTCGCAGTCAGCGGAAACATGGATTGCTTCGTCGCGTTGCTCCTCGCAATGACGGCGAGTCGTTACTCCGCCGCCTCCTGCGCCACCGTTGGCATGGTGCCCGCCACCGTCGCGCGGCGCATGTCGCGCGGTTGCGACTGGTCGTAGCGGCGCACGCGGTGCATGGTCTGGCGGTTGTCCCACATCACGAGGTCATGCAGCGTCCATTTGTGGACGTAGACGAACTCCGGCTGCGTCGCGTGCTCGGTCAGATCGCGCAGGAGAAGCCGTCCCTCCGGCACGCTCATGCCGCGCACGACGCCGGCATGCGAGGAGAGATATAGCGACTTGCGACCGTGCACCGGGTGAGTGCGCACCAGGCGCTGCAGCACCGGCTTGAACATCTGCTTCTCGTCGTCGGTGTAATCGAGGAAGCCGAGAGAGCCCCGCGAATACATCAGCGAATGCTCGCAGATCATGTCCTCGATCTCGGCTTTGGTCTCGTCGTCGAGCGCGTCATAGGCCGCGCGCATGTCGGCGAATTCGGTGTTGCCGCCCTTCGGGTTGACCAAGCGCGCCGACAGCAGGGAGAACTTTGCGGGAATCGGTCGGAACGAGCTGTCGGAGTGCCACAGGCAGTTGCCGAGATTGAACAGATGGGTGCGATGGTCCTTGGGCAGCGGCTTGCCGTCCTTGCCGAGGTTGGAGACGTCATTGAGCCCGGCGGAGCCGAGGCGGTAGTCTTTCTCCTTGGTGATGTTGCCGCCGCGCGGGTTCTCACGCTCGCCGAAATTCAGCGCAAACGCCATCTGCTGGTCGTCGGTGATGTCCTGGCCGTGGAATACCAGCACGGCATATTTGTCCATGCCGGCTTCGATCTCGACCGCTTCCGCTTTGGTCAGCGGCTTGCGCAGATCGATGCCTGAAACCTCGCCGACAAAATGCTTGTGAAGCTGCCGGATCGCAATTGCCATCACCTTGACTCCTGAGCCGTTTTCTCCAGCCGAGAAAGGGCGGTTATCCCGCTCGATTTGCGCCAAAGGCTACTCCGGACCAAGGCGATGTCAACGCTCCGGCAGCATGGCTGGCTTACGCATTCCGCGCCATCAAGCCGCCGTCCACGGCAATGACGGCGCCGGTCAGGAAGGAAGCGGCAGGCAGGCACAGGCTCAAGGTCATGTGCGCGACTTCCTCCGGGTCGCCATAGCGGCCGAGCGCAGTGCGGCGCTTGGCGTAGATGGCCTTGTGGTCTTCCGGGATCCGGTCGGTGATCGCGGTGCGGATCGGGCCCGGGCAGATGCAATTGACGGTGATGCCTTCGCGGCCGAGTTCGACCGCAAGCGATCGGGTCAGGCTGGTGACGCCGCCCTTGGCGGCGGAGTAGGGGCTGTGCAGCGCGGTCGCGCCCAGCGCTTCGGTGGAAGCGATATTGACGATGCGCGGCGATTTCGACTTGCGCAAAAAGGGAAGCGCGGCGCGGATGATGCGCGGATGCGCCGTCAGCATCACGGCGATCGCTTTCGCCCATGCCTCCTCATAGCCGGGATCGTCGAGGGCGACGCGCACCGAGATGCCGGCATTGTTGACGATGATGTCGAGGCCGCCGAAATGCGCGGCGGCCTCGTTGACGACACGATTGATCGCATCGCGATCGGCGACGTCGAGCGCCCAGGCCTTTGCATTCCCGCCGCTCGCCGTGATTTCATCCGCGACCGCCCCGGTGCCGTCGGCCGACAGGTCGGTCACCGCGACATTGGCGCCCTCGGCCGCGAACACGCGCGCCGTGGCGCGGCCCATGCCGCTGGCTGCGCCCGTGACGAGCACCGTCAATCCCTTCACCGAGCGGCTGAGTTGCTTGTATTCGGACATCTGACATTCCCCCGCGCATGAACCCGATTGACAAGGCCCGCGCCGATCCTATGACGGATCAAACAGTTCAGGGAAGGGATGGAGATGAACGAGCTCGATTTCAGCGGCAGGCAGGTGCTTGTGGTCGGCGGCTCCAGCGGTATCGGCAACGGCATCGCGCAGGCGTTCCGCGCCAGAGGCGCGCGGGTCGCGGTCTGCGGTACGCGCGCATCCGCCTCCGACTATTCGCCGGACGAAGGGTCGCATCTCGATGGCCTCGATTATTTCCGGCTCGATGTCAGCGACGCCGCGGCGATCGAGAAATTCAACCCGTCCTTCGGGCGGCTCGACGTGCTGGTGCTGGCGCAGGGCGCGGTGATCTATCGCCGCGGCGAATTCGAGATGAAGGGATTTCGCGCCGTGCTCGAGGTGAATCTGATGAGCCTGATGGCCTGTGCCGCGAAGTTTCATCCGCTGCTGCGGCAGGCCAAGGGCTCGCTGATCATCGTGAGCTCGACCGCGGCCTATCATTCGACCATGGGCAATCCCGCCTATAACGCATCCAAGACCGGCGCGGTCGGGCTCACGCGCACGCTGGGGGAAGCCTGGGCGGAAGACGGCATCCGCGTCAACGGCATCGCGCCGGGGCTGGTCGATACCAAGATGACCAGGGTGACGACATCAAATCCGAAGCGCCTTGAGGGCGCGCTGTCGCGGATTCCGCTGCGGCGGCTCGGCACGCCGCAGGACATGGCCGGCGCGGCGCTGTTCCTGGCCTCGCCGCTGTCGTCCTACATCGTCGGCCAGACCCTCGTGGTCGACGGCGGATTGATCTTGTAATCGCGTTTACTGCACCGAGGCCGAGCGGCCGACGGCGGCCGGCGGACGCGGCGCGCCCGGTATGATCTGCCGTGGCGGCGGGAGGCGCCTGGCGCGGAGGCGGTGGCGCGGTATTTCCGAAGCCGAAGAAATTGCCGAACGGAGGAGCCTGCGCCGGTTTCTTCGCCGGCGGCGGTTTCGGCGGCGCAAGTGCTGCGTTGGGCACGCCCGGTGCACCCGGCGGCACGCCCGGATTGGCGACGGGGCCGCCCGGGTTCGCGTTGGCGACGGGCACATCGCCCTTGGCCTGTTCGCGTCCGACTTCGCGGCGGGGCCAGGCGAAATCGTCGGCGCGGCCGGCCGGCGGAGCGAGCGGCTCTCCCTTGACCAGCGTGCGGGCGGCGAGCGCATCGACCGCGGCAGGCCGCGTGCCGGGACCGCCGAGCAGTTGATCGCTGTTCACGCTGGCCGCGACCAGCGGCAGGATCGGTCCGGCGAGTGGACGCGGCGCGGGCTGCCCGGGCACGGCATTCGCGTCGGGCGTCGCGGGCTCGGTCGGCAGCGCGATCGGGCCCGAACGCGCCGCGAGCAGGCGGGTGATCTCGCGCTCGACATAGTGCGCGAGCTTGCGGGCGCCGGGCTTGGTGAAATAGACGCCGTCATAGGAGCGGAGCTGGCGGATCTGGCCTTCGAAGTCGGGCCCCTTTTGCAGCAGCAAGCCGCGCTCGTCGACGAAGCCGTCCCAGACGTCGACATAGGTGATGCCGGCCTTGCCTGCGGCTTCGCGATAGAGCGAATCCAAAAACAGCATGTCCGAGGGGCCCTTCGGTCCGCGGATCGCGGGAAGGCCGACCCAGATTACCGGCACGCCCTTGGCTTTGACGACCGCGATCATCTCCTCGATCTTCTTCGAGTAGAGCTCGACCCAGCGATCGTCGCGGAATTCGTAAAGGCCGTTCGGCGAACGCGCGGCCTTTTCCGGCGCGGGAGCGGGCGGTGCATCGGCATTGTCGGCGTCATCGAGCTCGGTGTCGGTCGCCTTGTCGTCGGGCTTTGTCTCCGGCTTGGGTTCGGCGGTCTTGTTATCGGAAGACTTGTTATCGGAAGGCTTGCTATCGGAAGAAGGCTTGCTATCGGAAGAAGGCTTGCCGCGGGCGTCCTTCTTCGGGTTTTTCTTGTCTGCCGATTTTTCCTTGTCTTTGTCCTTGTCGCCCTTTTCGGACGCCGGCTCGCGCAGCGCCACGCGGTCGTTGATGCCGAGCATGATGACGACGACATCGGGATTTTCGGCCGTCAGAATGCCTTTCGCAGCGGCGGCCCAATCGGCCGGCTCGCCCTTGGGCTGATATTTGATCAGTCCGGAGGTGTTCTTCGCTTTGCGGATCACGCCCATGTCGGGCTGTTCGACATAGGCGTCTTCCAGGCCATAGGCGAGCCAGTCGGCCATGCCGTCGCCCAACACCATTACGTTGCGCTCGGGCGCGGTCTCGCGCTTCTCCGGAGGCGGCGCCTTGGAGAAATCCTGGTAGACACGTTTCGGCGCCTGCTGCTGGTACGGCGAGAAGAAATCGCCGAACAAGCCCCCACCTCCGCCGAAGCCGCCGCTGCGCGGCGCCGGCCGCGCCGGCCCGCCGAAATTGCCGAAATTGAAGAATTGCGCGGACGCAGGCGCCACGATGCCGACGAGCAACGCAATCGTCACGCCAAGCACGACCAGGGGGCCGGGCTCGGTGAAGATCTTCAGGAATGACGGCGGCTTGATCATGCGGCTCGGTCGCGTCGGGAAACGACAATAACATAATAGCGGAATCAGGCCGCAAGCGGGCAAATTCCTTGCCATAAAACCGGCCCGGCCGCACCCGTCAAGGTCGCGATGAAAACGTGGTTTTCAGGGTTATTTCGGGCGCCAAAGGGGGCCTCTAGCGGCCCCGGAGCTGTTCGAGCATGGTCGCGGTGGCGAATCCATCCGCCGGAGCGCCGATGGACGCCTGGAAGCTGCGCAGCGCCTGCCTTGTTTCACCGCCGAACTGGCCGTCCGGCGTGCCCTTGTAGAAGCCGCGCTGGGCGAGAAGCTGCTGCAGTTCAAGTCGCTCCGCCCGCGACAATTCGCGCTCCTGACGGGGCCAGGGTTGCACGAAGGGCTGCCCGCCACGCAAGCGGTCGGCGAAATGGCCGATGGCGAGCGCGTAGGCCTCGGCCGGATTGTATTTCATGATCACGCGGAAATTCTGCATCATCAGGAAGCCTGGACCCGAGGCACCCGCCGGCGCCAGCAGATAGGCCTTGTCGTTGGGGTTCGGGAAGGGCTGGTTGTTGGCGCGCACGACGCCGAGATGCTGCCACTCCGCGAAGGTAAGCGGCTTGGCGCGGTCGGCCAGCATGTAGTTGAAACCCTGCGGCACCGAGACCTCGTAGCCCCAGCTCTGGCCGGTCTGCCAGCCGTCCTTCTTCAGATTGTTGGCAGTCGAAGCGATCAGGTCGTCTGGATCGTCGACGACGTCGCGGCGGCCATCGCCGTCGGCATCGACCGCGTAGCGCTTGAACGCGGTCGGCATGAATTGCGTCGCGCCGAACGCGCCGGCCCAGGAGCCGTGCATCTGTTCGGGCTTGAGATCGCCGTGATGCAGGATCTCGAGCGCGGAGAGGAATTCGTCCTTGAAATAGGCCTGGCGTCGGCCGATGCAGGCAAGCGTCGCGGTCGATTGCAGTACGCTGCGGTCGCCGATCTGGGTCGAGTAATTCGATTCGATCCCCCAGATCGCCGCGACGATGTTGCGATCGACGCCGTAGGCTTTTTCCATCGCGTCGAACTGCGGCTTGTATTTGGCCAGCGTCTCCTTGCCCTTGGCGAGGCGGTTGTCGTTCACGAGAATGTCGAGATAGTCCCAGATCGACTTGGTGAACTCCGGTTGCGCGTCCATCAGGTCCATGATGCGCAAATCCGGCGTCAGCCCCGCGGTAAAGCGCTCGAAGCTCTCGCGCGAGATGTTGCGCCGTGCGGCATCCGGCCACATCCCGGCGACGCAATTGTTGAAATTGGCGGCGGCCTCGCGGATTGCGCTCGCGGTCATCAGGGGATGGCCGGAGGCGCCGTCCTCGCCGCTCCAGGGGATCGGGCCGGTGTTGCCGGGCACGGCCGGCTGCTGCGGCGGCGCGTCGGATTTTGGGCCGGAGAAGATGCCGCCGAACAGGTTCGGCAGCCCGTTGCCCGATTGCTGGGCACAGGCCGGACTCGCCAGCAGGCTGGCTGCGACCAGCACGGCCGCGAGCGCCTTCGCCAAGGGTTCCATCTGAGGCGTCATGTCCCACCCGCTGCCCGGAAATTCAGGCTTTCAGGAGGCCTGTCCACGGTTTCCAATAGATTAACAAAAGCGACTTTGCGCGTTAGGGCTATCGACACGCCGCCTTTGTGGCCCGACCAAAAAGGCGCTACCAACCAATCCCGCGTTTCCCTCTAGCTTACCTCAAAGCTCCCATGAAAATCCGCAAAGCCGTCTTCCCCGTCGCCGGTCTCGGCACCCGTGTCCTGCCCGCCACCAAGGCGATGCCCAAGGAGATGCTGACCATCGTCGACAAGCCCTTGATCCAATACGTGGTCGAAGAGGCCAGGGAAGCCGGCATCGAGCATTTCGTCTTCGTCACCGGCCGCAACAAGGGTGTGATCGAGGATCATTTCGACCGCGTGTTCGAGCTCGACACTACGCTTGCCGCGCGCGGCAAGAAGGCCGAGCAGGAAATTCTGGCGCGCGACCAGCCCGAGGCCGGCGCCATGAGCTTCACCCGACAGCAGGCGCCGCACGGCCTCGGCCACGCGGTCTGGTGCGCGCGCGACATCGTCGGCAACGAGCCGTTCGCGGTGGTGCTGCCGGACGAACTCGTGCTTAACACGCCGGGCTGCCTCGCCCAGATGATCGCGGCGGCGAGCAAGCTGCCGGAAAAGTCCAACCTGATCGCGGTGGAAGAGGTTCCTGCACATCTGACGCATCAATACGGCATTTGCGGCGTCGGCCCGCGCCATCCTCTGCACACCACCATGTTCGAGGTTGCCAGCATGGTGGAGAAGCCGCCTAAGGGCACCGCACCGTCGAATTTTTCCATTACTGGGCGCTACGTCCTGCAGCCTGAAATCTTCAAGATCCTGGAGACGCAGGAGCGCGGTTCGGGCGGCGAAATCCAGCTGACCGATGCCATGATCGGGCTCAACAAGACGCAAAACTTCTACGCCGTCGAATTCGAAGGCGAGCGGCATGATTGCGGCTCGAAGGCCGGCTTCCTCCGCGCCAACATCGCCTACGGCATGGCGCGCGCGGATCTGCGCGACGGCCTGCGCGCCGAGATGAAGAAGTATCTGGAGAAATAGGCGACGGCGCCTGTTCAACCGTCATTGCGAGGAGCGTCAGCGACGAAGCAATCCAGAATGCCTCCGCGGCACCGGTCTGGATTGCTTCGCTTCGCTCGCAATGACGGTGATGAGTGCGGCGCGCTGAATTAAGCCGCGAGCGAAACGGCCGGCATCTTCGCCATCACGCAGCAATTGCGCCCGGCGGCCTTGGCGGCGTAGAGCGCCTTGTCGGCGGCGTTGACGAATTGCGGCCAGTCGATTGCGGCCGTCGGCGTGAGGCTCGCAATGCCGATGCTCACCGTGGATATCACCGGTTCGTCCGACCAGCCCTGCACCTTGCGGCGGACGGTCTCGGCCACCGTCATGGCATCGGCAGCATCGGTGCCCGGCAGCAGCACGGCGAATTCCTCGCCGCCGTAGCGCGCGGCGCAGTCGCCGGCGCGCTTGACCGAATCCGAGATGCAGATCGCGATCCCGACCAGCACCTGGTCGCCGGCCTGGTGCCCGTAGGTGTCGTTATAGGTCTTGAAGTGGTCCGCATCGATCATCATCAGCGACAGCGGCGTCTTGTGGCGGAGCGCGCGGCGCCATTCGCTGTCGATGACTTCGTCGAACTTGCGCCGGTTCCTCAGGCCCGTCAGCGCGTCGGTGGTGGCGAGCTCCTCGAGCTTGTCCTCGGCCTGGGCGCGGCGGCGGATTTCGCGCGCAAGGAACATTGTCACCGCCAGCACGAACACGATCAGCGCCATCACGAGCGCGCCGATCCGGATTACCTCGGTGCGCCACAGGTCGAAAATATCGCTCACCGGTTTGCCGACGATGACGAGGAGCGGGCTGGTGCCGGGGCCCCGGACGTAAAGGCGCGGGACGTCATCCACCGGACCCAATCCGGAATAGACGGTGTCCTGTCCCATCGTAGGCACCTTGCCGCGTGGCAAGTCGCCGAGCTTCTTGCCGATGACGTCGAGATTGAACGGACGACGCATGATGATGGTGCGGTCGTGGCGCAGCACGCAAATGGTGTCGCCTTCGCCGAGCTGCAGCCGGCCGAACAGTTCGTGGAAATAGGTGAAGCGGATCGAGCCCGCGACCACGCCTCGGAAGCTGCCGTCGTCGCCCGTGATGCGGCGGCTCAGCACGATCGAATAGGCGCCGCGATGCAGCGTCGGCGCGCTGATGTAGAGACCGGCATCGGGATTGTCGCGATGGGCCTGGAAAAATGGCTCGTCGGCGCGGTTCTCGGGCAGCGGGTCGAGCGTCGAGGCGTCCGCGGTCAGCCTGCCTTGCGTGTCAAACACCTCGATCGCGCCGAAATGCTTCGCGGTCGCCGCATGGTCGAACAGGATCAGGTGCAGGATCGGCTTGGAGACGCCCTTCAGCTCCGGCATCACCATGTTGCTGGCGACCGCGCGCAGCGAGAGGTCATAGACCTCGATGTTGCGGCTGATATCCGAATCGATGCCGGAGGCGAGATTCTCCAGGGACTGCCGCGCCAACGTTTCCTCGCCGCGCCGCATATCGAGCATGACGCTGGCACAGATGCCGGAAAAGCCGATCACGGTGACAATGGAGGAGGCGATCAGCAGCTTGGCCGACAGCCGCCAGAGCCGCCGCTCGGCCTTCCCTTTGCTCCGTCCAAATCGCATGCAACAGCTCCCGGTCGTCCTGCATGCGCCAGAAACATTGCCGACGGCTTAAGTGAGGACAACGATGCGTTAATCGGTTAACGCTTTCTTTCCCGTCGGACGATTTTGGGTGGGATCATTGTCGCGTCGGAATATCGAGGAAGTTGCCGTGAACGACTACGACGCCCTGCGCGATTATCTCAAGAAGCAAAGCCTCCCGGAATTCGTGCTGGGCTTCGATAAGATCGAGGAGATCATCGGCGCCGCCCTGCCGCGCGCGTCCCACCGCGCCTCATGGTGGGACAGCCTGCGCAGCCCGCAGGAGAAGATGCCCCAGCGCGAGGCCTGTCTCGCCGGCGGCTATGTCGCCACCCGCCTGCCCGACGGCAAGGGCGTGCGCTTCAGGCGGATGAAGTAGGCCTGCTGCGATAGGAACCATGGCCTTGTTCGGCAATGCTGATGATAATTTCGTGCGGCTTGCTTCTTTTTTGATCATTGAGGTAGCGCGTTCTTGACAGTCATTACGAATGGGCCGTGCCCGCGCGTTACGCACATGCTTGGTTCCGCCGCTCGCGATGACGTGTGTCTGAAAGGGGGATGCGGCCCGATGTCGCGTGCAGCCAGCAGGCGTGCGCTTTTGAAATACGGGTCCACGCGCGGCCGGTAACCACACAGCGGCTGCTTTCGCTTTATCCGCACCGTACGAGATGCATCGTCGTTGGAACCCTCATCGCTTCCGGGGATTTTGATTCCTGGGTTTGGGCACCGAAGCATCTCAATGTCCGGCTTGCGGCGTTTCGCGAAGCGGACGGACAAACGCGACCTCTAGCAGAGTTGGTGACAGCAACATGTCAATTGCCATGGCCGAAACGAGCCCCGACCTCTCGCCTCCGGAAAAATTGACGGTCACATTCGTCATCAACGGCGTCGAGCGGCGGCTGGATGTCGCACCATGGACCTCGCTGCTCGATGCGCTTCGCGATCACCTCGGCCTGACCGGCACCAAGAAGGGCTGCGATCACGGCCAATGCGGCGCCTGCACCGTGCTGGTGAACGGACGGCGCATCAATTCCTGCCTGACATTGGCGGTCATGCAGGATGGCGCCGGCGTGACGACGATCGAGGGGCTCTCCGCAGATGGCGCCCTGCATCCGCTGCAACAGGCCTTCGTCGATCACGACGCCTTCCAGTGCGGCTATTGCACGCCCGGACAAATTTGCTCGGCGGTCGGTCTCATTGCCGAAGGCCGTGCCAGGAGTGCGGACGAGATACGTGAGCTGATGAGCGGCAATATCTGCCGCTGCGGCGCTTATCCGAACATTGTCGCGGCCATCCAGCAGGTGATCGGGCGGTCATGATCAATTTCCATTATGTGCGTGCCAGCACCGTCGCCGACGCGGTCAACCGGATGGCGGCCGACCCGAGCGCGAAATTCATTGCGGGCGGCACCAATCTGCTCGATCTGATGAAGGAGCATGTCGAGCGGCCCTCGCAACTGATCGATATCTCGCGGCTGCCGCTCAAGCGGGTCGAGGAGACGGCGGATGGCGGCGTTCGCATCGGCGCTCTGGTGCCGAATACCGACCTCGCCTATCATCCGCTGATCGAAGCGCGTTATCCGATCGTCTCCAGCGCGATCCTTGCCGGTGCATCGCAGCAACTACGCAACATGGCTTCGGTCGGCGGCAATCTGATGCAGCGGACGCGCTGCGCCTATTTCTATGACCGCGCAACACCCTGCAACAAGCGCGAGCCGAACAGCGGCTGCTCGGCGATCGGCGGACACAATCGCGGCCACGCGATCCTGGGCGCCAGCGAGTCCTGCATCGCGACCTATCCGTCCGACATGTGCGTGGCGCTCGCGGCGCTTGACGCGCGGGTCCTGATGACCGGCCCCTCCGGCGAACGCACCATGCCGATCTCGGATTTCCATCGCCTGCCCGGCGACCAGCCGCACCTGGACAATAATCTGGGGCAGGCGGAGATGATCACGGCCGTCGAGCTTCCGCCGCGCGGCTTTCACATCAATTACAGCTACCTGAAAATCCGCGACCGCCTTTCCTATGCGTTCGCGCTGGTATCGGTCGCGGCCGCCCTCGAGATGGAAGGGGCCACCATCAAGGAGGGGCGGTTGGCGCTCGGCGGTGTCGCCCACAAGCCATGGCGCAATACCGAAGCGGAAGCCGCGCTTGCCGGCCAGGCTGCGAATGAGACGAGCTTCACGCGTGCCGCGGATTTGCTGCTGCATGACGCGAAGGGTCATACCCACAACGCCTTCAAGATCGAGCTGGCGCGCCGCGCCATGGTGCGAACATTGACGCAGGCCGCGCGCCGCACGCCGCAATCGCAGTCGAACAAGAAGATCGCCTAGCCATGAATGCTCATGTTGGAACGCCCATCTCCCGCATCGACGGCCCCGCCAAGGTAACGGGCAAGGCCAAATATGCCGGTGAGTTCGAGGTCGAGGGTCTAGCCTATGGCTTTGTCGTGGAGGCAACGATCACCAAGGGCCGCATCCGGCGCATGGATGCCGCGGCCGCGCTGAAGGTGAGGGGCGTGCTTGATGTGCTGACGCACGCGCACCGGCCGCCGATGGCCGATAACGATCAAGCCTGGAAGGACGACGTGGCACCGGAAGGCGGCTCGCCGTTTCGTCCGCTCTACGACGATATCGTGAGGTTCAACGGCCAGCCGATCGCGCTCGTGCTGGCGGAAGATTGGGAAACCGCGCGATACGCGGCCTCGCTCGTTCATGTCGAATATCAGGCCGACGGCTTTGTGACCGACCTCCAGACGCAGCGCGCGCACGCGTTCGTGGTCGAGAAGCCGGAGAAGCCGCGCGGCGATTCGGCGAAAGCGCTGGCGGCGGCGGCGGTTCGCCACGAAGGCGAATATTTAGTGCCGACGGAGCATCACAATCCGATGGAGCTGTTCACCTCGACCGTGAGCTGGGACGGCAATGGCAGGCTCACCGTCTACGACAAGACCCAGGGCGTGCAGAATGTGCACAATTATCTCTGCGGCGCGTTCAACAAGAAGCATGAAGAATTGCGGGTGATCTCGCCCTATGTCGGCGGCGCCTTCGGCGCGGGCCTGCGGCCGCAATATCAGGTGGTGCTTGCGGTTCTGGGCGCGCTGGCGCTGAAGCGCTCCGTCCGCGTCGTTCTCACCCGGCAGCAGATGTATGGGCTCGGCCACCGGCCCGCGAGCATCGAACGCGTGTCGCTCGGCTCCAGATCGGACGGGACGCTCGATGCCGTCGTCCACGAGGCGATCGCGGTCACTTCGCAGTTTGAATCATTCTCGCGCAACGACACCGGCTGGGCCGACCTGCTCTACAGGAGCCCGGCCGCCAAATTCGTGCACAAGCTCGCGCGGCTTGACGTCTCGACCCCGTCGGACATGCGCGCGCCGGGGGCTGCGACGGGCGTGTATGCCCTCGAAAGCGCGATGGACGAACTGGCGGTTGCGCTCAGGCTCGACCCGGTCGAGCTGCGGCTCCGTTGTTATTCCGACCGCGACCAGGGTTCGAACCGTCCATATACCAGCAAGCGGCTCCGCGAATGCTATTCCCAGGCCGCCGATGCCTTCGGCTGGAACAAGCGCAATCCCGAGCCGCGCTCGATGCGCGACGGCGGCGATCTCGTTGGCTGGGGCATGGCGAGCGGCGTTTGGGAAGCCCTGCAGATGCCGGCTGCGATCCGGATCGTGCTGAGTGCGAACGGACATGCGGAGATTTCCTGCGCCGCCTCCGACATCGGCACCGGCACCTACACCATCGTGGCGCAGGTTGCCGCCGACGCGCTGGGACTGCCGCTGGAGAACCTCAGCGTCCGGCTTGGCAATTCGACGCTGCCGCAGGCGCCGGTCGAAGGCGGCTCATGGATGGCCGCCACCGCGGCACATGCGGTCGTGAACACCGCTAGCGCAATCAAGAGCGAGCTTTTGAAACTGGCGAAGACGGTGCCCAATTCGCCGCTCAAGAACGTCGGCGCGGACGATGCTGTCCTGATCGATGGCAAGATCGCGAGCAAGCGGGACGCAAGCGAGGCCGTCTCGATCGCGGACGCCATGCGCCACGGCAAGCTCGATCGCATCGAGAAGGAAGAGATCCATCATTTCGCCGAAGACAAGTCCCATGCGCGCAACACGCATTCGGCCGTCTTCGCCGAGGTCATGGTGGACGAGCAGCTCGGCGTCATCCGCGTGACGCGGGTGGTCAGTGCGATTGCGGCCGGCCGCATCCTCAACACCAAGACCGGCCACAGCCAGATCATGGGGGGCATCGTGTGGGGAATCGGAATGGCCCTGCACGAGGAGACGGTGTTCGACCACCGGTTCGGCCGCATCATGAATGCCAACATCGCCGAGTATCACGTGCCTGTTAACGCCGATATCCACGACATCAAGGTGATCTTCGTCGACGAGCCGGACGAGCTCGTCAATCCGCTCGGCATCAAGGGGCTCGGCGAGATCGGCATTGTCGGCGTGGCGGCCGCCATCGCCAACGCGGTCTACCACGCCACGGGAAAGCGCGTGCGCGATCTGCCCATCACGCTCGACAAGCTGATGGCGTGAGACGGTGCGCAGGTTGCGGGCGATCAACGCGGTTGATTTGGATGTGGGAAGCGTCCGATCCGGGTCCCGCCCGCAAATCGTTTTCTTCGCGACGGCGGTCGCTAAAGCGCGATGAATCGTCATCACGCTTTAGCTCCTTGGTTTTGCGCATGATCTTCTCGGAAAACCGCTGGACACTTTTCCGGATCATGCGCCCGGCCGCCGTCTTTGTTTTTGGGGTAGATCGATGCTAGAAACGGCAAATTGGCGCCGCGTCCATTCAGGACCTGTATCGATGTTCGACCTGAATCAGCTCCGCTGTTTTGTCACGGTTGCGGAAGAGCTGCATTTCGGCCGCGCGGCGGTGCGGCTCAACATGACCCAGCCGCCGCTGAGCCGGCAGATCCAGGTCCTCGAGCACATCATCGACGCGCCGCTCCTGGAACGCACCAGCCGCTCGGTGCGGCTGACGCCGGCGGGGCGCAGTTTTCTCCCCGAGGCGCGGCGCATCCTGAAGCTGGCCGAAAGCGCCTCGCAGGTGGCGCGCCGCATCGCCATGGGCAAGACCGGCTCGCTCAAGATCGGCTATACCGCGGCCGCTGCTTACGGCTTCCTGCCTGAGTTGATCGCGGCCTGCCGGGCGCGGCTGCCCGAGGTCGACTTCTCGCTGAAGGAGATGGTGTCGGGCGACCAGCTCGAAGCGCTCGGCTCCGGCCAGATCGACGCCGGCCTGTTGCGGCCGCCGATCGCCCGTCCCGAGTTGGCGACCAGGCGCGTGCTCGCCGAGCCGCTGCTTGCCGCGATCCCGAAGAAGCACCCGCTGGCGTCGGCGGCGACGATCGCGATCAAGGATTTCGACGGCCAACCCTTCGTGATGTATTCGCCCCACGAGTCGCGCTACTTCCACGATCTGCTCGTGGCGCAGTTCTCGCGCGCCGACATACTCCCGCGCTACGTCCAGCATGTCGGCCAGATCCACTCCATCCTCGCGATGGTGCGGGCCGGGCTCGGCGTCTCGATCGTGCCGGCCGCCGCGGCGAACCTGAAGCTCGCCGACGTGAAGCTGAAGCCGCTGAAGCTGCGCACGCCCGCGCCGGTCGAATTGTTCATGGTCTGGCGGCGCGAGGACGAGAATCCGCTGCTGCCGGCGGTGGTCGATATCGCGGCCGATATCGCAGGCGCCGCCGCGCGCGAGCATTGATGCTGATTGTGCATCATTCGATACCGCGTTTGGCTTGGACGCGCACCGGGCGCGCTCCTACAACTGCCGTCATGGATGCGCACCGCGCGTCCTCGGAGCATGATCCGGAAAGTGGGAACCGGTTTTTCGGAAAAGATCATGCTCAAACAAAGCGAAAGCCGAGATTTCAGGGAGTGGCGCGATGAGCAAGATGACCCCGCAGGAGATGGCGCAGAAGATCGGCTCCGGCCTCCTGTCGTTCCCCGTGACGCCGTTCAAGGCGGACTTTTCCTTCGACGAGAAAACCTATCGCTCCAACATGGACTGGCTTTGCGGCTACGACGTCGCCGGCCTCTTCGCCGCCGGCGGCACCGGCGAATTCTTCTCGCTGACGGCTGCCGAAGTGCCTCAGGTCGTGAAGGTCGCGGTCGAGGAGACCAGGGGCCGCGTGCCCGTGCTGGCCGGCACCGGCTATGGTACTGCGATGGCGCGCGAGATCGCTGTCGGTGCAGAGAAGGCCGGCGCGGACGGCCTGCTGTTGCTGCCGCCATATCTCATGCACTCCGAGCAGGATGGGCTTGCCGCCCATGTCGAGGCGATCTGCGCCTCGGTGAAGATCGGTGTGATCGTCTATAACCGCGACAACGCGATCCTGCAGCCCGATACGCTGGCCCGGCTCGCCGAACGCTGCGCGAACCTTGTCGGCTACAAGGACGGCATCGGCGATATCGAGCTGATGACCCGCGTCTATTCCAAGCTCGGCGACCGGCTCACTTATGTCGGCGGGCTGCCGACCGCGGAAACCTTCGCGCTGCCCTATCTCGACATGGGCGTGACGACCTATTCCTCCGCCGTGTTCAACTTCGTGCCGGAATTCGCGACGAAGTTTTACGCCGCGGTGCGCCGCCGGGATCACAAGGTGATCCATGCCGGCCTGAAGGATTTCATCCTGCCCCTGATCGCGATCCGCAACCGCAAGAAGGGCTATGCGGTCTCGATCATCAAGGCCGGCATGAAGGTGATCGGCCGCGACTCCGGTCCGGTGCGGCCGCCGCTGACGGACCTGACCGAAGCCGAGATGGCGGAATTGTCGGCGCTGGTGGCAAGGCTGCCGTCGACCACGTCGGCGATGCAGGCAGCAGAATAACGCCGAACGGCAAGACGAGAGGGAGAAAGCCCATGGTCCAGGAAGCGATCCGCGCCGGCTTCTCCGGCGCGCCCGTCGTCACTGCCATGGAGGTGATCCCGGTCGCCGGTCGCGACAGCATGCTCCTCAATCTAAGCGGCGCGCATGCGCCGTTCTTCACCCGCAATATCGTGATCCTGTCAGACAATTCCGGCCATACCGGCGTCGGCGAGGTGCCGGGCGGCGAGAAGATACGAAAGACGCTGGAGGATGCGCGCCCACTCGTCGTCGGCCAGACCATCGGAGGGTGCAACAACATCCTCGCGTCCATGCGTGCAACCTTTGCCGACCGCGACGCCGGCGGCCGCGGCAAGCAGACCTTCGACCTGCGCGTGATGATCCATGCGGTGACCGCGGTGGAATCGGCGCTGCTCGATTTGCTGGGCCAGCATCTGTCGTTTCCCGTGGCCGCGCTGCTCGGCGAGGGCCAGCAGCGGAAAAGCGTCGAGACGCTGGGCTATCTCTTTTTCGTCGGCGACCGCGGCAAGACCAATCTGCCCTACGTCGAAGGCGAGACCGGCAAGCCCGCCTGGTTCAACCTGCGCCATCAGCAGGCGATGACGCCGGACGCCATCGTACGGCTCGCCGAAGCCACGCAGGATCATTACGGCTTTGCCGATTTCAAGCTGAAGGGCGGCGTGCTGCGCGGCGAGGAAGAAATCGAGGCAGTCACCGCCATCGCCAAGCGCTTTCCCCATGCGCGCGTCACGCTCGACCCCAACGGCGGCTGGCTGCTGGAAGAGGCAATCCGCCTTTGCAAGGACATGCACGGCATCCTTGCTTACGCCGAGGACCCCTGCGGCGCCGAATCCGGCTTCTCCGGCCGCGAGATCATGGCGGAGTTCCGCCGCGCCACTGGGCTGCCGACCGCAACCAACATGATCGCGACCGACTGGCGTCAGCTTTCCCACGCGCTCAGGCTCGGCGCAGTCGATATCCCGCTCGCCGACCCGCATTTCTGGACCCTGCAGGGCTCGGTGCGCGTCGCGCAGACCTGCCGCGACAACGGCCTGACCTGGGGCTCGCACTCCAACAACCATTTCGACATTTCATTGGCGATGTTCACCCATGTCGGCGCCGCCGCGCCGGGCAAGGTCACCGCGATCGACACCCACTGGATCTGGCAGGATGGCCAGGCGTTGACCAAACAGCCGCTGCAGATCAAGGGCGGCAAGATCGCGGTGCCGGACCGTCCCGGCCTCGGCATCGAGATCGACCGCAAGGCGATCGACGCGGCCTATGCGCTTTACCAGCAGCATGGATTAGGGGCCCGCGACGACGCGATCGCCATGCAATTCCTGATCCCCGGCTGGACGTTTGATGATAAACGTCCAAGTCTTGTGCGTTAAGTCTAGTGCGTTAAGTTTTGGCGCCAACAAGAAACTACGTGGAGGAAGGCATGACCGTGGCTCTGAAAAACTTCGTCGGCGGCGAATGGGTCGATGGGTCGGGTATCACCCGGAACATCAACCCCTCCAACACCAAGGATGTCGTCGGCGAATACGCCAAGGCCGACAAGGCGCAGACCCAGAAGGCGATCGCAGCGGCCAAGGCCGCATTCCCGGCCTGGTCGCGCTCGACGCCGCAGGAGCGCTATGACGCGCTCAACAAGATTTCGCTGGAAATCCTCGCGCGGAAGGATGAGCTCGGCCGCCTGCTCGCGCGCGAAGAGGGCAAGACCCTCCCCGAGGGCATCGGCGAAGTCGCCCGCGCCGGGCAGATCTTTGCATTCTTCGCCGGCGAGGCGTTGCGGATGATGGGCGAGAAGGGCGCTTCCGTGCGTCCGGGCCTCGACGTCGAGATCACCCGCGAGCCGCTCGGCGTGGCCGGCCTGATCACGCCCTGGAATTTCCCGATCGCGATCCCCGCCTGGAAGATCGCGCCCGCGCTCTGCTACGGCAACACCGTGGTGTTCAAGCCGGCGGAGCTCGTGCCGGGCTCGGCGCATGCGCTCTCCGAAATCATCGTGCGTTCCGGCCTGCCGGCGGGTGTATTCAATCTCGTGGTCGGCCCGGGCTCGGTCGTGGGCCAGACGCTGCTGGAAAGCCCCGACGTTGCCGCGGTCTCGTTCACGGGCTCGGTCGCCACGGGGCGCAAGCTCGCGCAGGCCTGTGTGATGTCGGAGCCGATGAAGAAATTCCAGTTGGAGATGGGCGGCAAGAATCCGCTGGTCGTGCTCGACGATGCCGATCTGAAGGTCGCCGTCGAAGCGGCCACCAATGGTGCCTATTTTTCAACCGGCCAGCGCTGCACGGCGTCCTCGCGCCTGATCGTGACCGCCGGCATCCATGACCGCTTCGTCGATGCCATGACCGAGCGGCTGAAGGGTCTCTCGGTCGATGACGCGCTGAAACCCGGCGTGCATGTCGGCCCCGTCGTCGACCAGAGCCAGCTCGATCAGGACCTGCGCTACCTCAAGATCGGCAAGGACGAGGGCGCCAGGCTGCACTGGGGCGGCGAATTGTTGAACCGCGAGACGCCCGGCTTCTATCTGCAGCCGGCGCTGTTCACCGAGGCCAGCAACAACATGCGCATCGCGCGCGAGGAAATCTTCGGCCCCGTTGCCTGCGTGATCCGCGCCAAGAATTACGAGGAAGCGCTGGCGCTCGCCAACGATACCGATTTCGGGCTTGCGGCCGGCGTCTGCACCACCAGCCTGAAATACGCCTCGCACTTCAAGCGCAACAGCGAGGCCGGCATGGTGATGGTCAATTTGCCGACCGCCGGCGTCGATTATCACGTGCCGTTCGGCGGCCGCAAAGGCTCGAGCTACGGCGCGCGCGAGCAGGGCGCCTACGCGCGGGAATTCTACACGACGGTGAAGACGGCCTACACGAACCCGGGCTAGGTCCGCCATGCGTGCTTTATCCCCTCATCCCGAGGAGCGGCCATCAGGCCGCGTCTCGAAGGATGAGGCCCGGAAATGCCGATTGGGGCCTCATGGTTCTCCCGGCGATGCGAAGCATCGTCCGGAGACGGCGCTTTCGCGCCTCCTCACCATGAGGATTTGCTAGCGCAGGCGCAAACTAGAGGGCAGAAGGAGTTGCGACGATGGGCAAGAGGGAAGTCGTTACCGAAAAGCCCCGCTACATCAAGCTCAACGCACGCGACAATGTCGCGATCGTCGTCAACGATTTCGGCCTGCCCGCAGGCTCGCGCTTTCCATGCGGCCTCGAATTGCGCGCCTTCGTGCCGCAGGGACACAAGACCGCGCTCGAAGATATCGGCGAGAGCGCGCCGATCATCCGCTATGGCGAGGTGATCGGTTACGCGTTGTCGCCGATCCGCGCCGGCGAATGGGTCGATGAAGCGCGCATCCGCATGCCCGAGGCGCCGCCGCTCGACAAGCTCGAAATCTCGACCGCCGTGCCGGCGCAGCTCGCCCCGCTCGAAGGTTTTACCTTCGAGGGTTTTCGCAATCGCGATGGCTCGGTCGGCACCAAGAACATCCTCGGCATCTCTACATCGGTACAATGCGTGAAAGGCACGCTGGAATATGCGGTCAAGCGCATCCGCACCGAACTGCTGCCGAAATACCCTGATGTCGATGACGTGGTGCCGTTGACCCACGCTTATGGCTGCGGCGTCGCCATCAACGCGCCCGACGCCGTGGTGCCGATCCGCACGCTGCAGAACCTTGCGCTCAATGCGAATTTCGGCGGCGAGATTCTGGTCGTGGGTCTTGGCTGCGAGAAGCTCGCGCCCGAGCGGCTGGTGCCCGAAGGGTTGGACGACGCCATCGTGCGCATGCAGGACGAAGCCTTCGACGGCTTTGGCGCAATCGTCGATGCGGTCATGACGCAGGCCGAGGCGCGGCTCAAGATCCTCAACAAGCGGCGGCGCGAGACCTGTCCCGCGTCCGATCTCGTGATCGGCCTTCAATGCGGCGGCAGCGACGCGTTTTCCGGCGTCACCGCCAATCCTGCGGTCGGCTTCGCCGCCGATCTTCTGGTGCGCGCGGGCGCAACCGTGATGTTCTCCGAAGTCACGGAAGTGCGCGACGCCATTCAGTTATTGACGCGACGCGCCGTCAACGAAGACGTCGGCCGCGCGTTGATCCGCGAGATGGCGTGGTATGATTCCTATCTTGCGCGCGGCGGCGCCGACCGCAGCGCCAACACCACGCCCGGCAATAAAAAAGGCGGGCTCGCCAATATCGTCGAGAAATCGCTGGGCTCGATCGTGAAGTCCGGATCCAGCCCGATCGCGGGCGTGCTCGCACCCGGCGAGAAGGCGCGGCAGAAGGGCATGCTGTTTGCGGCAACGCCTGCCTCCGACTTCATCTGCGGCACACTGCAACTCGCATCCGGCATGACGCTGCAGGTGTTCACCACCGGCCGCGGCACGCCCTATGGGCTTGCGGCGGCTCCCGTCATCAAGGTCGCGACCCGCAGCGAGTTGGCGCGGCGCTGGAAGGACCTGATCGATTTCGATGCCGGCTGCATCGCGACCGGCGAGAAGACCATCGAGGAGACCGGCTGGGACTTGTTCCGCCTGATCCTCGACGTGGCGAGCGGCCGCACGAAGCCATGGTCCGACCGCTGGGGTATTCACAACGATCTGACACTGTTCAACCCCGCGCCCGTGACGTGACGGCGCGATAGCCATCATTCCGGTTGCCCTTCAGCCCCTCCGCCGGCCGTCGAGGAGCCGAATAATCGTGCTTTTCCCGGAACCTTTTCCCGCGTTGCGGCGACAAACCGGGCGTCCACACCTTTTCGCTTTCAAGGAGTTTGGAATGAGGGTTCTTTTGACGATTGCGGCTGCGGGTTCGGTCATTGCGACCGGCGCGGTCGCCGCCGCTGCGGGTCTCGCCATTGCAGGCAGCGCGATTGCCATGGCCGGAGAACGGCCGTCTTTTGAAGTGAAGTCGTTTCCGATCTCGCCGGTTCAGGTCCAGTTGCTGGGAGCCGTCGGCGTGAGGGAGCAGTCATCGGCTCCAACCCTGACGGTGGTGGGCATGCTGGCTTCGCCCGCCCAGATTGCCGTGCTGACGCCGCGTCCCCAGCGTGTCGCCAGCGTGGCCACGGAACGCGCGAAGGCGGAGTAAGGCCTTCCGACGCAAGCCTCCGAATTCATCATTCTGCAGACCGCGGCCGGGACGATCGGCCTCGGTGTGCTTTCATCTTCGCCCATCCAGTGAAAAGATGTTGTCCCAGTCGCCGATGAACTGGCTTGGTGGCAGGCCGACCAGATCGTGGCATTCCCGGATGAAATGCGCCTGATCGAAATAGCCGGCTTCGTGGATGATTTCCGTCCATGGTCGCGAAGCCTGATTTTGGTGTGCAGTCAACGCCGCGTCGAAGCGGGTCGTTCGTGCATAAAGTTTGGGTGAAAGTCCCACTTGCGAGGTGAAGCGCCGTCGAAATTGGCGGGCGCTAAGACCGGAACGCTGCACCAGAGCATCGATCCGTGCATTACCCCTGGTGGCCAGCATCAGCCGCGAGGTGTGCCCGATCCCGTCTTCCGGTCGCCCGTCGAGCATCATGCCGAACCAGCGCTCCGCGGCAGCCACGCGCGAGCGGAAATCCGGCGCGGAGCGCACGGCATCGTCCAGTAGTACGGCACTTCTGCCCAGCACGTCGCGGGCCGGGATCCCCTCGTTGATGAGCGACCGCATGTCGATCCCGACCAGGCGATTCAGCGCGACGGGCTGCAGCAGGATGTTGAAGACGTGAAGCTCGCCGGACACGTAGAGTTGAATTCGCCGCGAGCCCTGCGGTCCGACGACGACGGTTTCCGGCGCGGGCGTCAGGCTGCCGCCGTCGAAGCGAAAGCGAAAGGGATCGCCGAGATAGATATCGATGATCTGGTGCGGGCGAGCCGCGATTGGAAACGTCACGACGGTCGAGCCGAGCCGGCCGCGTCGCTCGCCAAAGGAGCGGACGACGCTGCGAAGTGCTGGATGAGACTTCACCCGTTTGACGAGCATCGGCATTTCCAATTGCGGGCGCCCTTGCGGCCGAGATCTTACCACAGATCGGAATTCCCAAGTGTCGGCCGAATGACTATCCGGCAAATCCGGGCGGTGCCGTGAAGCCGCCGAATTCCCGTTCCGCCAGTTTCGCGAAGGCGAGCGTGGTTCGGTCTTCCAGCGCGGGGCCGATGATCTGCACGCCGATCGGCAGTCCGGACGTCGAGCGTCCGATCGGCATCATCGTCGCCGGCAGACCGGGCGGGGTGGCGAGCGTCGACCAGACGATCAATGATAAGTAGGGGAACGCCTGGCCGTCGATGTCAATTGTTCGCTCTTCCTGGTCCGGTTTCTGGTCGTGCGGAAATGCGGTTACCGGAAACGGCGGGCAAAGCACGATGTCGAACTGCCCGAACAGCGCCGCCCACTGCTGGCGCAAGCCTTGGCGCGCGAATTCCGCCGCGATCCATTCCATATGGGTCAGGAGCGGGGCGCGTAGTCGCTCGGCCTTCAGGCTGTGATCGTCTTGCTTCAACGCCGCGGCTTCCGCTCGAATCTTCTCGAAGAATTCCCTCGGGCGGCCGAATGCGATGACGTTGCGCACCATGCGGGTGTGCAATCGGGCGGATTCGGCAAGGTCTGGTAGCAGCGGGCTCGATCGCGCCACCGATGCGCCCATCCGGCTGAGCCGGTTGGCGAACGCGTCAAGCGCGCCGCGGACGTCATTCGCGACGGGCAGGAGCGGGTGGTCATCGATGACCAGGATGCGGAAATCCCCGAGCGCGCTGCGCCGCGATGGCGGCAGCGAAAGCCGATAGGCCATCTTATCCGGCTGGTCGGGACCGGCCAAGATGTCCAGCGCCAGCTCGAGGTCGGCTGCCGTTCGCGCCATCGGACCGCAGACGCCAAGCCCATACGTGAAGTCAAGCGACGATGGTGGCGCACCCGGCGGCGTGTGGCCACGTTGCGGAATCACGCCCGAACTCGGCTTGTGACCGAACACGCCGCAGAGATGCGCGGGCACGCGGATGGAGCCTGAGATGTCGGAGCCCAGTTCCAGCGGCACATAACCCGACGCCAGCGCGGCGGCCGATCCGCCGGAAGAGCCGCCCGGCGTGCGTTTGAGATCGTAGGGGTTGTTGGTCGTGCCGTAGATGGCATTGAAACTCTGCCAGTCGGAGATTCCCGTCGGGAGATTGGTCTTGCCGAGGATCACGGCGCCTGCCGTCCTGAGACGGGCGACCGTGGCGGAATCCTCTGCCGGTTTCCAGTCACGGCCATTTGGAAGTCCCCAGCTCGTCGGCAGGCCGCCGACATTGAAGGCCTCCTTGACCGTCAAGGGAACTCCGAGCAGTGGAGCCCGCTCGCCGCGCCCAAGCGCTGCGTCGGCTTGCAGCGCCGCCACGCGGGCGCGTTCGAAGTCGCGAACCACCACCGCGTTGACCGCGCCGTCACGCGCCTCGATGCGATTGATCGCGTGTTCCGCAAGTTCTTTTGCCGAAACCTGCCGCGCATCGAGCATCGCGCGCAGCTCGCTCACGCTGCGATAGGCAAGATCTCCGGCGGCGCCGGAGGCGGCTTGCGCCGAAGTCGCGCCCCACCTCGTCGGTAAGGCCGTCGCTGCCATGGCGCCGGCATTCTTCAAAAACGTCCGTCGGTCGGTTTCCATGGGTGCGCACCTCTGTTCCAACGCGCATCATGGGGATGCGTCGTATCGGCGCGCTTGTATATTTCGGACATTTGGTAGCACGGCCGTGACCTCACGCCCAGTCCAGCTCAGCGGCACGGCGAGCCAGTGCTGTGAGGCCAGGCTTACAGGGCCGAATTCGTTTCGGCGTCGAGGAATGGCGCCGGCGTTGTCGCCTCGACGCTGTACACCAGACGAAGGTGCCTGACGGTGCAAAGCACGCCGTGCTCGGCTTCCTCGGCAATGCGATCAAGCAGCGTGGCCCTGGCTTGATCCTTCTCGGTTGACGCCAGCGCGCGATAGCGCGCAGCGCGTATGTGATTTCTCGCTAACATCGGTCTTCTCCCAGACGGAGCCGCTCAGGTCTTACGAGACGCCCGCGCGGTCTTGAGTTTCCGTCGGCGTCAAAGGCCTCTACGTTCGGTCTCGCGACAGGCTTCGCACGCGGTGCGGGGGGCGACAGTGACCTCCGTCACACGTCCCAGCACGGCCAGATGTGTGTGTCGGATCCGCTCCTACCTACGACCGCGCGATCAAAGGCTTCAGCTCGATGAGGTCGACAAATGCGTCAGTCTGCCGGCGCAATTCGTCGGCGATCATCGGCGGCGTGCTGGACAGGGTCGAAACCACGGTGACGCGAGCGCCGCGCCGCTGCACGGCTTCCACCAGCGGGCGGAAATCGCCGTCGCCCGAGAACAGGACCATTTCGTCAAGATGCCCGGCAAGCTGCATCGCCTCGACCGCCAGCTCGATGCCCATATTGCCCTTCATCTTCCGGCGGCCGGTCGCGTCGACGAATTCCTTCGCTGCCTTGGTGACGACCGTGTAGCCGTTATAGTCCAGCCAGTCGACGAGAGGCCGAACGGAGGAAAACTCCTGATCCTCGTAGATGGTGGTGTAGTACAGCGCCCTCAGCAGCCGGCCGCGTTTGTCAAATTCGGCAAGCAGCTTTCTGTAATCGATGTCGAAGCCGAGAGCCTTGGCGGTGGCGTGGAGGTTGGGGCCATCGATGAACAGCGCGATCCTGCTCGATCGGTCGGAAATGATATTCATGGTCCGGTACTGGCCAGGTAAAAAATTGATTCAGGAAGCCTGCACAACTTTTAGGCGAAGCAATCGATGCACGCGTGAGATTATAGGAGAAAGGCGCAAGCTTCGTCTTGCGCTCGCGCGACAATGATCCGGCTTTTTGCGCCGCGGGCCGGTGACCGGCACCGGTGGCACGACGGCGGCGGCGGCCTAGCTCGCCGCCTCGAGCCGCTCTTCGGTCAGGAGTCGCATCGCGGCATCCGCGTCCATCGGCTCGCCGAAGGCGAACCCCTGCGCAAATTCGCAGCCGAGCTGGTAGAGCTCGACGGCATCCGAATCCGTCTCCGCGCCCTCGGCGACGACGTCCATGCCGAGGTCATGCGCGAGCGCGATGATCGATTTCAGGATCACCGGCCGCGTGCCGCGGCTCGTGGTGCGCACGAAGGACTGGTCGATCTTCAAGGTGTCGAACGGGAAGCGCTGCAGATAGGCCAGCGAGGAATGGCCGGTGCCGAAATCGTCGATCGACAGTCCGACACCGAGCTCGCGGATGCGCGTGAGCATCTGCGCGGCGTGCTCGGGGTTTTCCATCACGAGCGATTCCGTCAGCTCAAGCTTCAGCGTGCCGCGCGCCACCGACGAACGCGACAGCACGGTGCGGATGTCGTGCAGGAGGTCGTGGCGCAGCAATTGCCGGGAGGAGACGTTGACCGAGGCGAAGATCGGCTCGCGCGAGCGCATCGCGCGCTGCCACGCCGAAAGCTGGCGCGCGGTCTGGTCCATCACGAAAGTGCCGAGATCGACGATCAGCCCGATCTCCTCCGCGATCGAGATGAATTCCGACGGCGACATCCGCCCGAGCTTGGGATGTTCCCAGCGCGCCAGCGCCTCGAAACCCGCGACCGATCGGTCCTCCAGCCGTATGATCGGCTGGTACATGATCGTGATCTCCTCGCGCTCGATGGCGCGGCGAAGTTCGCTCTCCAGCGTCAGGCGGTCGGTCTTTCGCGCCCGCATCGCCGGCTTGTAGACGTCGATGCGGTCGCCGCCGATCCGCTTGGAGTGGTACATCGCAAGCTCGGCGTCTTTGATGATCTCGTCCGAGAGTTGGGTTTGAGGATCAGAAAGCGCCAGCCCGATCGAAGCGGTGAGGAAAATCTCGCGATCGTTGAAGGCGATCGGCGCGCGGATGGTCTTGCGGATGGTTTCCGCGAAATTGGTGATGCGCGCGGGATCCTGCTCGGAGAGCAGGATCAGGCCGAACTGGTCGCCGGCGAGCCGGGCCAGCGTGTCCTGCGGTTTCAGGATGCGGGTCAGCCGCCGCGCCAGCGTCAACAGGATGGAATTGCCGACCGCAATGCCTACGGAATCGTTGACCTGCTTGAAGCGGTCGAGGTCGATCACCATCAGGGTCGGCCGCAGGTTCGGCATGGTTTTCGCGAAATTCGCGACCGCGCCGAGCCGGTCCATGAAAAGCTTCCGGTTCGGCAGTCCCGTCAAATTGTCATGCACGGAATCGTGGAGCATGCGCTCCTCGGAATTCTTGGCCTCGGTGACGTCGGTCAGCGTGCCGATCACGCGCGCGACTTCGCCGTCGGAGCCGACCACCGGCCGCGCCTTCAGCGCGAACCACATGAAGTGGCCGTCGGGCGTGCGCAGGCGGAAATCCTGCACCAGCCGGCCGCGGCGCTGGTCCAGCACGCTGTCCAGTGCCGCGCGAAAACGGTCCTGGTCGAGGGGATGCAGCACTTCCAGCCATTTCGCTGCGGGGCCTTCCAGCGCGCCGCGCTTCAGGCCCAGAAGGCTCTCGGTCTCGGGACTGGTGAAGACCTTGTCGGCCGAAACGTCCCAGTCCCAGATGAGATCGCCGGAGCCCGCGAGCGCCAGAGCGCGTCGCTCGACATCGGAGACGATGCCGGTCGAGGCGCCGCCGCCGGCGAACGCGTGCTGCATCACGGTGAAGCCGATCAGCATCACGATCAGCACGAGGCCGCCGAGCAGGGCGGGGCCCACGATGTCGTTGGTGACGCTGCCCCCGACCGTCATGCCGGCCGCGATCACCCAGACCACGAGCAGGAACCAGGTCGGTATCAGCAGCACCGCGCGGTCGAAGCCGTGCGTCGAGAGATAGACGATCAGCGCAAAGCCCGCGAAGGCGATCAGCACCAGCGATATGCGCGCGATGCCGGAAGCGACCGCAGGGTCGAACAGGGCGAGCGCGACCAGCGAGCCAAGGAACACCAGCCAGCCGACCGTGATGTGGGAATAGCGCACGTGCCAGCGGCTGAGGTTGAGGTAGGCGAACAGGAATACGAGCAATGTTGCCGCAAGGATCGCTTCGCCGGAAGCGCGCCAGACGCGCTCGGCGTTGTTCGACATGTCGAGCACCTTGCCCCAGAAGCCGAAGTCGACGCCGATATAGACGAGCACCGCCCAGGCGAGCGCGGCGGCGGCCGGGAACATGATGCTGCCCTTCACCACGAACAGGATCGTCAGCACGAGCGCGAGCAAGCCCGAGATGCCGATCACGATGCCCTGGTACAGCGTAAACGAGTTGACCTTGTCCTTGTAGGCGTCGGGCTCCCAGAGATAGAGCTGCGGCAGCTTGTCGGTGCGCAGTTCGGCGACGAAGGTGATGACCGCGCCGGGATCGAGCGTGATGCGGAACACGTCGGCGGTCGGGCTCTCCTGCCGATCCGGGCGGTCGCCGGTCGAGGGCGTGATGGTGGCGATGCGCGAGAGGCCAAGATCCGGCCACAACAGGCCCGAGGACACGATGCGGTAATGCGGTGCGACAATCAGGCGGTCGAGCTGGTCGTCGGTGTTGTTGGCGAGCGCGAACACGACCCAGTACAGGCCGCCTTCGCGGGCGCGCACCTCGATGCGGCGGACGATGCCGTCGGTTCCAGGCGCGGTGGAGACCTGGATTCGGTCGGTATCGCTGTGCTGATGTTCCAGCACGCCGGTGAGGTCGATGGCGGGCGCGTCACTGCGGACGCTGACAGCGTCAAGCGCATATGCCGACGAAGCGGCGACAACAATCATGAGGCCCAGCGCAAGCCGCGCGAGGCACCTGATCAGACGCAATGTCAGTTCTCCGCATTCGACCGCAGACGCCCTCGGTCGTGCGCGATCATTGCCACGAATGCGAAGGAAATCAAAGGGTTTCCGGTCACCCTTCGGTTGAGAGCGTTAAAGCACCAACACAATTTTGCCAATATGTTCGGAGGTCTCCATCCGCCGGTGCGCCTCCGAGGCTTTTTCCAGCGGAAATGAGCTGTCCATCAGCGGTTTTATGCGCCCCTCCCGCAGGAACGGCATCACTTTGGCCTCGATCGCCGCGACCATTGCCGCCTTGTCCGGATTACTACGGGGCCGCAACGTCGAGCCGGTATGCGTCAATCGTTTCACCATCAGCTTGGTGAAATTGGCGGTGGCCTTCGGCGCGTTGGAAAGGAAGGCGATCTGCACGATGCGGCCGTCGACGGCGGCGGCATCATAGTTGCGGTCGATATAGTCGCCGCCGACCATGTCGAGGATGACATTGGCTCCGGTTCCGCCGGTCGCCTTCTTGGTGGCTTCGACGAAATCCTCGGCCCTGTAATTGATGGCGTGATCCGCGCCGAGCTTGACGACAGGCATCGGCCTTGTCCCTGGAGCCGACGGTGACAATCACTTTCGAGCCGAGCGCCTTCGCCATCATGATCGCCATGGTGCCGATGCCGGACGAGCCGCCATGGACCAGCAGCGTCTCGCCGGGCTTCAGCGCGCCGCGCTCGAACACATTGTGCCAGACGGTCATCAGTGTTTCCGGCAACGCGCCGGCTTCCTGCATGGTGAGCGAGGAGGGCACCGTCATCGCCTGCGCGTCTTGCGCAATGCAATATTGGGCGTAGCCGCCGCCCGCGACCAGCGACATCACCTTGTCGCCGAGCTTGTGCTTCTTCGCATTCTGGCCGACGGCCACGACTTCGCCGGCAACCTCAAGGCCGGGCAGGTCGCTCGCGCCTGGCGGGGGCGGGTAGTGGCCCATGCGCTGGGCCACGTCCGGACGGTTGACGCCTGCCGCCATCACCTTGATCAGGATTTCATCGGGCCCGGGCTGCGGCACCGCGCGCGTTTCGGGAAGCAGCACTTCCGGACCGCCGGGCTTGCTGATGCCGACAACGGTCATTTGCGAAGGGAGCTTTTCCATGATTTGTCCTGTCGAAATGCGGATCTGAGGCCGCATCTGATTAGCCAGCCCAACTCTCGCTGGCAACTAGGCCGGAGGCCGAGAAAGGGAGGACCGAGCATGCCGATGGAAGACGACGACCGCCCGCGGAAGAAGATCACACACGAGATCGGGCAGGACCTCTCGCTGCTCTCCGTCGAGGAGCTGACCGAACGCATCGCGCTTCTTACCACCGAGATCGCGCGGCTCGAGGCCGCCGCAACGAAGAAGCGCGCATCGAAGGACGCGGCGAACTCGATCTTCAAGTCGTGAGCAACTCCCGCCATGTAGACTTTCGTCATTGCGAGGAGCAAAGCGACGAAGCAATCCAGAGCCTCGCATGAGCCTCTGGATTGCTTCGCTTGGCTCGCAATGACAGGACCCCACTCGGCCAATGGCCGACATGGCTAATACTTCTTGAAAAAACCCGCTCGTTTACGATCGATTAAGCTTTCGGGTTTATGACTATCACTGTCCTCGTTTGGACACCGAGTGGCTCCTGTCCACTCTGTTTGACGCCTCCCTGTTATCAACTTTCAAAGCCGCCGGTCTTCCGGCGGCTCTTTTTTTGTGCCTGCCTTTGCGCGCGCGATGTCTCGTTTCCGCACGGCGTTCACCACCTGTCATCGATCGGTCCTAACTGTCGGAAACCATATCAACGGTTGTCGCTGGACTCTTCGCCGCGCCCGCGCAATGATTTGTTCATCATAAGCCGGCGTGCATGGCCGGGGGGCGTAATCGTTGCGTAAGGGGCGTTAACCATGACCGATCGTTTTCAGGGCGATGGCGCACTGGTCCAGTTCAGCGAGCGGCTCACCAACTCGACGGCGTTTGGCAATCTTTTCCGCGAAGGCATGGATTTGGTCGAGGAGACCGCGGCCTATCTCGACGGCGCCGGCCGCTCCGAGGCGAAGGCGCTCGACCGTTCCGTCAGCCTGACCTATGCGACCGAAAGCATGCGGCTGACCACGCGCTTGATGCAGCTCGCCTCGTGGCTCTTGCTGCATCGTGCGGTGAAGGAAGGCGAGATGACGCTGACCCAGGCCAACCGCGAGAAGACCAAGGTGAAGCTCTCGGCGGCCGATCCCGGCCCCACCGACATGCTCGAAAAGCTGCCGCAGCAATTGCAGGACCTGATCGCGCGCTCGATGAGCCTGCAGGCGCGCGTCCGCCGTCTCGACACCACCATTCATTCGCCGCCGCCGGAGCAGCGCGCCACGATCGGCAATCCGCTGGTGCCGCAGCTCAACCGGCTCAAGGCCGCGTTCGAGCAGTAAGTTCCTTTCCGTCATTCCGGACTCAGCCCTGCGGGCTGCCCCGGAATGACGGGCCCAAAAACAAAAACGCCCCCGAACCGGGGGCGTGCCGTCTGGCAGGGCCTACGGACTTAGTCCTTTTTCAAAAAGCCCGAGAACTTCTTCTGGAAGCGGGAAACGCGGCCGCCGCGATCCATCAACTGCTGGGTGCCGCCGGTCCACGCCGGGTGTGACTTCGGGTCGATGTCGAGGTTCAGCGTGTCGCCTTCCTTGCCCCAGGTCGAGCGCGTCTGGTACTCGGTGCCATCGGTCATTACGACCTTAATCATATGATAATTCGGGTGAATTTCGGCTTTCATGGCATATCCTGTGGCGGCGTGCGCCGCGATCTGTAATGCTGCGATGGCGGATTTGGGCGGGTCTATAACGTATGCCACCCGTCAAAACAAGCCGTCGGCCTTGCGTATCTTGCCGGATTTGCCAGCCCCCGCGGCTGCGCCTATTTGGAGGTGGGCGATGGATTGGCGGGTCTCATGAGCGCTGTGGAACGGCTTGACGACGAGGGCAGCGGCACGACGCGGCCGGATCCACTGGCCGCGGCGGTATCCGCCGGCGAGGCCGTGATCGCGCCATCGAAGGAGCGCGCCAAGCTGCGACCGCTGATCGCGCTCTGGCCCTATATCGCGCGCTACCGCGGCCGCGCCATGCTCGCGCTGATCGCGCTGACGATTGCCGCTTTGACCACGCTCCTGGTGCCGGTCGCGGTGCGGCGGATGATCGATTTCGGCCTGACGCCGAACGGCATCGCGATGATCAACAACTATTTCAGCGTGATGATCGCGGTCGTAGCCGTGCTCGCACTCGCCAGCGCCTCCCGCTACTACCTCGTCATGACCATCGGCGAGCGTATCGTCGCCGATCTGCGCCGCGACGTGTTCGCGCATCTGCTCTCGTTGTCGCCGTCCTTCTTCGATGCCGCGCGTTCGGGCGAGCTGATCTCGCGGCTCACGGCGGACACCACCCAGATCAAGTCCGCGGTCGGCGCTTCCGTCTCGATCGCGCTGCGCAATCTGATGCTGTTCTTCGGCGCCGCCGCGATGATGGTGGTGACGAGCCCGAAGCTCTCCGGGTTCGTGCTGCTGGCGATTCCGCTGATCGTGATCCCGCTGGTCGCGTTCGGACGCCGGGTGCGGCGGCTGTCGCGCGGTGCGCAGGACACGCTCGCCGATGCCTCGGCCTATGCGTCCGAGCTGGTCGGTGCGATGCGGACCGTGCAGGCCTATACCGGCGAGCGGCTGGCGAACGCGCGGTTCGGCAACGAGGTGGAGCAGGCCTACGAGGCCGCGCGCATTTCGACCCAGGCGCGCGCGATCCTGACCGCCGTCATCATCTTCATCGTCTTCTCCAGCGTGGTCGCGATCCTCTGGGTCGGCTCGCATGACGTCCTGACCGGCGCGATCACGCCGGGCCGGCTCGGCCAGTTCGTGCTCTATGCGGCGTTCGCGGCCGCGGGCCTCGGCCAGCTCAGCGAAGTCTGGGGCGAGGTTTCCGCCGCGTCAGGCGCCGCCGAGCGGCTGCTCGAAATCCTGCACGTGAGATCTGAGATCGCGGCGCCCGCTTCGCCGCGCGCGTTGCCGCAGCCCTCGCGCGGCGACGTGACGTTCGAGGATGTCAGCTTCGCCTATCCCGCGCGCGCGGACGTCCGTGCGATCGATCGCGTGTCGTTTGCGGTCAAGGCCGGCGAGAAGGTCGCGATCGTCGGTCCCTCCGGTGCGGGCAAGAGCACGCTGTTTCATCTGTTGCTGCGCTTTTACGATCCATCTTCGGGCACCATCGCCTTCGACGGCGTGTCCGTCAGGCAGGCGGATCCGCAGGCCGTGCGCAGCCATATCGCGCTGGTGCCGCAGGAATCCGTGGTGTTCGCGGCCAGCGCGCGCGAAAATATCCGGTTCGGCCGGCCGGCGGCCACCGACGCCGAGGTCGAGCGCGCCGCCGAGCTTGCGCACGCGACCGAATTTATCCGCCGGCTTCCGGAAGGCTTTGCCGCGCAGCTTGGCGAGCGCGGGGTGACGCTCTCGGGCGGCCAGCGCCAGCGTATCGCGATCGCGCGCGCGATCCTGCGCGACGCGCCACTGCTCTTGCTGGATGAAGCGACCTCGTCGCTCGACGCGGAATCCGAAACGCTGGTGCAGACCGCGCTGGAGGAATTGATGCGCCACCGCACCACGCTCGTGATCGCGCATCGCCTTGCGACCGTCTTGTCCTGCGACCGGATTTTGGTGCTGGACCAGGGCCGCATCGTCGAGCAGGGCACGCATGCCTCGCTGGTCGCCGCCAACGGGCTTTATGGCCGGCTGGCGCGGCTGCAATTCCAAGGCACTTGATTTCAAGGCACTTGAAACTCCAAGGCACTTGAAACTCCAAGCACAAACTCCAAGACACTTGAAACTCCAAGGCGCCTGATTCGCACCCAACAAATGTTGCACTGCCGGTGCAACCTTTGCTGACGTTCGGACGTTGCCTGCCCGAAAATTGCTATCGCCGTACCCTGACAGCAACGGGAGGCCATCATGCCCTATCGCCGCGGCGGTTTCGCACTCACGCCGCCATCGGTTTTCATCTTCCTGGTGTCGCTTGCATTGGCACTGGTCGCCATGCTGGTGCGCTACACCCACGCGCCGGTGCCGATCATCAACGCGTCGCATGTGTTCGACCTGCTCGCGATCGCCTATGTCGTGCTGACGATTGGCGTGCTGTTCCGGCGTGTCTAGAGCGTGATGGGGTTGGGATGTATCGCCATCGCGCTCTAGATTCCTGTTTGCGCATGATCTCCGCGCAAACGCTTCGCGTTTGTCGCGAGGGAAAACCGGTGCCCACTTTTCCGGATCATGCGCTAGCCGGCTGGCGGTTGCGGATCAGGCGGCTGCCTGTGAGCGGCGGAGCCATTCGTCCAGACCGATGCGGCCGAGGCGCGCTTCGCCCAGCGGCACGAGCGAACGCTCTTCGACGCGGCCGCCCCAGTATCGGGCCTCGGGGTCGCGCACCACCTCGCGCGGGTCGCCGACCGCCTTCAGATAGCGGGCAATGATTTCGTTGAACGGTGCTCGTTCAGGGCCGGCGATGTCGACGATGCCGCTTCGCGGCGCCGCGAGCGCCACATCGGCAACGATTGCAGCGACATCGTCTGCCGCGATGGGCTGGAACAGGCCGGGCGAGAGCCTGACCTTGTTTCCATCCGCGCTTGAAGCGGCGATGGTGCCGAGGAATTCAAGGAACTGGGTTGCACGCACGATGGTGTAGGGGATGCCGGAGGCCTCGATCAATTTCTCCTGGGCAACTTTCGCGCGGAAATAGCCATTGTCGGGTGTCCGGTCGGTGCCGACGATGGACAGCGCGACGTGGTGCCGGACGCCGGCAGTGGCCTCCGCTGCGAGAAGGTTGCGCCCGGAAGTCTCGAAAAATTCCAGCACCGCCTTGTCTTCAAACGAGGGCGAGTTGGCGAGGTCGATCACCACCTGCGCGCCGGCCAAGGCCGCTTTGAGCCCCTCGCCGGTGATGGTGTTGATGCCGCTTTTGGGCGAGGCGGCCACAACCTCGTGGCCACCCTGGCGCAGAATGGCGACGGTCTTCGTGCCGATCAGGCCTGTACCGCCGATCACAACGATCTTCATGATTGATCTCCCAGGTTGATGACTGGAGTTGAATGGGCTCGAACATGAGCGCACCGATCGGCCGCTGCTTCGATGATTGCTGCGCGCTGGCGACATTGGCCACGCGACCACCGCGCCGGTGACAATCTCTTGAACCGCGCCGCCACATCGGCCGTCCCTTCGCACCCAACGCCAGCATAACATGCCGCGCGGCCTTCTCAGATACCGTCGACTGGTCAGCAATGCTGATCGATTGTGGAACCCGGATGGCTCATGTCCGGGAAGCCGACATTTCCGACGGCTTCAGGCATACCCGCTCGACGTTCGGTGACCAGACATCGTTAGCAGTCGGACCACGTCCGCAAAGTGGCACCCTTTTGACGTGGCCGGTCTGGCAGACGATGTCCGTTCATCGGGGGTAAAAGCGGAAGGTTCGTTCGAGCGACGCGAGGTCTGTTGATGACCCCTGAGCGGACATTCGCACATCCCCTGACGGGGCTATGTCTCCGCTACGGTCGGCCGTCAGCATGCCAGCGGGACAAGACCACGTCAAACCAACTTGATTTGCTTTGCAAACGCGCCGTTCCCGGGCGATTTGCCGTCGTCTCAACGAACGAGGGGGTATTCATGGCCTGTCCTACACCGACGAATGCCGCTGATGACGCCGATCCGGAGCGGGCGGCTCCGGATATCACGAACACGACACCGGAAAACCAGGCGCCGACCTTCCGCAACCAGGACCAGGTCTGGCCGCACCGCGTCATCCGGCGCGGCGACGCGGTCCGGCCACTCCCGTCGCACGCCCGTTCGCTCGCGGACCTGACCTTCGAGGCAAGCGGGGGCCGTCTCAGCATCAGTGACCTCATGGCCCGCCGCCGCACGGCCGGGCTGCTGATCCTCAAGCACGGCGAGATTGCGCTGGAGCGCTACGGCATGGGCAACGGCCCGGAGAGCCGGTGGGCCAGCATGTCGACCGCGAAGTCGATCACCGCGACGCTCGTCGGGGCTGCGCTCCACGATGGCGCGATCGGCAGCCTTGACGATCGCTGCGAGCAATACCTGCCGCGGCTGCGCGGCTCGGCTTACGAGGGCGTCACGATTCGTAATCTCCTGCGGATGTGCTCCGGCGTGGCCTGGCGCGAGGAAAACGATGCAGACGGACGCTCAGAAGACTATCGCCTGGGCAAGGCTATGGTGAGCCGACGGCCAGGCTCCGTCCTCGACCTCCTGTGCAAACTGCCGCGCGCGCAGCCGCAGGGCGTCGTCTTCAACTACTCGACCGGTGAGAGTTGCCTGATTGGCGCGCTGGTCGCGGCCGCTACGGGCCGGCCCCTGGCCGACTACTGCGCCAAGACGATCTGGGGACCTGCCGGCATGGAGGCCGACGGGTATTGGCAACTCGAGTCCGAAGGCGGCCTGGAACTCGCCGGGTTTGGCGTCAGCGCGCGCTTGCGCGACTTCGGCCGCTTCGGCCAGCTGGTGCTGGAGGACGGCGAAGCGTTCATTGGCCGACGGGTCCTGCCGCCCGGCTGGCGCGATCTCGCCGGACAGCCCGACAGCGCGCCCACCGGCTTCGGTCGGCTCATGCCTGGTTCGCCGGCGGGATATGGCTACCACTGGTGGGTGGTGCCGCCCTTGCCCGGAGGCGTCAACAACGGTGCCTTCTCGGCGAATGGCATCTTCGGCCAGTTCATCTTCGTCAATCCGACCGAGCAGGTGGTCATTGCAATCCAGAGCGCGTGGCGTCTGCCTCACGACAGCGACGCCGAGGTCGAAATCGTCGCGATGATCAGAGCTGCGGTAAGCGCCCTGCGAACGAAGCCAGCGTCGTAGGCCCCGGCGCGGCGACTTCCCTCGCCACTCTAGCCGACCGGTGGAAACATCACCCCGCGGCGCCGGACCGTAAGCCGTGTCCGGTCGAACTAGCACCGGCAGTCGACCCTGGCGGACAAGCAGACAATAAGAGCCGCCTATAGGCTGCGCTGCACGGCGCTATTGGCCGATGTCCGGAATTGGGCAGTGCGCCCCGAAGGCGCGAATCACTTGTGGAGGAAGAATCCACCCAGAGAATTGTCGATTGATCTGGTAGCTGACGAGCGGCTCGGCCGGGTGACCGGAAGGGTTGGAGCCTCGTGACAAAGGTCGCCTTGGGCGGCTGAGCGATCCGGTGGGCCGTAACATGTGTAAAGCCCGAGCAGGCCTCGAAAGTGACAATGCGGATGCCGACCCTCCTGCCAATGGGGGAAGGCTGCATGAGTGGGGAAGCAATCGACACGCGCACCCGCTTGATCCGCCGGGGTAGTGGGCACGGCACGTCGGGATGGTGGTTCGGGTAATCGGGGGAGACCCGTCCTGTGCGAGGGTAGCGGCCTCAACGTCGCGACAGGCGGCGGCCAAGGCGGGAGTCGGACAGGGTCGTATGGTGCGCTGGGCAGCGCATGAGTCATGGGGGTTAAAGTCCCCTCGGCGCTCGGATGAGGGGCGCTGTATCCAAAGGCGGGGGTAATTCCTCGCTGGCCGGGAGAGCAAGAAGGTATGGAGAAGTCTAAACGGGCACGAAGGCGAAAGCCGGATACAGCCAAGACGAACCTGAAGCCATTTGCTCGGAGTGCCCCGGAGGGCAGGGTGTCAGGAGTGATCCTGAATCCGAAGGGTCTGAGGAGAAGTATCGGGCTGTAATCGAATGGGGGAGACCCCTGATGAACAGGTCGGCCAAAGATGGGATTAGGTCGAGCCCGCAGTATGGGGGCGAAGGCGTTACTCATTCACCCATCGCACCAAGGTGTTTGCTGACGGCACGATACGGAAGATTCATGCGTGACCCCAGGAGACCTGCCGGTGTCCTGGTTTTAAATCAGGTAAGCGACCCTATAAGCGAAAGCGAAATGGGAAGTGATGCAAAGGCAGGAGTCGGAGAACGTAATAGTACCTGAAGCGCGAGACGAACAACTCGCGTGACCAGCAATGGCGGATCGAGAGTGGTCCGGGGAAGGACGTTCGTGAATGGATCGAGCTTTGAGCGATCGAGGTAGATGAGAAAGGAGCGTGAAGATGGATAGTTCCCTTTGTGAAAAACCCGAACGTCACGCTTCGAGGAGACTATCCGATCATTTGACGTTCGAAGGTCAGAAGCAGAAGGTCCACTCTTTGGTGGACACGGTAGGTCAGCCTTGTCTCACTGATCCCTTCTCTCCGGACCTCGCAGAGCCATTCATGAAAGCGGAATGCGGGAAAACTGCACGTTCCGTTTGAGTGGCGGACGGAGGCGAGCCCTTCAATGGGCGCCTCCTCCGACCCGACAGCGTCGAGGCCGGGCAATGCCGGCGGAGCAAAGGACCCTGACTTCTGGTGCGCTTTCGAAGCTGGTGAGGTGAAGGTGATTGGCGATGAGCCGTTGGCTTTGCACATAACCCAAATTCTTTGCTTATTGTCGTGCAATGACTTCTTCGCGCAAAGACCCTCGCTTTATCCGCGCCCATAGGTCAGCCAAGACTTTTATCGCCGCCGCGAGGACCAGCACGCAAAGCGCCGCTTTGGAGACCGTCTCCATCGTCCCCTCGATCAGTATGCCATGGACCACGCTGCCTGCGACGATGACGATCGCGAGGAGCATATGGGCGATGCGCCACGCTCGCAGTCTCAGTCTCCGGCGGAAGATAGCCAACAGCGCGACGGCGAAGATCGCCCACATGGCGGTCACGCCCCAGGGGGAGAATGGCGTCGGCGATGCGTAGAGAAGGGCGTCGATCATGTCGGGCGGACTGGTGATCCAGAGACCGGCGACGTGGATCACGATCGCGACAACCAGTGCGCCCCCGATCCAGTGATGCACGCGCCGGCCACGATAGGCCGACAGTCCCGGCAGGTATCCGGCAATCAGCAAGGGCTGAACGAGCATGAGCCCCAGCGCGACGATCCCGGAGAATCCGGCCAGGATGTAGACCGGACCGCGCCACGCGAGTTGCGGGCTCGTCGCTGCAAGGGCGATCGGCACGCAAATGGCGGTCGCGAGGGCGATCCAGACCAAGGCCGCCCGGGCCAATCTCATTCTTCCGTTCCCAGCTTGGTTAGGCCGGCTGAAGGACGAAGTGTGCCTCCAGGCTGGTCTCTTTTGCGCTCCGCATCACCGGCCGCAGGAAGACGGTTTTGAATTCACCGCTATCATAGGCGAGATGACCATGCGGCTGACCGAAGATCGGAATGATCTGCGGCATCTCAAGGCGGAACGCCCCGTTCTTGTCGGTGAGCGTGGCGCCGTGACTCTGCGGTTCGTGCTCCTGCCCTTCGACCGTGTGCGCCCAGATCTGGATACGCTGTCCGGCAAGCGGAGCCCCGTCGCCGGCGCGGCGTACGGTTCCCGACATCCAGAAGCCGCCCTTGCCGATCCGATCCATGATCGCCGCACCCTTGCGGTAGTTGTTGGACCCGCCCGTCATCGACTCGGTCGGTGCGAGGCCCTCCGCGCGAGCAGGCAATAGGAGCCCCGAAGCTCCGGCTGCCATGACCAATCCGCCAGCGGCGAGCAGATTGCGGCGGTTGAGTACGACGGTGGTCATGTAGATTCCTCCTGGCGGCTGGACATCTGCTCAGCCGAGGGTACAACAACAAGCGCTGTACGCCCAGTTGGGGAGGCGAAAGGCGCGATAGGTCGTAATAACAGTGTTGTGAACGATATACCGCCGCTCAACTGGCGTCGTTGACGAACATACTCAGTGCGTCTGATGCTTAGAGCTACTCTTCAGTAAACACCTTGCTCATCGTCGCTGGTGAATGACATGCGATCCACGGCGTCTGTCCGTTAGTGCTTGGCGGCTTCGGCCCAAGCTGCGGGTTGTGTCCGCGTCTAGCACGTTTGAGACATGCCGGCCGTGCCGAGCAATGTCCGCTGTCAGGGGTAACCCGGAAGACATTTGCTCAGGCTGAGTTCTTCGCATTTTGACCCCGACCGGACATTGGCCCTAGCCCAAGAGCATGGCAGCGAGCAGCCGCGACAACCCCCTCAGCCAGGCTCATCCCCGGTCTCAGGCAGCCTTGGCGCCAGCCGCGTCGTCCGCGCTGTACACCAGGCGCAGATGATGCCGGAGAGTGCAGAGCACGCCGTGCTCGGCTTCCGCGGCCAGGCGATCAAGCAGGTTGGCCCTCGCCTGATCCGTCTCGGTCAGCGCCAGCGCGCGATAGCGGGCAGCGCGGATGTGATTTCTCGCAATCATTGTCCTTCTCCGACGCGTGTGATGTTCAATCCTCCGTCGGCGCTCCCAGCGCTGACGTTTGAGGCTTCGCATGCGGCGGGGAGTGGGTCCGTGAGGTCTGTCACGCCTCTGTCACAGCGGGCTGATGCGACCCGGGTCGAGCGGGGTTGCGTGATCGTGCTCACGCCGCTGGGCCTATCTTAAGCCTGGCCCTATCGCGGCGGACGAACGGAGGACTGGATCAAGATCAAAAACCGGGAGCATCCGGCTATGCAACGGGTAATGGAGGCCTATAGGAAACCGTCTGGCGACCAAAGTTAGTGGGTCGGCGTGATGAGATGTAAACTCCGATTTAGCGGATGCGGAAATGCTCCTTGTTATGGTTTATCAGGCGCACCCCATCCATGATCGATTTCAGGTCCTGTTGAGCGTTTTTTCGTGGCCTCCATAATAACGATCAACGCTACATAGCTAGCGCTGTCGTGCGAACAAGCGTGCCGGAGCACTGCTTTTTTTCCGCAATTCAAGCTGTCCTCGCAATGAGACGTGGCAAGTATAGCCATGTTTCCGACACCACGCGCTGATTTTGGCGATTTCAAAATCGGATGTTGGTTGTGGTTGTTCGATCTGATCAAACGTCATCATTTTGATCTTCTCGAGATCAGCGGCAATCGCGCTCAGCCGGCCGAGCCTTGTGCCGTCTGCACCTCCGAGGTTTCCCAATTTGGGATCAAGTTCACGGACAGCTAACTCGCGCACCACAAGGGTCTCGGTCATATCAATGCTCCCGGTGTCCAGTGAGGCACAGTGCCCCCTTAGATTTGGGTCATCAATAATCGAGGTACCAAACATCATCCGTGATCGCGATCACTCTCCTCTCTTTAGGGGGGTGCCCTGCGCCTGCCTCGTGCCGACGCTTCGACGTGTGAGCCGCATGTTTGTCGCTGCCACGCTTGCTGCTGCTACCATACCAGCAGGCAGCTTCAATCAGAGCACAAGGCACCATCGCCTTTGACAACCCAAGTCGGCTCTTGTGAAGGGTTTCGGATGACGGCCGGTCGCGACGATTCGGCTTGCACTGGGGCCGTCGTCCGAAAGCCTCCAAGGAAGGAACCCGCGGGAGATGAGGTGCGGACGATGAGGCGCGCGCTATGGCGATTTGATCGCAGTGTTTGCGGTGGAAGCGAGGCGCGAGAGCGTGGCGGTTAGATGATGGCGGGCACTGGCGTGTCTCGGGCTCGCTTGAACACCGATGACGATGCGCTTCGGGGAAGAGTGGCTGCGCCGCCGGATCGATCTCGACCGCCTCTTCGGCCGCAGGCGTTGCCAGTCCCAGGAGTTCGTGCGCTCGCGCAATCGTCTCGGCGCGGTTGGCGCTGGCGAACAAGCCGTAGTGGCGGATGCGATGGAAGCCTTTGGGCAGGACGTGGATGAGAAACCGGCGGATGAACTCGCGGACGTCGAGCGTCATTGTCGTGTAGCGGCCGGGGCCTTCGATCCTGTAGTCCTTGACCTTGAACGTGACGCTCCGCTGGTCGACAGCGATCAGACGGCGGTTCGAGATGGCGACGCGGTGGGTGTAGCGCGACAGATAGGCGAGCACGGCCTTCGGGCCCGCGAACGGGCGCTTGGCGTAGACGAACCAGCGTTTCTTGCTGAGCGGGGCGAGCAATGCGGCGAACGCCTTCACGTCGACGAGATGCGCGTGTGAGCCGAGGAACCGCAGGCTGCCCGCCGCGTGTGCCGCCAGAAGCTTCTCCAGCATCAACCGCCGAAAAAGTTTTGACAGAACGCGCACAGGCAGCAGGAAGTTTGGCTTGCATGAGATCCAACGGCTGTCATCCATGGAGAGCCCACCGCCCGGCACGATCATGTGCACGTGGGGATGATGGATCATTGCCGAGCCCCAGCTGTGCAATACCGACGTGATGCCGATGCGGGCCCCGAGGTGCTTTGGGTCGGCCGCGATCGTGAGCATCGTCTCCGACGAGGCCTTGAACAGCAGATCATAGATCACGGCCTTGTTCTGGTAGGCGATGTCGCCAATTGCCGACGGTAGCGTGAAGACGACGTGGAAGTAGGGGATCGGGAGCAGTTCGGCCTCGCGCGCCGCCATCCACTGGCGCGCCGCGGCGCCCTGGCACTTCGGGCAGTGGCGGTTGCGGCAGCTGTTGTAGGCGATCGTGGTATGGGCGCAGTCCTCGCAGCGCGCGAGGTGTCCGCCGAGGGCCGCCGTGCGGCAGCTCTCGATGGCACTCATCACCTTGAGTTGGAGCAGGCTGACGTGACCGCGGTTGGCATGGCGCCACGCGGCCCCGTGGTCGCGGAAGATATCCGCGACCTCCAGAGCTGGACGGGCCATGTGGGCCCGTTACGCTGGCGGCTCGTCCTTGTTCGGCACCAGCGGCGTGAGCCTGTCGAGAGGGCTCATGACCTCACGGATGATGTTGGTGGCCACCTGGGTGTAGCGCGCCGTGGTGTCGAGCTTGGAATGTCCGAGCAGTCACGATTCATAATGCACCTCGGCTAACTCATTGAAAGTCAAAGGCATGCTGCGTGGCATTTTGTGTTAGCGGAGGCTTCCGACGCTTTCCCTTCGCGAAACTTGCCAAGTCCTCGGCCCTGATCACCCAAGGCGCGCCCGCGCAAGCTTGTCGGCCTTTGATGTCGCCGCGGCGGAGCATACGCAACGCCGTCATGTTGCAGACGCCGATGAGTTTTGCTGCCGCTTCGAGCGTAATCTCGCCGCGCTCCGCCCACTCGCCGTCGCGGAAGACGGCGATGTCGTGGTGATTGCGGAAGCCGCGCACGCGCTCTTGCGTCCAGGCATTGCCGTGCCCGGTCTCGACGCCAGTGCGATTGAGCAGGCGCGCGATCTGCCGATCAGGCATCAGCCGCGCCAGCTCACGCACGAGTGCGATCGTGTCGTCGGGGATGCGTGGATTGTGCCGGCCGGCCGCATTCAGTCGCTGTTTGACTTGCAGTTGGGTATGGTCGCCGCCTTGCCAGTGCAGGACCGCATGGATGATCGCGCCCTCCCTGCGCACGACGATCTCCGTGAGTGCCGCGCGAAGGATACGCTTGCGCGTTGCGGCGGTTGCAGCGGGATGCAACCAGGCGCGCTCCAGATCAGCACCGAGCGCCACCAATTGCTGGCGCTCCAGCTCACCGAGCGGCGGCGGACGGCGCGCAATCAGGGCGGCGATCTCTCGTTCGAGCTTTGCGACAGCCTGCAATGCCTCGTTCCAGCGGCGCTCCAGCTCGCCAGCGACCAGCCGGTTTGCCGGGTCGACGGCGTCGTACTGTCGGCGCGCGTGCGCGGCTTCGTAGCGCGCCTGCTGCAGCGACAGCTCCAGCTGGCGCCCGGCCGCAGTCGTCGTGCTCGATTGCGCCTCGATCGCTTTGAGCGCAGCCTCGATCCCGAACGGCTTCAAGACGCGCAGGACCTCGTTACTGATCGCCGCATCGATGCTCAGGCCGCTGATTGAAATGCAGCGCGCGGCACCGTGGTTCGTACGCGCACCGTAGCAATTGTAGCGGCCGATCCTGCCGCTGTAGTGCACGTGGAGCTTGCGGCCGCAGTGGCCGCACCGCAGCAGTCCGGGCAGCAGCAGCTCGCCTTTACGAGCTGCTCCGCGAGCGAGTGCGCTGCTCATGCCGGTCGCATTGTTGGCGATTACCTCGAGGTTGCGCTCGAACTCGTCCCAGGTGATATAGGCCGTGTGGTGATCCTTGATCAAGACATCCCATTCGGCCATGGGCTTTTGCACACCACGCCGGATATGCTTGCGTCCACCTTTGACACTGACACGGCTCGTCGTGCGCCCGAACGCGTAGGCACCTGCATAGATCGGATTGGTCAGGATGTTGTGCACGATGTTGTAGGCCGGCAGTCGCCACACGACGCCGTGCGCCTCGCCTTGGCGAGACTTGACCGGCAGCTCGATGCCTTCCTCTCTCAGCCAGATGTGCACCTGTCTTGCACTTTGCAGCTCGGCGAACTTGGTGAAGACCAGCTGCAGGGCGTCCTGCACGCGTTTGTCGGGATTCTTCTCTATGCGATCGCGACCGATCTTCACATAGCCGGCGGCGACACCGAGGACCAGTGCGCCGCGGCGCGCCTTCTGCTTCAGCGCTTCCTGCGAGCGCTGGCGGAACATCGAGAGTTCAAGCTCGCTCATCGTGCCCTTCATGCCAAGCAGCAGCCGATCGTTGGGATGGCGAGGATCGTAGATTCCATCCTCGTCGACGATGAGCGTGCCGACCAATCCACAGAACTCGATCAGCGTATGCCAGTCGCGGCCATTACGGGCAAGACGCGACGCCTCGATCGCGAGCACAGCGCCGACACGGCCGTCGCAGATCGTTGCAAGCAGCCGCTCGAAGCCGGGACGCGCGATGCCGCCGCCGGACCGGCCGAGGTCGTTGTCGATGACTTCGACGTTGCTCCAGCCAAGCTGCTTGGCGCGATCGACGAGGCCGTATTGGCGCCGTCGGCTCTCATGATTATGCGCGAGCTGGTCTGCTGTCGATTGCCGGATGTAAACGCAGGCGTTGCGGGCGAGATGCTCAGTCGTGATCTTGGTCATCGCCGCTCCCCCCGCTTGCCGCCTTTGCCAGCGCCGCCGCGATCTCGCGCAGCAGCACCTCGATGACCATCGCGAGCTCGCTCTTTTGAGCTGCACGCAGTTCGACGCACGGTCGCTCGGCCTCGAACAGGCTTGTCTGGAGATTCTCGGATCGGCGCGTCATTCTCTGGTCGCTCCGTTTTTGATTCGGACGCCAGAAAGCCTAGAAGCGCATCGACCTCGTTGCGTAGGGAGCAAAGAACATCCAGGGGAAAATGCGGCTCAACGCTGATCTCGAATCGGGACGCAGCCTCCTCAGTCATCCACGCCGGAAGGCAGGCAAAGGTGCCGTCAAGTTGGTGCACAACGAGAAACGCGGCGCCGCCTCGCTCAAGCCGCCGCCTGACGCCTACCGTCTCGCCGAAGCGAGGATGAAATCGGTAAGTGATGCGTGCTTCAGCCTGTTGTTCGCGGGCAGTATGTCGCCCTTCCGAGCAAGACCTGGATCACTCGAATGTCGATGTTCTGCTCGAGCAGGTGGGTAGCGAAGCTGTGTCTGAGCGTGTGCGGCGCAACCCAATTGGGCAGCCCAGCCAGTTCGGCGGCCATGTGGCAGACGCGATTGAGCTGGCGCGTAGTCATCGGGTTGATGCGGTCGCGGCCGGGGAACATCCACACTTGGGGATGCGCGATGCGCCACCAGTCGCGCAGCAGCGCCAACAGCTGCGGCGACAGCATGGCATGGCGATCCTTGCGGCCTTTGCCCTGCTCCACCCGGATCATCATGCGCTTGGAATCAACGTCGCAGACCTTCAGCGCGACGACCTCCATGGCGCGCAGACCAGCGCCATAGGCAACGCTGAGCGCCGCCTTGTGCTTCGGCCCGGGTGCGGCCTCCAGAAGGCGCAACACCTCTTCGGGCGAGAGCACGCGTGGCAGCTTGCGCGGTTCGTAGACGAACACGAGATGTCGCGTCGTCTCCGGCCGGTCGAGCGTCACCTTGAAGAAGAACCGCAGCGCGGTCACAGTCGCGTTGATGGTCGGTGGCTGCACACCAATCTCGGTCAGATGCAACTGGAATGCGCGCAACTCTTCCGGGGTCGCTGTGTCGGGGGAACGGCCGAGGAAGGCCGCAAGCCTCTTGACGGGAATGTCAGATATTTTGTGTAAGAGGCCTCTGTGAAGGTTGAATCGCAGTCGTTTCTTGCATCAGCCGGACATTGTCGTCGATCCTATGGTGGCTAACAGTGGCCGGGCAGCAAGCTCTGTCAAGGCCGCAGCCGCCGCAGGCGGGGGCCGCAGGCCCGCCTTTACAGAGCTTGCTGATCGGCCAAACTCGGGCCGCCGGATAAGACGGCTGATCGACACTTTGGTCATCGCGCTGATCCCGGAAAACGCGAGCCGAACTGAATGGCGAACTGGCCCATGGCGGCAGTCCACTCGACGCCTCGCCGCCACCGCAATCCGGCGTTCTTGATGGCGAGATAAAGCAGCTTCAACGCCGCGTCGTCGTTTGGAAAGCTGCCGCGGGTCTTGATGATCTTGCGCAAGCTGCGGTGCAGCGCCTCGACTGCGTTGGTAGTGTAGATCATCTTGCGGACGCCGGGAGCGAACGCGAAGAACGGCACGACGTGTTCCCAGGCGCGGCGCCAAGCCTGGCCGATCGCCGGATAGCGCTTGCCCCATTCGTCCTCGAACTCCTCGAGCCGGACCAGCGCCATGTCGGCATTCTCGGCCCGGTAGATTGCCTTGATGGCAGGCAGGATCGCCTTGCGATCCTTCCAGGCTACAAACGCCAGACTGTTACGGATCAGGTGCACGATGCAGGTCTGCACCACGGTCTGCGGATAGACCGAGGCGATCGCCTCGGGAAAGCCCTTGAGCCCATCCACCACCGCGATCAGGATATCGTTGACGCCACGTATCTTCAGGTCGTTGATGACCTTGAGCCAGAATTTGGCGCCTTCGGTCTGCTCAATCCAAAGGCCCAGAACCTCCTTCTCGCCGTCCGGATTGAGCGCCAGCGCGACATAGACGGCCTTGTTTTTGACCATGCCTTCATCGCGTATCTTGACCCGCAGCGCGTCGAAAAACACCACCGGATAGATCGGGTCGAGCGGACGGGTTTGCCATTCTCGGACTTCGTCGAGAACCGCGTCGGTCACCCGGCTGATCAAATCCGGCGAGACCTCGGCCCCATAAAGTTCAGATAAATGCCCCTGGATCTCGCGCACCGTCATGCCGCGCGCGTAGAGGCTCAGGATTTTGTCGTCGAAGCCGTCGAAACGGGTCTGGCCCTTGGCGATCAATAGCGGCTCGAAGCTGCCGGCCCGGTCGCGTGGCACAGCTATGTCGATCTCGCCGTCCTCGGTCAGGATCGTCTTCGCGCTAGCCCCGTTACGGCTATTGCCGCTGCCGCGGCCGGCCGGGTCCCCCTTCTCGTAGCCAAGATGATCGCTCAGCTCTGCACCCAGCGCCCGCTCAATCAGCGCCTTCTTCAGCTGCTTGAAAAGCCCGTCCGCACCTGTGAGGTCTTCAGGCTTCTCATAGTTAGCAAGCAGTTGATCCAGTAGTTCAGGTGTAATCGTCGTGTTGGTCGTCATGTGAGTCTCCTCGGTAAGGTAAACTCACAGAAACCTGCTTACACATTCTTTCTGACACCCTCTGTTGGTTGCTTCGTGCTCCCTTGATTTGGATCAACTCCTGCCTCTGAACTCTGCTGTTGTTCCCTGCTGGTTGCATCACCCTTCTCACTTCGCGGGGTGATCCGCGATTGGAGGAATGGCGATGAAGCAGACTTGGATGAGCGCTACTGCTGTCGCTTCGTTGATTTTCGGCTGCGTCTTGGTCAACCCAACTGCCAACACGCAAAATGCAAGACCTGAAATCGTTCACGACTCGGAATACTACATTCTCGCGACCCAGCACGGCGCACAATGGGCTACCGAGGATCAGGACATCAACCGCAAGCTCTCTGACCTTCGGCAAAAGTACGGCACGCCACCCAACATCATCCACATCATGTGGGACGACACGGCGGTAGGCGAAGTGGGCATTCCCGCGATCCAGAAGGTGCGCGGTTTCGAGACGCCGAACATCAACCGTCTCGCTGCCGACGGTATCAACTTCATGCGGATGTACACCGAGCCGTCCTGCACACCGAGCCGTGCGGCGGCTTTGACCGGCCGTCATCCCATCCGCAATGGCATGTACAACGTGGGCTTCCCCTACGAGTACGGGGGCTTGGCTTCTACAGAGGTTACGACAGCGGACGTGCTCTCCAAAGCTGGCTACGCGACCGCTTTCTTCGGTAAGGCGCACGTGGGCGACATTGAAGCCAGCTACCTGACTAAACACGGCTTCGATGAGGCGCTGTGGACGCCGTACAATCAGGTGCCGAGCCTGTACACTCCGCCGGGGCAATTGAATGTGCTGTCTCCCGCCGTCCTATTCCCCGAGATGTTCGGCAAGGACCCTTATGACATTGACGCTGGTTGGCGACCGAGGGGCTATGTTTTTGCGTTGGAAGGCACAAAGGGCGGCCCCGTAAGAGAGTTCGGCCGGGCACCAAATCATGACGACTACATGAAGCTCGATCCAGAGATGCAAAAGCGCACCATCGACTTCATTCGCAAGAACGCGGCGGCAAAAAAGCCATTCTATGTGGACTACTGGCCCGTCGCGACTTCGTTTCTGGGCTTTCCCAACCGCTTGACCGCGAGCGGCGGGCTACCGCAAGAAGCATTCGCTCGGCTCGACGCTTGGATCGGCAGCTTGATGACCGAGCTGAAGAACTCTCGGTATCGCGGAGAACACACTTGTCATCCTGATGGCTGACAACGGACCGATGACGCACAACGGCCCTCCCGGTATGGCCGAGACACTCTACCGTGGCGGCAAAGGCGATTACCTCGAAGGAGGGGTGCGCGTTCCGGCAATGGCTTGGTGGCCCGGCGTGATTGCTCCCGGGCAAACCGTCGGCGACATCATCCACGAGACTGACCTCTTTACCACCTTTGCGCACTTGGCGGGGGCAACGGATTACGTTCCGACCGACCGCATCATTGATGGCGTGGATCAAACCGCGTTGTTTCTGAAAGGCGACACTTTCAGTCGGCGTGATTACGTTTTCATCTACACGGGTAACGTCTTGGCTGCGACGGTGAAGGGCCGGTACAAGCGCGTTTGGGTTGGAGACCATCCCGGTCTGTCAGGGGCCGCCTTCTACGATCTCTTCACTGATCCGCGCGAAACGAACCCCAAAATGCTGCCGATGTTCCCCGCCAAGGGGATGTTCAGCATCATGAGGACCCGCCACCAACTTTGGATGGAAAAATACCCGAACACCGGAGAGGCTCGCGGTTTTCCGCTTACGGGCATCGAGAACGCACGGCCTGAAACCAAGGCCGCCGGGGCACCGCGAGTGGATGTTGCCAAACTCCCATTCGATCCTTTCCAGTTCATCCAGAAGCTGCCGGAATGGAACAACATCGAAATGGATCAGGAGGAGTAAGGGCCGCCCGACAATTCAATTTCGCCTCTTGGCACATAGGGTTTCCGTCGTAATTGATCGCGCGCCGCCCGCGCGCTTCTCGCCCGTGTCGAGAGGTGATCGAGTTGGGCCTACTCCCGTTAGTGGGACTTTTGAGACACGCCAACGGACGCTCGGAATGTCTGTTTGCTGGGGAAGACCGGAAGTGAGCGGCAGATGGTCAAAACGGCGCTCTTGACCCAAAGCTGCCCTGTCACAATCGGTACATTGATTCATATCAAACAACCGCACATTGATCACAAGTTATGGCGGAGCTAAAATACAACTCTGAATTCGGATTTCCCCGATCACATTGCCTTTTTGGAAGTTAAGTCCTCCTGACGCGCTCGTCGTTTTTAGAAGCAGTTGGCCGACCAAATACTGTTTTCTGCTTCCGAGGGAGAACAGAATGGCGTTGCGTAGAGTTTTCAGTCTTGATGATCCGTCGGCCTGTCAGGCTGTTTTTCCTTCTGCCGATGTCCAGCTATTTCCCACAGTGAAGGGGAATTTCCATGCCGAAATCGCGCAAGTCGGCATGAACAGGCTTTGGTTGCATCGAATCCACGTTTCGCTGCCCGAGATCAATACTGTCGCGGTCAAATCCGGCCGCAGATCGATTGGCTTTCTTACCGAATGTAATTCATCATCGTTGCTGGACTGCGGCCTCGAAGTTCGGCCCGGCGACATGGTCATCAACAGGTCCGATGTCGTGCATCAACGATCCGACGCAGACTTTCATTATGGCACGGTATCCCTTCCATCTGATGATCTGGCCGCTGCTGCCGAGGCAATCGTCGGTCGTAGCCTGCCGGAGACACCTCACAAGTCCATTGTTCGCCCGCCTTTTGCGTTGATGCGTCGATTGTTGGACCTGCACAAGCTCATTGGGCAACTCGCTCACCAAACCCCGGACATTCTCGAACTCCCCGAAGTGACTCGGGCGCTAGAGAATGAGCTTACTCACATCCTGGTGAGATGCCTCGCCGAAGGACACAGCCTGGAGCAGACTAACGGCGACCGCCGTCGTGACACACTCGCCCGGTTCGTCGAGTTCCTGAAGGCACATCCCCACCGGCCACTCTATCTAGCCGAAATTTGCGCCGCCATCGGCGTCGGAGAGCGAACACTTCGCGTCTCCTGCGAAAGGCATCTCGGCATGGGACCAATCCGCTATCTCACCTTGCGCCGAATGCATCTGGTGCGGCGGGCGCTCCGGCATTCGGATCCGTCCACGGCAACCGTCACGCAGATTGTGACTAACCATGGCTTTTGGGAGCTTGGGCGCTTCTCGGTTGCGTACCGCACGCTGTTTGGAGAGCCGCCGTCTGAGACATTGCGGCACCCACCTGACAGACCCGGTATGGGGTTCTCGTCGCTTGCAGCTCACACGTAACTGAGTGCTGTTGGCAGCCCTTTGAGACATGCCGACCGGCTTTGGACATGTCCGGCTATCGAAGTAGACCGGAAGTGGTGGGCGAACCGTCAGAACGGTGCTTTTGACCCACAGAAAACCCAGGAGGCATCGGGCGTCACCACCGAAAACCCATCGGAGCCCGGATGCAGTGAACGACGCGGGAGGGAGCGATGACCGCGCCGTTTTTGTCGTGCCACGCCGCCCTGGCGCCTCAGCGCCAGATTGCCGGTTCGCAGGGAGGCTTATTCCACGCACCTCCGGCAAACTGGCCTTCGTCTGGAGCCCGGATGCAGTGAACGACATGGGAGGCAGGGATGACCGCGCCGTTTTTGTCGTGCCACGCCGCCCTGGTGCCTGACCCCCGGGTTGCCGGTTCGCAGGGAGGCTTATTCCACGCACCTCCGGCAAACTGGCCTTCGTCTGGAGCCCGGATGCAGTGAACGACGTGGGAGGCAGGGATGACCGCGCCGCTTTTGTCGTGCCACGCCGCCAAGGCCGGATTAGCGAACATGGCCGCGGCGATCAGTCCTACCGAAACAAGCTTACTCATTGCGTCCTCCTTTGATCTTGCCTCGGGCCTCGGACGAATAAGTGTCTGGAAATTTATGGCATCGACCTGGCCCGAGCGATGCTGCACCAAACAACCTAAACGTTAGCGCTGCTCCCCAGCGGCGGACTATGCGTTTCCGGCAGGTGGACGGATCGACGTCCCTTTTTTCGTTGCAGCTGCCATCTCGCGACCGTCTCGATCACCCGTTGAGCCCGGGGGAGTCCGTATTGACCGGTACAGGAACGCCGCGATGTAGGCTTCTGGCACATAGCGTCAGTTCGCTGCGAGCGGAATTTGGTCCGCTTTCGGCGGCTTAGCGGACATCGACGGGCTGGCCGCTTCTTTACCCGGTAGCGAATAACCCATCAGCGACATTGCCGCCGGAGACAGTTTTCTGGTTTGAGCAGCAGTCATACCTCATTGAGGTGGATCAATTGGCACGGGACGGCGGAACCGCCGTTACTGCCGATCATCCTCGTCCGTCGCTGAGATATCTCAGGCTCAGGGTGAGGGTGTAGATCGGCAATGCCAAGGCGGCACATCAATACGCGTGGTGCAATTTTTGTTTAAACTTGAGAAGCGCAAAATGAAGGCGCGTGCGTATCGGGTGAAGCTGCATTTCTCTCTGCATCGCCATCCGCTTCTGTTTTTGCATTGCCATTTTCTGCTGAATCATGGCTTGGCGTTTTGCAGCGAGAACGCTGGCGTCGGGAAGCAGCGCCGACGATGGCGCGGTCGGCTGAACATCAGCCGCCACAGTGAGGTCTGCCCCGGCATGAGCCGCAGTGGCGGATAGAAGAATAGCGGCAATCAGGAAAAACTTGCGCATCGTCGCCTCCATTTGATGATGGCGACAGCCTCTCCTATTCCCGTGCGAAATAATGTGATCTGTGTCACCACGTGCCCGTGGCGCTCAAAATCGCGACCGAATAATGCAAAAAAATCAATACGGTCGACGGGGCAAGCCAACTGTCCAAAAGAGTTTCTTTGGTGACAGTGGTAGCACGCCTTTCGCTGACGCAAGCGCACAGCGATCGCTGCCCAGCGCGGTTCTGGAGGCACACCCTATTCCGCTCCGGCTACACTGCTCGCCCGCGCCGTGAGGATGCACCTTAGCGCTCGGTCAGCTTTAGCTCGATGCGGCGGTTGCGCTTGTAGGCGTCTTCGGTGTTGCCGGTATCGAGCGGCTGAAATTCGGCAAAGCCGGCGGCGACCAGCCGCTGCGCCGGCACGCCGCGCGAGATCAGATATTGCACCACCGAGATCGCGCGCGCCGACGACAATTCCCAGTTCGATTTGAAGGTCGCTCCGTTGACCGGCCGCACGTCGGTGTGCCCATCGACCCGCAGCACCCAGGCGATCTCGGGCGGGATCTTCTTGTCGAGTTCGGCCAAAGCGCCGGCAACGGTGTCGAGCTCGGCGATGCCTTCGGGCAGCAGCGTCGCCTGTCCGGTGTCGAAGAACACTTCGGACTGGAACACGAAGCGGTCGCCGACGACGCGGATGTCGGGCCGGTTGCCGAGGATCGCGCGCAGGCGGCCGAAGAATTCCGAGCGGTAGCGCGACAATTCCTGCACGCGTTGCGCCAGTGCGACGTTCAGGCGCGAGCCGAGATCGGCGATGCGGTTCTGCAATTCCTTGTCGCGTTTCTCGGAGGCGTCGAGCGCCTCTTCAAGCGCGGCGAGTTGCCGGCGCAGCGCGCTGATCTGCTGGTTCAGCACCTCGATCTGCGCCAGCGCCCGCGCCGAGACGCTTCTCTCCGACTCCAGCGCCTTGTTGAGCTCGACATTGCGGCCGGCGGCGTCGCTGCCGGCATTGGCAAGCCCTTCATACAGGCCCTTGATGCGCTCGCGCTCGGCCTCGGCGGAGGCCAGCCCCGCCTTGAATTGCGCAATCTGGTCCTCGAGATTGAGCTTGCCGAGCTTCTCGACCGACAACAGGTCGTTGAGCTGCGCGATCTTGGCGTTCAGCTCCTCCAGCGCCTTGTCCTTGCCGGTGACCTCCTGCGACAGGAAGAACTGCACCACCAGAAACACCGACAGCAGGAACACGATCGAGAGCACCAGCGTCGACAGCGCGTCGACAAAGCCCGGCCAGTAGTTGAAGCCGGACTCATTGCGGCGGGAACGCGCAAGGGCCATGCAGGACTCGCTATGTCTTGGCAGGGCTAGCCCTGCGGTGAGTGGCAAACCGCTTCGATGTTGTGTCCGTCCGGGTCGAGAACGAACGCGCCATAGTAATTTGGGTGATAGTTCGGCCGGATGCCAGGCCGTCCGTTGTCCTTGCCTCCGGCGGCGATCGCCGCTTCATGAAACCGCTCCACGGTGGCGCGGTCTCGCGCCGCAAAAGCGATATGCGCGCCGGTCTGCGGGGTCTCCCGCGTTCCGATCCAGAAGAAGGCCTTGGGGCTGACGCCGTATCCCGCGAACCGCTCTCCTTCCGCATAGAGCCGGGCAATTCCCAGCGGGGCCAGGGCCCGATCGTAGAATTTCTTCGACTGCTCGACATCGCGAACGCCGATGGTCACGTGATCCAGCATATCGGCTCCGCCGTCAGTTCTTTTCCGGCTGCTTGGTCTTTTCCGGCTGCCTGGCAAGCCGCTCCAGGAGCCGCTTGATCTCGCGGTTCTGCTCGCCTTGGCCGTCGGCCCATTCCCGGATCATCTGCTGCTCGGTGCGCATATGCGCCACCAGCCCCTGGATCGCTTCGGCGAGATTGGCCATGGCGGTCGTGGTGTTGCGGCCGCCGCCGCCTTCCTCCATGGCGACGCGGATCTTGTCGAGGGCTGCAGAGAGATCGCCGCCCGCCGTGCCGTCGCTGCTGCCATAATGGCGCACGGTGGTGGCGAGCCAGTCCTCGAGGTCGGTGTAGAAGCGGTTTTGCGCCTGGCTCGATTGCAGATCGAGGAAGCCCAGGATCAGTGAGCCGGCGAGGCCGAACAGCGAGGACGAGAACGAAATGCCCATGCCGCCGAGCGGCGCGGCAAGACCCTGCTTGAGCGTATCGAACAGCGCGCCGGCGTCGCCGCCGACCTTCAAGCCGTCGATCACCTTGCCGACCGAGCCCACGGTCTCGATCAGGCCCCAGAATGTGCCGAGCAGGCCGAGGAACACCAACAGCCCGGTCATGTAGCGCGAGATGTCGCGCGCCTCGTCGAGTCGGGTGGCGATGGAGTCGAGCAGATGCCGCATGGTCTGCTGCGAGATGCTCATCCGCCCGGTGCGCTCGCCGCCGAGGATCGCCGCCATCGGCGCCAGAAGCGTCGGGTGGCGCTCGATCGCGAGCCCGGGATCGGCGACGCGGAAATTGTTGACCCAGCTTACTTCCGGATAGAGCCGGATCACCTGCCGGAAAGCCAGCAGGATGCCGATCAAGAGCACCACGCCGATCAGCGCATTGAGGCCGGGATTGGCGAAGAAGGCGACCACGATCTGCTTGTACAGCACGACCGCCACCAGGCCGCAGGCGACCAGGAACACCAGCATCCGCACCAGGAAGATGCGGGGCGAGGACAGCTTGTTGAGCTCGATCTCCATGGCGGAGCGGGGTGCGGGGCCGGCCATTCTTTCATCCGTTATCGGGAACCGATCTTGATTCTCACTATGGCACAGCGGCGGCCGGAAAAAAGCTCAACTCGCCCAGAAATGGGGCGTTGCAGCGGAACCTTAGTCTGAAACCGGCCGTTGGCTCGCCACGTAGTTGGAGGGAGGCCCAAACCTGCCGGAAACCGGGGGATTCCGTATGACCGTTTTATTTTTCGAAGCACTTGCGGCGATCGCGGTGTCGCTGTCGATCCTGATGGCTTTTGCCTGGGTTGTGCAGCAGCGCAGCGGCAATTCGGGCTGGGTCGACACCATCTGGACCTTTGCGGTCGGGCTGGTCGGGGCCGGAAGCGCGCTCTGGCCGGCCGGTGGCGCCGCTCCCAATGCCCGCCAATGGCTGGTGGCGGCGCTGGTCGCGGTCTGGTCGCTCCGCCTTGGCAGCCACATTGCGATCCGCACCGCTGATATCACCGACGACCCCCGTTATGCCGCGTTCGCGAAAGAGTGGGGCGTCAATTCGGCCCGGCGGATGTTCGTGTTCCTGCAGAATCAGGCGCTTGGATCGATTCCGCTGGTGTTTGCGATCTTTGTTGCCGCGCGATTCCCTGTCGATGCCCTGCGGTGGCAGGACGGGCTGGGCGCGCTGATCCTGTTCACCGGCATCGCCGGCGAGGCGCTTGCCGATGCGCAGCTCAAACGGTTCCGCGCCGACCCCGCCAACAAGGGGCGCGTCTGCGATACCGGGCTGTGGCGCTGGTCGCGCCATCCGAACTATTTCTTCGAATGGTTCTGCTGGCTGGCCTATCCCGTGATCGCCCTGTCGCTCGACTATCCGTTTGCCTATCCTTTTGCCTATCCTTGGGGCCTCGCGACGCTGCTGGCTCCCGTCTTCATGTACTGGATCCTGGTCTACGTCACCGGCATCCCGCCGCTGGAAGAGCAGATGCTGCGCTCCCGCGGCGAGCGCTATCGCGCGTATCAGTTGCGTACCAGCAAGTTTTTTCCGCTGCCGCCGGCCAGAGCATGATCCGGAGAGGCGGATAACGGTCTTAACGGGTCATGCTCAATCAAATGAGGGAGTGGCCGCATGAACTTCGTCTCCACCATCATCGATACCGCCGAACGTGTTCCGCTGCCCGACGTCGTCATCCGCGCCGCGATCCATCGGCTCTGCTCGCGCACCTCGGTGCGGCTTTCGAGCGGCAGCAGGGAGCGCGACGCGGCGTTCGCCCGCGAGATGGCCGATCGCGCCATTGCCGAACACACCGATGCCGCCAACACCCAGCATTACGAGGTGCCGGCGGCGTTCTTCGCGCAGGTGCTCGGACCCAACCGCAAATATTCCTCGTGCTTCTACAAGGGCGAGGCCTCGACCTTGCAGGAGGCCGAGGAGGAAGCGCTGCGCCAGACCGAGGAGCATGCCGATCTCGCCGACGGGCAATCGATCCTCGAGCTTGGCTGCGGCTGGGGCTCGCTGTCGCTGTTCATGGCGCGGCAATTTCCGAACTCGCACGTGGTCGCAGTGTCCAATTCCGCTTCGCAGCGGGAATATATCGAGGCGGAAGCCGCGAAGCGCGGGCTGAACAATCTCCTCGTCGTCACCGCGGACATGAACGTGTTCGACGCGAGCGAGCAATTCGACCGCATCGTCTCGGTCGAGATGTTCGAGCACATGATGAACTGGCGGCAATTGCTGACGCGCGTCAGGTCATGGCTGAAGCCCGACGGCCGCTTCTTCATGCACATCTTCACCCACCGCGCCGGCACCTATCTGTTCGACCGCGCCGACCGCGAGGACTGGATCGCGCAGCATTTCTTCACCGGCGGCGTGATGCCAAGCCACCACCTGATCCGGCATTATGCCGACCTGTTCGAGATCGAGAAGGAATGGCGCTGGAGCGGCACGCATTATCAGCGCACCGCGCTCGGCTGGCTCGCCAATTTTGACGCGCATGCGGACGGGATCGAAGCCGTGCTGCGCACGGTCTACGGCAGCGACACGCCCCTGTGGATGCGGCGCTGGCGCTGGTTCTTCCTCGCTACCGCCGGCCTGTTCGGCTACGCCGACGGCGACGAATGGGGCGTCAGCCATTACCGGATGAAGGCGGCCTGAGACGCTGGATTTCCAGCTTTGTCAGATCCAGTTCTCGGCTCTGACGCCCGGCATGCGCGCGAACTCGCGCATGTTGTTGGTGACGACGATCAACCCTTCGCTGCGGGCATGACCTCCGATTTGCATGTCGTGCGGACCACAAGGCGTTCCCGCGCGCTCCAGTTCGGCGCGGACCTGACCGTAATGCGCCGCCGCTTTCTCGGCAAAGGGCAGCACATCGAGGCGCGCGACGAAATGCTCGATCGCCGCCAGGTTGTCGGCGCGGCGTGCCGACTTCTCCACGCCATAATGCAACTCGCCAAGCGTGATGCTGGAGATGCAGAGTTGCTCCGCCAGCGCATTGAACTGCTCGCGGAGTTCCAGCGGATAGTGCTTCATGACGTGGATGCAGATGTTGGTGTCGAGCATGTAGGCCAGCATCAGAGCGGATCGCGCTCCTCGGCAGCGGGCTGCTCACGCTCCGCCATGAAATCGTCGCTGACCCGCGGTCCGCTCTGAAACAGATCGTCCCACCGTTTGCCTTGAGGCACGATCACGCGGCTGCGGCCGATCTTCAGGATATCGACGTGATGCACGTCCTCCGGAAAGGCGACCGCCTTGGGCAGGCGGACCGCCTGGCTTCGATTGCTGGTGAACACGGTTGAGCTTGTCATGCGCTGTCCCTTGTATATCCAATGGGGATATACATAGCCTAACATAGGCTTTTTTCAATGACCCTTCCTTCGATTCGGGTTCCAGCCGCCGCTGACCGATGGAACCCAGTGTCACAATCTGGTGAGTCCCGGAAATTGGCTGATCATTCAACGCACTAACCCCGTGTGACATTGGGCCGTATTGCGGTGCAGCAGGGCGATTCTATCTTGCTGCCAATGAGAGCGGGGCTTCGTGCCGCGTCCGCTTTCCACTGCAATTCGGGGAAATCATTCCAATGTCAGGACTACGCGTGCGGTCGGCGGCCATTTTGCTGGTGCTCGCCGCCACCGCGCCGCTGCTCGCCGGCTGCAACGAACCGGATGCGGCTATCGCCTCCGTCGCCAGCCAACCCACCGAACCCGACGTCAGCATCATCACCGTCAAGCCGCAGGCCCGCTCGATCGTGCGCGAGCTGCCGGGCCGCATCGCGCCGACGCGCGTCGCCGACGTCCGGCCGCGGGTCTCCGGCATCATCGTCGAGCGCCTGTTCCGGCAGGGCAGCGAAGTCAAGGAGGGCGATCCGCTCTACCGCATCGACCAGCGGCCGTTCGAGGTCGAGGTACAGGCGAACCAGGCGGCGCTGGCGAAAGCGCAGGCGACCCATGAACGCGCCGTGCAGCAGGCGCGCCGCATCGCCTTCCTCGCCAAGGAGCGCGCAGCGCCCGAGATCGAAAATGAAAAGGCGATCGCAGCCGAGAAGGAATCGGCGGCCGATGTCGAGGCCCGCAAGGCCGATCTCGCCCGCGCAAAACTCAGCCTCGATTATTCGACCATCCGCGCGCCGATCGACGGCATCGTCGGCGCCGCGCAGTTGAGCGAGGGCGCGCTCGTGGTGCAGAACGACACCGCGACGCTGGCGACGATCCAGCAGATCGATCCCGTCTATGCCGATTTCACCGAGCCGGTCAGCGAGCTGCTCCGTCTGCGCCGCGCCTTCGAGGCCGGCGACCTCGAGCGCATCGCGCCCGATGCCATCAAGGTGCGGCTCGTGCTCGACGACGGCACGCCCTATCCGATCGCGGGAAAGCTCCTGTTCTCCGAGGCCAAGGTCGAGGCCAACACCGGGCAGGTCACGCTCCGCGGCGAGTTCGCCAATCCCAGGCGCGAATTGCTGCCGGGCATGTATGTGCGCGTCCGCATCGAGCAGGGCATCGACAGCGATGCGATCGCGATCCCCCAGCAGGCGGTGCAGCGCAATTCCGGCGGCGGCAGCGAGGTCTTTGTCGTGAAGGATGACAACCGCGTCGCGCCGCAGCCGATCCGCACCGGCGCGGTGCAGGATGGCCAGTGGCTCGTCACCGACGGCCTGAAGGCGGGCGACAAGGTCGTGGTCGAGGGCTTCCAGAAATTCGTCGCCGGCGACAAGGTCAAGCCGCTGGCCTGGACGGATGCCGCGGATGCCTCGAACGACGTGGTGACATCGCAGACCGCCACGGCGCAACGGTAAGCGACATGCCGAGCTTCTTCATCGACAGGCCGATCTTCGCCTGGGTCGTCGCGCTGTTCATCTGCCTTGTCGGCGCGATCTCGATTCCACTGTTGCCGGTCGCGCAATATCCGATCATCGCGCCGCCCTCGATCTCGATCTCCACCAGCTATCCCGGCGCGTCGCCTGAAAACCTCTACAACAGCGTCACGCGGCTGATCGAGGAGGAGCTGAACGGCGCCTCCGGCATCCTCAATTTCGAATCCACCAGCGACTCGCTCGGCCAGGTCGAGATCACCGCGAATTTCGTGCCGGGCACGGAAACCAGCGCGGCGTCGGTGGAAGTGCAGAACCGCCTCAAGCGCATCGAGGCGCGCCTTCCCCGCGCCGTGATCCAGCAGGGCATCCTGGTCGAGGAGGCCTCCAGCGCGGTGCTGCAGATCATCACGCTGCGCTCGACCGACGGCAGCCTCGACGAGGTCGGCCTCGGCGACTTCATGATCCGTAACATCCTTGGCGAAATCCGCCGCATCCCCGGCGTCGGCCGCGCCACGCTCTATTCCACCGAGCGATCCTTGCGAGTGTGGCTCGATCCGGCCAGGCTCGTGGGCTTCGGCCTCACCGCCGACGACGTCACCAAGGCCATCAGCGCCCAGAATGCGCAGGTCGCCTCGGGGAGCCTCGGCGCCGAGCCGAGCACGTCCGAGCAGCGCACCTCGACGCTGGTGCTGGTCAAGGGTCAGCTCGAATCGCCGGACGAATTCGGCTCCATCATCCTGCGCGCCAATCCCGACGGATCGACCGTGCGGCTGCGCGACGTCGCCCGTATCGAGATCGGTGGTCTCAGCTACCAGTTCAACACCCGACTCGACGGCAAGTCGACCGCGGGCCTTTCGGTGCTGCTGTCGCCGACCGGTAACGCGCTCGCCACTGCCAGCGCGGTCGAAGCCAAGATGAAGGAGCTGTCGCGCTTCTTCCCGGCCAACATCGCCTACGACATTCCCTACAACATCACCCCGGTGGTGAAGGCCTCGATCGAAAAGGTGCTGTCGACGCTCGTCGAAGCCGTCGTGCTGGTATTCGTCGTGATGTTCCTGTTCCTGCAGAACATCCGCTACACCATCATCCCGACCATCGTGGTGCCGGTGGCGCTGCTCGGGGCCTGCACCACGCTGATGCTGGCGGGCTATTCCATCAACATGCTCACCATGTTCGGCATGGTGCTCGCGGTCGGCATCCTCGTCGACGACGCCATCGTCGTGGTCGAGAATGTCGAGCGCATCATGGCTGAGGAGGGCCTGCCGCCGAAGGAAGCGACACGAAAGGCGATGTCGCAGATATCGGGCGCCATCATCGGCATCACGCTGGTGCTGATGGCCGTGTTCGTGCCGATGGCGTTCTTCCCGGGTTCGGTCGGCATCATCTACCGCCAGTTCTCGGTGACCATGGTGGCCGCGATCGGCTTCTCCGCGCTGATGGCGCTGTCGCTGACGCCGGCGCTATGCGCGACGCTGCTCAAGCCCGTGAAGGCCGGCCACGGCCACGCCCGCAAGGGTCTGTTCGGCTGGTTCAACCGCCTGCTCGACAACAGCCGCGCCCGTTATTCGCTGATGGTGCGGGGCGCGCTGAAGCGCACCGGCCGGCTGATGATGGTCTATGCCGCGCTGCTGGCTGGACTGTCCTATGCGTTCGTCAGCCTGCCCGGCGGCTTCCTGCCGGTCGACGACCAGGGTTTCATCACCACCGACGTGCAGACGCCTTCGGATTCCTCTTACGCCCGCACCGAGGCCGCCGTCGAGAAAGTGGAAAAATATCTGCTGGCGCGGCCGGGCGTCGAGAACGTCACCTTCCTCACCGGCTTCAGCTATTCGGGCCAGGGCATCAACACCGCGCAGGCCTTCATCACGCTGAAGGACTGGTCCGAGCGCGGGCCGAAGGATTCCGCCGCCGCGATCGTGGCCGACATCAACCGGGATCTCGCCTCGATCCGCGACGCCAAGATCGCAGCCCTGCAGCCGCCGCCGATCGATAATCTCGGCAACTCCTCCGGCTTCAGCTTCCGCCTGCAGGACCGCGGCCAGAAGGGCTATGCGGCGCTGATGAGCGCGGCCGACCGGCTGATCACCGAGGCCAATGCGGGGCAGGTCCTGCAGAAGGTCTATATCGAGGGCCTGCCGCCCGCGCCGCAGATCAATCTGATGATCGACCGCCAGAAGGCCGGCGCGTTTGGCCTGACCTTCGAGGACATCAACAACACGATCTCGACCAATCTCGGCTCGAACTACATCAACGACTTCCCGAACCGCGGGCGCATGCAGCGCGTGATCGTGCAGGCCGACGGCCCGAGCCGCATGAATCCGGACGACATCCTCAACTACAACGTCAAGAACAGCAAAGGCCAGCTCGTGCCGTTCTCGGCCTTCGCGACCGTCGAATGGGCGAAGGGACCGACGCAGATCGCGGGCTTCAACTATTATCCCGCGGTGCGCATCTCTGGCGAGGCGAAGCCGGGCTACACCTCGGGCGATGCGATCGCCGAGATGGAGCGGCTCGCGGGCAAGCTGCCGCGCGGCTTCGGCTATGAATGGACCGGGCAGTCCCTTCAGGAAAAGCTGTCGGGCTCGCAGGCGCCGTTCCTGCTCGCGCTGTCGGCCTTCGTCGTGTTCCTGTGTCTGGCCGCGCTCTATGAAAGCTGGACCATACCGCTCGCGGTCCTGCTCACCGTGCCGCTCGGCATTTTGGGCGCGGTGGTGGCGGCGATGACGCGGGGGCTGCCAAACGACGTCTACTTCACCGTCGGCCTCATCACCATCATCGGGCTCGCCGCCAAGGACGCGATCCTGATCATCGAATTCGCCAAGGATTTGCGCGCGCAGGGCAAGCCGCTGGTGGAGGCGACCATCGAGGCGTGCACCCTTCGTTTCCGCCCGATCGTGATGACGGGCCTTGCCTTCGTCTGCGGCGTGACGCCGATGGTCGTGGCCCACGGCGCCGGCGGCGCGAGCCAGCAGGCGCTCGGCACCGGCGTGATGGGCGGCATGATTGCCGTGGTTATTTTGGCGCTTTTGATGGTGCCGGTGTTCTTCGTCAGCGTGCAGCGCGTGCTGGCGGGGGACCGGGAAAAAGTCGCGAAGACGGAAGCCGAAGCGCACGGCCCGCCGGCGCCGGCCAAACCCTGATGAATGTCATGCCCGGCGCATGCGGGGCATCCGGTACGCCGCGGCCTAACCGTCACAAAATTTGTCGCCCGCCCCTGGAACCGAAAGCCGGCGAGTGTGTTTGCACGCCGGGCAAAGGGCACCAGGAGACAAGATAAAAATGCTGAGAAAGATCCTTTCCGCCGCCGCGATCGGCGCAGGCGTGGTCATGGCGTCCACGTCAGGCGCATCCGCGGCCATCGTCTGCCAGGGTCACACCTGCTGGCACACGCATGAAGCGTACGACTTCCCCCACGGCGCGGGCGTCGTCGTTCATGAAGACAATTGGCGCTGGGGCCCGCGCGAAAAGTTCAGCTTCCGTGAGCACGAGGGCCGCGGCTACTGGCGCGGCGGCAAGTGGGTGGCGTGGTAGGTCGACTGCACGACACATGACCGGAGGCCGCCGTTTGGCGGCCTCTTTTAAAGGGCCTCCAACCCGCGCGGCAATCGGATTCCGCCGAGTTGGATTTCCAAGGCCCATGACGCGAAAGAGATAAAGGGATGGCCGACTACATTCTCTTCATGCACGACGATGCGTCGGACGACGATCCGAGTGCCTGGGACGCGTATCTGCGAACCCTCAAACAGAATGGCGTATTCGAAGGCGGCAGCGAGATCGGCAGCGGCATCTGCGTTCGGAAGGGTGCTGCGGCGGCCGATGTCAGCAGGCATTTGGTTGGATATATTCGCGTCACTGCCGCCACCATTGACGAGGTCAAGTCTTTCTTGGCCGGTAATCCGCATTTTGAGGCAGGTGGGACCGTGGAGATACGTGAACTGCCGCGAACGTAGTGGGAAGATCTCCGCCGATTTGGTGCTCCCAGGAGAGTGGGCTACTGAATTGACGACACTCAGCGCCTTGGCGAGGCCGAGGCAGCTTGTGCATCGTGCTTGCTCCCCCTTCTATGCCCTCGAGAATCTGCCATAGTGGTGAAACTGTCCGTGCACAGGTGAAAACGCCGATGCGGCCGCGACAAGACGTGACAAGAAATGACAAGAAATGTATCCCGCACTCACAATGCTAACACCACCATCGATTATCACCGAGGCGTTCACCAACGCCACTGCCGCAGTCGCCCGTCTGGAAGAGATATACGAGCGCAATACCAAATTCCTGCGGGATCATTTTGAGGCGTATCTCAATGACGAGCCGCTGGCGACGCGGGTCCGCGCCAACTATCCGTTTGCACGTGTTACGACCGCGACCCATGTGCGGCTCGATTCGCGTCTCGCCTACGGCTTTGTCGCAAGCCCCGGCGTGTATGAGATCACGGTGACGAGGCCGGATTTGTTCCGAACCTATCTCACCGACCAGATCAGGCGGCTGATTGAAAATCACGGCGTCCCGGTGGAAATCGGCGAGTCGAACGAGCCGATCCCGATTCATTTCGCCTATCGTCGGGATATCAACATTGAGGCCGCGCCCCCTCCCGGCGGCAAGTCGAGCGTTGCGCGATCCCTGCGCGATCATTTCGATGTGCCGGACCTGGCTACGATTGACGACGCGATCGCCAATGACACCCTGCAGCTCGCGCCCGGTGCGCCCGAACCGCTGGCCTTGTTCCGCGCGGCGCGCATCGATTATTCGCTGCGCCGGCTCTATCACTACACCGGCACGGATCCGGAGCATTTCCAGAACTTCGTGATCTTCACGAATTACCAGTTCTACATCGATGCGTTCGTGGAGCTGTGCCACAAGCGTCTGGCTGCGGGCGAGGTCGGCCCCGAGGCCTTCGTCGGCCCGGGGAACATGATCACGCGAAATGCCCGTCTTGGCGGCGGCTCCGCGGGAGTGGCTCCCGAACGCATGCCGCAAATGCCGGCCTTTCATCTCGTCGAGCCCGGCTATCGCGGCATCAGCCTGATCAATGTCGGGATCGGTCCGTCCAACGCGCGGAATATCACCGACCATGTCGCTGTGTTGCGGCCGCACGCCTGGTTGATGCTTGGGCACTGCGCGGGGTTGCGCAACTCGCAAAGGCTGGGCGACTACGTCCTCGCCCACGGCTACGTGCGCGAGGATCATGTGCTCGACCAGGAGCTTCCGCTGTGGGTGCCGATCCCGGCGCTGGCCGAGGTGCAGGTCGCGCTCGAGGAGGCGGTGGGCGAAGTGACCGGGCTCGAGGGGTTCGACCTGAAGCGATTGATGCGCACGGGAACCGTCGCGAGCGTGGACAACCGCAACTGGGAGATCGGCGATCCCTCGGTTATCAGACGTCTGTCGCAATCACGCGCGATCGCGCTCGACATGGAGTTGGCGGCGATCGCCGCCAACGGCTTTCGTTTCCGCGTCCCCTACGGCACGCTGCTATGCGTCTCGGACAAGCCCCTGCATGGCGAAATCAAGCTCGCCGGCATGGCAAGCGACTTCTATCGGCAGCGCGTCGGCCAGCACCTCGAGATCGGCCTGAAAGCACTCGAGAAGCTCAGGGAGCAGCAATTGGAACGCCTGCATTCGCGCAAGCTGCGGAGCTTTGCGGAAGTGGCGTTTCAGTGAGGTTGCGACCGGCGCCTATCGGCGAAAAAACATGCAGAGAAACCGGGACTCTCGCGACAATGAAGCGGCTTGGAGCGAAAGCCGCTGAACGGCTTCATGCGACGTTGACCCGCTCGGCTTGATGTAGCGGGCGAAACCTTCCGAACCCGTCCATCCGACGAGATCGCCAACCTTCCTGGTTGTTACACCAGCGATCTCAAGATCTTCTCCAGTTCGTCGTGCGCGGCCTCGTTGCCGCAGACTGCGATTGTTGACAGCGGCGTGACGGTGGAGCGTCGCGCGCTCAACACTCGTGCAATTTCATGTGCGTGCCCCTCAATCGTCACCGTCCTGTAAAGTCGCCGTAACAACCCTGAACATATTGTGCCGCGGTCGGCGACCGGATGTTCATGCGCCGACCTTGGGAGAACGCGATGCAAAAATTGAGAATTTTTCTGGGTGCGCCGGTCGCAATGGCGCTCGGTCTTTTTATCGGTACGCAATCCGCATCGGCGACATGCCAATTGCATTCGCCGGGCGGAAAAATCACGAGAGTGGTCAACATTATCTTCGACAACGTGCACCTTCGCCGCGACAATCCGAACGTGCCGTCCGACCTCGAACAGATGCCGAACCTGTTGAATTTCCTGCAAGGAAGAGGCGTCGTCAGCGGCAACCACCACACTCCGCTGATCTCCCATACCGCCGACGACATTCTCACGGGGTTGACGGGGGTCTACGGCGATCGTCACGGCAGCCCGATTTCGAACAGCTTCGGAATCTTCAAGGCAGACAATACCTCGACCGTTTTCCAGACTTCCTTCGTTTACTGGACGACCACCACGGCGCAGAGCCATCCTGAAGCCGGCGAAAATCTCCCCGTCCTCGTGAATGAGAACGGCAAGAATGCTCCGGCTCCGTGGCCCGTCTTCACACGCGCCGGTTGCGACGTGGGCGTCTTCTCCTTGAATGGGCTTGCCATCGAAAACAAGACGGACATCGCGAATATCTTTGGTCCGACCGTCGCTGCCAGTGCCGCAACTCAGGATTATGAAGGCATTGCAATTCACTGCGCAAAAGGCAGCCCGCTGTGCAACAACTCCCTCGCGAAGCCCGATCTGCTGCCCGATGAGCCCGGCGGCTACACCGGCTTCTCCGCGCTTTTCGGCAACATCAACGTGCAACCGGCGATCTCGCCGGGTGTGGGTAATTTTGTGCAGGACCTCGACGGCGTGGTGATCACCGATCCCTTCTCGAACAAGCCGGGCTTCCCCACCAACTTCGATCCGTCGGCAACAGCCTCGCTCGGCTATGCCGCAAAAATGCTCGAAGCCGGCGTTCAGGTCGTTTACACCTATATTGCCGATGCGCACGATCCGCAGCGCCTGAACATCCCGAATGCTCCTCCCACCCCGAACAGCAGCCATGCCTATGGTCCGGGCGAGGCTGGTTATGTTGCGGCGCTCACGTCTTACGATCAGGCCTTTGGCAAGTTCTTTGCGCGTCTCAGGGCGCATGGCATCGACGAAACGAACACGCTGTTCGTCGTCGTACCGGACGAGAACGACCATTTTGTCGGCGGCGCACCGGCGCCGGCGAATTGCGATGGCGTCAAGACGCCCTGCACTTATGCCAACGTCGGCGAAATCAACGCGTCGATCAACAAGCTCCTGCTCCAGCAGCGCCAAAACAGCACGCCGTTCTCGGTGCACAACGACGATGCTCCGAACATGTATATCAACGGCAACCCGGCGCCGACCGCCGCCGTGACCCGAACCATGGAGCACGATCTCGACGCGCTGGTCGCGGTCAACCCGATCACCGGTGCCACCGACAAGTTGTCGGTGCTGCTGGCCGATCAGGCTGAAATGAAGCTCCTGCACATGATCACGGCGAGCCCGGCGCGCACGCCTACGCTCACCATGTTCGGCAACGAAAATTACTTCTTCGAGACGGGGAACAACAACGGCTGCGCCACTCCGACCGATATCGTCTGCGAGGCGCCGGGCTTTGCCTGGAATCACGGCGACTTCCAGAAGGATATCACCCGGACCTGGGTGGCGGTGGTCGGACCCGGTGTGCGGCGCCTCGGCCGTCATGACCAGGTGTTCACCGATCATGCCGACGTACGGCCAACGGTCATGGCGCTGCTCGGCCTCACGGACGACTATGTCCATGAAGGTCGCGTCGTTGCCGAGTTCATGAGCGACGATGCGCTGCCTTCCGGCATTCGCAAGAGCCGCGAAAACTTCGTCGAACTGGCTAACGTGTTCAAGCAGCTGAACGCGCCGAAGGGCGAGCTCGGCCGGGCCAGCCTCGTGTGGTCAAACCGCTCCGTCACCGCGACCGACAAGGTCTACGCACGCTACCTGCAGCAGATCGCCGATGTCACCCAGGATCGCGATCAACTCGCCGGGCAGATCAAGACGGTGCTGAACAACGCGGCGTTCCACAACCATCCGGTCGACGAGCGCGCCGAGGACGGCCTCGGGCATCGTGCAAGGGCCCTCATCGATCAGGTCAAGCGAAACGCCGGACAAGACCGTGATAACGACCACGATCGCGATCATGATCACAGGGATTGAGCTCTTGGCTGCGTAAAGACGAAGCCCGCCGGCATCTTGCCGGCGGGCTTTTTTTGCGGCGAACAAGTTGCCAGCCAAACGGGGGGTGCGATTCCCGCGAAGCGGGAGTTTCAGGCGATGGGGAATATCCGCGAGCCTATGGCGTCCCGTGGCGCAAAGTGGCGGGTAAACGCCATCGATGTTGCCCAGGGCGTGCACTCGTCAACGCTATGAGTACGCGCCCTGGTTCGGCCCTGACCCAACAAGCGGTCAGTAGTCCCAGATGGCCGGTACCCAACGAAAGGCGTCGCCGGCGACCGCCACCCTGCCGACGGATGGGAACGGCAGGTGAGTGGCCACCAGCAGCTCGCCGGTCGCCGCCAGCTCTCGCAAAAGACGGACCCGGACCCGGGCCGCCTCCTCGGGGTCGTGTTCGAAGCCGTTGTACCAGTCGGGGTGGTCGAACCCGACCGCGAACACGGCGTCGCCGGCGAACGTCAGCCGATCGCCGCCGGACGCCAGGCGGACCACGCTGTGCCCGGGGGTGTGGCCGCCGGTGCGACAGACGACCACCCCCGGCGCCACCTCGTACTCCTCCTCGAACGGCCGCAGATGGCTGCGGTACTCTTTCATGAACCGCTTGGCGGCGGACCGAAGCGCATCCGGGAACCCCGGCGGCATGGAGACGTGGGAGAAATCGGGCGCCTCCCAGAACTTGACCTCGGCGGCCGCCACGTGGATCCGCAGGTCCGGACGCAGCCGGTCCTTCACCCCGTCGACGAGCAACCCGCCAACGTGGTCCATATGCATGTGGGTAAGCACCACGTCGGTCACGGACGCAAGATCGATGCCGGCGGCCTCCAGTCGCTTGATCAACTGCCCGGCCCGCGGCAAGTGCAAGTCCGGGTCGAACCCTAGCCCAGCGTCGATGAGTATGGTGCGGCCGCCGCTACGCACCACGACCACGTTCAGCGCCCAATCGAACGCGTCCGGCGGCAGGAACATGTCGTTCAGCCAGGCCGCCCGCACGGCCGGGTCGGCGTTGTGGGCCAACATCGCGCCTGGCAGCGTTAGCACCCCATCGCTGACCACCAGCACGTCAATCTCGCCGACCCGCAGCGCATAGCGCGACGGAACCAACTCGTCGGGCCCCGGTCTACCGGGGTGTGAGGTGTAGTGTAGGTTCATGTTTGTCTCCTGCTTCATGGCAAAGGCTCCTGGCCGGTCTCGGTTGAGCAGGCCGCGCAGCCAGCGGGGAGCGTTCTAGGTCGGTCCTGATCCGTCGTCTTTCCTGATGCTGCCGTGCTTTGCCCGTTCCTGCTGCAAGCGCGGTCAACACCGCCGTCTGCTTTCACAAACGCACGACACAATTTGCGAAATCGGACAGTGAGTTTGCCCTATGGAATGGGGCCGGAGCCGAGTCACTTCAGCACCAACGAAAAATCGCATCGCGGAGCTTGGTGCGGATCGGCTCAGCCGAGATATGCGAACAGCTCGATCGGGTCGCTGAAGCCACGCACCGGATATTCGCCGATGCGTTCGAGATCGAAATCGCTTTCGACCAGGTCAGCGAACGCGCGGGACAGCAGCACCGTTCTCCCCAATTGCTTGGTGAGGGTTTCGAGGCGCGAAGCCATGTTGACCGCAGGACCGATGACTGTGAAGTCGAGCCGGGTGCGGGATCCGATATTGCCGTACATGACGTCTCCGACATGGACGCCGATGCCGTAATTCAGCGGCGCACGGCCGGTTCCGCTGTTCTTTTCATTCAGGGCAGCCATGGCCTGACGGGCCTCGGTCACGGCATGCAGCAGATTGGCGCAGGCCTGTGGCTGGCTGAGCGGGAAAATGGCGAGCAGGCCGTCGCCGATGAATTTCAGTATTTCCCCGCCATGTCGCGCAATCGGCTCCGACATCGCGTCGAAATAGCCGTTCAAGAGTTCGATGACGTCATCGCGCGGCCAATTGTCGGAGATTCTGGTGAAATCGCGCAGATCGCAGATCATGATGGCGGCGCGTACCGTCGTTCCGCTTCCGCGCCTGGTGGCGCCGGCCAGGATCAGCTCGCTGGCATGCGACCCGACATAGGTTTCCAGCAGCGTTCGCGCCAGCCGGTTCTTCATCCGGATTTCGCTGACCAATGCGAGAGTCGGCAACAGTTTCAACAGGCCGGCGATATGCGCGTCGTCGAAACCGCCGGGCCGGTCGGTTGCAAAGGTCACGATATGCCGTTTGCCGAGCGTGTGGTACAGCGGCCACGCCACATAGTCGGTCAGGCCTTTCGCCCGCATCTCGATATAAATGGCGTGCTTGCGGCCCAGCGAAGGATCGCGCTCGAGATTTTCGCGCAGCTCGGCGGCACCTTCGAGGATTTCGCTGGCGGGACTACCGATGTATTCGGGTCGCTCCCTGACATCGTAGTCGACTCTCGCAAGCTCGGCCTCGCGCATCCCGTCTGCCCACATGATCCGGGCGCCAAGCCATTGCGGATGGTGGATCAGGAGATGAAGCGACGCTCGCTTGACGGGAATGCCCGCGCGCTGGAGCCGGACACACAGCTCGGCGAAAATATCGTCAATGAAGCGCTCATCGCGCGTGTCGTTTGTCAGCCAGTGCACGACATCGCTGTCGGAATGCGCGATGACGGGATCGATGTTTGGTGCGTCCATGTCTTGCTCCCGAGCAGTGACCTCGATCGACGGTATATGTTGTGTCCCGGCTCGACGGCGTCAACGGAGGCCGCCGCCGCCAATAGCAAATGGAGGGACGTCAGTTTCGCGCCATGTCACCCCTGAGCCTTGGCGCACACCTCATCCGGTCCCCGGGAGATCAGCCGCCGCTGAACTTGGATGGATCATCGTAGGCGGGAGGGTCGTCGTGATACGTCCGCAGGCCACCCGGAACGGAGTCGTCGCGATAGATCCGAACGCCACCCGGAGCGTCGTAGCTTGGGGTCACAGTCGGGCCGGGACGAATGATGACATGTCGCGAATTGGCATGATGCCCTCTTGCGGCGGCGTTCGCAGAACCACAGAAGGCGATCAAAAGGCATAATGCCAGGACAGAACGCATTGCATTCGCTCCGATTGATTGCCCCCGTCGTTACATGATGCGAGTTCCGCATCATGTAACCGGTAACGGCCCGAGGATGGCTAAAATCGGGGTGATCGTCTTCGCCGGAACGATGGAGAGATCTGCCGGTTCAAGCGAAAATGGAGGCGCAGACGGAGGTTCCCGTATCTCGTGGCGACAAATCAGGCTCGCACGCCTTGATGGCGTCAGACGGATTGGGTATCGGCGTTTACGCCGAGTGAAAGGACAAGCAATGACCAAGAAGAACACGATTTGCCTGTGGTACGACAAGGACGCAGAAGCCGCCGCCCGCTTCTACGCCGAAACCTTTCCCGACAGCGCCGTGAGTGCCGTTCACCGTGCGCCGGGTGACTATCCATCCGGCAAGAAGGGCGACGTGCTGACGGTGGAATTCACGGTCGCCGGCGTCCCCTGTCTCGGTCTCAACGGCGGTCCCGCCTTCAAGCATAACGAAGCTTTCTCGTTTCAGATCGCCACCGATGATCAGCAGGAGACCGACCGCTACTGGAACGCCATTGTCGGCAATGGAGGCCAGGAGAGTGCGTGCGGCTGGTGCAAGGACAAATGGGGCGTCTCCTGGCAAATCACGCCGCGCGTGCTGACGGAGGCGCTGGCGGCCGGCGGCGACGAAGCAAAGCGCGCATTCGATGCGATGATGGGCATGAAGAAAATCGACGTCGCCGCGATCAAGGCGGCACGGCGCGGCTGACGTTACCCCAGCGCCTTCAAAATCTTCACCAGCTCTTCGTGCACGAATTCGTTGCCGCAGACGACATTGTTCGTCGTCAGCGCATTGTCGTGCCCCTCGATGCCCGAGACGATGCCGCCGGCCTCGCGCACCATGATCTGGCCGGCCGCGATGTCCCAGGGCTGCAAATTGCGCTCCCAATAGCCGTCGAGCCTCCCCGAGGCGACAAAGGCCATGTCGAGCGCGGCCGCGCCGAAGCGGCGGAAGCCCGCGACCTTGTCCTGAAGTGCGGCCATCTCCTTCAGCGCCAGCCCATGGTCGCCGCGGCCGATATGCGGCAGGCCGCAGGCGACCACGCATTCGTTCAGCTTGCGGCGGCCGGCGACACGCAGGCGCTGGTCGTTGAGGAAGGCGCCCTTGCCGCGCTCGGCGATGTAAAGCTCGTCATTGGCGGGATTGTAGATCACGCCGGCGATCATGGTGCCTTCGCGCGCAAGGCCGATCGAGATCGCAAATTGCGGGATGCCGTGCAGGAAATTGGTGGTGCCGTCGAGCGGATCGACGATCCAGGTATGGCTCTTGTCGGCGCCCTCTCGCGTGCCCCCTTCCTCTCCGATGAAGCCGTAGCCCGGCCGCGCCTTGGCGAGGTCGGTATAGATCATCTCCTCGGCGCGCTTGTCGGCGAGCGAGACGAAATTGGCCGGCCCTTTCATCGAGACCTGCAGGTTCTCGATCTCGCCGAGATCGCGATTGAGGCTGCGGCCGGCGCGGCGCGCGGCCTTGACCATGACATTGATGACGGCTGAATAGAGCATGGGTTAAGGTTTCATCTCAGCGCTTGAGGGCGCCGGGCTGCGGCGTCGCCTTGGGGGCGGGCTGCAAGGGCGCCGCCTGGGCCTGGGGCACTGGTTGCCCTGCGGGGGCGGGCGCGTCAACCTTGTCGCCGAGCCAGCGGTGCGCCAGCGCCTCGGCCCTGGCGCGATCCTCCGGGCTGAGCCTGGGAAGCTCGTCGTCCAGCATGGTGTCGCCCTTGCCCTGGGTCTTGGCGACCAGGTGCCATTTGAACCCCTCGACCTTGTCCATCGGTGCGCCCTGGCCGCTCACCAGCACGCGGGCGAGGCGGTTCTGGGCGATCGCGCTGCCCTGCTTGGCGGCCTTGCGCAACAGCGCCACGGCCGCAGGCTGGTTCCGCGGCGTGCCGCTGCCGTTATAGAGCGCGATCGCGTATTCGACCTCGGCATCGACATTGTCGGCGAGCGAGGCGGCCTGCAACAGCCGCACGGCGATCTCCATGTTCTTCTCGACACCGGTGCCTTCCTTGTAGAAGGTCGCCAGCGCGTATTGCGCCTCGGCGTTGCCCGCATCGGCCGCCAGGCGCATCAGTTCCGCGGCGCGCTTGAGGTCCTGCGGCAGCGTCTGTCCGCCGAGATAGAGCAAGGCGAGGTTATAGGCCGCCTTCGGTTCGCCGAGCTTTGCGGAGGAGGCGAGAAGTTTCACGGCGTCCTGCCTGTCGGCCGCGCCGCCATAGCCGCCGAGGCGCATCATCGCCAGCGCCAGCATCGCCTCGCGATCGCCGCCGTCGACCGCCTTCCTGTACCATTCGGCCGCCTTGTCATAGTCGCGCTTGACGCCGAGGCCGTTGGCGTAGAGCTCGCCGAGCATGGTCATCGCATGGATGTCCCCGGCTTGCGCGCGCGGCTGCGCCAGGCCGAACGCGGTCTTGTATTCGCCGCGCTGATAGGCGCCGTAGACGACATCGGCATTGGGATTGTCGGGCGCCGGCGATGGTGTTGCGGTCACCGTCGGCGTCGCGGGCTTTGTTTCCTGCTTCTTCGCGACGGGCGGCGGTGGGGGCCTGGGCTTGGCTTTCTCGGCAGGCTTTGCGGCAGGCGGCTTGACCGGTTCGGCTGCTGCCGGCGGCGGCGAAGGTGCGGCGGGCGTCGGGATGTCAGCAGGAGGCACGGGAGGCGACTGCGCGGTCGCGGCCGTTGTCAGTGCGAACGAGAGGGCAAGGATCGCTATCGGAAGCCGCATCGTCATGAGCTGCATTATCCGGCTGTCGCGGCCGAGTGGGCCTCGCGGATCGCCTGGCCGAGATCGGCGAGTGCGGCGGCAGGCCCGCGCGCATCCGCCCACACGGCTGCATCGACCAGCACGAAATCGGCGCCGGCGCGCGCGAACCTGTAAGCTTCCTCGCGCGAGGCGGCATATCCGATGCAAGGGGGCTCGAACAATTCGGCCCACCAGTCCAGCCGTTCGGCGACCGCGTCCACCGAGGGCCGCTGTCCCCCGGCATCCGGCTCGCCGAACAGCACGTAGTCGGCCCCGAGCTCGCCCGCGAGCATGGAATCGTGCCGTGTCGCAAGCCCGCCGAGGCCAGCGATGCGATCCGGCTTCAGGCTCGGCAGCGCTTCTTCCAGCGCGGCTATTCCCGTCAAATGCGCGCCATCGGCGCCGGCGCGCGCGACCAGCTCGACATGGTTGTCGAGGCTCCGGCCGTCGAGCAGCAGCGCCGCGCCCGCATTCTGGATGGCAGGCGCCAGCGTCTTGATCCGCGCCATCATGGTGCGCGGGTCGGTGACCGCGAGCCGCAGCAGCACAGCCGCGATGTCGGCGCCGGCCAGCAGCGCAGGCAGGCCTGTGACCAGCGCGGACGGATCCTCCACGAGCGGCGTTGCGAGGTAGAGTCGAGGGGCCGGGCGCGTGGGAGCGGGCTTGGAAGCCAATCTAGGCCGCCTTCTTTTCCATGTCGGTCGCCCAGCCGCCGGTGCTTGCGAGCGCATTCATGCGCGCGCGATGGGTGAAGGCGCGCTGGCCGGCGGCGACGTTCTCCGCTTTGCCGGACCACGCCTTCTGCGGCGCCGCCTGCAGCGCGCGGCCATAGGAGAAGGTAAGCTTCCACGGCAGGTTGCCGATCCGGTTCATGGCGTTGAGATGCGCGGTCGCTTCTTCGTCCGACTGTCCGCCAGAGAGGAAGGCGATGCCGGGCACCGCGGCGGGCACGCATGCCTTCAGGAGGCGGATGGTCTTCTCCGCGACTTCCTCGACGGAGGCCTGCTTTGCGTTCTTCTTGCCTGATATGGCCATGTTGGGTTTAAGGATCATGCCTTCCAGCGCCACGCGCTGCACGCGCAATTCCTGGAAGGTCTTGTTGAGCACGCGCTGCGTCACGTCATAGCAGCGGTCGATGTCGTGATCGCCGTCCATCAGCACTTCCGGCTCGACGATCGGCACGATCTGGGCGGCCTGGCAGAGCGCCGCATAGCGCGCCAGCGCATGCGCATTGACGCTGATCGCGGTCATCGTGGGAATGCCCGCGCCGATGTCGATCACCGCGCGCCATTTCGCAAAGCGCGCGCCGCGCTCGTAATATTTCTTCAAGCGCTCGGCGAGCTTGTCGAGACCGACGGTGACGAGTTCGCCGGGGCAGTTAGGCAGCGCCTGCGTGCCCTCATCGACCTTGATGCCGGGGATCGCGCCAGCCTGCTCGATCAGTTTCACCAGCGGCGTGCCGTCCTTTGCGTTCTGCCAGATGGTCTCGTCATAGAGGATGACGCCGGAGATGTATTTGCTCATCGCCTCCTGCGAGCGGAACAGCATCTCGCGATAGTCGCGCCGACTTTCTTCCGTCGATTCCACCTTGATCGCGTCAAAACGCTTCTTGATGGTGCCGGAGGATTCGTCGGCGGCAAGGATGCCCTTGCCCGGCGTCACCATGGCTTGTGCGATTTTGTTGAGATCGGCGAGATTCATCGGTTCCTCCGGCGGCTGGTCTATTTGCCCACAAAATAGACGGTAATCGGGCAGTTGCCGAGATTAACGTTCGTCGCAGGGGGTGGTTTGACAGGGCAGCGCCGACAAGAACTCGTCGTCATTCCGGGATGCGCCGAAAGGCGCAGGCCCGGAATCCATAACCCCAGCCTGTGGTTATGGATTCCGGGCTCGCGCTTCGCGCGCCCCGGAATGACAAGGAGTAGCGTATATGTCTGGTTACGCCACCCGGGGATCCAGCTCGCCCTTGCTGTAGCGCTTGGCCATCTCGGCCGTGGTCAGGACCTTCTTGATCTTGCTCGCTTGCCCCGCGGTATTGAACTCCTGAAGGCGCTGCTTGCACAGCCTGGTCATGGCTTCCATGGCGGGCTTGAGATATTTGCGCGGATCGAACTCTTCCGGATTATCATTCAGGACCTTCCGGATCTGGCCGGTCATCGCCATGCGGTTGTCGGTGTCGATATTGATCTTGCGGACACCGTTCTTGATGCCGCGTTGAATCTCGGCGACGGGGACGCCCCAGGTCGGCTTCATCTTGCCGCCATTGGCGTTGATGATCTCCTGAAGGTCCTGCGGCACCGAGGACGAACCGTGCATGACGAGGTGCGTGTTCGGCAGCTTGCGGTGGATTTCCTCGATCACCTTCATGGCGAGGATGTCGCCGTCCGGCTTGCGCGTGAACTTGTAGGCGCCGTGCGAGGTGCCCATCGCGATCGCGAGCGCGTCGACCCTGGTCTCCTTGACGAACTTCACGGCCTCGTCCGGATTGGTGAGGAGCTGGTCGTGGGAGAGTTTGCCTTCGGCGCCGTGGCCGTCCTCCTTGTCGCCCATGCCGGTCTCCAGCGAGCCGAGCACGCCGAGCTCGCCTTCGACCGAGATGCCGCCGAGATGGGCCATGTCGGTGACGGTCTTGGTCACGCCGACATTGTAGTCCCAGTCGCCCGGCGTCTTGCCGTCGGCCTTCAGCGAGCCGTCCATCATGACGGAGGTGAAGCCCGCCTGGATCGCGGTCATGCAGGTCGCGGGCTCGTTGCCGTGGTCGAGATGCACGCAGACCGGAATCTGCGGATGGATTTCGGTCACTGCATCCATCATGTGGCGCAGCATCACGTCGTTGGCATAGGACCGCGCGCCGCGCGAGGCCTGGATGATGACGGGCGCGTCCAGCGAGGAGGCGGCGTCCATGATGGCCAGCGCCTGTTCCATGTTGTTGATGTTGAAGGCCGGCACGCCGTAGTCGTGCTCCGCCGCATGGTCGAGCAATTGACGCAACGTGATGCGAGCCATCTGTCCTGGTCTCCTGTTGTGGCGTTTTCGCCTGAAAATGCCTTTTAGTTAAGCATGATCCTTTCGGAAAACCGGTGTCCACTTTTCCGGATCATGCCCGTACCTTTAAAACTTCGACACCGGGCAGGGGTTTCCCTTCCATCCATTCAAGAAACGCACCACCCGCGGTCGAGACATAGGTGAAATCGTGGGCCACGCCGGCCTGGTTCAGGGCCGCGACCGTGTCGCCGCCGCCCGCGACCGAAATCAGCTTCTTCGCTTTGGTCCGTTCGGCCGCATGTTTGGCCGCCGCCATGGTGCCCCGGTCGAACGGGGCCATCTCGAAGGCCCCCAACGGGCCGTTCCAGACCAGGGTTGCGGCATCGTCGATTGCGGCATGGATGCGCGCGTTCGATTGCGGGCCGACATCGAGGATCATGCCGTCGGCGGGGATCGCATCGAGCCCATAGGCGTGCGAGGGCGCATTCGCCGCGAACTGGTTGGCGACCACGGCATCGACGGGCAGGATGATCGCGCAATTGGCGGCTTCCGCCTTTTCCATGATCCGCAGCGCCGTCGCGGCGAGGTCCTTCTCGGCCAGCGACTTGCCGACGGCCACCCCCTGTGCATGCAGGAAGGTGTTGGCCATGCCGCCGCCGATCACGAGCGCATCGACCCTGGCGACGAGGTTTTCGAGAAGATCGATCTTGGTCGACACTTTCGCGCCGCCGACGATCGCAATCACCGGCTTGGTCGGCGCTTCCAGCGCCTTGGACAACGCATCGAGCTCGGCCTGCATGGTGCGGCCGGCATAGGCCGGCAGCTTGTGGCCGAGGCCTTCGGTCGTCGCATGCGCGCGGTGCGCGGCGGAGAACGCGTCATTGACCCAGATGTCGCCGAGCTTTGCCAGCTCCGCGACAAAGGCCGGATCGTTCTTCTCTTCCTCCTTGTGGAAGCGCGTGTTCTCCAGGCACAGGACGTCGCCATCCTTCATCACAGCGATCGCCTTTTGCGCGGCCTCGCCGATGCAGTCATCGGCAAAGCCGACCGGCTTCTTGATCACCTGCGCCAACGCGGCCGCCACCGGCTTCAGCGACTCCTTCGGGTCGCGCCCCTTCGGCCGGCCGAAATGCGCGAGCAGGATCACCTTGCCGCCCTTGTCCGAGATTTCGGTGATGGTCGGCCCGACGCGCTCCAGCCGCGTGGCGTCGGTGACGCGGCCGTTCTCCATGGGGACGTTGAGGTCGACGCGCAGCAGCACGCGCTTGCCCTTTACGTCGACGTCATCGAGGGTGCGGAATGATTTTGTCATCGCGGGGATCCCTTGCGGCCATCCTTCGAGACGCCGCGCCATGCGCGGCTCCTCGGGATGAGGTCTCTCCCTCATGGTGAGGAGCGCGCTCTCGCGCGCGTCTCGAACCATGAAGCCGAGAAATTACAGCTTCTTTCCCATCGCGACGGCGGTATCCGCCATGCGATTCGAAAAACCCCATTCGTTGTCGTACCAGCTCATCACGCGCACGAAGGTGCCGTTCTGCACCTTGGTCTGGTCCATGTGGAAGGTCGCCGAATGCGGGTCGTGGTTGAAGTCGATCGAGACGTTGGGCGCGGTGGTGTAGCCCAGAATGCCCTTGAGCTGCTGCTCCGCGGCGCGCTTCATCGCCTCGTTGATTTCCTTCACATCGGTGGCGCGCTTCGCCACGATCTTCAGGTCGATCACCGAGACGTTCGGCGTAGGCACGCGGATCGAGACGCCGTCGAGCTTGCCCTTCAATTCCGGCAGCACGAGGCCGATCGCCTTCGCCGCTCCCGTCGAAGTCGGGATCATCGACATCGCCGCCGCGCGGCCGCGATAGAGATCCTTGTGCAGCGTATCGAGCGTCGGCTGGTCGCCGGTATAGGCGTGGATCGTGGTCATGAAGCCGGTCTCGATGCCGACGGTGTCGTTCAGCACCTTGGCGACGGGAGCGAGGCAGTTCGTCGTGCACGAGCCGTTGGAGACGACGAGATGATCCTTGGTCAGCGTGTCGTGGTTGACGCCATAGACGATGGTGGCATCTGCGCCGTCGGCAGGCGCGGAGACCAGCACGCGCTTGGCGCCGGCGGTCAGATGCGCGGAGGCCTTGTCCTTGGCGGTGAAGATGCCGGTGCATTCCAGCGCGATGTCGACGCCGAGTTCTTTCCACGGCAGCTTCGACGGATCGCGCTCGGCCGACACCTTGATCTTGCCGTTGCCGAGGCTGATCGAATCGCCGTCGACCGTCACCGTGCCGGGGAAGCGTCCGTGCACCGAATCGAAGCGCAGCAGATGCGCGTTGGTCTCGACCGGCCCGAGGTCGTTGATGCCGACCACCTCGATGTCCTTGCGGCCGGACTCGGCGATGGCGCGCAGCACGTTGCGGCCGATGCGGCCAAACCCGTTGATAGCGACCCGGACTGCCATTTCGTTTCTCCTCTAATGCCCGAACGCGTCCCCACTGGGCTGCGCCCGGCGGAGAGGCTGACGGCGGTTCGCCCGGTTCGGCCGGACGGGAACGGAAAAAGATGGCGCTTAAGTAGCCCTTTTCGGGCCCTGGCTCAACTACCCGTCCAGGCGTTTCAGAACTGCGTTAACCGCGGCCTCGGCGGTAATGCCGAAGTGCTTGAAAAGGTCCTTGGCCGGGCCGCTTTCGCCAAAGCCGTGCATGCCGATAAACACGCCGTCGTGACCGATCACGGCATCCCAGCCCCAGCGCACGGCGGCCTCGATCGCGACCTTGACCGGGGCGTTGCCGATGATGGTCTTTTGCCGGTCCTCCGGCAGCGACAGCAGGAGCTCGAGGGAGGGCACCGACACCACCCGCGACGCGATGCCGCGCTCGGCAAGCTGCTTCTGGGCGGCGACTGCGATCTCGACCTCCGAGCCCGAGGCGAACAACGACACCTTGGCCGCACCGCCGGCGGGGACCAATTCATAGGCGCCATGCGCGCAAGGGTTGTCCGCCGGTGCGGTGGTGCGGAACTGCGGCAGGTTCTGCCGCGTCAGCGCCAGCACCGTCGGTCCCGTGGTGCGGTTCAGCGCCAGCTCCCAGCACTCGGCGACCTCGATGGCGTCGCAGGGCCGGAACACCCGCATGTTCGGGATGGCGCGAAGGGCTGCGAGATGCTCGACCGGCTGGTGGGTCGGGCCATCTTCGCCCAAGCCGATCGAGTCGTGCGTCATGACGTAATTCACGCCCGCGCCCATCAGCGCGGCGAGGCGCATCGCCGGCCGCGCATAGTCGGTGAACACCAGGAAGGTCGCGCCGTTCGGGGCGAAGCCGCCATGCAGGAAGATGCCGTTCAGGCACGCCGCCATGCCGTGCTCGCGGATGCCGTAATGGATGAAGCGGCCCTTCGGCGTCTTGGCGCCGAAGGCAGTCGCCGACTTCGCCTTGTTGTTGTTGGAGCCGGTGAGGTCGGCCGAGCCCGCGACGAATTCGAACGGCATCGCTTCCGCGATGACGTCGATCGCGGCTTCCGAGGATTTCCGGGTCGCGGCATTGAGCGGCGTCTCCAGCAGCTTCTTCTTGTGGTCGCGCAGCGCTTTTGCGAGCGAGGCCGGGCGCTCATGCCGCAGCCGGCGCTCGAACTCGGCGCGCTTGCGCGGGCCCATCTCGGCGAGCCGGCCTTCCCATTCCTTCCGGGCCGTGGCGCCGCGGCTGCCGGCTTCGCGCCACGCCTTCAGCACGTCATCCGGCACCGAGAACGGCTCGAGCGAGATGCCGAGCTTCTCCTTGGCGCCCTTCAATTCCTCGGCGCCGAGCGCCTCGCCATGCGCCTTCGCCGTGCCGGCCTTGTGCGGGGCGCCGTAGCCGATCGTGGTCTTGCAGGCGATCAGCGACGGCTTTGATGATTTCTGCGCGCGGGTGATCGCGGCCGCGATCGCCGCCTGGTCCTGGCCGTCGATCAGCTCGGCCCCCCAGCCCGCGGATTTGAAGCGCTTGACCTGGTCGACCGAGTTGGAGATCGAGGTCGGGCCATCGATCGAGATACCGTTGTCGTCGTAGAGCACGATCATCTTGTTGAGCCGCCAGTGCCCGGCGAGCGCGATCGCTTCCTGCGACACGCCCTCCATCAGATCGCCGTCGGAGACGAGCACATAGGTGTGGTGCTCGACGATCTTCTTGCCGAATTCGGCGGCCAGCATCTTCTCCGCCAGCGCCATGCCGACGGCCGTGGCAATGCCCTGGCCGAGCGGGCCGGTCGTGGTCTCCACGCCCTTGGTGCGGAAATTCTCGGGGTGTCCCGGGGTGAGCGAATCGACCTGCCGGAAGCGCTTGATCTGCTCCAGCGTCATGTCCGGATTGCCGGTGAGGTAGAGCAGCGCATAGAGCAGCATCGAGCCGTGGCCGGCCGACAGCACGAAGCGGTCGCGGTCCGGCCAGGCGGGGGCGGCGGCGTCGAACTTCAGGAACTGCGTGAACAGCACGGTCGCGATATCGGCGGCGCCCATCGGCAGGCCGGGATGCCCCGACTTCGCCTTCTCCACGGCATCCATCGCGAGGCCCCGAATCGCATTGGCCATACGGGTGTGGTCAACCTGCGTCATGACTGAAATTCCGTCTGAATTGAGGTGGTGTTGCGTGCGCAACGCGGGCGAGAACTGGGCGCTTGCGGCGTCCTGGCGGCGGCTAAACGGCTGATAGCACCTTGGTTCCCCGAGTCCAACGCCTTGCGGCCCCCAAAAGTTGCTTTGTAGTGCATAGCTTCGCCGCGGCGTTGCGCTGGCCCGTCGGGGCACGTAAGCTTCTCGCCATAAGGGCTTGCCGGACCGCGGATTTTGCCCTGAGACAAGACCTGCGTCGCGCCGCATGAACGATCGTCCTGCCAATCATTCCAGTCTGATGGAACCGCCATCCTCGGATATCGAATCCGCCACGCGGCGGCTCATGTCCGCGCTGGACGCGCTGGAGAGCGCGGTCGAGCGGCGGCGCGAGGCCGACCGCGACGAGGACGAGCTGGCGACGCGGATCCAGGCGCTCGGCGCCGACCGCTCGCGGCTCGCCGACGAGCTCGACACGTCGCTGGTGAAGTCGCGCAAGCTCGAGCGCACCAACCGCGAGATCGCCGAGCGGCTCGATTCGGCGATCGGAACCATCCGCGCGGTGCTCGGCGCGGCCGAGGGCGCGGCGAACGGCCATGCCGAGGAGGACGAGCACACGCAGGGCCTTGCGGCGGCGCTGATGGAAGATGCTGATGGTGACGAAGAGGAGGACGAGGAGGAATGAGCCACATCAACGTCACCATCAACGGCCGGCAATACCGCATGGCCTGCGAGGAGGGGCAGGAGGTGCGCCTCCTCAAGCTCGCCGAGGGCCTTGAGGCGCGCGTCGAGCAGCTCCGCGGCAAGTTCGGCGAGATCGGCGACCAGCGCCTCACCGTGATGGCGGCGCTCACCGCCTGCGACGAACTGCTCGATGCCAATGCGCGCATCCGCAACCTCGAGCAGGAGCTCAATGGGCTGCGCGACGTCCGCGTCGCCGCCGTCGACCGCGCGCGTCAGACCCAGGCCGCCGTCGCGAGCGCGCTCAACGCCGCCGCCGAGCGCATCGAGCGCACCACGCAGGTGCTGAACCGAACCATTGGTGGCGGGGTGGCGATCGGGTAGGTTTGGGCTTTCGGGAACTAAGTTGCCGTTTAGTTGCGGGCCTAAAGGGATGGTCGCAGAGGAATTGCCGAAGAGAAAACTCGATCGCCGAAGGTTGACTTGCCGGTACGTTCGAGCATTCGGATGAACGACGCCTTTGCCAATGGTGACGAGACACTCGGCCCAAGTAGTATGAACTCGATAATGGCGGCCAATGTGCCGGTGGTAAGAGGCGCGCCGGTTTTCGGCGACTCCGGATCATACCTTGTTCCAAATTTGTATTTCAACTTCGGTTCGATCCCTGGCGCTTCCACCGTGCTAGTTTGAGTCAATGGACCTCGCTCCCAGGCTGGAGATTGGCATGAAACGTCGCGAGTTCATGACGCTTGTCGGTGGAGCGGCGGCGGCGTGGCCGATGGCGGCGCGAGCGCAACTGCCGATACGCCGGATTGGTCATCTCGCCATCGCGGCTCCGACCGATACCCCTCCACCACCGCCAGCCAACTGGCACGCGTTCGTGCAAGGGCTGCGCGAGATCGGGTACGTGGAAGGGCAGAACATCGCATTTGAACACCGATCAGCGCACGACCAACCCGAACTTTTCCCAAAATTCGCGCTTGAACTTGCAAACCTCAAAGTCGAGGTGATGTTCGCCCGAGGCACTTGGGCTTTGGCAGCCGCTAAAAACGCGACCCGTACCATTCCAATCGTAGGGATAGATCTCGAAATCGATCCCGTCGAGGCCGGGCTCGTGGAGAGCATCGCACGACCCGGAGGCAACATTACCGGGCTGTTTCTCGACCTTTCCGAGTTGAGCGGCAAGCACCTGCAAATTCTCAAGGAGATCATACCCAGGGCATCTCGCGTCGCCGTCCTTGGTAATCCGGAAATCAATGCAACCCAAATTCGAGAGCTGGAGCGGGTAGCCAGGCCACTGGCATTGCAGATTCGAGCCGTGGACGTGAAGAACGCCACGGACCTGAACGCCGCTTTCAACACTGCGAAGGACTGGCGCGCCGACGCTCTCATAGTTTTATCGAATCCGCTCAGTCTCGCTTACAGAACACAAATTGGAGTTTTCGCGGAGAAGGCTGGGCTTCCGACGATTTACCTTTACCGGGCCCACGTGGACGCGGGAGGTCTCATCTCCTACGGACCGGACCTTCCGGATATGTTTCGCCGTTGCGGCGTTTACGTTGGTCGGATTTTGGGTGGCATTAAGCCTACAGACCTTCCCATCGAGCGCCCGGCGAGGTTCGAGTTGGTCGTGAACCTCAAGATCGCGAAAGCCCTCGGAATGACTATCCCCGAAGCAATCCTGTTGCGCGCCGACGAGGTCATTGACTGAAGAGGAGCGACTTCCGATGCTGTGCACTTTTCGGAAGTGACGGCCCTGATGCTGATGTCCCTTGTTGAGGGAAGATCGGAAGTGGTCAGCGGAGGGGCGAACCGGCTCTATTGGACCCGAACCGGACATTGGCTCTAGCGGGATGCTTGCGAGTTGATATCCTCTCAGCAGTAATGGGCGATTACACTGGCATCGTCTAGAGGGTATCCCACAGAGGAGGCCGAAATGAAGCTATCGATCGCATTGTCGGCATTGCTGATAGCCGGGTTCATCGCTGCAAGCACTGAAAAGGCCGGTGCCGTGGTTTACTGCCAATACATTGGATATCCTGCCGGTTGTGTCGCACGGCCGGGTGTCGTAGATGCGCCGACCCATGATGTTCGGAAAATCCCACCATCAATTGATGCCCCCGCGAGAGGCTTTATTTTGAGGCAAGACTTGTTCGATCGAAATAATCCGAACAACCTGCGATCAGATTGGCCCAGTCCGCGCGCTCAACCGGGCCAGTTCTGAAATCAGCACTGCGGCGTGATGCTCGCTGTGTGGGTCGCAGCAGAGGCAACCACATTCGCGCGCGTCTACGAACCGTTTCGTCCGAGTTTGGCACAAATAGAAGTGCCGACCGGACCGGGCAAGGTCCGCTTTCAGGGTCGAATCGGAAGACATTTGTTCGCATTGAGTTCTTCTCAGTTTGACCCTTATGCGACATCGCCTTCACTGAATCGCATATCGGGTAACTTGGAATATCTGCGCGTCAACGCGAAGTCGAAAGGGTGGTAGAGGCCGCGCTATTACATAAAGACGGACACGGGCACGAAATACCCATTCCGATAAAGTGGTCATGGGATACAGCGGGTCGGCCCTCAGTTGTCACGACGTTCGACGCGTCGGACCCGACCGAACCTTTTTACTCCGTAAAACTAGTTGGTTGTCGAGCCCCTGATGCCAGCTCTTTCTTCACCCGACCGGCGCGTCGCGGGCTCGGAGGAGGTCGCTCCGAAGAGAAGGAATGACTGGGACGTCCGCTTGTGGCCGGTTGCTGACCTTTTCTCGGAATGCAGCAATGTCCAACTTTGAGTTCGGAATGCGCAGCCAAGCGGACATCGCCGAGAGCGATGTCCCTTCGCGAGCGCAGGCCCACTGAGGGCCGTTTGGATCCGCCTGGCGCTCGGGCCCAAGGCTCGAGCGGCGCGCCGTGATCCTCCCTTACGGCGTGGTCCCCGAATTGATCTATCGCAACATCCGTTCTGCGGTTGTCGCATAGGTTTGCTGTTTGGCGATCTCATCAGATGCAAGGGAGGCAGCTATGACATCTGCGGCGCAAGCTTTTCTAATGACGGGCGGATTGTTTTGTCTCTCGTTTGCCACGATTTTTGTTATTTGGTTTGCCGATAGGTTGCGGTCTAACTTCACAGGCAAACCCTAGCGCGAATTTTCACAGCCGGGACACGGCGAGAGATACTATTTGCGGCAGTGCATGAGTCTGCTTGTGTGAAGGGTTTCGGATGCCGGCCGGCATTTTTCTGTCTCTGATTCACGGTCGCTAATGGCACCATTGAGACATGCTGACGGGCGCTGAGAATGTCCGTTGTTCGGGGTAGATCAGAAGTGGCGCTTCGGGACCGCCAGGACCCTTGTTGACCCGATGCGGAAGTCGTATGCGCGTGTCGCTAATGCGGCAGTGAAGCTGGCCACGGACTCAGGCCTCTGACTTGAGCGCCGCAATGCCGGCGGGGCGGGTGTGCACCCGCTTCCGGAAAACCACGATGTCCCGATATGGGCCCAAAAGCGAAGTCCGGACCAGCTCTGGACATGTCGGTTTACCGGGCAAACCGAAAGCCGTTCGAGGACCGCCGGACTCAAATTTACCATGTCGCGAGATATCGCGTTATGGCGGTCGGGAAATCCCGGCTCGTGCCACGTTTGACGCTCAGTTGGTAAACAAACAACTAACGGAGACGTATCATGATGCTGAAACTAGGCAGGATAGCCATCGTGTCCGCGGCGGTCCTCACGCTCGCTGCCGCCGCCATTCCCACCAAGGCCGAAGCAGCCGACCTCCCTATTCCCCGTGTTCCAGTCATCCCCCGTGCTCCCGTCGCCTACGGGGGCGGCTGCTGCCAGGTCTATGCTCCGCCGCCTCCGCCGCCCTGCTGTGCTCCGCCGCCGTGCTGTGTCTATGGTGGCGGTTATGGCGGCGGCTATGGCGACGGCGGTTACGGTGGTGGCGGCGGTTATGGCGGCGGCGGTTATGGTGGTGACGGCGGTTATGGCGGCGGCGGTTACGGTGGCGGCGGCGGTTATGGCGGCGGCTATGGCGGCGGTTACGGTGGCGGCAGCGGTTATGGCGGCGGCGGCGGCGGTTATGGTGGTGGCGGGGGTTACGGTGGCGGTTACTAGTTTGTGGATCAAGAGCTGACTGCGGTAGAAATCAGTTTCCAGGCCCAAGCCAGCAAGCGAGTTGGCCGTCGGGCTGTGTCCGTGATCCAATCGGTGATATCGCCTACCAAGCCAAATTCTGTGCCCCGCCCGGCTGCAGATAGGAACCTCTCGGCTCGGAGTTGTACGACAGATCATCCTTAGGATGCCCACTCAGGTTGATGTCGCTTCTTGGCACCTTTGAGACATGCCGACCGACCCTGACGATGTCCGTTCCTCGGGGTAATCCGGAAGTGGCGTTTCGAGACCATCAGGACCGTCGATGAGCCCTACCTGACGTTGGCAATCACCGCCAACTCGGCAGGATTGGCCGGATTAGCGCCGGCGTTCTTTGTGAGCGGATCCATCTACTTGTCGAGCCAGACATCCACCATGCGCCAGCTGTTAAAGACGCTGTTGACCATGATCGTCAGACCTTTGACGTAGGGGCGCTCGCAGGTACCGCCGCGGCGGTAGAAAATGATCGGTCGCACACCGTCGTTGGCCAGCTTGCGCTCGATCGTCCATAGGATCTGCTTGCGCTTCGCCGGATCAGCTTCGCGCGATTGGGCCTCGATCATCTTGTCCGTCTCGGGATTGCAATAGTTGTCCCAGTTGAGGTTTGAGCCGCAGCCGTAGAACAGCTGCACGGTCGGGTCGGGATCGGGCCCCGCCGTCTGCAAGTTGAGTGCGACCGTGTATTCCTTGCGCTGGATCTTCGGGAAGTATTGCGCCGTGTCGACGAGCTCGAGTTCGCCGTCGATGTAGATCTGGTTCAGCTGAGCAATCAGCAGTATCGCCGGATCGCGATACATCGACCAGTCGCGCGTTGTCACCTTGATCTTGAGCCGGTTGTCGGGGCCGTAGCCGAGCTTTCGCACCAGGGCGAGGGCCTCTTCTCGATTCTTCTGCACATCGAGGCCATACCCCGGCAGGTCGGCGATCTGTTCCGGGGGCATGCTCCACAACCCGGCTGGAGATGGCTGCAAAATGCCGCCGATCTCGCCTTCGCCCTGGCCGAGCGTGTCGATATAGGCCTTGCGGTCGATCGTCAGCGACATCGCCCGCCGCAGATCGGGATTATCGAACGGCGGCTGGGCACGGTTGATCAGCAAGTGGGTGCTAATGGTGCCGGGTGACAGCTCGCACACCGCGTCCGGCACCCGCTTGCGCATCTCCTTGTAACGGGGAACTGAAAGTTCAAACGGGAATGTCATATCGAACTTCCCGGAAATAAACGCCAAGTCCGCAGTCGACGGCTCTTGGATGATCGTGTATTCGATCCCGTCGAGATACGGCCGGTCCTTCTTCCAGTAATCCGGGTTGCGGGTGACTTTAATGCTGTCATTGGGCTTAAACTCGACGAACTTGAACGGGCCGGTGCCGATCGGATGCTGGCGCATCTGCGTCGCAGAGCGATGACAGGGATAGATCGCCGAGAACCCGCCGGCAAGCAGCATCGGGAAAGCGGGCTGCGGCCGCTTCAGTTTGAAGGTGACCTCGTAATCACCGTTCGTCGTTACGTCGATTAAGTTCTCATATGCAGTCTTGCGCGGGTTGAGCCGCAGCTTGTCGGGCAGCTTATCGAGCAGGAGGTCCCAGGTGCACTTGACATCGGCGGCGGTGAACGGCTTGCCATCATGCCAACCGACGTCTTGACGCAGCTGGAAGGTCAACGCGGTGTCATCCTTGTTCCACGCCCAGCTTGTCGCCAGATCGGCGACTATGGTCTCAAGGCTGACCTGCGGCTTGTGCTGGTCGAAGACGATGAGATTGTTGAAAACGCCCATCATCGGCATTTCGGTAAAGAGGGTCGCCGACTCGTGGATCGACATGTTGGCCGGGCTGCCCGGGCTCGCGAGCCGCAGGATGCCGCCGCGCTTCTGCGCCCAGGCCGGATAGCCGGCAGAAAGCGCCAACACCAGTGAGCCTGCTGCAATGCAACGCAAATACTGCTTCACCGGACTACTCGCCGATAGATGCAAGCGGCGTGAACATTTCATGACGGCACCCAAGCGTGGCCGCGCAATTGAATACGTGCAATTGTGAAGAATAAAGCTGCGGCGCCTGCCGACAGCACCAGCGCTGCCTCTTGCAAATCCCAGGGATTTCGGCACGCCCCGGTGGCAGCTCTTGAACAAAAGAATACATCGATTGCCGGAATGCTTACAAGGGGCGCGATGTCTCCTGTTGCACTTTTCGGAAGTGGCGGCCCCGATGCGTGATGTCCGCTGATAGGGGAAGACCGGATGTGGTGAGCGGAGGGATGAACCGATGCGTTTGCCCCAAAGCCGAGCTGATGGGCTTGGCCGCCCTCGCGCTTGAGCGGTCGGCGCAGATTCGACAAAGGCCGGCGCGTTGGCTGTGGGGTACGTGTATGGTTGCTTCTCTCGCGATCCTCTTCATCCCTTCTGCAACTTCCGTTGTGGGCACTTCTCGGACTTGGCGCCTCTATTGGTTGATGTCCGGTGTTTCAGGAAAACCGGAAGTCCGATCCTGGGCCGGCGGGATCCGCTTGTTCGCCTGAAGCAGATATTGGCGATGTAAACCGACAAAATGCGATTCAAGTTTCGAGACCGATGAGCCGGCGCTCAAGGCGTCGATCCTTCCGCCAGTCGCTTCACTCGTCTGTCTTTATCTCGGGCTTGTCGTACAAGACCGCGTTCAAGAGCGCGCTGTGAACCTCGATCTTGCCGTTATAGGTGATGAAGCCGAGCTTGCGAAACTTGTTCATGAAAAAGCTGACTCGGGAGCGGGTTGTCCCGATCATCTCTGCGAGCGTCTCCTGGCTAACCTGCGCCGTGATGGGCTGAGGGGCGCCATCCTTTCCGAAATTTGCCAGAAGCAGGAGAAGGCGCGCGAGCCGCTTCTCGCTGGAATTGAATAACTGGTCTATCAGGTCTTCTTCGATGCGGCTGTTTCGACTTAGAAGATACGCCATGAACAATTCGGAAAACTTTGGCTCGCTTTTGAGTGCCGCGAGCATCGCGCCTTTCGTGATGGAAGTGATCACGCAATCTTCCATTGCCATCGTTGTTGAAATTCGCACGGGATGGCCATTCAGGCATCCTTCGCCGAAGAATTGTCCAGGTTCCAGGATCCCGACCACCGCCTCCTTGCCCTGCTTGGAGACAACGAGAACCTTCATCCTTCCCTTTTGGATGTAGAAAACAGTATCTGCGGCGTCTCCTTGCGAAAAAACGACCTTGTTCTTGTCAAATTTCAATATGGTTTTGCCCTCGCCGACCTTGGCGAGAAAGCGTTTCGGATCAAACAAATTTTTTGCCGCTTTTGGCATGAGGCCTTTGGCGCCCGGTGCTGGCCTCAGCCTAGCAGATCGGGCGGCCGGCCTGTTAGGGAATTTGGCTGTTTTGCGCCGGCGGTTCCTGTGCTTCGACGCTCGCGACGACTGCTGATGGAAGCGGGCAAATACGAGCAATATTGCTCAGCAAGACGTCGGGACATGGATTAATATTCGGCCTCATAAGGCAATTTCTCGAGTAAGGAGCGGAAGTGAATCTGATCACTGCATCTATCGTGATTGGCTGCGTCGCCATCGGCGCCGGCCGATGCAGCGGGATCGCTGCCGCCTGGCAACCGCTCCAGAACGCTTCCAAGGTCGACGAGACTTCACTTGTTCGCCAGTCCACTTGATGCACGGCTGATGCAGTCCTGGAGCTGTCGCCAAGGATCCTCTCGCCGAGGGGCCTGTCGCCAAGGGTCCGCTGATGGACGCGCCTTGAACGCGCATATTCGAAAGCAGTTCAGACATGGTTGAAAGCCAGCCGGAAATTCGCGCGTTGGTGCAGTTGCTTGCCCGTTATCGCCAACCCGATAGTGCGCGCGGTGTTTTCGAGCTGACGATCACGGCAATCCCCTTTTTCATCATCTGGGCTGTGATGTGGGTTGCTCTTGTCCGCGGTCATTGGGGTGGCCTGCTGTTGGAAGGGCCCGCGGCGGGCTTGCTCGTTCGTCTATTCATGATCCAGCATGACTGCGGCCACGGGTCGTTCTTCCGCGGCCGTCTTGCGAACGATTGGGTCGGCCGAGTCATCGGTGTCATGACGCTGACCCCATACGATTACTGGCGACATAACCATGCACTCCATCATGCGAGTTCAGGAAATCTCGATCAAAGAGGCTTCGGCGACATTGACACGTTGACCGTGCGTGAGTTCCTGGCGCGGCCTCGATGGCGTCAAATCCTCTATCGTCTGTACCGTCATCCGATCGTGATGTTCGGCGTAGGTCCTACCTATCTGTTCATCTTGCGGCATCGGCTGCCGATAGGGATGATGCGGGGCGGCTGGACGCCCTGGCTAAGTACAATGTGTACGAACACCGCCATCGCGATTTTTGCCGCCGTGATGATCCGGCTGGTGGGCCTTGGGCCATTCCTGCTGGTGCACCTGCCGATCATGGTTCTGGCGGCGTCGATCGGTGTCTGGCTGTTCTATGTCCAACACCAGTTCGAGCGCACTTCCTGGTCCCATGGGAAGGCCTGGAGTTTTCACGAAGCGGCGCTGCATGGCAGTTCCTACTATCACTTGCCGGGTGTCTTGCGCTGGTTCACGGCGAACATCGGTGTCCACCACATCCATCACCTTTGCAGCCGGATTCCCTGCTATCGGCTGCCGGATGTGTTGCGGGATCATCCGCAACTCGCCACCGTCGGACGTCTCTCTTTGCTCCAGAGTTTGCGGTGTGTACGGCTGGCTTTGTGGGATGAGGAGCGGTGTCGGCTCGTTTCGTTTGGCGAGGCGGCCACGGGCGGCGGTCGGTCAAACAAGATTCAAACAGCATAAAGCGCCAGCACACCTGGATACACGCTGATTGGGTGAGCACAAACACCCCCGAGGCAGGGAGCGGCCGCGCATGGCGTTGTTCGTCTGTCGCCGCTGCCCGAACTGCTTCGCTTCTCGCAATGTCAATATTGATGGCTCGGCTCAGGGAACCATTGGTTCGCGAGCCCATTGGCTCAATGACATAATCACCCTTTGGAGAAATGGTATGAAAAATCTCGCGATCTATCTCGCAGCCGGAGCAAGCGCGCTTCTCGTCACCGCTGCTTCCGCTGCGCCGCTCTCCGCCGACGTATCGGTCGCCCCGGAGAGCCACATTCAAAATGTCCGAATGGTCTGCGATGAAGGCGGCCGTTGCTGGCGCGAACGCGGCGAACGCCGTGTCATCATCCGCGAAGGAGGCGATTCATATGGATACGCTCCTCGTGAGCGTTATATCGAGCGCCGGGGTTATGACGAACGTGGCGGAGTGGGCTTCCGCGCTCCCGGCGTGAGCGTCGGAATTGGCACCGACCGCTACTGAGGAATTGACCAAGAGGTCATACGCAGAGGGGCCGCGGACGAATCCGCGGCCTTTCTTGTGACGCAGCTTGAAATGGCGCAGATCATTCCGAAGTCGGGAGTTGGTTCCGTCGTTCGTCGAACGGCCTCGCCGTTCAGGCAACAACCCACCGGGTTCTTCGTTTCAAAAATTGGCGGCGACCAGGTCGTAAGAACCCCTGCTTCCGCGAACATAAACCTTCGCAGCCGCGGCGCATATCAAGTCACGGTTGGAATCGAACGCGTCCAGAAAACCCGACTCATCGCGGCGGGCATCTGGCTGAATGCGCCGCAGTGCGTCTTCGTTTATGAAAAAAGACGCCTCCATCGCGCTGTCGTGTCCCCAAAACCGCACAGCATGCCGCGTGCGGTCGTATGAGCGGCTATGATTTGGAAACTCAATCATCGGCTGGACCCTATCAAGTTGTCGGTGCATCAGACCCGTGCCGGCCTGCGCACGATCTGCACCGAAGCATTTCGATGGCCACCATTTTTCCCGACCATGACACCGAGGCGGCGAGCCATTGGTTGGTGCGCTTAGAAGATCCAGCAAGGCCAGGCTGGACGCAACGGCGGAGGGAATTTAGAACGCTCCGGTTGCACCTTCACGTAAATGGCTACTCCGCAATCGGATTACAACGCCGCCCGATCCTGGCCGAACAAATAACTCGCTCGGAGCCTCGTTATTCGTCGAAGGATCACCATATGTCGCACATCACCGCTCGCCCCTGGCTCATATCGGTGACTGAGAGCATCGTGCTCCCGCCGCGACCATGGGCGGTCAAATGTCAAATATCGACAAATTCGGCATTCGCGAGTGGCTCGTGCCTTCGATATTGCTGCCGGTCTTTCTTGTGATGTTGGTCGCGGCCGCAATGCTTATTCAGTGGTAGCTCACCTCGGTCGACCATCGAGATGGTTGGAATTGGCAGAGACTTCCAAACGAAAGGGGTCTGCATGTTCAAATCTCAGCAGTATCGCGCGAAAGCGACCGAGTACGCCGAACTCGTCAAGAGTTCCGCTGATGCTGAAGAAAGCCGTAAATTTCAAGGCCTGGAGGACCGCTTCGTCTCGTTGGCGGATAACGAGCGCGACCTCGCGGGTGCTTATCATGACGCCGTGCACATCGACGAGCAGGACCGGACCCGGGGCGCAGCCCTTGCTGTCGAAGAAGAGCAGGTTTTGCGCTGTCTCGGCGCGGCGGTCATCATGCAATGGAACACCTTGCCGACGTCGCTGCAACGGGAGATCTTCGATACCGCCGGGTCCGTAGGCAAGTTGCTGGAGACAGCGGCGCTCCGCGGGCAGATCGCCCGATTTCTGCACAAGCACAAGAATGAATCCGGTCGCGTCAAACGGCCTTTGACAGACGACCCGGCTGGCGATGCGCGATCCGGCGCTGCGGCTTTGTCGCGGTGGGACAACGAGGAGGCGCAGTTTTCGACGGACTGCGGACGTGAATTAATGCCGACAACAGGAGGATTCCCGATGTCACTTGCACAATTCAGCATCGATGACGGACCCCATAACATGGACGGGCTACGGCTTCTTGCCCAGGATGGACCTGAACAGGTCGAGGCGTTCATAGGCCGCAAGGTACTGGACGTTTGGGCGGAGTCCGTCGAGCATGGTGGAGGACGGCAAAGTCTGTTCCGCGATCAATACAATGCGCTTGGCAAGCTGAACCTTGCCGCGCTTCAGCGAATTGCGAGCGGGAAATATCAGCGAGGCGCCGCGTCCAACCGGCAGCATCCCTTTGTCGAGATATTGTTCTCGGACATCACGGAAAGCGGTGAGGCTCTGGATCTGACCGGACTCGTGCGCGAGGCTTTGCCGCCGGCGTTTCACAGGCTCGCTTGAGTCCGGCGACCGTGAGGGAACAACGATGAAAAAAGCCCGTTCTCTCGATTGACGAGCCGGAGCAATTGCACTGGCGATCGTGGGGTTCGGCCTGGGTGACCGGCGGGACCGCCGAGACCCTCGCGACGAGGCGGGCTGCGACGGCTGTCGTCGTAGCTCTCACACCCATCTGCGTCGAGAAATTCCGGCAAGCCGCCGATGCCTCGGCGAATCTCGCCGAAATGAAGAAGGCGACTTGTCTATGGGACCAGAGCAAGTTCGTCGAAAAAGGCGGTTGGGCCACGATGCCGGGGAGCACGCAGGCAAACTCGGCAGTTGCGAAGGCCTGTGCCGAATTGCTCGGCAGCGGGAAAGCTGTGGAGCTCCGCGGATAGTCTGGGCAACTCGCGTGGCAGAGTGAACTACGATTTCGTGGTCGCTGCCAAGCTAGGATCTTACGCGAGCGACGCCAGATAGATCGCGTTGCGCGCTTTCCAGTTCAGCCGTTCGACGTACGGCTCGAACATCGCGCGTACCGGCGCCAGCATCGCGGCTTCCCATCGCGACTGCGCGCGGCCCTCGATGTAGGGTCCATGCAGCACGTCGGCCTGGTACTCGTAAACCAGAACGCTCAGCGCGGTTGCCGCGAAAACAAATCCCGCGACCCCCAGAATTCCCGTCACCATTTCCATTGTGAGCCCCCGCTCTTTTTTTGTTATGGGCTCTTCAATACAGCTAAAATTTTAAGGTTCGGATCGCCCAAAGGCGCGCAATCGAGCGATCGCGTTAAGCCTCCGATAACCACGATATGCCCGGCGGGTAAGCTCCTGGGCTGACCCTTCGCCGACAAGAATGGCGGCCCGCGAGTGGTGCGATCTCAACGCAAACTCTGATCCTGGATCCGCACGCGCCAAAGCGCTTCGAACGTGTCGCCGTCTTGCGGTGCAAACGCTTGTGCATCGAGGGGATTGCGGGGTTTCTCGGCGGCGGCGCGATCAGGCTTGGTGCGGAATGCCGGGGGCGCGAATGCGTCTTCCGCAAGCGTTTCCTTGGCCTGTTCCTTGACCTGCTTGCCTCTGGCCTGCCTGGCCTGCTTGAGCGCTTGCTTCGACTCTTGCCTGGGCTCCTGCTTGAGCGCTTGCTTGGACTCCTGCTTGGACTCCTGCTTGGGCTCTTGCTTGGACTCTCGCTTTAGCCCTTCCTTTAGCCCTTCCTTGCCCTCTTGGCCTCTGGCTTGGGCTCTCGCTTGGCCTCTTGCCCGCGTTCTTCGCTGGGCCACTCCAGCAAGTCCTTCGAAAGCATGGGCTTGCCTTCGTACCAGCATTTCCGTTCATCGATGATCCGGTAGGACCAGTAGCCGTGCTGGTTGGACGGGATCGCGGCTCTGCATTGTTGCTTGGCCTGTGCATCCGGCGTCTCGATTGACGCGAGCGCGAAGATGCTGGCGGCCAGAACCATTGACGAAAGCGGCTTAGGCATCGGTGCAACTCGGGGGCGGCGCTTTGCCGTGCGCGGCGCGCAGCGGCGACAGATCGAGGCGTCGTGCTACGCTTGTCGCCCGGAGGATCAGCTCTTGATCAGTCATGGCTCTTACTCGCTACTAGGAATGAACCGCGCCGGGAACAGGAGAGGAAAAGATCAAGACCGTTTTGGGACTTTTCGGGTTTTCCGATCACTTTTTCGTTATATGCGAAGCCGACTCAGGAAGCTTCGGCGATGTCCTGCGGACCGGGGCTCTCCGTTTAAACTCGAGCCTGAATCGGCTTGACACTTTGTTCACGTTTTGTACTTATCGTGACCTCCCTGCTTGAGGAGGATTCGATGGACAACAGGCTGAACAAGATTCGCAAGGAGATGAGCGTCCTGCGCGTGGACATGCTGCGCGCCGAGGAGGTCATCCGCGACCAGGTCAATCGCGACCATGACTGCACGGAAGCGGCGCTCCGCCTGCTGGCGATGCGCGCGGCCATGACGGCGCTGGTCAGGGAGTGGACGCTGCTTGGCGGCCTCGCTCAACTGCCGACGGTGGAGGAGCGGCTGCAGGAAAGACGCGGGCCGATCAGGTCGAGACCGCGCTATGCGCGAACGCCGGGATACGCGAAGCGCCGACGCGCTGCACGGGCGTGAGTGATGTTGCGAGCGCTGTTGAATTCCCGTGACTGTAATTTGAGTAAGTGGCTGACTGTAGTTTGAGTAAGCGGCGCAACACGCCAAAGAGTCACAAGCAGAAGCTCTTCGCAGACGTTCCTTCAAACGTCCGTCAACACACTGATTAATGTTATCGCGCACGGCGCGGGACGGGCATAAACTTGCCCGCAGGAAAGGAGCGCGTCATGACGAGACGACAACGTTTCAGGCAGACCGTGCCTCTGGAAGAGAGGCTTCGCATGCAAGCGGAGGCCGACCGCGAACGCGCCAAAGCGCTTCCACCGTGTCCGGAGCGGGAAGAATTGTTGCTGAAAGCAAGACGCGCGGAGACCGCTTCCCACATCAGCGAATGGCTCAACTCGCCCGGCCTGCAGCCGCCGAGATAGGAAAATGTAGGCCGCGTGAGCGTTGGCGACATGCAGGTCAAGTCATCCCGGATATCGCTTCCGCTCCTCCGGGCTACAAGATTGCAGCCGCCGAGTCAGTGCAAAACAAGAGGCCTCCGGAAATCCGGAGGCCTCTTTCTCGTCGCGTCGAAACCTTACGCCGCGTTGGCGGCGACGACCGCGTCCGGCCGTTAATATCACTGTCCCGCCTCGGGCTCGCCGACGACGATGAATGGCGCCCACAGCGCGGGATGAGCTTCCGCGATGCCGGAAGCACTGCTGTCGCTGGAGCCGATCAGCGACAGCATCGCCTTCTGCATCGCTTCGGCATGGGAGAGATTTGGCTCATCCTTGGCGACCGCAAACAGCGCCGTCATCAGCTTGGCGGTGGCGTCATCCGCCACCGGCCAGTGCGACACCACCAGCGAACGGGCGCCGGCATAGAGGAAGGCGCGGGCGAGGCCCGCCAGCGCCTCGGCGCCGACCACGTCGCTTGCGGCGGTATTGCAGGCCGACAGCACCACCCAGTCCGCATTGAGTTTCAGCGCCGATATTTCGGTGGCCTGCAGCAGGCCGTCGTCAAGATCGCTCGCTTTGTCGGGGAACGTGAGCGCGAGAGCGGGCTCGCTCCTCGTCCTGCTGAACCGCTCGAGCTCGCCCGCCACCAGTCCATGGGTTGCGAAATATACGATGCGGTATTGGTCGAGCCGCGACTGCTTCACCTTGGCTTCGGTCGCATCCAGCCCGAGCACGAGGTCGGAGGTTTCAGCCCCGAGCACCTTGCCGATGGTCTGCACCTCCGCGCGCGTTCCCGGCAACTGCACCAGATATTCCCGCAACGACTGCGTGTCGATCTGCGTGCCGCTGGCAAAGCTGGTCAGGCTTCGCATCGCCAGCACCTGGCTCTGCCGGGCGCTGGCCTGCGCGGTCCTGGAAAACACCGGATCGGCAAAGCCGATCATGGATTTCGGCGCCGATGGCACAGCCGCCGCCGTACGCATGGTCCTCAGGCTGTAGATCGAGGGCAGCACCGTGACCGCGTGCGACTTGATCAGCCAGTCGGTTTCCCCGAGCGACTTGCCGGCGGGGTCGCGCGTGACCAGCATGCCGAACGGGATCGAGGTCAGCGCGCCATTGGCGAACACCGAAAGCCGCTTCTTGCCCGCGATCCAGTCCTCGACCGGCGCGAACGTCTGCTGGTACAGCCTGTAGGCCAGCGCCGCGTCGAACGGCTTGTCGGCATCGACGGTTACCATCTGCCGCAGCCTTTTGACTTCGTCGGTCAGTTCCGCGCTGTTCGCCGGCAGCGGCGACCAGAACGCACTGCCCCTGGTGACGACCCAGGCATAGCTTGCCTTGTCGGAAACATGAAAAGCCACCACCGCCTCGTCGTCGGCGAGCAGCATCCGCGTCTCGTCCAGGCTCAAGGCCGCCGGCTTCGACAGCGCCACATAGCCCGGAAATTCGCGCCGCAGCGTCTCCGAGCTGATCTTACGATCCGCCTCGACCTGGGCGATCCGCTTGCGAAGCTGGTCTTCATTGCTCGCGTTGCGCAGGCTGGTCGCCCTGGTTGCCTCCGTCGTCAGCGACTTGTCGAGCCGTGTGGCTTCGCCTGCGAGGTCCTGATCCCTGCGCACGAGCTCGGCGAGCCGGCCCGTTCCTGCCGCATAGCGCTGCGCCAGCTTCTGCACCGCGTCGGCGGCCGCCGACGACGAGGCCTGCTGCAGCACGCCAAAACTGGCGTCGAAGGCCTGCGTGGCCGGGATCAATCCCTGCTGCGCGGCCCCCATCAGGTTGGGGAAGGTGGCATAGGGCTTGGCGATCTTGCGGTCGATCGCGCGGCGTATGAACGGCATGGCCGCATCGTAACGCCCTTCATCGGCGAACAGCTTCGTCAAATTGTTGAGGGAGACGGTGACCTCGCGATGGTCGGGCACCAGTGTCTTTTCCTCGATCATCAACGCTCGCCGGTAGAACGGTTCGGCCTCGGCAAGGCGGCCCTGCTTGCTGTAGAGCAGGCCCATATTGTTCAGGCAGATCGCGACCGAGGGATGCTCGGGCCCGTTCGCCTTTTCCATGATCTTCAGCGCCCGCCAGTACAGCGGTTCGGCCTCGGCATAGCGGCCCTGGCTGCCATAGAGCTGCGCGAGGTTGCCGAGGCCTTCGGCAATATCGGGATGATTGGGCTCGAGCATCTTTTCCCGGATCGCGAGCGATCGCCGGTACAGCGGCTCGGCCTCGGTGTATCGGCCCTGGAAGAGATAGAGCAGCGCCGTGTTGTTCAGGACGCTGGCGACCTGGGGATGGTTCGGGCCGAACGCCTTTTCCGCGACCGCGAGCGCGCGCTTGTAGAACGGCTCGGCGTCGGCATAGCGATCCTGCCGGCGATAGATGTCGGCGAGATTGCTGAGGGTGGCGGCGGTGCTCGCGTGATCGGGGCCGAGTGCCTTCTCCTCGATCGCCAGCGCCCGCTTCTCCAGCGTTTCGGCTTCCGGGAAGCGGCCCTGGTTGGCGTAGAGCCCGGCGAGGCTCTTCAACCCTTCGGCGACGTCGGGATGGGCCGGTCCGAGCACCTTCTCCCGGATCGCCAGCGATCGCTTCAGCAGCGGTTCCTCATCGGCGTAGCGCGCCTGCCTGTCGTATAGCGACGACAGATTGTTCAGGTTGGTCGCAACATAGGGATGTTCGCCGCCGTACGCCTTCTCGAGGATGGCAAGCGACTGCTTGTAGAGCTGCTCGGCCTCGCCATAGCGGCCCAGCAGGGCGGAATGCCCCGCCAGATTATTGAAGCTGGTGGCGACATCGGGGTCGTCAGGGCGCAGCGCCTTCTGCCGGATCGCTAGCGCGCGCCGGTAGATCGGCTCGGCCTCGGCATAGCGGCCCTGCTTGCTATAGAGCTCGGCGAGATTGTTGAGCGCGCTGGCGACGTCGGGATGCGCGCCGCCCCGGACTTTCTCCAGGATCGCCAGCGTTCGCTTGTAGAGCGGCTCGGCGTCGCCATAGTGGCCCTGCAGCTGGAGCAGGTTGGCCAGGTTGTTCAACCCGGTCGCGGTATCGGGGCTGCCCGCGCCGAGCGACTTCTCCCGGATTTCCAGCGACCGCCGGTACAGCGGCTCCGCTTCGGCGTAGCGGCCCTGCCTCAGGTAAAGGTCGGCCAGATTGTTCAGGCCGGCGGAGTACACAGGCGAGTCCCGTCCCACCGCCCTTTCAAGGATCCCGATCTCGCGCTTGAGCAGCGGCTCGGCCTCGGCGTAGCGGCCTTTCACGGTGAGGCTGGTGGCCTTGTCGTTCAGCGCCTTCGCCTCGTTGAGGTCCTGCGCGCTGGCGCGTGGTGAAGCGGCGAGCAGTGCGCAAACGGCAAGCAGCGCCGTAATTCGCGGCGAAACGACAGGACATGTTTTCACGGCAGGCATTCCGGCTTGAGGCGATCGCCTCCGAAGGGTTCATTCACATCTTCGTAGACACGGGATGAGTGCGGTGCACTGTGACATTTCTCACAGTCCGCGTTGTTGGCCGATGTCAGCGGTTCGGAAGTGACCGAATGTTGCCGGCGATGCCCAGGATAAGCGGCGCGATGTCGCTCAGGCCGGATGCGCCGCCTTGCCCGTCGTGGTCTCGTCGATGTCGCTGCGCTTGAGCAGATAGTCGAGCCCGCCGACGCGATACCAGCGGTAACCGTAGCCTTCCATCAACAGCGTATGCCGGCCGCGCTCGTCGCAAGTCGGGCAGGCCCGACTTGCGACGGGAGAAGGTGGCCTACGCCTCTCCCACAGGGGAAGAGGCGCACCGCCAGCGCGGCACCAAGGACAACCTCATGCATCAGTGATCGTCATCACAGAACATTGAAGAAGCCGTTCCTAGCCTCGCCTCGTCAAACAAGGGCGACCGTTCGCCAACAAGGGAGAGGTCACATGCGTATCACCAGGATCGTGCTCGCCGTCGCATTCACCGTATTCGCCGTCGCCGCGGCTGCGAAATACGAAGTGGGCTCCAAACCCAGGCTCACGTTTGCCGAGCGATGGTCGTCCGTCGACCAGGCGGTGCAGTCGGGCGAGTTCCGCCAGCGGTGACACCGGACGGCGGCCTGCGCTTTCCCGCGAAGGGCAGGGCTATCGCAGTTGGCTGAACGCGCTCGCCGCGAGCCCGGAGCCACCTCGCGCGGGCGCGACATGAAAAATTAAGCGTTGCCCGCTATACAGGAAGCGCGATCGCGAACACGCGGTCTCGTTTTTCAGTCTCTTCGAATCATTGCGCGTTAATTCATATTCTTGGGTGCTTCGGGCGCCACCTTCACGATGAAGAACTGACAGTTCAATCACATTCTTGGTGTGAACCAGTTCAAGCAAATCCCGAGAACCGAAAAGTCGAGGCGCCTCAGATTCAAGGCGCCGACTTCTCATCCATTTCCGCGACATTTCCCACTTCCCCTCGGCGACAGGTCGAATGGCGAAGCAATCGGGCTTGTCCCGCCGAAGCCCGCTTAGGGCGAAGGACGAGGGACGAGGGCTGGGGTGGCGCCGCGATTCAAACCGCTCGGGTGGAGAGACGTGACCGCCATCACAGAACGTCGCCCCAGCCAAGCCTAGCCTCGTCTCGTTGAAGAGCGGCGTCCGTTCGCTCCACACGAGGAGAAGTCAAATGCGCATCACCAGAATCGTGCTCGCCGTCGCATTCACCGCATTCGCCGTCGCTTCCTGGGCGAAATACGACGCGGTCTCCCAGCCCAGGCTCACCTTTGCCGACCGCTGGGCGCCTGTCGACGCAGCGTCGCAGTCGGGCGAGTTTCGCCAGCGGTAATGCCGGGCGCCCTGACGCGGTGGCTGTCTCACCCGTACGCGATGTCGCTCTTGAAATCTTTCGACTTCACTGAGCCTTCCGGGTCCGCTTCCAGTTCAGGAATTCCTGGAACAGGGCCTCGCCCTCCTGCCGCGGCTGTGACGCGAGCGCGGTGCCGGAAACGCGTTGCGCATTGACATAGGTCTCGAACCGCTGGCGTTCCTCGAGGCTCGCGGTGCTGAAATGCTTGTTGAGCCACTCCTGCGCGGGTTCCAGCCGCTTCCATCCTTCGATATTGGCGTTGAGATTCACCTCGCCCCATTTTGGGTGATGCGGCGGCTTTTGAAATTCTGCAATCCTTGAAAAGAAGGCGTTCACGAACGTCTCGACCCGATGATACCGCTCGTTGTCCTTCGGCCAATTGTAGGCGATCAGCACGGCCCCGTCGGCGATGGTCTTGATCGATTGACCCTTGGCAATCATGTCCGGGTAATCTTCGTTGGTCAGCTCCGTAGGCAGGAAGTCGGCCGACAACGCCGAACTGTAGGGTATAGGCAGAAAGGCAAGGCCGTCGGCGCGTGTGAATCGCGCCATCGAGTTGGCCGGCTTGCCGGCAACGAGCACGGTCGCCGCGATCTCCCCACTCTTCAGCTTCAGCAGCGCCTGCGACTGGACCATGTTGACCTCCTCGATCTGGAGGTCCAGCCGCTGGAATACGTCGCGCATGGAATGGTTGGTGCCGCTGCCGACTTCGTCGAGATTGACCTTCTGCCCGCGCAACTGTTCGATCGACGTAATTCCGGATCGGACGACCAGGTGAGCCTCCAGGTTGAACAGTTTCGAGACAATGGCGATCTTGTCGTCGTCAGGGACACCGAGGATTTGGTTCGATCGGCGGAAATGGTTCAGAATGCTGGTTTGCGTGAGACCGATGTCGATGCCCTTGAGGCCGCGCACGTCGCGAATGTTCTGCGGGCCGCCGATGCCGACGACCGGCAGCACCCGCAGGTTTTCTCCGTCATTGAGGACCGCTGCCAGATCGTACGCCACCTGCAGATACGTCGCATCCGAGCCGGGGCTGCCGGAGATGATCGAAACCGTGTTCTGATTGGGCTGCTCGCTCTTGTAGATGCCGACGCCGACGAAATATTCGCCCATGCGCTCGATCCAGGACGATTTGTCGTCGATCGTGTTGGTTTTTGGATTGCGCCAGCGGAAGTCGCTCCAGCCGTGATAGGGCGCCGTCGAGGCGATCCGCATGAATTCCTGGGTCGTGAACTTGCCGTTCTGATCCCTCATGTCATGCAGGTTCTTGCCGCGGATCCCCGGAAAGGCGCCGTTGGCGACATGCAGGTTGCCGTCAATCGTGTGGACGAAGGGATACAGGTCGCGATCGTTGAACTGACCGGCGTTGATGGCGCGGAACGTCGCTTCCGCTCCCTCCTTCTTGAATTTTTCCTGCACCCGCTTCACCAGTGCGACAGCTTCGTCGCGGGTGCCGAATTGGCCTGCGTTGGCGGTGAAGGCTGACGCGGCAAGCAACGCGATCGTCGATAACGCAACAAAGACACGAAACATGGTCGCGGTCCCTTCGAAAAAGCTGAAGCAATGACGCTCGGGGAGGGCGATATACGCCCTCTAACGGGCATAAAATGGCCCGCGGCCTGCGGCAAGCTGAAGGCTGAAATCGTGCGCAATGTGTTCGAAAATCGGTCCACTCTCTGGCTTTTGCGCCACCGGATGGGCCCGCGATGCCGCCGGGCATAGTGCGGGCTCCCACCCCAGGCTCACCTTCGCCGAGCGCTGGGCGTCCGTCGATGGAGCGGTGCAGTCGGGCGAGTTCTCGGTAGCGGTCGTGCCGGACGGGCCGCGTCCATTTCGCGGCCACTCCACATCGCGGAATCGATCCGAGGTCGTGAGTACGCGCAGGTCTTAAGTAGCCGTGCGCTTCCTCAACATGCCTTCATATTGGGCTTTAACAGCGGGCTCATCAGTTCTGCCTAGAACCTGGTTGAGCGCGGCATCTTGCACGCTGCCGTCCAGCCCGGGCGCCTGTACGATCGCGGTGGCAAGCCGGTCATATGCAATCGGCTCGCGCACGAACGGTTTCAGGTAAGTGTCGAGATGGCCTTTCGGAGGGTTTTCGATTTCCCGGGTGAGCGCGTCGAGATAGGCGTCCTTCTTCGTAGCCGACCAGTCGATACTGAAGCCCGCGCGTTGCGCGAGCACGGAATGCACTGTCATGATCGTGCGGCCATTGCCGTCGAGAAACGGATGCCCATAAGCAAGGTAACCCATGATCTCGCCGGGCTTGGCTTTCATGTAGTCCTTGTCTTGCCCTTTGCCTAAGGCGAACTCGATCGCGGCGCGGATTTCCGGTGCATTCGCGAAAATGACCGGGCCCTTCTTGATGGTCAGCTTTGGTGCGGTCTGGATGCGATCCTGCCCGGCCCAAGGGTAGACCGCGCTGAACAGGATGCCATGCGTCCTCAGCACGTCATCGTAGGCGAGTGTCTTTGTTTGAGCGAGGCTTGCAAAGGCCTCGTCGAGACCGGTCATGAACGACGCGTTTTCCGCGCGCTTGACGATCGCGAGATCCTTCTCTCTTTCGAAGTTGCGCAAATAACCTTCGGTTGCGAAATCGCCGAATGGATCGAAGGTCACGGCCTGACTTCGCGCAGGTATTTTACCTGAAGATGGACAAGCTCGCGTCGGTCGAGATGGCCGGCTCGGTGCAAGGCAAGCAGCATGCGTTCGATCTCGTCCGGCTGGATGGCGTCATCCGCAAGCCGCGTCATGTGCTGTCGCGAGCAGATCGGACTGGGTCTGAACGTAAGTGACATCATGCTGCGCCGCGAGCCCACGTATATAGGCTGCGGTGGAGTTCTGGGTCACTGTTTTAGGGCGTTCGGCCACGGCTCGTCCTCACCCGTGAAATATAACGTTTCCTGCCCTGAAAATCCATTAAAGCGCGTGTCGCCTCGGAAGAAAATATTGGGCAAGGCATTGTTTTTAAACGGGTAATAATGCGTCTGAGATCAACTGACCCTCAATCGAGGCCCGCGTGTCCCACATTCAAGAGATGGCCGGGGGCGCCTTTGGTCGCCTCGCGACGCGGCCTCCCACCCCAAGGCTCACCTGCTGCGCCGCGCCGCTGCAAGATAAATCGTGGAAACGGACCATCAACAGTCTATGTTTTTGGGCCGCGTAATGGCCTGAACAGAAACGACAATGCGGGTATCCGTCACCGACGCGAAGGGACGACTGACCGAGCTGGTTCGGCGCGCCGAAGCGGGGGATGAGATCATTCTGACCCGGCACGGCCACGCCGCGGTGCGCCTTGTTCCGCTCAAGATGGCTCCGGACGGAAAGGCGCGCCGGGCGCTGCTGGAGGCGGTGCGGACATCCGCCGCCGCAAAGGTCGCGGCGGGACCGAATGCGGCGCGCAGCCAGGACTTCCTCTATGGTCAGGACGGGCTGCCGAAATGATCGCCGTCGATACGTCGGCGAGGCGATGGAGCGCCTGATCGATGGCCTCGATTTCGAGGTCGTCAGCGTGACGCCGGCCTACGAGGTGGCAAGGGAGCATGGATGCCGGCTGTTCCATGTTGGCGACGATTTCGTGCAAACCGACGTCGAGCGCGCGCTGCAAGCGCGGGTAGCGCGTGAGGATCGGAGTCATTTCGGACACGCACGGCCTGCTGCGCCCCGAGGCGGAGCAGCGCCTGGCCGGCGTCGCCCATATCATCCACGCCGGCGACATCGGCCGGCCCGAGATCATCACGGGCCTCAGCCGCATCGCCCCCGTGATCGCGATCAGGGGCAATGTGGACACCGCAGACTGGGCGGCGCGCTATCCCGACACAAGGACGATCAGCCTCGGCGGCCGCTCCATCCACGTCCTGCACGATATCCATGCGCTCGACTTCGATCCGAAGTCCCGCGGAGTGGACGTGGTCATTTCCGGCCACTCGCACCGGGCAAAGATCGAGACGGTTGACGGCGTGCTCTATCTCAATCCGGGCAGCGCCGGGCCGCGACGGTTCAAGCTGCCGGTTACGCTGGCGATACTGGAGATGACAGAGGGAGGTGTTCGAGCGGTCATTCATGATCTTGGTGTTGACAAGACAGTCCCTTGAAATCAGCGTCGGCGTCCATATAGCGCGGACGGACATACAAGAGGTTGACAACCATTCCGGGGCGCTCCGGCGTGGGCTTGCGCGCAGCGCCGGAAGCGGGGTGCGGTTCCGCGCGTCATAGTGCGGTTACAACAGCCTACATCTCTCGACCAATATGCACCCAGTGCGTTTGCGGCATACGATCACAACCGTGACGTCTATTGATTCTCACCGGCCAGTTGCAATGAAGTCGTTCCTATGCCCTCAGATATTGTCGCCGCTCCCACCATCCGCAGGCTTTCGATCCAAAGGTTTCGCTCTATCAAGTCGATGACCTGGCTGCCCGCCTCGGGACTAAATCTCATTCTTGGAGGTGGGGATGTCGGCAAAACGACCATTCTCGATGCTATCGCACTTCTACTGAGTCCGACCAATCCAAACGTTGTACCTGACACTGATTATTATGGTCGGCAGGAGGAGAATGGCCTCGTTATCGACGCGGTGATTTCGCTGCCCAATGACAGCAAGATCAATAACCTGCTGAAGGCTGCATGGCCATGGGATTGGGACGGCGAGAAGCCAATCGTCCCTAACATCGATGGAGACGGTGCTCATGCCAACAATGAGCCGGTCTACTGCCTGCAGGTAACAGGCACGCCTGAACTCGACCTGGTCTATGAAATAAGGCAGCCCGATGGCACCACTGAAACCATGCCGCTGGGTCTGCGACGCCAATTGGGTCCGGTCCGTTTAAGCAGTGATGACCGCAACGACCGCGACTTGCGTTTTGTCCAGGGCTCTGCGCTGGACCGTTTGCTGTCCGATAAGACATTGAGATCCAGGCTAAGTAGCAAGCTTGCAGAAACGAATGTGATTGATGCTCTCAATGACAATAGCAAGACCGCGCTCTCTACGCTAAGCGACTCCTTTGCTACGAGATCGCTGCCAACGGACCTCGACCTTTCGATAACAGGCGCCCCGGGTATCTCGGTCATGGCCCTCATCGGATTGACGGCCCAGCGCGATGGCGTGCAACTACCCCTTAGCAGCTGGGGAGCCGGAACCCGTCGCTTGTCCGCCTTGGCCATAGCCGAGCAAACTCAAGGTGCGACGCCCATCACGTTGGTGGATGAAATTGAGCGTGGCCTAGAGCCTTACCGACAGCGTGTCCTGGTGGGAAAGCTGGGAACAAGCAAGGCGCAGGCATTCGTTACCACGCATAGTGCCGCCGCAATTTCTGCGGCTGCGAACTCAACGCTTTGGTACGTAGATCATGCGGGTAACATTGGCAAACTTGATGGCGCGAAAGTCGCGCAGCAACGAGTGCGAGACCCAGGCCTTTCTGTCTAGACTTGCCATGTGAGGGCGCACTGAAGTTGGATCGCAACCACTCTGCTTGCTTGGGGCTCTGGGGTCCTCTCGAGTGCTCGTTCGCTGGCAAGATGCGTGGCTGGAAGACAGTTCGCCGAGATAGCTTGAGGTTGATCCCGCGCCTGGCGACCGGGAGAAGACAGAGAAGCGTCTCCGGAGCCTGCAGCAGAGCGTTGGCGCCCGACCAACAAGGGCCTCGCTCGCGCAAAAGCCTGACAAGCGGCGGCAAGTTTCGCCTCAGCCTCAGCGCAAGTAGAGAAAGAAACAGTTCTGCAGGGGATTTCACTCCGCGTCAACGAAACCAATCGTGCTATTCTCTCGTTGGCTAGGCAAGAAGCTCCGCCGCGCACGTCGAGGTTGCAACTCGCCGATAATACGCCGGTGAGGAACTGTCGCAGCAAATGTCGAGTGACCAACTAGTTTAAGATCGGAGAGGCTGCCGGATCATTTCACGGCAACGCCGGATGGATACGCCCAATTGGCGCGCAAGGTTGCGCGGTTGCTTCAGCAATATCCCATGATCGGCCGTGCCGCCGCCAAGCGCTATCCGACCATCATTTGCGATGAGCACCAGGATTCCAGCGCAGACCAGCACGCGATCGCGATGTCGTTGCATGGCAATGGCGCACGACTGCGAGTCTTCGCCGACCCCATGCAGAAGATTTTCAAGGAAGCCAATCCTTACTCATGGGATGGCTTGATTGAGGCCGCCGACAGGGTTGAAGAACTTGACCATCCGCATCGATGGGCGGAAGGCTGTCCAGAACTTGGAAAGTGGACGCTGAAAGCTGAGAAGCCCTTAAGAATGGCGGCAAGGTTGATCTGCGGACCGTGCCATCCGGCGTGAAGGTCGTGAGGGCGACGAACATTGCCCAGAAAATTAGACTATCGTCTCGGGCAAAGTGATCGCCGCCTCATTGACGCTTTCGAGAGAAAGCAATCTTCGCTGCTCGTGCTAACGCGCTACAATGAGACCGCAAGCTTGCACGTCTCTTCATGATCTTGCTGTGGGAAGGCTCACCCGAGTCGGCACTTGGTCAGAACCTCACGCAAAGCAGATGCGCAGTTGCCGAACACGCGGGCACACGTTAAGCTAGATTGTCATCGCGAGACTTGGGAGCCGAGCCTCCAGCTGTGGCCAATTTGAGAGTCGCTGGACCTGCTCTCGTGCGGCCTCCTCAGCCCCCTGATCGGGCTATCAGCACCATTCACAAGGCGAAGGGTCTTGAATGCGAGAGCGTCATCGTGATGCCATGTGACGCCAAATCGTTTCCAGACACACTGGACGCCCGTTGCTTGCTATACGTCGCGCTTAGTCGGGCAAAGAACGAGCTGATGCTTGTCGTCCAGCTGCAAAGCCTCGTCCACTCCCTGTTTTTGAAATCTATGCCGCGCCGCCCAATTCGACTGGATCTCGGCTTTCTCAGAGCCGCTAATTTAAAGGCGGCATCCGCCGAAGGACAATAATCGCGTTCGATTGCGCGCGTAAAACGACGCGTAAACATCAGGGCGACAGCCAACCTCTGCGCGGGATAGTTTAGCCGTCTAATCCTCCTCAACATGGTAATGGCAGAATGCGATCCCTCGCTCCGGTGCTCGCACGCAGAGCGCCGCATTTGATTGAGGCGTAGACTTAAGTCGCCGGCTTCGCCAATGTATAGCGTGCCGGTCCGGTCTTCACCGCAAATGCGCGCGATGGTTGCGGGTTTGGATAGGTCGCCATTTTCCTGCAAAGCAATCAAACGATAGACGCCACATTTCCCGTGCGTACTGGCTTTGAAATACCCTCTACCAGACGATGTGTGCGCCAATCCAGTTTTTCACAGATGTCTCGCCAAGGCGGCATCTCGTGGATGGATACGGCCTCTATCCAATCGTCCTCGGCAAGCGAATGAAGTTGCCGCCAATGTTTGGACGGTCTTCAACGTCTGTCTCACGTGCGTATTCATATCGTCAAATCCGTCGGGCACTTAAGTATCACCGGTGCAGGTTGCAATACGCTTAAATCAAAAACAGTGCGCCAAAATCTATTTTCCTCAGCCATTTCAATCCGCTTACCCATATCCAGCCTTCATCACAAATATTTCACTTCCGTTTTTCCGAAAAATCATGTTTCTCTCCCCGCATCCCGATTCGCCAGAGGGGCGCTTCTAGATCGTCACGGGTGTTGGAGCGGGATGCGGTGGACGCGATCGTGTCGCCTGACGTGCGGCGCGGGAGCGGACGGCGAAATCGTGTGGTCCTGATTCCCCGACGCTGGGATCAAGCCTTGCGCGACGTAACGCAAGGCGACGGCGGCTAGAAAGCCCGGCACGCCGAGGAGAGCACGTATAAGCCGTAACACCATCGCGCGGGGAATGCCGGATCGCTTCGGCTGTACTCGTGGTTGCTAACGCCTGTGCTTTCTACACTGCACAGGCGGCCGCGGGTGCGCCAGCACCCGGCATTCCCCGCGCCCTCTGTTTTCCAAGGCGCAAGATTGACGCATCACCCGGGCATTTCGTGCCGCGGGAATGTAGGTGGCCCAATCTGTCCGTCCGTCATTGCGAGGCGCGCCATGGCGCGAGCCTCAGAATCGATGCGTCCCGCTGGGGCGATGCAATCCGGGATTGCCGCTTCGCGGCGCTCGACAATGACGGCTGAATTGGCTGTTTGAAAATCCGAATTGAAGGCGGGATTACGCCACCCCCGCCGCTGGCGCCGGCTCCCCATCGTTGCTACATTAACCCCCGCGAGGCTGCGTCGCGCGTCAGGAGCCATATATCCCCGGGGCCTTATCGATCCTTTAGGGAACTGTCCCTGGCCGGGTCCGTGGATCCGGACATATGGTGCCCACCTACTTTCGTAGGGAACTCCGGGATCGAGTGCTTCAACGGCGTTCGCGGCTTCGCACTTTTATTTTTTGCTTTCGTCCGCTTCAGTCCAGTACGCCGCGTCCGCTGCGGCAGGATCACGATCGGTTCTGGTCAATTCGCGAATCGCCCGCGAACAGCGCGGGCGAGCGGCGGAAAACGGGGACATGTCGGCGACGCCATCGAAGGGCGAATTGCGCGCGATTGCGCTGGCGAAGCGTGACGCCTTGAGCGACAAGCAGCGCACGGCGGCGGCAGGGGCGCTGGCGAAACGCGGTCTGCCGATCGAGATCACGGCCGGCCTGATCATCTCCGGCTATTCGCCGATCCGCAACGAGATCGATCCGGAGCCGCTGATGGAAACGCTCGCCGGGCAGGGCGCGCGGCTCGCGCTGCCGACCATCAACGCGCGCGGCAAGGCGCTGATCTTCCGCAGCTAGACGGTGGGCGATCGGTTGATGATGGGCATGCTCGGCATCCCCGAGCCGTCGACGGCGGCAGCCGAGGTCGTGCCCGACATCATGCTGGTGCCGCTCGCGGCCTTCGACCAGGTCGGCCATCGCATCGGCTATGGCGCCGGACATTACGACCACACCTTCGCGCATTTGCGAAAACCAAGGGATCTCCCGGCATCGGGCTCGCCTTTGCCGTGCAGGAAATCGAGAACATCCCCGCGCTATCGCACGACGTGCCGCTCGATTATGTGCTAACGGAAAAGCGGGTGTTCGATTTCCGGAGCGATTAAGTTGCGAATATTGTTTATCGGAGACGTCGTCGGCCGCACCGGTCGCGCTGCGGTCACGGATCATCTGCCGGGCCTGATCAGGGATTGGTCGCTCGATCTCGTCGTCGTCAATGGCGAGAACTCGGCCGGCGGCTTCGGCATCACCGAGGCGATCTATCAGGAGCTGCTCGATGCCGGCGCCGACGCCATCACGCTCGGCAATCATTCCTGGGACCAGCGCGAGGCGCTGGTGTTCATCGAGCGCGCCTCACGGCTGATCCGTCCCGCCAACATGAAGGGCACGCCGGGCCGCGGCGCGGCGCTGATCGAGACCAAGAACGGCAAGCGCGCGCTCGTCATCAATGGCCTCGGCCGCGTCTTCATGACGCCGTTCGACGATCCCTTCGCAATGCTGGCGCGCGAGCTCGACGCCTGTCCGCTGGGTGAAGCGGCCGACGCGGTCGTGGTCGATTTCCATTGCGAGGCGACCAGCGAGAAGCAGGCGGTCGGCTTCTTCTGCGACGGCCGCGCCAGCCTCGTGGTCGGCACGCACACGCATGTGCCGACCGCCGATCATCAGATCCTGGCGGGCGGCACCGCCTACATGACCGACGCCGGCATGACCGGCGATTACGATTCCATCATCGGCATGATGAAGGA
>CAWHQY010000018.1:0-14470 GCA_963831505.1 uncultured Alphaproteobacteria bacterium | reverse complement strand
GTTACCGAGCTCATCCGCGCCGCGCTCGGTCTCGAATTGCACGAGAGCGCGGTGGTTGCCGAACCTTCAAGAGAGCTCGAGCGCTTCGCCAAACCGTGATGAAGCCTTTCGCCCACTCGGGCTTTAGGCGACTTAGGCGAACGCTTTTCGGATGCGCGCCCAGTCAGCCAGCGCGTGTTCATGTCCGGGCACGAGCTGGATGGTGAACTGCATGTAGCCCGCGCTACGCAGCGCCTTGATGCGCTGCTTGATCTCGGCCTCGCTTGCCGCAAAAGAGGTGGTGCCGATTAACTCGGCGCTCACGAAGCGCTTCTCCTCGGGCTTCACGAACATCAAGTGCCCGCGATGGTTCTGCAGGAAGGGCGCATCCTTGGGCTCGAAGTCGCGCGCTAGGTCGATATAGCCTTGCATCTCGGGCCTGGTCCTGGACACCATCGTCACACCTGACGCCAGTCCGGCCAGCGCCTCATCCGCCGCGCGATGCAGCATAACTGCCGCGCGCGGGCCCGCTTGTGCCGTCGCGCGCTCGGAGTCAGCGGGTTCACCGTCTTTCAGCACGCAGCCTCGCGCAAAGGCCGTTGCCTGGAGATCGCCCATCGCATGGCCGGCTTTCGACCAGGCGTCGCGCGTGGCCTCGACTTCCTTGATGCCGTTCACATTGCCAGCTCGCCTAGGCCTAGTGCACGCTCGCCGCGCGGGCGATCTTTTCCACCGTGCGTATCCAGTCGTCGGCGTCGCGATCTTCGGGCTGGACCATGATGTGATCGGCGCCGGCGTCGCGATAGGCGCTAAGCCTTGCGCCCAGCTCGGCAGGGTCCTTGCCATCGAAGCTCGTGCGCAGCGAGATGGTGAAGGTCTTGTCCGGCCGCAACGTGCGCAATCGCTTGATCACCGGCGCTGCCGCCTCGGCGGTGAGCCGCGAGCCGTGCCAGCCGTCACAGAGGTTCACGGCGCGTTCCAGGGCCTTGTCGGAACTGCCGCCGACCCATAGCGGAATGGGCGCCGAAGGGGGAGGCTGCATGCGCATCTCCTCGATCTGCGTCGCCCAGTAGCGCGGTTTGAAGGTCACTGGGTCCTGGCTCCACAGCGCGCGCAGCAGCGCGATGCTCTCGTCGGTGCGCCGGCCGCGCTCGCGGAACGGCACGCCGAGCGCGGAGAATTCCGCTTCGAGCCAGCCGACCCCGATGCCGAAGATGACGCGCCCATTGCTCAGTGTCTGCAACGTGGCGAGCTGCTTGGCGATCGGTACCGGATGATGCATCGGCAGCACGATCACGCTGGTGCCGAGCCGGACGCGCTTGGTCGCCGCGGCCGCCCAGGCAAGGGTAAGGATCGGCTCCAGGAAGGCGGGCGAGGGCGGATAGGGCGCGTCCTTCGGCAGGATGACGTGCTCGCTCACCCACACGTCGGCAAGCCCGAGCTCCTCGGCCTGAACCGCGGCGCGCGTGACCGCCTCGGGCGTGGCCTTGCGGCCGATATGCGGCAGATGAACACCGATTTGCATGATGCTCCCCGTGTTCCATATATGAGTGCGGCGCTGATGGCCCGGTGAGCACATGCTGCCGCGGCGACGGGGCGCCCGCAAGAGGTGTTACGGAGAGACCTCATGGGCGACCTTCAGCTCTACGGCAATCTGGCCTTGGGGGAATACCGTACTTTCAAGCAACGCAGTTTGAACTTGTTATCAATCTCGACGGCCAAGGAGCTGGGAATTGAGATGCCCCCCGAGCTGGTTGCGGGTGCGCAAGCGCAGGGGCTGCATGAGCATCGAGACGGGATCAGACGCCCGCCAGCGCCGCTCCCTGTGCGCTCGCTGCGTCACGCTGGCTCAGGATCTGGGACAGCCCCGAATGCATCAGCGACGCTCCCAGCGGCTTCGATCAATCATCTGACGCACTCGCTGACTGGATGATTGCAGCGGATCGGGTCGTCGTCGGTCGCAGAAGCGGACTTAGTCTACGCCAACGCTTAGAGGCGTCGCATTCTTCGTGTCGGATACCGGAAAACACCCGGAAGCGGCGGCCCCCGTTTGGCTTCGGCAGAGGCAATCTCGCGGTCGCGCGCGAAGATCTGATCAAACATCTCTTCGAGGTTGACACCTTCGCGATGAGCCTTGACGAACTCCGCTCGAACAATTGGCGTCACATAAGCCAACACGTCGCCGCTAAACGGATAAAGTCGCCAAACTCGCTCAGTCTCGCCGAAGTCGAAATAGACCGGGGCGCGGCTCTTCCCCCAATCGCGCAAGAGAGCGCTGCCGTCGTATCGGTGGATCGTATAAGTCAGCACTCCCGATGCGACGCGTAGCGGACCGGAAAGCAAAGCAAAGAATTTCTTTCGGTCGCGGAGACGCCTGTTGGCGTGAACAACCCAGACCAATCGAGGGTAAAAATCCTCGCGAGAGATCCGCTCGGCTTCGCTCAACGCCGAGTATTGAAACTCTAGGACCAGGCCGTTCTCCGTTTTAACGTCGGCTCGATGCCTTTCGCCGCTTGGCGCAGTATGTCCAATCTCTTGCCACGCGACAGGAAATTGGTTCTTCCACCACCGATGCCATTCCGTTTCCGTCTCCCACCAAGGATCGCACGCTTCGGATTTCAAATGCGCCCAATGCCACACGCGGTGCTGTCCGCATCTCGCGACCATGGGCTGACCGCAATCGCGGCATTTGCCCGTGAGGCCTGGCTGTGCCTCAACTCGAACATTCCCCTCGATGTCAGCAAACTTCATCGGTTGTCTCCCCAAGCAGTCTGCTCAAACAATTGCTCAAGGCTCGTCGGAAATCCACCAGATTCCTTAGGCGTGCGCCTGACGCAGCGCCGTGCAACAACACAAACACAAACACAAACACAAACGCAAACACAAACGCAAACACAAACGCAGACAAGACGCAGCGGAGTGAACCCACGAGCGCAGGAGCGAGCAGTGATAGCAGCCTGTAGTTCGATGTCGTCCGATACGAGGTCAAGAACGGTCCTGACGGCCCCAAAACGCCACTTCCGGTCTCCACTCTATGAACGGACATCGTCAGACCGGCACAGCGGTGCGCGCGACGCTGACAGGGACCGTCGAAGAATGGCGGATTTCATTCCATCGGAGCATTCGCGGGGCAGATCGGTTTCGGGAACAGCAAGACGCGCTCAATCGAATGGACAGCTTAGGCCCAAAGACGACCAATCTTCATATCTCAAGCAAAAAGACGGCGGGGCAGCGCAGCGTCCTATTCTGGGAATTTGTCGGTTCACAAGCGCGCGCTCATGACTAACGCGCGCTGCTTGACTGAGGGCGTCGATGTTCCAGCCATCGACTGCGTCATGTTTGCTGATCCCAAGCAAAGCCGCGTTGACATCGTTCAGGCGGCGGGACGTGCGCTACGTTATGCTCGCCCTGTGGATGGCCGCCGTAACCGCGCTGTTCCACAGTGGGATAGAGCATAATGCGGCCTACCGAATCAATCGGAGGTCTGCATGACATCCAAAGCTCGAAATATTGTCTTAACCAAATCGCAGGCAGCTTGTCTGATCGCGCTCCGACGTCGCAAGGACTCCAAGACGGAAATCGCGATACAGGTGAAGCTTGATCTTACCAAGACGGCAACTGAGCTCAGAGCACTGGCGCGGATTGGACTTGCCAGGCAAGACCAATCGAAAAGATGGCACACGACCACGAGCGGGAAAGCATGTCGTTTCACGATCGTTCCGGATCGACAGCGGCGTAGCAGCGGGCTCCCTGGCCCCGGTGCCCTGCGCCTGCTCCAATTGTTAGATCGACCGATGCGGGGAAGTGAGATTGCGGAAGAGTTGGGCCTCAGTCATCAAAGAGTTCGTCAGCTTGTGATTAAGCTGCACGCACAAGGACGGGTGAGCTTTGGAGATCCGGATAAGCCCTTTTGGATTGTGACGCGCGCGGGCGACAAGACTCCCTTGCTGTCGCGAGACGAGGAGCATGTCCTATCAGCAATCCCGCGAGAGTATGCGACGGATGCTACAAAGATACGGCTCGCGGCGCGCATGCCCGAGCACACGGTGCAACAAATCCTTGAGCATTTGGTTGCCAGCAGATTTGCGCAAACGTTCGAGGGATTGAAGGGCAACCGTGTTTATCAGATCACCGCCGCCGGGTTGAGACATCCTCAACGCAATAACCTTACCCGTCACGCGGAAGCGCCACGGCCACCTGTTGAATCAAACCGTGTTCGCAAAGTGCTTTCAGCTATTCGGGAAGCGGGGGCGCTTCGAATCAGAGACGTGACGAATATATTGAGAATAGAACAGCAATCGATAAATGCGCTTATGCAGTATCTCAAGCGGAAGCATCTAGTGGAAAAGACCAGCCAAGAATTTAGTGCGCCATATTCGCTAACGAACGAAGGACATGCAGCTTTGGCGGAAATGACACGACGACAAGCTGCATAGCCGTAGAAGCACGGCTAGGTCCGCTCTCGCCCCGATAGCGACCAAATTCCACACCGCACCGAAATGGCGCGATGTGCCATTTGGCGACATTGAAATCGTTTTTGACCATCGCGTTGCCTGCCCAACATTCATGATAACGCGCGCGCGGATTTAGGGGCCGCAACTGTGTGTTCATAACGGGGGATTGCCGCCGGCTGAACACCCGTTCATGGACCTAACAACGTGTTCCCGCGTTTGCTCGCTACGGGGTAACAAACAGGCAACGTCGATGCGTAAAGCGATCTTGGGTGCAGCAAGTGCACTAGCTCTTACCTCGCCGGCAGTCGCCGCCGATCTGCAGGTAACTCCCTATAGCGAAAATCCAGGCTATGAGCAGGAAGTTCCCCCATACGCGTACGAGGCTGCGCCGCCATACGCGTACGAGGCTGCGCCGCCATACGCGTACGCGTACGCGGTTGCGCCGCCTGTGATTGTAGCGCGGCCGCCGGTGGTGGTTGACGAATATCCGGTCTATGCGGCACCTTCTGCGTATGCGTACGCCGGTCCGGTTTGGCGTGGCGGATGGGGATGGGGCCTCGAGGTTACTTCCGCGGCGGTTGGTAAAGTCCCGGATATGCAGGGGAATTATGCGGAGCTATTGCCCCTACACTGCGGAAGCCATGTCCGCCCCCCGAAAGCGGACACTTGCAGCGCACTGGCGCATGCCATCCCCGCCGCGCTCCGATACCCCGGTGGTTCTGGCTTTCAGTAGCCGCCGAGTCTTCCGCGAGCATTCGTAATGACGGGGTCACATGTTCGAAGTCCTGTTCGGCACCAGCCTCCTTGCAATCTGAAATAGGTTTGGAAGGTATGACCTGATTATCAATCTCAAGACCGCAAAGACGCTCGGCCTAACCATACCGCAGTCGCTGCTCACTACAGCCGACGAGGTCATCGAGTGAGGCGGTGCGAGCGATGGCCACATGGCCAATCCGTCGACAAGGTGGTCAAATAAGGTCCTCCGACTTCCGATATGGCACTTTTCGGACGTGCCGCGTCGCGCTTACGATGTCCGTTCATGGTTGCCGGTGCAAAGCTGACATCGCGCTTGTCCGCATTGGCGCATCGCGAGAGCACCTATCGAGGCGGCGGCTCGCCACGATGGATCAAAGTGAAGAACCGGAAACATTCGGCCTACCATCGCGCGCGACTGCCGAAGAAACAGGCGCATGGCAAGACGGCTTTCCATCATCGACGTATCCGCGATTGCGATTATCATTCTCAGCGTGGCTGTACTGCCTTCTTTCCATTTGGGCGGAACCACGAAGGCTGGGGTGCGCCGAGGCTAGCGCCACTCCTCCTCGCGCTCCAAGGCGCACTGCCGCGCTCTCCGGGGTCTTCAACTTGAGCCACGTCTTCGACGGCCGCTGATTGCAGCAGTCCTGCAGAAGACCGCTCATCGCACGAGCCTAAAGAAGAATACTATGATATTATCGCATAATACTGGGCCGAGCAGGAATCCACTTCAAGGAGTGTACCGATGCCTGACGTAAGGGAAAAGCAACGCGAAGCCCGCCGGAAGATCATTCGCCAATGGGCGAAGCTTCCGAAGGATAAACGGCAGTCTATGGAGGGGATTTCTGAATTCGCCAGGACCGCCGCTCAGCAGAACGAGAAAGCATTCATCCGCAGTCGTCGCGATCCGCATGAGAAGATCATGGGATGGCTATTGCCGCGTGCTCATTTCTGAACGACTGAGCCCTCTGCACATCCTTCGAAGGCGACACCGGGTTGCTCAGCTTGACCCATGCGCGAACGGCCCGCGTGATCCGGGGAGCAAAATCCATGCCCTGTCACCAAATATCGTTAGTTGTAAACTACAGATTGTGATGATGATGATGGCTGGTTGTCATGCCAAAGCCCGCTGCGATAGGGCGCATCTGTCCGCTTCGACACGATGCCCTCAAGGCTCAAGCGGCAGACGTGCTCGAACACGGTCGGGCCGTCGCCCGTCAGATGCTCGGTGAACTGGATGGAGCGGCGCTTGGCCCTGCCGAGCAGTCGGGCGAGCCGCCGCTTGCCTCGATCACAACCATGACGATTGGCGACGTACTCGTGGATGAAAGCGATGCTGTCTATCTCGTCACCGGCATTGGGTTCAGTTTGCTACCGAAACATGAGGAGCCGCGTCGATGATTATTATGAGGGCTGAATAGAGGCCGAGAGCGATCCGGCGTCGCACTGGTGGCCGGGTGAGCGGTGAATGATGATGAGGGAGCGACGATGAACGGAAGCCGCTACTACGTGGTGCGATCAGAGGGCACGAAATACGGCATAGGCTTTGGCAGCGCGCTCGCTATGGCCATCAGCTACACCACCAACAAGTCGATCCTCTGGGCGATCATCCACGGCATTCTGGGCTGGCTGTACGTAATCTACTTCGCACTGTTCCGGTCGTAGCCTTCGCCTGCGTGCAATCTCTACAGCATCACGACGAACCAAGCCGCGATCATCGCGCTGTTCCGCGTCATCAATCGGTACGTCGGCAACCTGCCGCCGATGCCGGGCGTGTTTCTCAACTATTGGCTCTGGTGATCTGTAATGCAGGCTAGGCGGGCTCCGGCGTGAGGTTCCATGGACAACCTGTTGCCGTGCGTTTGCCACGAGTTGCGCGCTTTCATATGCTACGCTCGGGCCCCCTACAACCTTTACGAGCTACATCGTGCCCAGCGCCAAAGCGAGAGCGTGCGCAATCCTCGCCGAATTCAATAAAGCTCAAACCGACCTTATTGGCAAAGCCGTGATCCTGACCGACGGAAAGGCCGGGACTGTAGACGGGCTTTGGCTTGATGAATTCCATGGACTGCGAATTTCTATCGGAGGTCACGACGGCAAGTGGCCGGTCTCAACAATAAAATTCGAACAGACGAATTGACCATGCTCTTCTCGAAAGCCATTCAGGGTGTGGTTATCCCCGTATTTCGCAGGCGCCCTCCAGCGCCTTCGCGATCCGCTGCGCGCTGTGCCAGCCGTGGAAGTCCGGGTGCGCCCACCGGATCAGGTCGCCAAACTTCGACGGCTGCGCGGGCCGCTGATGCGTCGGCGCGCGGTCCGGTCTGCGGAGCACCTGCCGCCGGGTTTTCTTGATTCCATGTCAACGGGCGGTTTGGTTGGCTGTCCTTCCTCTTCCAAGAAGGAATACGCCAATGAAACGCCTGATCCTCACCGCGGCCATTCGCACTGCTTGAGTGCCGACAGGCCGGCTCGGGGCGCTACTCCGTTCTCAACATTCGTATCTCGTGCTAACAATGCCAAGCAAACAACGGCTCGGTCGATTGGAGTCTTCGACCGGCGATAGGGAGGGAGAGTCAACATGCAGCGTCGTTGGAAGTATAGTTGCATCATGGCCATATTGACCACGCTATCAGTCACTCCACATCTTCAGGCAGCCGAAATGCAACTGCCTGATATCCGGACCCAGCCGACTCCCCAGGCCGTACTGGACGAGCATATTGACGCTTTGAACAAGTGCGACTGGAGTCGCCTGGTCGCCCAATACCCTGAAGATGCGCAGATCCATCTCCTGAATGGCACGATCATCACGGGCCGCAAGGCGATCGGCGAACTGTTCGCAGGATTTTGCAAAGACCCAAAGGACGGTGGCCTAAACGGAATCAATTTCAAGGTGGTTCAGAGCACGCTGATTGGCGGTACGTTTGCGACGCACTGGGTTGCGTCTGCTCCCTTCCTCGCGGAACCATACAAAGGTTCGGACGCCTACATTACCAAGGACGGGCTGATGCAGGCCATGGTGACGACCTTCGATGGCGCCGCCTTGAAGATGAAGAAATGATCTGCAAGTGAATTGCCGCGGCGCGATCGCTAGCGGGATACCCGACGGATACGAGCCAGAACCGGCACTGCGCTGGAACGTTTCAGTCGCGCTTCACCGAGCGGACGATGCGCAGGGTTCGTAGCGAGCGCGGTGGTGTCGGCAAGTAAATCGACGACCCCCGCGATTGAAAAATGATGACAGGGCCATGACTTTTAATCGCGGGGTCCTGGGTTCGAACCCCAGCGCGCTCACCAAATAAAATCAAGTACTTAGACGGGAGATTGCAAACTCCTGTTCGGCGATCAGGGGCACACTGGGGGCACAAAAACTGGGTGCGCCTTTGGCCAGTCCGCACTAACTCTTCTACAGCGCAGGCTTGGTCATGCCCTCGCTGCGCAGCAGCGCAGTGTATCTTGACGTGGTCGGAGCCGAAGAATGCGAGATCGCGCGGCGCATATGGCGCGGAAAGTAGTCACTCCGCGCGCCGCGTTCCTTAAATCCAAGCATCGTGGCTTTCACGTGAGCCGCCAACTTCCGCAATGTGAAAGAATTGCCCCTACGGCGGCGGATGTTGATGAAATACGCCCTGGTAATCTTTGGCGAAAGCAGTTTTGCCACGATGGTAAAAACGGGCTTGAGAATCCCGCAGCGCTGGCGACGAAATCGGCGATCTCCAGGCCTGGCTCGCCGGCCGATTTGGGCATGAAGCAATGTTCGGTCGGGACCGGTCGTCCCTCTTCCAGCAATCCGAGTTCGCCAAAATGCTGCCGCACGAGCGGATCGCCGCGTTGGGAACTCTCGAAAATCAGAGCGACCGTCGAGCACGACAGCCGCCCGGCAATCCGCGCAATGTGCTGTTTCAACATGCCCATCACGGCCGCCATGGCGTGCATGTCGACGGCGAAATTCGTCTTATTAGTCGCCGCCACGCCAAAGCGGGCAAAGGCGGGCGACTTGAAGAACTGCGACAACACAGCGAAGTTTTCTTCGGTGTATTCGAGATCGGCCGCATGAAGCTGCGCGTCCGGATCGCCATTGATAGCCCGCCGGACCTCGCGCCATTGCGCGTTCACCGCGGCGTGGTGAGCGCCGAGGAACGCGCAGCCGCCGACGGCGAAATACGGGTGATCGCCGGCAAAGGTCTCGTGGCCGTCCATGAAAACCAGAAGCCAATCGTTGGCGAAGTTGAGTTGTTGTTCGGGTGCCTGCATATCCATGCCAGTGACAGCCTTTTAAACCTCGTCAAGGAATTCATCACCACCCCGTCCTTGGCCCTAAGCGTAAACCGCCGCGAACGACGGCTCGCAGGCGAGCGCTATGATAGGCTCGCCGCGCTAGAACAAGTCCGCCAGCGCGATTTCCCCCTTGAGCTCGCCCTCGTCCTGCGCATCCACGGCGGATAGTTCGAAGTTCGTCATTTGGTCCCCTTGCGCTGATTGAATTCGGGATTGGATTACGGACCCATAGGGAGCCGTAACGTTCTAATACTACTTCGGCTTCCGGCGGCATGGGGATACAGTCGGACTGGCTGCGGCCTCGTCCCGGTTGGTTGCGAAAGACCAGCGCGCCCGTCAGTTTCCTGACCGACACGGCAACCTGTGCTAAATTCGTCCCATTGGCCGATCGCGATGACGCAGCATGCTGGGCAACATCTTTATCAGCTATCGGCGTGAGGATGATCCGGGGTATGCACTGGCACTGTTTGGCCGCCTCGAGCAATCAGGTTTGGTTCTTCAGTTCCGCGCGTAGCTTGCGACCGCGAAGCCGGTCGTGTGAACAGCCGTGACCAGCGCCACGGCGCGCATGCGGCGATGTTTATGAGTGCGAGCATAGCCCTGCCAGCTGTTGCCGCGGTGAGCCACCGGCGGCATAGTTGGGGGCATGCCAACCCGGCGGCCTGCGGAGACAACACCAGACCTATTTTCGGCTCCACCGACCGTGACGGCGGCCGGGCCTTCGGCTGTTCCAAAGGGCAAAGCCGGACCGGACAGCCTGGCCTCGCAGCAGCGCCATTTCTTGCCGAAGGACTTGGCCGGAGCACTGAAGCGGTTGGATGATGTGGAAATCGATGCGCTGCTTGCGGCTGTCACCACCGAGGCCGAGCGTCGCGGTCGACGGCCGCCCAGCCCGGCGAAAGAGAAGCCAGTAGCTGATGCAAAGCCGCAGCGACGCCAGGAGGCTGCCGAGGATGGCGCGGGTTCATTGACCACTGGCAAGCTGAATGCAGTGCGTGCCGCCTTCAAAGCAGGCGTCAAGCCGTCCGCAATCGCAAGGCAATTTGGAATTTCGCAATCCGATGTCAGGAAGGCACTGGCGCAGGGCACGCGTCGAGAAGCCTGATCTGGTTATCGCTCGTCAATCATAAGATCGGATCGTGAAGGCGACATATCCGGTTAAGCCTCATACCGCGCGAGATTGAGCAGTCCTACCTTGGAGGTGTGCTGGTCAATCGCACGGCGATCGGGCGATCGCGAGGCAGTACCTTTTGAGGGGGTGCAGGGCCTTCGGGATTTTTGGTGCCAGAAATTTCTGGCACACCTCATTTAATACGCGCGGGGGCCCCTTGGACACTGTGGGTTGGGGCTGAGCCCCCGCACCTCTGTTCCGGACGAGCACGAGGCCCCGCCACAAGGACACCGTTAGGGTTGAGGTCTTGACGAGATCGTCATCGTCTTAAGCACTGCAGCTATCTCAGGTTCGAGCATTCTTCTTTGGCGACTGCAGTTTCTTCTTTATTGACTGCTTTGACCGGATCGTCTCCCAATTCTTGCAGTTGTGCCAGGAGTATACGAGCCCGGCGTTCGACAGCCTCTCGTGTCTGGTCAAGAACCTCGTGCGTGCCGGCGGGCATGGCGGCTACCTCAGACGCGGCCGCCTCTGCCTCTGCCAAGGCGGATTTTGCCAATGTGCCGACGCGATCAAGGACTTGCCTGGGGTTGAGGCCGCATTCACGCGCGAATTGCTGCCAGTCCCTTCCATTGAGGTGATCGCCCCGGCTCTTGCCGGCGATTTTCTGTGCGAGGTTTTTCGTCACGTTCTCCCAAACCTCGCCGCACATGAGGTCGTACATCGGCGCAATTGACGCGCCGTTGCCGCGGATGATGATCGCGTAGTTCTTGGCATGGGCGTCGGTATTGCACGCAAGTACATTGACCACAACCATATCCAGCAAGTGCACAATATCGATTGAGGGCATGTGCCGACGCGTCAGCTCAAACATGTCCTCCAATGCTGGTCCACGAATCCCGGTCTGGTTAGCTTCGTACTTTGCGGATGGCGGCTTCCCTAGCGCCTGACAATAATCTTCCTGATGCAAACGGCGCCAACGGCCGCTGACCTCGGTTCGGTCGAAGCGCTTGACGAGCAAATAAGTTCGTTTGCCGGCCTGGCCAGTCGTGACGCTCGGCGTCGGGATTTTCATGCGTCGAGCCAAGGTCAAGCAGAAAGCCTCGTTCTGAACGCTGCCCCAAAGGCGTGGCGCGTCGGGTTTGAGAATGTGCGTGGAAGGAGAGCCGTTCATCGGAATGCATACGCAGCCTGTCTGATCGACGGCTACAGCTAACTTGGTCTGCACTCCGGCAAGGGACATTGAGACCCCCTCGTCGCCGACCAGGAACGGCTTGCTTGGCAGCTCCTCTATGAGCCTCTCAAGGTCTTTCGGCTTGTCAATCGGGCGCCAGTGAAGCGAAGCGGTTCTCCCAGGCTGACCAATTGAAAGCGCCCCCGCGGTGTCGCCGCCAATTGCGGACAGAAGACCGATTACATCGCCCCGCGCCATCCCGAGAAGTTGTCCGAGCGTTCTCAGTTGCACGCTCTCTGGAAGGAGGTTTGCTGCCCACGGCAGGAAAGTGTCGGAAGCAATTCGCTCCGATCTCAACGGCATCGTTATCGAGATTGGAAATGCACCTTTCAATCCCATCCAGCCGGGATCATACGTGAAGCCTGGGCCATTCTTATCGATATCAATCGTCCCAACGCGCCGCTGCTCAAAGTATACGGATAGAGTAGCCATCCGGCTCCTCCTCTTCGGCAACATCAGGCAGTTCCGGGGCGGTCGCGGATTGAGAACAGGCGTCAGATGCAAGGATGGCCAGATCAAGCCCAAGGGCCTTAGCCACCAATAGGCTTCGTCCTAGCTGGCAGGAAGGTTTGCCGGCCTCTAGGTCGATCACAAACCTGCGCCCGACACCAGTCGCCAGCGCAAGCTGATCCTGTCGCATCCTCATAGCTTTCCGACGGCTGCGGACCAGCGAACCGAAGGCGTGTGCCACCCCCACGATTCTACGGTTAATAGCGCTCTCGTCGTCCATGAGTAGGCGTCCTATGTTCCCGAGCGGGAATATTGGACGTTAAGACCTTAAAATTCGGTGAAATGTACCCTCTCGGGAACCCCGATACCGCTCGGCTTGTGCCGGCGCCGTGAGAGCGCCGTGGGCTTGGCGGTGGAAAGCCAAACCCACGGCGCTGAGTGAGAGTTTGATCGCGCGGTACCTATACGGATTGAGATAGCCGAGCTTCGAAAGGCGGGCGGCCAATACCCTTATGCCGATCCGGTGGCAGACCGTATAGGGTCGGGGCGATGAAAGCGCTAGGACGATGAAAACTCCTTACCTCGCGATGAGGTTCATCGCATGGGCCTCGGTCATCGGCCTTGCGGTCGCTTCCCTGGACACCCCGGACAGGAAATGGTCCGGACTGGTTTCAGCACACAACTGGAACACACGACTGCATACCTGTTGGCAGGGATTGCTGTTCTCGCCGCCTATCCCCAAAAACCTCCGTGGTTAATAGCGGTTCTTCTCGGCGGTTACGCGGGCATACTCGAGCTTGGCCAGATGTACGTTCCGGGTCGTCATGCCGCGTTGCTAGATTGGCTGGCGAGCGCCAGCGGAGTGATCTGCGCCTACCTCACGATATTCTTTTATCGGAGTCGGATGCGTCGGCAAAACGGCGAAATGACTGCCTCGCGCAGTCGTCGACCATAACCGACAATCACACCCTTGTATTTGTCGTTTTCGAAGAACGCCAAGGGATTCCGCATTTGTCGGATATTGAGCTTTCATGCATGATCTTCCGTTTACTCAGGCGGCTGCGGTCATGCGTCTGCAATTGGCGGGCGGTTTCTGTGCTTTAACTGCCCTTATGGTGGCTGGATGCGCCTCTCAACCGGCGTAGTCCCTAACGGTCAGGGCGGCTACCTGATTGCGAAGCAGGCGGCGACGGGCTTTCCCGGACTCGGGAATCTCAAAGCTGAAGCGATGGGGGAGGCCAATCAATATTGCCAGAGCCAGGGCCGCGAGTTTCTTTTGCGGCTTCCCGTTGCGGGTTTTCGCCCCACAGCATTTGGCGCGGCGCACGCCGCGGCGATTGCACCAAGCTTTCAACGTGGCATTCGATTTGACGCCGATAGCGGCTCTCGCGGCCGGGCCGCGCATGAGGGTAGCGGTGGACATAACTGGAACTGCTACGGCGGCCGGCGCGGGCGTTGAGCCCGCACACGGCCAAAAAGGGTAGCTTGGGGTGTGCCGTCTAAGGGCGTGTCTCCGCGGCTTTTGCAGCGGCGGCCGCTCTTAGCGGCATGCGGGCAGGCGTCGGTTTGACCTCGGCTAAGCTCGCTGGTTCGTCCTTCTCGCTGATTCGCTTGCAATCGAAACAGGGCGCGTCGTCACACGCAGACTGGCCACGTGCAGAATGCGCACCACTTCCAGACATTCCGTTAATTAGCGAAGGGCGTTACCCGTTACGTTACCCAGAAGAGGCGAGGGGGCTGCTGATGGCCAGTTTCTAGCCAATTTCCGGGCATTCTGGCCGCGAGGCCACTAGTGTGTGGAACTACGGGCCGGCGCTGCGCTGAGCCGCTAATCGCCGTGCTCGATCGTCTTCATTGGGCTATAGCGCACCGGCTCAATGCCCGCCGCGTGATCCTCGTAGGTGGTTTTGAAAATTACGACCTGCGTCTCCTCGACCTCGGCTTTGATCTCCGTTGAAGCCAGCCGCGCGTGCGTGTACGGGGCGCAGGCCTTGGCCATGTCCATCCGGATAGCGCCGTCGACGCTCTCATCCCTCATGATTGAAAGCATGAATTCCAACGGCGTAATGCCCTCGGCCATCGCAGCTAGGGCGATCGCCTGTGACTTTTTCGTCTTCGAGCCTCGCGGACGACCCGCGCCGGGGCGTTTTCCACCTGAGGGCATTTTTGAAATCCTGAATTGTTTCGAAACTTAATCTACGCCGCCGACGT